>JAJFTF010000005.1 GCA_021373185.1 Betaproteobacteria bacterium | reverse complement strand
ATCAAGCGAGACTTTCACGAAGCGGCCTACAACTGGGGCATTGCGCTGGATGACGAAGCCGAGGCGCTGGCGCCCTCCGACCCGCCCACCGCGCGTAGCCTGTGGCAGGCCGCCGGAGAACGCTACCGCCAGGTACTGGAGATCAAGCGAGACTTTCACGATGCGGCCAACAACTGGGGCATTGCGCTAATTCACGAATATCATGCGCTGCAAGCAACCGATCCCGAAGCAGCAAAATCTTTACTGAACCAGGCTTTGCTGCGCTGCCAGGAAGCCGAGGCGATCAAACCCGGGGCTGGCGCTTACAACCTCGCCTGCATCGCCGCTTTGAATCATGATGTGCGGGGATGTATCGAATGGCTGAATACTTCGCGCCGACATGGCTCACTGCCAAGCGCGGAACATTTACGCGAAGACAGGGATTTGGATTGGGTGCGCGAACAGCCGGATTTCCAGGTGTGGTGGGATGACGCCTTCGGCAAAGATGACGCGGGCGCAGCGTAGACCACGCCGGTTTCGCCGCAATGCGTTGCGTATCGGTTTGCCACGCACCGCTTGCACAGCCTATTTTTTATCTTTCCAGTTCCACCACTTGAGTTTTTCCGGGTCGTGCATGGCGTTGCCGGCGTAATACACCGCGCAGCGCAGCACGTACAACATGCAGCGGTCGAGTTCGCCGCCGGCGTTGATGCGCAGTTCGTCGTAAAGCGCCTGCGGGTCGCGCCCGGCAAGGTCGCGGACGCGGCGGATGCCGAGCGACCACAGGTCTTCGGCGATGGCTTTGCCGACGCCGGGGATGGTTTTCAGTGCGCGTAGCGCGACTGCTTTTTCATCAGGCATGGCTCGCAATGGCGGCGAATTTCTCGAAATAATCCGGAAAAGTCTTGGCGACGCACTTGGGGTCGTTGATACGCACCGGCACGCCACCCAGCGCCGCCAGCGAAAAACACATCGCCATGCGGTGATCGTCGTAAGTGTCAATCGCGACATCGGGAACCAGCCTGGCGGGCGGCGTCACGCGAATAAAATCCGTGCCCTCTTCCACGGTCGCGCCGAGCTTGCGCAACTCTACCGCCATCGCCGCGATGCGGTCGGTTTCCTTGACCCGCCAACTGGCGATATTGCGCAGGGTGGTCGTGCCGTCGGCGAACAGCGCCGCCACCGCCAGGGTCATGGCGGCATCCGGGATATGGTTGCAATCCAGGTTGACCGCCTTCAGCCTGCCGTTGATCGGGGCGCGCGCCTCGATCCAGTTGTCGTCCATCGTAATTTGTGCGCCCATCTGTTCCAGCGCTTCGGCAAATCGGACATCGCCCTGAATGCTGGTCTTGCCCACGCCCTGGACCCGCACCGGGCCTTGGCCGATTGCCCCGGCAGCGAGAAAATAGGAAGCGCTCGATGCATCGCCCTCGACATGGATCGTGCCGGGGCTGCGGTATGCCTGACCGGCACGGATCATGAATGCCTGCCAGCCTTGACGCTCGACCTCGACGCCGAAACGCCTCATCAAGTTCAGCGTAATTTCGATGTAGGGTTTGGAAATCAGCTCGCCGACCACCTCGATGGTCACATCCTGCCGCGCCAGCGGGGCGGCCATCAACAGCGCGGTCAGGAACTGGCTGGAAACGTTGCCGCGTATCTTCACCCCTGCCGATGCCCGAATTGTCGCTGGCTTGACGGCGAGCGGAGGGAAACCTTCGTTGCCGAGGTAGGCGATGTCCGCGCCGAGCTGGCGCAAGCCATCGACCAGGTCGCCGATGGGCCGCTCGTGCATGCGCGGCACGCCGGAAAGTCGATATTCGCCATGAGACAGCGCCAGCGCAGCAGTGAGTGGACGAAAAGCGGTGCCGGCATTGCCGAGAAACAAGTCGGCCTGCTTCACCGGAAACTCGCCGCCCACGCCCTCCACCCGATAGTCCTGGCTATCGCCATGTCGCGCCCAGCCAACGCCGAGCTTGCTCAACGCCTCCAGCATATGGCCGGTGTCGTCCGAAGCAAGCAGCGCCTTGACCTCGGTAGTGCCTTCGGCCAGCGCCGCCAGCAACAGGGTACGGTTGGAAATGCTTTTCGAGCCGGGCAACAGGACGGTGCCGCTGACACGAGAAATAGGGGAAAGATCGAGGTAATCCATATTTTAAGAACCTTTTACCGCAAAAGCGCTAAGGTGCAAAGAATCCCAATTCGTGATTTTCTCTGTGCCTCTGTGTCTCTGTGGTTCAATCGTTTTTTTGCGAAGCCCAGTCATTTCTTGCCTGGCTGGCATGATTGAAAATCTGCTCCATTGCTGCCCCATCGGCCTGTTCAAGCAGGGCGCGCAGGCGCACGAGTTGCGACTGATAGGCATCGAGTTCTTGAAGCAGCGCATCGCGGTTGGCAAGACAGATGTCGCGCCACATCTCGGGCGAGCTGCCGGCGATCCGGGTAAAGTCGCGAAAACCACCGGCGGCGTAGCCGAATAATTCCTTGCCATTGCTGCGCGCAGCGATTTCATCCACCAGCGCGAAAGCCAGCAAATGGGGCAGGTGAGAAACGGCGGCGAAGATTCGGTCATGCTCTTCCGGCGCCATTTCGGCAACCCGCGCGCCACAGGCCAACCAGGCAGCGCGCACAAGGCTCGTGGCCGTTGCGGCGGTTTCCGGCAACGGCGTTAACACCGCCTGACGGTTGCGAAACAAGCCGGCATTCGCCGCGCCGACACCGCTTTTTTCCGCGCCCGCAATCGGGTGGCCCGGCACAAAACCGGCCAGGTGTTGCGGCAGATGTCGCCGCGCCAGCGCCACTACATCGCCCTTGGTGCTGCCGGCATCGGTCACCACCGTATGCGCGGCAAGATGGGGCGCAATCTCCTGCATCACGGCAGCCATCTGCCCAACCGGAACCGCCAGCATGACCAATTCCGCATCCTGAACGGCAACCGCCGCATTGGGAGCAATCCGGTCGATAGCCCCGCATTTCAGCGCTTCCTGCAAATTAGCGGCAGAGCGCCCGACCCCGATAATTTCGCGCACCATGCCGGCTTCGCGCAAAGCCATGGCAAACGATCCGCCGATAAGTCCGACACCGATAATGGCCAGTTTTTCGATCATCGCAACACTCTCTTGTACTTACCTAAAAAAGCTCGACATCGCTGCCGGCAGCTTCCTTGCCAAGCTCGCCGGTAATAATCAGGAAATCATACAAACAAACCCGATTGCGGCCATTTTGTTTGGCAAAATACAAAGCCTGGTCGGCGTGACCCACCAGGGTAGCGGGAATCACCTGATTGCCCATATCGACGAAACCAACGCTGACCGTCACTTCGCCGACCTGCGGGAATCGAAAACATTCGACCGCCTCCCTGAATCGTTCCAGAGCGGCCCACGCACCGCCGATTCTTTCCGCAGGAAGAACCACGATGAATTCCTCGCCGCCATAACGAAACAGCAAATCCCTGCTGCGAAAATTCTTCTTCATGATCCTTGAAAACAGCAGCAATACTTCGTCGCCGTACAAATGCCCGAAGGTGTCGTTGATGCGTTTGAAATGATCGATATCCAGCAGCGCCAGCCAGTTGGAAGTATTTTCTTTCTGCTCGCTCCGATGCTCAACGGACGGCTTGATTTCTTCAGCTTCCCGAGTGGCATTGTCTTGCAGGATTTTGCTGATTTTGTCGTCGAACGTCTTGCGGTTGAGCAAGCCGGTCAGTTTGTCGTGTTCGCTTTCGTTGATGATGGAAAGGAGGTTCTGGTGAATCCGCAGCAAACCGGCAATGAGCCTCTGGTCGCAATCGCAGTTCTTTGCGCAAAGCAGGGACAAAATACCCACTGCATGCTCTTCGAGCATGATTGGATAGATCAACCTGTTCATCCCCCCGGTTTCATAGGCCACCATCGCCTGCTTTTCCAGGCAATCCATGAATTCTGCGCTACTCTGCAAAGACAGAATGCCATCCGACGATTTAATTAACCCACCGCCAGACTCCAGCCCATGTTCATCCGCCTTCACGACCAGCAACACTTCCTGGTCGTGCACCTTATAAAACTTGATCTCAATAGCCGGAACAAATTCCTGGATGGCTTTCACCAAACTGACCTCGAGCGACTCCAGATCGCGCTGCTCGGTAATATCGGCAACCGACTCCAGCAGAGCTTCGTGTTCGATGTCAGCCATAGGGCAGGCTTAAATCTCGCGGCCTACCGCCTGCGCTATCAGGCTCAACGAGCCCATCAGTTCCTTGAGTTCTTTCGCGTTCAGCGCCTGATCCGCGTCGCACCATGCTTCGCAGGGATTGGGGTGCATCTCGACCAGCAGGCCGTCCGCGCCGGCAGCGAGCGCCGCACGCGAAAGCGCCGGCACCATCCACGCCTTGCCGCCCGCGTGGGAAGGATCGACAATCACCGGCAGGTGGGTTTCTTTTTTCAGCACTGGAATCGCGGTGACGTCCAGCACGTTGCGGTAATAGGTCTCGAAAGAGCGGATGCCGCGCTCGCAGAAAATGATGTTGTGGTTGCCGCCGGCGGCGATATATTCCGCCGACATCAGCCATTCGGAAATGGTCGCCGACATGCCGCGCTTGAGAATCACCGGCTTGTTGGTTCGCCCGACTTCCTTGAGCAGGTCGAAATTCTGCATGTTGCGCGTACCGATCTGGATGACATCGACATCGTATTCGAGAAAGGTATCGAGTTGCCGCGCATCCATCAGCTCGGTGACGATGGGCAGGTTGTATTTCTCGGCTGCCGTGCGGAACATCGCCAGACCTTCCACGCCATGCCCCTGAAAGGCGTAGGGGCTGGTACGCGGCTTGAAGGCGCCGCCGCGCATCAGGCGACAGCCCGCCGCATGCACCTCCTGCGCCGCCAGGGCCATCTGCTCCGGCGTCTCCACCGAACAGGGCCCGGCGATAATCTGAATCTGCTTGCCGCCGAGCGGGATGCCCTTGATGTCGATCACGCTGTCCTGCTTGTGCCATTCCCGCCCGACGATCTTGTAAGGCTTGACCACGTGCATCGCCTGCTCGACGCCGGGAAGCGCTTCGAAGTATTCCGCTTCCAGCTTGCGCTCGTCGCCGATTGCGCCGATTACCGTGCGCTCGGTGCCGCGAGAAATATTTGCGTCCAGCCCGGCTTCCTTGATTTTTTTAACGACGTTGTCGATCTGCTGTTCGGTAGCGCCGCTGCTCATGACGATAATCATTTTTCCAACTCCTCAAGAGCCCGTTCCAGGGCTTGTAAAAATACGTTGTTTTCGCCTTCCAGTCCGACGCTCACCCGCAAGTGCTCCGGCATGCCGTAATTGGCGATAGGCCGCACGATCACGCCCTGCGCCAGCAGACTGCGATTAACCGTGGCGGCGTCCCCCAGGCGCACCGCGACGAAATTTCCGTGCGAAGGAATATATTCAAGACCGAGACGCTCGAAGCCTGCCGTCAGTTGCGCCATGCCCGCGCGGTTGATCGCCAGGCACTCGTCGAGGAAAGCGACATCCTCCATCGCCGCCACCGCCGCCGCCTGAGCGAAAGCGTTGACATTGAAAGGCTGACGCACCCGGTTCATCATGTCCGCCACCTGCGGGCTGGCCAGCGCATAACCGACGCGCAAACCGGCCAGGCCATAGGCCTTGGAAAAGGTGCGCGTGACGATCAGATTCGGGAAGCGCTTGAGCCAGCCGACGCTATCGCTCCTGAGCGCATCCGGCAGGTATTCGGTATAGGCCTCGTCCAACACCACCAGCACATGGGCCGGAATGCGTTCGATCAAGGCCAGCAGACGATCCGGTTCGAGCAGCGTGCCGGTCGGATTATTGGGATTGGCGATGAACAGGATACGAGTATCTGCAGCAATCGCCGCCAGCAGCGCCTCTGGGTCATGGCCGAAATGCCTGGCTGGCGCCTCGATGCCACGCGCGCCGATAGCCTGAATAGCCAGCGGATAAACCGCAAATGCATACTGGCTGAACACCGCAGAACTCTGCGGCGTCAGGAAGGCGCGCGCCACCAGTTCCAGCACATCGTTGGAGCCGTTGCCCAGCACGATCTGGTTCATCTCTACGCCGTGCTTCTGCGCCAGCGCGGTTTTAAGCATAAATCCGCTGCCGTCCGGGTAACGCGCAACTTCCATCAGCACGTTCTCGATGGCGGCCAGCGCACGCGGGCTGGCACCAAGCGGGTTTTCGTTGGAAGCCAGCTTGACGATATCGCATTCCAGCAAATCCATTTCCCGCGCCAGCTCGGCAATCGGCTTGCCGGGCTGATAGGGAGCTATGCCGCGCACATGGGACGGCGCGAAATCACAATTATCCATAATCGTTGCTTGAGAGTTCATTATTGGCGCAGCGTGCGGTCAGAACAGTTCGATTTCATCGCCCTTGCCGCGCTCCGCATCCGCCCAGCTCCGCGATAGTTCGAGCGCATCGTGGATGCTCGCACCGTCGAGAATGGCGTCGAACATGATGCGTTCTGACTCCATGGTGTATTTCGAGCGAATTTTATCCTGGATCGCAACCCATTCGGCAGGGCTGTACAAGCGGCGGCTGTCCGCGATCAAATCGGCCAGCGCATCAATGCTGCGGCAGACATGGTCGAGACGCTGCACCATGCGGTCATAAAACTGGAACGCCATGATCGCGTGCTGCATCTGCCCGGAAACAAACCCGCATTTGCTTTCGATGGTTTCGCGCACCGATCGTGTCGCCTCGTCATCCGGCAAACCGCGGGCAGCCTCGCCGATATCGGCCACGGCGCTGGTCATGGTGGTAAAGGAATTCGTCAGCACGCCGACCGACTCGTCGCCATCGCGCATCACCGCGTCGATCTGGCCGATCGACACACCCAGCATCAGGATGGTCTCCCGCACCTGGCTCCAGTTCAGGTCGGGATTAACGGCGCTCGATTTCATTGCGGGGAAATTTTTCTTGTCCATGATCGGTTTGGCTCGTTACTTCTCTTTTTTAAAGAACAGCGATAGGGTAAGAACCCAGAATTTTAAGGAATGCCGCCTTGTCGGCCAGTTCGGACAGCGCCGGAACGACCTGCGCATCCTCGCGGTGCCCTTCCACGTCGACAAAAAAGACGTATTCCCACAGGCCGGTGCGCGAAGGACGGGATTCGAGCTTGCTCATGCTGACACCATGCCGCGCCAGCGGTGCGAGCAGCTCATACACTGCGCCGGGGCTGTTCTTCGCGGCCAGGACAAGAGAGGTTTTATCCTTGCCGGACGGAGCGGCATCGTGAGTGGCAATCACCAGAAAACGGGTGGTGTTGTTCGGTTTGTCCTCGATATTCTGTGCCAGTTGTTCCAAGCCATAATGTTCCGCTGCCATTTCCCCGGCGATTGCGGCAGCCATTTCATCTTCCGCCGCAAGGCGAGCCGCCTCGGTATTGCTCACCGTGACGATGCGCTCCACTCCCGGCAGATTCTGGTTCAGCCATTCGTGGCATTGGGCAAAGGATTGGGCGTGGGAATAGACTTTCAGCGGCTTGCCCGGCGCACCCGCTTTGCGCAGCAGAAACTGGTGCACACGCAGATCGACTTCGCCGCAAACCTTGAGCGGCGTGGCCAGCAGCAGGTCCAGCGTGGTGCCCACCGCCCCGCCGGTGGAATTTTCGACCGGCACCACGCCGTAATCCGCATTGCCCGCTTCCACGGCACGGAACACCTCGTCGATAGAAGCGCACGACTGGGTATTGGCGGCATGGCCGAAATGCTTGACCGCCGCCGCTTGGCTGAAGGTGCCTTGCGGCCCGAGAAAAGCCACCGACAGCGGCTTTTCCAGCGCCAGGCAGGCCGACATGATTTCGCGGAACAGGCGCGCCACGGTTTCGCCGGAAAGCGGGCCGGGGTTATTTTCCTTGATCCGGCGCAACACCTGCGCCTCGCGCTCGGGGCGGAACACCACGCCGTTTTTCAGGGCGCCGATCGCCTGGGCGTGTTCGGCGCGACGATTGACGAGCTTCAATACCTCGTCGTCGATGGCGTCGATGCTGGCACGGTGCTTCTGCAGTTCGTCAGCCATGTTTCTGCTCGAATTCGCGCATGAAATCCACCAGAGCCTGCACCCCTGCCAGCGGCATCGGGTTGTAGATCGAGGCGCGCATGCCGCCGAGCAGTCGATGGCCCTTCAACTGCGCCAAGCCGCGCGCTTTGGACTGCTTGAGGAATTCCTCGTCCAGCGCCGCATTCTTCAGGGTAAACGGCACATTCATGCGCGACCGGCTGTCTTCTGCCACCGGGCAATGGTAAAAATCGCCGCTGTCAAGATAGCTATAAAGCAACGCAGCCTTGGCATTGTTGCGCTTGTCCATTTCCGCCAAGCCGCCAAGGCGTTTCAGCCATTTGAACACCAGTCCGGCGATATACAGCGAATAGGTGGGCGGCGTGTTGTACATCGAATCGTTGTCGGCGTGAATCCGGTAGTCGAACATGGTCGGCGTTCCCGGCAGCGTCTGGCCGATCAGGTCTTCGCGCACGATCACGATGCACAAGCCGGCCGGGCCGATGTTCTTCTGCGCCCCGGCATAGATCAGGCCGAAACGGGAGACGTCGAGCGGGCCGGACAGGATGTTCGAGGACATGTCGGCGACCAGCGGCACATCGCCGGTCTCGGGCAGCCAGTGGAACTCCACGCCGCCGATGGTTTCGTTCGGGGTGTAATGAACGTAAGCGGCATCCTTGCTCAGACGCCATTTGTCCTGGGTCGGGGCATAGCTGAATTTAGCGTCTTCCGAGCTGGCGGCAACATTGACCTGGCAGAATTTCTCCGCTTCCTCGATGGCCTTCTGCGACCACACCCCGGTATTGACGATATCGACGGTCTTTTTGCCGCGCAGCAGGTTCATCGGCACCATGGCGAACTGGCTGGATGCGCCGCCCTGCAGGAACAGCACCTTGTAGTTGGCGGGAATCGCCATCAGCTCGCGCAGGTCGGCTTCGGCCTCGGCGGCGATGGCCATGAATTCCTTGCCGCGATGGCTCATCTCCATCACCGACATGCCGCAGCCTTGCCAGTTGAGCATTTCGTCGCGCGCCTGCTCCAGCACTTCCTCCGGCAATGCGGCCGGGCCTGCGCTAAAATTGTAGATTCGTTCCATAATTGAACATTAAGCTAAAAAATATTAACCACGAATGACACGAACAAATTCGCGTCATTCGTGGCGATGTTTTACTCTAAACAGCGGTCGGAATCACTCTTCTCCGTCTTCTTCCGCTTCCGATCCAACGACTTTTTCCAGGCCCACCAGTTTCTCGCCCTTGTCGAGATTGATCAGCGTCACGCCCTGGGTGGCACGACCCATCTCGCGGATTTCGCTGACGCGAGTGCGGATCAGCACGCCACCAGTGGTGATTAGCATGATTTGATCTTCAGTATTCACCAGCGTCGCCGACACCACTTTGCCGTTGCGTTCCGAAGTCTGGATCGCCATCATGCCTTGGGTGCCGCGGCCATGGCGGGTGTATTCGGTAATCGAGGTGCGCTTGCCGTAGCCGTTTTCGGTAGCAGTGAGCACCGACTGGGTCTCGTTCTCCGCCACCAGCAGGGAAATCACTTTCTGCCCCTTGCCCAGCCGCACGCCCATCACGCCACGCGAAACACGACCGGTCGCGCGCACGTTTTCCTCATCGAAGCGCACCGCCTTGCCGCCGTCGGTGAACAACATGACGTCGTGCTTGCCGTCGGTGATGTCCACGCCGATCAGATAGTCGTCGTCGTCGAGGTTGATGGCGATAATGCCGCGCTTCATCGGACGCGAGAAGTCGGACAGCGGGGTTTTCTTGACGATGCCGCTGGCGGTCGCCATGAAAATGAAATGACCGTCGTCGAATTCCTTGACCGGCAGGATGGCGTTGATCTTCTCGCCTTCCTCCAGTTGCAGCATGTTGATGATCGGCTTGCCGCGCGAACCCCGGCTGCCTTGCGGCACTTCATAAACCTTGATCCAGTAGACCTGGCCGCGGTTGGAGAAGCACAGGATATAGTCGTGGGTGTTGGCGATGAACAGTTTCTCGATGAAATCTTCTTCCTTCATCGCCGTCGCCTGCTTGCCGCGCCCGCCGCGCTTCTGGGCGCTGTAATCTTCCAGCGGCTGGGATTTGATATAGCCGCTGTGCGACAGGGTCACGACCATGTCCTGCGGCGTGATCAGATCTTCCATGCTCAAATCCTGGGCATGAACGACGATCTCGCTACGGCGCTTGTCGCCGAACTGCGCCTTGATCGCGGTCAACTCCAGCACGATGATTTCGGTAATGCGTTGAGGTTTGGCAAGAATATCGAGCAGATCGACGATCTTTTCCATCACCTCCCGATATTCGGACACGATCTTGTCCTGTTCCAGACCGGTCAAACGTTGCAAACGCAGCTCAAGAATCGCCTGCGTCTGGGCGTCGGAAAGGCGATAACCCTGGTCGGAAAAACCGAATTCGAGCGCCAGACCCTCAGGGCGAGAAGCATCGGCGGCAGTCCGCGCCAGCATTTCCTCCACCAGCGGCGAGCGCCATACTTTCTCCATCAGCCCCAGTTTGGCGGCAGACGGCGTCGGCGCCGCCTTGATCAGGGCAATCACCTCATCCACATTGGACAGGGCTACGGCCAGGCCTTCCAGAATATGGCCGCGTTCGCGCGCCTTGCGCAGGTCGAACACGGTGCGCCGTGTCACCACCTCGCGCCGGTGGCGCAGGAAGGCTTCAAGCATCTGCTTCAGATTGAACAGGCGAGGCCGGCCATCCAGAATCGCCACCATGTTCATGCCGAAGGTATCCTGCATCTGCGTCTGCTTGTACAGGTTGTTGAGCACCACTTCCGGCACTTCGCCGCGCTTCAACTCGATCACCATGCGCATGCCGGACTTGTCCGACTCGTCGCGCAAGTCGGAAATGCCTTCGAGCTTCTTCTCGCGCACCAGTTCGCCGATCTTGATCAGCAAATTGGCCTTGTTCACCTGGTAGGGCAGCTCGTCGACGATGATCGCCTGACGCCCGCCCACCTTGTCGATATCCTCGAAATGCACGCGGGCGCGCATCACTACCCGACCACGACCGGTGCGGTAGCCTTCCTTGACCCCGACCGTGCCGTAAATA
The DNA here is from genome assembly GCA_021373185.1 of Betaproteobacteria bacterium. Taxonomy (GTDB): domain Bacteria; phylum Pseudomonadota; class Gammaproteobacteria; order Burkholderiales; family Sulfuricellaceae; genus Sulfuricella. Next base: position 66,136 of record JAJFTF010000005.1, on the reverse strand, counting down.
ATCCCGGCGGTGGGGAAATCGGGGGCCGGCACGATCTCGATCAAATCCTCGATATCGGTGTCCGGATTCTCCAGCAACAACAGGCAGGCGTCCGAGATTTCGTTCAGGTTGTGCGGCGGAATGTTGGTTGCCATGCCCACGGCGATGCCCGAACTGCCGTTGATCAACAGATTGGGGATCTTCGACGGCAGCACCAGCGGTTCGTGCTCCGAACCGTCGTAGTTCGGGCCGAAATCGACCGTTTCCTTTTCGAGGTCGGCAAGCAATTCGTGGGCGATCCGCGCCATGCGGATCTCGGTGTATCGCATTGCAGCGGCGTTGTCGCCATCGACCGAGCCGAAGTTGCCTTGGCCATCCACCAGCGGATAGCGCAAGCTGAAATCCTGCGCCATGCGGACGATGGTGTCGTACACCGCAGTGTCGCCGTGGGGGTGATATTTACCGATCACGTCGCCGACGATACGCGCCGACTTCTTGTAGGCCTTGTTCCAGTCGTTGGACAGTTCGTGCATGGCAAACAGCGCACGCCGGTGCACCGGCTTGAGGCCGTCGCGCACATCGGGCAACGCACGACCAACGATCACGCTCATGGCGTAATCGAGATAGGAGCGGCGCATTTCTTCTTCGAGACTGACCGGGAGCGTTTCTCTGGCGAATATTTCCATATGGGCTATAAGATTCTACTTGACCTGAATTGTATTGAACTGTGGAAACAAAATGTTTTCAATTTTAGCATGTTGCCACTTACCAAGCCACTCCGCATAAACATTGATTTTCTGTCACTTTTTTAATTATTGGTATATGATATAAAAGTAAATGTTAAGTGCGCATGCTGAAAGCACCTTGAGATCGCACCTGAACAGCTTGGGATCTATCAATACCAAATAGGAGAATCAAAAATGAAAAAAAACCTGGTGAAACAGTTCACTTTAGGCATTATTCTGGCAGCCGGAATCTCTGCTGCCGGCGTGGCTTTTGCACACGATGTAGCCAACGCCGGCTACTTGGTCGACACTCGCGGCAACGTGGTCAAGAACAATTACAATCAGTGCTGGCGCACCGGCTACTGGACCCCGGCCATGGCAACCGCTGCATGCGATCCTGATTTGGCAAAGGCCAATGCATCGAAAGACGCGAAAACCGCAGCAGTTCCCGATGCCGGCCCCGATAAGCCTGCAGTCAAGGCTCAGTTCAAGGCCGAAACCCTGTTCGCTTTCGACAAGGCCATTGTCCGCCCGGAAGGCAAAAAAGTGCTGGACGACAAGGTTGTCGAAGGCATGAAGGCTCATCCTGAAGTAGAGTTGCTGCTGGTCACCGGCCATGCCGACCGCATCGGCAATGCCAAATACAACCAGAAGCTGTCCGAGCGCCGTGCTGCGGCAGTCAAGACTTATCTGGTCAGCAAAGGCATCGCTGCAGACCGCGTCAAGACTGTAGGCAAGGGCGAAGCCGAACCCAATCCTGATGCCGATACCGCCAAAAAGTGCAAAGGCACGAAGAAAACCAAGAAGCTGATCGAGTGCCTGCAACCCGATCGCCGCGTTACCGTCGAGCCGGAAATTCAGGTTCCGACCAAGAAATAATTTCGGCCTTCGGGCGCGAAAAAATCAGCCCCGCCTTGTGCGGGGCTTTTTTATCGGCTAAATTCCTGCGATGCAAACCGAAAATCTCCAAATCGACACCCTGATCGACGCCCGCTGGATCATCCCGATCGAACCGTCCCGGCAAACCCTGGATCGGCATTCCATCGCCATTGCCGACGGCGTGATCCGCGACATCCTGCCGACCGCCGATGCCCATGCCAAATACACCGCCAGCCGGCACCTGCAGCTTGACGATCACGTCCTCATTCCCGGCCTGATCAACCTCCACACCCATGCCGCCATGACCCTGATGCGCGGCTTGGCTGACGACCTGCCGCTGATGGACTGGCTCAACAACCACATCTGGCCTGCCGAGGCAAAATTCGTCTCGCCGGAATTCGTGCGCGACGGCACGCTGCTGGCCTGTGCGGAAATGTTCAGGGGCGGCGTGACCTGCTTCAACGATATGTATTTTTACCCCGCCGCCGCCGCGCAAGCCGCCCTCACCGCCGGCATGCGCGCCGCCATCGGCCTGATCGTGGTCGATTTCCCCACCGCCTACGCCGCCGATGCCGACGACTACCTCAGCAAAGGACTGACCGTGCGCGACGACCTGCGCGGCGAACCGCTGCTCAGCTTCACGCTCGCCCCCCACGCGCCTTACACCGTCAGCGACAAGACTTTCGCCAAGGTTCTGACCTATGCCGAGCAGCTTGACCTGCCGATCCATATTCACCTGCACGAAACTCGCGACGAAATAGACGAAAGCCTCAAACAATTCCAGATGCGCCCGCTGGAACGCCTGCGCCGTCTCGGCCTGCTTGCCCCCAACTTGATCGGGGCGCATATGGTGCAGGTCAACGCCGAGGAAATCAGCCTGCTGGCCGAACACGGCTGCCATGTCGCCCACTGCCCGAGTTCCAACCTCAAGCTCGCCAGCGGCATCGGCCCGGTATTTGAAAAACTCGAGAAAAACATCAATATCGGCCTCGGCACCGATAGCGCGGCGAGCAACAACCGGCTCGACATCTTCACCGAAATGCGCCTGGCCGCCCTGCTCGCCAAGGGCCAGAGCCGCCACGCCGGCGCCCTGCCGGCTCATCAGGCGCTCGCCATGGCCACCATCCATGCCGCCCGCGCACTGGGGATCGACCGCATAACCGGATCGCTCGCCATCGGCAAGGCGGCGGACATCACTGCGGTCGATTTGTCCGCCCCGGAAACCCAGCCATGCTATGATGTCGCCTCGCATCTGGTGTACGCCGCAGGCAGGGAAAACGTCAGCCATGTCTGGGTTAACGGCAAGCTGGTGCTCGACGAGCGGCGACTGACCACGCTCGATATCCGCGAACTCAACGCCAGAACCGCCTTCTGGCACGAAAAAATCAGCAGATCAAGATGAACAAATCCACATTGAACGCAGATCAGCAGGAACTGGACAAATTCGCCCAGCTCGCTCACCGCTGGTGGGATCCCAACAGTGAATTCAAGCCGCTGCATGAAATCAACCCGTTGCGCCTCGACTATGTCGATCAGGCTGCCGGTCTCATCGGCAAAACCGTGCTCGACGTCGGCTGCGGCGGCGGCATCCTGGCCGAAAGCATGGCTGCGCGCGGCGCACAGGTCACCGGCATCGACCTCGGCGAGAAAGCCCTCAAAGTCGCCAAGCTGCACCTGCTGGAGAGCGGCCAGAAAGTAGACTACCGCCTGATCGCCGTGGAAGAGCTGGCAAAACAACAGCCGCAGCATTACGACATCATTACCTGCATGGAAATGCTCGAGCACGTGCCGGAACCGGCCAGCGTGGTACGGGCATGCGCCGAGATGGTCAAGCCGGGCGGCCACGTCTTCTTCTCCACCCTCAACCGCAACCCGAAATCCTTCCTGTTTGCGGTGATCGGTGCGGAATACCTGCTCAACCTGCTGCCACGCGGCACCCACGACTACGCCAAATTCCTCAAGCCATCCGAACTCGGCGCCTTCTGCCGCACTGCCGGCCTGAACGTCGCCGGCATTACCGGCATGAACTACAACCCCTTCAGCAAAACCTACTCTCTCGTCAGCGACACCAGCGTCAACTACCTGATCCATTGCCGACCGGAATGAAAGCGGTTCTGTTCGATCTCGACGGGACGCTGGCCGATACCGCGCCCGACCTTGGCCACGCCCTCAACCTGCAACGCGAACGCCACGGCCTGCCGTCGCTGGCGCAGGAAATCATCCGCCCTTACGCCTCGCATGGCACTGTCGGCCTGTTCGACATCGGTTTCGGCCTGACGCCGCAAGACGCGCGCTTCGCACCCATGCGCGAGGAATATCTGGCGCTCTACACCGCCAATCTGTGCCTGCACACCACCCTCTTCCCAGGCATGGCCGAACTGCTGGACGAACTCGAAGACAAGGGCATCGCCTGGGGCGTCGTCACCAACAAACCGGCACGCTTCACCAACCCGCTGATGGAACAGCTCGGTCTGATCAACCGCGCCGCCAGCATCATCAGCGGCGACACCTGCCCCCACCCCAAGCCCCACCCCGAACCGCTCCTCGCCGCCGCCCGCGAGATCGGCGTCGCACCGCAATCCTGCCTGTATATCGGCGATGCCGAGCGCGACATCGAAGCCGCCCACGCCGCAGACATGCCTGCGATCCTCGCCGCCTACGGCTATCTCGGCGCGGCAGACCGCCCCGAAACCTGGGGCGCCGATGCCAGCATCCAGCACCCTGCCGAAATTCTCGGCTACCTCTAACAACCCAATCCTGCTAGTATTCGCAAGTAGATTGAACTTTTGCTTGCAGGGTTCGTCTTAGTGTACGCATGGGGGCGACCCGGTTTCGACGTGGGTTGCAAAGCAGTGTAGGGCATACCGAGGCTCAGTTACCTCGTAAATCCATCTGAAAAAAACTAGTCGCAAACGACGAAAACTACGCTCTAGCCGCTTAATTGACGGTTAGACTCTGCACCGGTTGGTCTCTGGGCCGGCTTGAAGCCGCAAGGTGGAAAGAGCAGAGTCATTCACAGAGACTCGTGTCGGTCCGGGTTGCTTGAACCGATACTAAACTTAAGGCAACTAGCGTGAATCCAGCCTGTTCGGTTGGCGTGGTTCGGGCGAAATCAAATAATCGGACTAAGTATGTAGAACTGCCTGTAGAGGGCTTGCGGACGGGGGTTCGATTCCCCCCGCCTCCACCAATAAAATATCGTTATAAATCAATATGTTACAATAAAAACCGCGCTGCGTGGCAACACAGGCGCGGTTTTTTTGTTTTCTGGCTGTTAACGGGGCTTCCATCTCTGGAGTGGTTAAGCAAATTCTAAGGAACTCAACCAGCGGCATCCATGCGTATCCAACATATCCGACAACGTCTGCGCGACCTAGGCGCTGCGCCGTGCCATGAGGGGCGCGTGCTACGATCCTGGGCTCAGGGTCTGCCCCTGGGCACCAAAAAACGGCGCGCCGAGAACTTCCTGCCCTTGGCCTTGCGTGATGCCATACCCGGCCTCACCGCCGATTTGCAGGGGTTGGCGCGTCTGCATTCCGAGCACACCGGTGAAGATGGCTCGATCCGGTTGCTGGTAGAGCTGATGGATGGCCAGACGGTGGAAAGCGTGCTGTTGCCCCGAGAGGGGCTGTGCGTCTCTACCCAAGTCGGCTGTGCCGTAGGCTGCGTATTCTGTATGACTGGCCGCAACGGTTTACTGCGCCACCTGGGCAGCGCCGAAATCGTCGCTCAGGTGATTCTGGCCCGCAGCCGCCGGGCAGTGAAGAAGGTCGTGTTCATGGGCATGGGAGAACCGGCTCACAATCTGGACAATGTGCTGGAGGCCATTGACCTGCTCGGCACAGAGGGCGGCATCGGCCACAAAAACCTGGTCTTTTCCACCGTCGGCGATCGGCGCGTGTTCGAGCGGCTGTCACAGGCCACGGTGAAGCCTGCCCTGGCCATCTCCCTGCATACCACCGACGCCGCCCTGCGCCGGAATCTGCTCCCCAAGGCACCGGACATCACACCGGATAAACTGGTCGAACTGGGCGAAGTCTATGCCCGCAGCACCGGCTACCCAATTCAGTACCAGTGGACCCTGCTTGAAGGGATCAATGACACGAATGCAGAACTGGAAGGGATTGCACGCCTGCTGGCCGGCAAATACGCAATCATGAACATGATCCCCTACAACAGCGTTGACGGCTTCGACTACAAGCGCCCCGGTTGGGAACGGATGGCCGAAATAGCGCGCAGCTTGCACCAGCAAGGCATCATCACCACGTTGCGCCACTCTGCGGGGCAGGATGTGGAAGGCGGCTGCGGGCAGTTGCGAGCGCGAACGCTGGCGGCAGATATTTGAAAATACGTCGCAAAGCTAGAAGTAATAACCGACGTTTATATTGAGGCGTTTGCCCGTATTATTGGTTTCTGCGCCCGTGCCTAACCCGGTATAGCCTCTGGGGGACATAAATGTCGAATTTTTGCCTTGCATGTAATCAACATAGACACGCAATTTTCCGGCGGTAGCCGAGACACCGGTAACATTCTGGGAAGAATCAACAAGACCGGCTGCACTCTTGTTTAGTACGCTGTAATCGTTGTAAACAGTGAAGCCGCCGAGAGCGCCAATGCTGCCATCAAGTGCGTAGCTGACGTTGGCAATATAGATGTTTCCCTTGGTGGCGAGTTCATTGGAGTAACCATAGGAACCAATTAATATCGTCGTCGGCGAACCACTGAGCCGATAGTTATATTGCATGGCTTGCAGCCTAACCCCCAGCTTGCCAAATGAGCCCGCATAGTGGGCTGCCATCGCGTCCCTGCTGCCACCCTGATTGATCGTGCTATCGATCCTGCCATTGAGATAGGAAAGCCCGATCTCCGACGTTCTATCCTTGCCGTGCTGAATGTCATAAGCAACTCGGGCGACAGCAGTATTGCTCTCCTGGTTGCCATTAACGGCGTGATAGCTATACCGTGCCGATTCCCTTTCCAGCGAGTTGCCACTCGAGACTGACGCCCAGCCGTAGCCGCCATCACTCGGATAAATGGCCAACTGTGTTTCCAACGCGCCATCTTTGCGCGAATACTTGAGGCCAAGGCTTTGAGTGTCTTCGTACCCGGCCCAATACGCCATGGATTCCAGGAGATTATTTCCGGCATAAGGGTAAAGGCCAAAAGGTTGTGAACTTAGCCCTACAGTCAGTTCGCTCTTGTCCACAAAACGATATCCCATCCAAAGATGTTGCAGAAACACCATCTCGCCTGAATCCGTACCGCCTGTCATTCGTTTGGAGTATCTGTAATAACGTATCTGTCCCGATCCGATTATCGACCCATCGTCGTAAGCAACCTTGCCAATAAGCGTATCGAACTCAAATACGCCCTTACGGCTTGGCGCATAGTCCAAATATTGATAATTCCCGCGGATTGCGCCATTGAATTGCCAGGATGTTTTTTCGTCTTCCTGCGCAAAGGCAGAGGGGGCAACCATTCCTGCGAGAAAAATACTCACTACGGCGAGTAGACGTGAATAATGAATCACATGGTTTCTATACATCGCTCCCCCGATCAGGCGAAACCCAATCCGTTAAATTCGCGAAACTGGCGCAACTTGACTTGAAAATTCACCGCAAAAAGTTCGGCAATCTGCCATTCCAGTTCCTGATTGTAACTGGCCAATTACGGATGGTCGAGACACGTTGAATTCATGATTTTAACCGGAGAAGTGCCAGAAATTGTCACTCAAACAAAGGTAAAATACAGTCGGAAAAGCTATACTGTATTCATTATTACTCTGACCTTTGAATCCTCGTGAACGCCATGCCAGACAACCGGAAAACGGTGACGACCACTCCACTGCCAATGGTCGGTAAGGTTAGTAAAATACGTTGTTTCGCCCTGATCTATGCACTCCTGAGCATTTTCTTTACGGGCTTTGCCTGTAGCAGCAGTAGCGCCGAAGAAATATTGACTCCCGAAGAGCGCCTCTGGCTCACAAATAACCAATCACGCATCGTCCTTGCTGTTGAGACCGGTTATGCGCCATTCGTATTCCTTGACTCAAAAGATCAACCCACAGGCCTTGCCCACGATTACATTCTCCTGCTTGAATCAAAGCTTGGCGTCCACTTCAAGCAGGAACGGTTTTCTTCTCTGGACGATATCTTCAAGAAGGTACGCAGCGGGGAAGTACACATCGTCAACGCCGTCACAAAGACCCCACAGCGATCTACTTTCCTTGCTTTCACGGAGCCTTTCATTTCCGTACCGAATGTCATTGTCACGAGAAAGGATCGTTCCGGCCAGATGCGGGAGGAAAACCTGTCCGGGCTGAGAGTTTCTCTGGTAAAAAGTTATGCCGTTACGGAAAGTCTCACAAATAAAAATCTCGGATATGCGCCTGATTTGGTTCCTGACGACCTCTCGGCGCTATTGAGCGTTTCTTTCGGGCGTTCCGATGCTGCGGTCATCGATCTTGCGACAGCGTCCTACTTAATCACGCAGAAAGGCATCACCAATCTCCGTGTGGCGGGCGAAACGGCTTTTGATATCCGGCTTTCGATGGGCGTTCCCATAGACGAACCCGTGTTGCTCAGCGTCCTCCAAAAAGGGCTTGGTGCGGTCACCAATGCCGAGCGGCAGGAAATTCACAAACGCTGGATTAATGCTTCCAGCCAGAGCATTCTCTCTGACTGGCGATTTTGGGCCGTTGCAGGGGGCGTGCTTTTCATCGTTCTGGTCGCCATTTCCGGCATCCTCATTTGGAATCGCACACTCCGCAAACAGATTGCAGAGCGTAAAGAAGCCGAGCGCAAACTTGCCCGCAGCGAAGCCCAGCTCCGGGCCAACCTCGACCATACGCCCAACGTCGCCATCCAGTGGTATGACGCCGATGGCCGGGTAACCTACTGGAATCCCGCCTCCGAAAGGCTGTTTGGCTGGCGGGCCGAGGAAGCGATCGGTAAAACCCTCGATACCCTTATCTTTAACCCCGGGGAGACCGCCGAATTCCTTCGGGTTCTTGGCCGGATTCGGGAGAGCGGCGAACCCTACGGCCCCTATGAAGTGGAAATCCACACCCGGAATGGTCGCGTGTGCTGGACGCTATCCACCATTTTCGCCATCCCCATGGAGGACGAACGGCTCGGCTTTGCCTGCATGGACGTGGATATCACCGAGCGCAAGCAGGCGGAGGCGGCGTTGCGGCGAACCACCGAGGAACTGCAGGAAGCGCAGCGAATCGCTCACATGGGTAGCTGGCGCCTGGATGTCGCGACCAACCAGGTCACCTGGTCGGAGGAACTTTACCGCATGTTTGGTTTACCCCCCGATATGCTGCCGCCAGATTACCCCGTGCACCAAAAGCTGTTCACTCCCAAAAGCTGGGATAAATTGAATGAAGCGGTGCGAAATACACGGGAAACGGGAATTCCCTACGAACTCGAACTCGAAATGATTAAGACAGGCGACAGCAAAGGCTGGATGCTGGCGCGCGGGGAAGCAATGCGCGATGCCAGCGGCGCCATCATCGGGCTGCGCGGTGTGGCGCTCGATATCACCGAGCGCAAACTGGTGATGCAGGAACTCAAGCGTTCCAACGCCGAACTGGAGCAGTTCAGCTACGCCATCTCGCACGACATGCGCCAGCCATTGCGCATGATCTCCAGCTACCTGCAACTGCTCGAAAAGCGGCTTGCCGGGCAACTCGACGGCGACAAGCGCGAATTCTTCAACTTCGCCATCGACGGCGCACAGCGCCTCGACAAGATGCTGCTGGCGCTGCTCGAATACTCGCGGGTGGGCCGCAAGGGCGAACCGCCGGAATGGGTCGAGAGCCGTGCGCTGCTCGACGAGGCATTGCGGTTCCTGCAACCGGCCATCGCCGAAGCGCAGGCCGAAATAAAAGTCACCGGGGACTGGCCTCGTGTTTTCGTCAGCCGTGACGAAATGATGCGGCTGATCCAGAACCTGATCGGCAATGCGGTCAAATACCGCGTTGCCGGGCGCAAGCCGGAAATCATCGTGCGCAGCGAAACAATCGACAAGGAATGGCGTCTGAGTGTCGCCGACAACGGCGTCGGCATTCTCCCTGACCAGATTCACCGGCTGTTCCAGGTATTTCAGCGCCTGCAAACACAAGCAGCCTACGAGGGCACCGGCATCGGGCTGGCGCTATGCCGCAAGATCGCCGAGCATCACGGTGGACATATCACGGCGGAATCTGCCGGGGAAGACCAAGGTAGCCGCTTCTACGTTCATTTGCCGCGTGGACAGGAGGAATCCGCAAGCACTGGCGATGAGCGCAGAATTGAATAAAACCGCCCGCAGATGAAGGGGGCGATTTGAGTGAAAACATGACCACGCTGGTTCAACTCCATGTCAATATCGATGCGCGCGTACAAACCATCCGGGAGGATCGCCCCGACTGGCTGTGCGGGAAGGGTTGCGACAATTGTTGTCGGCGGCTCGCCGATGTGCCGCAATTGACGGCGGCAGAATGGAATTTGTTGCGGGAGGGTTTGGCAGACCTGGCACCGGAACGTCTCGAAGAAATCCGCAGGAACATGGCCGTCTTGAACAATCGGCAGTCACCGCCCATCATTTGCCCGCTGCTGGATACCTCTACCGGCGCCTGCCCTGTCTATGCCCAGCGCCCGGTGGCGTGCCGCACCTACGGCTTCTACGTGCAGCGCGACCTGGGGCTTTATTGCCACGACATCGAATCCCGCGTAGCCGATGGCGCCTTGATCGACGTGGTGTGGGGCAATCACGATGCCATTGATCAGCGGCTAGCCGGCCTTGGCGAAATCCGCGCGTTGACCGATTGGTTCGCGCGCTGGAATAGCGGAAAATAATATAGCGGGGAAACGACTTTCGCGTAAATGCAGGCGTCGAACTGATTGGATATTGATTTGTACCGGATGGCTAACAGGGTGATGGCGGCCTGACTGAAAAAGCGGCTTGGCGGGAACCGAACCCGCGTCCAACAATGCACTGTGCTGGAGCTCCATTCAGCGCCCAGAAACACCATCTTGCCGAGATGCCGAGTCTATTCCCGGCACCTCGGCGCCGCCATCAATCGACTTGCACTCTGCGCGAATAAAAGCGTTTGATCGCCACTCCGGCAGCAATACCCAGAAGAAGAATGGGAATGGCATGGCGCCCATAGATGCTATCCATGTAATCATCCCCTCCCAACCACCAGGATAGAAGGGCAAAGGAAAGCGTCATGGTGCAAAGGGTGACCAAGGCAATGCCGGTAAAATTAAGTGCGGGGTCACTGGCTGTGGCGGGTTTAGGCATGGCTATCTTCCTGCATGTGTGATTAATCATGGCCCTGATACGCACCGGCCATTCATGAAATATGCAATTTTATCAGACCGCCATTTTATATGACTGACATATGTCAACCATATGTTATTTAATGGCCGACAACGGGATGCGGATTTGAATTAATTCGGCCTGCTCACTGCCGCACAAACGGACATGCCCACCTGTTTACGGATATGGGATAAAATATCCAGCAATATCCCGGCGGCACATCCGGGCAACAGCGTAGATCAACAGGGAGCGAAAGCTTTGGCACAACCCACGGAAAATCTGGTCGAGATCAGCGACCTCCATTTCTCATATGGCGACCGACCGGTGCTCAAGGGCATCAATCTCAATATTCCGCGCGGCAAGATCGTGGCTATTCTCGGCGTCAGCGGCTGCGGCAAATCCACGCTGCTGCGCCATGTCGGCGGGCAGCTCAGCCCGTCGCGCGGCAGCGTCAAGGTCGCCGGGCAGGTAGTCCATGAGCTCGACAACGATGCCTTGTACGCAATGCGCCGCAAAATGGGCATGATGTTCCAGGTGAGCGGACTATTCGGGGATTTGTCGGTTTTCGAGAATATGGCTTTCCCGATGCGCGAACATACCAACCTGTCGGAAGACATGATCCGCGATCTGGTGCTGATGAAGCTGCATGCAGTCGGCTTGCGCGGCGCCCACAACCTGATGCCGAGTGAACTGTCGGGCGGTATGGAACGACGCGTGGCATTGGCTCGCGCAACCGCCCTCGACCCGATGCTGATCATCTACGACGAACCATTTGCCGGCCTCGACCCGATCTCGCTCAACACCATCGCCAACCTGATCCGCCGCCTGAACGATGCGCTCGGCATCACTTCGATTGTGGTGACGTACGACGTGTCGGAATCCCTGAAGGTGGTCGATTACGTGTACTTCGTCCACGACGGCGTGGTCGTGGCCGAAGGTGCGGCGGCGGAAATGATCAACTCCGCCGACCCGTTCGTGCACCAGTTCGTCCACGCCCAGCCAGACGGCCCCGTCGGCTTCCAGTATCCGGGCAAGCCGTTCAATGAAGTGATCGGACTGGCTGCGGGTTAATACGATAGCATCCCGAAGTCCACTGACCCGCCCCGTTATTCTGAAACGGGACGTCTAACCGCAAAGACGCCAAGGCGCAAAAAAACCCAACGGGATACCGGCCCACGACAGCACGTCCAAAAACCGATATGAACGACACCGCCAACACTCTGTTTTCATTTTGGTCTTTGCGCCTTGGCGCCTTTGCGGTTCAATAATTTTGAGGGCTTAGGCGATCGTCACTTTTTTCGACAGATACACATCCTGAATCGCGTTGAGCAACGTCACGCCATCCTGCATCGGCTTCTGGAACGCCTTGCGCCCGGAAATCAGCCCCATGCCGCCGGCGCGCTTGTTGATCACCGCAGTCCGCACCGCCTGACCCAGATCGTTTTCGCCCGATGAACCGCCGGAATTGATCATGCCGGCGCGGCCCATGTAGCAGTTGGCGACCTGATAGCGCACCAGGTCGATCGGATGGTCGCTGGTCAATTCGGAATACACCTTGGGATGGGTCTTGCCGAACTTGATCGCATTGTAGCCGCCGTTGTTCTCCGCCTGCTTCTGCTTGACGATGTCGGCTTCGATGGTGGCGGCGAGGTGGTTGGCCTGGCCGGTGAGGTCGGCGCTGGTGTGATAATCGATGCCGTCTTTCTTGAATCCGGGGTTGCGCAGATAAGCCCACAGCACTGTCGCCATGCCGAGTTCGTGGGCATGGGCGAAAGCTTCGCTGATTTCGAGAATTTGCCGCCGCGATTCGGGCGAACCGTAATACACCGTCGCGCCGATGGCCACGGCACCCATGTCGAAGGCCTGATCGACGCTGGCGAACAGGGTCTGGTCGTAGATCGCCGGGTAAGTCAGGATTTCATTGTGATTGATTTTGACGATGAACGGGATCTTGTGCGCATAGCGGCGCGCCACCGAGCCGAGCACGCCGAGAGTGGAAGCAACGGCGTTGCAGCCGCCTTCGATGGCCAGCTTGACGATGTTTTCCGGGTCGAAATAAATCGGGTTGGGCGCAAAGGAAGCGCCGGCGGAATGCTCGATACCCTGATCCACCGGCAGGATCGACACGTAACCGCTGCCCGCCATGCGCCCGTGATTGAAGATGGTTTGCAGCGAACGCAGCACGCCCGGTTTCACATCTTTCTGCGCCACTACCCGATCAACGTAATCAGGCCCCGGCAGGTGCAGCATCGATTTGGGAATTCCCTTGCACTGATAAGACAACAGGCTTTCCGCTTCACTCCCCAACAACTTGACGATATCGGTCATTTTCGTTTCCCCTATTATTTAAGCTGCATCGCTTCTAAATATAGCAGCGAAACTGGCGAAGTGAAGCGAACTTCGGCAGAATGGCCGGAAACCAATTTCCCATTAAAGAGGCACCGCCATGAGTTCTCTCGTCCTGATTGCCATTCTGGTCATCGCCGTGATTTATTTCATCATGCTCTACAACGGCCTGGTCAACCTCAAGCACAACGTCGCCAAGGCCTGGGCCAATATCGACGTGCTGCTCAAGCAGCGCCACGACGAGCTGCCCAAACTGGTGGAAACCTGCAAGCAGTACATGAAATTCGAGCAGGAAACCCTGGAAAAAGTCATGAAGGCGCGCACCCAGGTCGCCACTGCCAGCGCAAGCCAGAACATGGGCGCGCTGGGCGCTGCGGAAGGCGCATTGCGCGGACTGCTCGGCAACCTGTTCGCGGTGGCCGAGGCCTACCCCGAACTCAAGGCCAACGAAAACTTCCAGCACTTGCAGGGGCGCATCACCGGCCTGGAAAACGCCATTGCCGACCGGCGCGAGTTCTACAATGACAGCGTCAACCTCAACAACGTGCGCATCGAGCAATTCCCGGACATGATGGTCGCGCGCATGTTCAATTTCCAGCCCGCCGACCTGCTCGAATTCGACAGCGCGGAACTCGCCGACGTCAACGTCAAGCAACTGTTCAACAGCTAACGCGACAAGCGCTTTGATGCTCGATGGGTTGAAGCAGCACTACGCCAACCTGCTCACCTCGGGCGGGCACCTGCTGATGCTGGCGGTCGGCGCACGAATCGGCACACCCGAAGCTTGGCTCGCGTCTCTCGGCCTGATGGGCCTCATCGGCTTCTTTGCCTGGATGGGCAACACCCGCCGCAGCCGCCTGATCCTCGACACCCCCACCTCGCGCATCGCCTCTGCCGCCCAGGGCTATGTCGAATTCACCGGCCATGCCAAATCAGCGCCGGAAAGCCCGCTGCTGAGCAAGCTCACCCTGCTGCCCTGCGTGTGGTACCGCTACGTCATCGAGCATAAGAAAGACAGCGAAAAAGGCTACGAAATCGTTGACCAGGGAGTGAGCGACGACACCATCCTGATCGACGACGGCAGCGGGCAATGCTTCATCGACCCGGATCATGCCGAAATCATCACCAGCCATAAACAAGTCTGGAACAAAGGCGACTACCGCTATACCGAATACCTGCTGTCGCCGCTCGACACCCTCTACGCCATCGGCGAATTCACCACACTGGGCGGCGCCAACAGCAGCCTCAATTTCAAGGAAGACCTCAACGCCCTGCTGACCGAATGGAAGCGCGACAAGACGCAACTGCACGAACGCTTCGATCTCAATAAAGACGGCGAGATCGACCCGCGCGAATGGGAACTCGCCGTACTCCAGGCCAAACGCGAAGTCGCCAGACAGCATGGCGAAATTCGCCTGCAAGACGGCACGCACCTGATGCGCAAGCCGAAAGACGGCAGGCTGTTCCTGCTCTCCAACCTGTCGGAACAACGCCTGGCAAGAAAATATGTGCTGTGGGGCTGGTTCCACCTGCTGACCTGTTTGTCAGCCGTGGGTGGGGTGGCTTATTTGCTGGGCGTTTGATCGCGTTATTCACCAACTTAGGCATCTCAAGGATTTCACCATGGAACCTCGCATTAGTCTTATCACCCTCGGCGTATCCGATCTTGACAGGGCCACACGATTCTACGAGGAATGCCTTGGGTTACCACGGCTTGAGACACCGCCGACCGTCACGTTCTTCGAGCTGGGGAAAACATGGCTCGCTCTTTGGTCGCGGGAGAGCCTGGCCGCTGACGCAGGCCTTTCGGCAGAGGGGTCCGGTTTTCCTGGTTTTGCACTGGCGCATAACGTGCGCTCCCCGGCGGAGGTAGATGCTTTACTTGTGCGCGTTGCGGCCTACGGGGCAAAAGTCACGAAACCGGGACAACCTACAGACTGGGGAGGTTACTCGGGATATTTCACAGACCCCGACGGATTCCTCTGGGAAGTCGCGCATAACCCGAGTTTTCCTCATGTGTAAGCAGATATCCAATCCATCGGTCGATCAGCCTCGGCGTTGGTTGCCCTGAAACAGCGCCAACCTGACAAGTTCCGGCGGGCTTTAAGTGCCCCCTCCGCACTCGTAAACGCCTTGAGCGGAGCGCTCCAGTTCCTGCTCATAAGTGAAATGCCGTTCCGAGGCCCCTAAAGCAACAGCCCCCCGGCTAACATGCCCCTCCTGAAACAACAGCTCCCTGATGACCGCGTTGGCATCGCTGACGGGCGGCACCATCAGCAGCATCAGTTGATTGTAAACGTCCCGGTCTACGAGAATTTGGATTTGGTCAGTCATGTCCGTCTCCTGTCAGGAAATTAGATTGAATACCCGATCTACTCATGAATGGATTGAATCCATACGGTTTATGTATAGCATAATACCCGACAAAAACAATATGGATTATTTTTGATTGTGGCGGCTGGAGTGCTGTAGCTGTTATCCACTCCGAACCTGACCTCCAATTTGTCCCGCTCCCTGCATCCTTCGGGCTTCGGGCTTCGGGCTTCGGGCACTGGCAATTTGCCGTTGACACAGGCTTTAATCTAGACTTTATCCAAATTCTTAATGTCCACATAAAAATTGTAAAGATGCGAAACTGCTAATATTCGGTAAAATCAAGGCTTACCATTTCTTGCAAGGCCGCACGCTGTTGGCGCGGCGCTTCTGCTTAATCGGGATCAAAGTCATGCAAACTTCGGCCAGCACTGCCACCACTCAGGATCGCATCGAGGTCAAGAACACCACCTGCTACATGTGCGCCTGCCGCTGCGGCATTCGCGTCACGGTGAAGAACGGCGAGGTGCGCTACATCGAGGGCAATCCTGAGCATCCATTGAATCAGGGCGTGATCTGCGCCAAGGGTTCCTCCGGCATCATGAAGCAGTATTCCCCGGCGCGCCTGACCCGGCCATTGCGCCGCAAGCCCGGCTCAGAGCGGGGCGCAGGCGAATTCGAGCCGATTTCCTGGGAGGAGGCGTTCACGCTGATCACCGAGCGGCTCGCCAGGATTCGCGCCACCGACCCGAAGAAATTCGCGCTGTTCACTGGCCGCGACCAGATGCAGGCGCTGACCGGCCTTTTTGCCAAGCAGTTCGGCACGCCCAATTACGCCGCCCACGGCGGCTTTTGCTCGGTGAACATGGCCGCCGGCATGATCTACACCATCGGCGGCTCATTCTGGGAATTCGGCGGCCCCGATCTGGAGCGCGCCAAGCTGTTCGTGATGATCGGCACCGCCGAAGATCACCATTCCAACCCGATGAAAATCGCGCTGTCCAAGTTCAAGCGCAACGGCGGACGCTTCGTCTCGATCAACCCGGTGCGCACCGGCTATTCGGCCATCGCCGACGAGTGGCTGCCGATCCGCCCCGGCACCGATGGCGCGCTGCTGCTGGCGCTGATCCACGAGATCATCCGCCTCGGCCTCTACGACCGCGATTTCCTGGTGCAGTATTCGAACTCCGCCGAGCTGGTGAATCTCGACGAAAACAGCAGCGAATACGGCATGTTCGTGCGCACCGAAGTGCCGGAAGAAGAGGGCTGCTTCGACCCGCAGAACAAGCTGTGGTGGGATCGCAACACCAACAAGCCGGTGGTCACCCATGCCGCAGGCGCCGACCCGTTCCTGCTCGGTGAATTCAATCTCAAGGACGGCACCCCGGTAAAGCCTTCATTCCAGTTATTGCAGGAGCGGGTCAAGGATTACACGCCGGAATGGGCGGAGGGGATTACCGGCATTTCCGCCGCCACCATCCGCCGCCTCGCCCACGAGATGGGCATCACCGCGCGCGACCAGAAGATCGAGCTGCCGATTGCCTGGACGGACGCCTGGGGCAAGGAGCACGAAACCGTCACCGGCAACCCGGTGGCGTTTCATGCCATGCGCGGCATGGCGGCGCACTCCAACGGCTTTCACACCATCCGCGCCATGTCGATCCTGATGAGCCTGCTCGGCACCATCGACCGCCCCGGTGGCTTCCGCCACAAGGCGCCGTTCCCGCGCCCGATTCCGCCCTGCGCCAAAACGCCGAAAGGGCCGGAAGGCGTGCAAGCCAATACGCCGCTGGGCGGCATGGCGCTGGGCTGGCCCGCCGACCCGGACGACCTGTTCGTCGACGAAAAAGGCGAACCGGTGCGGCTCGACAAGGCCTTTTCCTGGGAATATCCGCTTGCCGTTCACGGCCTGATGCACAACGCCATCACCAACGCCTGGCGCGGCGACCCCTACCCGATCGACACCATGCTCATTTTCATGGCGAACATGGCGTGGAACTCGGCGATGAACACGGTGCAGGTGCGCGACATGCTGAAGGACAAGCGCGAGGACGGCGAGTACAAGATTCCCTTCCTGATCGTGTGCGACGCCTTCCAGTCCGAGATGACCGCCTTCGCCGATCTGGTGCTGCCGGACACCACCTATCTCGAACGCCACGACGTGATGTCGATGCTCGACCGGCCGATCTCGGAATTCGACGGCCCGGTGGATTCGGTGCGCATTCCGGTGCTGCCGCCGACCGGCGAGTGCAAGCCGTTCCAGGAAGTGCTGATCGAGCTGGGCTCGCGCCTCAAGCTGCCGGTATTCGTCAATCAGGACGGCTCGCGCAAGTACCGCGACTACCCCGATTTCATCATCAACTATGAAACCGAGCCGGGCTCCGGCATCGGCTTTCTCGCCGGCTGGCGCGGCAAGGGCGGCGAGAAATTCATGCGCGGCGAGCCCAACCCGCGCCAGTGGGAAATGTACGCCAAGAACAACTGCGTTTACCACTACCATCTGCCGCGCTCCTACCAGTACATGCGCAACTGGAACCAAGGCTACCTGGAATGGGCGCAGCGCCACCGCCTGACGCGCTACGCCGAGCCGATCAACATCCACATCTATTCGGAAGTGCTGCAGAAGTTCCGCCTGGCCGCGCAGGGCAAAAGCGATGGCCGCCAGCCGCCGGATCGGCTCAGACAGCGCGTCGACACTTATTTCGACCCGCTGCCGTTCTACCATGAGCCGCTCGAAGCGCAACTCAGCGACAACGCCAGATATCCGCTCAACGCCGTGACTCAGCGGCCGATGGCGATGTATCACTCGTGGGATTCGCAGAACGCCTGGCTGCGCCAGATTCACGCCCACAACTATTTGTTCGTCAATCCGCAGACCGCGCAGGCGCAAGGCATCGCCGACAACGACTGGATCTGGGTGGAATCGATGCACGGCAAGGTGCGCTGCATGTGCCGCCACTCCGAGGCGGTGGAGCCGGGCACGGTATGGACATGGAACGCCATCGGCAAATCAAAGGGCGCATGGAACCTGGCGCCGGAAGCGAACGAATCGGAAAAAGGCTTTTTGCTGAACCACCTGATTTCCGAAGAGCTGCCCGCCAACCGCGACGGCGCGCACCTGTCCAACTCCGACCCGGTGACCGGCCAGGCGGCCTGGTATGACGTCAAGGTGAGAATCTACAAGGCGGATGCGGGAGAACCCGAACAGACCTCGCCGCAATTTACCGCGGTGCCCTCCGCGCCGGGAACGCGCAAGGTTCGCCCCGCCTGGCAGGCCTACTTTGCCGGAAAGGGGAAATGGAAATGACCCAACTCGCACTGGTCATCGACCTCAATGTTTGCGTGGGTTGCCACGCCTGCGTCACCAGTTGCAAGGAGTGGAACACCTCGGGCCAGGCGGGTTCGATGTCCGACGACCGCCCCTATGGCGCCGACCCGACCGGCACTTTTTTCAACCGGGTGCAGACCTACGAAATAGGCGCTTTCCCCAACACCGAGACCCTGCATTTCCCCAAATCCTGCCTGCACTGCGAAGATCCGCCATGCGTGCCGGTATGCCCGACCGGCGCTTCCTACAAGCGCAAGGAAGACGGCATCGTGCTGGTGGACTACGACAAGTGCATCGGCTGCAAATATTGCTCCTGGGCCTGCCCCTATGGCGCGCGCGAAATCGACGAGCACCAGAAGGTGATGAAAAAATGCACGCTGTGCGTTGACCGCATCTACGACCAGAATCTGCCGGAAGCCGAGCGAAAACCGGCATGCGTGCTGGCCTGCCCGACCAGCGCGCGCCTGTTCGGCGACGTCCACGACCCAGAATCGGTGGTCTCCGCCGCGATCCGCGAGAATGGCGGCTACCAGCTAATGCCGGAGTGGGCGACCAAGCCGGCCAGCCACTATCTGCCACGGCGCAAGACCCGGATCAAGATTCATGCCGACGAGCTGTCGCGCGCCGACAATCCGCTCAAGAAAGAACGTCAGCTACCGCAGCCGGGCAAGAGCGAACCGTCTCTGGACGACGTAACCTCTTGGTAATTATGGTATCGCGTAGGAGCGGCCTTGGCCGCGATAACCGCCAATATCGCGGCCAAGGCCGCTCCTACAAAATCATCTCTATTAACGAGAAATGGAGTTATTAATGCATCCCGCGTTTTCAGTAATTTTTCTCACCACCCTGATCGGCACCGGTCAGGGGCTTTTCCTGGCGCTCTATACCGGCCAAGTGTACGCATTCTTCCATTTGCTGTCGGAGCAGGCGAGCAAAGGATTTTATCTGGGCGGCAGCCTGATCGCCTTGTCGTTGCTGATTGCCGGGCTGATCGCTTCATTTTTCCATCTCGGCCATCCCGAACGGGCCTGGCGCTCGGCAGCCAAATGGCGCACCTCCTGGCTGTCGCGCGAGGTGCTCGCCCTACCCGCCTTCATGGGCATGGTTCTGCTCTATGGCGCAGCCCACTGGCTGGACTGGAACCAGCCGCTGGTGACGATTGGCACGCTGACCCTGAGCGCAACCATGGTGTTCGGCGCGCTCGGCACGGTGCTGTGCTTCGTCTTGTTTGTCTGCACGGCGATGATTTACGCCTGCCTGAAATTTTTGCAGGAGTGGCATAGCCCGCTTACGGTAATCAACTACCTGCTGCTCGGCAGCGCCTCCGGCTTTACCTTGGCGACGGCCTATTCGGTCTATGCCGCGCCCGAGCTGATGGGTTTTTACGGCAAGTGGGCGATCATCATCACGCTGCTGGCGATGGTGACGCGCGTCGCATCGCTGATGAGAAACTGCAAGCTGAAGCCGAAATCCACCCTGCAATCGGCCATCGGCGTGCGCCACAATAAAATCGTGCAGCAAGCGCAAGGCTTCATGGGCGGCTCGTTCAACACGCGGGAATTCTTCCACGGCAAGAGCAAAATCCTGCTACGCTCGGTCAAATGGGTCTTCCTCATCACAGTGTTCGTGCTGCCCTTGCTGCTGCTGGCCGGCGGGCTTTCCACCTCGGTAACGGTGTTGCTGTCCGCCGCTTTTCTGGTGCAATATGCGGGATTGCTGGCCGAGCGCTGGTTCTTCTTCGCCCAGGCCAATCACCCGCAGAACCTGTATTACCAAGCCATTTCCTGAATCACCCGCACGGAGGCAGCATGAAGCGAATCATTCTTACCCTGTTTGTTTTGCTTCTCGCCTCCGGCGCCTGGGCAAAAACCAAAATGCCCGAGCCCAAGGTGGTGAAGATCAACGCTCGCGTTTATGCCCTGCTCGGGCCGATGGGACAACCCAGCAGCCATAACCAGGGCTACATGGTGAACAGCACCGTAATCATCGGCGACAAGGGAGTGATTCTGGTGGATACCGGCGCAACCGATGAAGTCGGCAAGAACATCGCCAGAACGATTGCGAAAATCACCCCCAAACCCGTTACCCACATCATCAACACCCACCACCACGGCGACCACATCCTCGGCAACGTGGCGTTTCCTGGCGCGGTGATATTGAGCTCGGAGCAATGCAGAATATGGGTGGAGAAAACCGGCGACGAGTGGGTGCAGTTGATGGAGAACATGATTGGGCGGAAATTCCCCAATACCCACCCGATGCCGGCCACCGTCACGTTCAAGGAAGAAAGCCGCAACGACCGTAGCCTGCAAGGCGTGAAGATGCTGCTGTGGGTACCGCGCGGCTCGCACACGGCGGGCGACATGATGGTCTATCTGCCGGACGACAAGGTGCTGATCGGCGGCGACATACTGGTCAACACCACCGTGCCGGTGATGCGCGACGGCTACGTCAGAAACTGGATCGCCGCGCTGGAACAGGTGCAGAAATTCGATACCGTGGCCATCATACCGGGGCACGGGCCGCTGATGAATCAGGCGGATGTCGCCAAGCTGCACAAGCTCATCGCCGATTTCTATGCCGGCGTGGAATCGGGCTACAAGAAAGGCCTGAACGACAGTGAAGTGCGCAACACCCTGAACCTCGCCGAGTGGAAAAAGCTCAAGGGATATGAGGAGAACATCGGCAGCGATATCAGCCGGGCTTACCTAGAGGCTGAAGCGGCAAATTTCTAGCCCATTCGATACTGCGTCATGCGCCTATACTGAATAAATTGAAAAACCGCTTTTATCCACGGATTAACACCGATGCACACGGATTATCAATGAACGACTTTTCTCAGGTTAACCTAACGTTCGAGCTGGACTGCCGCGAAGCAGCCCGCGTCAGCCCCTCAACTTAACATTATGCATCTCTAGGAGACACCAATGGCTGTTGAAGCGGTGCTCGATACACTTCTCTTTGTTGATACCAATGTCCTCTTAGATTTCTACCGAATCAGGAAGACTGACATCAGCACCAAATATCTTGAGCAGTTGGAAGCCTGCAAGGATCGGCTGATCGTTGGCTCCCAAATCGAGATGGAGTACAAGAAAAACCGCCAACGTGTCATTGTTGAGTCACTGAACAACTTCACTGCCCCGGACTGGGGAAAGCTTACAGTTCCCGCACTCGTTGCCGACCTCCAAGCAACGAAGATGATCGAAAAGAAGAAGAAGGAACTTATTGCGCAACACAAAAAGGTCAACGAAAAAATTCAAGCTGTTCTCAGTAACCCAACGCATCATGACCCTGTGTATCAAACTCTACAGCGCATCTTCAAAAACGATTCACCATTCAACCTTTCTCGTTCAAAGAAGGAGCGCATTTCGGTAAGAAACTTAGCCAGAAAGCGCTTCACACTTGGCTATCCGCCAAGAAAGCAGGCCGACACATCCATTGGTGATGCAGTGAACTGGGAGTGGATTGTTAAATGCTCGGCTGACAGCGGAAAGCACGTCGTAATAGTCACTCGGGACACAGATTACGGAGCGACCTACGATGGCAAATCCTACCTGAATGACTGGCTCAAACAAGAATTCAGCGAGCGCGTAAGCAAGAAGAGAAAAATAATCCTTACCGACAAGCTATCGGCAGGCCTAAAGATTGTCCATGCTGCCGTCACGAAGGAAATGGAAGAGGAAGAGGAAAAGCTGTTAGCGGAAATTCTTGCGGACTTCGAAGACCTTACGAAATCCGATGCATAACCCATCATTCCACCGGACGCTGGGCGCCTTATGAATACGCATCCTGAATCTCAGATCATCATCAACATACGAATGAATCAATGGGGTCAGACTCGATTGATCCATGGCTAAACTGTTTTCTATATAAGACCAATTCACAGGCCATCACCATGAGCGATTCACTACGCAACGTCATCCGCCAGGCCGTACAATCAAAGGGGCCAGGCCCCTTTGATGCTTTGATGGGGCGTCATCATATGTGTGCTGCTGAATCTGGATCGACACTAATTGCTTGGTGGGGTGCGGGTCTCTCCACGCTGCTTGCAATCGTCAAGCTCCTTGAACTCTGGCGAGATCGCTTTCGCGTTGACGTCAGCTACAACTTCACGGGTAGTGAAAGCGTTGGCAATGAAATTTTTATCCGTAACCTTTCAAATCGCCCGCTCATTCTCACGTACTGGGAACTTCTCTATTGTTCCGGTCGTTGGCCGCTAAAAAGTTTCGAGTCCTTTGGAAGCGCAGACTTTGATTCTGGTGACCGTCGGCTGGAACCGTATGCCACTCATACGCTACATTTCACCGACGCCAATTATTTTTCTTGGGGACACAAGGTGTTAAACGGGCGGAAAATTTTTATTCGGTTGCATGTTGCCGGTCGAAGACCAATTCTCAAGCTGGTGTACGCGCATTGATCCGTGGCTAAACTGTTTTCCATAAAACCAATTCACAGGCCATCACCATGAGCAATTCACTGCGCAACGTCATTCGCCAGGCCGAGCAGGTCATCCTCGGCAAGCCGCACCAGATCAGGCTGGCACTGGCCTGCCTGCTGGCGCGCGGCCATTTGCTGATCGAGGATCTGCCGGGTGTCGGCAAGACGACACTGGCACATGGGTTGGCTCGCTCGCTCGGCTTGCAGTTCCAGCGCATCCAGTTCACCAGCGACATGCTGCCCGCCGACATTCTCGGCGTGTCGGTGTACCAGCGCGACAGCGGCGAATTCAAGTTCCACGCCGGGCCGATCTTCGCGCAAATGGTGCTGGCCGATGAGATCAACCGCGCCACACCGAAAACGCAAAGCGCGCTGCTGGAGGCGATGGAGGAGCAGCAGGTGACCATCGAGGGCGTCACGCGCCCGCTGCCGACGCCATTCTTCGTTATCGCCACGCAGAACCCGACTTACCATATCGGCACTTTTTCACTGCCGGAATCGCAGCTCGACCGCTTCCTGATGCGCATCCAGCTCGGCTACCCGGATGCGCAGGCGGAGCGCGGCCTGCTCTCCGGCGTGGAGCGGCGCGAGATCATCTCCGGCCTCGCGCCGCAGATGGAGGCCGCAGAACTGCTGGCGCTGCAACAGCAAGTGAAACAAGTCTTCGTTTCCCCCGCCCTGCTCGATTACGTGCAAGCCATCCTGCGCCACACCCGCGAATCGGCGCGCTTTGTGCATGGTCTGTCGCCGCGTGCTGGGCTGTCGCTGATCGCCGCCGCGCGCGCCTGGGCGCTGCTGGACGAACGCAATGCGGTGATGCCGGAAGACGTGCAGGCGGTATTGCCGGGCGTCGCCAGCCACCGCCTGCAAGGCGTGCAGGATGTGCAGGCATCGGATGGCGACAAGCTTGCCAGAGCGCTGATCGAGGCCGTGCCGATCCCCTGAAGGCACAGACCCCACGCCCGTGCTGACCGCACTCAAACAACGATTCCGCACTTGGCTGTTCCGGCCAAAAATCGACAGCGGCGCGGTCACGCTCAACCAGCGCCGCATCTTCATCCTGCCCACCCGCCAGGGTTTCGGCTTTGCCGTCCTGCTGCTGGTGATGCTGCTGGGCGACGTCAACTACAACCTGAGCCTGGGCTACGTGCTCACCTTCCTGCTCGGCACCGCCGCCCTGATGACCATGCTGCATGCCTTCCGCGACATGGCGCAACTGGAAATAAGCGCGGGCCGGGTCGATTCTGTGTTCGCCGGAGACATGGCGCAGTTCGTGTTTCACTTCCACAACGCCAGCACCCTGCCGCGCTTCAGCCTCAACCTGCGTGACGATAGCAGGCATTGCGTCACCTTCGGCGTTGCCGCGCAACACACCAGCGAAGTCCGGCTGCCGCTGCCGGCACCTCAACGCGGCTGGCTGAGCAGCGGGCGGCTGACCCTGTTTACCGAATACCCGCTCGGCCTGTTCCATGCCTGGTCATACCTGCAATTCGATGTGCGTTGCCTGGTCTATCCCAAGCCTGCCGCGCCGCAGCCATTGCCCGCCAGCCTGACACAAAGCGGCCTGGGTGCATTCAACATGACGGGCGACGAAGATTTTTCCGGGCTGCGCAATTATGTCGCCGGCGATGCCATGCCGCGTATCGCCTGGAAAGCGCTGGCGCGCGAACAGGGCTTGCAGGTCAAGCAATTCAGCACGCCGCAGGGACAGGAGCTTTGGCTGGACTGGTCGCTGCTGCCCGCCGTGCATGCCGAGCGCAAACTGGAGATCCTGGCGCGGTGGGTGCTGGATGCCGACGCGCAAAAACTGCCTTATGGCCTGCGCCTGCCCGCTATCGAACTACCGCCGCAACACGGCGCAGCACACCGCGCCGAGTGCTTGCGTGCGCTGGCGCTGTTCGGGTCGAGTGAGCGAAATTCATGAGGCTGTTCGCGAAAAAAATCCCGCCGCAGGTGAATGACGTCCGCCTCATTTATGGCTTGCTCGCCTGCATCCTGCTGGTCAGCGCCCCCCATGTCGCCCACTTGCCGCCATGGGTCAGCCTGCTGTGCGCCACGCTGCTGGGGTGGCGCGCCTACCTGTCCTACCGTAGCGCCACGCTGCCGCCGCGCTGGCTGCTGCTCATTGTCACGCTGGGCAGCATCGGCGGCATTCTGGTCGGCTTCCATACTTTCTTCGGACGCGATGTCGGCGTATCCCTGCTGATCCTGCTTGCCGCGCTCAAGCTGCTGGAACTGCGCACCCGGCGCGATGCATTCGTGGCAATTTACCTTGCCTGCTTCATCGTCATCACCAATTTTCTTTATTCGCAAAGCATCGTCACCGCGCTGTTCATGCTCGTCACGCTGCTGGCCATCGTGACGACATGGTTGCAACTGCAACCCGGTGCGCCGGCCCTGCGCCCACGCCTGCGCATCGCGGTCATGCTGCTGCTTCAGGCAATCCCGCTGATGCTGGTGCTGTTTGTCCTGTTCCCGCGCGTACCGGGGCCATTGTGGGGGCTGCCGCAGGACGCATATGGCCGCAGCGGGCTGGACGACAAGATGTCTCCCGGCAGCCTGAGCCAGCTTTCGCTGTCCGATGCAGTGGCATTCCGCGTCACGTTCAACGGCGCAGCGCCGCCGCACACGCAAATGTACTGGCGCGGCCCGGTACTGCAGGAGTTCGACGGTCGCACCTGGACGCAAGGCTGGACAACTCGGGCCAAACAGCCGCAACTGGATAATCTGGACAAACCGGTCGATTACACCGTGACGCTGGAGCCGCACAACAAAACCTGGCTGTTTGCGCTGGAAATGCCGACGCGGCTTTCTATCCCGGCCATGCTGGGCAACGACTTCCAGTTCCAGCAAAGAACCGCGGTCACCTCGCGCCTGCGCTACACTGCGCACTCGCAGTTGGGCTACCGCGCCAATGCCGAAGAAGAGCCGCGCGAGCTGCAACGTGCATTGCGGCTTCCACCCGGACGGAATCCCCGCACCCGGCAACTCGCCGCAGAATGGCGCGCCAGCCTGCATGACGATGAAGCCGTGTTGCAGGCAGCCCTCAAATATTTCAACCGCGAGGAATTTTTCTACACGCTGAGACCTCCGCTGCTGGGAGCGCACTCGGTGGACGACTTCCTGTTCGATTCCCGCAAGGGTTTCTGCGAACACTACGCCTCCAGTTTCGTGTTCCTGATGCGTGCGGCAGGCATTCCCGCCCGCGTGGTAACCGGCTACCAGGGCGGTGAATACAATCGGCTCGGCAATTACTACATCGTGCGCCAGTCCGATGCCCATGCCTGGGCCGAAGTGTGGCTGCGCGAGCGCGGCTGGGTGCGCATCGATCCCACCGCCACCATTGCGCCGCTGCGCGTGCAGAACGGCCTCGCCGCCGCCATCCTGAATAGCGGCCTGGCGGACAGCACCGTGCTGCCGTTCATGGCGCGCACGCAATGGTCGTGGCTGCTCGGCCTGCGCGCCAATCTCGACCTGATGACCAACCAGTGGAACCAGTGGGTGCTGGGGTATGACACGGAGCGGCAATTCGCCTTCCTGACCCACATGGGAATGGAATTCGTCACCTGGCAGAACATGGCAATCGGCATAATGGAATGGATCGCGCTGCTGGTCGGGCTGTACGCCCTGCACATGCTGCGCCGCGTCTATGTGCGCGACACCGACGCAGCACAACGCCTGTACCTGAAATTTTGCCGCAAG
Source organism: Betaproteobacteria bacterium (assembly GCA_021373185.1). Classification (GTDB taxonomy): domain Bacteria; phylum Pseudomonadota; class Gammaproteobacteria; order Burkholderiales; family Sulfuricellaceae; genus Sulfuricella. Next base: position 39,118 of record JAJFTF010000005.1, on the reverse strand, counting down.
CTGGCCAGGGCAGGCATCGTGCGCGCCGCGCATGAGGGTGCGCAGGATTTCGCCGCACGCGCTGCCCGAATCAAACCACAATCAGCGCCGGGCATAGCCGACATCACCGCCCGCTATGTTGCGTTGCGCTATGGAGGGCAAACGGGCAAAGATGCCTTGGCCGCCTTGCGGCGCGCGATTGCGACATTCAAGCTGTAACCCAGCAGGGCCAGCCATTATTGAGTCGACCATTAAATATTTTTGTAGGCTGGTGGTGAGGCACGAACCCCAGCGTTTGGTAACCGCGAACATGCTGGGGTTCGCTTTGCTCACCACCAGCCTACGATAGAGCGGCCATTTCAATCTATTTAATGGCCGACTCATTAACCGGAAATCATGCAGAATAAATTGCGCCCTTGTACGAATAAAGAATACTTTTACTCGAAACTTCGCCCTGTCTTGCTCAGAAATACTGTAGACTTGCTCGTGCTCTAAAGAATTCAAGCTTTTAATTGCGATACGATCAAATAGTTCCTGTTTTTTCTTGATTCGATAGACACGGGCATTCTCGCCCAAATAATTTTTTGAGTTTAGGAAAAACACAATGGCAACTGGAATTGTAAAATGGTTTAACGATGCTAAAGGCTTTGGATTCATTACCCCTGATGATGGCAGCGAAGATTTGTTCGCGCACTTCTCGGCGATCCAGGCTGGCGGCTTCAAGACGCTGCAGGAAAACCAGCGCGTGACTTTCGACGTAACTGCAGGACCTAAAGGCAAACAAGCCTCGAACATCCAGGCAGGTTAAGCTTCACGGCGAACCAGAAAAAACCCGGCATGCCGGGTTTTTTTTCGCCATTGGCAAACGTCCATTCAAGTTACGGCTATTGCCACAGTCATTAAGCGCCGATACTATCTGAAATCAATAAACCTGCCCGACAACGAGGGGATACCGAATGGCAAACCTGCAAGCGCTGACCCAGCCAAAAATCGAAGATCGCGAATCGTTCGAGGAATACCAGGACGACCTCAAGGATCTCGCTCCCAAGATCGAGCAGGATGTAGCCCGGTTAAAAGAGTCGCCCGCCGACCCGGAGATCATGTCCAACCTGTTTCGCACCCTGCACAACCTCAAGGGGGATGCTTCCCTGTGCAAGGTCGAGATGGGCGTAACCATCTGCCACCCGCTCGAAACCCTGCTGGGACGGGTACGCTCCGGCGAGCTGGCCTTTACCGAACTGCTCGGCGAAATGATCCTGCTGACAATTGACCGCCTGGAACTCGCCGTGGAAACGCTGGGCGTGGGAAAGTCGCTCGCTCACCTGCAACTCATCAAACTGGTGGAGGGTCTGGAAAGACTGAGCAAGGTGGGGCAAGACCAGATGGATGGCATGATCGGCGATATCATCGAATCGGTCACCAGCTTCCGCCCGGCCATTGGTGCGGCCACCTCCCCGACTGGCAAGGTGGAGCATTCCGCGATTCCCCGCGCCGAAAATAAAATCGCCGCTGACCTGCGCTTTTTCCGTTCGCTGGCGCAACAGCTTGAAAGTCGCTCCCCTCATTTCCGCGGTCGCACCATCCGCATGCTGCGCCTCGCCCTGGCGACCAATCTGGCTGCCGGCAAACCGGTCGATCCGGTACAACTGGAAGCAGCCATCTACATGCACGACATCGGCATGACGCTGCTGCCAGAATCGATCTGGCTGACCAGATCGGGGAAAATCAGCGAGAGCGACATGACGGCCCTGCGCGCCCACCCCGACTTCGGTGCAGGTCTGCTGGAACGCATGCCAAACTGGAAAGCGGCTGCAGAAATGGTGGCGCAACACCATGAAACACCCGATGGCGCCGGTTACCCGAATAGACTGATGTCCGACCAGATCTGCGCCGGCGCCAAGATCCTGGCCATGGTGGATGCCTTCGAAGCGGTGATGCTGAAACATGCCCACCGCGGCCAGGGCCGCTCCATGCTGCGCGCCATTGCCGAGGTCAACGCCTGCGACAATCAGTTTGCCGAAGAATGGATCGCGCCGTTCAATTCGGTGGTGCGGCAGATGATTGGATCTTGAAGCGCAACCAACTTGAATCCTGAAGATTTGGAACGCCTGGTTACTCTTGTCATGCCTTATGGCAAATACAAGGGCCGCCTGATTGCCGACCTGCCGGGACAATACCTTAACTGGTTTGCCCGCACCGGTTTCCCGGATGGGGAAATCGGTCGGCTATTGGCGCTGATGCAGGAGATGGATCACAACGGCTTGTCGCCGCTGCTTGATCCGTTGCGGAAACGATAAGCCTGAAAAACGCTATTGAATCGCGGTTTTCCCAGATGTATTCAGCCGCCATGCCGGCTTGTTGAATACCGGCGCAGCATCTCGCAGAACCAGGTCTGGCGCGGAGAATGGCGCCAACCGCTCAAGAAAATCCAGCAGTTCCAACGCGGGAGAGTTGCGGAAAAAACGCGCCATGGGAATTTCCATCCAGATCCGGTCTGTGTAGGCATAAAGCTCATGCGGGATATCGCCGATGCCGTCGTGATTGCGGTCGAAACCCTGATAATCGTCCCAGTAATTGCCGCGGAAATCGTTGGCGAGCGCATCGCCGCTGCCGAACATGGCGACATGGATCAGGTTGTTCTCGAAGCTGTTGCCATACAGGGCATGGCCGCCGCGCTCGCCGTAGAACCGTATGCCGACGGCATTATGGGCGATCCGGTTGCCGCGCAACAGGGTCTTTCCCGCCGCTTCGACCGGCGAATCCGCGAGGATGCCGACGGCGCAATGGACGATTTCATTGCCATCCGCCACGTCCTCCGCACTCATCTTGAAGGCCAGCCCCGCGCCGCTCACGCCCAGCGAATGAAAGATCAGGTTACGCCGCACCATCACCCGGTCTGAGTTCAGCACGATGATACCGGTGGCGGTATGGTAGAGCGAGTTGCCTTCCAGCACGCTATCCGGCGAAAAAAACAGGTGGATGCCGTAACGGCTGTTGCGAATGACATTGCCGACGATACGATTGCGCGGCGAATTCATCATCACGAGATCGCGCGCCTGATCGATATCGTTGCCCTCGATCAGGTTATCCATGCTGTACCAGAGACGGATGCTCTCACCGCGCATCGCCAGTTCTGCCGGTTTGGAGCGAATGCGGTTGCGCCGCAAAACATTGTGGTTGGCCCGTTTCAGACTGATGCCGAACAACGTACCTTCGACCACGTTGTCCTCGATCCGATTTTCGTTGCCGGTCAGCGTAATGCCGCTATCCATGCGGTCGTGGGATTCCCCCGAATTGGTCAGGCGCAACCCCCGCACCACCACTCTGCTGCTGTCGATGAGCAGCACCGAGCCGATGCCGCCGCCATCCACCGTCACCTTGCCGCCGCCATCAATGGCGATCTGGCGCGAGATCGTTGCCGGCCCGGCATAGGTGCCCGGTTTCGGGCGCAAGGTACCGCCGGCAGGCGTAGCGTCGATCAGCGCCTGGAACGAGGGGAAAGCTGCCGTTGCGGTCAGGGGAAAAACCAGCAGCAGAAAAAACAGGTTCTTGATCACAGATAGTCAGTCGCAAAAACGATGCGCCAATAAGACAACATTTCACTCATTATCCGCAATGAGATATATCAAGCGCTACTTTCCTTCGAGTTCTTCCCAGCGCGCCATTACCTTCAGCAGCGTTTCCTCGATCTCGGTATTGCGCGCCTGCAGGCGCTTTACCTCGCCGGGATCGGCGCGGTAAAGTTCACCGTCCGCCAGCTTTTCACCGATGGCCTGCTGCTCCTGCTCCAGCACCTCGATTTGCTTGGGTAACGCCTCCAGTTCGCGAATTTCCTTGAAGGAAAGCTTGGCTTTTGCCACCGGCTTGGCCTCTGGTTTCGGCGCAACGACAACTGCAGCCGGTTTCGCGGTTTCGCCTGTGGGGCGCGGGCGGCAGCGCAGCCAGTCTTCATAGCCGCCGGCATATTCGGCCAGGTGGCCATCGCCTTCGAAAGCGATGGTCGAGGTCACCACATTGTCGAGGAATGTCCGGTCATGGCTGACCAGGAACAAAGTGCCGGAATATTCCAGCAGCAGCTCTTCGAGCAGCTCCAGCGTTTCGATGTCGAGGTCGTTGGTCGGCTCGTCCAGCACCAGCACGTTTGCAGGACGGGTGAACAGGCGCGCCAGCAACAGGCGGTTGCGCTCGCCTCCGCTGAGGGACGACACCTTGGCGCGCGCGCGCTGCGGCGGAAAGAGAAAATCGCCGAGGTAGCTGATGACGTGTTTTTTCACCTCGCCGATTTCGATGAAGTCGTTGCCCTGGCTGATCGTGTCGATCAGCGTCGCCTCCTCGTCGAGCTGCTCGCGCATCTGGTCGAAATAGGCGACGGCGAGTTTGGTGCCACTCTTCACCGTGCCGGAATCGGGCTGCAACTCGCCCAGTATCAGCTTGAGCAGGGTAGTCTTGCCCGCGCCGTTCGGCCCGATCAGGCCGATGCGGTCGCCGCGCATGATGCGCGTGGAAAAATCCCGGATGATGGGCTTGTCGCCGAAAGACTTGGAAACATGCTCCAGTTCTGCCACCAGCTTGCCGGAGCGATCTCCCGCATCTAGCGCGAGGCGGGCCTTGCCGGTCTGGTTGATGCGTGCCGTATGTTCGCGCCGCAACTGCTCCAGCCGCCGCACACGGCCTTCGTTGCGGGTGCGGCGAGCCTTGATGCCCTGGCGAATCCACACCTCTTCCTGGGCCAGAACCTTGTCGAATTTTGCGTTAAAGACTTCTTCAGCTTCGAGCATCTCCTGCTTCCGGCGCTGGAAGGCGGAGAAGTTGCCGGGGAAACTGGCCAGTTGCCCGCGATCCAGTTCGACAATCCGCGTGGCGACATTGTCGAGAAAGCGCCGGTCGTGGGTGACGAACAAGACGCCGCCGACAAAAGATTTGAGCAGCTCTTCCAGCCATTCGATGGCGGCGAGATCGAGATGGTTGGTGGGCTCGTCCAGCACCAGCACATCGGGCTCGGCAACCAGCGCACGAGCCAGCGCCACGCGCTTTTTCCAACCGCCGGAAAGCGACGAAACCAGCGCGTCTTCAGGCAAGGCAAGGCGGGTCATCACCGCATCGATGCGGCTTTGCTGACGCCAGCCGTCGCGCGCTTCCAGTTCGCCCTGCAAGTGCTGCATGCGCTCCAGCAACGCATCGACGTCCGCACCCTCTTCGCCGAGCGCGTGGGAAACCGCATGGTAATCGATCAACAACTGGCTCAAGCCGACCAGCCCTTCGGCCACCGCTTCGAATACCGTATGATCGGGGTCGAGTTGCGGCTCCTGCGGCACATAGGCCAGATTAATCCCCGGCGCGCGCCACACTTTGCCGTCATCGGGGTGCGCCACGCCGGCGATGATCTTGAGCAGGCTCGACTTGCCGCCGCCGTTGCGCCCGATCAATCCGACCCGTTCGCCGGGGTCGAGCTGCAAATCGGCATGATCCAGCAAGGGATGGTGGCCATAGGCGAGGGAAACTTTATCCAGGGTAACGACAGGCATAATGAAATAGAACCGAAACGCGGCGAAATCGCCTGGTGAATAAATTTAAAAAAGCCTTTAGCCACGGATGGCACGGATTGACACCGATAAAACAAATCGCTGCTCATAAGCCATCCACCTACCGGCTTAAGGGGTGGCCGGGTGCGATTCAAACTGATGTGACGTAAAACAAACATGTAGGTTGGGTTGAGCGGTTTTTTGCGAAACCCAATAAACTCAAACTTCAAGAGCCGGTTTTGTTGTTTAGGTTTGTTGGGTTTCGCGATAAGGCTGCTCAACCCAACCTACATGCTGCATTTCACATCAGTTTGAATCGCACCAGGGTGGCCTACGTGCTTGACACAATTTTTTGATAACCCGTGTACCCGTGGATAAACTGCTTTCTAAAGCGATGGGTTGCCTGCGTGAGCATAGGTTTTTTCGTGCACGGCCTGGCATGCCGTGCAGCGCACGGCGGTCGGGTACGCCAGCAGGCGCGCCAGCGGAATATCAGCGCCGCAATCGACGCAGGAACCGAAATCGCCGGCAGCGAGACGAGCGGATGCCGCCTCGATTTCCCGCACTTCGATAACCTGCCGGTCAACCATTGCCGCATCCATGTCGGCGATCAGATCCGCCACCGATTCATCGGCCAGATCGGTCACGCGGCCCGCCAGATCGATGTAGTGCTGCTCTCCAGAACTAGCCAGCTCATCGCGGATTTCCTCGATGAGCTGCCGTTGACGCTGCTCCAGAGCTTGCTTGATCTTTGCAGTTTCGTCAGTCGTAAAAGCGGCCATGTTTCAAACTCCCCAAAAAATTCCAGCGGAACAACCCAATGCGTAATTTTATCACAGCGCGCCGGGCTACCGTTTTGCTATCGCTTGTCCGGCCTGTTTTAAAAACTGCTTTTATCCACAGATGTACACGGATTCACACAGATAAAACAAATGGTGTTGCCAAAGGTTTTCTGCTCGCCTGAAAAGCGATTACAACGAGAAGGCCCATCCATTGATAATCCGTGTACATCTGTGTCAATCCGTGGCTGAACTGCCTTTTGTTAAGTTTAAATTACGCTGCGCCCGCCGTGAAATATAACGACATGCCTTGTCATCGGAATTATCGCCGAACCACTCCCGGCACAATGCTTCGACCCAGTCCGGTTGGCTCCTGGCGGCGTCGTTCAGCCAGTTGGCCACGGAATCCTGAACATAACGCGCTGCATCGCGGCGGCACGGCTCAAGCAACGGCAGGCCGCGCCAAGGCTCCGCCTGCAGCAACGGAATGTGCTTCGCCCACACCCCGCGTGGCCGCGTAATCTCCACCGCGAAACGGCGCAGGTTGGCGTCCGCTTCCGACACCCAGCCGTTCAGCAGGGCGATGGCATCGAGCGGGGCAGCGGCGACAGCCGGTCGCAACGCCAGCCACGCCCATTCGCGCACGCCAAAATGGCGGTCGGCGGCCAGCGGCCTGATCGCCGTGAATTTTTCCGCGAATTCCAGCCCCGGATGCAGGGCAATGGCAAAGCAGGCAAATCCCCGCACCGTATCGACCGGGTGCGCGGTTAGCTGTTGCAACGCCGGCGCATTGCCGAATGCGCCGCTCTCGCCCAACGCCCTGCCGGCCAGTTCCATGCGCTTCACCAGCCCCTGCCGGGAAAAATCCTGCCCCGCTACCTCGCGTGCCAGCGCTGCCGTATCGCCCGACCAGTCGCGCAATGCCTCTCGCAGCACAATGGCGAAATCCATCGAGGCCTGCTCGGTCAGGGTCGCCGTTTCGATTTTTCCATGATTGAGAAGCGCGATCAGTTCGGACGGAATATCGCAGAACCGGATATATCCTTTTCGTCCCGGCGCAAACGGGCTGCCGCAATCGTCTTTTTTCATCCGGTAATTTTAGCGCAAAACGGCTATCTCACTCCGTCATCGCAATGGTTAAGGTCAATCTGAAAACCAGTGAATGAGATTGACCTCGGACGGAATGCGGGCCTCCCGATGCCAGGCGATGACCCGTGGCGTAAAATCGACGACAGGCCGCTCGGTAGCGATAAAACATCGGTAGATGTAGCCACGAATTGAACCCGGTATATCCGCCTGGCATTCCATTTCCTGCACCGCCACCGCATCATCGTCCGGCGAATCGGCATACATTTGCACCCGCACAAATTCCGGTGGGATCTCCCCCAGATAGACCTGCAGCGTAAAGAACCACCCGCCGGGTCGTGGCTGCACTTCCATGTTCGACAGATGGATTTCGTGCCAATGCCGCTTGACGCTGAATTCCCAGGCGGCCAGATCTTTTGCCAGGCTGCCGCCGCCTGCACTGCGCCGCCGGTATGCTGCAGCCGCAGGAAGATAGGCGTCACGCACATAATCCTGCAGCATGCGGTTGCTGCTGAACTGCGGCGCAAGCCGGGACATGCTGGCGCGCATGCGCGCCGTCCACTCGCGCGGAATGCCCTGCGCATCGCGGCGATAAAACATCGGCACGATTTCCTGCTCCAGCAGGCGATAAAGCTGTTCGGCTTCTTCATCGTCCCATTCCGGTTCGGCATGTTCCATGCCATCGCCCAGCGCCCAGCCGACCTCCGGCGAGTAGGCTTCGGCCCACCAGCCGTCCAGTTCGGAAAGGTTAAGGCCGCCATTGACCAGCACTTTCATACCGGAGGTGCCGCTGGCTTCCCATGGCCGGCGCGGGGTATTGATCCACACATCCACGCCTTGCACCATCTCCTGCGCAAGATGCATGTCGTAATCTTCCAGAAACACCACATGCGCACGAACCACCGGGCGGCGCGAGAATTCCGTCCACGCTTGAATAAACCGCTTGCCGGTTTCGTCCAGGGGATGGGCCTTGCCGGCGACGATCAACTGCACCGGGCGTACCTGATCGGCGAGCAGGCGCGCCAGCCGCTCGGCATCGTGCAGCAGCAGGTTGGGCCGTTTGTATTCGGTAAAACGCCGGGCGAAGCCGAGCGTGAGTACGTTCGGGTCCAGAATATCGCCGGCCTGCGCGATGGCTTCCGCGCCCTCGCCGCGCTGGCCGAGCTGGCGCGCCAGCCGGTGGCGCGCGTAATGCACCAGGTCACTCCGCTCCTCGGCGCGAAAGGTCCACAATGCCTCATCGCTCAACGCCTGAATGGCGCATGACAGTTTTTCCGGCATGCCCAGCCAGCGATCCTTGCCGCAGGTGCCGGTCCATATCTTGTCCGCCCAGGACGAATCCCATGAGGAAACATGCACGCCGTTGGTGACATAGCCGACGGGCACCTCGCGCTGCGGCCAACCCGGATACAACTCCTGAAAAATACGGCGGCTGACGGTGCCGTGCAGTTGGCTCACGCCGTTGATCATGCCACAGGTGCGCGCGGCCAGATAAGCCATGTTGAACGACTCGCCGTCGGCTTCGGCATGCTTTCGGCCCAAGGCCAGCAGTTCCTGCGGCGAAATGCCCATTTGCGTGGCGTAATGCGTCGCGCCATACTCAGCCAGCAAGGCCAGCGGGAAAGTATCGAAGGCAGCGGCAACCGGAGTGTGAGTGGTAAATATGTTGCCGGCGCGGGTTGCCCAGAGCGCCTCCCGGAAATCGATATTATTGTCCTGCATGAATTGCCGCGCCCGTTCAAGCGTCACCAGGGCAGCGTGACCCTCGTTGAGGTGGCAGACATCCGGGCGCAGGCCAAGCGCGCCGAGAACCCGCCAGCCGCCGACGCCGAGCACGATCTCCTGCACCAGACGCATCTCCACGCCGCCGCCATACAGCTTGCCGGTGATGCCGCGGTCGGCGGGGCTGTTCATCGGATCGTTGCTGTCCAGCAGGTACAGGTTCACCCTTCCCACCTGCGCCTGCCAGGCACGCAAAATCAGCGTCCGCCCCGGCAGTTCAATCGGCACGCCGAGCCAGCCGCCATCGGCATCGCGCACCGGAGTGATCGGCATGTTGGCGGGCATGTTGTAGGGATAGATTTCAAGCTGCCGGCCACGGGCATCGAGCATCTGGCGAAAATAGCCTTCCTGATACAAAAGCCCCACCGCAACCAGCGGCACGCCCAGATCGCTGGCGGTTTTCAGGTGATCGCCGGCGAGCACGCCCAATCCGCCGGAATAAAGCGGCAGCGCTTCCGCCAAGCCATATTCCATGCTGAAATAGGCGACCAGTACATCGCTATCCGGGTGTACGCTGCCAAACCAGGTTTGCGCCGAAGAATAATCGTGCCGCGCCTGCATCAATTGCCCGATCCTGGCGCGAAATTTCCTGTCCTTGGCCAACTGCTCCAGATGTTTTTGCGAAATGCTCTGCAGGATCAGCCACGGATTGCGGGTTTGCGCCCAGACTGCGGGCGCCATCTCTTTCCACAAAAGGTCTGCCGCATGGCTCCAAGTCCAGACCAGATCAAGGCTGAGATCGGCCAACCCTGCGATTTCTTCGGGAAGATGTCTTAAAAACGGGTGTCCTGAGGGCGTTTCCATTGGCCTGCTTCGTCTGGCGCCACTAGTGTTTATCTTCTCTAAGCATAGGACAATACCGGCAAAAATTCCCGTGAACAGGCGCCTGGATCGCCCGACACTCCCAAGCCGGAGCCAACCCGTGTAAAATGCCGCATCGCCCCAGTAGCTCAGTGGATAGAGCGACCCCCTCCTAAGGGGTAGGTCGGACGTTCGATTCGTCTCTGGGGCACCATTTATTTCAACGCCTTGCCAAAGTAAATCGCCGACAATATCGGCCCCACCCCTGAGAATCCTGCACCATGAATCAAACCAGCAATAACGGATTCGTCGAAGAACGCTTTGATGCACTGGAAATCCTGACCAAGGAGGTGTGCAATGAAGCCGATGCCCGCCCCATCCTCAAACCTGATGAACCTCCCGAGTCTCATGCCAGCATGCGCCAGCAAGAGCGTTATCTGGTCAGGTGGCGCATGGCCATCGTGTTCGAAAACGACAAAGGCAAGGACACCTTTTACGGCAAGGGCAACGACATTTCCATGGGCGGCATCAGCATCTACTGCGACCGCAACATCTTTCACAAAGGCACTGTGACTTTGTTCCTGATGGTTCCGCCACTCAACGCCAAACAAACCAAAAGAATCCTCGAAATCAAGGGCCGCATGGTTTACACCATACTTTCGAAAAACGCGTTTCGGATCGGCCTGCAATTTCTCAGGTTCAAGCCGGGAGACGAGGAATTTCTTGAGAACCGCCTGAAAACCAACCACACCCTGTACCGGGAGGCAGGATCGCCGCATGACGGATTCAGCCACCCGCTGGAACGCTGAAGAATGAATTCGGTTTTCTTCTGGCTATCCAAGCTGGCGTGGCTGGTCATCGCCCCGGACAGCCTGCTGCTGATCCTGGTTCTTGTTGTCTGGCTGCTGCTATGGCGCGGAAAAAACCGGATGGCAAAACGCTTGCTGGGTTTTGTCGCCATCGCCATGCTGATCGTGGCGCTCTTCCCCGTTGGCGAATGGATGCTCTATCCGCTGGAAAAAAGGTTTCCCGCCAACCCCGCCTTGCCACAGAAAATCGACGGAATCATCGTGTTGAGCGGCGCCGAGGATGCCGACCTTTCCGCCGCATGGAATCAGGTTGAGCTGGGCGACGGTGCGGAGCGCCTGCTGGCGTTCCAGGCACTGGCAAGGCAATACCCGAAAGCGCAACTGGTATTCACCGGCGGCAGCAGCAGCATGGTGAACCAGGCAAGCAAAGGGGCGGATGTAGCCAAAAGGCTGTCCGCACAAATGGGGCTGGACGTCTCGCGCATCGTTTTCGAGCGCGAGGCCAGAAACACTTTTGAAAACGCGGTACTGAGCAAGGCGCTGGTCAAACCCGCTCCGGGACAAAACTGGATTTTGATTACTTCGGCTTTCCACATGCCGCGTTCAGCCGGCATCTTCTGCCAGGCGGAATGGCCGGTGATCCCCTATCCGGTGGATCACCACACGCGGCCCGGCAACCTTCTGCACATCGACCTCAACCTGGCAGGCCATCTTGGCGGAATGGCGATGGCAATCAGGGAATGGATAGGACTGGCGGCCTACTATGCCACAGGGAAAACAACGGCCTTGCTGCCGCAAGACTGCGCGCCCTCTGCCGCAAACCGGAGTTAATTCGTTTTGCGGTAAGGAAGATACCGGGGAATCGCCCTGCCCGTAAGTGGCGGCTTGGCCATTTTGGCTTTTTCTTCAGCCGCCTTTGCTGCTGCGGCTTTTTCGGCCTCGGCCTTGTCGGGCTCTTTCGATTTCACTTTCTTCTTGGCAACGACAATCGGTTTTTCTTTCTCGACCTTCTTGTAGTTGCAGACAAACTCGAATTTCCGCTCGCCCTCGGTATCGGGAATGACATAATTCGGCCTGCCATAGTTTTCGGCAGTGACAACCTTGATCTCGCTGCCATCCTCGGCGTAATAAACCTTCATCACCAGCTCCGCAAGGCGGGAATCGCACCCATAGCGAACCAGCGACTTTGACGATTTGAAGTAGAAATCACCCGGTCTCGCCTGCTCGGCGGCAGAATAAACCTCCCTGTCCCAGGCCGTCACAATGCCGCCCTGACGCATAAAACTGGTCATATCGATCTCGATGCGCATTTTCTCGCTGGTCGCCACGGTTGACCACGCAGCAGACTCCGCGCCAAGCGAAAAACACAGCAATGCCGCCGTCAGTGCAAACTGACCGGGAAGATCGCCGGGAAACGCGAGAATCGTAAAAATTTTATTTTTCAATTGTAATAACGCCCAGACAACATGGTTTTCCTGATTTTGGCAGGTCGTCTATTTATATCGGCCCCAATTGGAATAAATTTACCCGCATCTATAAAATGCTTACCGATTAGGGCATTAACCATGATGAGGACATGCCTGTATGTGGCAATTAATGCACATTTTGGAGAGGATGGTTATACATTGGCCGCTAACTCCATGATGCCAGTGTGTATTTAACTATCCATATGTTTTTATTGAATAATTTTTTAGCACAATTTTTAACCTTGCTAACTATTTTCCTTACTGGCAATGCACTTAAGCGCTATTCATACAAGTTTTCAACAAAGTTATCCACTGCAAATGTGCATGAAGTTGCAAAGCGCCTGCCGCTACCCATTTACCGCTATTTTTGGTAACGTTCCCAGATGAATTATTGCAGCCATTGCGGCGCGAAAGTCGAACTGAAAGCCCAGCCCGGAGATCACTTGCCGCGCTATGTCTGCGATGCTTGCGGCACCGTCCACTATGAAAACCCCAAGATCGTGGTGGGCGCGATCCCGGAGTGGGAAGACAAGATACTGCTGTGCCGCCGCGCCATCGAGCCGCGCCACGGCCTGTGGACACTCCCCGCCGGTTTCATGGAAAACCACGAGACTACCGCCCATGGCGCGATACGTGAAACAGCGGAAGAAGCCAACGCCCGCGTTGAAATCATCGCCCTGTACACCCTCTACAACCTGCCGCACATCAGCCAGGTGCACATGTTCTACCGCAGCCGCCTGCTCGACCTCAACTTCACGCCCGGCAGCGAAAGCCTGGAAGTGGAACTATTCAGCGAAGAAAGCCTGCCCTGGAACGACCTGGCCTTTGCCAGCGTCCGCAAAACCTTGCAGCACTACTTCAAGGATCGGCGCAGCGGCGATTTCGGCCTGCACACCGGCGATATCTCTCCACATCGGGAATAGGCCAGCATTTGTACTGCGCGGCTGATTTCTGGCTCGCCGGTTTGGATTCGAAAACTAGGCAGCAGGTCATTAAAATGCATGTGCCATATCGTTATTAGCGAATTGCGCCTACAATCTATTCCATGAATTCGTAGCCCCTCGTGTTACTTGAATGGGGATGCACAAATTAAGAGGGTCGACATGCTTGATGATTTGATAAATAAATTTAGAGATGCGGAAGGGCGTTCCGAATTTGTAATAATTGTCGTATGTGATATACGTAATTTTTCCGGGTTCAGTACTGAACGTGAAGCGCCAGAGATGGCGATATTTATATCCAAGTTTTATGAGAAATTGCTCAGTGATTATTTTACTGACGCTGTATTTGCTAAGCCCACTGGTGACGGGCTTATTATGGCTTTTAAGCATAAATCCAATCAGGCCGATTTGCTTATTGTGGCTGAATCAGTGCTCAACAAATGCCTTAAAGCCGTTGCAGATTACCCTGCCATGCTTACTAATGACTTGATGATTAACTTCCCTTTGCCACCAAAAATTGGGTTTGGCGTTGCCCGCGGAACAGCATTTTGTTTATTTGCGGGCGAGGAAATTATTGATTACTCCGGGCAGATATTAAATCTAGCTTCTAGATTAAATGATTTGGCGAAGCCAAGCGGTATAGTAATTGACGAGGCATTTTTGGCTGGAGCCATACCCGAAAAAATCCGAAAACTCTTCCGCACGGAGAGTGTTTATATTCGAGGTATTGCTGAAGATTCGCCACGCATGATCTTCTGTAGTAAAGATGTAATAATTCCTGAATCGTCAAAACACCCACTTAATTCGTACAAATGGGAGAAAACGGAGATCAAAACTACATATTTAAAAGTGAAAAATGTAGTAGGGTCTTACACAATATCTTTACCAGCCGAACCTTTGACAAAAGACAAATGCAAAATAAAAATGTCATGGGCAAGTGTGATTAACCCCGGACATACGAGTTCTATAGAAGTTACCCCATATACATTAGCTAACGACGCCGAAGGATTTAGCGTTATTTTTGATCTAGGTGCGACAAAGAAAGAAATCGAAAAAGAGAAGTTGGCAGATGATAGTGTAATAACCTTCTCAGTTCACTATGTGGCCAAATTTGACGCGCTTAAAGCCAATCCAGTTAAAGCCAATCCAGTTAAGGCCAATCCAGTTAAGGCCAATCCAGTTAAGGCCAATCCAGTTAAGGCCAATCCAGTTAAGGCCAATCCAGTCAAAGCCAATCCAGTTAAGGCCAATCCAGTCAAAGCCAATCCAGTCAAAGCCAATCCAGTCAAAGCCAATCCAGTTAAGGCCACAAAAAAATAATTGTTAAGTAATTGCCTTGGCGCTCTAGTCAAAACGCTTGAATGACCTCGATCCATTGCCCATAATTATCCAAACCGGCGAGCCAACCAAGACTCAAAACCAACCACACACCCAAATAAACAAGGGCGCCGCAGCGCCCTTGTTTATCAGTTACAGAACAGCCTAACTTCCCGCCATTGCCAGTAGCAAGCCGTTAAGCCGCTGCACGAATGCGGCAGGGTCTTCCAGTTGCCCGCCTTCGGCCAGCAGCGCTTGGTCGAACAGGATGTGGCTCCAGTCGCCGAAGCGTTCGCCGCCGGCTTCGGCCTTGAGCTTCTGCACGATCGGGTGCTGCGGGTTGATTTCGAGGATCGGCTTGGTCTCCGGCGCGGCCTGACCGGCTGATTTCAGCAGGCGGGCGAGGTTGCCGCCCATGTCGTGCTCATCGGCCACCAGGCAGGCGGGGGAATTGGTCAGGCGGTGGGTGATGCGCACTTCCTTGACCTGGTCGCCCAGCACTTCCTTGACCTGCTCCAGCAGCGCCTTGAATTCGCCGGCTTCCTTTTCCTGCTCCTGCTTTTCGGACTCGTCGGCCAGCTTGCCGAGGTCGAGTTCGCCTTTGGCCACAGACTGCAACGGCTTGCCGTCGAACTCGGTGAGGTGCGACAGCATCCACTCATCCACCCGATCCGAAAGCAACAGCACTTCGATGCCCTTCTTACGGAAGATTTCCAGATGCGGGCTGTTCTTGGCGGCGGAGAAGCTGTCGGCGGTGACGTAGTAAATCTTGTCCTGGCCTTCCTTCATGCGACCGATATAGTCGGCAAAAGAAACGCTCTGCTCGGTGGTGTCGGCGTGGGTCGAGGCAAAGCGCAGCAGCTTGGCGATGCGCTCCTTGTTGGCCGCATCTTCGCCGACGCCTTCCTTCATCGCGCGACCGAATTCGCCCCAGAATTTGGTGAATTTTTCCTTGTCATTTTCAGCAAGTTCATCCAGCAGGCCGAGCACCTTCTTGACCGAACCGGCGCGAATGCTGTCGATATCCTTGCTGTGCTGGAGAATCTCGCGCGAGACGTTGAGCGGCAAGTCGTTGGAATCGATCACGCCGCGAATGAAGCGCAGGTAGCGCGGCATCAGTTGCTCGGCATCGTCCATGATGAACACCCGGCGCACGTACAGCTTGATGCCGTGGCTCGACTCGCGGTCCCACAGGTCGAACGGCGCGCGCGCCGGAATGTAGAGCAACTGGGTATATTCCTGCTTGCCCTCCACCTTGCTGTGGGTGTAGGCCAGCGGCGCTTCGAAGTCATGCGCCACATGCTTGTAGAATTCCTCGTACTCCTCGGCAGTCACCTCGCTCTTCGGCCTGGCCCATAGCGCACTGGCACGGTTCACCGTTTCATCTTCTGCGGTGAGGCGGCTCTCCTGCTTTTCGGCATCCCATTCTTCTTTCTGCATGAGAATGGGCAGGGTGATGTGATCCGAATATTTCTTGATGATGCTCTTGATGCGCCAACTGCTGAGGAGGTCGTCCTCGCCTTCGCGCAAGTGCAGGGTCACGTCGGTGCCGTGGCCGGTTTTCTCAATGGTTTCCAGGGTATATTCGCCCTCGCCGGCAGACTCCCAGCACACGCCATGCTCGGCGGTGAGGCCTGCGCGGCGCGTGACCAGCGTCACCTTATCGGCAACGATAAAAGCGGAGTAGAAACCGACGCCGAACTGGCCGATGAGGTTGGCGTCTTTGGCCTGGTCGCCGGTCAAGGCATCGAAAAACTGGCGCGTGCCGGATTTGGCGATGGTGCCGATATGCTCAATCACTTCCTGGCGCGACATGCCAATGCCGTTGTCGGAAATGGTCAGGGTGCGCGCCGCCTTGTCGAAGGAAATGCGGATTTTCAGGTTGGGGTCGCCCTCAAACAAGGCGTCATCGGCGAGCCCTTCGAAGCGCAACTTGTCGGCGGCGTCGGAAGCGTTGGAAATCAGCTCGCGCAGAAAAATTTCCTTGTTGCTGTACAAGGAATGGATCATCAGCTTCAGCAACTGCTTAACTTCAGTCTGGAAACCCAGCGTTTCTTTATGTGCTTCGATGGTCATGCTGTTATCTCTCCGATTGAAAAATGGCTCTGTCCTAGAATAGGGATGAAAATCATGAATTCAAGGGCACCAATAAACGAAACACTCATTGCCGGTTGCCACATTTGACGTAAACGACTGTGCCCTGCACTTGCTGTTTTTTAAATCCGCCAAACAATTGATGCATTGAAAAAAAGTGACGCAGCGGCAATGAGCATCAGTGCATTAAAATAAGCACCGATTCTGGATGTATTAATACCGCTTAGCCTCATATAAATGAGAAAAAACAATATCGGAAACAATAAGAACATGTATGACGACGTGTTTTTTGCAAGCTCAAAGTGAAAAAAAATCCCTAATTGGCTAACGACTACTGGAAATAGACCCATTATCAAAAACAACACACACAGGACAATTGTTGTAATGCCATCTGGGCCTTGAATGAGAATTCCAGGAATATCCTTTACATCAACATCCACAAAAGGAGACGCGCCTCGAAACTTTTCCATATCCCTCCTCATACCAAACGATGAGCCCCTCGAATGATCCGTGCGAGGTCTGACATTCCAGCAATCTACATTCTACGGCACCCACTTATTTTTGATAATTTTCTCTGCCCAGAACAGGCCGACCATGGTCTTGACGTCGCTGATGCGGCCGTCGCGCACCCATTCCATGGCGGTCGCCAGCGGCAGCCGGACGTTCTCCAGAAACTCGTCCTCGTCGCGACGGTGGCCGTGCTCGCTCAAGCCCTGTGCGAGGTAGATCAATATCCGCTCGTCGGAATAGCCGATGCAGGGATGGATCGTGGTCAGAAGCTGCCATGTTTCTGCAGCGTAACCGGTTTCTTCCAGCAGCTCGCGCTGGCCGCAAACCAGCGTTTCTTCGCCGGAGTCGATCTTGCCGGCGGGCAGCTCGTAAAAATCGCGGTTCAGCGGGTAGCGGAACTGGCGCACCATCAGGATATCGCCGTCATCCAGCACAGGAACCACCACCACCGCACCGGGATGGACGATGTATTCGCGCGTGGCGGTTTTGCCGTTGGGCAGCGTCACCTGGTCTTCCCGCACGTGCAGCAGGCGGCCATCGAAGACGTTGCGGGTGGACAATTGTTTTTCGGTTAAATCAGGGGCATCCATGATCTCTCGATTCAAGCTTGATGAAAGGCAAAGCAGAACGCATTCCCGGATTTCCGACCAACGACAACAGCGGGAGGAGTCGGGTCAGGCGGCGCCCTTGTGGCGCCAGAGAAAGCGGTAGATGAAGCCGGGGAAAGCGAACACCAGGAACAGGCATCCGGTCGTGGCATAGAACTCCCAGTTCTGGCGCTGCACCGGGCCGAGATTTTTTTCCACCAGCCAGGCAATTCCGCCGACGACGAAGTACAGCAGCACCAGTTCCAGCAGATGCCAGCCCGCGTTTTTGCCGCCCTTGCCAGCAGGCAGTACCAGCAGGCGGCGCTCCAGCAGGAAAGGCAGGTTGGCGGCGGCAAACGCCAGTGCCAGGACGATCCAGACCTGCGTCATAGCAAGGATTTCTGGATACTATAGGCGCACAGCGCCATCAACGGTTGCGGCAGGATGCCGAGCGCCAGCACCGCCATGCCGTTCAGGCTGATCAGCATGCTGGAATCGGGCTGCGATTCAATCGGCGCCTGATCCAGCGGCGCATCGAAGTACATCAGCTTGATGATGCGCAGATAGTAGAACGCGCCGATCACCGACATCAGCACCGCGAACACTACCAGCCAGAGATAGCCGGCAGACAGCGCCGCCTGCAGCACCGACAGCTTGGCATAGAAGCCCACGGTCGGCGGTACGCCGGCCATGGAGAACATGATCAGCAGCAGCATGAAGGCATACCACGGCTTGCGCTGGTTCAGCCCCTTGAAATCGTCGAGGTTTTCCGCCTCGAATCCCTTGCGCGACAGCAGCAGGATCATGCCGAAGGAACCCAGGCTCATCAGCACGTAGGCCAGCACGTAGAACATCGAGCTGCTGTAGCCGTTCAGGGTGCCGGAAAGAATACCGAGCAGCAAAAAGCCCATGTGCGAAATGGTGGAGTAGGCCAGCATGCGTTTGATGTTGGTCTGCGCGATGGCGGCAAGGTTGCCGATGGCCATCGACAGCACCGCCATGATTATCAGCATGCCCTGCCAGTCGTGCACCAACCCGTTCAGGCCTTCCGCCAGCAAACGCATGACGAAGGCGAAAGCGGCGATTTTCGGCGCGGAACCGATGAACAGGGTTACTGCGGTTGGCGCGCCTTGGTAGACGTCCGGTATCCACATGTGAAACGGCACCACGCCCAGCTTGAAGGCCAGGCCGGCAACGATGAACACCAGGCCGAACGCCAGCACGGTTCTGCCGCCGTCTCCATGCTGAATCGCGGCAGCCACCTTGCTGATTTCCAGGCTGCCGGTCGCGCCGTAGATCATCGACATGCCGTAGAGCAGCAGGCCGGAAGCCAGTGCGCCGAGCACGAAATATTTCATCGCCGCTTCGGTAGCCTGCGCCGAATCGCGCTGTAGCGCGACCAGCGAGTAAAGGCTCAGGGAAAGCAGTTCGAGACCGAGATAAAGCGTCAGGAAATGGCTGGCGGAGATCATCACCATCATGCCCAGCATGGCGAACAGCACCAGCACGAAAAATTCGCCAGTGAACAGGTTGCGCAACTGGATGTAGCTGCGGGAATAAACCAGCATCGCCGATACGGCGAGATAAGTCATCATCTTCAGCATATTGGCCATCACGTCGCCGACGAACATGCCGTTGAAGGTGTAGACGACATCCGTGCTGCCGCTGCTGATGGTAATCCAGGCAGCGCCCAGCAAGGTCAACTGGGTCAGGGCGTAACTGATGTAACGGTTGCGGTTGGACAGGAACACGTCCACCACCAGAATCAGCGATGCCATGATCAGCACGAAGATTTCGGACAGGGCGGGGATCAGGTTGGGGGTGACGAATGTCATTCTAGGTCTTTCTTAAAGCTTGCTCTGCGCCACATGCGACAGCAGGTTGCTCACCGAATGGTGCATCACCTCGGTAAACGGTAGCGGATACAGGCCCATGGCGAGTACCGCAACGGCCAGCAATCCGAGTACCAGGAATTCGCGCGCCGAGATGTCGTCAAGCTGCTCGACATGGTCGTTGGCCACTGCGCCGAACACCACGCGCTTGACCATCCACAGCGTGTAGGCCGCGCCGAAAATCAGCGTGATGGCGGCAAGAACGGCGTACCAGAAATTGACCTTGATCGCGCCCATGATCACCATGAATTCGCCGACAAAACCGCTGGTCGCCGGCAGGCCGGAATTGGCCATGGCAAACAGCACAAAGAACGCGGCGAACTTCGGCATCCGGTTCGCCACCCCGCCGTAGTCGGCGATCATGCGGCTGTGCATGCGGTCGTACAGCACGCCGACGCAGAGGAACAGCGCAGCGGAAATGAAGCCGTGGGAAATCATCTGCACCAGCGCGCCTTCGACGCCATATGCGTTGAAGATGAACATGCCGAGCGTGACGAAACCCATGTGCGAAATCGAGGAATAGGCGATCAGCTTCTTCATGTCGGCCTGCACCAGCGCAACCAGGCCGATGTAAACCACGGCGATCAGCGACAGGGTAATCATCACGCCGGACAGGGCATGGCTCGCGTCGGGCGTGATCGGCAACGACAGACGCAGGAAGCCGTAAGCGCCCATTTTCAGCATGATCGCCGCCAGCACCACGGAACCGCCGGTGGGCGCTTCGACGTGCGCGTCCGGCAGCCAGGTGTGCACCGGCCACATCGGTACCTTGACCGCAAACGCCATGAAGAAGGCGATGAAAATGAAAATCTGCTCGTTCATGGTCAACGGCAGGCGGTGGAAATCGAGGATCTCGAAAGTGCCGACCTTGCTGTAAAGATAAATGAACGCCACCAGCATCAGCAGGGAGCCGAGCAAGGTATAGAGGAAGAACTTGACCGCCGCATAGACCCGGTTCGGCCCGCCCCACACGCCGATGATCAGGAACATCGGAATCAGCATCGCTTCCCAGAACACGTAGAACAGCACGGCGTCGAGCGCGGCGAAAACACCGTTCATCAGGCCGGACATGAACAGGAAGGCCGCCATGTATTGCGCGACGCGCTTCTCGATCACTTTCCAACCGGCGATCACCACCAGCACCGTGGTAAAACTGGTCAACAGGATGAACAGCACGGAAATACCATCCACACCGAGGTGGTAGGTCACCTTGAAGGTTTCGATCCAGGGGGCGATCTCGACAAACTGCATACCCGCCTGCAAGGTATCGAACTGGGTGTATAGCGGCAGACTGACCGCGAAGCCGGCCAGTGCGCCGATCAGCGCCAGCACCCGCGCCAGTCCTGCATTGCGATCACTGCCGGTGGCGAGCACGACCGCGCCCGCCGCAATCGGCACCCAGATAACCAGACTCAACCATGACGAACCAGCAAACATATCTTGTTCTTATCCCTTCACGAACAGCGTCATCAGTACGAACACGCCGATGATCATGGCGAACGCATAATGGAAAATGTAACCGGTCTGGAATTGGCGAACCAGCGAGGAGATCCACCCCACCATGCGCGCCGTGCCGTTGACGAAGAAACCGTCGATCACCGCGACATCGCCGCCCTTCCACAGGAAGCGACCGACCAGGCGTGCGCCGCCGGCAAAAAACCAGTCGTTGAATTCATCGAAGCCGTATTTGCGTTCGAGGATCGAATAAATCAGGCTGAAACGCTGTTTGATCATCGCGGGAATATCCGGGCGCTTCATGTAGAAGAACCAGGATGATCCCACGCCGGCAAGCGCCAGCCAGAACGGCAAGGTGGTCAACGCATGCAGTGCCATGCTGGCCGCGCTGTGGAACTCGCTGGCAAGCTCTGCCATGGCGTGGTGATGTTCCGAAACAAAAATCGCGCCACTGAAATAATTACCGAACAACATCGGTTCAATCGCCATGTAGCCGATCACGACCGAAGGGATTGCCAGCATGACAAGCGGGAAGGTCACCACCCAGGGCGACTCGTGCGGCGCACCGCCATGGCCATGGCTATCGTGACCGTGCGCGGCATGCAGCGAAAACCGTTCCTTGCCGTGGAACACCAGGAAATACATGCGGAAGGAATAGAACGCAGTGACGAACACGCCCGTCACTACCGCGAAATAAGCGAAACCGGAACCGGGCAGATGCGACAGCCCGACCGCCTCGATGATGCTGTCCTTGGAGTAAAAACCGGACAGGAACGGCGTGCCGATCAACGCCAGCGAACCGATCAGCGAAGTGATCCAGGTGATCGGCATGTACTTGCGCAGGCCGCCCATGTTGCGGATGTCCTGGTCGTGGTGCATGCCGATGATCACCGAACCCGCCGCCAGGAACAACAGCGCCTTGAAGAAAGCGTGAGTCATCAGGTGGAAGATCGCCACCGAATAGGCCGAGGCGCCCAGCGCCACCGTCATGTAGCCGAGCTGGGACAGGGTGGAATAAGCCACCACGCGCTTGATGTCGTTCTGGATCACGCCGAGGAAACCCATGAACAGTGCGGTAATCGCGCCGATCACCATGACCACGGACAGCGCCGTTTCGGACAGTTCGAACAGCGGCGACATGCGCGCCACCATGAAAATACCGGCGGTCACCATGGTGGCGGCGTGGATCAGGGCGGAAATCGGCGTCGGGCCTTCCATCGAATCGGGCAGCCAGACGTGCAGCGGGAACTGGGCCGATTTGCCCATCGCGCCGATGAACAGCAGGATGCAGATCACCGTCAGCAGCGACCAGGTTTGCCCTTCAAACAGGCTGATGGTGTGGCTCGCCATCTGCGGCGCCTGGGCGAACACAGCCGCATAATCCAGCGTGCCGAAATAAGCCAGCACCAGACCGATGCCCAGCAGGAAGCCGAAGTCGCCGACGCGGTTGACCAGGAAGGCTTTGAGGTTGGCATAAATTGCCGTCGGGCGGGTATACCAGAAGCCGATCAGCAGATATGACACCAGGCCCACCGCTTCCCAGCCGAAGAACAACTGAACGAAATTGTTCGACATCACCAGCATCAGCATCGAGAAAGTGAACAGCGAAATATAGCTGAAGAAACGCTGGTAGCCGGGGTCTTCGGCCATGTAGCCGATAGTATAAATGTGCACCATCAGTGAAACGAAGGTCACCACCAGCATCATCAGAGTGGTGAGGCGGTCGATCAGGAAGCCGACTTCGAAGCGGGTTTCTCCGGTGGTGAGCCAGGTGTAGACGCTGCCGTTGAAGGTGTGTCCGGCGAGCACGTCCTGAAAGATCGCGATGGACGCAACGAAGGAGACCAGCACGCCGAGAATGGTCACCCAGTGGCATGCAGCGCGCCCGATCAGCCAGCCGAACAGGCCAGCGATCAGCGCGCCGGCTAGCGGCGCCAGCGGCACCAGCAGATAGAGATTTTGCATTTCAGTCATAATTTATGTCAGGTGCGAGGGGAACACGCCTCACCCTTACCCTTTCAAATGATCCATTTCCGCGACATTGACCGTATTCATATTGCGGAACAATGCCACCAGAATCGCCAGACCAATGGCCGATTCGGCTGCGGCAACCGTGAGGATGAAAAATACGAAAACCTGCCCGGCGGTGTCATGCAAGTAATGGGAAAAAGCGACAAAATTCATGTTCACTGCCAGCAGCATCAGCTCGATCGCCATCAGGACGACGATCAGGTTTTTGCGGTTGAGGAAAATGCCGACCACGCTGATGGCAAACAACAGCGCGCCGAGAATCAGGTAATGGGTCAATGTCGGCATGTCAGTCCCCTTCTTTCTCGGCAGGCATCGACACCAGGCGCACGCGGTCGTCGCGCTTGACGCGAACCTGCCATGCCGGATCCTGATGCTTGGTGCCAGTCCGGCGGCGCAGCGTGATTGCAATGGCGGCGACAATCGCCACCAGCAGGATCACGGCGGCGAGTTCGAACGGATAAACATAATCGGTATAAATCAGGCGGCCCAGCTCCTTGGTATTGCTGTAGCCGGCGGCATGGGCATGAGGGTCGGAGCCGATGGTGCGTCCAGCCACCGTCAATACCAGCGACATCTCGATTGCCATCAGAATACCGACAAAGGCCGCCAGAGGCAGATTGGACCAGAATCCGTCGCGCATTTTTTCGATGTTCAGGTTCATCATCATCACCACGAACAGGAACAGCACCATCACCGCGCCGATATACACCAGCACCAGCGTGATCGCCAGAAACTCGGCCTCCAGCAACAGCCACAGCCCCGCGCCGGTAAAGAACGCCAGCACCAGATATAGCGCCGCATGCACCGGATGGCGCGCAGTCACCACGCGCAGGCCGGCGAACAGCAGAATCGTCGCGAGGAAGTAAAAAACCAGCAATTCAAAGTTCATTTAGATATTCCACAAAAATCATTTCGCCGCAGGTTAATTCTGTATTTCAACGGTATTTCGCATCCGCCGCCTTGTCATGGGCAATCTGTGCTTCGTTCTTGTCGCCCACGGCAAGCAGCATTTCCTTGGTGTAGTAGAGATCGCCGCGCTTTTCGCCGTGATAATCGAATATCCGGGTTTCGACGATCGCATCCACCGGGCAGGCTTCCTCGCAGAAACCGCAGAAAATGCACTTGGTCAGGTCGATGTCGTAGCGCGTAGTGCGCCTTGTTCCATCATCGCGCTGCGCCAGTTCGATGTTGATCGCCAGCGCCGGACAGACCGCTTCGCACAGCTTGCAGGCGATGCAGCGCTCTTCGCCATTGGGATAACGACGTAGTGCGTGCAGGCCGCGAAAACGCGACGACATCGGCGTGCGTTCCTCAGGGAACTGGATGGTGATCTTGCGCGCAAACATGTAGCGCCCGGTCAGCGCCATGCCCTTGAGCAGCTCGATCAGCAGGAAAGTCGAAAAAAAGCTTTTGATCTTGTTCACGCTCTTTTCCTCAATGGAACAGGTAGCCGTAGGGGGTCTGCATGGCGGCGCCAACCACCACGATCCACACCAGGGTTACGGGGATGAATACCTTCCAGCCGAGACGCATGATCTGGTCATAGCGATAGCGCGGGAAAGTGGCACGGAACCAGAGGAACAGGAACAGCACGAACAGCACCTTGGAAATCAGCCAGAAGAAGCCGGGAACCATGTTGAACGGCGCAAAATCGAACAGCGGATTCCAGCCGCCCAGGAACATCAGCGAGGTCATGGTTGCGACCAGGATCATGTTGGCATATTCGGCCAGGAAGAAGATCGCAAACGCCATGCCGGAATATTCGACATGGAAGCCGACGATTTCGGACTCGCCCTCGACCACGTCGAACGGCGCACGGTTGGTTTCCGCCAGCCCGGAGATCAGGTAAACGATGAACAACGGGAACAGCGGTAGCCAGTACCAGCTAAACATGCCGCCATGCTGGGCCTTGACGATTTCCACCAGATTCAGGCTCTGCGCCGCCATCAGCACGCCGACCAGGGCAAAGCCCATGGCGATCTCGTAGGAAACGATCTGGGCCGCAGCGCGCATGCCGCCGAGGAAAGCATATTTCGAGTTCGACGCCCAGCCCGCCAGCACAATGCCGTACACGCCCATCGAGGTGATCCCCATGATGTAGAGCAGGCTGGCGTCGATGTTCGCCAGCACCAGTTCCGGCGAGAACGGCACTACGGCCCACGCCGCCAATGCCGGGCCGATGGCCAGTACCGGCGCCAGCAGGAAGATCATCTTGTTGGCGCCGGCGGGGATCAGGATTTCTTTCATCAGCAACTTGAGCGCGTCGGCAATCGGCTGCAACCAGCCCTTGGGGCCGACACGGTTGGGGCCGATGCGCACCTGCATGTAGCCGATGATCTTGCGCTCGGCGTAGGTCAGGTAAGCCACGCCCAGCATCAGCGGCGCGACGATGGCGACAATCTTGGCCATGCTGTATATCAACGGCCAGGCAAAGCCGAAAAATCCCTGAAGAATCGCGATTATTTCAGTCATGATTATCCTGCCCGCTCCACCACGATTTCATCCATCAACCCGCCCAGCATGGTGGTCGCGGGATGCCCCGCAGCCAGCCGCACGCAACTCGCAGGCAGACGGTCGTCGCGCATCGCCTTGAGGACGGCGTGCCCTTCTCCCTGGCGGACGGTGATATCCATGCCTTCAGTCGCACCCACCTTGGCCAGCGTTTCGCCGTTCATCCATGCACCCGGAATCGCCGCAGCCGCAGTTTTCTGCAAGGAGGCGGCGCGACGCACGATGGCATCGGCGTGATAGGCCGACACCTCGCCGATGCGCTGCAAGCCGTTCACTGAAAGTCCTGCCGTGGCGGTGGCCGATGCTTTCAAGCGGTTGTTCAATTTTGCGCTGAGGTCGCCAGTCAGCGCTTCGGCCTGCACTTGCTCCGAACTATCGTAATCGAAACCCGCCAGCTCCATCAGGTTGCCCAGCACGCGCAATACTTTCCAGGCCGGGCGGGCTTCGCCCAGCGGCTTGACGACCGCATTGAAGCTTTGCGCACGCCCCTCGGTATTGACGAATGTGCCGGAGGTTTCAGTGAACGGCGCCACCGGCAGCAGCACGTGTGCATAATCCGGCGCCTTGCCCTTGTAGGCGCAGAGCGAAACCACCAGTTGCGCCGCCTGCAATGCGGCCAGGGTTTTGCCTGGATTGTAGCTGTCCAGTTCCGCTTCAACGCCAAGCAGAATATAGGCGCGGCGCGGATCGTCGAGCATCTGCGCGGCATTCATGCCGCCGTCGCTCGGCACTGCACCGGCCAGATAAGCGCCGACACTATTTGACGCCTCGCCGAGGAAACCGAATTGAGCGCCGGCCAGCTCGGCGATCTGCTGCGCCAGAGCATGCAACTCGGCATAGCGCGGATGGTGCTGTGCCAAGTTGCCGAGTAGCACGGCCTTGCGCTCGCCGCCCTTGAGGCTGGCGGCAATGGCTTGTGCAGTTACATCGGCTGATTCACCTGCCAGGGCGCGCCGTACTTGATCGAGTGCAGCCACCATCGCGTCGGGCGCGACGATGGATTTGTTGGCGACCGGGCACAGCAGATCGTCATCGACCGGATTGATCAGGTTGAGCTGCGCACCGCGTTTTGCCGCCTGACGCAGGCGCATCGCGATTAAAGGATGATCGGCGCGCAACGTGCTGCCGACCACCAGGACGCTGTTGAGCTGGCTCAGATCGGCGATGCTCATCCCCAGCCAGGGCGCGCCCTGCAAGCCGGCGTCGGCACTGAAATCGGGCTGGCGCAAGCGGTGATCGATATTGTTGCTGCCGATGCCGCGCACAAGTTTTTGCAGCAAATAAAGCTCTTCCAGCGTGGCATGCGGCGAAGCCAGCGCGGCGATCTGTTCTTCGCCCTGCTCGTCGCGGATGCGCTTGAGCTGGGTAGCGGCGAAATCGAGCGCTTCCTGCCAACTGCATTCGTGCCAGGCGCCATCGCGTTTGATCATCGGGTGCTGCAAGCGGTCGGCGGAATTCAAACCCTCATAGGCGAAACGATCCTTGTCCGACAGCCAGCACTCGTTGATGTCTTCATTGTCGCGCGGCAATACGCGCATCACCTGGTTGCTGCGGGTCTGTACCGTGAGATTGGCGCCCAGCCCGTCATGCGGGCTGACCGATGGCCGCGCGGTCAATTCCCAGGCCCGTGCGCTGTAGCGGAATGGCTTGCTGGTGAGCGCGCCGACTGGGCACAGGTCGATGATATTGCCGGACAGCTCGGAATTGATCGAACGCTCGACGAAGGTGGTGATTTCGGCATGCTCGCCGCGTCCGGTCTGGCCCATCTCCATCATGCCGCCGATTTCCTGGCCGAAACGCACGCAGCGCGTGCAGTTGATGCAGCGCGTCATGTCGGTGGTAATCAGCGGGCCGATGTTCTTGTTGAACACCACGCGCTTTTCTTCGGTGTAGCGCGATGCGCCCGTGCCGTAGCCCACCGCCAGATCCTGCAGATCGCATTCGCCACCCTGATCGCAGATCGGGCAATCGAGCGGATGGTTGATCAGAAGGAATTCCATCACCGCCTTCTGCGCCTTGATGGCGATTTCGGAGCGGGTCATCACCTTCATGCCGTCGGTCACCAGCGTGGCGCAGGCCGGCAAAGGCTTGGGCACTTTCTCGACCTGAACCAGGCACATCCGGCAATTGGCGGCTACGGAAAGCTTTTTGTGGTAGCAGAAACGCGGGATGTAAATGCCCGCCGCATCGGCAGCATCGATGATGCTGGTGCCGGGCTCGACCGTTAGCTGCTTGCCGTCAATTTCGATGTTTAGCATGTCATTTAAACCATGCACTTCTTGTGCTGAATGTGATATTCGAATTCATTGCGGTAATGCTTGAGCATGCCCTGCACCGGCATCGCCGCCGCATCGCCGAGGGCGCAAATGGTGCGACCCATGATGTTGCCGGCGACCGATTCGAGCAGGTCGAGGTCTTCCGGCTTGCCGAGACCGTGCTCGATGCGGTGGATGACGCGATACAGCCAGCCGGTACCTTCGCGGCAGGGTGTGCACTGGCCACAGGACTCCTCGAAATAGAAATAGGACAGACGCTCCAGCGCCTTCACCATGCACACGGTGTCGTCCATCACGATCACCGAACCGGCGCCCAGGTAGGAGCCGGCCTTGGCGATGGAATCGTAATCCATGGTCAGGTCCATCATGATCTCGCCCGGCACCACCGGCACCGAGGAGCCGCCGGGAATCACCGCTTTCAGCTTGCGCCCGTTCTTCACTCCGCCGGCCATCTTGAGCAGTTCGCTGAACGGCGTGCCCATGCCGATCTCGAAATTGCCGGGATTGTTGACATGACCGGACACCGAGAAAATCTTGGTGCCGCCATTGTTGGGTATGCCCAACTCGAGGAATTTCTGGCCGCCGTGCTTGACGATATAGGGAATCGACGCCAGGGTCTCGGTGTTGTTGATCGTGGTCGGCTTGCCGTAAAGACCGAAGCTCGCCGGGAACGGCGGTTTGAAGCGGGGTTGCCCCTTCTTGCCCTCGATCGATTCGAGCAGCGCGGTTTCCTCGCCGCACACGTAGGCGCCATAGCCATGATGGGCGTGAATATCGAAATCCCAGCCGCTGCCGAGGATGTTCTTGCCCAGCAGTCCGGCGGCGCGCGCCTCGTCCAGCGCGGCTTCGAAGCGCTCGTAGCACTCCCAGATCTCGCCGTGAATATAATTGTAGCCGGCCTTGGCGCCCAGCGTGTAACCGCCGATGATCATGCCCTCGATCAACTGGTGCGGGTTGAGGCGAATGATGTCGCGATCCTTGAACGTGCCGGGCTCGCCCTCGTCGCTGTTGCACACCAGGTATTTGTCGCCGGAGTAATTCTTCGGCATGAAGCTCCACTTCAGGCCGGTGGGGAAGCCTGCGCCGCCGCGACCACGCAGCACCGAAGCCTTGACCTGCTCAATGATCGCATCAGGCGCCATTTTCTCGGCCAGCACCTTTTTCAGCGCATCGTAGCCGCCTACCTTGAGGTAATTCTCCAGCTTCCAGGACTCCGGCAGGTGGATGGAATGGAAGATCACTTCATTCGCCATGATTACTCCAGCCCCGCCAGAATGCGGTCGGCTTCGTCGGGCGTCAATTTGGCGCACAGGCGCACGTTATTGACCAGCGCCACCGGGCCGTCGCCGCAGGAACCGAAGCACTCGCCTTCCTTGAGGGTGAACTTA
The DNA here is from genome assembly GCA_021373185.1 of Betaproteobacteria bacterium. Lineage (GTDB taxonomy): Bacteria > Pseudomonadota > Gammaproteobacteria > Burkholderiales > Sulfuricellaceae > Sulfuricella. The sequence goes on along the minus strand of JAJFTF010000005.1, from coordinate 9,892 downwards.
CCGTCCGGCGTGGTCTCGCCGAAGCCGATGCCGAGCTTGCGTTTCAGGTGCTCCACCGCCGACTCGGCGCCCATCAGGGTGCAGGGCAGATTGGTGCAGACCGTGATCTTGTACTTGCCGACCGGTTGCAGGTTGTACATGTTGTAGAAAGTCGCCACTTCGTGCGCGGCAATCGGCGCCATGCCCAGATATTCGGCAACAAATTCGATGGTTTCCGGCGCCAGCCAGCCCTTCTCGTCCTGGGCAATGCGCAATGCCGACATCACCGCCGACTGCTGCTGCCCGGCGGGGTATTTGGCGATCTCGCGATCTATCTTCTTGAGTGATTCAGTTGAAAGCATAATTTATTTTTAGCCACGGATTAACACGAATTTTCACGGATGAACCATCAGGATTTTATCTGTGTACATCAGTGTTAATCCGTGGAAAACAGCCCTATCTGTCAATTTCACCAAACACAATATCGAAAGTCCCCATCAGCGCCACCACGTCGGCGATCATGTGGCCACGCGCCATCTCGTCCATCGCCGCCATGTGGGCGAAGCCCGGCGCACGGATTTTCAGGCGATAAGGCTTGTTGGCGCCATCGGACACCATGTAGATGCCGAACTCGCCCTTGGGGTGTTCCACCGCCGCATAGCATTCGCCTTCCGGCACATGCATGCCCTCGGTAAAGAGCTTGAAATGGTGGATCAGCTCTTCCATGTTCTGCTTCATGTTGCTGCGCGAAGGCGGCGCCACCTTGTGGTTTTCGGTGATCACCGGGCCGGGATTGACGCGCAGCCAGTCGACGCATTGCTTGATGATGCGATTGGACTGGCGCATCTCCTCGATGCGCACCAGGTAACGGTCGTAGCAGTCGCCCTCGACACCGACCGGGATGTCAAAGTCCATCTTGTCGTAAACTTCATAGGGCTGCGTCTTGCGCAGATCCCAAGCCAGGCCCGAGCCGCGCAGCATCGGGCCGGTCAGTCCCAGCGCCAGCGCGCGTTCCGGCGTCACCACACCGATGCCGACGGTGCGCTGTTTCCAGATGCGATTGTCGGTCAGCAAAGTTTCGTATTCGTCGACACAGGCCGGGAAGCGTTTGGTAAAGTCGTCGATGAAGTCCAGCATCGAGCCCTGGCGGTTGGCGTTCAGGTCGGTCACGGCCTTGGCGCTGTGAACCTTCATCTTGGCCACTTCGTATTGCGGCATGGTGTCCGGCAGGTCGCGGTAAACTCCGCCCGGACGATAGTAGGCCGCATGCAGGCGCGCCCCGGAAACTGCCTCGTAGCAGTCCATCAGGTCTTCGCGCTCGCGGAAAGTGTAGAGGAAGATCGTCATCGCGCCGACGTCCAGTCCATGCGCGCCGAGCCACAACAGGTGATTGAGAATGCGGGTGATCTCGTCGAACATCACGCGGATGTACTGGGCGCGGATCGGCACTTCCAGTCCGAGCAGCTTCTCTACCGCCATCACGTAAGCATGCTCGTTGCTCATCATCGACACATAGTCGAGACGATCCATATAAGGCATCGCCTGAAGGAAGGTCTTGTGCTCTGCCAGCTTCTCGGTACCGCGATGCAGCAGGCCGATATGCGGGTCGGCGCGCTGCACCACCTCGCCGTCCAGTTCCAGCACCATGCGCAACACGCCGTGCGCTGCCGGGTGTTGCGGGCCGAAGTTCAGGGTGTAATTGCGGATATCAGCCACCGTAATTCTCCTCGCGCACGATACGCGGCGTCAGTTCGCGCGGTTCGATGCTCACCGGCTGGTAAATCACGCGGCGCTGCTCGGGGTCATAACGCATCTCGACGTTGCCGGAAAGCGGGAAATCCTTGCGGAACGGGTGGCCGATAAAGCCGTAGTCGCACAGGATGCGGCGCAGGTCGGGATGGCCGGTGAAGATGATGCCGAACATGTCGAACGCCTCGCGCTCGAACCAGTTGGCCACCGGCCAGATATCCGTCACCGAATCCAGCACGGGAAAATCATCGTCGGCGGCAAAAATCTTGACGCGCACGCGGCAGTTGTTGCTCACCGACAACAAGTGCACCACGGTGCAAAAACGCGGACCCTGCCAGCGTCCGTCGCCATAGGTGCTGTAATCCACACCGCACAGGTCGGTAAGTTGCTCGAAGCGCAGGTCGGGGTGGTCACGCAAGGTGCGCGCCGCTTCCAGCCAATGCACCGGGCTGATTTCGACCACAATCTGGCCGACATGCTCGGAGAGCTTGACCAGTTTGTCGCCCAATACGGCTTGCAGGTTTTGTTTGAGGGTTTCCAGTTTCATGGCGCTTAACGGGCTATGGTATGGGTGCGCTTGATCTTGTTCTGCAACTGGATCAAACCGTAGAGCAAGGCTTCCGCCGTCGGCGGGCAGCCTGGCACGTAGACGTCCACCGGCACGATGCGGTCGCAGCCGCGCACCACCGAATAGGAATAATGATAATAGCCGCCGCCGTTGGCACAGGAGCCCATCGAAATCACCCAGCGCGGTTCGGACATCTGGTCATAGACCTTGCGCAGGGCTGGCGCCATCTTGTTGGTCAGGGTGCCGGCCACGATCATCACGTCGGACTGACGCGGACTGGGGCGAAAAACGATGCCGAAGCGGTCGAGGTCATAGCGCGAAGCGCCAGCCTGCATCATTTCAACCGCGCAGCAGGCGAGGCCGAAAGTCATCGGCCACATCGAGCCGGTGCTGGCCCAATTGAAAACCGTGTCGAGCGAGGTGGTGACGAAGCCCTTCTCGAGGATGCCTTCTATTCCCATTCCAGCGCTCCCTTCATCCATTCATAAATGAAGCCGACCACCAGAATGGCCAGAAAAATCATCATCGCGAGAAAACCGAACAGGCCGATTTCCTGCAGCACCACCGCCCAGGGGAAAAGGAACGCGATTTCCAGATCGAACAGGATGAACAGGATGGCAACCAGGTAATAGCGCACATCGAATTTCATGCGCGCGTCTTCGAAGGCCTCGAAGCCGCATTCGTAAGGAGAATTTTTTTTGTCGTCAGGACGGTGGGGAGCAAGGAGACCCCCCATTGCCATGGGAATAACCCCGATAGCCAGGCCGACCATGATAAACAGCAAAATTGGAAAATAATTTTCCAGCATGTGCAGCCCATTCCCTTAAATAAGCCGGGCTGGACGCCCCAATCAGATCAGGCGTTACGTCCAAACCATGCATCAGTTAATTATTATTTACTGATTCAAGTATACCCGCCCTCAAGCAGAAGGCGAGCTTTTTAGAAAAATGGTGCCGATGAGCAGACTCGAACTGCTACGGCTTTCGCCACCGCCCCCTCAAGACGGCGTGTCTACCAATTTCACCACATCGGCATTCAAAAACGAGGATGTTACTTCGGAATTTCTCCCGCCTTCGATCCAGCCGCATTACCCTGGACCGGGACAGCGGGCGCCAGTTTCGCCGCATCAACCGGGGCGACCGGTTGAACCGCGCTCTTGTACGAATCCATCAAGCCCGTCGGCTTGGTCTTGTGGCTGGAAAAATAAGTCAGCCCCAAACTGGTCAGAAAGAACATCGTGGCAAAAACCGCCGTCGCCCGGCTCAGGAAGTTCGCTGAACCACTGGAACCGAACAGGCTGCCGGAAGCGCCGCTGCCGAAAGCTGCGCCCATGTCCGCGCCCTTGCCATGCTGCATCAGCACCAGGCCAATGACGCCCAGTGCCGCAATAATATGAATAATCCAGACCAGTGTTTCCATTTTTTACCTCAAAACAACATGTTAGCGCTGCGCCGCGCGGCAGATCGCCAGGAATTCCTGCGCATCCAGTGCAGCGCCGCCAATCAGACCGCCGTCAATATCCGGCATGGAGAACAATTCCGCGGCATTCGCCCCTTTGACGCTGCCGCCGTACTGAATAACCAGACCGTCGGCAACTTCCTTGCTCTGTGCTGCAATCTTGCCGCGAATAAAGGCATGCACCGCCTGCGCCTGTTCCGGCGATGCCGTCTTGCCGGTGCCGATCGCCCAGACCGGCTCGTACGCCACAATCGCCTTGGACAACGCAGCCACGCCCAGCTTGCCGGTCACCGCGTCGAGCTGGCGCGCCACTACTGTCTCGGTAATGCCGGATTCGCGCTCTTCCAGCGTTTCGCCGACACACAGGATCGGCGTCAGGCCGGCCTTTTGCGCCGCTTCGAATTTCAATGCCACGGTCGCGTCATCGTCGCCATACATGGCGCGACGTTCGGAGTGGCCGACCAGCACATACTTGCAGCCGAAATCCAGCAGCATCGCGGCGGAAACCTCGCCGGTGAAGGCACCCTTCTCGTGCTGGCTCAGGTTCTGCGCACCCCAGGCAATCGCCGTACCCTGCAGCAGGGATTGCGCCTGAAACAGGTAGGGAGCAGGCACACACACCGCGCACTTCATGCCCTTCACGCCCGCCATTCCGGTGCTGATCGACTCCAGCAGCGCCTTGTTCTGCGCCTGGCTGCCGTGCATCTTCCAGTTACCTGCAACCAACTTTTCCCGCATGGCCGTAACTCTCATTTTGCAAAGCGGGTCATGATACTGTTTCAGGGCATCCCGGTCAATGGATAGCGAGGCGCCTCGCACAAACCAGCCGGCCTTGTCGGCAGCCGACCCAAAAATATTTCCCGCCCGCCCGCTGATAAATGTCAGCAAATAGCGGATCACTATTCCAAGCTCGGCGCAGGAATTTATTGGGGCAAGCCATAAAGAATTTCCTTATGATAGATTAAGTATTCCACGTATATCTCTGATAAAGCCGGTTCACTTAAAATTGGTTAAATCTGCACCACCGATCCATACGTTAAACGCCAGGGAGAAGTCGCATGGCTCGAACCTCGCAATGGCAACCCACAGCAGCGCCCCCTCCCAGAGAAGACGGCCACCCCACGTTGCAAGCCCCGGCAATCAAGGCACTGCAGAAGCTCCTTGACGAGGCACCCTGCTTCGCCACCGACAAGCGCCACGATTGCGCCGAGCCTTGCAAATGGCGACGGAATTGTCGGGGGATGGTGGCGGCATGGCTGCGCTAAACGCCTGAATCTTTCCCCATGCGCGGCAGGGGTTTGGACATGAGGCATTTCCTCCTGCGATCCCAGCCCAACCTCTCCGTCCAATAATGTCAAATTCATTGAAAAATATGCTATAAATGGCTTTCGCATCGAAGCGCAAATTCTTTTGCCTAAAAAAAGCGGAGCGATAAAGCCCGATGACTGACTATATCAGACTGAGCAAGGCGCAATTGATCGAAGAGATCGAACGGCTGCAGGGCAAAACCGCGCTGGAATACGCAAGCAACGAGATGCGCCTGCTACAGGATCTGAAAATTCACCAGATCGCGCTGGAAATGCAAAATCATGAACTGCGGGAAGCGCGACAGGCGCTTGAGGTGGCACGCGACCGCTATATCGATCTGTATGATTTCGCCCCGGTAGGCTACCTCACCCTGTGCGAGGACGGGCTCATCCACGAAATCAACCTGACTGGCGCCACGATGCTGGGCCAATCACGCGCCAACCTTATCAACACGCCTTTTTCCAACTACCTGGACCAGGGCGATCGCCAGCATTTCTCCGAATACCTGCACCAGGCAAGCCCTTCTTCCGGCAATCTCATCACCGAAGTGAAACTCCGGCACAGCCAGAAAGATATCCGCCTGGAAAACACCTCCATGGCCGCAACAAGCGGCCAACCCCGTCACTGCCGCATGGCAATAACCGACATTACCGAAGAAAAAAATACACGGCGCGCCTTGCAGGAGAGCGAGCACCGCTGGAAATTTGCGCTGGAAGGCGCCGGTGATGGCGTATGGGACTGGAACCTCCAGACCGGCGAAGTGCTGATCTCAAAGCGCGGGACAGAAATGCTGGGATATGCCGAAAATGAGATCGAAAACCGGTTCGACAAATGGGCAAGTCTTGTTCATCCTGACGACACGCCGGAAATGCTGGCCAACTTGCATGCCTATCTCAACGATGAGGCGCCAAATTACACCAGCGAATTCCGGCTGAAATGCAAGAACGACGGCTGGAAATGGATACTTTCCCGCGGCATGACAGTCAGCCGCGATACCGACGGCAAGCCGCTGCGCATGATCGGCACGCACGCCGACATCAGCAAAATCCGCTTGCTGACCGAAAGACTCCAGCAAAGCCACGATCTTCTCGTCGATCTTTCCGAACAGGTTCCGGGCTTTGTTCACCAGTACCAGCTATTCCCGGATGGACGTTCCTGCTTCCCTTTTGCCGGCGCCGGGATACGCAACGTCTTTGAACTCACGCCATCGCAGGTGCGAGACGATGCTTCGCCGGTATTCGCTCGCGTCCACCCAGATGATCGCGACGGCCTGATCGCCTCCTTGCTGGAATCGGCCCGCACCTTGCGACCGTGCCAACATGAATTCAGGGTCGTGCTGCCGAAACAGGGCGTATGCTGGCGACTGTCGGGGGCTCGACCAGAAAGACTGGATGACGGCAGCACGCTGTGGCACGGTTTTGTCATCGACATCGACATCGTCCGTGAAGCCCGACAGAAGACCCAGGATCTGCTGTTACAGAACCGCCTGATCATTCGGAGCATGTTCGAGATACAGGAAAAGGAGAGCCGCCACCTCGCACGCGAACTGCACGACGATCTTGGCCAATGGCTGACCGCGATACAGGCTGAAGCCACGGCGATTCTCAGCCTCGCCGACAACGGCCAGAACCCCGCCATCCATGATAGTGCGCAAGCCATCAGCAACAGCGCAACCGAAGTACATAAATCGATCCGCGCGATGCTGCACCGCTTGCGCCCCTGCATGCTGGACGATCACAATCTGGCGGACAGCCTGCACGAGCTGATAGCACAGTGGCGCAAACGCCATCCCGGCATTGCCTGTAAACTGCTGCTGGGCGGCGATTTCACCGATTTGAGCGAAAGATCCAATACCACCATATATCGCATCGTTCAGGAAGCGCTCACCAACATAACCCGCCATGCCCAAGCCAGCCAGGTATCGGTGGCGTTGCGCCACACCGGGGATGAACCATCCGTCGGCGCAGCGCTGCTACTGACCATCGAAGATGACGGCATCGGCATGGACACAGGCTTGGCGGTCAACGGTCTGGGATTATTGGGAATGCGCGAACGGGTCGTCGCGGTGAAGAACGGCAGCATAAAGCTGCACAGTTCGCCAGGGCAAGGCACACGTATCGAGATTCGCCTGCCACGGGAAAAATCAGGGCAAAAAAACCATGGACATTAATATCGCCTCAAATTCAAAACCAATCACGGTGCTGCTGGTGGACGACCATCCGGTAGTGCGCGACGGCTACCGCCGCCTGCTCGACTATACCTCGGACATTCAGGTTGTTGCGGAAGCTGGCGATGGAGAAAGCGCCTGCCTTACCTATGCAGAATATGGGCCGACCGTGGTCATTCTCGATCTCAGCATGCCCGGCATCGGTGGCATGGAAACCATCCGCCGCATCAAGGCCAAAGATGCCAATGCACGCATCCTGGTCTTCACCATGCATGACACTGAAACCCTGATCATGCGCACGCTGGAAGCCGGCGCATTAGGCTATCTCACCAAGCAGGGCGGCATAGCGCAGATGGTGGAAGCAGTGCGTCAGGTGGCGCAGGGGAAACCCTTCATCGATCCAAAACATGTCACAAACATGGCAACCCGGCAACTGTTCGACTCCGCCGAAGATCCCTTGCGCGTGCTTTCCACACGCGAGTTCCAGTTGTTCCAGCTATTTGCGGAGGGGCGATCGGTCGCTGAAGTGGCAAGCACGCTTTCGATCAGCCCCAAAACCGTCGGAGTGCACCACTCCCATATCATGAAAAAGCTGGGACTGGAAAACTCAGCCCAACTCGTCCGCCTGGCGATTCGCTGCAACCTGGCCAGCAACTGACCACCGGCGGTAGCTTGCCGTGTGTCTTCGTAATAATCCTGTAATATTTCCACCCTACTATAGCGATCAGCCGACAGGGGATATCCCCTGTTTTCTTTGAACCGACAGGAGAACTAATCAATGAAATTTCAACTTGGTAAAACACTGGTTGCCTCTGCCGCTCTGGCGCTGACGCTCAGCCCCGCCGCTTTTGCCGCCGAGATCACCGGCGCGGGCGCAACTTTCCCATTCCCGATTTACGCCAAATGGGCCGAAGCCTACAAGGCCAAAACCGGCACCGGAATGAATTATCAGTCCATCGGCTCGGGCGGTGGCATCAAACAGATCATTGCCAAGACCGTAGATTTCGGCGCTTCCGATATGCCGCTAAAGCCTGAAGTGCTGGACAAGGAAGGCCTGATGCAGTTCCCGGCAGTGATGGGCGGCGTAGTGCCGACCGTCAACTTGGCTGACATGGGCGCCGGCCAACTGAAATTGACCGGCACCGTGCTGGCAGATATTTTCATGGGCAAGATCAAGAAATGGAACGATCCCGCCATCGCCGCGCTGAACAAGGGAACCGCGCTGCCCGACCAGGCCATTACCGTGGTCCATCGTTCCGACGGTTCCGGCACCACTTTCATTTTCACCAACTACCTGGCCAAAGTCAGTGCCGAATGGAAAGACAAGGTCGGCAATGACGCCGCAGTCTCCTGGCCAGCCGGTGTAGGCGGCAAAGGCAACGAAGGCGTTGCGTCTTATGTGCAGCGCATCAAGGGTTCGATCGGCTATGTCGAATATGCCTACGCCCTGCAAAACAAGATGAACTACGCCCAACTGCAGAACAAGGACGGCCAGTTCGTCAAACCTGAAGAAGAAGCGTTCAAGGCCGCAGCCGCCAATGCTCACTGGGACAAGGCGCCTGGCTTCTATGAAATTCTCACCGACGAACCCGGCAAAGCCAGTTGGCCGATCACCGGCGCCACCTTCATCCTGATGCACAAGAATCAGGACAAGCCGGCAAACGCCATGGAAGTATTGAAATTCTTCGACTGGGCCTACAGCAACGGCGGCAAAATGGCGCTCGAACTGGATTACATCCCGATGCCGGACAGCGTCACCAAACTGATCAGAAATGCATGGACAGCCAAAATCAAGGCGGCTGACAGCAAAGCGATCTGGAAATAACTCCACGCGACACGACTCTCTCGCCCATCAAACTCCTGGATGCGGGGTTTGGTGGGCAAGTTTCATTTCCTCATACCAGATTTTTCGAGGAGCCAAATTGAATATCGACCAGATCATCCATAATCAACTCGACGTGACGATCGCCAATCTGATCCTCGCCCGTGACAAAATAACCCATATGGAACCTGATGACACCCATGAAATAGGTCGGCAAATCGAGTCGGCTGCTTTCTACCTGGAGGATATCCGGTATAATTGGCTGTCCCTGCTGCGCAGCCATGCTGTCCGGCAGCCGCCCACCAGCCCCAACCGGGAGGCATGATGAATACCCTGAAAAAAATCGAGAAGCGCCTGCTGAAGAACCCGGACGAACCGGCCTCGCTGATTTTCAAGGAACTGATTAGAGCGCTCCATCAGGGGGAGAGTTTCAACCTGAAGGCGATTTACGACCTCGACTACAATGATTTCGAACTGGCGCTGGCGGTGTTGAAAGACTGGCGTCTCGACCGTTTCACCAAAACCAAGGAACGCCTCAAGGAACACCTTGACGCACGTGCGTCCTGACCTTAGCTATATTGATCTTATGAGCAGACCGTTCTCCGACACCCACCTGAAGCGTCAGCATTTGCTGGATCTGGCTTTTCGCAATATCACCAAGGGATTTGCCTTTCTGGTTCTCGTTCTGCTGGCCGGCATCGTTCTCTCCCTATTTCTTGGCAGCCTGCCCGCGATCAAGGCGTTCGGCCCCGGCTTCCTGTTCAGCTCCGAATGGAACCCCGTCACGCAAAAATTCGGCGCACTGGTGCCGATCTTCGGCACCCTCGCCACTTCGATAATC
>JAJFTF010000022.1 GCA_021373185.1 Betaproteobacteria bacterium | reverse complement strand
CTGGCGCTGGAACTGGGCCTGAGCGGCTGGGTGCTCAACGATGCGGACGGCGTCGAAATCGAGGCGCAGGGCAGCGAGTCCGCTCTGGATGCATTGCTGTCCCGGCTGAAAAACGAAGCGCCGGATTTGGCGCGGGTGGATGAAGTCAGCGCGGTGCCGGTGGAAATCATCGAACAGCGCACCGGTTTTGCCATCCTGGAAAGCCGTGCCGGCCATGCCCACACCGCGATCACGCCGGATGCCGCCACCTGTCCGGCCTGCCTGGCGGATATCCTTGATGTCGCAAACCGGCGCTACCGCTACCCTTTCACCAACTGCACCCACTGCGGGCCGCGCTACACCATCACCCGTCATCTTCCCTATGACCGGCCCAACACCAGCATGGCGAAATTCGTTCAGTGTCCGGCCTGCCAGGCTGAATATGACGATCCGCTCGACCGTCGTTTTCATGCGCAGCCCAATGCTTGCGTCGATTGCGGGCCGCACCTGTCGTTATTGCTGGCCAATGGCCGGGCAGTTGCGGGCGATGATGAAATCGCGGCTGCCGTGGTCATGCTGCGCGCCGGTCGGATTTTGGCAATCAAGAGCCTGGGCGGTTTTCACCTGATGTGCGATGCGCGCAACTCCGATGCGGTGGCAAGGCTGCGCCAGCGCAAGCAGCGCGAGGAAAAACCGTTCGCGGTAATGCTGGCGGGTGTCGTTTCGATTGATCCATTTGCCGAACTGGATGAGGCCGAGCGACATTTGCTGGAAGCGCACGAACGGCCCATCGTCTTGTTGCGCAAGAAGCCAGGCTGTGACGCCATGTTGCCTGATGTTGCCGCCGGTATGGCCGAACTTGGCGTGGTGCTGCCCTATACTCCGTTGCATTACCTGTTATTCCATGAAGCCGTCGGTCGACCGGATGGAATGGCGTGGCTCGCCGCGCCGCAGGATCTGGCGCTGGTCTGCACTTCGGCCAATCCCGAAGGGGAACCGCTGGTGACCGGCAACGATGAGGCGCTGCGGCGTCTTGCAGACATCGCCGATGCCTTCCTGATGCATGACCGCGATATCGTGGTGCGCTGCGACGATAGCGTAGTGAGGAGTGAAAGCAGCCACCTCGGTGCCTTTGATCTTGCTCCTCACCCCTCACTCCTCACCCCTCACTATCAATTCATCCGCCGCGCGCGCGGCCACACGCCGCGCGCCATCAAGCTGGCGCGGCCTGGACGCTCGGTTCTGGCCTGCGGCGGCTGGTTCAAGAATACCATTTGCCTTACCCGCGATGACGAAGCCTTCGTTTCTCAGCATATCGGCGACCTCGATAATGCCGCTACCTGCCATGCATTTGAAGAAACGGTGCGGCATCTCATGGGTGTGCTGGAAATCGAGCCGGAAATGGTCGCCTGCGATATGCACCCGGATTTTTTCAGCAGCCGTTTTGCCGGTGATTTTGCACGGCAGCACGATATTCCCGTGCTCATGGTGCAGCACCATCATGCCCACATCGCGGCCGTGATGGCGGAGCATCGGCTGACCGAGCCGGTGCTGGGGCTTGCGCTGGACGGTGTCGGCATGGGGCCGGATGGACAGGCATGGGGCGGTGAACTGCTGCGGGTGGATGGCGCATCGTTCGAGCGTATCGGCTGCCTCAGGCCGCTGGCATTGCCGGGCGGCGACCGTGCCGCGCGCGAGCCTTGGCGTATGGCGGCAAGCGCCATGCATGCTTTGGGTTTTGGCGATGAGATCGGGCGCCGTTTCGACCAGCCTGCCGCCGCAGCGGTGCGGCAAATGCTGGAGAAAAATCTGAACAGTCCATTTACTTCCAGTTGCGGTCGATTGTTCGATGCTGCGGTCGGGCTTCTCGGGGTGCGTGAAGTTTCGGCGTTTGAAGGCCATGCGGCGATGTTGTTGGAAGGTTTGGCCGAACGTTATGGCCCGGTCGAGCCGCTGCATGATGGCTATACCTTCAAAAACGGCGAGCTGGATTTCTTGCCGCTGCTCGAGGCGTTGGGCGCTATTTCCGATGCCGGTCATGGTGCCGCTTTGTTTCACGCGACATTGGCGAACGGGCTGGCGGCGTGGGTGGCGGCGGAACTGGAAAAAACCGCTTTGCGTGGTGTGACTTTCGGTGGCGGTTGCTTCCTCAACCGTGTGTTGAGCTCGAATCTTGCCGCCCGCCTTGAAGGCTTTGGCGTGAATGTCTACCAGGCGCGTCAGGCGCCGCCTAATGATGGCGGTCTGAGTTTGGGGCAGGCCTGGGTAGCAATGCAAATAACCTGAATGATCGCGTTTATTGGTGAAAAGCTGATTTAATTCGCGGCAATTCCCACGATTCGTCCAGACGAGATGCGAAGGTCTTGCGACCATTTGCTTTCGCCGGCAATTCGCGTACCTGGTTTCAATGCGACAGTGATTTCCTCTTCGGGCCATCCTTGCCGCGCAAGCAGATCAAGGGCTATGGCGTCACCCTCCTTCATCTGGTCTTCTTTGTAGCTTTCTATCACCAATTTTGAGCCGACGAATGAAGCCGCTGTTGAAATTGCAGCCGTCGTTGCAGAGGCCGAAGCAGTCTGCACCAGCAAGGCGGAACCGTTAACCAGATTGGCAAACGGGAACAGAATCTGAGCCAGCGCTGAAAACAGGATACGGGCCGATGTATTTTCTTCATGGTGGCGAGCGATCACGTGCCCCATTTCGCGGGCTATCAGAAAAGCCAGGGCTTCTTCATCAAGATGCAATTTTTGCACGCCGCGAAAAATCACTATGGTGCCGGCCGCGCTTGAGGCGCTTCCTGGCTCGGCTTTTTCCGCAATGAAAATATCAAACCGGCTGATGCGCTCCGCGAGATCGGGGTAGGTCTCGAATGCGGATTGCGCCAAACGATTGCCTAGCCGCATAACCCGCTGGTCGAAGGCGCGATTGAGGTGGCACTCCATGCCGACGCAGGGATCGCTATCCATACCGCCGACAAGTTGCAACCGCATGTCTGCCTCGGAATAAACGGCGCTTATCGGGGTTGGTACAGTCAGTTGCATACGCCCTTGAGGGGATGTGGTTGTTGCGCATGCGCCAAGCGCCATGCTAAGTACTAGAAGCCAGATTCGGGTGTGCATAAGCGACCTCCCAGTGAAGCCTTTGGTAACAGGGTGGACCTGTTTGCCATGCATTGTCAAATCGCGAGTCACAATTAAGACCGATTTTATATCAATTGAAAAATAATGGAGTTGATAGAAAAAACTAGATATACTCCAAAAAACAGTTTCTACCTATACATGTTGTGTATTCAAGCAGATTTTTCTTCGTGCAGACCAGTTCGGAGTTGGCTTAATGTCGCGCCCCTTGTCTTTTGCCGCCAATATCATGAAAAGACGACTATTCGTTTCGATGTTCATGTTTGTCGCCGCTAGTGGCGGTGTTGCGGCTGAACCGTTGAATTTACAGCCCGCTGCCGCTCAGGAACAAATTGAGGGGCTGAAAAAACAGAATCGGGAAATGCGCCTGCAAATTGAAGCGCTGAGGCAGCAACGCTGGCAGTCTCATTCCCCTCGGCGAGTAGGCGATTCTGCCGCACCTCAGGTTGTGCTGATAACCAATGGCAAAGATGCCAAGGCAAACGTTCAATCTCTGAAACAGGCTATTGAGGTGATGAACGGGCGATCATGAGGTTGAGCCAATCTGGCCGCGCTTTTTGGGACCCTGATTTTCGCAGTGATTACGCGCTTACGGGTCGAAAAATTTGCGTGGTGCTTACATTGAATCCAGAAAGCAAAAAACCTGACTTTGAGAGTTGGTCTGAGCGTTTAATTTTTGGTGGGCTGTGACAGATTCGAACTGTCGACCTACGGATTAAGAGTCCGCTGCTCTACCAGCTGAGCTAACAACCCATCGGAAATTTACAGATAAACACTTAAAGTGGTAGGCCGTGCCAGATTCGAACTGGCGACCAACGGATTAAAAGTCCGCTGCTCTACCGGCTGAGCTAACGACCCCCTTTAAAGAGGCGAGATTATCGCTTTTCCTGGCCGTAGTGTCAAGCCGGGAGGAGCCTCAAAATTTCAACAGAACGGCGTCCATCCTTCTTTACAGGTCGCCGTTAGCTGTTGCAGTCATGATGTCTTCAAGGATCTCCCTGATTTTGATTGCATTGGCGCGGATCTCATCGGAGATTTTATTCGGGTTCTGGCTGTAATCGAGCCAGGTCACGTCCCAATCCATGGTGACAACCCATATTTTTCCCTTGGCATCTTCAAGCAGGGCGATGCGGCAGGGCAGGAAGGCGATGAACTCAGGGCTGTAGTCGAGAATTTGCCGTGCAATCACCGCATCGCAAAAACTGAATATCTCTGCGCGCGGAGAGGGTTTTCCGGTAATCGCGACTACGTCCTTGTACATCGGGCTGTGGCTGATAAATTTGAAATTACGTGCGTTTGCACGCAATTTCATCGACTCTACTGCGTCGTCGAAAGAAACCCCTTCCTTGACCTGCTTTTTGGTGACCATCATGGACATCATGTCGCGCAAGGACAGGGGGTTGGCCATCATCATGCTTTGAATGGCTTTTTTCTTTGCTTCCGGGGTAACTGTTCCGGTCATGGTGTTAGGCATGACGTCCACCATATATTGTGCCGGGAACTTGAAATATTCTTTATACGCCGGCGCTTTTTCGGCATCCGCTGCGGTTGCAGCGTTAAAGCCTGAGGCTAGGGTAAGCAGGAGGGTGGACAGGGCAGCAAGGTTTAAACGGTTCATGATAAATCTCCGCAACATCGGGCAATAGAATCAGACCGACGAAGAAAGAGGGGGAGGCGAGCCCCCACCTCTTTCCGTCGAAACAGCAGGTAATGTTGCTGTTATTTCGCTGTTGCGGCTTGAGCTGCGCCCGTGGCTGCTTGAGCGGCTCCTGTGGCCGTTTTGGCGGCTGACCTGGCGGTCTTTTTGGCTGCCTTGGTGGAGTTTTTGGCCATGCCTTTGGCAGCGCCAGCGGCGGACTGGTTCATGCCTTCCATCATTCTGGGCATGCTGTTCATCATGGACATCATGGTGAACATCATGTTGCTCATCATGGCAGGATCCATCATCTTCATCATGGAGTCCATCATCTTCGGATCGGTCATCATGCCCATCCACTGCCCCATCATCTTGGGATCAACCATCTGCATCATGGATTGCATCATTTTCGGATCGGTCATCATGGCCATCCACTGGTTCATCATCTTGGGGTCAACCATTTGCATCATGGCTTCCATCATCTTTGGATCGGTCATCATGCCCATGAACTGGTTCATGATTTTCGGATCGGCCATTTGCATCATGGAATCGATCATCTTCGGGTCGGTCATCATGCCCATGAACTGATTCATCATTTTCGGATCGGCCATTTTCATCATGGCATCCATCATTTTCGGATCGGTCATGGCGCCCATCATCTGGTTCATCAACTTCGGATCGGCCATTTTCATCATGGCATCCATCATTTTCGGATCGGTGGCCATCTTCATGAAACCATCCATCATTTTCGGATCGGCCATTTTCATCATGGCATCCATCATTTTCGGGTCGGTGGCCATCTTCATGAAACCATCCATCATTTTCGGATCGGCCATTTTCATCATGGAATCCATCATTTTCGGGTCGGTGGCGATCTTCATGAAGCCGTCCATCATTTTCGGATCGGCCATTTTCATCATGGAATTCATTATTTTGGGGTCGGTCATCATCCCCATCCATTGATTCATCATTTTCGGATCGGCCATTTTCATCATGGAATCCATGATTTTCGGGTCGGTAGCCATTTTCATCCACGTTTCCATCATTTTTGGATCGGCCATTTTTACCATGGAGGCCATCATTTTTGGATCGGCCATCATGTTCATCCATTGGGCCATCATCTGCGGGTCGGCCATTTTCGTCATGGATTCGATCATCTTCGGATCGCTAATCGATTTTGCCCACTGGGCGGTCGATTGTGTCATGGCTTGGGTGTCAACGGCGGCAGGTTGCGCAGCCAGCGAAAAACCAGCTTGGCAGCAGAGTGCAACGGACAAGGCGATCAGTGATTTTTTGTAATTCATGCTGGAACTCCCTTTATGATAGTTGAGTGAAAAACATGCACTCCGTAAATGCCGCCATTTTAGAAGCCGTCTGTGTGGCAGCAGCTTCTTATCGTTATTGTTTGATTCCCCAGATGAAGCAAATGTTAGTTTACAACGGGTTCTGCCGGTTCGGGTAATTTATCTGCATTGTATCTGAAGATGAAATTTTCGATTAAATCACGGTCGATTGTTCCGGTCTTGGTCATGACCATTCGACCATTCGGCGCATAAAGATAAGAGGTCGGGTAGAAGGGAACTGGGCCGATCTGTTTGGCCGGGCTGTTCGGCCCGTTCGATTTTCCTCCCATCACAACCGGAAAGTCGATTTTGTGTTTTTGCATGAGGTACTGCACCGAGTCTTCGCCTCGGTAGTCCATGGCGATGCCAATGATGACAATATCGTTGCGTCCCGCCTGGATGTGGTTCAATTCGGGGATTTCGACCCAGCAAAGTGGACACCATGGCGCCCAGAAGTTGACAAGAACCCATTTCCCCTTGAGTTCGGAAAGCTGGTAGGTCTTGCCCGCAGTATCCGAAAATTTGAAATCAATAGAGTCTGTCGCTCCAGCGGATGAAATGAACGTGAGCCACAGAGATAAGAAAATAGCGAGAAAACGAGGGTGCATCACGGTCTACATATCCAAGTGGTGTGAATACGTATACTAAAGGATTTTATGATTCAGATGTCTTTAATTTTGCCGAAGGCATATATGGCTGTGGAAGCCGGCTGAGAATGCTGAGGACGGGATGTGTTCATGGGCTGCTTGTCAAAGAAGCGGACCCGGCTATGGCTATTGCTATTGCCGGATCCGCTCATGATCAGGCTTCCCGCATCATGATGTAGAACTGGATTTTCATCGTGATGGCCGCTCCGGCCACAATCGAGAAGAAGGCGAGGAACGATCCTAACGACAGTGTCGAGATGCCGGTCATTCCCTGGCCGATGGTGCAGCCCATGGCAGTGACGCCGCCAAATCCCATCAGTGTACCGCCGATGATATGGTAGAACATGTCTTGTGAGGAAGAGAAATGCTCCCAGCGGAAGGACTTGGTGATCAGTGAGTAAATGAAGGAGCCGATGCCGACGCCGAACACGGTGGCGATACCGAAAGTCACTACTGTCGAGGTGTCTGTCCAGTAAGCCCAGTATTCCATGGTATAGGCGGTCGGGGCGATGAAGGACAGGGATTCGGCGAGATGGGAATTGGTGCCGAAGTAGGTGATTTCCAGTGTTTCCGGATTTTCTGCCAAGCCCATGTGCCCGGTGATATACCAGCCGGCGACAACACCCATACCGAGGAGCAGGCCAGCCAGGTTGTTGTCGAAGTGTTTGCGGAATTCGCGATCCATGAATACGAAAATCAGGATTGCTGCGGCAATGACGCCGGTAACGGCGATCAGCGCGGTCTTCGGGTCGAGACCGAGGACTCCGCCGAGCAGTGTCGGCAGGGTTTGGCCGTGATCAAATTGCAGGGTGACAGCAGGTGCTTGCAACACCTTGACGCGGAAGGCGCCGAGTATGCCTTTCAGGGTCACCATGGCGGCGAATCCCATATAAATAAATACCACTACCGATTTCAAGTTGCCGCCGCCGACGCGTACCAGCGACTTGTTGCCGCAGCCGGAGGCGAGCGTCATGCCGATGCCGAAGAGCAGTCCGCCGACCAGATAAGCCAGCCAGGGAAAGCTGTTGCCGGTGTAGATGGTTTTGGAAAGATCGAGATAGCCGTAATAGGCCAGCGCGTTGGTGCCGATCATGGCCACTGCGATGGCGAGGAGCCATGCGCGCATCCGTCCCCAATCGCCCATGTTGACGACGTCGGAGACAGCCCCCATGGTGCAGAAGTTGCTTTTGTTCGCGATGAAACCGAATACGGTGCCTAAGCCAAAGCCCCACCAGGCAATCGTTGTCGCCAGATTTGATGCTTCCATTATTGTTGTCCCCTCCAAGGTGAAGAGAGAATTTTAATCCAATATCGGGTGATCTGAAATAGTCAATGTGGGCTATTCGGATAAATCGGGATGCAGGTAGCGAGTCGGGTCGCTGATCTCGGCGCTGACAAAGCCTTGGTGACGCAGGCGGCAGGAGTCGCAACGGCCACAGGCCACGCCGTTCTCGTCGGCCTGATAGCAGGAAACGGTGAGGCTGTAATCTACGCCGAGCGCGGTGCCACGGCGGATGATTTCTGCTTTGGAGAGGGCGACCAGCGGTGCGCGAATGTGGATTGCGCGCCCTTCGACTGCGGATTTCGTGGCGAGATTGGCCATTTTCTCGAAGGCTTCGAGGTACTCCGGTCGGCAATCCGGGTAGCCGGAGTAGTCCACCGCATTGGCGCCGATGAAGATGTCGCGGCTGCCCAGCACTTCTGCCCAAGCCAGGGCCAGCGACAGCATGATGGTGTTGCGTGCCGGGACATAGGTGACAGGAATGCCCTCGGATGGCTGGGTCGGCACGGCGATTTCCCTGTCGGTCAGCGCCGAACCGCCGAACGCGGTTAGTTCCAGCTTGATGGTGCGATGTTCGCTGGCGCCCAGTGCAGCAGCCACGCGTTGCGCGGCCTCAAGCTCGGAGCTGTGGCGCTGGCCATAATCCAGGCTCAGGCAATGGCAGGCAAATCCCTCGCTGCGGGCGATAGCCAGGGCAGTGGCGGAATCCAGTCCGCCGGACAGCAGGATGACGGCTTTTTTCAAGGTGGCAATCCAGATTTTATCAACCTTTGATTCTACACGCGGCCATGTCGGTTTTGAATCAAACCGGAAAGGTTATAAAATTCGCCCTTTGAATTACGGGCGAAGCACATGATCTGGAAACCCAATGTCACCGTGGCGGCAGTCATCGAGCAAGACGGAAAATTCCTTCTGGTGGAAGAGGAAACCGATGATGGTATTCGCCTCAATCAGCCAGCCGGGCATTGGGAGCCGGATGAAACCCTGGTGCAGGGAGCGATTCGCGAAACGCTGGAAGAAACAGCCTACCATTTCAATCCTGAATGGCTGCAGGGCGTTTACAGTTGGCGTCACGCTCGCAAGGACATCACTTACTTGCGCTTCACTTTTGTCGGCTCGGTGCGAAATCACGAACCGCAGCGACAACTGGACAAAGGTATTTTGCGTGCCGTGTGGTTGAGCCCGGACGAAATCCGGGCGTCGACCGAACGCCACCGCAGCCCGCTGATACTCCGGTGTGTTGAAGATCATCTCGCCGGCAAGCGCTATCCTTTGGAACTGGTCGCTCATATTTCCTGATGCGGGCCTGGCTGCTGATTTTGCTGATGTGCTTAAGCCTGCCGTCTGGCGCCGACGAAATCATTATTTGTTATAACTACGGTTGTGCCGCTATCGACACCGTTGAGTTCGATGCGAATGTGCTGAATGCGATGCACCGATTGCTAGTGCGGACAGGCAATGCAGCGGAAGAGCGTGACGCCCTGTCACTGTCGATCGGTTTGTTCGAAATCTCCGCCGGGTTGCAAACCCCGACTTGGGCCGATAAAGGCGGCAATGCCAACGATGATGGCGTGGATGGACGGATGGACTGCATCGACGAGTCGACGAATACAAACAACTATTTGCTCCTGCTGGAAGGCAAGGGCTGGCTCAGGTTCCACCGGGTGCTGGCGCCGGTGATGAGGGCGCCAATGTGGTTTGACGACCACTGGGCGGCGCGGATTGTTGAAACCCAGTCCGGACGTGAATTTGCTGTGGATTCCTGGTTTTTTGATAACGGTCGGCCCGCGTTCGTGGCGCCGCTGGAAGCATGGCGCAAAGGAGCGAAACCCGAGTGAAGAAAAAACGTGTAGTGGTGGGCATGTCGGGCGGCGTCGATTCGGCAGTCGCCGCCTTGCTGCTTAAGCAGCAGGGCTTTGACGTGGTCGGCCTGTTCATGAAGAACTGGGAGGACGACGATACCGAGGACGGCAGTTGTCCGGCCAAGCAGGACTTCATGGATGTGCTGGCAGTCGCCGACAAGATCGGCATCGAGGTCGAAGCGGTGAATTTCGCCAAGGAATACCGTGAGCGGGTATTCGCGCTTTTCCTGCGGGAATATCAGGCAGGCCGTACGCCTAATCCCGATGTGCTGTGCAATTCGGAAATCAAGTTCAAGGCTTTCCTCGATCATGCCATTGCGCTTGGCGCCGACAAGATAGCGACCGGTCATTATGCGCGGGTGAGGGAACGGGCCGGTTTGTTCGAACTGCTCAAGGCGGAAGATGGCAGCAAGGATCAGAGCTATTTTCTTTATCGGCTCAATCAGGCGCAGTTGTCCAAGTCAATTTTTCCGCTGGGTGAAATTTACAAGCGCGAAGTGCGCGATATTGCCCGGCAGGCCGACCTGCCGATTCACGCCAAAAAGGACAGCACCGGCATTTGCTTTATCGGCGAGCGGCCATTCCGCGAGTTCCTCAGCCGCTATCTGCCGAAGCAGCCGGGCAACATGCAGACGCCGGAAGGCAAGGTAGTGGGGCGGCACGAAGGTTTGGCCTACTATACCATCGGCCAGCGCCAAGGTCTGGGAATCGGCGGCCAGGGCGAGCCCTGGTTCGTTGCCGGCAAGGATATGGCGAACAATGTCCTGATCGTGGTGCAGGGCCACGACCATCCTGCCCTGTATGGCGACCGCTTGGCGGCGATGGACTTGTCCTGGGTTTCAGGCCGGGCGCCGCATCCTGATTGGGTCTATGCCGCCAAAATCCGCTATCGCCAGGCCGATGCGCCATGCAGCATCAGCCGGGTCGATAGCGAAGACTGCGAAATCGAATTCGCCCGACCGCAGTGGGCTGTCGCGCCAGGGCAGTCGGTGGTGCTGTATGAGAGCGAGGTTTGCCTGGGCGGTGGGATAATCCAATAGCGCCGAGATTCGGCACTCAGGCCGCAGGCGGCAGGGTTTCCTTGAAAGAGGGGCGTTGCGACAGCTTGTCGGCAAGCCTGGCCAGCACCGGGTGTGTTCTGCGCCATTCAATCGCAGGGTGGCGCAGATCGAGGTAGCCTAACGCGCAGCCGGCAGCAATATCCGACAGATTGAAGAATTCGCCGGTGCACCAGCTCTTGTCACCCAGCTCTTCGGCCATGGCGGCGACACCGAGAAACACCTTCTTCTCCTGACGTTCGATCCATTCCGGGCTTTGTTGCGATTCCGGTCGCTTTTTCTCGATAAAGATCGCGGCGGCGGCATCGGAAATGCCGTCGGCCAGCGCCTCCCAGCGCCGCACCGACAGGCGCTGGCGGCTGTCCTTGGGAATCAGTTGTGAAACCGGGCTGACGGTGTCGAGATATTCGACGATTACACGTGAATCGAACAGGGTGCTGTTGTCGTCCAGCACCAGTACCGGCACCATGCCGAGCGGGTTGTAGTCGGACACGCGGGAGTCGGCTTCCCATGGGTTATCCACCACTGATTCATATTCGATGCGCTTTTCCGCCATGACAATGCGGGCTTTGCGGGCAAACGGGCTGGTTGGTGTCATTATCAGTTTCATTTCTTTATTCCTGCACCGGCTGAATCGGGATGATTTTGCGCGGCGTATAGGCTTCCATCTGGTCGAAGTTGAGATAGCGATAAACGTTGTTGGCGTCGGGGGTGATTTTGCTTTTCACCAAGTCAAGGTATTCCTGCACGGCGGGAATGTGACCAAGACGGGCGCACACGCCTGCCAGTTCGGCTGAGCCGAGATAGACCTGAGCCTCCTTGCCCATGCGGTTGTCAAAGTTGCGAGTGCTGGTGGAGAACACCGTAGCGCTATTGGCGACGCGTGCCTGGTTGCCCATGCACAGGCTGCAACCCGGCATTTCAGTGCGTGCGCCGACCCGGCCGAAAACGCTGTAAGCGCCTTCTTCCCGGAGTTCGGCTTCGTCCATGCGGGTGGGCGGGACAATCCACAGCCGTGCCGGGATGTGGCCGGCATCCTCAAGCATTTTTGCGGCAGCGCGGTAATGGCCGATATTGGTCATGCAACTGCCGATGAAGACTTCGTCGATCTTGTTGCCGGCGACCGCCGACAGTGGCTTGATGTTGTCCGGATCGTTGGGGCAGGCTACCAGCGGTTCCTTGACTTGTGCGAGGTCGATCTCGATCACGTGAGCGTATTCCGCATCGGCATCCGGCTCCAGCAATTCCGGCTTGGCCAGCCAGGCGTTCATGGCGTCGATGCGCCGCTGCAGCGTATGCGCATCCTGGTAACCGTTGGCGATCATGTTGCTGAGCAGGGCGACGTTGGATTTCAGGTACTCGATCACAGGTTCCTTGTTGAGGCGTACCGTGCAGG
Source organism: Betaproteobacteria bacterium (assembly GCA_021373185.1). GTDB lineage: Bacteria > Pseudomonadota > Gammaproteobacteria > Burkholderiales > Sulfuricellaceae > Sulfuricella. Next base: position 80,732 of record JAJFTF010000022.1, on the reverse strand, counting down.
CGGCTGCCGAACGCTCGGCGGAGGCATCGGACAATTCGAACGCCTGCTCTACCTTGAGATCGGGCAGCCCCTCGATTTCCAGAATGCGACCGGAGAACACGTTCTTCTTGCCCTGTTTGCCCACCGTCATACTGCCTTCCTGGATCGCGGCATAAGGAATGGCGTTGACCAGGTCGCGTAGAGTAATGCCCGGCTGCATTTGCCCCTTGAACCGCACCAATACGGATTCCGGCATGTCCAGCGGCATGCTGCCCATGGCTGCGGCAAAGGCCACCAGCCCGGAACCGGCCGGGAAAGAGATGCCGATCGGGAAGCGGGTGTGAGAGTCGCCGCCGGTGCCGACGGTATCGGGCAGCAGCATGCGGTTCAGCCAGGAGTGGATTACGCCGTCGCCCGCCTTGAGGCTGACGCCGCCACGGATGGTCATGAATCCGGGCAGGGTGTGCTGCAGCTTGATGTCGACTGGCTTGGGGTAGGCGGCGGTATGACAGAAGCTTTGCATTACCAGGTCGGCGGAGAAGCCGAGGCAGGCGAGCTCTTTCAGTTCGTCGCGGGTCATGCCGCCGGTGGTGTCCTGTGAGCCGACGGTGGCCATCTTCGGCTCGCAATAAGTGCCGGGGCGGATGCCGGCGACGCCGCAGGCGCGCCCGACCATTTTTTGCGCCAGGGTGTAGCCCTCGCCGGTATCTTTCGCCGGGGTGGGTTGGGCAAACAGGGTCGAGGGCGGCAGGCCGAGGGCGGCGCGCGCCTTGGCGGTGAGGGCGCGTCCGATGATCAGCGGAATGCGACCGCCGGCGCGGACTTCGTCAGCCAGCGTGGCTGGCGTCAGGGTGAAATTGGCAATCGGTTTACCGGCTTCGTCGGTGATTTGTTTTTGATACGGCTGGATAACGATGATGTCGCCGCTGTTCATGGTGGAAACATCGCATTCGATCGGCAATGCGCCCGAATCCTCGGCGGTGTTGAAGAAGATCGGCGCGATTTTGCTGCCTAACACAATCCCGCCGGTGCGCTTGTTCGGAATGTGGGGGATGTCCTGGCCCAGATGCCACTGCACCGAATTGATTGCGGACTTGCGCGAGGAGCCGGTGCCGACCACGTCGCCGACATAAGCGATAGGCAGGTTTTTTTCTTTCAGCCTGGCGATGGTCGTCAGCGCATCCGGCATCTTGGAAACCAGCATTTCCTTGGCATGGAGCGGAATGTCGGGGCGCGACCAGGCGGCTTGGGCAGGGGAAAGGTCGTCGGTGTTGGTCTCTCCCGGTACCTTGAAAACCACGGCTTTGATGGTTTCAGGCAGGGCAGGCTTGGCGGTGAACCACTCGCCTTCGGCCCAGGACTGGATCAGCGCTTTGGCGTGAATGTTGCCCGCTTTCATCCGCTCGGCGATTTGCTGGAAAGCTTCGAAAATCAGTGTGGTGCGCTTCAGTGCTAGTGCGGCATTGGCGGCAAGGTCGGTGTCGAGCAGTTGAACCAGCGCGGTGACGTTGTAGCCGCCGAGCATGGTACCGAGCAGCCTTACCGCGTGCTGTGGCGTGACCAGCGCAGAAATTGTTTTGCCGCTGGCGATGTCGGCAAGGAACCCCGCTTTTACCTTGGCGGCGTCATCCACCCCGGCGGGAACGCGATTCTCCAGCAGGTCGACGAGGAAGCTTTCTTCGCCAACTGGCGGCTTTTTCAGCAATTCGCACAGCGCGCTGGTTTGTTCCGCGTTCAGGGGTAAGGGCGGCAGGCCGAGCACAGTTCGCTCGGCGGCATGGTCACGATAGGTTTTCAGCATGGAGGGCGCTCGCACAGCTACAGAATGGTGTTCCAAGAATTGTTCATTATATCCGGTATTTCCACGGATAAAAAAAGGGGCGACCGAAGTCGCCCCAAAACGGAGACACAAACTTAAAAAACAGTGGTGGTTATTTCTTCTTCTTGATGCCCAGTACGCCGAGCACATATTTCTCGTAAATCGGCTCGGTGGTGCCTTTCTTCATCTTGCGGATGAAGTATTTTTCGAAGGCGATCTTTGCCAGGTGCACCCATTTGCCTTCCTTGAACCAGTTGACGTTGCGTGGCGGAATCTGCGGCAGCGCCACGAAAGCTGCACCGGTATCGCCAAAGTCGGCCAGGCAGATGGCGTTCCAGGTGGCCTTGAAATCAGGCTCCTTGCCGTCGAGCGCGGCACGGATGTTATGCACGGTTGACGTGACCATGGTTTCGATCATGTAGCCGGTCTTGGGTGCGCCGGTCGGCACCGGCGTGGCTTCCACCGGCGGGATGGCAACGCAGACGCCAACGCCGTAGATATTGTTGTATTTCGGGTTGCGCTGGAACGGATCGATCAGGATGAAACCGCGTGGATTGGTCAGGCCATCGATGCCGAACACCGCGTCGATACCCTTGAAAGCCGGCAGCATCATCGAGTGCTTGAATGGCAGCTCGTGTTCTTTTTTGACGTTGCCCATGTCGTCCAGCTCGGTAACGAACATTTTGCCGGACTCGATCTTGGTGACTTTGGCGTTGCAGATCCACTTGATGTGGCGCTCGCGCATGGCCGATTCCAGCAAGCCTTTCGAGTCGCCGACACCGCCTAAGCCGAGGTGGCCGATGTAGGGTTCGGCGGTGACGTAGGTCATCGGTACCTTGTCGCGAATCTTGCGCCGACGCAGGTCGGTTTCCATGATGAAGGCAAATTCATAGGCCGGGCCGTAGCAGGAAGCCATCTGTACGGCGCCCACCACGATCGGGCCCGGGTCTTGGACAAACTTGTCCCACGCCTTGCCCGCTTCAACAGCGTGATCGACATGGCAAACGGACTGGGTGTTCTTGCCGGGACCCATGCCTTCCACTTCATCGAAGGCCAGTTTCGGGCCGGTGGCGATGACCAGGAAATCGTAGGGGACGGTTTTTCCATCTACAAGCTCAATTTCATTCTTTTCCGGGTGAACGCGCTTCGCTGCCGTGGCGATCAAGTTGATGCCCTTGCGCTCCAGATAGGGAGCAAGGGGGATAGTGATGTCTTCCTTGGTGCGCCAGTTGACGGCGACCCAAGGGTTGGAAGGGGTAAACTGAAAATCCGATGAATCCGAAATGACGGTGACCTTGTCTTGTGGTCGGGCCTGCTCCTGCATTTCGTAGGCGCACGACATGCCGCCAATACCTGCGCCAAGAATTACGATATGTGCCATCTGTGTTTATTCCTTGAAAATTGGATAATTAATGTGTTGTTTGGGACCCTTGTCGATCAAGGACTTCAGCGCATTATTGTTATTTGATTGCGATCATCTAAAGTAGAAATTTATCAGCAATTCGCGTGCCATAATGTACTGTGTTGTTTATGTTATATATTTTGATGTTTTGTTTTTTTTTGGCATGACATAACGTCATGCCATGATGTCATGAATCATCTCGTACAATGGTGCCATGGCATGGCAAATTTAAAACAACATTATGATTTACATAGATGATTTGTTATGGATATACTGTGTCATGACAAAAAGTCATCAAATGGGGTGAAAATGTGAATAATCTTGCGATCGATTTGCAGTCCCTGATTAATATTCAGGACAATCCCTTTGTGCTGATCGATGCGAATTATCGCGTGGTTTCAGCCAACCATGCCTATTGTTTGGTGTACGGCATGAGTCAGGACGAGATTGTGGGCCGCTTATGTCATGAGATTTCCCATCATTCGTCTGTTCCCTGCCACGAAAACGGCGAGGTCTGTCCGCATCAGAAAGTGTTCGCAACCGGGGAGCCTTGCCAGGTTCTGCATGTTCATTATGATAATCACGATCATGCCGAGCGCGTGCGGCTCAAAGGCCATCCGATTCGCGGGATGGATGGCAGCCTGTATCTGGGCGAAGCGATTGTGCCACTGGGGTCATCGGACGAGCTGGATTGTGATGAAATGCGCATGATCGGGCAATCTCCCGCCTTTCTGGCGTGCGCCGAAAAACTGGGGCGCGTGGCTGATTCCGAGGCGCCGATTCTGCTTTATGGGGAAAGCGGCGTCGGTAAGGAGCTGGCTGCAGAGTTTGTGCACAGGAGTTCGACACGGAAGGGACGTCCCTACGTCGCGGTAAACTGCGCGGCAATTGCAGAATCGGTATTCGAAAGTGAGTTTTTTGGTCACGAACGTGGCGCTTTTACCGGCTGTATCGGGCGCAAACAAGGGTTGTTCGAGCTGGCTCATGGCGGTACGTTGTTTCTCGATGAAGTCGGCGAAATCCCGCTTTCCATGCAGCCCAAGCTGCTGCGCGTGCTGGAAACGGGTGAATACCGCCGGGTAGGTGGTACGGAAAGTTTGACGGCGGAGGTACGCATTGTTTCCGCCACCAACCGAAATTTGCTGGATCGTGTCGATCAGGGGCTGTTTCGTGAAGATCTTTATTATCGTATTGCCGGCATTGATGTGACGCTTCCGTCCTTGCGCGAGCGGCGGCCTGACATCCCGGCGTTGGCAGAGGCGTTGCTTGCCCGAATTGGTGGTGTCACCAAGCGGCGTTCACGGCTTGGCGCTGACGCAATTTCCCGCTTGATGGCTTATGATTATCCCGGCAATGTGCGCGAACTGCGCAATGTGCTACAGAAAGCGGCGGCCTTGACAGCCAATGGGATTATTCATGCCAAGCACATTCAGTTCGAGAGCTCTGTCGATGTTATACCGCAAAAAACGCCACAACCGGAATCGCCGCTTCCAGTGACGGAGGCTGCAGCCATGGCGAACTCTGCCGGCCTTTCCATCGAAGAAATGGAAAACCGTCATATTCAGGATTTGCTGGCGCGGCACAGCGGCCATCGGCGCACGGTGGCGGATATCCTTGGCATCAGCGAGCGTACCTTGTATCGTAAACTGAACCGCTACGGCTTGCATAAGGGATGAGCATGGAAAATTCGGTCAAGGATCGTCTTTTTACGCTATTTCCGGCGTTGTCGGGTATGTCCGCCGCCCTGTGGCAGCGCTTCGACAGAGAGGCCGCCTACATTGAGGCGCCGGCGGGGACGGTGTTGTTTGAGTCGAGCGGCCCGTGCCAAGCGTTTCCCATGTTGTTGTCGGGTTCGGTGCGTGTCGCTAAGGCTGGAGCGAATGGACGTGAGTTGCAGCTCTACCGCGTATTGCCCGGTGAAAGCTGCATCATCACCAGCAGTTGCCTGCTCGGCGAAGCCGCTTATCCGGCGCGCGGCGTGGCAGAAAGCGATCTTGCTGCCGTGGTGGTGCCGAGGGCGTTGTTTACCCAATTGATCGAGCAGCATTCGCCTTTTCGCGCCGTCATTTTCAGGTTGTTCGGCGAACGCCTCGCAGAGCTGATGCAACTGGTTGAGGAGATCGCATTCCGCAAGCTCGACCAACGGTTGGCAGCGCTCCTGCTGGCGAAGGGGGAAACGGTCAATGTTACTCACCAGAACCTGGCGGATGAATTGGGTAGCGTGCGTGAAATCATCAGCCGGCTATTGAAGAGTTTTGAGGGGCAGGGATTGGTTGCGCTGAAGCGCGAGCAGATACAGATCCTCGATACCGCAGCCTTGCGTGTGATTGCGCAGGCTTCATTGCCCGTGTGATTTCTTTATGTAACTTAAGTCACATACATCCGAAGCGCGATGGTCTAGTATACAAATATTGAAGTATTTATTGACCGGAGGAAACGAAGATGAAAGCGAATGTAGGTGGCATTGACAAAGTATTGCGTATCGTCGCTGGCGTAGTATTGCTGGGGTTGGGTTTCGCTGGCATATTGCCGCTGTGGGTTGGCCTGATCGGCATCGTCCCTCTGGCCACTGGACTGTTGGGCTGGTGTCCGGCTTACACGCTGCTCGGTTTTAATTCCTGCCCGATGCAGGACAAGAAATAAAGTTATTACCGTTTCAGGCACAAAAAAGGCGCAAGATGCGCCTTTTTTGTGCCTGAAAATCGCCTGAATTTCTCAGGCGCTGACCGCGCTTTCCATCTTCTCGGCGAATTCGAGCAAAACCTTCTCGTCCTTGTCGATATCCACGACGACCTTGCCGCCGCTGGCCAAGCGGCCAAACAACAGTTCGTCCGCCAGTGCCTTGCGGATAGTGTCCTGGATTAGCCGTGCCATGGGTCGTGCACCCATGGCTGGGTCGAAACCGTGTTTGGCCAGGTAATCTTTCAGCGCATCGGTAAACACTGCCTCCACCTTCTTCTCATGCAGTTGTTCCTCCAGTTGCATCAGGAACTTGTCCACTACGCGCAGTATGACTTCATGGTTCAGCGGTGCGAAGGAGATGGTGCCGTCGAGCCGGTTCCTGAATTCCGGGCTGAATAGCCGCTTGATTTCCACCATTTCATCGCCGGGTTTTTGTGCGGTGGTGAATCCCATCGCCGATTTGGTCAGGGATTCGGCACCGGCATTGGTGGTCATGACGATGATCACGTTGCGGAAGTCCGCCTTGCGGCCATTATTGTCGGTGAGCGTGCCGTGATCCATTACTTGCAGCAGGATGCTGAAGATGTCGGGATGGGCTTTTTCGATTTCGTCGAGCAGCAGTACCGCATAAGGATGCTTGGTGATCGCCTCGGTGAGCAGGCCGCCTTGCTCGAAGCCGACATAGCCGGGCGGCGCGCCAATCAGGCGCGATACCGCGTGTCGCTCCATGTATTCGGACATGTCGAAGCGGATCAGCTCGATGCCGAGCGTATAGGCCAGTTGCCTCGCTACTTCGGTTTTGCCGACACCGGTCGGCCCGGAGAACAGGAATGAACCGATAGGCTTCTGCGGGTTGCCGAGACCGCTGCGCGCCATCTTGATGGCCGTCGAGAGCGCATCAATGGCCTTTTCCTGACCAAACACCACGGATTTCAGGTCACGGTCGAGAGTCTTGAGCGCGGTGCGGTCGTCGCTGGAAATATTTTTCGGTGGAATGCGCGCAATTTTTGCGACGATATCCTCGATCTCCTTGTGGGAGATGGTTTTTTTCTGTTTTGATTTCGGCAGGATGCGCTGTGCAGCGCCCGCCTCGTCGATTACGTCGATGGCCTTGTCGGGCAGGTGGCGGTCATTGATGTAACGCGCAGAAAGCTCGGCTGCAGTAGTCAATGCGGCGGCAGTGTACTTGACGCCATGGTGGGACTCGAAGCGCGACTTCAGGCCACGCAGGATGGCAATGGTTTCTTCCACCGAAGGTTCCGGCACGTCGATTTTCTGAAAGCGCCGCGACAAGGCGTGGTCTTTTTCGAAAATGCCGCGATATTCGTTGAATGTGGTGGCGCCGATGCAGCGCAGCAGACCTGAACTCAAGGCCGGCTTGAGCAGATTCGAGGCGTCGAGCGTGCCGCCGGACGCTGCGCCGGCGCCGATCAGGGTGTGGATCTCGTCGATGAACAGAATGGCATGCGGGTCTTCCGTGAGTTGTTTCAGCACCGCCTTGAGCCGCTGTTCGAAGTCGCCCCGATATTTAGTGCCAGCCAGCAACGCGCCCATGTCGAGCGAGTAAACGGTACTTTCGGCCAGCACCTCGGGTACCTCGTTTTCGACGATGCGCCGCGCCAAGCCTTCGGCGATGGCGGTCTTGCCCACGCCCGCTTCGCCAACCAGTAGCGGATTGTTTTTGCGACGGCGGCACAGGGTCTGGATGGTTCGCTCCAGTTCCAGTTCGCGCCCGATCAGCGGGTCGATCTTGCCGGCCAAAGCCTGAACATTCAGGTTTTGTGTGTAATTTTCCAGCGCACCGGCGGGGGTGCTTTCCTGTTCGGATTCCTGTTCCACGTCGGGCCGTGCCGTATTGCCTTCAGGTACCTTGCTGGTGCCATGGGAAATATAGTTCACCACGTCAAAGCGGGAAATTCCTTGCTGGGTGAGGAAATATACCGCGTGCGAATCTTTCTCGCCAAAAATGGCGACCAGCACGTTGGCGCCGGTCACTTCCTTCCTGCCGGAGGATTGCACGTGCAGGATCGCGCGCTGGATTACGCGCTGGAAGCCCAAGGTGGGTTGCGTATCCACTTCTTCCGACCCTTCTACAGTGGGGGTCTCGGTGGCGACGAAGTTGGCCAGCGCTTTGCGCAGGTCATCGAGATTGGCGGCACAGGCTTGCAATACCTTGGCGGCGCTTGGATTGTCCAGCATGGCCAGTAGCAGGTGTTCCACGGTGATGAATTCGTGGCGCTTCTGGCGTGCGTCCATAAAGGCCATATGCAGCGAGACTTCGAGTTCCTGTGCGATCATTTCAATTTTCCTCCATCACGCATTGCAACGGATGCTGATGCTGCCGGGCGAATGCCACGACCTGTTCTACCTTGGTTGCTGCGATATCCTTGGGGTATACCCCGCAAACTCCGGCGCCTTCCGTATGTACTTTGAGCATAATCCCTGTTGCCTGTTCGCGGGTCTTTGAAAAAAACTGCTGCAGTACTTCGATGACAAAATCCATTGGGGTGAAGTCATCGTTTAGCAGCACCACCTTGAACAGCGGCGGAGATTTTGGCCGGCTCTTTACCGCTTCCAGAACTGAAGTTTCCTGACGCTTGCTACCCATTCTTTATTCCTTGAGGCTTACAGTTGCATTTTGACGCCGGCAGCGAATTTTTCAAGTGCCTACGAAAAAAATGTAGGGTGTTTTTCCCCTTATCTATTCAGGGTTTCTTTTCCAGTTCGGCGTGTTCCGTGCGCAATGCCTTGAGTCGGGCCTCAGATATCGAGAGTTGGTAGAAATCGCCATCACCTGCTTTTAGCCCATATTGCAATTGTTCGATTGCAGCGACCAGATTGCCTTGGTGAGCATAAGCTTCTGCTTGTGCCTGGTGCGAAAGCAATTTCTTGCCCTGCATGGCATAGGCTTGCGCCTGCAATTCGTAGAGTCGCGCATCGTTTGGAAAACGGCGCAACCGGTCGGCAACCAGTTTCAATGCATCGCCGCTCTGACGATTTTGCAGCAGTGCTTCAGCATAACCGTACACCAGAGCACGGTGGTCTGGGAAGTTTTTCAGGGTGGCCTGGTATTGAGCGATGACGGTACCTTGCGGGCCAGTCGCGGCCCTGATACGGATCGCCAGATTTTCAATTATCGCATTGGGTGCGGCGATCTTGCGTAAACGCGCCAGCTCCTGTTCGGCGCGTGCATATTCTTGAGCACGCAGCAAAGTAGTGGTTAAGCCATAACGTGCGGCGACTTCATTGCTGTATTTTTTCTCGCGCAGTGCGCTCTCGAAATGGGTTACAGCATGCTGTGGAGTTCCTTCTTCGGCGCGCAGCTTGGCACGCATCAACTGAAATTCCAGGCTGTCTGGAACCTGATGGTACGGCAGGCTTTCCAGCCGGTTCTGCAGGTCGGCGATACGGTCGCTGGTGATCGGGTGGGTGCGCAGGTATTCCGGCGCATTGTTTTCATAAATTCGGGTGGATTTTTGCATCCGCTCGAAAAATGAAGCCGCCGCGCGCGGGTCGAAGCCTGCCTTGGATAAAGTCTGCAGGCCCAGGCGATCGGCCTCGCGCTCATGATCGCGGGTGAAATTCAGTTGGGTCTGGATCGAGCTTGCTTGCGCCGTTGCCATGGCGGCGTTGGCCACTTGCGGGTTGGAGCGCGCGGACAGAATTGCCACTGCCAAGGCAGCGAGCGAGGTGACCATGCCTTGCTCCTGCTTGGCGATGATTCGCGCCAGGTGATGCTGGGTGACGTGGGCGATTTCATGGCCGAGTACCGCGGCAAGTTCCGACTCGCTTTGCGCTGCCAGGATCAACCCGGTGTGCACGCCGATGAAACCGCCAGGCATGGCGAAAGCATTCAGGGTGTTGTCGCGCAGCACGAAGAACTCGAAATCCTGCAGGTTGCCTTGGCTGGACGCTACTAACCGGTAACCGAGGTTGTTGAGATAATCGGTCAGTTCGGCATCGTCCACCATGCTGCGGTCGCGGCGGATATCATACATGATGGTCTCGCCGATACGACGCTCCATTTGCGGAGAGAGCGTATTTTGTGATGCCTCGCCGAGATCGGGCAGGCCGTCTGCCGGTACGCCAGATATGGCAAGCAGCAGGATAAGCGGGATTAGGTGGCGAAAATTCATGGTGCTATGATAATCGCTTTAAAATATAAGTTCATTATTCAGGTACCGGAAATGAGTGGATTTACCCATTTTGACGAGTCTGGCCAAGCGCACATGGTGGGCGTGGCGGAGAAGACGGAAACCCGTCGTATTGCCCGTGCCGCCGGAAAAATTACCATGCAGTCGGCGACATTGAAGTTGATTCTGGAGGGTGGCGCGAAAAAAGGCGACGTGCTCGGTGTCGCCCGCATTGCTGCAATCCAGGCTTCGAAGCGCACTTCTGAATTAATCCCCCTGTGCCACCCGCTCGCGCTCACCAAAGTCAGTGTCGAGTTCAACGTGGATGAGCCTCAGGCGGCGATCGAGTGCGTTGTTACTGCGGAAACGCTGGGGCGGACCGGTGTCGAGATGGAGGCGCTGACTGCTGCCAGCGTCGGTTTGCTGACCATCTACGATATGTGCAAAGCGGTTGACCGAGGGATGCGCATGGATGGCATCCGGTTGCTGGAAAAGCGGGGTGGAAAGTCGGGTCACTGGGTGGCGAATGAATGAAGTTTTACCGGGCGCCCCGATTTGCTAAACGACGGTTTTTTGGTATATTAGCAAATTCTGAATTTCTTGCGACGCACATTTTTTCAAGGACAAATTCTAGTTATGTTTGGGATCAAAGAAATTGACGTGCACGGGTTGCGCTCCTTGCTGAGCGAGAAAAAAGAACTCGCTCTGGTAGACGTGCGCGGCGACAACGAAGTGGCCTACGGCGTGATCGAAGGTGCGCAACACCTGCCGCTGCACCTGCTGCCGATTAAGGCTGGCGAACTTGATAAAAATATCCACACTATTTTCTATTGCCGCTCCGGCGCACGTTCGGCGCAGGCTTGCGCCTTCATGGCGGCCAAGGGCCATGACAACGTATATAACTTGCAGGGTGGCATCATGGCATGGATGCAATCCGGTCTGGCGCTGGCCAAGGTGGCCTGATATTTGTCAGAAGATTGCCTCGGCAGTTGCAATCTGACCCTATCTATATTATAAATTCTCTTTTTCACCCCAACACTCAAGGAGATTGAACAAATGAATTTTGATAAAGAACTGGACGCTAGCGGTCTGAACTGCCCTTTGCCTATCCTGCGTACCAAGAAGGCGCTAGCTGAATTGGGCGCCGGTCAAGTGTTGAAGGTGGTTGCAACCGACCCCGGTTCCGTCAAGGACATGCAGGCGTTTGCCAAGCAGACCGGCAACGAATTGCTTTCCTCTACCCAGGAAGGTGGCAAATATCAGTTTTTCATGAAGAAAAAGTAAAAAAAACAGCTTACAAAATAAAAATCATTTCATCGGAGACCAAACTGTGAAGAAACTCGCGATCATTGCCACCAAAGGCACGCTTGACTGGGCTTACCCGCCGTACATTCTGGCCTCGACTGCTGCGGCACTGGGCTATGAAGTACAGATTTTCTTTACTTTCTATGGCTTGCAACTGGTGCGCAAGGATACGAGCTGTCTCAAGGTCAGCCCATTGGGCAATCCTGGCATGCCGATGAAGATGCCGTTTGGGCCGAAGTGGTTCAGAGACATCAACTGGAATATTCCCAATATCATTCAGGCGAATATTCCAGGTTTCGAGACCTTGGCAACCGCATTGATGAAGCAGACCATCGCCAACAACGGCGTTGCCACCATCGCCGACCTGCGCGATATGTGCCAGGAGGCGGAAGTTAAATTCCTCGCCTGCCAGATGACCGTGGAACTGTTTGGTTTCGAGCACAGCGATTTTGTCGATGGCATCGATTATGTTGGCGCGGCATCGTTCTTTGAATTTGCCGGTGAATCGGACATCTGCCTGTATATCTAAGGCACGGTAGCTGGTTGGGCTGAGTTTTCAGTCCTAAGTTAAAAGGGGCAGGCGATACGCCTGCCCCTTTTTCTTTGAGGTGAAACAAAGAAAATATCAAAATCAGGAGTATTGTTGCGCAGATGCAACACCTGTTTTTAGCGTATCGTATTGTTTATTTGTGGCTATTGGCATTCCGTGATTAGCTAATATACTGAAATACCAAAAACTATTTGTGGCAAATGTGGGTTTGTGACATATTTCAATCGTGGTTAGGGGAATCCCTTATTCAACATGGAACGATAAATTCCACGGGGCAACGAAAAATACGGTGGTCATTCAGCCAGTCCCGATTAAATTAACGATTTACGGAGAACACACAAAAATGAAATTAAAAACACTGGCAGGTATTTTGGCAGTTGCCGGTCTGGCGATGCCAGGCATGGCTTCGGCAACCAACGGCATGTCCGCTATGGGCGTAGGCGTAAAAGAGCAGGCAATGGGCGGCGCTTCTATCGCTTTCGCGCAAAGTGCTATGGCTGGCGCAACTAACCCGGCAGCCATGTCCGCAGTGGGCGACCGCATTGATTTTGGCGTTAACTTGTTCGTTCCAAAGCGCGAAGCCAATGATCATGCGGCGGCGGGGGGCTCTGGCGATTCTAATTACCATAGTGGTGGCAACAACAACTTCATAATTCCGGAGTTTGGCTACAACATGATGATGGGCGAGAAGATGTCGTTAGGGATTGTGGTGTACGGTAACGGTGGTATGAATACCACTTACGGTGCAAAGTTTTTTGGTGGTAACCCTACCTATAGCAACATCGAGCAGTTGTTCATTGCACCGACCATGTCTTTTAAGATCGCGCCAAACCACTCCATCGGGGTATCCCTAAACTTGGTTCGCCAGACTGCTGAATTCAAAGGGTTGGCTAATTTCGCGGCAATCACTCCCTCCGGAACCACCAACAATCTGACCGATGTTGGCCAGGATGTTTCTTATGGGGCTGGACTGCGCCTAGGTTATCTGGGGCAACTCTCCCCGACCGTGAGTGCTGGCGCCTTCTACCAACCAAAAACTCGCATGGACAAGTTTGATAAGTACAAGGAATTGTTCGCTGAGCAGGGCGGTTTTGATATTCCTGCAACATACGGCTTGGGTCTTGCGGTCAAAGCCAGCGACAAGGTTACCGTCGCAGCGGATTTGTCGAAGATTGACTATTCTGAAGTTAAGTCTATTGCCAACTTAAACAACTCTGCTGCGGGTGTAAAACTGGGCACTGACAATGGGCCGGGGTTCGGTTGGAAGGATATAACGGTCTTCAAACTTGGCGTGGCCTATGATTATCGCCCGGATCTAACTTTGCGTGCTGGCTGGAACCATGGCGACAACCCTCTGCAAAATAGTGAGACCAACTTTAATATCTTGGCACCGGCAACTATTACGGACCACCTCTCATTCGGCGCGACTTGGGTTCTGGCGAACAAATCCGAACTGTCTGTGACCTATTGGCATGGATTTAACAAAGAAGTTAAGGGAACTGGCGCTGGTGCAGGTACCGCTGATCTGAAAATGTACCAAGACAGCGTAGGCGCTGCATACGGTTGGAAGTTCTAATTCTAGCAATTCGCTAGAGTGAATTCGTAAGGTAGAAAAACTGGGCCGAGGGTGAGTGATCTCCTTCGGCCCTTTTTATTTAAAACTAAAAAATGATTCACGGAGATAACAATGAACAGCACAGTTAAGAAAATTCTTCTGGCTATATTGACGCTAAGTCTGAGCGTGACCGTTCTTGCGGATGATGCTCTACTCAAACCCTTCGTGCTGGCATCCAAGAGTGCGGGCACGGTGGCGGACAAGGCAGCGGCAGCCAAGACCGCCTTGCAGGCGAACGGTTTCGCCATCGCCGGTAGCTATTCGCCCTACCCGGAAACCACGATCATCGTGGTGACCAACGATGAGATGAAGAATACGGCGGCGAAGTCCGAGCATGGCGGTTTTGGCGCGGCTCAACGCGTTGCCGTGACTAAGGTGGGCAATGACGTGCAGGTTTCCTACACCAACCCGACCTACATGGCCAATGGCTACCGTATGGCGGGCGATCTGCCGCAGACTGCGGAAAAAATGAAGGCCGCTCTGGGTAAGGTGGAGGAGTTTGGCGCCGAAGGGCTGTCTGCTTCGAAATTGCGCAAGTTTCACTACATGTTCGGCATGGAGTATTTCGACGAGCCTAGCGCGTTGGCCGAGTATGGCAGTTATGAAGAGGCAGTGAAGGCGGTCGAGGCTAATCTGGCGGCAGGCAAGGGCGGTGTCACCAAGGTTTACCGTGTCGATGTTCCCGGCAAGAAGGAGTCCGTGTTCGGCGTCGCCATGAAAGGCGGCGACAAGTACATGGACGACAAGTACGTCATGGGCGTGATCGATTTCAAGGACCTCAAGTCTGCCGCGCATCTGCCCTACGAGATGCTGGTGACGGGCAACAAGGTGATCGCGCTGTATGCCCGCTTCCGCATCGCTCTTGATTTCCCTGACCTGAAGATGTCTGGTGCGAATAGCTTCATGAAGATCATGGAGTCTCCCGAAGCAATCCGCAAAGCGCTGGTGGTTGCAGCGGGCGGCAAGGAATAACACCAACAATACGCCGGCAACGGCTTAAAAATAAGAATTTGCCCCGCTTCGGCGGGGTTTTTCTTTGGTGCAGGAGGAGGCCGCTTTGCCAAGAGAACTAAAGCCGGGAGCCTGCTACAGCAATGGTGATTTTGGCCGGCACTGGACGGTGCGCCAGATCGTCTCGATTTCTGAGGTGGGAAGCGTGACTTACAAGGTGCTGGCCGGGGTCGGGCGGCGCAGGAGCGAGACCTGCAGTCGCGAAGAATTCCAGAGTTGGGTGCGTTATGAAGTGATTCGCAACGAGAATTCTTGGATACGGCTGACGGCATAGTCGTATCCAGGAATTTCTTGCTTGTTTATTTCAGTCTTTCCAACTGAGCCCGCATTTTTTCCACTGTCGCGCCGAAGTTCTCCATTCGCTCCTTTTCCTGTGCCACCACCGCAGCAGGGGCGCGGGCGACGAAGCTTTCGTTGGAAAGCTTGGCCTGGGCCTTGGCGATTTCGCCTTCCAGCCGGGCGATTTCCTTGGCCAGCCGCGCCTGCTCTGCTTCCTTGTCCACTTCGATCTTGAGCATCAGGCGGATTTCGCCCACGACCGCTACCGGGGCATCGGCGGCGGGCAGTTCTCCCTGCACGATTTCGACATCGGATATTCTTGCCAGCGCTTGCAGGTAGGGCACCAATGCAGAGATGTCGCCAAGCGCGATCAGCGGCACTTTCATGGCCGGTGACAAATTCATCTCGCCGCGCAGGGTGCGGCAGGCGTTGACCATTTCCTTGAGCAGCGCAACCTGCTGGTTCGCTGCCTCGTTCACCCGGCCCATGTCCGCGACTGGATAGGGTTGCAGCATGATGCTCTCTCCGTCCTTGCCGGCGAGCGGGCCTACCTTCTGCCACAGTTCCTCGGTGATGAAGGGGATGATCGGATGGGCAAGCCTGAGCGTCGCTTCCAGCACCCGCACCAGAGTGCGGCGCGTGGCGCGCTGCTGGGCTTCGTTGCCTTGGTTGATCTGCACTTTGGCCAGTTCCACATACCAGTCGCAGTATTCGTCCCAGACGAATTCGTAGACCGCCCTTGCCGCCATGTCGAAGCGGTAGGTGTCGAAAGCCTCGGCTACTTCTTTTTCGGCCTGTTGCAACCGGCTGACGATCCACAGGTCGACATCGGAAAACTCCAGCGGCAGGCTTGCATCCTGGCCGCAGTCCTTGTCTTCGGTGTTCATCAGCACGAAGCGGGTGGCGTTCCACAGCTTGTTGCAGAAATTGCGGTAGCCGTCGCAGCGCTGCAGGTCGAACTTGATGTCGCGGCCATGGCTGGCGAGGCTGGCGAAGGTGAAGCGGATGGCATCGGTGCCGAAGGCGGGGAAACCGTCGGGGAAGTCCTTGCGCGTCTGCTTGGCGATGGCTTCCGCCTGCTTCGGGTTCATCAATCCGGTGCGGCGCTTGGCTACCAGCGATTCCAGGTCGATGCCGTCGATCAGGTCGATTGGGTCAATCACGTTGCCCTTGGACTTGCTCATCTTGTTGCCGTGCATGTCGCGCACCAGGCCGTGGACGTAGACTTCCTTGAACGGCACTTGGCCGGTGAAGTGTTCCGACATCATCACCATCCGCGCCACCCAGAAGAAGATGATGTCGAAGCCGGTGACCAGCACGCTGGTCGGCAGGAAGGTGTCGAGTTCCGGTGTTTTTTCCGGCCAGCCCAGCGTCGAGAACGGCCACAGCGCGGACGAGAACCAGGTGTCGAGCACGTCCTCGTCCTGACGCAGCTTCTTGTCTGCCCCGGCTTGCTGTTGCGCTGCTTCCAGGCTGTGGGCAACGTAGAAATTGCCATCCTCGTCGTACCATGCCGGGATGCGGTGGCCCCACCACAGTTGGCGCGAGATGCACCAGTCCTGGATGTTCTCCAGCCACTGGTTGTAAACGTGAGTCCAGTTTTCCGGCACGAATTTGACTTCGCCCTGGGCGACCACTTCCAGGCCGCGCTTGGCGAGTCCTTCCATCGCCACGTACCACTGGTCGGTGAGCATCGGCTCGATCACCGCATGGGTGCGGTCGCCGCGCGGCACCATCAGCTTGTGCGGCTTGGTTTCTATCAGCAGCTCTTCGGCTTCGAGGTCGGCAACAATTTTCTTGCGCGCCTCATAGCGGTCGAGGCCCTGATATGCGGAAGGGGCCAGATCGTTGATCTTGGCGTCGAGCGTGAAGATGCTCAGCGGTTCGAGATGATGCCTCTGGCCGACTTGGTAGTCGTTGAAATCGTGCGCCGGGGTGATCTTGACGCAGCCGGTGCCGAAAGCCGGATCGACATAATCGTCGGCAATGACCGGGATGGTGCGCTGGCAAAGCGGCAGGCGCACATGCTTGCCGATCAGGTGCCGGTAACGCCCATCTTCGGGGTGCACCGCGACAGCCATGTCGCCCAGCATGGTTTCCGGCCTGGTGGTGGCGACGACCAGCGATTCGTCGCTGTCCTCGACCGGATAGCGGATGTGCCACATGAAGCCGTCTTCTTCTTCCGAGATCACTTCGAGGTCGGAAACTGCGGTCAGCAGCACCGGATCCCAGTTCACCAGGCGCTTGCCACGGTAGATCAGCCCTTGCTCATAAAGTTTGACGAACACTTCGGTGACGGCTTTCGACAGTCCCTCGTCCATGGTGAAGCGTTCGCGCGACCAGTCGCACGAGGCGCCGAGGCGGCGCATCTGGCGGGTGATGGTGGAGCCGGATTCTTCCTTCCATTCCCAGACCCGTTCGAGGAATTTTTCGCGGCCGAGATCGTGGCGGGAAACGCCCTTCTGGTCGAGCTGGCGTTCCACCACAATCTGGGTGGCGATGCCGGCGTGGTCGGTGCCCGGCTGCCACAGGGTGTTTTCGCCCTTCATCCGGTGGTAGCGAACCAGCGTGTCCATCAGGGTGTCTTGGAAGGCATGTCCCATGTGCAGCGTGCCGGTCACATTGGGCGGCGGCAGCATGATGCAGTAGGCCGGTTTGGCGGGGTCGGCGGCGGCCTTGAAATAGCCGCGGGATTCCCACAGCGGATACCAGTGCGCCTCGATGGCGGCGGGCTCAAAACTTTTGGCGAGTTCCATGGTTCGGAATTTATTGGCGTAATTTGAAGGCGGTAATTATATCAGCCTTCACGCTGCCTTGAGGGGGCTTGCCGGCGCTTACTTTGCTTCATGCACTTCATTGACGATTTCATTGAGGTCTTTTTCCCAGCGCATGAACATGGCGCTGAGTTCAGGGTTCGGGAAGAAATTGGCAAGCTCGCCGGGATGGCTGGTTACCAGAATGGTGCTGTTCTGTTCGGCGAAAATCGCCATATTAAGGGGCAGATAAGGGATCAGCTCGGGGTGCTTTGCGGCAATTTGCGCCACTTCTTCCGGCTTGCCGTAGAACACTACTTTGTAATTGTCGGTCTGGTAGCCGGTTTTGGACAAGCCCTGATCCACGTTCTGTACGCGTGTCACCTTGTAGCCTCGCGTCGTTATGGCATTTTGCAGCGCCAGCATGGCTTCGGGAAAGGGCAGGCTGGAGCGGATCATCAGCAACTGGTCGGCGCAGGCAATGGCGGACAGACCAAGCAGCAAGGCGGCGCAGAGGAATCTTGATATATAAGTCATAGCGCTGCCTCCTCCATGATCGCCAGATAGTGCCGGGTCATTTCCTCGCACATCGCGCTGAGTTCGGCGTTGTTGAAAATCCGGCTCAGGCGTTTGGGATTGACCGCCATCATTTTCACCTTTCCATCCTGTTCCACCACGGTAATGCGGCAGGGCAGAAACAGCCCGACGCGCGGGTCGGTCATCAGTGCCTGGTTAAGCATGCTGAAACTGCAGAAATAGATAATGTGCTGGCGCGGGTTTTCTTGGCCTTCGGGCACCAGCCCGAAATCGAGCGCCTGCTCGCGGATGAAGATGAAGTTGCTGGAAGCGGCCGCTCGCTTGACGTTTTCGATGGTGGTGGCAAGGTCGTAAGGGGAGTCCATCATCAGCACGGCTACTTCTGTTTCAGCCAGATTGGCGCTCCCGGATTTTGGAGCTTGCTCGAAGCTGCGCACAAAACTCACGATGTCGTCGATGTCTTTCTCTTTAAGCCCGTTCTTCAGGAAAGAAGCCATCGGCGTGCCTTCGCGTCCCCGCATCAGGGTTGTCCTGATCATGCTGTCGGTGGCGGCGGCGAGGAAGCCGGAATTGTTCAGTGCGGGTGCCATGATCGGCAGGTCGCGCGGTCGCGAAAAAGTGATGCCGGTGCCTTTTCCGCCGCCGCCGTTGGCGCCATGGCAGGTGGCGCAGTGAGCCGCATAAAGTTGCCGGCCATGCGCGGCATCGCCTTTGATGCGCGTGGCCGAAAACAGCGGCGCGGGTTCTTTGCTCCAGGAGCGGATAAAGCGCACGATGCCCTCGATTTCCACGTCGGACAGGCTGGATGGCGGCATGACCCGACCGGGGCGACCGAGACGAATGGTTTTGCGCAGATAATCGTTGCTGACGGTGACCTGAAACGAGGCTAGCGAAAGCGGGATACCCAAACCGCCGCTGCCATTCTCGCCGTGGCAGACCGCGCAGTTGCGGGCATAGGGCTTTGCGCCGTCGGGTGCTGCCTGTGCTTGGGCAGTTGCGGCCAAGGTGAGGAGAATGAATATGACAAATTTATACATGCCGAAATTATAGCCTAAGCTAGGAAGGTGCGGTTTTCCATTGGCATCGTATAATCCAGAATTGAAAAGCGGCGATTGAATAATGCGCTCTGGATTTTAAGGATAATCGAAATGGAAAAATTGACCCTGACCCGCCCCGACGACTGGCATCTGCACCTGCGCGACGGCGAGCAAATGCGGACGGTGCTGCCGGATACGGCACGTCGTTTCGGTCGCGCCATCGTCATGCCCAACCTGCGCCCGCCTGTCGTCACTACCGACATGGCGGCAGCCTACCGTGAGCGCATCCGTGCGGCATTGCCCGCAAACGCCCGGTTCGAGCCGCTGATGACCTTGTACCTGACGGACAATACCCTGCCCGTCGAAATGGTTCGTGCCAAGGCAAGCGGACTGGTGCATGGGGTCAAACTTTACCCGGCAGGTGCAACCACCAATTCCGATTCGGGCGTGACCGATATCATGAAATGCGCCGCCGTTCTGGCCGAGATGGAAAAGCAGGGATTGCCGCTGCTGGTTCATGGCGAAGTCACCGACCCCGAAGTGGACGTGTTCGACCGCGAAAAGATGTTCATCGATCGGGTGCTGATGCCGCTGGTTCAGCGCTTTCCCGGTCTGCTCATCGTGCTGGAACACGTCACCACCCGCGATGGCGTGGAGTTCGTCAAGGCCGCGTCGGCACGGGTTTCCGCCACGCTCACCGCCCATCATTTGCTGCTGAACCGCAACGCCATGTTTGCCGGCGGCATTCGCCCGCATCATTACTGTCTGCCGGTACTGAAGCGCGAGGAGCATCGCCGGGCGCTGGTTGACGCCGCCATCAGCGGCAGCCCGAAATTCTTCCTCGGTACCGACAGTGCTCCCCACGCCAAGGGAGCTAAGGAGGCTGCCTGCGGTTGCGCCGGCATGTACACCGCCGGCGCCGGGATTGAGTTGTATGCCGAAGCGTTCGAGCAGGCCGGCGCGCTCGACAAGTTGGAGGCCTTCGCCAGCTTTTATGGGGCGGATTTTTATGGTTTGCCGCGCAATACGGAGACTATTACGCTGGTAAAGGAGAGTTGGAAAGTGCCGGATTCACTGCCGTTCGGCGGCGAGACGCTGGTGCCGCTACGGGCGGGCGGAATGGTGGGGTGGCGCCTGGAAGGGTAGTTTTTGTGCGCTTCTATATATAAACATTGTGTTCGCAGATTGGATGTTCCTTTTCAATATTCTACGGCCATGTCCGGTTAATAACCTAGTAAGGCAATCGGGAATCGTCAGCCCTTGCATGGTACAATGGCCGCGAAGCTGGCTAGACAGTCGCTGCGCGCGCAAGCGCGGAGAGGAAAGTCCGGGCTCCATAGAGCAGGATGCCGGTTAACGACCGGACGCCGTGAGGCGATGGAAAGTGCCACAGAAAATATACCGCCGATGGCCGGACTTGCTGCCCGCAAGGGCGATAAGGACGGATCAGGTAAGGTTGAAATGGCGAGGTAAGAGCTCACCGCGCTGGTGGCAACATCAGTGGCAGGGTAAACCCCATCCGGAGCAAGACCAAATAGGCAGGCGTTGAGGCGGCTCGTCGAGCCTGCGGGTAGGTTGCTTGAGTTCACGGGTAACCGTGCGCCTAGAGGAATGACTGTCCACGACAGAACCCGGCTTATCGGCCAGCTTCTTTTTTTCTTTAGTTATTTTTGTTTTTTCCCGGCATTTCAATTCTGATTTTCCGGTTCTGTATTTCTTCCCACCCCAAATTCACTCCTCACAAATAACTTTCAGTTGTTTTTCTATCCTATTGTTTTTTTAGGACATTGGTTTTCTGGTATTTGTGCATTAACTTGTTGTCACATAAGAGAAAAACCCGATATTTAGCTTGACCGACCACTTTTTTTAAAATATAGTGGGAAACAGTGGCAAGAAGTGGGGGATTGTGGGAATCCTGCTTCGGTCAAAAAATAAAAAGGGGGCTTCATGTTTCGTGGTGCAACAGCTTTGAATCTCGATGCGAAAGGTCGCTTGGCTGTGCCAAGCAAGCATCGTGACGCGCTGTTGGTTCAATCCAGCGGTCGGCTGGTGATGACCGCGCACCCCCATCGCTGCATCCTGATTTACCCTCAGCCGGCCTGGCTGCCCATCGAAGAAAAAATCAATCTGTTGCCGAGTTTCGATCCCGTGTCGAGTTCATGGAAGCGCCTGTTGTTGGGCCATGCCGAGGAACTGGAGCTGGACGCATCCGGCCGCCTGCTGGTTACGCCTGCGCTGCGCAAGCTGGCCGGCTTGGAAAAAGAAGCCATGCTGGTTGGCCAGGGTGGCCATTTCGAACTGTGGAGCATGGAGGGCTGGAATGCCCAGATGGAGCAGGCGCTTGCGCCCGGCAATGCGATTCCCGCAGCGCTGGAAAACTTTTCGCTGTGAGCGGTGGATTCAGCCACAAAACGGTTTTGCTGCATGAGGCAGTCGATGCGTTGAATATCCGGCCCGATGGAGTGTATGTGGATGGCACCTTCGGTCGTGGCGGTCACAGCCGGCTGATTCTGGAAAAGTTAGGCGAACATGGCCGGCTGATCGCGCTGGACAGGGATTTGGCTGGAGTGGAGGCGGCTAGTGCAATTGCCGACCCGCGTTTTCTGATCGTACATAGCAGTTTCAGCCGCTTGCGCGCGGTGTTACAGGAGTTGGGAGTGGCACGGGTTGATGGCGTGTTGCTGGATCTGGGGGTTTCTTCCCCGCAACTGGATGAAGCGGCACGAGGCTTCAGTTTTCGTTTCGAGGGGCCGCTGGACATGCGCATGGATACAAGCCGTGGGCAAACTGCAGCTTCATTTTTGGCAGATGTAACAGAACAACAACTGGGGGAGGTTATAAAAAATTATGGTGAAGAACGGTATGCTAAGCAGATTGCAAGAGCGATTGTTGCGTCTCGATCGGGGGAGCCCATTGTCACCACTCGCCAACTTTCCCAGATCGTGGCAAAAGCGTTCAAAAGCCGCGAGCCACATCAAGACCCGGCAACGCGTACCTTTCAAGCTCTACGGATTTACCTCAATCAAGAGCTTGAGGAGCTGTCGCTAGTGTTACCCCAGGGCGTCGATGTTCTGGCGCCGTCTGGCCGCCTTGCGGTCATCAGTTTTCATTCCCTCGAAGATCGGCTGGTCAAACATTTCATGCGCGATGCATCGCAGCCCGCACCGTTGCCGACAAGGCTGCCGGTGCGTGAATCAGAGCGTTCTGCGCCGAGATTGCGATTGGTTGGCAAGGCGGTGCGTCCCTCGCCAGCCGAGGTGTCGCTCAACTCGCGCTGTCGTAGCGCCGTAATGCGCGTCGCAGAACGGACGGCGGCGCCATGACCAAGCTCAACCTGATTCTGGTTCTGATTCTGGTGGCTTGTGCGCTGGGCATGGTTACCGCCCAGCACAAGGCGCGCAAGATGTTCATCGAGTTGCAGCAAGAGCAGGAACTGGCAAAGAAAATGGAAGTGGAGTGGGGGCAGTTGCAACTGGAGCAAAGCACTTGGGCGATGCACGCCCGGATCGAGAAGATTGCCACGACCTATTTGCAGATGCGCGTACCCGATGCTGCGCATATCCTGGTGGTGCAGTCGGCCCCGGTAAAGGCCGCGACGCCATGAGCTACGCCATGAAAAATTCCCGGCGGGCGGGCGGCGTGCAGACGCCGATGCTGAAGTTGCCGGTCGAGCGTTCGTATATCCTGATCGGGCTGGTGCTGGCCTGGTTCCTGGCTTTGCTGATACGGGCATTTTACCTGCAGGGCATGGATAACCATTTTCTGCGCCAGAAAGGGGACGAGCGTTCCCGCCGGGTGATCGAATTGACCGCTCATCGCGGCATGATTACCGACCGCAACGGCGAGCCTCTGGCAATCAGCACGCCGGTGGAGTCGGTGTGGGTCAGCCCGAAGGATTTCGAAATTACCCCGGAGCGTATTCGGCAACTGGGAAAAATTCTGGAAATGAGCGAAGCCGACGTGAAGAGCCGCTTCACCCGGAGCCAGCGCGATTTCATCTATCTCAAGCGCCAGGTGCCGCCAGAGACTGCCGAGCGGGTAATGCAAGTCAACGCGCCCGGCGTGTTCCTGCAGCGCGAATATCGTCGCTATTACCCGGCCGGAGAGGTGGTGGCGCATATCCTCGGCTTTACCGGCGTTGAAGACAATGGCCAGGAGGGGCTTGAACTCACCTACCAGAAATGGCTTGCCGGCAAGCCGGGAAACCGCCACGTGATCAAGGACCGGCTGGGCCACATCGTCGAGGATGTGGAAAGCGTTCAGCCGCCGCAGGACGGGCACGATCTGGCGATCAGCATCGATCGCAAGATTCAGTATCTGGCCTACCGCGAGTTGAAGGCCGCAGTCATCGCGCAAAAAGCCAAAGCGGGCGCGATCGTGGTGCTCGATGCGAAAACCGGCGAGATTCTCGCGCTGGCTAACCTGCCGGCCTATAACCCCAACAACCGTACCAAGCTCAATCGCAACAGCACGCGCAACCGCGCCGTCACCGACACCTTCGAGCCGGGTTCGACGATGAAGCCCTTTACTGCCGCGGCAGTGCTGGAGTCGGGGAAATTCACGCCGGCCTCCCTGATTCAGACTGCGCCCGGAAGCTTCACCATCGGTTCGGCGACGATTCACGACTCCCATCCCGAGGGCACGCTGACCATTTCACAGGTGATCCAGAAATCCAGCAATGTCGGCGCGGCCAAGATGGCGCTTTCGCTTCAGCCGGAATATTTGTGGAATGTTTTCGATCAAATGGGCTTCGGCAAGGTGCCTCACGCCGGTTTCCCCGGCGAGGCGACCGGCAGGCTGCGCCCGTATAAAACCTGGCAGCCGATCGAACAGGCCACCATGGCCTATGGCCACGGCATTTCCGTCAGCCTGCTGCAATTGGCGCGCGCTTATATGGCTTTTACCGGCGATGGAGAAATCAGGCCGGTTTCGCTGATCAAGGTGGATGCGCAGCCAGCGGGCGTGAAGGTGATCTCGCCGGAAACCTCGCAAGCGGTTCGCAGCATGCTGGAACTGGTGGTGTTGCCGGGCGGCACTGCGCCGCGAGCGCAGGTAATGGGTTACCGCGTGGCCGGTAAAACCGGCACGGCGCACAAGGAAGAAAATGGCCGCTACGCTGAAAACCGCTACATCGCTTCGTTCGTCGGCCTGGCCCCGGCCTCCAATCCGCGCCTGATCGTGGCGGTGATGATCGATGAGCCCAGCAACGGCCAGTATTACGGCGGTGCCGTCGCCGCGCCGGTGTTCAGCCAGGTGATGGCCGGGGCATTGCGGTTGTTGTCCGTGCCGCCAGATGCGCCGACCAACAATATCCTGCCGCTGGAAAGCGCTCCTGAAGTCAAGGAGGTGGTATGAATACGGCCACCGAGAATCAGCAATCGGTCGCCAGCTTCCTTGCTAGTGCAGGGGTATCGGGCATGACCGCGGATAGCCGCCGCATTCACGACGGAGAAGGCTTCGCCGCTTACCCCGGCGAACGTCTTGACGGCCGCGAATACATCGCCCAGGCGGTTGCCGCCGGGGCCGGCGCAGTGCTGTGGGAAAACCGGGATTTTGAATGGAACGCTGACTGGCAGGTGCCGAACCTGCCGGTAGAAGGGCTGCGCGAAAAAGCCGGTGCTATTGCCAGCCAGGTCTATGGCGAGCCGTCGCGCAAGTTATGGACAATCGGCATCACCGGCACCAACGGCAAGACTTCATGCTGTCACTGGATTGCCCAAGCGTTGACCGCCCAAGGCAAAAAAACCGCACTGGTCGGCACGCTCGGCAACGGCTTGCCAGGCGCGTTGAAACCCTCCGCAAATACCACGCCCGATGCAATCAGCCTGCATGGCCTGCTGCGCGATTACTTGACCGAGGGCGCCGGTTGCGTGGCGATGGAGGTGTCGTCGCACGGCTTGGCACAAGGGCGGGTCAACGGCATGCATTTCGATGTGGCGCTGCTGACCAATTTGTCGCGCGACCATCTGGATTATCACGGCGACATGGCGTCCTACGCCGCTGCCAAAGCCGGGCTGTTTGCCTGGCCCGAGCTGAAATTCGCCGTACTCAACATGGACGATCCGTTTGGTGTAGAGCTGTCCGGTAAGCTTGGCTGCGGCGGCGTGCAGACAGTGGGATATAGCCTAGAGGGCAACAAGGGGCAATGCCATTTTGCCGTCTTGGCGCGCAACCTGGTGGCGGATGCGCAAGGCATTCGCTTCGAGGCGGTGACGCCATGGGGAGCTGCGCAAGTGAACAGCGAACTGCTGGGCCGCTTCAATGCCGCCAATCTGCTTGCGGTGCTGGCCACTCTGCTGGTCAGCGGCGTCAAACTGGAAGACGCGGTGCGTGAGTTGAACCAGGTCAAGGCCGTGGCAGGACGTCTGCAGAGCCTTGGCGGAAATGGCAAGCCGCTGGTCGTGGTGGATTACGCCCATACCCCGGATGCACTGGAAAAAGTGTTGAGTGCCTTGCGTGAAATCACGGGCAACAATGGCAAACTGATTTGCGTGTTCGGCTGCGGCGGCGACCGCGACCGCGGCAAGCGCTCGTTGATGGGCGAGGTCGCATCGCGTCTGGCGGACGAAGTCGTCGTCACCAGCGACAACCCGCGTGGCGAAGATGCGCTGGCCATCATTGCCGACATCATTTCCGGCATGGGCGCCAATTATCACGCGAATGCCGACCGTGCGGCCGCGATTGATGCCGCTGTACGTTCAGCGCAGCCCAACGATGTGGTGCTGGTTGCCGGCAAGGGCCATGAAGATTATCAGGAAATCAACGGCGTACGTTTGCCGTTTTCCGATATCGATGCGGTACAACGAATTTTGCAAGGATATACGTCATGTTGCGCCTGAGCGAAACAGTGGCGGCGTTGAATGCGCAACGCGCCGGTGCCGATATCGCCTTCACCGGCGTCAGCAGCGACAGCCGTGCGGTGGCCGCCGGCGAGTTGTTCGTGGCGCTGAAAGGCGAGCGTTTCGATGGTCATGACTATGTCGCCCAGGTAATCGCGCAGGGCGCGACTGCGGCGCTGGTGGATCACGCCGACCCGGCTTGGGGCGATTTCCCGCTGCTGATCGTAGCCGATACCCGCCTTGCACTGGGCGCATTGGCCGGACTGTGGCGCAGCCGCTTCGGCATTCCAGTGGTGGGGCTGACCGGCAGCAGCGGCAAGACCACGGTAAAAGAAATGATTGCGGCGATCCTGCGCACGCAGGCCGGCGATGACGCGGTGCTCGCGACCAAGGGAAATCTCAATAACGATATCGGCTTGCCGCTGACCCTGCTCGGGTTGCGCGGCCACCATCGCTATGCCGTGATCGAGATGGGGATGAACCATCCCGGCGAAATTGCTTATCTAACTCATATTGCGCAGCCCGATATAGCGTTGATCGTCAACGCGCAGGCTGCCCACCTGGCCGGCCTCGGCACGGTGGAAGCGGTAGCGCATGCCAAGGGCGAGATCTTTGAAGGGCTGGCGGCAAACGGAACCGCCGTGATCAATGCCGACGATCCGCATGCGGCATTGTGGCAAAAGCTGGCGGCCGGTTATCGCACGATTGGTTTTGGCCTGAACCCCTCAGCGGAAGTGTCCGGCACTTGCCGCTTGCTGCCGTTCGGCAGCGAAATCGACATGCTCACGCCCGCTGGCAAATTTACCGTGACTCTGCCGGTGCCGGGCGAGCACAACGCGCGCAACGCGCTGGCCGCTGCTGCAGTAGCCGTGGCGCTGGGCATTGAAAATGCGGTTATTGCCGCCGGGCTGGCGAAAGTGTCCAGCGTCAAGGGGCGGATGCAGAAGAATCCCTGCTTGCATGGCGCTACCCTGATCGACGATACCTACAATGCCAATCCCGGTTCGGTACGGGCGGCGATTGCCGTGCTCGCCGGTTTGCCGGGCAAGAAAATCCTGGTGCTGGGCGATATGGGCGAACTGGGCGCAGACGCGCGCGCACTGCATGCCGAAATCGGCGCTGTGGCGAAGGCTGCCGGCATCGATGGCCTGCTCACGCTGGGCGATTTGAGCGCCGCAGCCGCAGAAGCATTCGGCGCGGGTGGGCGGCACTTCGAATACATCGAGGATTTGCTGCATGACATCGAAAACCGGCTGGCGCCGGAAGTGACGGTGCTGGTGAAAGGATCGCGCTTCATGCAGATGGAGCGCGTGGTGAAAAGTTTTGTGGCGCGGGAGGATTCGACATGCTGCTCGCATTGAGCCAATGGCTGGCGCACGACGTTCGCGCTTTCAACGTATTCGGCTATATCACCCTGCGTGCGGTGCTGGCGATGCTGACCGCGCTGATGATCTCGTTCATCGTCGGCCCGGCGATGATCCGCAAGCTGACCGCTTACAAGATCGGCCAGTCGGTGCGCGACGACGGCCCGCAGACCCACCTGGTCAAGGCGGGTACGCCGACCATGGGCGGCGCGCTGATGCTGGTGGCGATGGCGATTTCAACTCTGCTCTGGGCCGATCTGAAGAACGCCTATGTCTGGGTCGTGCTGGCTACCACGCTGGGTTTTGGTGCGATCGGCTGGGTCGATGACTGGCGCAAGGTGGTTTATCGCAATCCCAAGGGTTTGCCGGCCAAGGCCAAATACTTCTGGCAATCGGTGATTGGTGCCGGCGTGGCCGCATTCCTCGCCATGAACGCCACGCTGCCGGCCCAGACCGAACTGATCGTGCCATTCTTCAAGCTATTGACACTTCCATTAGGCGCTGTCGGCTTTGCCGTGCTGACCTATTTCGTCATCGTCGGCAGCAGTAATGCGGTCAATCTCACTGACGGTTTGGACGGTCTGGCGATCATGCCGACAGTAATGGTGGCGGGCGCCCTGGCGATTTTCGCCTACGTGGCCGGCAACTTCGTATTTTCGCGCTACCTTGGCGTGCCCTACATTCCCGGCGCCGGCGAGCTGGCGGTGTTCTGCGCTGCGCTGGCCGGCGCTGGTCTGGGTTTTCTGTGGTTTAACGCCTATCCCGCCGAAGTGTTCATGGGCGATGTCGGCGCCCTGGCGCTGGGCGCTGCAATCGGTGTGGTGGCGGTGATCGTGCGCCAGGAAATCGTGCTGTTCGTGATGGGCGGCGTATTCGTGGTCGAAACCCTGTCGGTGGTCTTGCAGGTGGCCTCGTTCAAGCTGACCGGCAAGCGCATCTTCCGCATGGCGCCGTTGCACCACCACTACGAATTGAAGGGCTGGAAAGAAAATCAGGTGGTCGTTCGCTTCTGGATCATATCGATGATGCTGGTGCTGGTTGGACTGTCGACGCTGAAACTGAGATGAAGCTGAATCTGCGAAACAAAAAAGTGCTGGTGGTGGGCCTCGGAGACACCGGGCTTTCCATGGCGCGCTGGCTGGACAGGCAGGGCGCGGTGGTGGCGGTTGCCGATTCGCGCGACAAGCCGCCGCACGCTGCACGCCTCCAGGCGGAGTTGCCCGGTGCGCCGCTGTTTACCGGCACATTCAGGGGAGAGGTGTTCCATAACGCCGACCTGCTCGCCGTCAGCCCCGGCGTTTCACTGCGCGAACCGTTGATCGCCCAGGCGATAGCGAATGATGTGCCGGTCGTCGGCGATATCGAACTTTTTGCCCAAGCGATTGGTTCATTGCGTACAGAGCATGACACCCGGGTTCTGGCGATAACCGGATCCAACGGCAAGAGCACGGTGACCGAGATGGTCGGCGCGATGTGTAGAAGTGCCGGCCTGCGCACGGTGGTGGCCGGCAACATCGGCCTGCCGGTGCTGGATGCGCTGGCCGAGTTGGAGCAACGCGATGAGATGCCGGATGTGTTCGTACTCGAGCTGTCCAGCTTCCAGCTCGAAACCACGCAATCGCTTAACCCTGCCGCCGCGACCCTGCTCAACGTGACGGAAGATCACATGGATCGCTATGCCGATCTGGATGAATATGTCGCGGCAAAAGTGCGAATTTTTGCCGGTAGCGGTGCCCAGATTCTTAACCGTGAAGATCGTTATTGCCTGGCGATGGCGAAACCGGGGCGCACAGTGGCGACTTTCGGCCTGGATGCGCCGGTGAAGAGCGGGGACTGGGGCCTGCTGAAAGACAAAGATGGATTGTGGCTGGCACAAGGCGACAAACCGTTGATGGCGGTGGCCGATCTGCCGCTTGCCGGGTTGCACAACGCCGCCAATGCGTTGGCGGCGCTGGCGCTGTGCCGCGCTATCGACCTGCCGTTCCAACCACTGCTTGAGGCGCTGCGCGAATTCAAGGGGCTGGCTCATCGGGTCGAACTGGTAGCGGAAATCAAAAAAGTGAAGTTCTACGACGATTCCAAGGGTACCAATGTCGGCGCCACGGTAGCGGCATTGAACGGCATGGCGCAAAAAGTGGTGCTGATCGCAGGCGGCGATGGCAAGAATCAGGACTTCAGCCCACTGTGTCCGGCGGTAGCGGCACATGCCCGGGCGGTGGTGTTGATCGGTCGCGATGGCCCGCAAATTGGTGAAGCTCTTGCGGGATGCGGCGTGCCGCTGTTGAGTGCTACGGATATGGATGCGGCAGTGAAGCTCGGCTTCGAGCAGGCGCAAGCGGGTGATGCCGTGCTGCTGTCGCCGGCCTGTGCCAGTTTCGACATGTTCCGCAATTACGAGCATCGTGCCCAAGTATTCATTGCCGCGGTCAGGCAACTGGAGGAGAAGGCATGAATACCTTTTCTCCGGTGGCGGTGCAACATGCCCGGCCAGATTATGACCGCACCCTGCTGTGGCTGGTCATCCTGTTGCTGGGCTTCGGGCTGGTGATGGTGTATTCGGCCTCGATCGCGATTGCCGCTGCAGATCGCCATGCCGGTTATCAGGAGACTTATTACCTGATGCGTCAGGGCGCTTTCCTGGTGGTCGGTATCGTGCTCGGTTTGCTGGCTTTCCAGGTGCCGAACAAGGTATTGCAGGAAATTGCGCCTTACCTGTTTCTTTCCGGCCTGGTGCTGCTGGTGCTGGTGCTGATTCCCGGCATCGGTCGCGAAGTCAACGGCAGCCGGCGCTGGTTGTCGCTGTTCGTGGTCAATCTGCAACCGTCCGAATTCATGAAGCTGTTCGCCGTGCTGTACGCCGCCGATTACACGGTGCGCAAGGCGGCCTACATGGACAATATCAAAAAGGGCTTCCTGCCGATGCTGATGGTGATGCTGCTGGTCGGCGGCCTGCTGCTGCGCGAGCCGGACTTCGGCGCCTTTGCGGTGATCACCAGCATCGCCATGGCCATCCTGTTTCTCGGTGGCATGAACTGGCGCTTGTTTGCTGGCCTGATCGGCATGCTGGTCGTGGGTTTTCTGGTGCTGATCTGGACCTCGCCCTACCGCATGCAGCGCATCGTCGGCTTCATGGATCCGTGGGCCGACCCATTCGGCAAAGGCTATCAACTTTCCCATGCGCTGATCGCCTTCGGTCGCGGCGAATGGTACGGATTGGGCTTGGGCGGGAGCATCGAGAAGCTGTTTTACCTGCCGGAAGCGCATACCGACTTTCTGCTCGCGGTGGTTGCCGAGGAACTGGGTTTTGCCGGCGTTGCCGTGGTGATTCTGATGTTTGCCTGGCTGACCATGCGCGCTTTCGTCATCGGTCGCCAGGCGGCGATGATCGACCGTCATTTTCCGGCGTTGGCGGCTTACGGCATCGGCGTCTGGCTGTCGGTGCAGGCGATCATCAACATGGGCGTGAACATGGGCCTGCTGCCGACCAAGGGCCTGACCTTGCCGCTGCTGTCATTCGGCGGTAGCGGCATTGCCGCCAACTGTGCGGCGATTGGCGTGCTGCTCAGGATCGATTGGGAAAGCAGGCAAGTCATGAAAGGCTATTCGGTATGAGCCGCACCATCCTGATCATGGCGGGCGGCACTGGCGGCCACGTTTTCCCCGCGCTGGCGGTGGCCGACTGCTTACGCCTGAAAGATTGGAAAGTGGTTTGGCTGGGCACTCGCGCCGGCATGGAAGCAAGGCTGGTGCCGGAACATGGTTATGAAATGGCCTGGGTCAAGTTCGCCGGCATGCGCGGCAAGGGCTTGCTGCGCTGGGCTACGCTGCCATTCATGCTGCTCATGGCTATGTGGCAGAGTGCGGCGGCAATTTTCCGCTTTCGTCCCGATGTGGTGCTTGGCATGGGTGGCTTTACCGCTTTCCCAGGCGGCTTGATGGCTTCATTGCTGGGCAAGCCGCTGGTGATTCATGAGCAGAATTCGGTGGCGGGGTTGACTAACCGGGTGCTGGCTTGTCTCGCCGAACGGGTGCTGGTGGCTTTCCCGTCCGCATTCAACAATGCCGGCGACAAACCGATTGGTTGTTCCAAGCCGGCGATGACCTGGTGCGGCAATCCGGTGCGCACCGACATTGCCAACCTGGCTGCGCCGGAGCAGCGCTTGGCCGGACGCCAAGGAAATCTGCGCATTTTGGTGGTGGGCGGCAGCCTTGGCGCGGCAGCGCTCAACGAGGCGGTGCCGCAAGCACTGGCGCTGATTCCCGAAGCGCAGCGGCCAGCAGTGGTGCACCAGTCCGGCGCAAAGAATCTGGAACAGCTCAAAGCCAATTACGAGGCGGCGGGGGTGGCTGTCGATGCCCGCGCTTTCATCGACGACATGGGCGAGATGTATGCCTGGTGCGATGTGATCGTGTGTCGTGCCGGTGCGTTGACCCTGGCAGAAATCACCTCGGCGGGCGTCGCCAGCGTGCTGGTGCCTTACCCGCATGCGGTGGACGATCACCAGACCGGCAATGCCCGTTTCCTGAGCGAGAATGGCGCGGCGCTGCTGCTGCCGCAACAGGGTCTGACCCCGGCGGGGTTGGCCGATTTGTTAACGGGTTTCAGCCGCGAAAAATTGCTGGCGATGGCGCAAGCCGCAAGAAAATTGGCCAAGCCGGAAGCCACCGCGACCGTGGCGCAGGCATGCATGGAGTTGGCAGGATGAAACACAAAGTCAAACACGTACACTTCGTCGGCATCGGCGGCGTCGGCATGAGCGGCATCGCCGAGGTGTTGCTCAATCTGGGCTATGAAGTGAGCGGTTCCGATCTGGGCGATAACGTCGCCACACGCCGGCTGAAGAGCCTTGGCGCTCAGGTCTATCACGGCCATGCCACCGAAAACCTGGAACGCGCCGATGTGGTGGTGATCTCGACCGCCGTCAAGGCGGATAACCCCGAGGTCGTGGCGGCGCGAGAGCGCAATATTCCGGTGGTGCCGCGTGCCATGATGCTGGCGGAGCTGATGCGCTTCAAGCAGGGCATCGCCGTGGCCGGCACGCATGGCAAGACCACCACCACTTCGCTGATCGCCAGCATCCTCGGCGAGGCGGGAATGGACCCGACCTTCGTCATCGGCGGCAAGCTGGAAGCGGCGGGCGCCAACGCGCGGCTGGGGCAGGGCGAATTCATCGTCGCCGAGGCCGACGAGTCCGATGCGTCTTTCCTCTACCTGATGCCAGTCATGGCGGTGGTGACCAATATCGATGCCGACCATATGGAAACCTACGGCCATGATTTCGGAAGGTTGAAGCAGGCCTTCGTCGATTTCATCCAGCGTCTGCCCTTCTATGGCATGGCGGTGTTGTGCGCGGACGATGCCAATGTGCGCGAGATCATGCCGCGCATCACCAAGCCGGTCACCACTTACGGCCTGGAAGAGGGTGCGCAGGTCAGAGGCGTGGATGTTCGCCACAGCGGCGGCCAGATGAATTTCAAGGTGCAGCGCACTGGCATGCCGGAACTGGCTGTCACGCTCAACCTGCCCGGGCAGCACAACGTGCTGAACGCGTTGGCGGCCATCGCGGTGGCGATGGAGGTCGGCGCGCCGGATGCAGCGATTGTCAAAGGGCTGGCCGAATTCGGCGGAGTCGGGCGGCGCTTCGAGCGCTACGGCGAAGTGGCGCTGTCGGATGGCGGCAGCTTCACGCTGATCGACGATTACGGCCATCATCCGGTGGAAATGACGGCAACCCTGGCGGCGGCGCGCGGTGCGTTCCCCGGTCGGCGTCTGGTGCTGGCGTTCCAGCCGCATCGGTTTACCCGCACCAGGGATTTGTTCGAGGACTTCGTCAGGGTGTTGTCCTCGGTCGACGTGCTGCTGCTGTCCGAAATCTATCCGGCGGGAGAAACGCCGATCGTGGCCGCAGACGGACGGGCGTTGACGCGTGCGATTCGCGTCACCGGCAAGGTTGAGCCGATTTTTGTCGAGACGCTGGCGGAATTGCCGCAATCAATTATGAGTGCGGCGCGGAATGGCGATGTGGTGCTGACCATGGGGGCCGGTTCAATCGGCCAGATACCAGGCCAGTTGGTGCGGGGCGGGGCGTGAACCTTGAGGAGATCGAGAAAATGAATAGAGCATTGGCTTTTGCGCCCCAGCGGCTGCGTGGCGTGATGAAATTCAACGAACCGATGAGCCGGCATACCAGTTGGCGCGTCGGCGGCCCGGCGGAGCGCTTTTACATTCCTGCCGATATCGCCGATCTGGCGCAGTTTCTGCAGGGCCTGGCGGCGGATGAGCCGGTGCATTTTGTTGGCCTCGGCAGCAACATGCTGGTGCGCGACGGCGGCGTGCGCGGCACGGTGGTGGCGCTGCACAGCGCACTCAACCAGATTACGTTGTGGCATGACCAGAAGGGCACGGCGGCCGGCATTTATGTCGAAGCCGGCGTGGCAAGCCCGAAGGTCGCGCGCTTCTCGGCGCTGAATGGTTTTGAGGGAGCGGAGTTTCTTGCCGGCATACCCGGCACGGTAGGCGGCGCGCTGGCAATGAATGCCGGCTGTTACGGCGCCGAAACCTGGCAATTCGTGACCGCGGTACTGACCATCGACTGCTTCGGCGAATTGCGCCGCCGCACGCCGCAGGATTTTGACATCGGCTACCGCCACGCGACGCTCAAGGCAGGGATCAACGGCGAGTGGTTTGTCGCCGCATGGTTCGCCTTCAATCGTGGCGATGGCGCGGCCTCGCGCAAGAAGATCAAGGAAATGCTGGAGAAGCGTGTCGCCAGCCAGCCGATCGGCACGCCCAATGCCGGTTCGGTATTCCGCAACCCACCGGGCGATCATGCGGCGCGCCTGATCGAGGCTTGCGGCCTGAAGGGCGAGATGAGCGGCGGTGCGATGGTGTCGCCGAGGCATGCCAATTTTATTGTCAACACCGGGTCGGCAACGGCGGCGGACATCGAAGGCCTGATCGCCAGGGTGAAGCAGACGGTCAAGGAGCGGCACGGCGTGGATCTGGTCACGGAAGTGCGGGTTATTGGGGAAAAGGTTTAGGAATTTTGAAGATGAACGAAGCTGCCAAATTCGGAAAAGTCGCGGTGCTGCTGGGCGGGAAATCCGCCGAGCGCGAGGTGTCGCTGAAGAGCGGCAATGCGGTGCTGGCTGCGCTCAAGCGCCGCGGCGTGGACGCGCATCCGTTCGATCCGGCTGAACGCGATCTGGGCGAACTGAAGCGCGATGGTTTTGCGCGCGTGTTCATCGCCCTGCATGGCGGCCAAGGCGAGGACGGCTCGATCCAGGGTGCGCTGGAAATGCTGGGTATGCCCTACACCGGCAGCGGCGTACTGGCTTCTGCCCTGGCGATGGACAAATGGCGCAGCAAGCTGGTGTGGCAGGCGGCAGGGCTGCCGGTGCCGGCCTTCGACCTGATCGACGCCGACAGCGATTTTGGCGCAGTTGCCGCGCATCTCGGCCTGCCTCTGTTCGTCAAGCCGGCCAATGAGGGTTCCAGCGTCGGCATCAGCAAGGTGAAGACGGTCGCTGAATTAAGCGCAGCCTACCAGGCCGCCGCGCGCTATGACGATCTGGTGCTCGCCGAGCAATTTGTCGGCGGCGGGGAATACACCGCGGCAATCCTCGGTGGCGAGGCGTTGCCGGTGATCAAGATCGAGCCGGCTACCGAGTTCTACGATTACGAAGCGAAATATCTGCGTGACGACACTCAATATCGTTGCCCGTGCGGGCTGACGGCGGCGCAGGAATCTGAAATCCAGCGTCTGGCCAGGCAGGCCTTCGCGGTGATCGGCGGGCAAGGATGGGGGCGGATCGATTTCCTTCGCGACACGGCGGGCAAAGCGTATGTGCTGGAAGCCAATACTTCGCCCGGCATGACCGATCACAGCCTGGTGCCGATGGCGGCACGGGCGGCAGGAAAAAGTTTTGAGGATTTGGTAATCAGCGTTCTTGAACTGGCGAAAGCAGGATGAACACCATGAATTCAGGGGTATCGGTATGCAAACTGGAACCGGATTGTGTGGGATAAAACGCAAATGACCTTGTGGCTGGCAAACATGCTTTATGCCCTTTCAGGCGTGTTGCTGCTTTATGTCGTCCTGTTTCTGGTGGTGCATCTGCCGGTGTTCCCGTTGCGCAAGGTGGATGTCCAGGGCGATTTGCAGCATGTCAATCGCGAGCAGGTGCAGTTCATCGTGGCGCGGGAAATGAAAGGGAATTTTTTCACCCTCGATCTTAACCGCACCCGCGCCGCATTCGAGAAGCTGCCGTGGGTGCGCAACGTGAATGTGCGGCGGCGCTGGCCCGACAAACTGGAAGTGGCGATTGAAGAGCATGCGGTGCTGGCGCGGTGGGGCAGTTCGGCGCTGGTCAATACACGGGGAGAGCTGTTCCGGGCGGCATCGAATGCCGTGCTGCCGGAATTCAGCGGCCCGGAAGATGCCGCCGAGGAAATGACGCGGAATTATGAAGAATTTCGCCGCATGCTCAAGCCGCTTAACCTGAAGCCGGTGCGCATGAGCCTGTCCGACCGGCGTGCATTGCAGGTCAGGTTGAACACCGGACTGGTGCTGGAATTGGGCCGCGACAAGGTGCGCGAGCGTTTGGAAAAATTTTCCGGGGTGTACCCGCAGACCCTCGCAAAGCTGGCGCAGCCGGCGAGTTACGCGGATTTGCGTTACCCCAACGGCTTCGCGGTGCACTACACCGAGGCTGTAGAGAAAAAGGCGGGGCCGGCGGGGAAGGCAGTACGTGAAAGCTTGAAAAAGAAAATCGGGTGGCGTCGTGATGTCGGCTATCTGGCCGCTGCTGCCTGACATGGGAGATAGGGGATGAGCAAGACCAAGGAGCAAAAAAATCTGATCGTGGGCCTGGACATCGGCACTTCGAAGATCGTCGCCATCGTCGCCGAAATTCTGCCGGAGGGACGGCTGGAGATCATCGGCATGGGCCAGACGCCGTCGCGCGGTTTGAAAAAAGGCGTGGTGGTCAACATCGAGTCCACCGTCAACGCCATCCAGCGCGCACTGGAGGAGGCCGAGCTGATGGCCGACTGCAAGATTCGCGAGGTTTACACGGGTATTGCCGGCAGCCATATCAGAAGCATCAACTCGCATGGCATGGTGGCGATCAAGGACAAGGAAGTAAACCAGACCGACGTAGATCGGGTGATCGAAACCGCGCGTGCGGTGATTATCCCGACCGATCAGCAGGTGCTGCATATCCTGACCCAGGAATTCATCATCGACGGTCAGGAAGACGTGCGCGAGCCGCTCGGTATGAGCGGCGTGAAGCTGGAGGTCAAGGTGCATATCGTGACCGGCGCGATCAGCGCGGCGCAGAACATTATCAAATGCGTGCGCCGCTGCGGCCTTGAAGTGCGCGACCTGATCCTGCAACCGCTGGCATCGAGCATGGCGGTGCTGTCGGAGGACGAGAAGGATCTCGGCGTCTGCCTGGTCGACATCGGCGGCGGCACTACCGACATCGCGGTGTTCACCGGCGGTGCAATCCGCCATACCTCGGTGATCCCGATTGCCGGCGACCAGATCACCAACGACGTCGCCATGGCGTTGAGGACACCGACGGCGGATGCCGAAGATTTGAAGATGAAATACGGCTGCGCACTGCGCCAGTTGGCCAATCCACAGGAAATGATCGAGGTCGCGGGGGTGGGCGACCGTCC
This sequence comes from Betaproteobacteria bacterium, assembly GCA_021373185.1. Lineage (GTDB taxonomy): Bacteria > Pseudomonadota > Gammaproteobacteria > Burkholderiales > Sulfuricellaceae > Sulfuricella. The sequence goes on along the minus strand of JAJFTF010000022.1, from coordinate 43,742 downwards.
CGCGCGCCAGTTGTCGCGTCAAACCTTGGCCGAAGTGATCGAGCCGCGGGTGGAAGAGCTTTACAGTCTGGTGCAGGCAGAGCTGCGCCGCAGTGGTTTCGAAGAGCTGCTCTCATCCGGCATCGTGATTACCGGCGGCAGCAGCGCCATGGAAGGCATGGCGGAGTTGGGCGAGGAAATTTTCCATATGCCGGTGCGTTTGGGGATGCCGCAGTATGTCGGCGGCTTGGCCGAGGTAGTGCGCAATCCGCGCTTTGCGACCGGTGTGGGGCTATTGCTCGCGGGAATGGATCAGCACCAGCGCCATCATCTGGCGACGATGCAGAACGGCTCGCTGGCACAGATTTTCAACCGGATGAAGAGTTGGTTTCAGGGTAATTTTTAGGGTTTTTAATTTTTAACTTTTTTGGTGTCACAACGGAGGAGAAAAGCATGTTTGAGATCATGGATACACAAACACAAGAAGCGGTAATCAAAGTGATCGGTATCGGCGGCTGCGGTGGCAATGCCGTGGATCACATGATCTCCAGCGGGTTGGATGGCGTCGAGTTCATTTGTGCCAATACCGATGCGCAGGCGTTGAAACGCAACCAGGCCGGTGTTACCGTGCAGTTGGGCGGGGCTATCACCAAGGGTCTGGGCGCGGGAGCCAATCCCGGCGTCGGCCGCGAAGCGGCGCTGGAAGACCGTGATCGCATCGCCGAACTGATTGACGGCGCAGACATGCTGTTCATCACTGCCGGCATGGGCGGCGGCACCGGCACAGGCGCTGCGCCGGTCGTGGCGGAAGTGGCCAAGGAGCTCGGCATCCTGACCGTAGCGGTGGTGACCAAGCCGTTCGGTTTCGAAGGCAAGCGCATGAAAGTGGCGATGGAAGGCATCGAGGCCCTGACGCAGCATGTCGATTCCCTAATCGTGATCCCCAACGATAAATTGATGGAAGTGCTGGGCGGCAAGATCGGCTTCCGCGACGCCTTCAAGGCGGCGGACGGCGTGCTGCACGGCGCGGTGGCGGGTATTGCCGAGCTGATCAAATGCACCGGCATGATCAACGTCGACTTTGCCGACGTTCGCACGGTGATGTCGGAAATGGGCATGGCGATGATGGGTTCGGCCCAGGCGACCGGCGCCGACCGCGCCCGCACGGCGGCGGAGCAGGCGGTGGCCAGTCCGCTGCTGGAGGATGTCAACCTATCCGGCGCGCGCGGCGTGCTGGTCAACATCACTGCCAGCGAAGACATGCAACTGGAAGAAGTCTACGAGGTGATGAACACGATTCGCAGCTTCACCGCCGAAGATGCCACAGTGATTTTCGGCACGGTGTTCGATGCCTCTCTGCAAGACCAGTTGCGCGTGACAGTTGTAGCCACCGGCCTGGGTTCGCCGGTCAGCCGCCAGCAAAGCAAGCCTCTGAGCATTGTGAAGACCGGCACCGACAACGAGCCGATGATGGTCGATTACAACGAGCTGGAGCAGCCTGCCGTAATGCGCCGCCGTCGCGATGCTCAAGTCGAGGCGATGAAACAATCCGGCGTGGAGCTGTTGGATATTCCCGCGTTTCTGCGCAAGCAAGCGGACTGACGAGGGCGTCGCCATGAGATGATCGGCGTTGCGCGGGATGCCCGCGGGGGTTGTCTGATATGCCAAGGTTGGCCTTAAAGCGCCCGCCGTGGTAAACTCTGCCGCGCTATGGCAATGGGCAATGCCATGATGCTTATGGGAATATCGTGATTAGACAGCGGACACTGAAAAATATCATACGCGCCACCGGCGTGGGGCTGCATACCGGGGAAAAGGTCTATCTTACCTTGCGCCCGGCTGCGGTCGACACTGGTATCGTGTTCCGTCGCGTCGATCTGCCCGTCCCCGTGGATATCCAGGCCGCACCGGACAGTGTGGGCGAAACCCGGCTTTCTTCGACGCTGGTGCGAGATGGCGTCAAGGTGTCGACGGTCGAACACCTGATGTCCGCTTTTGCCGGGCTGGGAATCGATAACGCCTATGTCGATTTGACCGCGCCGGAAGTGCCGATCATGGACGGCAGCGCTTCTCCCTTCGTCTTTCTGCTGCAGTCTGCAGGTATCGAGGATCAGCCGGCAGCGAAAAAATTTATTCGTATCAAGAAATCGGTCGAGGTCAGGGATGGCGATAAGTGGGTGCGTTTCGACCCGCACCCGGGATTCCGGGTGAGTCTGACCATCGCATTCGATCACCCGGTACTGTCCAATTCCGGCCAGACTGCCACGGTGGATTTTGCCGATATCTCTTATGTCAAGGAAATCGCCCGTGCCCGCACCTTCGGCTTCATGCATGAAGTCGAGGCGATGCGTTCGCAAGGTCTGGCGTTGGGCGGCAGCCTCGACAACGCCATCGTGATGGATGAGTTTCGCATACTCAACGGCGACGGTTTGCGCTATGAGGATGAATTCGTCAAACACAAGGTTCTGGATGCTATTGGCGATCTCTATTTGCTTGGTCACCCGCTGATCGGTGCCTTTACCGGTTACAAATCCGGTCATGCCATGAACAACCGCTTGCTGCGCTGCATGATGGCCGACGCAGATGCGTGGGAGTTCGCCAGTTTCGAGCGCCAGGAAGATGCGCCGGCTGCGTTCCTGCGTTTTCACAGTCAAGCCGCTTGAACCGCAGTTTTCTTACGTTCAATTCTTAATTTTTCGCTGAATCCGAGTGCCGTTGAATCAAGCTTTGTAGCGCGCTTTTCAGCGGTGAGTCAGCCAGGCTTTCCTCCAATTTATTCAGGCTGGACAAGGCATTAGGACTTACCGACAGATCCTTGGGTTTCTTGCCGGGTGCCGGGGGGGTGACTTGCACGTCTATCCGAATTGCAGTAACCTCAACCCCCCGCGCTTGAAGTTTTGCCAGCAGAGTAGGCGCGATTTGCTTCAGCTTGGCGGCGACCGCGCCGTTGTTGGTGTAGACCACCAGTGTTTGCTGGCTGACGGCACCAATCCTGGATGCCGCAACGAGTGACTTGGGCGCGATTTCATCCCAGGTATCCTGTAGCACCAGCAGTTTTTGCGCTTGCTGAAGAAGGGTTTGCAGGCTCGTCGCGGCGCTCAGGAATGAATGTGCTGGTTGTGCGACCATAATTTAAGAAACGAATAAAATAAGGGAGAACTATGAATGTTATTCTAGTTTCCGGTAAGTTGGCAAAGGGGAAGACGGTGGCGCTCAGCCATCCCCAAGTGATGGCCATGATGGCGGCACTTCTGGTCTTTCCGCTGTTGCTGGCGATGGTCTTTACTTACTTGCTGCTGTTTCATGCGGCGGACATCCCCCACCCTTATCTGCAATCCCTGGTGTTAAGCGCCCAGCGTACAGAAGGCGCAAAGAATGAGGTTTACCTGCGGGAAAATCTGAATGCCATGGCGGTGAAACTGGGCCAGATGCAGGCGCATGTACTGCGTCTCGACTCGCTGGGTGAACGTCTGGCGAAGCTGACCGGCATCGGCAAGCAGGAATTCAACTTCGGCAAGCAGCCAGGGCAGGGCGGTGCGGAGTCCAGCATGCCTTCGCGCGATCTGTCCATGAAAGAGTTCAATCAGCAGCTCGATCGCTTGATGAAAGACCTTGAGAACCGCTCCGACCAACTCGGGTTGATGGAAGCGATGGTAGCTCAGCAGCAGGCGAAGAAGGTTGCTCTGCCGACGTCTCGCCCGGTCTCCGTGGGCTGGTATTCCTCCAATTTCGGCTATCGTATCGATCCCTTCACCGGGAAAAGAGCCCTCCACGAGGGCGTGGACTTCATGGCCGATGTCGGCACTCCGATTTTTGCGGCGGGAGGCGGTATCGTGGTTTACTCGGATAGTTATGCCGGCTATGGTAATATGATAGAAATAGACCATGGCAACGGGCTGATAAGCCGTTATGCGCATACTTCGAAAATATTCACCAAAGTGGGCGACGTGGTGATGAAGGGACAAAAAATCGGTTTGGTTGGCACTACCGGTCGTTCCACCGGGCCGCACCTGCATTTTGAGGTTCGCTTTCACGGCGCGCCGCAGAACCCGGAGCATTACCTGCACCCAGGTTGAACCTGGTGTTTGTTTGAATCTGACGGCCATCGCCCGGTGCGGCGCTGGCTTTTTGTTTACCTCATCTTCCTGTCTTCCTGAAAATTCATGATATCCCGTCTGGTCAGAAAAATCTTCGGCAGCCGCAACGACCGGCTAATCAAACAATACGCGCAAACCGTTCGTGTCATCAACGCGCTTGAGCCGGCAGTCGCCAGGCTCTCCGATGCCGAGTTGAGCGCGAAAACGGACGAATTCAAGCAGCGCCACCAGAACGGCGAGTCTCTCGATGCTCTGCTGCCCGAAGCCTTCGCCGTGGTGCGCGAAGCTGGCAAACGTGTGCTCGAAATGCGCCATTTCGACGTGCAACTGATCGGCGGCATGGTGCTGCATTACGGCAAGATTGCCGAAATGCGCACCGGTGAAGGAAAAACGCTGGTGTCGACCCTGCCCGCGTACCTCAATGCTCTGTCCGGCAAGGGCGTGCATGTGATTACGGTGAACGATTACCTGGCCAAGCGCGATGCCGAATGGATGGGCCGCATCCACAATTTCCTCGGTCTCAGTGTGGGCGTCAACCTGTCGCAGATGGATCACGAGGAAAAGCAGGCTGCCTACGCTGCCGACATCACCTACGGCACCAACAATGAATTCGGTTTCGACTACCTGCGCGACAACATGGTGTATCAGCCTGCCGAGCGGGTGCAACGCAGCCTGAATTACGCCATCGTCGACGAAGTCGATTCGATCCTGATCGACGAAGCGCGCACGCCGTTGATCATTTCCGGCCAGGCCGAGGACAATGTCGACCTTTACTACCGCATTAACGATTTGCCGCCGAAACTGATCAAGCAGGAGACGGAAGAGGGTTCCGGCGATTACAGTGTCGATGAAAAATCCCACCAGGTTCTGCTCAGCGAAGAAGGTCACGAGCGCGCCGAACAACTGCTGACCCAAGCCGGGCTGCTGCTTCCCGGCACCAGTTTGTACGATGCCGCCAATATCAGCCTGGTGCACCATCTGTATGCGGCGCTGCGCGCCCATGCCCTGTACCATCGCGACCAGCATTACGTAGTGCAGAACGGCGAAGTGGTGATCGTGGACGAATTCACCGGCCGCATGATGACCGGTCGGCGCTGGTCGGACGGCCTGCATCAGGCGGTGGAAGCGAAGGAAGGCGTGTCGATCCAGAAAGAAAACCAGACCCTGGCCTCGATCACCTTCCAGAACTATTTCCGCATGTATTTGAAGCTTTCCGGCATGACTGGCACAGCCGATACCGAAGCTTATGAATTCCAGCAGATCTACGGTCTCGAAACCGTGGTGATCCCGCCCCACCGACCGATGGTTCGCCAGGACCGGATGGATCAGGTCTATCGCACGGCAAAGGAAAAATACCAGGCGGTGATCAACGACATCAAGGACTGCCGCGAGCGAGGCCAGCCGGTGCTGGTCGGCACGACCTCGATCGAAACTTCGGAATACCTGTCCGGCCTGCTGACCAAGGAAAAAATTCCGCATGAAGTGCTGAATGCCAAGCAGCATGCGCGCGAGGCCGAGATCGTGGCGCAGGCGGGGCGGCCCAAGGCGGTGACCATCGCCACCAACATGGCGGGTCGCGGCACCGACATCGTGCTGGGCGGCAGCATCGAACGCGAATTGAATAAAATCCGTTATGAAGATAATTCCGGCGAAGAGGAAAAAGCTCGGCAACTGACCGCATTGAAGGGCGAATGGCAGACGATTCACGAGCAGGTGCTGGCTGCGGGCGGCTTGCACATTGTCGGCACCGAGCGCCACGAATCGCGTCGCGTCGACAACCAGTTGCGCGGACGTGCAGGGCGCCAGGGCGATGCCGGTTCCAGCCGTTTCTACTTGTCGCTGGAAGATCCGCTGCTGCGCATTTTTGCTTCAGACCGCGTGGCGGCCATCATGGATCGCCTGAAAATGCCGGAGGGCGAGGCCATCGAGCATCCTTGGGTGACGCGCGCCATCGAGAACGCGCAGCGCAAGGTGGAAGCGCGCAACTTCGATGTCCGCAAGCAGTTGCTGGAATACGACGACGTCTCCAACGACCAGCGCAAGGTCATTTACGCGCAGCGCAACGAACTGCTTGAAGCGACCGATATTTCCGAGACCATCCAGGCGATGCGCGAAGATGTGATCAACGACCACATCAGCCAGTACATCCTGCCGGAAAGCATGGAAGAGCAGTGGGATGTAGCCGGCCTGGAGAAGTCGCTGCAAGCCGAATGGCAAATGGTTCTGCCGTTGCGCGAGTGGCTGGACAAGGAAGCGGGCCTGGACGAGCACGGCCTGCGCCTGCGCGTGATCGATGCGGCCAATGCGATGTACCAGGCCAAACTTGAATCGGTCGGGTCGGAAACCATGCATCATTTCGAGCGCGCGGTAATGCTGCAGAGCCTCGATACCCATTGGCGCGAGCACTTGGCGGCCCTCGATCACCTGCGCCAAGGCATCCATCTGCGCGGCTACGCCCAGAAAAATCCCAAGCAGGAATACAAGCGCGAAGCATTCGAACTGTTCGCCGACCTGCTCGACCGCATCAAGCGCGAAGTCACCCAGATCGTGCTGACCGTGCAGATTCGCAGCGAGGAAGATGTTGAGGCCGTGGCAGAATCGCAGGCGCCACCCTCCAATGTCCAGTATCACCATGCCGATTATGACGAGGCGCTGGGCGATTCGGATGAGGCAGGGGAAGAAGAACATCAGCCGTTTGTGCGCGCCGGCGACAAGGTTGGCCGCAATGATCCCTGCCCTTGCGGGTCGGGCAAGAAATACAAGCAGTGCCATGGCAAGTTGAACTAATGATCTGTATTGGCTATTCTGAAAATTGCAACATAGGATATGTTCTGCTTGATACATTTAAACGTGCCGTAATTAACTATTTTTTACGTCGAGCTTAAGTTATAGTGAACGAAGTCGAAATGGTATTTATTAATATTGTTTTGATTTTGGATGTCTGGTAATCATTGGGGAGAAGTCATGGAATTTTTTATAGTAGGAGGCGCGGCTCTAATTATGGCATTTGCAGCTAACGAATTTGCCATACCTGCAATAGATAAGCTTGTTACTGATCGTGTTAGATCGAAAATTAGCAAACAGACCTTGATGTATGAGCCTTCAAATCTTGTGCCAGCGCCGTCCATTATCTCGCCTGATCATGTGGCTAGTTCTGCTAACGAATAAATGCCTTCTGCTGCACCCCACTTGCCCGCTTAATGCGGGCTTTAGTTTTTAAAAATGGCTGATATAAAGAAATCTAGAGACTTGCGACAATTGCTAAATCATGTCGTCGAACATGTTTTAGCTCATGCCTTGTTCTATGTCATATTGGTGCCGATTGCAGGATATATTGTATCGATATATTCTGGTTTTGGTTTGAAGCAATATGCTGCTGTACATCCTGTTCGCTTTTTCCTTTTCTGGTTTACAGTTGGTGTAACTTGTGTAATTTCCTTTATGTGGTATCGCGGCAAAAAGGAAATTGGGCGACTGACAGAAATTATCGAACACACTGGAGTTAGAGGTTTTCATTGGCATGATGATGATAGAACTCTGAAAGCAGATGATTGGAAAAGTTGTGCTACAGCTATTGAAAGTGAGAATCCAGTTGAGTTGTGCATACTGGGATTAACAGGATGGGATACATTTGGGAAGCCTGGCGCACCACTTCATGATGTGCTTAAACGTTACGCGGGTAACATCAATATTCTATTGCTTGACCCAAATACTCAGGCATTTAAAAATCGCGCAACAGCCCTCAATATTAATGAACAAAATTATCGAGAGCAGGTGTTGGATTCGTTGAAATTTTGTAAAGATTTAAAGGGTAAAGGTAAATCTATCGAAGTCCGCTTATACAAGCGAACACCTATTTGGAAAATGATACAGACCAATAGCTTTTTGTGGTTGCAATATTACCATCCGAATAAGCATGTCGACGATACGCCCGTTTACGCTCTTTTTGCAGACGGGGCTCATAATTCATTGATTTTCCCTTTTCGAGATTCCTTTAAAAGGCGGTGGGTGGGATCTGCTGCTGGGGCGCAAGCTCTTTGAGTTTATGGCGTAAATTAACATGGATTCATGCGCATTATGCGTCAAGTATTTGATGAAAATTTTATCTGTTTCTATTCTATGTTTCACCCACACTAGTTTTGTCAGCGTAATATTCCCATATATTTATATCTCATAGCGATGCGAAGGCTGTAGTGAGTTGCTTGGTTGTTTTAATTGCATTGTCATTTCGTGCTTTGGCTGGAATGTCGTGTATGGTCAGGCGAAAACCTACTGACTCCGATGTCATGTCGTGTAAATGCGTCTCAAGCCTCACCTACATTTCGGTAGCGATCAATGGAATCTATTAAATTGGTTTAATATAAATCCCTTGCCGATAATTATTTAGGATATTTAATGCCCGTCAACCTTACTCCCCCCAATCCCGACCAACTGCTGCCGGTAAAAGGCATCGTCCTCGGCATCGCCGAAGCCGGCATCAAGAAAGCCGGTCGCAAAGACCTATTGGTCATGCGCCTGGGCGACAAGGCGCGCGTGGCCGGTGTGTTTACCCTGAACCGTTTCTGCGCTGCGCCGGTGACATTGTGCAAAGCGCATCTGGCGGCGGCGAAAGGCATCCGGGCGCTGGTCGTGAATACCGGCAATGCTAATGCAGGGACGGGCGAAGACGGCATGAATCGTGCCCGCAGTACCTGTATCGAAGCGGCGAAATTGCTGGATTGCGATGCAGAGCAGGTGCTGCCGTTCTCCACTGGCGTGATTCTGGAGCCGTTGCCGCTAGACCGGATCGTCGCCGGTTTGCCTGCGGCGGTGGCGGGTTTGAAGGCGGCCAACTGGTTCGACGCCGCACAGGCGATCATGACCACCGATCTGGTGTCCAAGGCGGTGTCGAAGCAGATCACCCTGGATGGCGCAACGGTGACCATCACCGGCATCGCCAAGGGCTCCGGCATGATCCATCCCAACATGGCGACCATGCTCGGCTATGTCGCCACCGACGCGGTCGTGAGCCAGCCCGTTCTGGAGACGCTGGTGCGCCATGCTGCCGACCGCTCTTTCAACTGCATTACCGTGGACGGCGATACCTCCACCAACGATTCCTTCATGCTGATCGCAACCGGCGAGGCTGGCGTGGCGGAAATCGCCGATGCTTCCAGCGCTCACTACCTCGCCTTGCGCGATGCCGTCACCGACGTGGCACGGACGCTGGCGCAGGCCATTGTGCGTGATGGTGAGGGCGCGACCAAATTCATGACCATCGCTGTCGAAGGCGGCGCTGCCGAGGCGGAATGCCGGCTGGTGGCTTATGCCATCGCCCATTCGCCGCTGGTCAAGACTGCGTTCTTCGCTTCCGACCCCAACCTCGGGCGAATCCTTGCGGCTATCGGCTATGCCGGCATCGCCGACCTTGATGTCGAAAAGATCAAGTTGTATCTGGGAGATGTGCTGGTGGCCGAGCATGGCGGTCGTGCCGCCAGTTACCAGGAACAGGACGGCCAGCGGGTGATGAAGGAAGCTGAAATTACCGTGCGGGTCGTACTTGGTCGCGGTTCAGCGGCAGCCACGGTGTGGACCTGCGATTTCTCCTACGATTATGTCAAGATCAATGCCGAGTATCGCAGCTAGGTTATGACGGCGATACTGGAAGTTGCCGCTGCGGTGGTGCAGTGCCCCGATGGCGAGTTCTTGCTGGCAGAGCGGCCAGCCGGCAAACCTTATGCCGGCTGGTGGGAATTTCCCGGCGGCAAGATCGAGATGGGCGAAACGCCTTATCACGCACTGGTGCGTGAATTGCACGAAGAACTCGGCATTGAGGTGGAAGCCGCCTATCCTTGGTTGACCCGCGTCTTTGCTTATCCTCATACGACGGTAAGGCTGCATTTTTTCCGGGTGATGGGCTGGCATGGAGAGCCGCACGGCAAAGAGGCGCAACGCTTGTCCTGGCAATACCCCGATGCAGTGGCGGTGACGCCGTTGTTGCCGGCCAACGGGCCGATCCTGCGCTCGCTCAACCTGCCTCCGGTGTATGCGATCACTCGTGCTGCCGAGCTTGGTGTGGAGCCATTCCTGGCGAAGCTGGACGTCGCGCTGCAAGCCGGCATCAAACTGGTTCAGGTTCGCGAGAAGGCCATGGAGAAAGCCGCTTTGCTGGCGTTTGCCGCAGAGGTGGTGCGGCGGGCGCATTTACATGGCGCGCGCGTGGTGATCAACAGCGATGTTGAACTGGCGCGGGCGGTGGGGGCGGATGGCGTGCAGTTGGCTTCGGCACAATTGCTGGCTTTAATCACCAAGCCGGAATTCGATCTGGTGGGTGCATCCTGCCACGACCAGGCCGAACTGGAACGGGCCGCTACGCTGGATCTGGATTTTGCGGTGCTGTCCCCGGTGAAGCCGACCCAGAGCCATCCCGGTGCGCCGGTGCTGGGCTGGGAACGCTTTGCCCAACTCGCGGCAAACAGGCCCATGCCGATCTATGCGCTGGGCGGCGTTTCCGCTGCCGACCTAGATGAGGCGCGGCAGCACGGCGCACATGGAATCGCTATGCTGCGTGGCGCATGGTGATTTCTTAGCATAAAGCCCGCTGTTTTTTTTGGACGAATTAACCGATGAAAAAATTCTGGCCATTTTTGTTGTTGCTGCTACCGGTAGTGCTGGCGTTGGTCTTGCCCCGTCTTATCGGCGGCGGTAATGGCGAACCGGTACTGGCAGTGCCATGCGCGGATCCGCTAAAGGGTTGCCAGGTGCCGTTTTCGAAAGGGGCGGCAGAAGTCCGGTTCATGTCCGCTCCATTGCCCCTCAAGCCGTTTGAATTGCTGGTGAAAGCACCCGATGCCAGCCAGGTTGCAGCCGATTTCGCCATGCAGGACATGAACATGGGGCGCAACCGTTATACCTTGCAACGCGGCACAGACGGCGCCTGGCATGGGAACATCGTGCTGCCGGTGTGCGTCAGCGGCGCCAGTCGCTGGATAATGACATTGGAACTGGATGGCGTGCAGCGGCAAATACTCTTTGTCGTCAACAAGCAGTAGCGGCTATTTCAGCTTCGCGCACTCACTGCTTTTTAACGCCCCATCGATCCTCTCGCACAGCGTTTTCAATATCTTGATGCGGGCAAAATTCTTGTCGTTGGCCTCGACCAGAGTCCACGGCGCGATTTCAATGCTGGTGCGATCCACCATGTCGCAGATTGCCTGTTCGTACTGATCCCATTTCTCGCGGTTGCGCCAGTCCTCGTCGGTGATCTTGAAGCGCTTGAAGCCGGTTTTCTGGCGGTCTTCAAAACGACGCAGTTGCTCATCCTTGCTGATGGTCAGCCAGAATTTCACCACCACGATATTGTGTCGCGCTAACTGGCTTTCGAAATCGATGATCTCGCCATAGGCGCGCATCCAGTCGGATTCGCGGCAATAGCCTTCGACCCGTTCCACCAGCACCCGCCCGTACCATGAGCGGTCGAAAATCGCCACCCGTCCGCGACGCGGCAGGTGGCGCCAGAAGCGCCACAGATAAGGCTGCGCGCGCTCCTCTTCAGTTGGAGCGGCTATCGGGATGACCTGGTATTGGCGTGCATCGAGCGCGCCGGTGATGCGGCGGATGCTGCCGCCCTTGCCGGCGGCATCGTTGCCCTCGAACATGACGATGACGGTAATGTCCTTGAATTTGTCATGGCGCGTCAGCAGATTGAGCTTGCCCTGGTATTTCTCCAGTTCTGCCTGGAATTTCTTCTTCTCCAGTTTCTGGGTCAGGTCGAGCGTTTTCAGGAGGTGCAGGTTGTCGATTGGGGGCAAGAGTTTCGGCGCATGCGTCTCACCAGATTTTTTCGGTGCATCGTCAAGGCGCTTGCGGATCGCTTCGAGGATCACCTTGCCGACGGTCAGGCTGCGATAGCGGTCATCCGCGCCTTCGACGATGATCCATGGCGCTTCGGCGGTACTGGTATGGCGGATCACGCTTTCGTGGACGGAGCGGAATTTGTTGTACATCTTGAAATGCTTCCAGTCGCGCTCGGTGACGCGCCAGCGGGTCTTGGGGTTTTTTTCCAGCAGCTTGAGGCGTTGTTCCTGTTTATCCTTGGACAGGTGCAGCCAGAACTTGATAATCAGCGCGCCTTCGTCGGTCAGCATTTTCTCCAGACGCTTGGCGCGTTCCAGGCTCTGGTCGAGATCGGCCACCTTGGTTCTGCCGAACACGCGATTGAGGATCGGCCAGGTATACCAGGAACCGAGAAATACGCCGACCCGGCCCTTGGGCGGCAAGGCGCGCCAGAAGCGCCACATCATCGGTCGCTCCAGTTCCTCGTCGGAGGGCTCGCCCATGCCGTGTGTCTGGACATAACGCGGGTCCATCCATTCGTTCAGCAGGTTGACGGTCTCGCCGCGACCCGCCCCATCGACGCCGCCAACCAGGATGATTACCTGGAAATCCGGTGCATTGGCCAGGTCGATCTGCGCCTCGAGCAGCGCTTCGCGTAGCGCTGGCACTTCCTTGTCATAAGTGGCCTTGTCGATTTTGTGACCCAGTTCTGCCGATTCGAACATGTGTTATCCCTTTTTCCAGAAGATTTTTTGCCGCTTGAAATTACGCCATGCCTGGGTCATGCCGGCAAGTCGATTGGCTATTTCATTGGCATTCCAGCCAAATATTACGCCAATCGCGCGATTCTGCAACACGTTGCCATCGTCTGTGCCGATTCGCGCCAGCAGGCGCCGGGTTACGGCGCGGTCATTGAGTGCGCCGAATTCGTCCTGCAAATCCATCAGTGTTTCCAGATAGCGTTTTGCCGGCTTGCGAGAGTAAAGGTCGGAGAAAAATTCTGTGGCATAGCGCAGCTTCTTTGCCGCAATCCGTAATGCGTGGCGTTGTTCCAGCGTCAATGAAGCAAGGCTGCGGCCATGCCGGCGCAACTGGCGGTGGCGCTTCGCCAGCATTGATTTGGCATAATCAGGCACCGGTCGATCCAGTTTTTCCTCTGTCGTGGTCTCCCGCCAAGGCTCGCGCCACAGCCAGCCGCCGAGCATCAGCAGCAATTTGTGGAAGCGCTGGCTGGCCGTTGCCGCACGCGCCTGTTCCCGCCCTTCTTCCTGGAGACTGGCGGCCCTGTGCCGCAGCCAATCCAGTTCTTCATCCCGGGGCAGCGCCACTACCACCGGCGGCAATATTTCGGCGAGGAATACATCCCAGTCCCGTGCCGCCCCGAGTTGGCCCGCCAGCCAGCGCAATTCCTCGATCAGGGCGGTGTTTTTAATGCCGGGCGCTGCGGTGGCGAACAGGCCAAGCGCCGAGCGCAGGCGGCGCACCGCAACCCGCATCTGGTGAACGTATTCGGGGTCGTAATTCTGCTGCAAATGGGATTGATTGTCCTGCAACTGACCGATGCAATTCCAGGCAATGGCGCGGAATGCCGCGCCCACCGACATCTTCCGCGTTACGCCGGATGGCGCGGCCTTGGCTGCGAATGAGGCGGTTTGCAGTGCGCACAGGAGATAACCGCGCTCGGCCTTGCTGGCATTTTCGGTGCAGAGCGGCACTGTTTCCTGCAGCACCAGCGCCAGTTCAAAGAGCGCAGCCGGGCTGCCGGCTTTCAGTTCCAGTTCCACTTCGGAAATTGGCGACTGCTCTTGGCCGGCGCGGATTTCGCCGCGATCCAGCGCCATCTCGATCCGGTCGCCGGATGCGGTTTTCAGCAGCCAGATGGTGCGGCTGAATTCGGTGACGAACGCCGGGTGCAGGCGCTGGCGCAGTTTCTCGGCAGCGAAAAGCCGGGCCAGACCGGGATCGGTAATCTTGGTGAAGTCCGGTGCATTGCCGGCGACCGGCGCTTCCCATTCGGGGCGCTGGTGCAGGCCAAGCTGCACGCTGCCGCCTGCCTTGACGGTCTGTATCCACCTTCTGCCATCGCGCCGTACGCGCAGGGCGATATCCTGATTCTTCAGGGCAAAATCGTCGGTATCGAAATAGGTGCTGAGAAGTTTGCGTGTCACCGGCCCGGCTGGGCATAAGGTCTTGAGCAGGGGGTGGCGCCGCAGTTTGGCAATATCGGCTGGGTCGATCAGGAGCTTGAGTTCGACTTCGGTGGGGGTGCCCATCGGTTAATCGCGTTCCAGCCAGTCCAGCAGTGGTTGCCATTGCTCCAGTTCCTTGGCGGCACGCGACGCGGCCATGTCGAACAGACTCAAGCCCTCGCTGGCGGCCTGGACGTAGATTTGCGCATCGCGCAACATGGTCAGCACCGGGAAGCCCGCTTCGTAAAGGAACAGCGAAAGATCCGATGCCGCGCGGGTACGCGCATCGACACGCATGCCGATCATCGCCACTTCGATTTTTGCCTTGCGCACCGATTTTTCTGCGCATAGCGTTTCAAGAAAATCCTGTGTTGCGACCATGTCGAACGCCGACGGTTGCACCGGCACGATGACGCGCTCCGTGCGCTTCAATGCTTGGGTGAGTCTGTCGCCATGCATGCCGGCGGGGGAGTCCACCACCAGCCAGTCGGGCATGGTTTCACCCATGGCTTTCTTGTCGAGATGGCGATTCCAGCCGCGAATAATGGGCATATCTTCCGGGCGGCGGGTCAGCCAGTCGGTCGCCGAGCGCTGGCGGTCGAGATCGACCAGCAGCACGCGTTCGCCGCGATGGGCCAGATAGCCGGCAAGGTTGGTCGCCAGCGTGGTTTTGCCGCTGCCGCCTTTGGGGTTGGCGACCAGGATGGTTTTCATAAAGGCATCTCCAAAAATTCCGGCGACAACGCTGCCCTCAGTACAGTTTGCGTTTCACCCAGGCGAGTGCGGTTGCTGAACCACCATATCGCCCCCTTCTTGATGTTCCAGCTTTCCTGGGTGTCGGAGAGCAGATAGGCGGCTACCTGGCCCAGCGTCGGCTGATGGCCCACCACAACCACCGCCCCCTTGGCGTCCGGCCAGCCGGCTATGCCCAGCAGGGCGGCGACCGATGTGCCTGTCCCCACTTCTTCGGCGACAGTGCCTTTCTGCGTTAGCGCAGCGGCGGTTTGCCGCGTCCGCACGGTCGGGCTGACTAGGATGCGCGCATCCGCCGGCAGGTATGTTTTCAGCCAGGCCGCCATCTTTGCCGCCTGCTTTTCGCCTTTGCCGGTCAGTTTGCGATCCTGGTCGGGAAAGCTGTCCTCGGCCTCGGCATGACGCCATAGAATCAAGTCCATGCTTGTTTCCTTTGTCGTTAAGAATACAGGCTATCAGTTTTGCGGCAATCATGGAATAATCCTTTAACGATGCAATAACAATAGGCAGCAGCGGAGCGTTAATGAAACTGTCATTCTGGAAGGCAGACTGGTTTCTGGGACTTCTGATCGCCATCGCATTCCTTTTTGCGGCCCGCACCGACCTGCTGCAAAGTCTGGAGCGCAAGGCTTACGATCTGGGTGTGCAGGCATCCAGCCGGATTCCCAGCGACAAGATCGCCATCATTGCCATCGACGAGCAGAGTATCGCCAACTTGGGGCGCTGGCCCTGGTCGCGCGATATCCACGCAAAAATGATCGATATCCTGTCCGGGGCGCAGGCCAAAGTGGTCGGCAATACCGTGCTGTTTCTCGAGCCACAGTTGGATCCTGGGCTGATTTACATCGATCGATTACTCCAGTTCTATGCCTCCTCCTCACTGAAGAATTTCGTCGCTCCCGCCCAGCAAGCCGAAGCCGCCAGCCTGGAAGCGTTGCTGCATGAGGCGGAGCGCAAGCTCAATACCGACCGTTCACTGGCGGAAAGCCTGGAAAAGTCGAAAAATGTCGTGCTGGCGATGCTGCTCCAACTAGGCCAGCCGCAGGGAAGGCCCGACCGGCCATTGCCGGATTACATCCAGAAAAATCTGCTGATCAATGTCAAGGGTGAAGGGGGCGGCACCTCCGGCGTCCAGCCGCTGCCGGCGCTGGCGGTGATGCCGCCGATTGCGGCTGTTGGCGGCTATGCGGCGGCCATCGGTTATCTGAACTCGCCTGCGGATGTGGATGGCGGCATCCGCACCGAACCGCTGGTGGTGCGCTATTATGACCAGTACCTGCCCTCGCTGTCGGTGATGCTGGCGGCGAAAGGCCTGAATCTGCAACCGGAGGACATCAAGGTCAATCTGGGCCGGGGCATCGGCTTGGGCAAGCTGAAAATCGCCACTGACGTGGATTTGCAGATGCACACCTTTTTCTACAAGGATCGGGACGGCAAGCCGGTATTCCCGGTGGATTCCTTCTACGATGTGTACAGTGGCAAGATTCCTGCCGGCAAATATCGCGACAAGATTGTGCTGATCGGCGCCACCGCAGCCGGCATCGGCGCCGCCCAGGTCACCCCGATATCGCCGTCGATGGCGCCGGTGCTCACTTTGGCGCACTCCGTGTCGAGCATCCTCAAGGAAGATTTCTACGTCAGCCCGGTCTGGTCGTTCTGGGCGGAGATGGCCGTGTTCCTTGCGATCGCCCTCTATCTCATTCTGTTGTTGCCCCGCCTCAAGGCCGGCATGGGCGCAATCGCCACCGCTTTCCTGTTGTTTGCGCTGCTGGCGACGCACTTCATGTTGATGGTCTCGCTGGCGCTGTGGCTGCAATTGATGCTGCCCGCCGCGCTGCTGCTGTCCGGCCATTTGCTGCTCACCACCAAGCGCTACCTGTTGACGGAAGAAGGCAAGAGCAAGTCGGACGCGGAGTCGGCGGAATCGAACCGCATGCTGGGCCTGGCTTTTCAGGGGCAGGGCCAGTTGGACATCGCCTTCGAGAAATTCCGCAAATGCCCGCTCGACGAGACGCTGATGGACGTGCTTTACAACCTGGGGCTGGATTTCGAGCGCAAGCGCCAGTTCAACAAGGCGGAATCGGTGTTCCGCTACATGACCGATTTCAATCCCAAATTTCGCGACCTGGAACAGCGCCTGAAGCGTTCCACCCAGATGTCGGAGACTGTCATGCTCGGCGGTGGCGGTGGCAAGACCAATGCCAGCACGCTGATCAGCGCAGACGGTTCGGTGGAAAAGCCCATGCTTGGCCGCTATCAGATCGAGAAGGAGCTGGGCAAGGGCGCGATGGGCGTGGTCTATCTCGGCAAGGATCCCAAAATCGGCCGGGTGGTGGCGATCAAGACCATGGCGCTGGCGCAGGAGTTCGACGAGGACGAACTGGTCGAGGTCAAGGAACGCTTCTTCCGCGAGGCGGAAACCGCCGGTCGCCTCAACCATCCCAATATCGTCACGATCTACGATGCGGGCGAAGAGCACGATCTCGCCTATATCGCGATGGAATTCCTCAAGGGCAAGGATCTCGCACCCTATACCAAGCCCGACAACCTGCTGCCGATGGCGGTGGTGTTCTCGATTGTCGGCAAGGTGGCCGACGCGCTCGATTATGCACACATGCAGCATGTGGTGCACCGCGACATCAAGCCGGCGAATATCATGTACGAACCCGACAGCGATAGCGTCAAGGTAACCGACTTCGGCATTGCGCGCATCACCGATTCATCAAAGACCAAGACCGGCATGGTGCTGGGCACGCCATCCTACATGTCGCCGGAACAATTGGTGGGCAAAAAGGTCGATGGCCGCTCCGACCTGTTTTCACTCGGTGTGGCTTTTTACCAGATGTTGACCGGACAGTTGCCGTTTCAGGGAGATTCGATGGCGCAACTGATGTTCAAAATTGCCAATGAGCCTCATCTGAGGATTCTGTCGCTTAACCCGGCGTTGCCGCCATGCATCAGCGCCATCATCGACAAAACATTGCAGAAGCAGCCGGAGCTGCGCTTTCAAACCGGCGCGGATTTCGCGCGTGCGCTTCGCGCCTGTGCCGCTTATGCCGCCAAGGGGAAATAATGGGCTTACGCCAGTCACTTGAGATCGTTACTCTGACCGACCCCGGCAAGGTGCGCTCGCACAATGAGGACAGCGTCACCGCCGACGCCGATGCCGGGTTTGTCATCCTCGCCGACGGCATGGGCGGTTACAATGCCGGCGAGGTGGCGAGCGGCATCGCCGTGGCGATGCTGGCGGATGGTTTGAGATCGGCATTAAATGCCGGAATATGGGCTCAGGACGTGGGTCTGGTACTCGAAAGCGAGATCGGGAAAACCAATGCCGCGATTTACCAGACTGCGCAAAGTCAGCCGCAGTACGCAGGTATGGGCACTACGTTGGTATCCGCACTGTTTCTCGATAACCGGGTCACCGTGGCGCATATCGGCGATTCCCGGTTGTATCGTTACCGTCAGGAGCAGTTCGAGCAGGTCACCCGCGATCATTCCCTATTGCAGGAGCAGATCGACAGCGGTATGGTGAGCAAGGAAGAGGCGCGCTTGTCCGCCAACAAAAACCTGGTCACCCGCGCGCTTGGTGTCGATCCCACGGTGGAAGCGGAAATTCATGAGTATGGAGTATTGCCGGGCGATGTTTATCTGCTGTGCTCCGACGGCCTTAACGACATGGTCGGCGACGAAGAAATCGAGTTGACCCTGAATGTGCTCGGCGCCAATCTTGAACTGGCTGCCCAGCAATTGGTGCAAATGGCCAACGATAACGGCGGGCGCGATAATGTTTCAGTTGTTCTGGTGCGAATTTTGCATGATTTTCCGGCTAGCCGAGGCATTTTTGCCCGACTTGCCGCGTGGCTCAAAAACAGATCGGGAGTGAGGTAGACATATGGCGAAGCTGATCATCACCCTGGACGGCCAGCAAATCAGAGAGGTCGAACTCGACAAGGAACGCATTACCATCGGTCGCAAGCCGAGCAACGACGTTCAGATCGACAATCTGGCGATCAGCGGGGAGCATGCCGCCATTGTCACTTTGAATGGTGAATCCTTTGTGGAAGATCTGGGCAGCACCAACAGCACCCTGGTGAACAATCGTCCGGTCATGAAGCAGGCGCTGCAGCACGGCGATGAGATCGAGATTGGAAAATATCGCCTGAAATACGTCAACCTTGAGGCGCTTGAAGGGAAAAAATCTACGCCTGAAATAGATGCGCAGGATTTTGAAAAAACCTTGATCCTGCGCAGGCCGCTTGTTGCGACGCCATTGCCGGAGGAGAGCAGTCCTGCCGATAGCCTGATGGCGCATACCCTGCCTTTGTCCACGCCGGGAACGGTTCCTGTCGGGAATGCAGCGTCGCCGGCTCCGACCCCGGCTTCGGCTCCGGCTTCGGCTCCGGCTCCGGCTCCGGCTCCGGCTCCGGCAGAAAAGAAGGAAACCCATGCTGCCATCCAGATATTGAATGGCCCGAACATCGGCAGGGAACTGGATCTGGTCAAGACGTTGACCTCGCTAGGCAAGCCCGGCGTCCAGGTTGCGGTTATCACCAAGCGTCCGCTGGGTTATTTTCTTACCCATGTCCAGGGTGATCTTCATCCGGCAGTGAATGGCCAGGTACTCGATGCCCACCCGCGTCAACTGATGGATCACGACATTATCGAATTGGCCGGTGTGAAGATGGAATTTTATTTCAAATGAAGCTGGCTCCGGCAATAAAAAAACATATTATCCCCATCGCCATGGGATTGGCGGTGATGATGACTTTCCTGCTGCATGCGGCGACGGTGATTGAAATTCCCTTTGTCCGACATATCGAGGCGATCAGCTACGATATGCGTTTGCGGCTGACCATGCCGCGAACGATCGACCACCGTATCGTCATTGTCGATATCGATGAGAAAAGTCTGGCTGAGGAAGGGCGCTGGCCGTGGGGGCGCGACAAGCTGGGTGCAATGCTGGATCAACTGGTCGATCACTATCATGTGGCCGTGGTCGGCTTCGACGTGGTGTTTGCGGAGCGCGATGAAAGCTCCGGGCTGAAAGTGCTGGAGCGGATCGGCCAGAAGGAATTGAAAAACTTTCCGCAGTTCCAGTCGAGCCTGGAACGGTTGCGCCCGCAGCTCGATCATGACCGCATCTTTGCCCAGAAGCTGGCGGGACGCCCGATCGTGCTGGGCTATTATCTAACCAGCAATGAGTCACGCACTTCCGGCCAGTTGCCCGCGCCAACCTTTGCGCCAGGTTTGTTCAAGGGAGCCAGCAGCATTTTTGTCAGCGCCACCGGCTATGGGGCCAACCTGCCGGAATTCCAGAAGGCCGCCCATGCCGCCGGTCACTTCAATCCGCTGATGGATTTCGATGGCGTTGCCCGACGGGTGCCGATGTTAATGGAATATCAAGGCGCCTACTATGAATCGCTTTCGCTTGCGGTCGTGCGGACGCTGCTCGGCAGCCCCGAAGTTCAGGCAGGCTTTGGCGACGACAACAGCGATGCGCTGGAATGGTTGCGCGTCGGGAAAATAAATATCCCGGTGGACGAGAATGTCAGTGCGCTGATTCCCTACCGTGGCCGGCAAGGAAGCTTTCGCTACGTTTCTGCTGCGGACGTATTGCATGGCCGGGTCAGCGCCCAGGATCTGACCGGCGCCATCGTGCTGGTCGGCACCACCGCCCCGGGCTTGATGGACATGCGCTCCACGCCGGTCGGCGCAGTGTATGCGGGGGTGGAAGTGCACGCCAACCTGATTGCCGGGATGCTGGATCGCAACATCAAGCAGAAGCCCGCCTTCATCATGGGCGCCGAAATCGTTGAAATGCTGCTGCTCGGCCTGCTGCTTGCCTTCGCCCTGCCCCTGCTCAGCCCCGTCCGCGCTTCGTTCACTGCCGTTGCCGCATTGTTGCTGGTGACCGGCGTCAACCTGGCGCTCTGGCAATATGCTAATACGGTGATGCCGCTCGCCGCCTCCATGCTGATGATCGGCATGCTGTTCATGCTCGGCATGTCGTATGGCTTCTTTGTCGAGTCGAGGGCGAAGCGCCAGATTACCGGTCTGTTCGGGCAGTATGTACCACCGGAACTGGTGGATGAAATGAGCGAAAATCCGGGCAATTTCAGCATGGAGGGCGAGAGCCGGGAAATGACCGTGCTGTTTTCCGATGTGCGCGGCTTTACCACGATTTCCGAAGGGCTGAGCCCGAAGGAATTGTCCCAGCTCATGAACGAGTACATGACGCCGATGACGCGCATCATCCACAAGCATCGCGGCACCATCGACAAATACATCGGCGATGCCATCATGGCCTTCTGGGGCGCGCCGATCAAAGACCCAGCCCATGCCCGCAATGCCGTGCTGGCCGCGCTGGAAATGCAGGAAACGCTGGATCAGTTGCGCCCGCAGTTCATCGAACGCGGCTGGCCGGAAATCAGGATCGGCGTCGGTCTCAATAGCGGCATCATGAGCGTCGGCAACATGGGCTCGGAATTCCGCATGGCCTATACCGTCATGGGCGACGCGGTCAACCTCGGTTCGCGTCTGGAAAGTATTACCAAGCAATATCACGTTGGCATCCTGGTTGGCGAAACGACGCAGCAGGCCGTGCCGGATGTGGTATTTCGCGAGATGGATCGGGTTCGGGTCAAGGGAAAAGACGAACCAGTCGCGATTTACCAACCGCTGGGGGTTGCCGGTCAAGTTAGCGAAGCCGTCCTGAGCGAACTCGAACTATTCCAGCAGGTGCTGAAATTTTATCGCGCCCAGAACTGGGATCTGGCGGAAGTGCAATTGCTCAATTTACAGAAAATGTCGCCGGAATGTTATGTCTACCAGTTATATCTTGAGCGCATTGCCCATTTCCGCACCGACCCGCCGGGGGATGCATGGGATGGCGTATTCGTGTTCACCAGCAAATAGGCAAGGCGGGCTTGCGATGCGGCTGAAAGTGCTGGGGTGCGTGGGGATGCCGCAGCATGAGACGCATTTTGGGAGGCGGTGAACCACATCGGAAATCTGCGCTACCTAATTTCGAAATGGCTTTCTGCAACCGGGAAAAGGGCGCGTCCATCCGTGCCAAACACTACTGCCCCAGCCTGCCGGCAGAGGATCTGCAGAGGCTGCGGCATCCGGCGGAAATTTACATCGCACATTTGAAGCCAAACGAGATTGGGCTTACCATTGCAGGGAAATTATGGAGTCCTTGGCGGAATTTAGCCCTCGCATGTTGAAAAGTAATCATATATTTGAATTTTGAGAGATAGAGATGAAGCCCGTTTTCTACAAATTTAACCAATTGGCCGTAGCTATTGTTCTGTGTGTCGCTACCCAGGCCGGTGCCGGAACCGGGCCGGATATGGACAAGGCGCAATCGTTGCTGGATGCGGGCAAGGCGGCGGCGGCATATGCACTGCTGGCTCCAGCCGAGTTCGAGATGTCTGGCGATACCAGGTACGATTACCTGCTGGGCATCGCTGCGCTTGACAGCGGCAAGCCGGATCTGGCAACGCTCGCCCTTGAACGTGTGCTGGCGGTGAATCCAGATTTCGCGGGCGCCAGGGTTGACCTGGCAAGAGCCTATTTTGCGCTGGGCGATTACCAGCGCGCCAAAACCGGGTTTGAGGCGGCGATAGAGCAAAATCCACCGCCAGTCGCTAGAATTATAATAGAGAAGTATCTTGCCGCGATTGAGGACAAGCTGAATCCCAAAACATCCGTTAGCGGCTATCTGGAGGGCACGCTGGGGTACGATACCAACGTTAATGCCTCAACGAACGCCTCTCAGGTTTTCATTCCGCTTTTGGGTACGCTCATGACCTTGTCCGAAGGGGGCGTAGCGGCGCGGGATAACTATTTGACTCTGGGTGGCGGCTTTGAAGTGGTTCATCCGTTAAGCAAAGGGTTGTCGGCTTTTATCGGACTGGATGGCAAAAAACGGGTGAATTTTTTCAAGGATACCTTCAACAACGACAGCGTGGATGGGCGTGCAGGATTGAATATCGGCGAAGGTGAGGACGTCGTTCGCGTAATGGGCACTAAGGGTATTTTTTATCAGGATGACAAGTTTTACCGGGATTCTGTCGGTTCCTCCGTAGAGTGGCGGCACACGCTGGATCCACACAACATGGTCAGCACATTCGGCCAATACAGCATGTTGAGCTACGGGCATGACAAGATGAAAGCCGATCTTTCTGCCAACGACATCAATTTGTCTGTGGTCGGGATCGGCTGGATGCATACATTTGACGACCAGGGCAGGAATATCGCATTTGCCAGCATTTATGGCGGCGATGAAGCGGTTGCTTCAGTCGGCACGCCCCGCATAGACGGCGGCCAGCGCTTTGCCGGGGTAAAACTCGGCGGCCAGAAATGGTTGAACGACGAACTCGATTTTTTTGCCTCGTTAGGCGCCAAGGAAGGGAATTACCTGGCGACAAATCTGCTTATTCAGGATTTTCGGCAGGACTACCTGTATGACCTGAATTTCGGACTGAACTGGAAACCGATCCAGAATTGGATAGTTCGGCCGCAATTTACCTATACCCATAACGATTCGAATTCAGGGCTGAATAATTATGAACGGAAAGACCTGTCGATTACCGTTCGTCGGGAATTTAAGTAATACAGATGGGCGAGGGGGAAACATGATTAATCGATATTTGCACCAAGTCATCCGAGCAAGCTTATTTTGGGCCGCTATTTTTGCTGTTGGGGTTCCGGCATATTCCTGGGCGGCGGCAGGCCATTTTCAATTTGTCTCCGGCGATGTGCGCGTAGTTGGCTTGGATGGTAGAGAGAGAGCGGCCAGAAAAGGCGACGAAATCAACGAAAAAGAATCTGTCTTGACGGGGCAGGGCGGGAGCGCTCAGCTTCGCATGGTCGATGGCGGTATTCTGGCGGTGCGCGCAGAAACGTCGTTACGGGTGGAAGAATACAAGTTCAGCGGTAAAGTCGATGGAAGCGAAAGGAGTTTCTTCTCACTCCTGAAAGGGGGATTTCGCTCAATAACGGGCGCCATCGGGCGCGTGAACAAGGAAAATTATGGCATCAGCACGCCATCTGCAACGATCGGCATACGCGGCACAGACCATGAGACGGTGCACCTGTCCATGGCGTTGCCGAATTTGCCCTTGGGAACCTATAACAAGGTCAATGTAGGTGCTACATCGGTTAACGGAACCTTTGTCGGCCCTAATCAGGTGGCATATGCATCCGGTTTGGGGGTTCCGGCGGTCATTTTGCCATCGATGCCATCTATTTTCGAAGCACCCAAGACCGCGCCACAAGGGAAGGAAGATAAGCGGAAAACGCGGGATGGTGGCAACGGGGATGCACAGAAATCGGGTGAGAAAAAAGCGGGAAATGGCGGCAATGGGGATGCACCGAAACCGGGTGAGAAGGATTCTCCGCCACCACCACCACCACCACCACCACCACCACCACCACCACCGCCGCCACCGCCACCGCCACCGCCACCGCCACCGCCACCGCCACCGCCACCGCCACCGCCGGTTCCGATTCCGCTGCCTGCGCCCATTGGATACGGCGGCGTAGGCGGTGACCTCAGCTATCGGACTGAAAATATCAGTGGCACCCCTACTTATGGATTGTGGCCTGGGAGTGGCAGTATCGTGGTCGAAGGGCCGAGTCAATACATAGCACTCGACCCGAATACCAAACTTCCGGTGTTGATCGCCGATTCCAGTGGGGGTAGCGATTTCAAATATCTGGCGGGAACGGCCCAGTTTGTCGATGCCGGAATGACAAATGTTGATGGCGCTACGGTGGCATGGGGGCGTTATGTCGGCGCCGATACGGTTATCGACAAAGGTATAGCGACTGATCCCAAGGTGATGCTCCTGATGATGACCGACAAGGCGATGAATTATACCCAGACGGCAAATCATTTTTCGACCATATCCACTGCCACGACGCTATCAACCCGAGTCGGAGGGAATGTGGTGGATGAAAATGGCATACTGCAAAGCCTGACCAGCGGAACGTTGACTGTGGCAGCTTATGGCGTGGGCGCCAGTGCGGTAACACTTAACCTTCAGGGAGCGGGCACGCGAGACTTCAATCTTAATTACGCAGGAACGTTGCAGCAATTTGCCGGGTGCAACTCGGGATCCTCCTGCGGCATACCGATTCAGGCAAGTAGCACGTTCAATGCTACTGCCACAACCTGGGTAAGAGGGGATGCGTCCGGTGTATTTGTCGGCCCGAATGCGGCAGGGGCGCTGGTATCGTTTAGCGGGACAAGTAATGTGGTTACGAATAACACGAACCAATCCATACTTGGTACGGTGTTACTTAAATAAGCCCGGATACCCATGAGTCAGCCGCAACCAGCAGTGCGTGAAAATCTCGCCGAAATCAGCGACAAGCTGGCTTTTACCAAAAAGCTGCAGGCGGTTACCAACAAGATACACTCGACCCGCAATGTCGACGAGATCATGCTGGAGCTCAGCGGCGATATCTGCGCGTTGTTCGGTGCGGATCGGCTGACGATCTATGCGACCAGCAAGGATGGCACATCGATTGTTTCCAAGGTAAAAACCGGTCTGACCGGTTTCAAGGACCTGAACCTGCCGATTTCGTCGTCGAGCGTCGCCGGCCATGTCGCGCGTACCAAGTCGCTTGCCAATATCGCCGATGTGTACGATATGCGGGAGCTGGGAAGCTTCAGCCCGCAAATCAATTTTCTCAAGGAAGTTGACCAGAAAACCGGCTATCGCACCAAGCAGATGCTGGTGGCGCCGATCATCGGCCAGGACGATGAGCTTCTTGGTGTCGTTCAGTTAATCAATTCCCTGTCGGGTCTGCCTTTTTCCCCGATGTTGGTCGAGGGCGTCGGGGAATTGGCCAAAACCCTGGCAGTCGCCTTTGCCATTCGCAATAATCCGCTGCCGGTCGTCAAAACCAAGTTCGACTTCCTCGTCAGCGAGAATCTGATTTCTCTTCAGGAACTGGATCTGGCCTCACGCTCTGCGCGCAAAAAAGGTGTGAATATCGAAGACGTGCTGGTGAGCGAGTTCCAGATCAAGGCTGGCGACATTGGTAATTCCCTTGCCACGTATTATCAGGTGCCCTACGAGCCGTTCCGCGCCGATCGCATTAAGCCGATGGATCTGCTGACCAATCTCAAGCGCGAGTACGTGGAAAGCAACCAGTGGTTACCCGTTGAGGATACGCCGGAAGGCCTGGTGATCCTCTCACCCGACCCGGAGAGAGTCAAGGATTCGCGCATCGCCAGCAATGTATTTCCCAAACGCAAGCTGGCTTATCGAACCTGCACCCAGCAGGAATTTCTCAAGACGATCGACCAGTTTTTCGGTGAAGAGGGCGATACTTCCTCCATCGGCGACATGCTTTCCAACCTTGAGGACGATGGCGTCAGCGACGAATCCGCCAGTGACGAGATCAACGCCGCCGCCGATAACGAGCTGGTCAAGCTGGTCAACAAGATCATCGTCGATGCCTATAATCAGGGCGCATCCGACATCCATATCGAGCCCGGCATCGGCAAGGAAAAAACCGTGGTGCGCTTCCGCCGCGACGGCACGCTCGGTGTTTATATCGAAGTGCCCGCCAGCTATCGTGCTGCCCTGACCGCCCGTTTGAAGATCATGTGCGATCTGGATATTTCAGAGAAAAGAAAACCTCAGGACGGCAAGATCAAGTTCAAGAAATTCGGCCCGCTCGATATCGAGCTGCGGGTCGCCACGCTACCCTCTGCGGGTGGCGTGGAGGATATCGTGATGCGGATACTCGCCGCAGGCGAGCCGATCCCGCTGGAGAAGCTGGGGCTGAGCCAGCACAATTTCGCCACGCTCAAGGAGGTGGTCTCCAAGCCCTATGGCCTGTTTTTCGTCTGCGGCCCGACCGGTTCAGGCAAGACCACCACCTTGCATTCCGTGCTGAAAATGCTGAATACGCCGGAAACCAAGATATGGACCGCCGAAGACCCGGTGGAAATCACCCAGAAGGGTCTGCGCCAGGTGCAGATGAACCCCAAGGCGGGATTGACCTTCGCCATTGCCATGCGCGCCTTCCTGCGTGCCGATCCGGATGTGATCATGGTGGGTGAGATGCGCGACAAGGAAACCGTTTCCACCGGCATCGAAGCCTCTCTCACCGGCCACCTGGTGCTGGCCACGCTGCACACCAACAGCGCGCCGGAATCCATTATCCGCCTGCTCGATATGGGCATGGACCCATTCAACTTCGCCGATGCCCTGCTCGGCATCCTGGCTCAGCGGTTGGCAAAGCGGCTGTGTTCAAAATGCAAGAAAGAGCGCGTTGCGAGCACCGACGATATCAAGATACTGTTGAACGAGTACTGCTCCGAACTCACTAATCTGGAAAGCTGGAAAAAAGACCCCAAGGCGGGAATGGAGGCGATCTACAAAGACTGGCTGAAAATGTTCGGCAACGACAAGGGGCAACTCATCCTGCACGATCCGGTCGGTTGCGATGCCTGCAACGGCAGCGGTTACAAGGGACGCCTCGGCCTGCACGAACTGCTGGTGGGCACCGATGCGATCAAGAAAAACATCCAGGAGCATGCCCGCGTTGCTGAAATGCTTGCTACCTGCCTCAATGACGGGATGCGCACCCTGAAGCAGGACGGTATCGAAAAAGTGCTGCAAGGGATAACGGACCTGAAACAGGTGCGTTCGGTGTGCATTAAATAATCGGTGTTCAAGTTGCGGGGGAGGCTGGGCTATGAATAATTCAAATAACGATCTTCTCGACCGCCTGGAAAAGCTCAATGCCATTGGCGTCGCCCTGTCCGCTGAACGGGACACCAACCGCACCCTGGAAATGATCCTGGAAGCGGCGAAAAGCCTGACCAATGCCGATGGCGGCACGCTTTACCGGGTTACCGACGATCATCGGCTCAAGTTCGAAATTCTTCGCAATGACACCCTGAAGATCGCCATGGGCGGCACCACCGGCACTCCCATCCCCTTCGATCCGCTTCCCTTGTACGACGCCAAGGGCAACCCCAATAATTCGATGGTGGTCGCCAACGCAGTGTTAAAAGACGTCACCATCAACATCGAGGATGCCTACAGCGCCGAGGGTTTCGACTTTTCCGGCACGCGCAATTTCGACCAGAAAACCGGCTACCGTTCAAAATCCTTTCTCACGATCCCGATGAAGAACCATGAAAATGAGATTATCGGGGTATTGCAGTTAATCAACGCCAAGCAGCGCAAAACCGGCGAGATCATTCCATTCTCCCACGCCGATCAGCGGCTCACCGAATCGCTGGCCTCGCAAGCGGCTATTTCGCTCACCAACCGGTTGCTGATCAACCAACTGGAGGAGCTGTTCGAATCCTTCATCAAACTAATCAACGTCGCCATCGACGAAAAATCGCCCTATACCGGCGGCCATTGCGAGCGCGTGCCGGTGCTCACCATGATGCTGGCAGAAGCTGCCAGCGCCGCCAGCGAAGGTCCGCTCAAGGACTTTCGCATGACCGAGCAGGATCGCAAGGAATTGAAGATCGCCGCGCTGATGCACGACTGCGGCAAAGTCACCACCCCGGTGCACGTGGTCGATAAAGCCACCAAACTGCATACCTTGTTCGATCGCATTCACTTGATCGACACCCGCTTCGAAATATTGAAACGGGATGCCGAAATCGAATTGCTGCGCGCCAAGGTGCAGCATCTGGAGCAAGGAAACCGGGATGTGCCTGTTGCCCTGGAGCATGCCTTTCAGCAACGTCTCCGCCAGCTTGACGACGACCGCGAATTTCTGCGCAAGTGCAATCTCGGCGGAGAATTCATGTCGCCCGACCTGCAGGAACGGGTCGATGATATCGCCCGCAATACCTGGGTAAACGAAAAAGGGGAAACCGCCTTTTTCTTGTCGACTGACGAGGTGCAGAATCTGAAAATCGCCAAGGGCACCTTGACCGACGAAGAGCGGCAGATTATCAACTACCACATCGTCGCCACCATCAAGATGCTCGAACAGCTGCCCTGGCCCAAGCACCTGACCAACGTGCCCGAATACGCCGGCGGCCACCACGAGCGCATGGACGGCAAAGGCTACCCGAAAGGGCTGATGCGCGAGCAGATGACCATTCAGGCGCGATCCATGGCGGTCGCCGATATCTTCGAGGCGCTCACCGCCAAAGACCGTCCCTACAAGCCCGGCAAAACCCTGACCGAATCATTGAAGATACTGGGCTTCATGAAAAAGGAAAACCATATCGACCCGGATTTGTTCGATATCTTTATCCGCGAAAAAGTGTATTTGAAGTACGCCGAGGAATTCCTCGATCCAGAGCAGATCGACGAAGTGGATGTGACGAAGATACCGGGGTTTTCCGGTTAGATTTTGTATATGTGACGCAAAACGTCACATTGTGGCAATTGCTGCGTCACTCTTCTCACCGGTCAGCTTTCTGAAAATCACGTCATCGACACCCAATTGGATTGGAAGCCTTACCCATAGGCAATTTCAGAGTGAGGGAGTAATTCTGGCACAGCCCTTGCTGTATAAAAATCCAGACACCGCGTGTGTTTGATTTGACCTGAAACTTCATTAAGGAGCAAAACCATGAACAAGGCACAACAAGGCTTTACCCTGATCGAACTGATGATCGTCGTGGCGATTATTGGCATTCTGGCTGCCATCGCCATTCCTTCCTATAAGGACTACACCATCAAGGCCAAAGTGTCTCAAGCTTTGGCTAGCCTTGCGCCACAAAAAATCAAGGTTGGTTTGGAATTTAGTGAAAATGGTGCCATAGGTTGCGGCGATGCGGCGAATTGCGCCGGCGGGACATTATCAGTAGGTGATAGCTCTGGAACCGTAGTTGTAACACTGATTCCGTCGCCTCCCGCTGTTGCTGGCGGTGATATCACCTGGGCTTGTTCTGCTACAGGCACTGGTACTACTAACATTGCCAGTATCTGTTCCTAACGACCGGGTAGCCGTGGGCAGCTCGCGTTGCCCATGTTAAGGGCCGACGTTAAAAAGGGCATCTTCGGATGCCCTTTTTTTATTCACCGCACGGAAAAGACACTTCTACTCCACGTATCCAATCACTTGATGGCGCCACCAAGTTTGATGTTGTGCTAAGATATGTACAATGCAGCACAAAAACGCAAAAACGGAGTAAATCATGGATGCCCTAACTTACAGCTATACGCGCCAGCACTTTGCGGACGTGATGCGCCAAGTCAATGACGACCGAGTGCCGGTGGTAGTCACCAGCCAGCGCGGCAAGCCGGTCGTCATCATGTCACTGGACGATTACCATGCCTTGGAGGAAACGGCATACCTGCTGCGTAATCCGAAGGGGGCAAAGCGCCTGATAGAGGCGGTTGAAGAACTTCGTAATGGCGGTGGCGAGCTCAGAGAACTGGCATGCGATGATTAAGTTTGCTACCAAGGGATGGGAGGATTATCTCTACTGGCAAACGACCGATCGAGCTATTCTCAAACGCATCAATCAGCTTATCCGCGATATTGAGCGTGACCCTTTTGCCGGCATCGGCAAGCCGGAGCCTCTTAAGCATCAGTTATCAGGTTTCTGGTCGCGCCGTATTGATGATTGTCATCGTCTGGTATACACGGTCGAGAATGATGATATATTGATTGCGCAATGCCGTGACCACTATTAAACAGGCGTAGATAAGTAATGTGCGTAGCGGCCCATCAGGCTCAGAAGCCCCTCCCTGCTAGGGACTTTTATTCATACCGCAGCGCCTCCACCGGCTTGAGCATCGCCGCCCGCCGCGCCGGATAATAGCCGAAGAACACGCCAATCGCTGCGGAAAACAGGAACGACAACAGGATCGACCAGATCGTTACCACCACGACCATTTCCGCCATTGAGCTGACCAGCCATGCGCCGCCGACGCCGATGATCACGCCGACCGATCCGCCGACAATGCAGATAATCAGCGCTTCAAGCAGAAATTGCAGCAGGATGTCGCGGCGGCGTGCGCCGATCGCCATGCGGATGCCGATTTCGCGGGTACGCTCGGTGACCGACACCAGCATGATGTTCATGATGCCGATGCCGCCCACCAGCAGGGAAATCGAGGCGATGGCGCCGAGCATGAAGGACATGGCCTGTGCCGAACCGGCGGCCGACTGCGCCACCGAGGTCAGGTTGCGAATCGTGAAGTCATTCTCAGCGCCTTCGGCCAACCGATGGCGCTGGCGCAGCAATTGGGCCATTTCGCGCTCGGCTTCGTCCATCACTTCGGACGATTTCGCCTGGGCCATGAGGAAGCGTATCGTGCCGGGAAACTGGTTGCCGAACAGCTTGCGCTGGGCGGTCGTGACCGGTACTACCGCCGAATCGTCCTGATCGCGCCCATCCAGGCTTTGGCCTTTGGCCGACAGCAAGCCGACGACCAGGAAAGGCATGTTCTTGATACGGATGGTCTTGCCGGTGGGGTCTTCTTCGCCGAACAGATTTTTCGCTACCGTCTGGCCAAGCACGACCACTCTGGTTGCGCCGCGCACGTCGCTTTCCTCAAAAAAATGGCCGGAGTCCAAGGTCCAGTTGCGCACCGTGAAAAAATCCGGCGTGGAACCTGTCACGATGGTGCTCCAGTTGTTCGAGCCATGAGCCAGTTGGGCATTGCCGGGATAGGAGGGCGATACCGCCTTGATCGAGGGAATCTGGGCCAGTGCCTGGGCATCGGCAAAAGTCAGGGTGGGCACGCTTCCCGAGCCGAAACGCAAGCCCCCGGAGGTGCTGGCGCCGGACAGCACGATGAACAGATTGCTGCCCATCGAGGCGATGGATTGGTTGACGGTATATTGCGCGCCTTGGCCGACCGCCAGCATCAGCACTACCGCCGCTACGCCGATCACCATGCCGAGCATGGTCAGTGCGGTGCGCAGGCCATTCATCGCCATGGCGCGCCAGGCTTCGGCAAAGATGGCGAGTATTTTCATGAAATTATTTTATCCACGGATGGGCACGGATTTACACGGATAGTGTTGTTATAAAACCAAACGTTCATGTTCCAATTTACGTCCGCCAAAATTGAGAATAATGCCAACTCTGAAACCTGTCGCCTTCAAGTAATTAAGCAATTGTGCGCGGTGATGTCCAGCAATACTGTCGGCAGCTTTTAGTTCCAGAACCACTTTGTTTTCCACCAAAATATCGGCGTAATAATCTCCGACTTTCTCGCCCTCGAATAAAACCGGGATTGACGCCTGCTGTTCAGCCTGGATGCCGTTGTTTCGCAAAAGCACCATAAGCGCGTTCTCATAAACCTTTTCCAAAAAACCATAACCAAGCGTTGTATGAACCTGCATGGATAGGCCAATTAACTTATAGGTCAATTCTTCATGAACCAGTTTTTTCTCATCGGTGTACATCCGTGTTAATCCGTGGCTAAAATTTTTATGAAATAGCCCCGTCATGCTCCACGTGTCCATCCACAAAGCGCACCAGACGTTGCGCGTAGCGGGCGATATCCGGTTCGTGGGTCACCAGGATCACGGTCATTCCCTGCTCATGGTTGAGCCTGGTGAATATTTCCATGATTTCCTGGCTGGTGTGGGTGTCGAGGTTGCCGGTCGGTTCGTCTGCCAGGATCAGGGGAGGGCGGTTGATCAAGGCGCGGGCAATGGCGACACGCTGCTGCTGTCCGCCGGACATCTGGTTGGGCAGGGAAAGCGCGAATTTTTCCAGTCCCGTCTGACGCAACATCTCGATGGCACGTTGTCGGCGCGCGCTCTGGCTTTGCCCGGAATAAAGCAGGGGCAAAGCCACATTGTCCTGTGCCGTCACGCGCTTCAGCAGGTTGAAACCCTGGAAGACGAAGCCGATCAGATTGTTGCGCAGTTGCGCCAGTTCGTCCGGGTCTAGCAGGGCTACGTCCCGCCCATTGAGGAAATAGTGGCCGCTGGTCGGCGTGTCGAGGCAACCGAGGATGTTCATGAAGGTGGATTTGCCCGAGCCGGACGGCCCCATGATGGCGACGAATTCCCCTGCGGCAATGCTCAGGTTGACGTCATGCAGCACCGGCACGGCGCACCCGCCATTGACCTCGTATTGCTTGTGGAGTCCTTCGACGCGAATCAGCGGTGCGGCCATTACATCATCCTGAAGCCAAAGCCGCCCGATTTATCCTTTTTGGCGCCGGTCTCCCGGGTGATGAGCAGATCGCCTTCCTTGAGTTCGCCATCCAGCACTTCGGTGTAGCTGCCATCGGAAATGCCGGGTTTGAGCTTTATCGCTACCGGTTTGTCATTATCCAGCCGGAAAACCGTGGCGCCGCCCCGGCTTTTCTCCTTCTTGCCAGTTGCTTCGCTGCCTTCCTCTTTTGCCGGTTTGTAACGCAACGCGGCATTGGAAACCCGCAGCACGTTCTCGTGGCGGCTTACCGTCACCTGAACATGAGCCGTCATGCCTGGCAGCAGCACCTCATCCGGGTTTTCGACAGCAACCACCACATTGTAGGTCACCACATTCTGTTGAATACTGGGATTCAACCTGATCTGCTTGACGCGGCCTTCGAACTGCTTGTCCAGGAATGCATCCACGGTAAACCGCACCGGCAAGCCGATTTTGAGATTGCCGATATCCGCTTCGGCCACGCTGGTCTCGATCTGCATCTGCTTGAGGTCGCCGGCGATCTGGAAAAGTACCGGGGTCTGGAAACTGGCGGCTACGGTCTGGCCCACATCCACGTTGCGAGCCACCACCACGCCGGAAATCGGCGAGCGGATCACGGAATAGTTGAGATTGGTGCGTGAGCGCGTGAGCTGTGCCTGCGCCAGCTTGCGCTGGGCCTGGGCGGAGTCCAGTTGCTGTTTGGCCAGATCGACCGCATCCTGCGAGATGAAGCCTTTTTGCTGCAAGGTGTGCGCACGCTCATCCTTGGCTCGCATCAGAACGAGGTTGGCCTCGGCATTGGCGACGTTGGCCTGATCCTGCTTGAGTTGGGCTTCAAACAGGGATGGGTCGAGTTCGGCAAGAACCTGCCCATCTTTCACCCGGCTGTTGAAATCTGCGTTGAGGAGCTTGACCGTGCCCGATACCTGGGTGCCGACGTTGACCAACACCACCGGGCTCAACGTGCCGTTCGCCGATATCGATTGAACGATATCGGCACGGTCTACCGGCTGGGTTTTGAATCTGTCCTGAGGTTGGCCGTTCTTGTGTTGTTGCCAATAGTAAACGCCGCCGCTGACAGCGACGGCAAGTCCCACGAAAACAAGCAGGTTGCGGATAGAGCGGGCTACGGGCATAAGGGTTTTTCCATATCCAGAAAATTATAGCAGCAGCCCGCTATCTTACCCGACCAGAGCCTGTTTCAGTAGGCTCTTAAGCTATGCCGCCATTGCCCTTCACGCCGATCAGTTTTGGCAGGTTGAGTTTGCGCGGTGTGATCACCTTTTTGTCTTTCAGGTAGCCGGCCACGACGTCCCAGATCGGTTCGCCGCTTGCGCCTTCCGCCACCGGCGCCCAGCCTGCGACTTTGTATTTCCTGTTGGGGTCGAGCGGTTTGCCTTTCAGGGTCATGTTGTTGATGCGCTTGCCAAAGCCCTGCCGCAAATCGCAGGTGTAGCTGATGCCGCCAACACGCACCATGTCGCCGCCTTGCTGTTTGTAGGGGTCGGCATTGAACAGGTTGTCGCAGACATCTTCCATGATGTCCTTGATCATTGTGCCGGTCATTTCGGTCAGCGTGGTGTAGGGATAAGTGATGGCGGTTTGATCCATCACGTGCTCCATGGTGATGGTATCCCCCGGCAGGAGCGAGGTGCCCCAGCGGAAACCCGGCGAAAAGGCTGCATCCGCGCCTTTGACTTCCATCAGTGCGTCGAGTATCAACTGGTCGAAGGTGCCGTTGAAATTGCCGCGGCGATACAGCGTGCCCTCGGTGATTGCCAGTTTCTCGGCCAGTTTTTCTTCATAAGGCGCACGAACTTTTCCGATCAGCGCCGTCATGCTGGCGTCCGGCTCGATCAGGTTGGCGAAAACCGGCAGCAGTTTGTATTTGAAGCCGTTCACCTTGCCGCCCTTGACGTCAAAGTCCAGCACGCCGAGGAACTTGCCGTTGGAGCCTGCGTTGGTGACCAGGGTCTGGCCGCCGCTATTCTTGACGATGGAAGGCGCCGGTATGCCGTCGTGGGTGTGGCCGCCCATGATGGCGTCGATGCCGGTAACGCGGCTGGCCATTTTCAGGTCTACGTCCATGCCGTTGTGGGACAGTACCACGACCACTTGCGCGCCTTTGGCGCGGGCTTCGTCCACCACTTTCTGCATGTTGTCGTCCTGGATGCCGAAGCTCCAGTCCGGCACCATGTAGCGCGGGTTGGCGATGGGCGTGTAGGGGAAAGCCTGGCCGACGATCGCGACCGGGATGCCATTGATGTTCTTGATGGTGTAGGGCTGGAATACCGGGTCGCCGAAATCGTTGGTCTTGATGTTTTGCGCGACAAAATCCAGCTTGTTCTTGAAATCGTTATCGACGATCTGTTTCACCCGCTCCGCACCGAGGGTGAACTCCCAGTGACCGGTCATGACATCGACGCCAAGCAATTTGCAGGCATCCACCATGTCCTGTCCGTTGGTCCACAGCGCCGTGGCGGAGCCCTGCCAGGTGTCGCCGCCATCCAGCAGCAGCGAGCCGGGACGGCTGGCGCGGATATTTTTCACCAGGGTGGACAGATGGGCGAAACCGCCAACCTTGCCATAGGTGCGGGCGGCCTTGTCGAAATCGAGATAGCTGAAGGCATGAGCCTCTACCGTGCCGGGGCGGATGCCGAAGGCCTGCAGCAGTTTCTCGCCGACCAGGTGCGGCGGTTGGTTAAGGCTGCCGCCTAGGCCGATATTGACGTTGGGCTCGCGGAAATAAATCGGCATCAACTGGGCGTGGCAATCGGTGATATGCAGCAGGGAAACATTGCCGAACGCGGGGAGGTCGTAAAAGCTGCCGGCATTGGCTGCGGACAGCGCCGACCGGCTGTTCAGCGCAAAGCCGGAGGCGGTGGCAATTGCCAGTATCTGGAGAAATTCGCGGCGGTTCATGGACATGAGTTGACTCCAAATCTGCGAGAAAGCCAGCAGCTAGAGGTAAATTGCCGGGGCGATATCCACCCCGTCCCCATGCTACTGGCTGAATTGGATTACTTGCGGAACACCGGCGTTTGCATTTTCTGGCCGTTGCTCATGTAGGTGAGGAAATATTCCAGGTTGTTGTATTCTTCGCTGTTGAATTCCAGCGGCGCGGCACGGGTCTGGCTATTGCATTGCTGAAAGCGTCTTTGCAGCGTGGTGAGTTCTGTGCCGGCGCGAA
Source organism: Betaproteobacteria bacterium (assembly GCA_021373185.1). Taxonomy (GTDB): domain Bacteria; phylum Pseudomonadota; class Gammaproteobacteria; order Burkholderiales; family Sulfuricellaceae; genus Sulfuricella. The sequence continues at coordinate 7,604 of JAJFTF010000022.1, read as the reverse complement.
ACTCGGGCCAATGGGCGGCTTGGCCGACTGTTGGAGACAGCTGCTCGCTGCGGATAAAGTTGCCGACATTATCGATATGGCAGGTCGCACAGGCAAAATTCAGCTGGCCACGCCGTGCGTAATAAAACTGCTTGCCCTTCTCGAAGGCGGCTAGTGCGCCGGGCCCTTCCACCTTGACATTCACCTTCATGCCGTCCGACTGGCTTTTGACATACGAAGTCAGCAACCCCATTTCCTTGCTGCCGTATTTGAGCTCAGCCTCGTCGTTCGACTTCAGGCAGGCGTTGATGGCGTTCTCGAAGGTCACGACCTTGCCGCTGGCATTGTCGAAATAGGGATAATTGCCGGCTACGTTCTTTCCGCCACGAGGAAAGCACGAGGAAAACTTCTTGCCGTTCTTGAATGGCTTTTCCCATATTTTCCTGCCGTCATCGACATCGTTGACGAAAGGCGGAAACATCATGATGCTGTCGTACTGGTCTTTGGCATCCTGATTCAAGGCCAAAGCGCCATAAATGTAATCTTCAAGCTTGATGTTGGGAAGGCGCTGCTTGTAGTGTTCGAGCATGGCCTTGCGGTCCTCCGCGGGTCCGGCAGTTGCGCCCATGCTGATGGCAAGCAACAGGCAGGCAAGGAATGCAGTGAGTCTCCGTCTCATCATCGTTCCCTTCTCGAAAATCAATTATATTTATTGCACAACACTTGGCCAGGCGGGTCTCGCCCGGCCAAGCCAGACTCAGGCTACGGTCGCTTCGCCGCTGATTTTTTCGCCATGGTTGTCCACTGCATTGATCGCAATCTTGTCGCCGGCCTTGGCGCCCTTGACCTTGAAACCCAGGAAAGGATTCTTGGAAATCGCCGCGCCCCACTGCGCCTCCAGCACCGTCTTGCCGTTCAGGGTGGCAGTGACCTGGTTGATAAAATGGGCCGGGATCAATTGGCCGGTTTTTGCATCCTTGCGCAAGCCGGTCTCCATGATGTGGTTCATCAGCGCCTTCACGTCAGCGACGTCGCCTTGCATCGTCGCACGAATTTTCATTCCTTCAGCCATGTTCGTAATCCTTGTCAAATTTTCGGTAATGAAATCAAATCAACTCAAGCCTGATCAACCGCCGCAGCCGCCGATCGTGACCTTGACTTCCTTGCTCGCGGTGTAGGCCTTGCCGCCCGCTTTCACTGCCACCCTGACGTGGGAGGTGTTGGCCATCTTGATGCGCGTGGAAACGTATGGCTCGGCACCATTGGAAAGTTCGAAATCGGCGGTCAAGGGGTTCTGGTTCTTGTCTACGAAAATCATAATCGACGTGGTGCCAGGAATCTTGCTGATAACTTCCACCGGCACGACCGCACCATTCTCGGCGATATCCGGCGCCTTGATCTGGATGTCCTTGCTTTCGGCGGCGCCCGCAGCATTCAGGCCCTTCATCGCATCGGCCGTGGTGGTCGCATTGAAAGCGACTTTATTCCACTCCGCCGCCAGCACTTGGCCGGGCTTGAGCAAGCCCGCCGCAATCGCTACCGCCACCGTGCCGGCGGCGCTGGTGCCCTTCAGAAATGTTCTACGTAATTGATTCATCGTTCACTCTCCTGTTAAAAACGTTTAAAGACTTTGTATGTAATCGACAACCTGATCGATTTCCTGCTCCGTCAGAATCCGATGCTTGCCGAAAGGCGGCATCGAGGTTTTAGGGTTGGCCTGGGTAGAATCCCAAATCTGGGCGCGCAGCTTGGCACGATCGGGGTAGCGGTCTTTCATCATGATGAAAGGGGGGGCGATATTGCCCGGCGACTCGGCCTTGGGATCGTTGGGAATCGCATGGCAGGCCAGGCAATTGCCCTTCGATTTATCAAAAACGACAACCCGTCCGGGCAACTGCTCCTTGGCTGCCTCAACCGCCACCGCCACGCTCGAAATGCCCAGACCAATGATGAGTGCAAGCAAAAATGTCGATTTGTTCTGCATCATATCCTCCTTCTCCGTATTTTCGAGCATCCTCCGAGGAACCCACTTCTCGTTAGTGATACATTTCTGTGTTGGGTAGTGCAAGCATACTAAATTTTTTTTGCCTCAGGCAAGCTTTATTTTAAAAAATATTCTTTTTTTTCCTATAGTTAGTACAAATGTACCATAAATATTAGCGCATGATTAAATACCGATTCAGCTGCAATTATTTTTTCGCCCACGAATCCATCAATGTGCTATATTTGGCTCGTTGCTTTATTTAAAGAAGGGAAAATTGCCATGGACATCTCCAGCGCTTCCTCAGTTAACTCACTGTCCGGCCAGGCAACTGGCGAATCGGTGAGCAACATAATGCAAAAAAAGGTTATGGATATGGCAACTCAGAATGCCGCCGCATTGATCGATGCCTTGCCGCAGCCTTCCAAGCCTTCGTCGGTCAACCTGCCATCGCATCTCGGCCAGAATATCAACACCAAGGCCTGACTCAATAGCACCCCCGACTGAGAATGAGGCTACCCCGCCTCGCCCAGCAGCCTTGCGATCATGTCTTCCGCCTGTCCCAGATAACCGCCGCCGAACAGGTTGAGGTGGTTGAGGATATGGTACAGGTTATACAGCGTCTTCCGTACGCGGTAGCCTGAATCGAGGGGATAAGCTTCACGGTAGGCCACATGGAAAGCTGCGGGGAATCCGCCGAACAGCTCCGTCATCGCCAAATCCGTTTCCCTGTCGCCATAGTAAACCGCCGGGTCGAAAACCACCGGTTCCCCAGACTGGGCAAAAGCATAATTGCCGCCCCACAAGTCGCCGTGCAGCAGCGAAGGCGCCGGGGTATAACCGGAAAAAAACCCTTCGATCCTGGCCAGCAGCAATTCCCCTTTGCGCTGCAGCGCTCCTGTATAGCCGTTACGCGCCGCCAGCCCCAGCTGATAGCCGAGACGATTGTCACGCCAGAATTCCGGCCAGTTCTCCGTTGGCAAGTTGATCTGGGGCGTAGCGCCGATGGTATTGTCCCGCCGCCAACCATGCAACGCACCGCTTGTCCGGTGCATGGCGGCCAGCCGGTGCCCAAATTCCTCCGCCCGCCATTCCCCGCCGGCGCTGAAATCCAGGCACTCCAGCACGAGGAATGATGAATCCTCGGCGACCCCGGTACATATCGGATTGGGCACCCGGATTGCACCGGTTGCGGCAATTTCGCGCAACCCTTCGGCCTCGGCCTCGAACATCGGAAGGCTCGAGGCGCGGTTGGACTTGACGAAAAATCGCCGTGCGCCGCCCTCGACCTGCCAAGCGGAATTGATGCAGCCCCCACCGACAGGCCAGCAAGTCCGGGCGGAAAAATCCTCAGCGATTGCCGCCGAAATTTCCTTGCTGATGAGCTCCCACATCGCCTATCCCAAGCTTAAATGCATGATCGTATGTTTACGCCAGGCAAAGCACAAGACTGCCATCCTGCTGAAATATGTGTCTGAAATGGCGAACTATAATTGATGGATAGTCAAACTCGCCGGCGGCCTACTGCCGGTGACCACTACCGACCGACCGCCTTCCAACCACATCAGTCAAAGGAGTTGACCATGACCAAAGTGCTTGTCCTCTATTACAGTATGTATGGACATATCGAAGTGATGGCGCAAGCCGTGTCCGAAGGCGTGCGCGAAGTGGCTGGGGTGGATGTTGTGATCAAGCGCGTGCCTGAAATCATTCCCGCGGACCAGGCGCTGGCGATCGGCGTGAAACTCGATCAGCCCGCTCCGATTGCTACCACCGACGAACTTGCTGACTATGACGCGATTATCTTCGGCACGCCGACACGGTTTGGCAACATGGCCGCGCAAATGCGCAATTTCCTCGATCAAACTGGCAAGCTGTGGCTAAACGGCGGCCTGATAGGCAAGGTCGCCAGCGTGTTTACCAGCACCGCCACCCAACATGGCGGCCAGGAAACCACGATCACTTCCTTCCATTCCACCTTGCTGCACCAAGGCATGGTGATCGTCGGCGTGCCCTATTCCTGCAAGGAGCTCATGAACATGGATGAAATCAGCGGTGGCTCGCCCTATGGCGCGGGGACCCTGGCTGGCACCGATGGCAAACGCATGCCGAGCGCAAACGAGTTGGCAATTGCGCGTTTCCAGGGAAGGCATGCGGCAGAAATCGCAAAGCGCTTAGCGGTGCGCTGACAATTCCTTGACGCCAGCAGGCGATTATTTTCTCAGCGAACCTTTTCCCCACGCTCAGATGGACCCCCGGGAAACTGCCGATTGGCTGGCTGTCCTGGGAGAGCGCGGGGCCCCTGTTGCTGACGCACACCAGAATCCGCTGCCCCCCTCGGCATTCCCTCACGCCGAGCGGGCTGAGAGGCCTCACCCCGCCTTTGATCGCCAAATTCACTAGGTCCTCGCTCCATGCGGGGCGCGACAATGCGTGGTGCGGGAGGAACGGCAACAGATGGGGCGGACCGCACTGGCGGAGGTTCTACCCTGGGCAATGCTCGCTCTTGGGGTTTGGCTTCACGCTGAATCGGCGGGGTGGCCTCATCCCTTCGCAGGTTACTGGATTCACGGCGTTGTGGTTCCGCGCGGGACGGAACGGCATGCGGCAAGGGCGGGACCGCAGAAGATGGAGCGGATATTGCCGGCGGAGCCGCCACCTTGGGCGAAATGCCGCGCCCTTGAATTTCTCTGGGCGCACTGCCAGCGGGCTTCATCTCTTCGAAGCGCGGCGGAAGTGCCGGGCGCTGGCGCTCCAAGCCCTCCTCCCTGCCGAAAGGCGGCCTGGGCAATACCGCCTGTGGTTGCCGTTTAGGGGACGGGACGATCCGCGGCTCCGGGGCAATCATCGTCGGCCGGGTCTTTGGGCCTTCTGCGCCCCAAGGCACTTTGACTTCCCGGTGAGGGCGAGTCGCAACCACCGGTCTGGAGAAAACCGCGGCGGGCGGTCGAACCGTAGCGCCGGTGCTGGCTACCAAACTTGAAGGTACCGGCCGCACAGGATGCGCGCCCCGTATGGGTGCCAATTCGCCCAGTTGTGCCGCCGGGATTCGCGCCTCGTGGATTCTGCCCCTGCCGAAGCGCTCGGCACGGACGCCGACGATGGCATCATGCACTTGCATGTTATTGAATCTAATTTTGTTTACATTCACGATAGTGGTGCGGTTTATCACGACGTTGTTCACAATGCGCGGACCGCCCCAACCGCCCCACCAAGGTCTGCCGATGAAGCCGGGCCGCCCCCACCACGGAACAAGCGGCTCGCCCCAGCCAAGCGCCACCCAACAAACCCCGGGAGCACCAATGCGAACACCGGCTGAAACACCATGGCCGAAACTGAAAAAGGCCACCAGCGCGGGTGCATAGACCGGCCGCACCACCACCGGCCCCGGTGCCCAAGCCCAGAAACCGTCGATGAAAACCCAGCGCCCGTAGTGAAAGGGGGCCCATCCCCACGGCGCCTCGTCAATCCAGGTCCAGCCAAAGCGCGGATCCCAGATCCACGATCCAGTGCTGTAGGGAACCCAGCCAGGCGCCACGCCATCCGGCACCCACACCGATCCGTAAGAGGGCACCACACGCCAGCTTCCATAGCTGTCGAGCGTTTCGGCACCATAGACGCCGGGAGAAACGTAGCGGGTGCTCATCGCCTCGGCGTCATGATCCGTTCGCGCGTAATTCCAGCGATCCCAGGTGTCGATCTCGGGCGCGACGTAGGCCTCGACCACTGGAGTATCCGTCCCACGAACGACTATTTCCTCGCTGGAGGAGATGCTGCGCGCTCCGCCGCTGGCGGGCGTGACCATGGCCCGACCGCCACGGCGGGTGATAAAGCGAGTGATTCCTTCCGCCACTTCCACACGATAATAGCCCGTGCGGTCGATGGTGAATACCGCGTTCGGCGTATCCAGCTCGATGGTGTAGCCTGCCGGAAAAGTGCGGAGGTCAAAAGATGCCCGGCCGGCAGTTACTTTGAACTGGACGAAACCAGGCTCCTGGTTAACCAGGGTAAGCTGCGTATTTTCGTCCGCCCGCACGAAGGCGCGCGCCCCGATTTGAAGTTCCAGATTGGACCGATCACCGGTATACAGGGCATCGCCCGCCGCAAGCGGCGTATTCATCCGCGCCGGAGTCCAATCCTCGGCGCCGGGACGCCAGAAGGATGCCTGGCCCTCGATTAAGCTGAGGCGGGGCGGCGTCGCCTCGCTTCCCTGATCATCCTGCTGCGCCCCGGTGGGCAGGCTGCAAGCCATCGCCATCAGCGCGATCAACGCGACGACAGAATGTCGAATGCCCTTGCGGCAGACGCTTGCCACTCCCGGCAATGGGCCTCTCGACGCTAAGGAGCGAAACGAACACCGCAAAAATGTACCGAGCGGCGAGATAATGCCGGATGGGAAGAATCTCGATCTCATTTGTGGCTCCTTGATGCTGTAGAAAGCATGGTTGCCTATGCTGCTCGTGGCCTCATTGATCATTTATTGATAGCACAGTGCAAAAAGACTGCTGACAATTTACGGGGGATCATTAAGGGGTTGGACCGCATTGCCGAGGGAGGCAGGTCATCCTATTCAGGCAAATCCAGTGAGCTGAAATGGATTGAATTGAGATTTCTTCTGGCGCACAGAACCGCGTAAGAACTTGCTGAAACGTGGCTTTCTTATCCTGGCTTACCTTGCAGGAATGGAAGGCAGACCCTCCCGCCGCAGCACCGGTTGTTTCAGGCTGCCGGACAAGGCCAGGCGTGAGCGGATTGCACTCGATTTAAATTTCACTTCGGCGTTGAGCTTCCCGGACAATTCCCTGCCCGCTGTGACATCGGCCTCGCCGCCAGCATTAAACTGGCCGGCGGAGAGTTCCATTCCCCGGAATTGATAGCGGTTGCCAGTCAGCATCATGTTTCCCGATAGACCGGCAAACCTTGTCTGCCCGCCTTTGATTGCTTCCGGGGTCCGCGCCTGAACTGCACGCGCCAGGTCGATATTGCCGATAACACCGTCCCGGCCCCGAAAACTGGCCTTGATGTGAGGCGCGTCGAAGAGCTTGGCCAAGCTGCCCGCTTTCATGGAATAAGTGGCCTCCGCATCGAGCCTGCCACTCAGGGGGATATCTCCGGTCAGAGCCGGCGTTGCCGCATCCAGCGCAATGCGCGAGACATTGAAATAACCCTCGGCAGTCCAGAATTCGCTCCACTTGACCGTCGCAACGCCTTTTATCGCGCCATCGTAGAGCCTGCCCTGAATCTCGCTGATCCGCATTCCTTCGGAGTTTGCCGTGGCCTTGGCCGTTAACTCTTCGAATGTTATCTGTGGGCCGAGTGGAGGTTGCCAGCTCTTTGCGGCGACATTCACATCAAATTCCCCGTTTTTTGGGGCTACCTCAATTGCAATTTTGCCGTCAGCACTGGTAATTCGTGCCTTGTCGAATTTGCCTGTCGCCGTCAGCGCGATATCCGCGTTCAGGGGGGGCAACGGCACATCCTTCAAGGCGATCTTCGTATTTTTGAGGCCGATTCGGCTGACCCGCACATACCCCGAATCGCCTCCCGAACCGACCCAGCCGATTACCCTGGGCAAAGTATCCTGATCGAGCAGGAGGGCGTCGACCTCGATGGCCTTGATTGTCTTGGTGTCTTCGAACAGGGT
>JAJFTF010000028.1 GCA_021373185.1 Betaproteobacteria bacterium | reverse complement strand
GCCTCATCCGTAGACTCGGCCAGCGCTTTTTCATAAGCACGCACCAGAGAATCGACATTGACACCGGCCAGCTTCAAGGCCTCCAGTTTGGCGCGCAGCGCCGCAAGTTTTTTGGTTTTCATTTGATGAATGTCCTGTAAGAGAGTGGATTGCAATTCGGGGTGAAGGTAAGTCGGCGTATCGCCAACCGCTTCGGAAAGCTGCACCGGGTCCAGGCGCTTGATGACCGGACGCACGGTCAGCCCTGCTCCCAATAGCACCGGGCCATGCTTATGCCCGGCTTCGTTGTCCTGCCAGTTCTCGTGAAATTCGGCGGAAAGGTAGGCGTAGCCCTTGTTCTTGATCGCGTCGACACCGTAGGGCGTCCACTCGACCAGGGCGCGCAGGCGGTCGCCCTCCACCGTCAGCTTCACCACCTTGCCGGCGGCGCCGTTGTCGGGCCGGTGCGACACATCGATAAAAATGTCCTGACCGTAGGCGCGCGAATCGAAATTGCCCACCATGGAAAGAAGCATGTCCCGCGTGATGTCGAACTGCCCGTAGCGCGGATCGGAGAACTTGCCGGTGCGTGTCACCGTTACCCAGCTAGTGGTCTTCCCTTCCTCCAGATTCACATGGAGCCCGGACAGGAATCGCACTGCCCCGGAATGGTTGGACGCTTCCAGCTTGAAGTGCCGCACCCCTGTGAGAGGTGCAGTTTTGGTGCGGGTGATCGCCATAATCGCCTCACGTTGTGAAAGCCTCCCACAGGGACTACGCGGAGCGAGCGAGTAATGGATCCCGTGGGCGGCTTAACTCTGGCCACACGGCAAATGCCGAATGGCGGTTGTGAGGGATTTTCGGCGGGATGGCAATGCGAAAAAAGGGGGGTAAAACGGATGGGCGATTAAATTGTAATCACGCTGTGTTTTGCGGGATGGCGCGGAGAGTTGCGGATTATTTCAACAAGGTTATCCACGGGAATTGTGGATTAATTTCTAGCTATCGGCAGATATCCTCTTCTTCACCGTCCGCCATGGTGCACGGATCATTCCCTGGCTGATCTTCCCATCATCGTAGGCCTGCGACTTCGCCATGCCAAGCGCGCCCTGCCGCTGCGCTGGCGATAGCCGCGCCATCGCCTCCATCGGAGTTTCCTTGCTCGCCTTGTCGCGCCCGCTCACCTCATCCTTGAACACCGCCACCACGAAGGAAAGCGTGTTAGGGTGCGCTGGCCAGATACCTTGAATCTTGTCCTTTGGATACACCCCCGCGCCCAGACCATACAGGTTCTGGGTGGAAAGCAGATCGCAAATATCATGCTTGGGGTGCGACGGACTCAACAAAAATTTAAACCCCGCCACGTCTGGATTCTTCGCCGCCCCCATCATATAGGCCGTGCCGTGCGCCCGGTTTATCTCGGTGCGGAATAGCCTCATGGCATTATCCAGCGGCGAGCCTTGCCCGGTCATCAATTCCTTTGCCGACTTGGAAAGCTCCGCCGCGTTCGCCGCGTTGAGCTTGTTCGCCACGTCGGACGGCACCGCCGAACCTTTCGACAACAAATCACGCGCTGCTTGAGCCGCGCCGTGCCCTTGAATCACCGCGCTTTCAATGGCGTTGGTCACAATATCTTTCGCCATCCGGTCGACGCGCCAAATGCGATCTGAAAGCTGTAGCCCGTCCGCAGCCACAAAGTTACGCACGAAAGACACTGCCTCGGCGGGTACGGTCATCGTCGCCGCCGCACCCATCACCGCAGCCAGCGAAGGATCAACCCCCAGCGCAGCGGCCTCGGTCAGCGCCCCGTTCAGCAAGGCATCGCGCTGATAGGAAAGATCGCGCAGCTTGGCGTTAACCTGCGCCAGCGCCGATTGCAGCTCTGCCAGCGTGACATTCCCGTCCATTCCGGCGTTGCGCTCGATGGCCGCGCCGATATCCGCCGCCGCCTGGTGGTAAATTTTCTCCAGTTCGGCCAGCGTATCCGCGTCCAGATTTACCACCGCATCCTGCGCGGCTTGTGTGGCGCGCTTAATGACGGCTTGAATTGCCAGTCGGTCGCTCATTTTTTATTTTTTTTCTTCTGCGCCCGGTTCCACTTAAACATGTGAATTTCTCTCTTGAGCCATAAAATTGGATGCCTCCAAAAGCAAACGTTTCTGCACATGACGATTCCCCTGGTTAAAATTATTTGTTGCTGATACTCGTCCCGCTTTCTCCTTTGCGCCCATTGCCTGGCGTAATGCTCACCTTGGGTGCGGCAATATTGTTCGGGTCCGGGTAAGGGGAATAATTCTGTACCTCCCACGCCCTGCGCTTTTCCACGTAGGCCGGGTCGTATCCCATCTCTTCCCACACCATTCCTTGCGGCAAGCCCATGGCTTTGAGCTTGAGGCCTCTGTCCGCCGTCTGACTGAGTGTTTCGGTGCGGCGCTCGGCGAAGGTGATGGTGAAATCCTCATCGTCCGGGTTGATGCCTTTCAGCAGCAGCTCCAGGCGGAAACCCTGCTCATAGGCGTAGGACAGTGTGTCCTGTATTACGTCCACCTCGTCGTAATAATCGCGCTTGAGGTCTTCCAGGATGTCGCGCGCCATATCCTTGTTGTATCCGGCCAGCCCTTTGGGGATAGGCGACCCGGCAAAGAAGGTGTCGAGCAGATGAACGATGTCGCCGATCTGGTCAAGGTTGGCATCACCCTGTACCGGAGTGACCCCGCCTTTCTTGTTAGCGTAATAGTCGGTAGTGATCCCTTCGGCCTGATCTTTTTCAACAGAGTTTCGGTAATCTTTCAATTGTTCTGGTGTGGCCCCTTCCAGCACATGAGCCAAGCGCAGCGGCGCCCTCATGCGGCGGCGAATCACCAGATCCTCCTCGGTCATTCTCAATTTCTGCCATGTGGTGCGGCTGGCGTCCAGGAACGGACGCCCGAGGCTGCCCATGTCGTCGAAATTATCCGGGTCGAAGCGCGCCAGTAATAGATTCCACAGTGGGAACGATGCCAGCTCGGTGCCGGTCATCACGTCATACTGGATATAGGCTTTGCTCACATCCTTGAATCGCCCGCCGGCATCGACGTTGGGCAGGATGGTTTCCGACGGCATGCGCACGCCTGAAACAATATTGCCATCAGCATCAAGCACCCACTGGATCGGCAGGTTGCCCTCCATCACCAGACCGCGAGCATCGCTTTTGAGCTTTTCAACGCGGTTAAGCTGCAGGCGGCGCTGGAAAGCGTCCCACAGTTTGGATACTGTTTCATTTCCGTTGGCCTGCTGCATGATCAGCCCGCCCTTCACCACGTCGCGGGCAATGCGGGAATGAATGCGCCGCACCCGCCCATCGAGCTTGTCCATATCGCGGACGTCAATAATCGCCTGGCGCAGATCGGGATCCACCCACATCATCCGGTAAAGGTATTTGATCTGGCTTTCCGGTGTAGGCCGACGCCCTGACTCGCTCGTGTTGGCGAAGGTGGACGCCGTTGAATTCGGCAGCGGCGCTGTTCCTTTTTGGCCGACTGCCGCGAATATTCTTTGCTGCAAAGTGGGGTTCATCGTTTGATATCCTTTTTGCCAAATTCCGCCATCTCCCGGCCCGTAAGGAACGGCCCGCGAATAATCACGCCTTTTTCCTGTGGTGCCTGGTCAATCGGCCCCGCCCGGACTACGCTTCTCCATCCGTCCACCATTCCGGCACCATGCAGCGCCTTGAAGAAAACCGCGGCTTCCGGGATGTGTTCTTTCACATCCGCGATATTTCCCGCGATGCGCTGTTTTTCTCGTTCACTTAACGGGATCATGCCGCCGCCCCCACCATTTTGCCGGCGCCGGCAAAATGATTGCCCAGCAACTGGTCGCGCGTCTGCGTGCGCTGCGTGATGACCGTCGGCACGAATTCCGCTCCGCGCGTCGTCAGTGCCCATACCCCGGCGCAGGCTGCGTCGAAAAGGTCGTCGCCGATCTTGTGGTCGGCCATCTTGTAGCTGGCGTAGCTGGTTTTGGTCGGCAGCGCCTTGATGTTGCCAAGCTGGCGCACGAACAGCGCCCAGTCGGAATCGTCTTTCGAGTAGGAGGAAAGGCTTGGTGGTACCCAGATCACGTTGGCCGGAGTTTTTGAATTAACCGCTTCCGCGCCATCGTCAAAATACGGGATTGCGGCCTGTCCGTTGTGGAATGCTGCACGGAGCGCCGCCGCCATGCTGTGCTTGGTCATTCCCTCGAATCGTATGGGTGAGAACGGCCATTCCGGCCAAGTGCTGGCGGTGCTGTCGCCGTCGCCGATGGTGCGGCGGTCGATCTCTGTCAGCCCGTGAGCGTAAAGCTCGTCGTTCAGGCTGGTGAGCATGCCCAGGCCGTAAGCGTCGCCCATCGCGTAATCCGGATTGAAATATTCCCAGAATCCGCGCAGGTCGCGCTTCACCACTCCGTCATCCGTGCCGGCCGGCCAAGTCTTCACGAAGGGGAAGGTGACGAAATTGCCGATCTGCTCGCACACCACTAGGGCCGACTTGGAGGCGCTCAGGCTTTCGCCGTGGCCGGAATGGTCGTAGCCGAAGCTGATCAGCCCGCGCTTCTTGTATCTCTGCCCCGGCAGCGGCCCGGCAATTTCCAGCCGTGCCTTCAACCCGGTGGACATGGACAGCCTGATGTATTTTTCCCAGATATGGTTCTGCGCGCTGACGTTCTTGCACAGAAACTGCCGGATGAATTCCCCGTTCGGCAGTTGGGCGCGCATCTCGATCATGAAATTTTCGTTGAGAATGCCCATTTCGATGCCGAGGTACACGTTCACCACCGGCAACAAATGGTATTGCCCGGAGTCGATCAGCGACTGCACCAGGTCGGCGCCCTTGAAAACGCCGGTAATCCTGATCTGCGGCTTGAAACTGACTTCTTTCGATACGCCCATCCGGCGCGCGGATCCCAACATCGGCAGGAAGCGGGAAAGCAGCCGATCCGCCGGCATGTCGTCTACCTCCTCGATTGAGGCGTAGCTGATCGCATCGCCGTCGATCTGGCTCATGATGCCGTAGGCGCTGGCCTTGGAGCCGTTGCAAAACTGGTATTTGGTATCTGAAAGTTGCTCTCGGCCTGACTTGTAGTCGACAAAGGCGCGCAGCATCGGTGATCTTCGAATGGCTTCCAGGTGATAGTTCAGGTTGTTCATCGACTGCTGCAGACGCGGCGCGACGATGCCCAGCTCCTGGTGCGAAGTGGTCGCGTTGTGCTTGAGCGCGTGCATTTCCTTGATGGCCGTTTTCCCCGTCCGCCGGCACGAGACATCGATGGTGTTGGCGTGGTTGTCCATCTCGATGCACTTCAACACCTGCATGGGGTCGAGTTCCACGCCGTGGACATGCTTGTGCCACAGGGCATGATCATCCTTGTAGCGCTCAATCTCCACCTCGGCGCGATTGACCAGGCGCAGACGTTCGCTGGATGAAGACCGGGCCATTATTGCTGAACCTCGGTGTGCTGCCCGTTTTCCTGGTTGAATTCCAGGAGGAGCGGATCGCTCTCGGTCTGTATCTTCGCCCTGCCCACCTTGGCAACCAGATTTTCCAGTGCGGCAGCAGTGCGACGCTGGTAGTCGGACAGGCTTTCAACAGCCTCGCCCTCCTGCTTGAGTCGCCCCATTCCCTGCTCTTCGTCTTCGATCACCTTCACCGTCATGCCCATGTCGGCGAGGGATAGGTTGGAGCGGGAAATCATTTCGCCTAGCGGCTTGAAGAGGGGGTGCGCGTTAATATCCTTGATAATCCGGCGCTGACCATTCTCATCAAGATATTCCGCCACGATCAGCGTGTCATTTTTATCCACGTAATACTTCGGCGATTCTATTTTTACGCCGTCCGCGATCAGGGTCTGGAGTATTTGTTGCAGCACAGCGAAAACCGAAGCCTGAAGATCCGCGTAAATCCCCATCAGGTGTTTCGGGTTGCGCTGCTCGAAAGCGGCGTGGTGCAGCATGAACAGCTCGGTTTTCTTCACGCACGCCGGTTGCGCTCGGCAATATTCCCGGTCTACATCGCAACCAGAGCAAAAATCATAGCCATCGGGCTTGGGAGGGAAATAAGTTGCCGCCCGGGCGGAAAGCCCATGCTTCATCGCATTGAACCGAGTGCGCAGCGCTTCCTCGGGCGTCGGGTGCCCATCAAGATTTGCGGATGATGCGGCGATTCCCTCCGCCGTCTTCGGCCCGGTCGCGTTGTGCCAGCCTTTGATCAGGTTCTTTTCCCAGAACGCCTGGGCGGACTCTTCCCCGCAATCAGGGCATGGGCAGAAATAGGAATAAGGATGATGCGGAACATCCGGCGCCGGTTCGGTGCGCTCTGGAAGGGAAGAAAAGTCACGTTTGCACGATTTGCAGCGAAACGTGACTTCCTGAAGAGGGGTGGAACGGTCTTTCGCCATAGTGCCAATTATCTGCACTATGGCAAGCGTTTCAAGGTGGGTAAAACGGCGGCTATCGTTGCATATTGGCCGTTTTTAGTTCCACAACCTGGGCTGATTTTTTCACCCCGGCACATTTCAGGATGTAGTCCGTGATTTTCTGCATCGGCGCGCGCAGCCGCTCAACATCGGCTACCACATAGCCGGCGGTCACATCGTTTTTCATCTTGTGATTCACCAGGCGCTTTACCGCATAGACCGGAATATCCAGCGACTCGGCAATGGTGATGAACGTCCGCCGCAAGTCGTGCAGCGTGAATTCCACGCCGGAATCCCGCTCAATCCGGGCAATGAATTTCTTCGGCTCGACAATATGTCCGGTTTTACCGTCGCCCGGGAAAACGAATTCATTGGGCGACGCCTTAATCCTGCGTTTGAACAGGTCTAGCAGAAAATCGGAAAGCGGCAGGATATGCTCTTCGTGGTTTTTCGGGTCGTCAATCGTCAGAGTACGGCCTATCAGGTCAATGTCGATCTTCTTCAGCGACCCGCCTTCACCACGGCGCAATCCAGTGAGCAGCAGTGCGATCACATAATCCCGCGTCATCTCCCTGGATTGGCATACATCATCGTTCTGCACGTTGTTAAGCGCCTTGAACCATGGCTTCAGCTCATGCGGCTTGATCACCGTCTTTCGCCGATCGATGCGGTACCACGCCCGGGTTTGAGATAATCGCCGAACGGGATTGTGCTCAAACAATGTATCCCCGTTGGAATCTTCGTATTTTCCAGCGGCAAAATTAAAAACCGACCTGAGAAAGCGCATTGCATAGTTCGCCTGCGCCTCGCTATTCTCACCGATCTCGGAATGCTTGGCTTCCACCATATCCTTGGATATTTCAGAAATCGGCTTGCTCTTCCAGGAAGAGATGTAGGTGTCTAACAATCGCTTGTAGTCATAGATAGTCCGCTGCTTGAGCGATTTCCGAGCGGACAAAAAGTCCGCAAAGACCTGCTCGAGTGTTTTCTCCCGGGCGCGCCGCTCTTTATCAATATCACCTGGATTTATTCCGCTGGATAGCTGAATCAGACGTTTCCGCGCCTCCGCTCTGGCCTCGTCAGGCGTAAAAACACCGTGCCGGCCAATCGTCACGCGAACTTCTTTATCTTGCCCCTTGATCCGCCCCTGGACGAAATAAGACTTGCTGTTCTTGCCAACACGAAGGCCGAACCCCTTGAGCTCAGTATCCCAGTACAACACCTGGCCACTTTCTACGAGCTCAATCGCATCGACTTTTGACTTCGTGAGTTTTACCGGCTCTCGCTCAGCCATCAACTCATCCTTTTTAATCAGCACATAATCAGCAGAAAAAATAAAACCGTGTAAAACGAAAACAGGCGATATATTACCGCAACACAATGATTATTTAATAGATTATGGCTAGATAAAAAAGAATAAAACCGGCTAAAACACTAATGGAATGGACTGTTAATCCGCAGGTCCCTGGTTCGAGTCCAGGTCGGGGAGCCAGAATTCTTTAGTATCGTGCTTTTAGCCCATTCTTCGGAGTGGGCTTTTTGCATTCTGGAACTCGTCACGGGCCTATCTATCGGCCAATAGTGTTTTTCCGTCCACACACAAACATCACATCCGATAATTACAGCAGCAGGCATGTTTTCATTATTTTAGGGGTTCGCCCACTTGACACCACAAAGCAATAATGGGCTTCCACAATTCCTGTGGATAAGTATGTCTATAACCCTGTAATCTAGCTGACACATATTTGTATCCATAAGTTTTTTTCTTAGTTTGATCGTTTTTTGCGCTAATTTTTTTACATTAAAAAACAACGATATAGTAATTTCCCATACAGATTAAGGCCTTTCAGCGATTTGTTGCAATTTTAAATCCATTTTGTTCATAACCATGCCCCAAAATGCTGACTATTCTCATGAAAAGGCGAAATTATCAAAGGCAAGATGAGTGCATAATGCTTCTTGATTCCGCTCTATACTAAACGCGAATTCAACCTGGCCGCCCACAAGTTCGTACCACACTTCAAGGCAGGGGAAAAATTGAAGGAACGGATGAATTCTCTATGCCGATGCAAGTTCAACACTCTTAATTAATTATGGCTTCACCTACAGGAACCGCGACATGATCAACCCAGCAGGTTCGGCAAAAGCGCTTATCGTTGATGATTCTGCCACCATGCGCAGCACTCTCAAAGCCTTCCTGGAGGCAGCCAATATTGAAGTTGTTGGACAACTATCCTGCGGTAACCAATTACTACACACCATCACCCAATTAACTCCACATATCGTTTGCCTAGATCACAACCTTCCTGACATCAATGGACTCGAGCTGCTTAAATCCATCGTCTCAGCACATCCACAAGTCGCCGTGGTCATCATCACCGGGGAGCAAGATCCCAATTTGCAAAGTGCCGCAGCAGAATCCGGCGCTGCCGGCTTCATCCACAAGCCCTTTTCCCAAGATCAGATTGCCAGGGAAATCAGGCACATTATTCAGACCCAACGCCTTCTCACCAACATTAGCAAACCTGCGAACAACGCCAATACTGACGACAGCGTTTCCGAATTTACCATCAAAAGGACCGCCATCATCGCGGATGACAGCAAAACCATGCGCGCATTATTAACGGCGATTTTGACCAGCCAGGAAATCGATGTTCTGGCAGAGGCCACCAATGGAGCGCAGGCAATCGAATTAGTCGCGAAGCTTCAACCGGATATTGCCTGCCTGGATATCGATATGCCGACCATGAATGGATTGGATGCCCTGCGAGAGATTCGCCAGAAAAACCCATCCACCAAGGTGCTTATGATTACAGGAAATGCCAAACGTGAAGTGGTCATGGAAGCGCTCAAACAAGGGGCGAAAGGCTTTGTTGTCAAGCCATTCGATCCAACCAAGGTCGGCGAGGCGATCATGAAGGCATTGGGCGGCAGTAGGTAGAAGCGTTATGCGCCCGAAATCACCGCCGAATTACCTTGCTGGCTACCCTGTTGCGCTGGCAGAGCAAGTGCAGAGGCTGATTGAACAAGGTCTGCTGGCCAGCATGTTGTTGCAGAAATATCCGCTTGCGCATGCGGTGCGCACTGACAGGGCGCTCTATGACTACGTGCTGGAACTCAAAGGGATGTATCTGCGCAACGCCGGACAACTGGGCAAGGTGGCGTTCGACAGCAAGCTGCATGTCATCCAGCACGCGCTGGGCACGCACACCACCATTTCGCGGGTGCAGGGTTCAAAACTCAAGGCCAAGCGAGAGATTCGTGTGGCGACTGTGTTCAAGGAAATGCCGCCAGAGTTTTTACGCATGATCGTTGTGCACGAGCTTGCACACATGAAGGAACGCGAACACGACAAGGCTTTCTACCAATTGTGCCGGCACATGGAGCCCGATTATCACCAGTTGGAGTTTGATCTGCGTGCTTACCTCAGCCATTTCGAAGCGACTGGCCAGCAGCTCTGGTCGGCGGCCACGAAATGAAGCTGTTGCACCGATGAACGAGTAGGCTCGCCAAGCGGGCCACAGTTGCGCGTAAATTTACTTTATTGCAGATATAGACGCCACCCATTTGTTGGATGGCGTCCATCAAAACAGTGCTTCTTTGGAAATCCCCTTTTGCGCCAGTGAGCGGCGCAGGGATTGCAGTGCTTCGAGCTGGATCTGGCGCACCCGTTCACGAGAGATGTCGAGGGTGTCGGCCACTTCATTCATGGTTTGAGCCGTGTGGCCGTTCAGGCCAAAGCGCCGCTCGGTGACGTTGCGCTGCCTGTCTCCCAGTTCGCTTAGCCATTCTTGCGTGAGCGTTTCAAGCTGACTGTACTGCAATTTCATTTCGGGTAACAGGCAGTTTTCGTCAGGAATCGCATCGCCCAATGATAGGGTCGGATCGACGTCCAGCGGCGTATCCAGAGACGCCGTGCGGTCGTTCAGGCTCAGTACATGACGCACTTCTTCCACCGGCTTGCCCAGCAGGTGCGCCACTTCTTCGGTAGTGGGTTCGCAGCCCTTGTGGGCCTCGAGGTGACGGGCTGCTTTCAGGCAAGCATTCATTTCCCGGATGACATGCACCGGAATGCGGATGGTGCGCGACTGGTTCATGATGGCGCGTTCGATATTCTGCCTGATCCACCAGGTGGCATAAGTGGAGAAACGGAAACCCCGCTCCGGGTCGAATTTCTCCAGGGCATGGATCAGACCCAGATTGCCGTCCTCGATCAGATCCAGCAAATCCAGGCCGCGATTCGTATAGTGCTTGGCAATGCTGACGACCAGTCGGAGATTGCACTTGATCATGCGCTGGCGGGCATTGAAGTCGCCCTGCCTGACCAGCGTGGCTAGCTCCCGCTCCTCCTTTGCGGTCAGCAACGGATTGCGGCTGATTTCATTGAGGTAGCTGAGCGTGGAGTCGCCCTGAAATTCGATTCTGGACGCTTTTTTTGGGGGTAAAGATTCAATCTCATCCTCTGACAATAGCGCGAGGCCTTCGTCCAGAATGTCGCACCCTTCCGAATCCATTAGGTCTATTTCGTCCAAGGGCAGTTCAAGCATGATTTCTTTCTTTAAGCAGTAGGGCCATCGCACCGATACAAATCGTTTGTTCTGGCAAAATTCGGGGAGCGCAGCACATCGTGAGTATCTCGACAGGCATGATTTTGTGTATCACCGAATATGCCTTATGCACTGGAGCGGCCATCCCGGCGCGGCTGGCGCGCAGTAGCGTCATGGAAACGGCTATTCATTCGCGAGGTCGAAACAATCCTCGCGCCAGATGCATTGAATTTGATTGCAGTATTTGTCGCTGGCGGTAGCAAAGCAGTCGAAATTTCCTTCGATGCGCTGGATGCCGCGAACCAGTTCGGTTTTGCTTAAGCCATGCGGCTTGATGTGGTGGGATTTGGCAATTTCCTTGATCTCATTCATCTTCATGGCACTTAACTCCAATTTGTTTGCGTGCCGGGAATCATAACTGCGCTATATGAAGTTTTCGTTAAGAATTGGTTACGGGAGTATTTCAGCAGTCAAGCATGTGGAGCGCCGCCCTTGCTGCGCACCTGATACTTAGAGTCATGCCGATGAATCATTAACGTTTTGTACAGCCATGGGCGAGCCTCAATTTGGCCTGTAATACTACGGTAATATCCAGCCGTTAAAATGCGCACAAGCCTAGACAATGGCCATGCGGCGATAGCCACTATATACAGGACCGGAAACGACAAACCTGCCCATGAATGACTCATCGACCAAAACATACTCCGACAGCAGCCTGAAGAGGCAAGTCCTGATGGATGTGCTTTTCCACAACACCACCCGATTTTTCGCATTTGCGGTCTTTGCGCTTCTCCTCGGCATTGTTCTCTCCCTATTTCTTGGCAGCCTGCCCGCGATCAAGGCGTTCGGCCCCGGCTTCCTGTTCAGCTCCGAATGGAACCCCGTCACGCAAAAATTCGGCGCACTGGTGCCGATCTTCGGCACCCTCGCCACTTCGATAATC
>JAJFTF010000018.1 GCA_021373185.1 Betaproteobacteria bacterium | reverse complement strand
GCGCCTCCACTCGCGAGAAAAATATTCCGGCACCGGCATCGGCCTGGCGGTGTGCAAACGCATTGTCGAACGCCATGGCGGGCATATCTGGGTAGAATCGGAACCGGGGCACGGCTCGACATTCAGCTTTACCTTGCCGGCAATCCAGGATTAACCCCCGTGGCCGCTCAATGCCCGCCATGTCGGCACCAATGGGTAACCAGGAACCACTGGTCTTTTCCACCCAACTTGCTAACATGAAAAGAGATGTTCCGATCAATTCGCGCACCCGGATTTTTCCATGAACGCCCGCCTCCTGCCCCACAATAGCGCCACCCAACTGTACCGCAGCGCATTGCTGGCATTTCTGGCATGGACGCTCGTAGTCGCCGGTTCGCTTGCCTGGAATATCAGCCTGCAACGCGAGAGAACTTTCGCCCTGGCGAAAAACGAGGCCACCGCCAACATCAACAAGGATTTCGCTTTTCGCCTGTGGGCCACCTCCCACGGCGGCGTCTACGTGCCGGTCAATCCGGCCACCAACACCATCTCCAACCCGTATTTGAAAGTTCCCGAGCGCGACATCCAAACGCCATCCGGGCGACCGCTGACCTTGATGAACCCGGCCTACATCGTGCGCCAAATGCAGCAGAACTACTCCGGCATGTTCGGCGTAAAAGGGCGCATCACCAGCCTCAAGCCGCTCAATCCCGACAATGCGCCGGATGAATGGGAAACCCGGATTCTGCAGTCGTTTGAACATGGCAAGCGGGAAGCCGCCGAAATGACCACGCTGAATGGCGTACCCACCCTGCGCGTCATGCGCGCCTTCATGACGGAAAAAGGCTGTCTCAAATGCCACGGCCATCAGGGCTATAAGGTCGGCGACGTGCGCGGAGGGGTGGGCGCTTACGTGCAGATGGAGCCTTTTCTTGCCGAGGAGCGAAATGTCGTCGGGCGGCTGATCGCGACTCACGGCGGCATCTGGCTGCTGGGCATGGCAGGCATCGCTTTCATGACACGGCGTGGCGTCCACCGTGCCGGGGAGCGCCACGCCTACACCCTTGCCCTGCAGGAAAGCGAGGAGCGCAACCGCTTGCTGCTCGACTCTACCGCCGAAGGCATCTACGGCGTCGATCGCGAAGCGCGCTGCACCTTCTGCAACCGATCCGCCCTGAAAATGCTCGGCTATACTACGGAAGCCGACTTGCTCGGTAAAAACATGCATGCGGCCATCCACCACACCCTGGCCGACGGCAGCCCCAATCCCATGGAAAACTGCCGCTCGCTGGCAGCCCTGCGCGAAGGAAAAAATTTCTTCATCGAAGACCAGTTACTGTGGCGCGCCGACGGCACCAGCTTCCCGGCTGACATGGCCGCCTTTCCAATCCTCCGCGGCAAAGAAGTCATCGGGGCCGTGGTTTCCTTCCACGACATCAGCGAACGCAAGCAGGCGCAACAGGTGCTGACCAGAAAGACCGAAGATCTGGCGCGCTCCAACGCCGAGCTGGAGCAATTCGCCTATGTCGCCTCGCACGATTTGCAGGAACCGCTGCGCATGG
>JAJFTF010000017.1 GCA_021373185.1 Betaproteobacteria bacterium | reverse complement strand
CGGCACGCGCGCCGAGGCCGACCCCGCGGTGCTCGACAAGCCGACCAGCGAGGAGGAGCGCGTCCTCTACGCGGCGATCCGCCGTCGCCTGGCGACCGGGCCGGGCTGGTACTCGACGCGCCTGTCGCACGTCAAGGGCGTCACCGAGGAGACGACCACCGGCGTGCACCGCCTCTACCAGATGATGGAGAAGGGCAAGCTCCGCGTCCCCGCCATCAACGTCAACGACTCGGTCACCAAGTCGAAGTTCGACAACCTCTACGGCTGCCGCGAATCGCTGCTCGACGGTATCAAGCGCGCCACTGACGTGATGATCGCCGGCAAGATTTGCGTGGTGCTCGGTTACGGCGACGTAGGCAAGGGCTGCGCACAAGCTTTCCGCGGCATGGGCGCAACCGTGATGGTGACTGAAATCGACCCGATCTGCGCATTGCAGGCGGCGATGGAAGGCTACCGCGTGGTGACCATGGACGACGTGGCCAACCTCGGCGACATCTTCGTCACTTGCACCGGCAACCTCAGCGTGATCAACCATGACCACATGGCGAAGATGAAGAACGAAGCCATCGTCTGCAACATCGGCCACTTCGATTCAGAAATCGACATCGCCTCGCTGGAAAAATATCAGTGGGACGAGATCAAGCCGCAAGTCGATCACGTGATCTTCCCCGACGGCAAGAAAATCATCGTGCTGGCCAAGGGTCGCCTGGTGAATCTGGGCTGCGCCACCGGCCATCCCTCGTTCGTGATGTCGGCTTCATTCAGCAACCAGACCATCGCCCAGATCGAACTGTTCAACCACCCGGAGAACTACGAAAACAAGGTGTACGTGCTGCCCAAGCATCTCGACGAAAAAGTGGCGCGTCTGCACCTGATGAAAATCGGCGTAAACCTGACCGAACTGTCCGACGTGCAAGCCGCCTATATCGGCGTGCCGAAGAACGGTCCGTACAAGGCGAATCATTACCGTTATTGATCGTGAGGCGGGTATAGGTGAGGGGTAAGAGGTGAGGGGTGAGGCGCAAAAACGGGTTCGGTGCGCGTTTTTGACTTTCCGCCTCACCCCTCACCTTCTCACCCCTCTCCACGTAAGGAGTGAGGGATGAAGCGTAAACACCACGACCTGGACGCTTGGCAAGTTTCGATAGATTTGGTCAAGGATGTTTATTGCCTCACCTCATTATTCCCTTCTCAAGAAGTCTATGGCTTAACGAGCCAGATTCGCCGTTGCGCCGTATCGGTTCCTTCGAATATTGCTGAAGGCTCCGCACGACTGACAACAAGAGAATTTATCCACTTTCTCGGCATCGCCAGAGGTTCACTGAGCGAACTTGAAACCCAGTTGATCATCGCACGGGAGTTGGGCTACCTGACAGCGGATCAGTTACCGTCCGGGAAATTAGACCGGTTGTTCGCCCTCATCAGCGGTTTGATTAGCCACCAGCGGAAGCGAGTAGAAAAATGACAGCCATACCCAGCAAACACGCCTCACCCCTCACCCCTCACTCCTCACCCATATTAAGCTTCGAATTCTTCCCTCCCAAAACACCGGAGGGCATGGACAAGCTGCGCGCCACGCGCCAGCAGCTCGCCCAGCTTAACCCCGAATTTTTCTCGGTCACTTTCGGCGCCGGCGGCTCGACGCGCGACCACACGCTGGAAACCGTGATCGAGATCCAGCAGGAAGGCCACAAGGCCGCGCCGCACCTGTCGTGCGTCGGCTCGACCAAGGAGAGCATCCGCAGCATTCTCAACGAATACAAGAGCCACGGCATCCGCCATATCGTCGCCCTGCGCGGCGACCTGCCTTCGGGCACGGCCTGCGCCGGGGAGTTTCGCTACGCCAACGAGCTGGTGGAATTCATCCGCGCCGAAACCGGCGACTGGTTCCACATCGAGGTGGCGGCCTATCCCGAGTTCCATCCCCAGGCCCCTTCCGCCCAGGCCGACCTTGCCAATTTCAAGCGCAAGGTGGATGCCGGCGCCGATGCCGCCATTACCCAGTATTTCTACAACGCCGACGCTTATTTCAATTTCGCTGACGAGTGCCGGGCGATGGGCGTCACCATCCCGATCGTGCCGGGCATCATGCCGATCAACAACTTCACCCAGTTGGCGCGCTTTTCCGATGCCTGCGGCGCGGAAATTCCGCGCTGGCTGCGCCTGAAATTGCAGGGCTATGGCGACGACACCGCTTCGATCCGCGCCTGCGGGCTGGACGTGGTGACCGGCCTGTGCGAACGTTTGCTGCACGGCGGCGCACCGGGGCTGCATTTCTACACCCTCAATCAAGCCGGGCCGATCTCGACCATCTGGCAGCGGCTTGGCCTTTAGCCGCGCCCCTGGAAAATAATGACGGATCAATAACCTGATGCAGATCAGGCGGTTGATCTTCTCCTCTGCTTTACACTAAAATAACCACAAGGATATAACGAGTATTATTCAACCGGATTTTTGGGCCGCATTCTGCCGATAATGACAAAAAAAGTTAGCCTGAAAATCCGCATCCTGATCCCCCTTGCCCTGGTGCTGGCCATTCTTTTCGGCGCCTTCTACTACAGCCTGTACCGGCACGAAAAAACCGACGACGCCCACCGTTTCAAAGATGATTTGCAAGCAGTGCAGGTCTATTATCAACGCGCCCTGACCCTGCGCAGCGAGAAACTGGGCGCTGCGCTGGAAAGCATCCTGCACGACGAACAGCTACAGGCCGCGCTGCGCGCCAAAGACCGGAAAGCCCTGCTGAAGCGGGCCGCACCGCTGTTCAAGCAACTGCACGAGCAATACAACATCACCCATTTTTACTTTGAAGATGCCGCCCGCGTAAACATCCTGCGCGTCCATCAGCCGGAACGCCACGGCGATACCATCGATCGCCACACCACTCTGGTCGCCGAAAAAACCGGCAAAATCGCCGTTGGTATAGAGCTGGGGCCGATCGGCACCTTCACTCTGCGGGCAGTTGCGCCATTGCGCGACAAAAACGGGCTGGTCGGTTATGTCGAGCTTGGTGAAGAAATCGAAGAAGTATTGCACGGCATCAAGCAGATCACCGGCATCGACAATCTGCTGGCGATCGACAAGCAATTCCTGGCACGCAAGGATTGGGAAAGCGGCATGCGCATGATGGGACGGGATGCCGATTGGGATCGTCTTCCCGGCATGGCTATCGTTCACCAGACCATGGATTTGTTGCAGAAACAGGCAGCTCAGGCGCTCTCTCAAAGCGACCGGCCCGACTCGTTCGTGGAACTGGATATTGGCGACAAGCACTACTACAGCGGCGTCGTACCTATCAAGGATGCAAGCGGACGCCATGTCGGCGGCATGGCAATTCTGCGCGACATGACGCAAAACGCCCATGAAATGCACGCGACGCTTTTTGCTCTCAGCCTGTTCTACCTGACCCTGGGCGGCGCATTGCTTGCCATGTTTTACCTGATTACCGACCGTGCCGAGCGGCATCTCGACGAATCCAGAATACAACTGGTTGCGGAAGGACATGAGCGAGAAGCGCTTCAGGCCGGGCACATTGTCCAACTGGAGAAAGAACGAGACAAGCTGCGAAAAGCCCAGGAAGAATTGCAAAAAAATCAGGAGAACCTGCGGCTTGCCGCCAAAGTGTTCGAGAACAGCACCGAGGGCATCGTCATTACCGATGTCAAATCCAATATCCTGCACGTGAACCGCGCTTTCAGCAGCATCACCGGCTACAGCGAAGCCGAAGTAGTTGGCAGGAACCCCAGCCTGCTGCGTTCGGATCGGCACAATAACGATTTCTTCCGGGCGATGTGGGCTTCGCTGATCGAATATGGCTACTGGCAGGGTGAAATATGGAATCGGCGCAAAAACGGCGAGGCTTATCCCGAATGGCTGTCGGTCATTGCCATCCGCGACGAGCGGGGCGAGACCATCAACTACCTCGGTGTGTTCGCCGACCTCTCCGAGAAAAAACAGGCCGAGGCGCGCTCCCATCACCTGGCCTACTATGACGCGCTCACCGAACTGCCCAACCGGCGCATGCTGGAAGAGCGGCTGAAACAATCCCTGGTCTCGGCGCACAGCGACAACCGGCTGGTAGCGCTACTGCATCTCGACCTGGATCGCTTCAAGACAATCAACGATACGCTCGGCCACCCCTTTGGCGACAAATTGCTGCAAGCCGTAGCCGAGCGGCTGACCGGCCATATCCGCGACAGCGACATGATTGCCCGCTTCAGCGGCGACGAATTCACCATTGTGATGGCCGATGTCGGCGGTCAGCACAGCGCCATGCTGGTTGCCCAGAAGATTCTCGATGCACTGGCCGAGCCGTTTCACCTGGAAACCCAGGAGGTATTCATCACCCCCAGCATCGGCATCGCACTCTATCCGGTCGACGCCGACAACCGCGACGACCTGATCAAGAACGCCGACGCCGCCATGGGCTACGCCAAGGCACAGGGCGGTAACAGCTACCGCTTCTTCAACTCCGACATGAATGTGATCGTGACGCGGCGGCTGTCGATGGAAAACCACCTGCGGCGGGCGCTGGAACGCAAAGAATTCGTTTTGCACTATCAGCCCCAGGTAAGCTTGCATAACGACCGGATCATCGGCATGGAAGCGCTCCTGCGCTGGCAGCATCCTGAACGCGGGCTGGTTGCGCCGGGAGAAATCATTCCCCTGCTCGAAGAGACCGGCATGATCGTCCAGGTTGGCGAATGGGTGCTGCGCACAGCCTGCGCCCAAAGCAGCCGCTGGGTGACTGAAGGCCTGCCGCCCCTGCGTGTGGCCGTCAATCTTTCGGCACGTCAGTTCCGCCAGAGCGATCTGCCCGCCATGGTAACCCAGGTATTGCAAGATACCGGGCTGCCGCCGAACCAACTGGAACTGGAAATCACCGAAAGCATCATGATCCAGGACGTAACGGCGACGGTTGCCACCTTGCATCAACTGCACGCACTCGGCATCCAGATTTCGATCGACGACTTCGGCACCGGTTACTCCTCCCTGAGCTATCTGAAACACATGCCGATCGACAAGATCAAGATCGACCAGTCCTTCATTCGCGACCTCTGCGTCAGCCACAGCGGCAACGCCATCGCCAACGTGGTGATTAACCTGGCGCACAGCCTGAAGATGCGGGTGATCGCCGAAGGGGTGGAAACCCTGAAACAGCTCGATTACCTGCGCGCCTATGGCTGCGACGAAATCCAGGGCTACTATTTCAGCCGCGCGCTCCCCGCTGAAGAATTTTCCCGGCTGGTAAAGGAAAGTCTCGCCACGGCAAAACCGGGGCAAGCGTAAAAACGCCGTTCATTAACCACAAAGACGCCCTGCCTGATGGTTGTCATGCCTCCAGCCATGTCGTAGCATGACGCCATGCGGCGCGCCCTGACCTCCCCACTTCTGCCGATTATTTTCATCGTTGCGCTTGCTTCGGTGATCGAATTCACCGGCCCGCGCTGGCTGCTGCCGCTGGAAAACCGGGTTGCCGACTTGTTCGTCCGCATCCACGCCCGCGATTTACAGCCCGACCCCGACATCGTGATCGTCGACATCGACGACCGCAGCCTCGCTCAAATGAACGATAGCGCCGGCAGTTGGCCATGGCCGCGCGCCGTGCATGGCGAACTGATCGCGGGCCTGTCGCGCCAACACCCCAAGGCGATTGTTTTCGACATCCTGTTTGCCGAACCGGATATCTACCGCCCGGAAAGCGACGAGCTGTTCAACGACGCCGTGCGCCAGACCTCGAATACCTACTTCCCGATCGTGCGGCGCAACATCGCCGAAGACGCCCACGGCATCATGCTGGCGGAATATGGCGCGGCGCTCGGCATCACGCCCACCGCCGCCGCTGTCCCCGATGCGCGGGTAGCGCTGCTACTGCCCCTCGCCGTCGCGCGCGCAAGCTGGCGTACCGGCACCATCAATTTCATCGAGGACAAAGACGGCATCGGGCGGCGCTACAATATCTTCACCCCGGCTTACGGCTGGCGCATCCCGTCACTGCCCGCGCGCGTCGCGCGCGATCTCGGCTATCCTGTTCCCGATGCAGCAAGCATCGTGCTCGGCTGGCGCGGTGCAACCCTGGCCCACAAACGCGTTTCCTATGCCGACATCCATGAAGACCTCGACCGGAAAAAACCGCTGCGCGACGCCAGCGAATTCCGCGACAAAATCGTCATCGTCGGCACCACCGCCAGCGGGCTGCACGACATCCGCGCCACGCCTCTTTCCAGCCTGACGCCAGGCGTGGAAATCCTCGCCGCCGCACTCGACAACCTGAAAAATAGCCGCAACATGCGCAGCCTGCCCGAAACGGCGCCTCTGCTGCTGACCTTGCTGCTGCTTGCCATACTGCTGGCCGCCTTCAGCACCCGCCGCAACACACTGCTAATCGGCGCGGTGCTGCTGCCGATATCGGCCCTGCTGCTGGGCGCAAGCTATCTGGCGGTCAGTCGGCAAATCCTGCTGCCGGTTTTCACGCCCGTTGCTTTTGCCTGGATGTTTTATTTCGCCGCTGCGCTGAGCGAATATCTACGCGAACGCAAAGCACGCGAGCAGACCGTGCGGATATTCAACCGCTTCCTCGACCCGCGCGTGGTCAAGGATCTGGTGAGCCAGGGCGCCACCACCGAAAACCTCAGCGGCCAGGCGCGCCAGATCACCGTGCTGTTTTCAGACATTCGCGGCTTCACCACGCTTTCGGAAATCCACACCCCGGCGGAAATCGTCTCCCTGCTCAACCGCTATTTCAGCATGCAGGTGGAAGTGATCTTCCGCCACGGCGGCACCCTCGACAAGTTCATCGGCGATGCCATCATGGCGTTCTGGGGCGCGCCCGGCGAGGACAACCAACAGGCGGAACACGCCATTGCCGCCGCGCTGGAAATGGCCGCGAACCTCGAACGCTTCAGGCATGAGATCGGCGAAATCGGCCAGACTTTCGATGTCGGCATCGGCATCCATTCCGGCCCCGCCGTGGTCGGCTTCATCGGCTCGGAACAGCGCCAGGACTACACCGCCATCGGTGACACGGTCAACCTCGCCAGCCGCATCGAGGGCGAAACCAAGGGCGTGAGCCGCATCTTGGTTTCCGCCGAAACAAAAGATCGGTGCGCCGACCGCTTCGATTTTGTCGGCCACGGATTTTTCAAGGTCAAGGGGCGGGCGCAGGAAGTAGAGTTGTTCGAGCCAAAGAAGAAACCTTAAACCCGAAAAAACGCTTAACCGCCGATATCTTATGGTGATGGGGGGCGGTTTCGTTTCACTACACGAGTGAATTTGAACAGGCCGAATCATCGGCGTTAATCCGCGTTTATCGGCGGTTAATTTTGTTTTGAACCTTGGGGCACGCCCGCGCCCAGCATCGGTTTCAATGCCGTCTTGATGCTGGAAAAAACCTTGGGATTATCTTTCTCCAGTTGCGCCAGCAAGGTCTTCATGTGCATGCGCTCGGTCGGCATGCCGAAGCAGGCCGGGCAGTTTTCCGGGATGACCGGCAACTGGCCCGACGCGGCAAACGCCGCCGTCTGGCGTTCGCGCGCGTAAATGAAGGGGCGGATCACGCGGATGTCGCCCTTATCGTTGAGGTAGTGCGCCTGCATCGTCCTGAGCTTGCCGCCGAAGAAGGTGGACATCAGCAGCGTTTCGGCGGCATCGTCCAGGTGCTGCGCCAGCGCCAGCACGTTGTAGTTGTTTTCCCGCGCCGCGCGGTAAAGAATGCCGCGCCGCAAACGCGAGCAAAACGCACAGAAGGAATCGCCCTGCATGGATTTTTCCGCCTGCTCGACAATCGGCTGGCTTTCGTAGAAATACGGCACGCCCAGTTCCGCCATGTACGCCTTGAGCGGCGACGGATCGAAATCGGGCGACTGCGGATCGACCGTCGCCGCTGCCAGCTCGAATTTGATTGGCGCCTTTTTCTGCAAGGCGAGCAGCACGTGCAGCAGGGACAGCGAATCCTTGCCGCCGGACAAGCCGAGCAGCACCCGGTCGCCGTCGCGGATCATGGAAAAGTCGCCGATGGCGCGCCCGGCGGCGGTCATCAACGATCTGGGAGGAGTGATTGGTTCGATCATGTTTTTAGCCACGGATACACAGATTAGGTAGCGATTCTATCTGTGTGCATCCGTGTTAATCCGTGGATGAATGGTTTTTTATCACAAGCTCGCGCTGCGCCCGCCGTCCACCGGCAATATCGTGCCGGTGACATAGGGCGCATCCTTGATCAGGTAGGACACTGCACGGGCGATGTCGTCCGGCGTGCCTTCGCGCTTCAGCAGGGTATGGGCGACGATGCGGCGGCGCTCCTGGTCGTCGAATGTCCGGTCGCCTTCCGGCCACATGATCGGCCCCGGCGCGACCGCGTTGACCCGCACTTCCGGCCCGAGCTCGTGGGCCAGCGACTTGGTCAACGCCACCAGGCCGGCCTTGGCGATGCTGTAGACCACATAGCTTTTCATTGGCCGCTCGGCATGGATGTCGGCGATGTTGACGATGCAGCCGTGGCTGTGGCGCAACGCCTGCGCCGCAGCCTGCGCCAGGAACAGCGGCGCCTTGAGGTTGGTGCCGAGCAGGTCGTGCCAGTCTTTTTCCACGATCTCGCCCACTGCCGTCGGATAAAAACTGGAGGCGTTGTTGATCAGCACGTCGAGCCGGCCGAAGCGCTGAAGCGCCGCATCGACTAGTTGCGGCATGCGGTCGATGTCATGCAAATCACCCTGCACCAGCGCGGCGGAATCCGGGCGGCTACGGTTCAGTTCGTCGCACAGCGCCTCCGCTTCCGCCGCCGAAGAGCGATAGTGAATCATCAGGTTCGCACCCTCGCCGTGCAGGCGGCGACAGATTGCTGCGCCGACGCGTTTGGCTCCACCGGTAATCAATATGACTTTGCCTTGCATGGTTTCTCCATTAAACTGGATTTGCACACTGAATTTATCACACTTGCCATGCCCCCACTACCCGCACCAGACCTCGCTGCGCAACAACACAGCAAAAAAACCGCCGACCTGATCCAGCGCGAGATTGAAGCCAGCGACGGCTGGATGCCGTTCAGCCGTTTCATGGAACTGGCGCTGTACGCGCCCGGCCTCGGCTATTACAGCGCCGGCATGCACAAATTCGGCGAACGCGGCGATTTCGTCACCGCCCCGGAAATCTCCGCTCTGTTCGGTCGCAGCCTGGCGCGCCAGGCTGCGCAAGTGCTGGCGGAAACCCAGGGCGATATCCTCGAAGCCGGCGCCGGATCGGGCCGCCTGGCTTTCGACATGCTCGCCGAACTGGCGCAACTCGGCCAGTTGCCGCGCCGCTATTTCATTCTCGAAGTAAGCGCCGACTTGCGCGAACGCCAGCAACAGTTGCTGGCTCCGTTCGCACCGCGCGTGGAATGGCTGGACGCGCTACCTGATTCATTCTCCGGCCTGATTCTCGGTAACGAGGTGCTGGACGCGATGCCGGTTCACCTCGTCGCATGGCGCGAGGACGGCATTTACGAGCGCGGCGTCGGTTGGGAAAATGATGCATTCCAGTGGCGCGAACAGAAACTCGCGTCCGGCCAATTGTTCGACTGCGCCAACAAACTGGCGCTACCGCCAGGAACGGTCAGCGAAATCGGCCTGGCGGCGCGGGGCTTCATTGCCAGCCTGGCCGGGATGCTGAAGAAAGGCGCGATCCTGATGCTGGATTACGGCTTCGGCCAGAGTGAGTACTACCATCCCCAGCGCGCGACAGGCACCCTGATGTGTCATTACCGCCATTACGCCCACGACGATCCGTTAATTTTGCCGGGGCTGCAGGACATCACCGCCCATGTGGATTTCACTGCCATCGCCGAGGCCGGCCTGAGCCACGGCCTCGATCTGCTGGGCTACACCAGCCAGGCGCATTTCCTGCTCAACTGCGGCATTACCGACCTGCTTGCTCTGGCCTCACCGGAGAAAGCCAGCGCTTACCTGCCCGTTGCCGCGCAGGCGCAAAAACTGCTCAGCCCGGCGGAAATGGGCGAATTGTTCAAGGCCATCGCACTGGGCAAAGGAATGGATGCGCCCCTGGTCGGCTTCCGGCAAGGCGACAAAAGCCGCATGCTTTAAAGCTTATTTCTGGATCGCGTCATGCACGATGTCGTGCATCAATTTTTCCAGCGTGCGCAACGATTTCTTATCCTGCTGCTTTCCCATCGCGACCGGCTTGCGGTAAGACAGATAAACCTTGCCGGGCTCGGCTGGCAGCACGTAGACCGCGATGCCATAAGGGCAGAGCACGATGGAATGAGGGTCGATCTTCATGCTCGCGCGCGATACCGCGGCGCTGCAAAACTCCAGAATTTCCGCACGTAGAAAAACCTGGGTGGTATCGCCCAGATCCTGACCGGTGCGGTCGAGCATCTCGCTCATGTGGGAAACGTTGTTGATGACCAGACCCTGCATGGCGATGGCGTCGACCACGCTGTCGCGCACATCCTCGAATTTTCCGCTGACGACATGGGTGATGCGGTAATCGTCCGCCGCAAAAACCGCTGGGCTCAAGAACAATAAACACAGAAATAAGAGTTTGGCTTTGACTGTCATTGGTTCTGCTCCTGCAATATCAAAAAAATCGGGGTTGACCGGATCATTGTTGAAACAGCTTTTAGCCACGGATTAACACCGATTTTCACGGATTGGTGCAAGGGTTTTATCCGTGCGCATCTGTGTTAATCCGTGACTAACGGCTTTATAAGGACTAACGATTAGCAACCAGCCATGCCTCAAGCGTCTCCAGACGCGCCTGATAAACCCGGTCGCGGATCGTCGCCGGATCGCTGCACTGCTTGGCCACTGCACCGACATCCACGGCCTGCACCGCCTGATGCGCCCGGCGCAGCAAATCAGCCTGGATAAACGCTGCATCCCGATAACCCAGACGACCGCAAAAATCGGCGGTGCAGGCCAGCAAAAATTCTTCGAAGCGCTGCGGCTGGCGAATCGCATCGGTTTCCAGCAACAGATCGAGCATGGTTTTCGGTCGCAAGTCGAAGGCGCGTAGCGGTTTACCATGAAAGCGCGCCACCACCAGCGCCAGTTCGCGGCAATCGTTGGGCACGCGCAGGCGCTGGCATAGCGGCTTGAGCAGCGCAAAGCTGCGCGATTCGTGGTCGATATGGCGCGGCAACATTTCGTGCGCGGTCGTGCCCTTGCCGAGGTCGTGGGTGAGTACGGCGAAGCGCACCGGCAAGCTGTAATTTTGCGCGGCGGCATAGTCCAGCGCCATCATCACATGCACGCCGGTATCGATTTCCGGGTGGTATTCCGCTGTCTGCGGCACGCCGAACAGAGCATCCAGTTCGGGCAGGATGCGAACCAGCGCGCCGCTCTCGCGCAGGGCGTGAAACATCCGCGAAGGCACTTTCTCCATCAGGCCGCGCGACAGCTCCTGCCACACCCGCTCCGGCACCAGCGCATCCACTTCGCCGTTGGCGGCCATCTCCCGCATCAGAGCCAGGGTTTCCGGCGCGATGGAAAAACCGAAGCGCGCCGCGAAGCGCGCCACCCGCAACACCCGCACCGGGTCTTCGACAAAGGCCGGGCTGACATGACGCAGGATGCCCGCCTTGAGATCGGCGACGCCGTTGTACGGATCGACGATCAAGCCGGCCTCGTCCTTGGCAATGGCGTTGATAGTCAGGTCGCGCCGCGCCAGATCCTCTTCCAGCGTCACCTCGGGCGAGGCAAACACCTGAAAGCCCTTGTAGCCGCGCGCAGTCTTGCGCTCGGTGCGAGCCAGCGCATACTCTTCATGAGTTTTTGGATGGAGAAATACCGGAAAATCCTTGCCTACCGGCTTGTAACCCTGCGCCACCATTTCCTCGGGGGTCGCGCCGACCACCACGTAATCGCGATCGGCGACCGGCAAGCCGAGCAGCTCGTCGCGCACCGCACCGCCGACCGTGCAGATTTTCATCTGTCCCGGGATTCGTCGATGAACCGCTCAAAGCGCTGCGGCTTGACTCCAGCCAGATACGCGGGCGCTTCCGCCTCCAGTGCGGCAGGCCGGATGCCGAACACTTCCGGGAAGGGGCAGGCGCACACCGCGTCGGTCTTCAGGGTCAGGTAATTATCATGGGTCAGCAGTTTCACCGGCAGCAAACCGAAAAACATCGCCTGCAGCGAGGACATTTCGTCGTCGAGCGGCCAGATCATGCGCTCCATTCCTTTCACCCTGGCAACAAATTCGACCAACTGTTGCAGGGCATAAACTTTCGGCCCGCACAATTCATAGCTCTGGCCGAAGGTCGCAGAATTATTCAGGCTGGCGGCATACGCCTGGGCCACATCGCCGACATGGACCGGCTGAAATTTGGCATGAGGGCTGCCGAGCGGAAATACCGGCGTCCACCTGAGCAAGCCGGCGAACAGATTGAGAAAAGAGTCCTCCGGGCCGAAGATCACCGAAGGGCGGAACGTCGTCACCGCCAAGTCTTCGCCATGGGCTGCCAGCACCAGCGCCTCGCCCTCGCCCTTGCTGCGCTGGTAGCGGCTCAATCCTTCCTGGCTGGCGCCAAGGGCGCTCATATGCAGCAGCCGCTTCACCCCTGTCGCCCGACAGGCATCCACTACCTTGCGCGGCAATTCCACATGCGCGCGCTGGAAATCGCCGCGCTTTCTTTCGTGGAGAATGCCGACCAGATTGATCACCGCATCCATCCCTTCCAGCAGTTTGTTGAGCGCACCCGGGTCATGAACATCGGCCTCGACCAGCGACACTGACGGCATCACGGTAAGGTGCTTGGCCCGGTTGATGTTGCGGTAAGGCACGCGCACCTCGCAGCCCTGCTCGTACAACCGGCTAACCACATGCTGCCCGACAAAACCGCTTCCCCCGAGCACACAGACTTTTTTTATTTCCACGCCAACCTCCTCGTTAATTCAATGGCAAGTTCTGCCACAGAGTTGCCCTCATCACCAGACTGAAATCGCGACCGGGCGAGAGTTGGCCGCAGTCAGCCGCCCTCTTTCAACGAACCGGGCTCAACCGGCAACGTGACACGGAACGTTGTGCCGCTGCCTAATTCGCTCTTCACATCGATACGGCCACCGTGCTTCTTGACGATGCCGTAAGACAATGACAACCCTAGCCCTGTGCCCTTGCCAGCCGGTTTGGTCGTAAAGAAAGGATCGAAGACGCGCGGCAGGTTCTCCGGTGCGATACCGCTACCGGTATCGGCGACTTCGACCCAGACGTTGCTGCCCTCGGTGCCGGTACGGATCGTTATTGTGCCACGCTCACGAATCGCATGGGCGGCATTGACCAGCAGGTTCATGAATACCTGGTTGAGCTGGCCTGGCAGGCATTCGATTTCGGGCAGCTCGCCGTACTCCTTGACTACTTCGGCCTTGTACTTGATCTCGTTGTTGACGACGTTGAGCGTCGAGTCGAGACCTTTATGCAAATCGACCCATTGCCATTCGACCCCGTCGATATGGGAGAAGTCTTTCAGGTCCTGGACGATTTTCTTGACGCGTTCAAGGCCATCGCGCGACTCGCTGAACAAGGCGACAATGTCCTCGCGCAGGAAGTCGAGGTCGGCAGCCTGTTTGGCGGCGATCAACGACTCGGAATGAACCGCCGTCTCTGCTTCGCAGGCCTCGTAGGCATTGAGGACGCCGAGCAGGCGCTCGATATAATTCTTCAACGTGCCGAGGTTGGAATTGACGAAACCGATCGGGTTGTTGATCTCATGGGCGACGCCGGCTGCCAACTGGCCGAGGGAAGCCATCTTCTCCGATTGCAGCAGTTGGTTTTGCGCCTGCTCCAGTTTGTTGATGAGGATGATCTGCTCCCCCCTTTCGCGTTGCAGGTCGTGGGTGATCGTCTCATTTTCGGCCAGGGCTGTCCGCAACGCCTGCGTGCGGCTACGCACCTTTTCCTCAAGCAGGATGGTCGCCTGGAAACGGCTGAAGTCCGAGCTCTGCGCACCCATGACGCGCTCGGCGCGCGCGATGAGAACCTTGATTATTTTATTGAGACGGGCGATTTCGACCTGTGACGACCGTTCACCGACGCCGGGAGGCGACGCAGATATATCAGGCATCGTTCGGCTCCCCGCCGCCGATGGCGACCCCAGTCAGGGTTTGATTGACATGCACCCCTTGATACTGCTCGCCATAGGTGCTGAATCCCACCGCATGGTTGGCCCGAAAGATGTCGCCGACCTCGCTCTTCTGCTTGTTGTTGGTCGCTTCCAGGTTGCGCAGAATGCAGTCGCACGAGATAACGAGCTGTGGCGAGCCGATTTCGGCGCGCAGTCCGATGAATGCTTTTTCCAGGTTATCGACCAGCCCGACGCCATGGGCAATGCGCAGCACCAGACCTTCTTCAATGGCGCTGAAAAAGGTCAGGCTACCGTCCGTATTGGCCTTCTGGATCGCGCGCACGTAGTCCATGCCGTCAATAACCACGACCACCGGCGTAGCGGCGAAGGCTGCTGAAGTGAGGTTTTCGACTTTCATGCCGACCAGTCGCGCATATTCCTCTACCGCCGGCAGGCCGTTGATCTCCTTGACAGTGCGGGTCGCCGGGTCGGCTTCGGTAACCACCAGCCGCTCCTCATCGCAGACGAAATGCTGGGTCT
Organism: Betaproteobacteria bacterium; assembly: GCA_021373185.1. Classification (GTDB taxonomy): domain Bacteria; phylum Pseudomonadota; class Gammaproteobacteria; order Burkholderiales; family Sulfuricellaceae; genus Sulfuricella. The sequence goes on along the minus strand of JAJFTF010000017.1, from coordinate 57,081 downwards.
TGAATGTCTTGAGCGGAAAGCGGGTGGCGACGAGCGCCAGTATCGCGGCATCGTTGCGGAAAGCGCCGTCGTGGAATATCCAGGTGCGCGCAAAGTGCAGATCGTCGCCGGCGGAACCGCCAAACAGGGAGATCGGGCCGAGGCCTGACTGGAAAGCTTGCGCCACCGGTTCTTCGCGCACGGAAAGGCCGTCGATCAGCAGAAAGCCGAAGCGCTGATCGAGATCGCTCGCGTGTTTGTCGAGCTGCAGCGCCAAGTCATGCGCCAGGGTTTGTCCAACGGTGCTATCGAAATTCTGGAGTTTGTCGACTCGTCCCGTCACTGCGGCACAGGCTCCGCCGGGAAGGCTGAAACCCGCCAGGCTATGATCGCGGTAACCGGCGGGGCCGATTTCACCCGCTGAGGTGCAGCCAATCACGACGGTGCCGGCGAAAAGGCGGTTCATCTCCGCCGCCACGACCGCCAGGTCGTATTCACTCGAGCAGAAAAACACGACCAAAGCCATGTCCGGCTGACTGATGGCGGCAAAAAATTCGCTCACCGCAATGGCCGGGTCTGTGGCGCACGACTGTCCTGTGCGGATGCGAGCTTTATCGTTCATGATAGCGCCATTCCTTTCGGCAGGATCTTCACTCACATGCCGGCGCGCGTTCATCGCCACCGCCGCATTCGGCTTTCCCTTTTGCCGGGGTAACCATGCCCAGCCGCTGCTTCAACGATTGCAACTGCTGACCGAAGCGATTGCCATAATAAACCGCGTTGCTCATGACCTTCTGCACGTAACCGCGAGTTTCTGAAAACGGGATGGTTTCGGCATAGATCGCGCCCTCCATCGGCAATTCGCTACGCCAGCGGATGGCGCGGCGCGGGCCGGCATTGTAAGCGGCAGTCGCCAGCAACGGCTGGCCGTCGAGCTTGTCGAGCACGTATTTGAGATAATAAGTGCCAAACGCCACATTGGTGTCCAGTTGGTTAATCATGGACTGCCGGTAATTCTTCAGCCCAAGGCGCTTCGCTATCCAGCTCGCGGTTTTCGGCATCAGTTGCATCAGCCCGGAAGCGCCGACACCGGAACTCGCCTGCTGCACAAAACGGCTTTCCTGACGGATCAGGCCGTACACCCAGGCCTCATCCAAGCCCACCAGACGCGCCTGTTCCTGCATCACGTCGCGGTGCGGTGCGGGAAAACGCAGGCTGAAATCGTGCAATTGCCGGGTCTTGTCCGCCGTATTGATCGCCCGCTCATACCAGCCATGACGCTGCGCCACTTCTGCAGCAGCCAGCAGGCGCCGGTCGTCGAACTCCCTGACCGCCCAGATCCACTCCCGATTGGACTCGGCGCGCAGATCCATTTCGTGCAACGCCAGTGCGCGCTTGATCGCCGGCAGCTTCTCCATGGCCTTGATTTCGTCTTCGCCAGGCTTGAAATTCTCGCCGGGCGAACCCGCCACGATACCCAAGTCTCCAGCGGCAAGCTGGCCGTAATAATTAAACTCCCGGGACAGCGGCGCCAGAATCGCATTCCCCTGTGCCGCCCTGCCCTGTGCCTTGAGCGCGCGCGCCTTCCAGTAGCGCCAAGCGCTTTGATTTTGTTCCGCCTCCGACATGGCATCGATGGCAGACTGCACTTCCGACCAGCGCTGTTCGCGTAGCGCGGCGCGCACCTTCCAGGACAACTGCAGGTCGGAAAGGCGGTTCCCGGCCTTGCCAAACCAGGAGAGCGCTTCCGGGTCATGCTTGCGCGCAGCATGAAAAGCCAGCCAGCCCCAGGTGTAAGCCTGCTCTTCCGCACTGAAATGCGACCGCAGCGCATGCCAGTAGGGCAGCGCCTGCTGCGGCTGGCTGCGCGCCGCACGGGTTAGCGCAAAAATAGTCAGTTCCCGTCCGGCGCGGGTGTTCAGGTCCACCGGTATTTTATCGAGAAACCCGAGCGGGTTGTCTGCCGCGCGCTCAAGTTCGCGCAGGGGAATTTCCTGATGGCCGGGAAAATACTGGGCAACCCGCTTCGCCACGCTGACATTGCCCGCCTCCAGCGTCAGACGCAAACGCGCCCAGACATCGTCCACCGTCAGCAGGCCGCTGATCGCCAATGCATCGAACAACGGCTGGCAACTCGCCGGCTGTTCTTCCGCGCTGAACCAGTACGGTTTCGCCTCCGGCAATACGCCTGCCTCTCCCTGCCCAATCCGCGCCTGCAAGGAATAACAGACCAGTTCATTGTCCTTGTTGATCAGCGCCGGATATTCGCCCATGAACAGATCCCAGCGCTGATCTTTCGCCAATAGCCGCAGCCAGTCGCCACGCAGCTTATCGGCCAGGTAGCTGTCGCCGTTACGCTGGATGTAACCCCTGATCTCGTCCGGGCTCGCATCCCTGAGCCGTAACATGAGCTGCATGTAACCGACAAAAGGCTCCAGCAGATGGCCTTGCAAACGGGCAGACATGGTTTTGAAGCGGGCGATATCGCCGGAACGGAAAGCCTCGCGCGCGGCATAGAAATCAGCTTCGTGGTTGGCGGCAGCGGCATTGCCGAGTCCCCAAAACACACTTCCCGCGAGAAAAATACCTGTAACAAAAAAACGATTCATAGCTGCTATAGTAAAACCTGACGCCCTTAAAAGATAGCACACGATGCCTTACGTCAGCCTGAATCCCGCCACCGGCAAGGTGATACAAGAATTCTCATCATGGAATGAGCGACAGTTGAATGTTGCTCTGGAGAATGCGCGTCACGCCCAGGAGGCATGGTCCGCGATCGACTTCGCCCAACGCGCTGAAGCAATGTGCCGCGTAACTGAGCGCTTGCTGACCAACCGCGACGATTACGCCACGCTGATCACACAGGAAATGGGCAAGCCGTTGCGGGAAGCGCATGCCGAAGTGGCAAAATGCGCCGTGGCATGTGACTACTATGCCCGCCATGGCAAGGATTTTCTCACGGACGAACCGATCGAAACAGACGCCACCCGAAGTTACGTCACCTATCAACCGCTTGGCACCATCCTCGCCGTCATGCCGTGGAACTTCCCGTTCTGGCAAGTGTTTCGCGCCGCCGCGCCGGCCTTGATGGCCGGCAATGCAATGGTATTGAAACACGCTTCCAACGTACCGCGTTGCGCGCTGGCGATTGAGGAAATTTTCCGCGCAGCAGGCCTGCCGGATCACCTCTTCGCCACCTTGATGATCGACGCCGATCAAGTCGCAGCAGTCATCGCCGATCCGCGCGTGCGTGCCGTCACTTTCACCGGCTCCGAACCCGCCGGACGTCTGGTTGCCGCCGAGGCGGGGCGAAACCTGAAAAAATGCGTGCTGGAACTCGGCGGATCGGATCCCTTTATCGTGCTGCGCGATGCCGACCTCGACGATGCCAGCACCCAGGCCGTCAATTCGCGTTATCTCAACGCGGGCCAATCCTGTATCGCCGCCAAGCGCTTTATCCTGACCCCGGAAATCGCCGATGAATTCGTGTTTTTGCTGAAACAGAAGGTTGCCGCCCTGAAGCTTGGTGACCCGATGAAAAAAACCACGCGGGTCGGGCCGATGGCGAGACTCGATTTGCGCGACGAGCTGCACCGCCAGGTAGCCGATTCCATCGCCCAGGGCGCACGGCCCATTCTGGGATGCGGACCGGCAACCGGCAAAGGCGCTTATTACCTACCCTCCATTCTCGATCATGTCACGCCGAAAACCTGCGCCTACCGTGAAGAGCTGTTTGGCCCGGTGGCCCTCATTATCAGGGCAAAAAACGAACGGGACGCGATAAAGATCGCCAATGACAGCCGCTTTGGCCTGGGCTCAAGCTTGTGGAGCCGCGATGCAGTGCGCGCAGAAAAACTGTCGCGCCAGATCGAAGCGGGCGGCTGCTTCATCAACGGCATGGTGAAATCCGACCCGCGCCTGCCTTTCGGCGGCATCAAGGATTCCGGCTTCGGTCGTGAACTGTCCTATCACGGCATCCACGAATTCGTGAACATCAAGACAGTATGGGTGAAGCAGCTTTCATCCCCCTGCCCGCAACCTCGGTCGCCCAGAAGTCGTCAGACGCCAATTTGCCGACCACGAAAAAGCAGGGCGGCAAGAAAACCCACATCAAACTAAAGTACGCCTCTCAAATAATCTCATTTTCGCTTTCTGTTTTTCAGCCCATCCCTGCGATGGGCTTTTTTCATCTTGCCCGCCACAAAGCCACTGTGAAGTGTGCGCAATGACACGCTTCGCGCCAGACCGCGCAGATGGTGCGGGTGATTTTTCGTTGGCCGCTTTTGCTGAAAATCCCTGAAATCCTTCGGCTACCTTGTGTTGCGGCATTTTTAAATTACCGGTCAACGTCTGGCATCGCTTTTGCTGTAACCCAAATGGTTGACATTTATCCACCAAATAAGGAGATTTCCATGAAAAACCATTCCGTTACTTTGTCTTCCCGTCTGATCGGCTTACTGGCAGTGTGCACGCTGGGGCTGTCGATGGCCGCCGCCAATGCGTTGGCCGACGACGACCAGGATTTCGGGCGCGCCGCCACGGCCCATCGCCAGGGCGACTATCAGGCCGCCGCCAGGCTGTGGCGCCCGCTCGCCGAAAAAGGTTCGGTGAATGCCCAGTTCAACCTCGGCCAAATGTATCGTCACGGCGACGGGGTGGCGCAAGATTATGCCGAGGCGCTCAAATGGTACCGCAAGGCGGCGAAGCAGGGCGACAAGGAATCGCAACTCAACCTCGGCTCGATGTATCTCAACGGCGAAGGCGTCGCCAAAGACGAAAAAGAAGCGCATCGCTGGTTCACCTTGAATCGCGCGGAGCATATGCACCATCATCACAGCGCGCAATATCGGGAATGGGTGAAACAGGCGGCGGCGCTACTGGGCGAGACCGAACGCCGTGCCGCATATGAAGTTTCCCGCCGCGAAGGCGACAAGGTGCTCGCCGATCTGCGCACCCGTGCCGGCCTGCCGCAAGCCGGCGCGACAGCATTGGCGCTGAACCAGCGAGCGGCGCAATGAACTGGCCGACTGCTTGTGCCGTATTACCCGAGGAATAATTTGTAGGCCGGGTTTTTGCTCTCGTCCAGATAAGGGTAGCCCAGACGATCAAGAAACTCCTTGAAGGCGGGCCTTTCCTTCGCTGGCACCTGCACCCCCACCAGCACCCGGCCATAGTCGGCACCGTGGTTGCGGTAATGGAACAGACTGATGTTCCAGCTTTGTCCGACGCTTTCGAGGAACTTCATCAGCGCACCAGGCCGCTCCGGGAATTCGAAGCGGTAGAGAATTTCGTCCTTCGCCTGCGGGGCATGACCGCCAACCATGTGGCGGACATGCAGCTTGGCCATTTCGTTGTCGCTCATGTCCACCGGGTTCAACCCCTTGCGCGCCAGCAGCGCCAGCAGCTTCTCGGTTTCGCTGCGATTGCCCACCTGGACGCCGACGAACACGTGAGCTTCACTGGAACCGGAATAACGGTAATTGAATTCGGTGATGCTGCGCGTTCCCAGCAAGGCGCAGAAAGCCTTGAAGCTGCCGGGTTTTTCCGGGATGGTGACGGACAGCACGGCTTCGCGCCTTTCGCCCAGCTCGGCGCGCTCGGCGACATGGCGCAAGCGGTCGAAATTCATGTTGGCGCCGGAGGCAATGGTCACCAGCGTCTTGTTCTTGAGCTTTTCGCGCGCGGCATAAATTTTCGCGCCGGCGATGGACAACGCACCGGCGGGCTCGAGGATGGAGCGGGTGTCCTCGAACACGTCCTTGATCGCGGCGCAAATCGCATCGGTGTCCACCAGGATCACCTCGTCCACCAGCTCGCGGCACAGGCGGAAGGTTTCCTCGCCCACCTGCTTCACCGCCACGCCATCGGCGAAAATACCGACCTGCGCCAGGGTAACGCGCGTTTTTTTGCGCAGCGACTGGTACATGGCATCGGCATCGACCGGCTCGACGCCGATAATCCTGATTTCCGGCTTGAGGCGCTTGACGTAGGCGGCGATGCCGGCAATCAGGCCGCCGCCGCCGACCGGCACGAAAATGGCATGGATCGGCCCCGGATGCTGGCGCAGGATTTCCATGGCGATGGTGCCCTGCCCGGCGATGACTTCCGGGTCATCGTAAGGGTGTATAAAGGCCAGCTTTTTTTTCTTCGCCAGCGCCATGGCGTGAACATAGGCATCGCTGTAGGAATCGCCATGCAGCACCACCTCGGCGCCACGGCTTTGCACCGCGTCCACCTTGATCTGCGGCGTGGTCGCGGGCATCACGATGATCGCCGTACAGTTCAGGCGCTGGGCGGAAAGCGCCACACCCTGGGCATGGTTGCCGGCAGAGGCGGCGATCACGCCGCGCTTGAGCACGGCGGGGGGAAGCTGCACCATCTTGTTGTAAGCGCCGCGCAATTTGAACGAGAACACCGGCTGCAAATCCTCGCGCTTGAGCATGACGGTGTTGTGGATGCGGCGCGACAGGTTCGGCGCATGCTCCAGCGGACTCTCGATCGCCACATCGTAGACGCGGGCAGTCAGTATTTTTTCCAGGTAGTCGTTTTGCATGATATTTCGATTAATTTAATAATTTCAAGGTTAACAGGAATTAACCGAAATCAGAAGGTTTGCGGCTAACTGCGTATTTCTTAATAGGCCAAATCCTGCAATAATTAGACATAAACCAAAAAATCAAAATTCGCGAGGATAGGCTCCATGACGCAGGACGAACTGAAGCAAGCCACGGCGCGCGCCGCCATTGAATATGTACCAGCCGGCATTATCGGCGTGGGCACCGGCTCCACTGCCAATTATTTTATCGACGAACTGGCCAGGATCAAAGGCCGGATCGATGGTGCCGTCGCCAGCTCGGAAGCGACCGCGCAGCGCCTGAAGAGCCACGGCATCCCGGTGCTCGACCTGAACAGCGCCGGCGAACTGGCGGTTTACGTCGATGGCGCCGACGAGATCACCCAACACATGCACATGATCAAGGGCGGCGGCGGCGCGTTGACGCGCGAAAAAATTGTCGCCGCATGCAGCCGAAAATTCGTTTGCATTGCCGATGGCAGCAAGCTGGTCGACATGCTCGGCAATTTCCCCCTGCCGGTGGAAGTCGTCCCGATGGCGCAAAGCTATGTCGCCCGCGAACTGGTCAAGCTCGGCGGCCAGCCAGTGCTGCGCCAGGGCTTCACCACCGACAACGGCAATATCATCCTGGATGTGCGCGGCCTGAAAATCATGAACCCGGTAGAACTGGAAACCCAGATCAACCAGATCACCGGCGTGGTAACCAACGGCTTGTTTGCCCGACGTGCGGCGGACGTCCTGCTGCTCGGCACCAGCGACGGAGTCAAGACACTGACAGCATAATTGCCCGCAGCAACAAATTTGTCACAATCGCCGCGTATACTGAACAAGCCGAATGATTAAGGAGAATCGCCATGCAGCATGAACACATTTCCAAGCAATTCGATACCGAACTGGAAACGGTGCGTGCGCGCGTGCTGCAAATGGGCGGGCTAGTCGAAGAACAGATCGTCAACGCCGTCGAGGCGCTGATCAACAGTCGGCTCGAACTGGCCGACGAAGTCATCTCCAGAGACCCGGAAGTCAACGCCATGGAGGTGGAGATCGACGAGGTCTGCGCCCACATCATTGCGCGCCGCCAGCCTACCGCCGGCGACCTGCGCATGGTGATGACCGTGATCAAGACCATCACCGACCTGGAGCGCATCGGCGACGAAGCGGAAAAAATCGCGCGCATGAGCAAGCTGATTTACCAAGCGGATCGTCTTTCCTCCCCGCGCTTTGCGGAAATCAAGGTGATGAGCGGAATCGTGCTGGACATGCTGCGCAAATCGCTCGACGCTTTTGCCCGGCTGGACATTGCTACCGCCGTCCAGGTGCCGCGCCAGGATATCGAAGTGGACGAAGCATTCCGCTCCTGCATGCGCCACCTGATCACCTTCATGATGGAAGACCCGCGCACCATCTCGACCTCGCTCGAAGTGCTGTTCGCCGCCAAGGCGGTGGAGCGCATCGGCGACCATGCCAAGAACATGTCCGAATATGTGGTCTACATGGTCAAGGGCAAGGATGTGCGCCACACCACGGTCGAGGAAATCGAGCGCGAAGTGGAATAAAGCCGCATGCCGCCGTCGCGGCAATCAATTCTGGTGGCCCGCCGCTTTCAACCGCAGGTCGCATGGTCCCTGCTACATTCGCTAATCCCTTGAAAACCACACGCGCCGGGCAAAATCCGCCTCGGCCCGACGCGCGTAACTTTATCTCCCGCACCTGAACGGTGCCGTTAACAATCTATCCCCCTTGTAGCCACAGCCCCTCCCTGCCGTGATTGGCCTCACTCTGCGTATCTGCCGCATCCCGCATGGTTAGCCTTTTTCTCGAACCTTCTGCTCGAAAACAACAAAAATCGTCCACGTACGTCTGCCACAAAAACGGCAAAAACATGGAATTCGTTGCAATACGTAACAATGATGTTGCTTTTATCAACGCCGGTGCTAGAATAAATTTCGCTTGATGCAGGTAGGGTTATTTTTTAAGCGGCAATCCCGACATGCATTCCGGCGGACATGAAGCAGTTTTGTTCAAATAATCAAAACATTGGGGGTGGCACGTGGATAAAGACAAGAATGAAATATCGCGGCGCAGTTTCATCAAGTTGGGCGGCGCGGCTGCAGCAACCTTGGCGACAGGGGGTTTGGCTTCATCGACAGCGCAAGCTGCCGATTCGAAAATGCGGATGCTGGGTACTGGCGCCAAGGCGAAATTGCCCAAGGCGAAAGGGCCGCGCCTGGTCGTGGTCGGCGGCGGATCTTCCGGCCTGACCATCGCCAAGTATGCGAAAAAAGAATACCCCAACTTCGACGTAGTGCTGGTCGAAAAGCGGGATATGTACTCGTCCTGCTTTTCCAGCAACCTGTGGTATGCCGGGGTAATCAACCTGGAATTCCTGGCCGATCACAGCTTCCTCGATGCCGCAAAAAACAACAAATACACCTTCTTCAACGCCACCGTCACCGGACTCGACCGGACATCGCGCAAGCTTCTCACCACTGAGGGCGAGATCGACTACGATTACCTCGTGCTGGCACCGGGAATCAGCTACGACTACTCCCGTATCGGCGTAAAAGATGCAGAAACCGAAACTGCGCTGCGCATGACCTATCCGGGCGGCTACGTCAACCCGACCGAACATGTGACCATCAAGCAGAAAGTCCAGGGATTCGAAGGCGGCGTGTTCCTGCTGAACACTCCCGGCGGCAACTACCGCTGTCTCCCGGCGCCATATGAGCGGGCCTGCATGATCGCTTCGTACTTCAAGAAGAGCAAGATCAAGGCCAAGGTGCTGCTGATCGACCATAACCCCGACATCACCATCAAGGCAAAAGGGTTCCATGCCGCCTTCAGCGAACTGTACAAGGACTACATCGAATACAAGCCTTCGATGGAGATCAAGAGCGTGGACGTAGAGAAGAGAACCATCAAAACCGAGTTCGACAGCATTACCTTCGACGACGGCGCGATCTATCCCGGTGTGCGCGGTTCGACGCTGCTGGAAAAGCTTGGCGTGATGGATGCGAAGAATCCGCAAAGAGAAGCGCTGATCGATACGCTCAAATACAACGTGATCGGCGATGACCGGGTTTATGTCACCGGCGACTCCCGCCCACATCCTTATTCCAAGAGCGCCAACACCGCCAACACCGAAGCCAAATACGTGGCCAAGGTGCTGGCTGCGCGCGCCCAGGGCAAAGATATCGAGTGGTACAGCCCCGAGACCATCTGCTACTCACTGGTGAACGCCAGTCCACTGGAAGGCATCTCGGTGGATGCAACCTACTCTTACGACGCCAAGACCAAGTCGTTCGCCTTCTCCAAAGACACCAAGATGTTCGAAGATCGCGATGCATCCAAGGGCCGCGGCACACTGTCGTGGGCCAAGGGCATGTACCGGGACATGTTCTCCTAATCCGGCTTCCTCATTGACGGGGGTTTCGACCCCCGTCTCTTTTTTATTTCACAGATAGCCGGGAGAGGAAATGGATCGGCGGAATTTCATCAAATTTTGTGGTATCACAACGGCTCTCGCCGGATTCCAGGCGGGATACCCCGCACTTAATGCAGCAGAACTGAAGGAATATAACCGGGTCAAGCTGGTCGACGGCAAAGGCCAACCCATCAAGGCAAAAGATCTGACCACCAAGGATGCATACGTCTTCAATTATCCTTATGTCAGTACCCCGTGCTTCCTGATCAACCTGCCGGCCAAACCGCCGGGAGGCGACAAACTGGAAGGAAGCAACGGAGAATACAACTGGGAGGGAGGCGCTGGAGCAGACGGCACCGTGGTCGCCTTTACCGCCATTTGCTCTCATCAGCTCTCTTATCCGAAGAAGGACGGCACCCCGATCAGCTACTATGCCACCGAGAAAAGCGAGGATGCCGGCAAGATTGGTGTCATCGTATGCTGTGAACATGACCGGGTTTACGACCCGGCGCAGGGCGGAAAGATGATCGCCACCAACAAAAAGGCAACACAGCCAATGGCTGCAATCCGGCTGGAATACGATCCTGCCACCGATGAGCTTTATGCAAAAGGCGTCTATGGCACAGAGCGGTTTAACGATTTCTTCAAAGCCTACAAGAAGGAATTAATGGAAGAATACGGCCCTGGCGTTGCCAAACAGGAAGTAGCAGACACCGCGGCTGTGGTGCTGCTGACCGAATATTCCGCAGTAAAAGATCGCTGCTGAATCCGTAGCGAAAAAATCAATCTCGGTTTAGCCTTCCTCAGGCTTGACGCCCTGGCCGCGAAAGTAGTCAGGGCGTATTTTCTTCCACGAACTGCGGAAAATAATCTGCCGCGACAATGTAAGTGCCGTCGCAATTGAAGGAAGCGCGCACGATGCCCTGGCTCAGGGAAATTGCCGCGTTGCGCAGGTAGAACCCCTCGATGCCGCGCAGACGGTTGAGCGACTGGGCGACCTGCTTGATGTCTTTTTTCGCCATCGGCTTCCAGTTCTCGCGCTGCTCATCCATCAACTCACACCAGTGCGGCGGCAGGTATTCGCGCATCGGGCCGGTCTGAACCATGTTGCGCACCCGGCTGATGATCTCCATCTTTTTCTGGTATGGCACGCGCACAAAATGGCGTTCCACATAGCCCGGCTGGATCAATGCGATGGCGTCGTGGATTTCATAATTGAATGGGTTGAACACCGATTCGGTGCGCACCTCGCTCGAATTGAAGCCGATGTAAATCCCGTGGCAACCGGTTTTGCGCAACAGCCATTCGCAGGTTTCCAGCACCTTGCCGGCCTCCGCATCCATGCGGCTTTCCTGGCGCGGGCGCAGCGCCACGGTTTCGCGCAAGCTGGGGTCGCCCTTGACGCTGACAAACAGCTTGCCTTGCGGCAGGCCAAATGCGCCGACAATCGCCTCATGCAGGACACGCATGTTCTGATCATCATCAACCGTCGCATCCGGTGCAGAATCGACCGGCTTCGGAAGTCTTGTCTGTTTCTTGGTCATCATATCGATAGCAGAGAAAATTTCATTTTATCACTGCGTCATTAAATGACACCCTCCAGCGAAAAATCCATGGGCACGCGCGGTTCGGCGCATGCAGCCCGACGCTCGACAAACAGGCTGTTGCCGGGAATCCCCTTGGCCTGCTTCTTTGCTTCGGCGGCGGCAGCCGAAATTTTATGGTGCGAAGCCTGCATGCAGGGCTCGACCGGCACCGCGCCGATAGAAAGACTGGTCAGCGGATAAAATACTTCGTGGCCGCGACGGTCTCTGGCGACATAACCTTGCCGCACCCGATCTTCCGCATTGAAAAATTCCAGGATAGCTGCTGCAAAACGATCCAGCGCCGTCCGGCAGCGCGCCTCCCAGTCCGTACTTTGGAACAGGATGATAAAGTCGTCGCCGCCAATATGGCCGATAAAATCACGATCCGGGTCGCACACTTCGGAGAGGATTTTCCCGGTCATCTGGATCACCTCGTCGCCGCTATGATAGCCATAAACGTCATTGAACGGCTTGAAATGGTCCAGATCGCAATAGCAGGCATGAAACTCCACATCGCCCTGCAACAGCAGCGCGATCTGCTCGTTGATCGGCTCATTGCCCGGCAGCAGGGTCAGCGGATTGGCATAGCGCGCGGCCTGGATTTGCATTTGGGTGATTTCCCGCACCAGATCGTGGCCCGTCCCCATGCCCAGATATCGCCCATGATCGGCGATGATAAAACCGTTCGACAGATGATGTCGATCCGCTGCCACGATGGTATGGCTCAATTCCTGCAGGCTCATGTCCCTCTCCACCACCAGCGGAGCGGGGTCCATCAAAAGAGCGCAGGGTTTCTTGCCCAGCAGCTCGCGCCGATAAGGGCGGGCAAAGCGGTCGATCAGTGCGTTACGGGTAATCAGGCCAACCGGCGCGCCGTTATCTACAACCGGCAACGCTTGCAATTCCGGGTCGCTCATGAACATCTCGTAGACCGAATCGTTGGAGACATCGGACATCACGGACAGGCATTCGTGCAGCAGCTTGAGTACGGTGACTGTTTTTGGGCTGACCCGGCCATTCTGGGTATAGCCCGGAACAGTCTTATTCGCCAAGGCCTGGGCAACTTCGACAGGAAGCGCCGTGGCTGGCTGGCTGCTGGGACGGGCGATATGATAGCCTTGGCCGCAGGCAATACCCAAATCCTTGATCACCTTAAGCTCCGCCTCGGTTTCGATGCCCTCGGCGACCACTTTTGTGCCGGATTTTTCTGCGATCTGCTGAATCGAGCTGACAAATTGCCGTTTCACGGGATCCTGATCAATGCCCTGAATAAAGTGCATGTCTATCTTGACGTATTCTGGACGCAATTCCGACCAGAGCCGCAGGCTGGCAAAACCTTCCCCTAGGTCGTCGATGGCAATTTCGAATCCCATGGCGCGATAATGCCGGGCGGCTTCGCGCAACAAATTATAGTCAAGCGTGCGCTGGTTTTCCGTCAGCTCGATGATGACCCGATCGGGCTTGATACCCAGATTGTGGATGTAACCCAGCGTCTCGCCATGCTTGGCATTGCGCAGCAGCAAACATTCCGGGCTGACATTGAGGAACAGCTTTCCGGGCAGGTCGAGCTGGGCAAAGCTCTCCAGCACCACTTGGCGGCACAACAGCTCCACTTCAATCGCCAAACCCTGTTCGCTGGCGGCTCGAAACAGATTGATCGGCGCATGCAAGGGGCTATCCGAAGGGCCGCGAATCAACCCCTCGTAACCGGCTATCTCGCCACCCCCCATGGAAATAACAGGCTGGAACAAAGCGGTCAACCGGCGCTGTTCGATAATTTCCTGCAACCATAGGCGCGACTGCGTTTTATTTTCGTCCCAGGTAGCCGATTCGGCCCCATACGCGGCGTCCTGCATTTGCGGCATGACGGAAGTCGATGACATATGACTGGCCGCCTTGGTCTGGAATTTCATGCTCCCCGGAGAGCCGCCGGAAAATCCTGAATGGGTATTGGGTGGTGATTGCATTGGCGTTCCTCGCTTTACTTTGATACATGTAAGCGAGAGATGCTAAGCCCGTTTTGTGACAGCAATATGACGCTACAAGAAACCCGAACGGCGGCCCTATTTCAGCGGTAGCGACAGCTCCTGCAAGAGCTGCAACTGGGCCGAGGTCGCTTTGCCGCGCGGCTTTTTGCGAAGGAAGTCGCCTTCGGAATCCATTTCCCATGCATGGCTGTTGTCTTTGAGATACGGCGCCAGCCCTTCACGGATGACCCGTTTTTTCAGCTTCGCATCCAGCACCGGGAAACAGACCTCGACGCGGCGGAAGAAGTTGCGCTGCATCCAGTCCGCACTGGACAAATAGACGGTGGGCGCACCGTCGTTGCAGAAATGGAAAATGCGCGAATGTTCAAGAAAGCGCCCGATAACCGAGCGCACCCGAATATTTTCGGATACCCCGGCAATACCCGGTCGCAATGCGCAAACTCCGCGCACGATCAAATCGATCTTGACCCCGGCCATGGAGGCCTCGTAAAGCTCGCTGATGATCTGCGGTTCGAGCAGGGCGTTCATCTTGGCGACGATGAAAGCCTTTTTTCCGGCGCGCGCATTGGCCGCCTCGGTTTGGATCGCCGCCATCATCTTGCTGTGCAGGGTGAACGGCGACTGCAGCAAGTGAGTCAGCTTGCCCGCCTTGCCCATGCCGGTGAGCTGCAGAAACACATCGTTGACGTCGCTGCCGATTTTCTCGTCGCAGGTGAACAGGCCGAAATCGGTATACAGCTTGGCGGTACGCGGATGGTAATTGCCGGTGCCGAGATGAACATAGCGCCGCAGCCCGTCCTCCTCACGCCGCACCACCAGCAGCATTTTGGCATGGGTCTTGTAACCGACCACGCCGTATACCACGTGGGCACCGGCATTTTCCAGGCGCTCCGCCCAGTTGATGTTGGCTTCCTCGTCAAAGCGCGCCAGCAGTTCCAGCACCACGGTGACTTCCTTGCCGCTCTGCACCGCCTTGATCAGCGCCGCCATCAAAGCGGAATCGGTGCCGGTGCGGTAGATGGTCTGTTTGATCGCCAGCACGCTGGGGTCCATTGCCGCCTGCTGGATGAAATCAACCACCGGGTTAAATGACTGGTAAGGATGATGCAGCAGAATGTCGCCGTTCCTGATCGCCTGAAACATGTCGGGCTGTTTTGACACTGCGGGCGGAATACCGGGAATGAAGGGCGGATATTTCAGGTCGGGGCGATCGACGCCGTCGGGAATCTGCATCAAGCGCACCAGATTGACCGGGCCGTTGACCTGATACAGGTCTTTCTGGTCAAGGCCGAACTGCCCCATCAGAAAGCCGGTCATTTCCGGCGAACAGTTGTCTGCCACTTCCAGGCGGACGGCATTGCCGAAGTTGCGTTGCGGCAGCTCCCCCTGCAACGCCTCGCGCAAATTCTTGACTTCCTCTTCATCGACGAAAAGATCCGAATTGCGCGTCACCCGAAATTGGTAACAGCCTTTCACGTGCATGCCGGAAAACAGTTCGCCGACGTGGGCATGGATGATCGACGACAGAAACACAAAGCCGTATTCGCAGCCGGCGATCTCGGACGGCATCCTGATCACGCGCGGCAGGGAGCGCGGAGCCTGGACGATGGCAGCGCCGGAAGCACGACCGAAAGCATCCTTGCCTTCCAGCTCGACGGCGAAATTCAAACTCTTGTTCAATACACGCGGGAAGGGATGCGAAGGATCGAGCCCGATCGGCGAAAGCACCGGCATCAATTCATCAAAAAAGAAGTTCCGTATCCACTCGGCTTGCGCCTCGTGCCAGTGAGTGCGCCGCAAGAAACGGATGTCATGACGCGCCAGTTCGGGCAGGATCACTTCGTTCAACAATTGATATTGCTCGTCCACCAACTGATGCGCCTGTTCGGTCACCTGCCGGAACACCTGCCGCGCCGACATGCCATCCGGTCCGGTTGCCGTGGCGTTCAGCGCAATCTGCTCTTTCAGGCCGGCAACCCGGACTTCAAAAAATTCATCCAGGTTGCTGCTGACGATGCACAGGAATTTCAGCCGTTCCAGCAGCGGATTGCTGCGATCCGCCGCCTGCGCCAACACGCGCCGGTTAAAGGCCAGTTGGCCGAGTTCACGATTGATGAAGTATTCCGGGGCATGGCTGGTCATGGTGAATCCTGGAAATGACAATTCGCGCTAAGGCGGAGGGGAAACCGGTGTGCCTTTGTGGTGTTTTGCGCCCTTAATGCTTCGGCGGCACATAGCCCGACACATTGTCGGCTCCGCCGCCAAAAAAGTAGGACTCGACCTGCTCCGCCAGATACTTGCGTGCGCTCGGATCGGCCATGTTCAGGCGATTTTCGTTGATCAACATGGTCTGATGCTTGAGCCAGGCCGCCCATGCTTCCTTGGAAACGCATTCATAAATCCGTTTGCCGAGCTCGCCGGGATAGGGCGGAAAATCCATCCCATCCGCTTCACGTCCGAGCTTCACGCATTTCACTGTTCTTGCCATGGTCTTGTCTCCGTGCTTAACCGAAAAATTGCATGATAACGCTTAAGCATCCTTTAAGAAACAATCGTTACAGTGCAGCCCATAGTGTTTCCACAAGGAGGTTCCCATGTCACCCATCTGTTATGAACGGCAAAAAGTCTATGACGGCATGTTGCGCCTGATCCATGCCTGGAATGCGCTTGCCGTAACCAGCCTGATCCTGACCGGCGCGGTGTCCGAACTGTTCGAGCATGGCGCCAGCGAAAAAGCCCTGTGGCAAATCCATATCCTGTTCGGCTATGGGCTGCTGGTAGGGCTGGCCGCGCGCATCGCCTGGGGCCTGGTCGGCCCGGCGCACGCGCGATTTTCCGACATGTGGCATCCGTCGGCATGGTGGAGCGCACTGCGCACTTTAAAACTCAAGACCGCCGCGCGCTTTGGTCACCATCCATTGGCCAGCGCCGCCTACCTGGCCGTTTACGGGATGTTGCTAACCATGGCCGTAACCGGCCTGGGGCTCGCGGCCATCGAGCACAACACCGGGCCGCTGGTAACTCTGCTGGGGGATAGCGTCTGGCTCAAGGAGATTTTCAAGGGACCGCATGAAGTGATTTATTCGCTGCTGATCGGCTTCGTCGTCATCCACATTGCCGCGCTGATCTGGCATGAGACCGTGGAAAAAACCCCGCTGGCCCAAAGCATGGTCAGCGGCTTCCAGTACCGCATTGCACAAGGAGAATCCGATGAACAAAATGACAACAAGTAGCCTCGCGCTGTTGCTGGCACTGGCCGGAACGAATGCCATCGCCGCAGCGCCGGTCGATGTGCTGAAAGATTATGCGGCGACGGCCCGGAAAGAAAATCCCGCATTCAAGGAATTTTCAGCCCAGCGCGGCGAGGCGCTTTACCAAGCCGAACGCACCCACAGCAAAGGTGCGAAAGTTTCCTGTGCCGCCTGCCATACCGACAACCCGAAAAACGCCGGACAAACCCGCGCCCACAAGCAAATCGAACCGATGGCGCCGAGCGCCAATCCGCAGCGCCTGACCGATGCCGCCAAGATCGAGAAATGGTTCTCGCGCAATTGCCAGGATGTGCTGGAACGCGCCTGCAGCGCCCAGGAAAAGGGCGACTTCATCGCCTATCTGCTTTCGATCAAATAAGGAGATCACCATGACACGCAAAATCCTCCAGATGGCCGTATTGATCGGCTCGGTCACCGCCACCGGTTGGCTACTGGCCGACAGTCACAAACATGGCGAAAGCAAATCTCTGCCGCAGGTCAGCAATGCCAAATGGGCCGCAGAATGCAGCAGTTGCCATACGCTCTACCACCCCGGCCTGTTGCCGGAACGCTCGTGGAGCAAGATCATGTCCGGCCTGGATCGGCATTTCGGCGAGAACGCCGGCCTCGATCCGCTCGCCCAGAAAGAGATTGCCGAATTTCTCGTCGCCAACAGCGCCGATCATGCCCAAAATCGCCGTTCCGCCAAAATTGCTCAATCCACCCCTGCCCAATCGACGCCACTGCGCATCAGCGAAACACCGTGGTTTGTGCGCAAGCACGACGAAGTCCGTAACGACGTCTGGAAACGGCCAAAAATCGGCAGTCCGGCAAACTGCACGGCCTGCCACAACGGTGCCGACAAAGGGGACTTTGCCGAGGCGCGAATCAAGATTCCGCGCTAGAATTAGAACTTCAAGCGAAAGAAAGACGCCATGCAGCAGAATACCCACAAAACCGTATTCAGACGCCTGTTGCTGAGCTGGCTGATCCTGTCGCTGCTGATCGGCGGCATCGTGTTCTATCTCGAAATGGAGAAAGTGGACGATTTCGTGCTTGACCTGGCAGTGAAAGAATCCCAACCGTTCACTGCCGATTTCGACCCTGCCGACCCGGCACAACTGGCGAAATTGAAACAGCAGAGCGCGGAACTCATCAAGAGCCATTTCGTAGTTGTGGAACTCTACGACGCAGCTAAACAAAAAATCATCGAGGTCACCGACCCGAGCAAAGAAGCGATCGAGGACAAGCTCAAGCAATACAAACACACTTTCCCGATGGCCCAGTCGGTGTATTACAACAAGTTCTGGATCGAGCAAAAAGTGTATCTGCAGGTATTGCTGCCGCTCCACGGAAAGAGCGACAAAATAACCGGCTACTTCGAAGGCGTGTACGAAGTGGATTCCACCACGGTGGACAACGTTCAAAGCGACGTGATCCATACCCTGATCCTGGTGCTGGCAAGCATCCTGGTAACCACGGTGATGCTTTACCCGATCATCATCTCCCTCAACAAGGGCCTGATAAAACTCTCCACCGATCTGCTCAAGGGCAACATCGAATTGATGGAGGTGCTGGGCAGCGCCATTGCCAAGCGCGATTCCGACACCAACCTCCACAACTACCGCGTCACCATTTACGCCATCCGCCTCGCCGAGGCATTGGCGCTCGGCAAGGAACAAATCCGCAACCTGATCACCGGCGCATTCCTCCACGACGTGGGCAAAATCGGCATCAGCGACAACATCCTGCTCAAGCCGGGAAAACTGACCGACGAGGAATTCGCCGTGATGCGCACCCACGTCCTGCTGGGTGAAGACATTATCGGCAAATCCAACTGGCTGCAGTCTGCTCAGGATGTAGTGGAATTCCACCACGAAAAATATGACGGTAGCGGCTACATGAAAGGGCTGAAAGGCGAAGACATTCCGCTGAATGCCCGGATTTTCGCCATCGTCGATGTGTTCGACGCCCTCACCTCAAAGCGCCCTTACAAAGAGCCCTTTGGTTTCGAGGAGACCATAGCGATCCTGCAACGCGACCGGGGCCGTCATTTCGATCCAGCGCTGCTTGACGTTTTCAGCGACATCGCGCCTGAACTGTTCCGGGAAATCGGCCAGACCGGCGAAAAAGCCATCGAGGCGATGCTCGCCGAGCGGGTCAAAAAATACTTCTTCAACACCTGACCGGAAACATCGAAATGCGGCTGCTCCTGGTTGAAGACGACTCCCTGCTCGGCGACGGCATTCGCGCCGGGCTGCGCCTGGCCGGCCATACCGTGGACTGGGTCAAGGACGGCGTCGCGGCGCAACTGGCGCTGGAAGCGGAAGAATACAGCCTGGTCGTGCTCGATCTCGGACTGCCCCGCCTGTCCGGCCTGGAATTGCTGCGCTGGCTGCGCCAGTCCGGCGAAACCCTGCCGGTGCTGATCCTGACCGCCCGCGACACGGTGGCCGACCGGGTGAAAGGACTGGACAGCGGCGCCGACGATTACCTGGTCAAGCCTTTCGACCTGGAAGAACTGGCGGCGCGCGTCCGCTCGCTGTTGCGCCGCAGCAGCGGGCGCGCTTCGCCGCTGCTGACGCATGGCGAGATCACGCTCGATCCGGCGGCGCACCGCACCACCCGCAACGGCCAGGCGGTGGAACTATCCCCGCGCGAATTCGCCATCCTGCAACGACTGATGGAAAGCGCCGGCCGCACGCTCTCCCGCGAACAACTGGAACAAAGCCTGTATGGCTGGAACGAGGAAGTCGAAAGCAACGCCGTCGAAGTCCACATCCATCATTTGCGCAAGAAGCTCGGCACGGAGCTAATCCGCACCGTGCGCGGCGTCGGCTACATGATCGACAAACATGGCTAACCTGCCCTCCATGCGGCGTCGGCTGCTGACCCTGCTGCTCGGCGCAACCATGCTGGTGTGGCTAGCCACCGCGATATTCGCCTTCTTCGACGCGCACCATGAAATCGACGAACTGTTCGACGCCCAACTGGCGCAATCGGCAAGAGTCATGCTGGCCCAATCCAGCCACGCGCTCAAACATGAGCGCCATGAAGGCGAAGAAGTCGAGATCGACGCGGGGAAAGGCGAACACAAATACGAACAGAGAATCGCCTTCCAGATTTTCGACAAGGACGGCAAGCTGCTGCTGCGCTCCGCCAGCGCCCCGGCAACGCGCCTTTCATCGCGCACTTCCGGCTATAGCGACGAATATATCGATGGCGAGCAATGGCGCATTTTCAGCTTGAGCAACGATCGCGGCCTGCTGATCCAGACCGGCGAACGCCACGACATGCGCAACGAACTGGCGGCGGATGTCGCCCTGCGGCTGGCCTACCCGCTGATTTTCGCCCTGCCGGTATTGGCCTTGCTGATCTGGTTCGGCGTCGGGCGCAGCCTGTCGCCGCTGCGCCGCTTCACCCGCGAGGTGATGCGGCGCGCCCCCGACGATCTGGCTCGGATCGACGACACGCAGATTCCGCTGGAAATCCAGCCGCTGGCCGATGCGCTCAATACCCTGCTGGAACGGCTGGCGTACACGCTGGAAAACGAGCGACGCTTCACCGCCGACGCTTCCCACGAACTGCGCACCCCGCTGGCCGCCCTGAAAATCCAGGCGCAAGTGGCAATGCAAACGGAAGAGGAGGAACAGCGCCGGCACGCGCTGCGGCAGGTGATCGAAGGATCGAATCGCGCCGCGCATCTGGTCGATCAATTGCTCACGCTCGCCCGCCTCGACCATGCCGCAGCACCGCCGGAAACGCCCGCAGAATTGCACGCAGTGGCGGCGGAATGCCTGACTCAGATGGCCGCCATGGCCGCCGGCAAAAACATCGAATTATCGCTGGCCGAAGGGTGCGGACACATCGGCGGCGATCCGGCCATGCTCAGCGTGCTGGTGCGCAATCTGGTGGACAATGCCCTGCGCTACACGCCGCCGGGCGGCGCTGTCCGGGTTGCGGTCGGCGACGATGGCAGCCGAACCGTGCTGGAAGTATGCGACAGCGGCCCCGGCATTCCGGCAGATGAGCGCGCCAAAGTGCTGGAGCGCTTTCACCGCATCGCCGGCAGCGAGGAAAATGGCAGTGGGTTGGGATTGTCGATCGTGCAGCGAATAGCCGACCTGCATCACGCCGAACTAACGCTGGGGGCGCCGAAAAACGGCCAAGGGCTATGCGTCAGGGTGGCATTTCCGCGACTGGCTGCGTAACAGCAGCCTGCAGTGAAGCTCAGCTTTAAAGCTTTTTCACAAACACCTTGGATCGCCGCTGGTAGTTGTAAAGGCCCTGCTTGACCTTGGGCAGCTTGTCCACGCCGGTTTCGATAAAGCCGCGCTCGAGAAACCAGTGCGCCGTGCGCGTAGTGAGCACGAACAACTGCTTGAAGCCTTTTTTTAGCGCCTTGGCCTGCATGTATTCGAGCAGCGCCTCGCCCCGCCCGGAACCGCGATAATCAGCATGCACCGCCATACACGCCAGCTCGGCGGCCTTCTCTTTCGGGAACGGGTAGAGCGCGGCGCAGCCGATAATCAGACCGTCGTATTCCAGCACCGAGAAGCGGTCGATTTCCATTTCCAGCAATTCGCGCGAGCGCCGCACGAGAACGCCGACACCTTCCAGCGGCTCGATCAGCGAAAGAATCCCGCCAACGTCATCGATAGTAGCGTTGCGCAAAGTCTCCAGCGGGTCTTCGCTGACCATGCTGCCGATACCCTCGCGGGTGAACAGCTCCTGCAGCAACGCCCCGTCGGCATGGCGGCTGATCAGGTGAACCCGCGCCACGCCCTTGCGGCAGGCGCGCACCGCACAAGGCAGGTAATAACCCACGTCCGGCGACAGCGCCATTTTCGAATCAAGAACCACTTGCGCAGCCGCTGTGGTCAGTTCGCGCAGCAGCTCGCCGTCATCGCCAACAACGCCGACTGTATCCATCAGGAACACCAGCTTGTCGGCGTCCAGCGCAATCGCCGCCGAGGTCGCCACGTCTTCCAGCGACAGGTTGAACACTTCGCCGGTGGGTGAATAGCCGAGCGGCGAAAGCAGCACGATTTCGTTGGCATCGAGCCGACGCTGGATACCAACCACGTCGATTTTGCGCACTTCGCCGGTGTGCATCAAATCCACGCCGCCGAGCACCCCCATCGGCATGGCGGTGACGAAATTGCCGCTGGCGACGCGGATATCCGCACCCGCCATCGGCGAATTCGCCAGCCCCATCGACAGCAGCGCCTCGATCTCCACCCGCACCGTACCCGCCGCTTCCTTGACGCATTTCAGCGCGTCGTCATCGGTGACACGCATCCCGCCGGCGTAGCGAATCGCCGCGCCGCGCTCGGTCAATTCCTCCTCGATCTGCGGCCGTGCGCCATGCACCAGCACCAGCCGCACACCAAGACTGTTGAGCAGGTTCAGGTCATGCGCCAAGGCGATGAACTGTCCTTCGCTCACCACCTCGCCGCCAAAAGCGACAACAAAGGTCTTGCCGCGAAAGGCGTGAATATAGGGCGCGGCGGAGCGGAACCAGTCGACAAACTCGGTGCCGGGAGCCGGTTGTTGAATTTTGCGTGGCATCTTAAATCAATCCCTCAATCAAATCCCTGTCGAATCAGGGCATTCCATCACAGGTGCAAGTGTATCCCAATCCGTTCCTGCCGCGCCAAAAACTAGAAGTCGCCCCACAAGGTCTGCATCGCCGCCAGTGCCGCCAGCGCAGCCGTTTCGGTACGCAAAACGCGCGCGCCGAGCCGCACCGGGGTAAAGCCGACGCGCATTGCCGCCTCGGCTTCGGTCGGCGACAGGCCGCCTTCCGGGCCGATCAGCAGGGTGACTTCGCCGTCAGGTTTTGCCAGATCGCGCAAGCCGCATTCCGCGCCGGGCGCCAGCATCAGGCGCAGACTAGCCGCGCCGCCCTGCGGCAGCCAGTCGAGCAGCGGGCGGATCGGAGCGACTTCCGGCACTTGGTTGCGTCCGCTTTGCTCGCAGGCGGCGATTACCACGCCCTGCCAATGGGCTACGCGCTTGTCTGCCCGCTCGCCAGAGAGCCGCACTACACTGCGCTCGCTGGCAAGCGGCTGAATAGCACCGATACCCAGCTCCACCGCTTTTTGCAAGGTGTAATCCATTTTTTCGCCGGCGGAAATCGCTTGCGCCAGATTCACTTGCAGAGGCGATTCGCACTCGATCGCATGCCAGCCGGTTATTTCCACGCTGGTATTGTTCTTACCGATAGCCGTGATGCGCGCCGCGCCTTCGCCGCCTTGGCCATTGAACAATGTCACGGCATCACCCACTTTCAGGCGCAATACTCTCGCCGCATGGTGGGCGGCCTGCTCAGGCAGTTCTGCCATGCCGCTATGGGCAAGGATTTCCGGGCAATAAAAACGCGGTGCAGCCATCTGCTTCTTCCAAACTTCATATAAAGTACGCTCATGATAAACTAATTTAATTGGCACTGAATCTAGCTGAAAAGGATTTGTACTATGGTCAGTTTGCAAACGCCGGTCTGCGATTTTGGCTGGAAGGCGCCCAACTTTGATTTGCCGGGCGTGGACGGCAAGCGCTACCGCCTTGCCGATGCGGCGGGGCCGAAGGGCTTGCTGGTGATGTTCATCTGCAACCATTGCCCTTATGTGAAGGCCATCCGCGACCGCCTGGCGCGCGACTGCGCCGAGCTCAAGCAATTGGGCATCAACAGTATCGCCATCATGTCGAACGATCCGGCGGACTATCCTGAAGACTCGTTCGACAACATGAAAAAGATCGCGCAGGAATTCGACTTTCCGTTCCCTTATGTCTGGGATGAAACCCAGGCCGCGGCGAAAAACTATGGCGCGGTATGCACGCCGGATTTCTTCGGCTTCAACGCCGACATGGAACTGCAGTACCGTGGCCGGCTTGACGCTTCGCGCAAGGAAGCCGCGCCTGCCGATGCGCGCCGCGACCTGTTCGAGGCGATGAAGGAAGTGGCGCTGACCGGCAACGGGCCGGTCGAACAAATTCCGAGCATGGGCTGCTCGATTAAATGGAAAGACGAATGTTAACCGCCGATAAACGCAGATTAACGCGGACAAATCGATTCAATCGGCGTCTATCCGCGTTTATCGGCGGTTAATTAAAAAATGCTTAATTCCGTCATCGAGGCAGTCAGAACCGTCGCGCAGCAGGAAATCATGCCGCGTTATCTGAAGGTCGCACATCAGCGCAAGACCGATGGCAGCGTGTTCACCGAGGCCGACATCGCCGCGCAGGCCGCGCTGATCTCGGCACTGAAAGCCATTTGCGACTGCCCGGTGCTGGGCGAGGAGATGTCCACCGAGCAGCATGAAGCGCTGTGGCGCGCCGGCCACGAAGGCCTGTGGTGCATCGACCCGATCGACGGCACCTCCAACTTTGTCAACGGCCTGCCTTATTTCGCCGTTTCTGTCGCCCTGATGCGCGGCGGTCGCAGCGTGCTGGGCGTGGTTTTCGATCCGGTGGCGAAAGAAATGTTCTATGCGGAACAGGGCAAGGGCGCCTGGCTCGACGGCGTGCGGCTGCCAATCAGAAAACAAGCGCCGGATTTCAACCGCGCCATGGCGGCCATCGATTTCAAACGCCTCAAGCCAAGCCTGGCGCAGCAACTGGTGGCTACGCCGCCGTTTGCCTCGCAACGCAATTTCGGCGCCAGCACGCTGGAATGGTGCTACGTTGCGGCAGGCCGTTTCAGCCTTTATCTGCACGGCGGGCAGAAATTGTGGGACTACGCAGCCGGATCGCTGATCCTGGCCGAAGCCGGCGGCTCGATGTGCACCCTGAGCGAGGACGACTTCTGGGCGGACGACTTATGGAAGCGTCCGGTCATCGCCGCGCTCGATCCGAAACTGTTCGACGCATGGAAAAACTGGGTTCGCCGCCACCAATAAGCACCTGCTTAAATTGACATTCATCAGGTCTTATATCTTTTATCTATAAGAAAAATTCCTGTAACAATAAAAATCTATTATTGCCCTTAATCTGGCGAGTGAGTGATAATCACACGTTTAAATAGCCCTTAAGCTGAAAAAGGAAATTAAAGTATGGCAACTCGTAAAGAACTCGCGAACGCGATCCGCGTCCTCTCCATGGATGCCGTGCAGAAAGCCAATTCTGGCCACCCCGGTGCGCCCATGGGCATGGCGGAAATCGCCGAAGTGGTATGGAACCACCATCTGCGCCACAATCCGGCCAACCCCAAGTGGTTCGACCGCGACCGCTTCGTGCAGTCCAACGGCCACGGCTCGATGCTGATTTATTCCCTGCTCCATCTGACCGGCTACGACCTGCCGATGGACGAGATCAAGAAATTCCGCCAGCTTCATTCCAAGACTCCGGGCCACCCCGAGTACGGCTACACGGTCGGCGTTGAAACCACCACCGGCCCGCTCGGCCAAGGCATCACCAACGCCGTCGGCATGGCCATGGCGGAGAAGCTGCTGGCAGCCGAGTTCAACAAGCCCGGCCATGAAATCGTCAATCACCACACCTATGTCTTCATGGGCGACGGTTGCATGATGGAAGGCATCTCCCACGAAGCCTGCGCACTGGCCGGCACCTGGGGCCTGGGCAAGCTGATCGCGTTCTGGGACGATAACGGCATTTCCATCGACGGCCACATCGAAGGCTGGTACACCGACGACACCGCCAAGCGTTTCGAAGCTTACGGCTGGAACGTGATCGCCGGCGTTGACGGCCACGATTCGGTTGCCATCGACGCCGCTGTAGAGCAGGCCAAGAAGAGCACCGACAAGCCCACCCTGATCTGCTGCAAAACGATCATCGGCAAGGGTTCGCCCAACAAGGAAGGCACTCACGACGTGCACGGCGCCGCGCTGGGCGATGCGGAAATCGCCGCGACCCGCGCCAACCTCGGTTGGACTCATGGCCCGTTCGAAATTCCCAAGGACGTGTACGAAGGCTGGGACTGCCGCACCAAGGGTCAAGGCCTGGAAACCTTGTGGAACAACAAGTTTGCCGAATACACCAAGGCTTTCCCGAAAGAAGCGGCTGAATTCAAGCGCCGCATGCTGAGCGAACTGCCTGCCGACTGGAAAAAGCACGCTGCCGAATTCATTGCCAAAACCAATGAAAAAGCCGAGACCATCGCCACCCGCAAAGCCTCGCAAAACTGTATCAACGGCCTGGCTCCGGCGCTGCCCGAGTTCCTCGGCGGCTCCGCCGACCTGACCGGTTCCAACCTGACCAACTGGACAGGCTGCCACCACGTCAAGGGCAAGAGCACCGGCAACTACATCAGCTACGGCGTGCGTGAGTTCGGCATGTCGCACATCATGAACGGCATGGCGCTGCATGGCGGCCTGATGCCTTTCGGCGGCACTTTCCTGATGTTCTCGGAATATGCCCGCAATGCCTTGCGCATGTCGGCACTGATGAAGCAGCGCGTGATCTATGTATTCACCCACGACTCCATCGGTCTGGGCGAAGACGGCCCGACTCACCAGCCGGTCGAGCAGACCGCCACCCTGCGCATGATCCCCAACATGCAGGTATGGCGTCCATGCGACACGGTTGAATCCGCCGTCGCCTGGGTTGCCGCAGCGGAACGCAACGATGGCCCGAGCAGCCTGATTTTCAGCCGCCAGAACCTGAACTTCCAGAAGCGCGACGCGGCGACCATCGCCAACATCGCCAAGGGTGCTTACGTGCTGGCCGATGCCGTCAAACCGAAACTGGTGCTGATCGCCACCGGCTCCGAAGTCGCCCTGGCGATGGACGCCAAGAAGGTGCTGGACGAGCAGGGCATTCCGACTCGCGTGGTATCGATGCCTTCCACCAACGTATTCGACAAGCAGGACAAGGCCTACAAGGACAGCGTGCTGCCCAAGGGCGTCAAGCGCGTGTCGATTGAAGCCGGCGTTACCGACGGCTGGTACAAGTATGTCGGCGAAGGCGCCGTGATCGGTCTGGATCGCTTCGGCGAATCCGCTCCGGCTGGCGAGCTGTTCAAGCTGTTCGGCTTCACCGTCGAGAACGTGGTCAATACCGCCAAAGGCATTCTGTAAAGGATTTACCGCGGAGGCGCGGGGAAGATCGAGCATCTTCTCCGCGCTTCTGCCCCTCTGCGGTTCAAAATTTTCATTTAATCTTTAAGGAGAGTTAATCATGGCAATCAAAGTCGGCATCAACGGTTTTGGCCGTATCGGTCGCATGGTGTTCCGTGCTGTAGCAAAAGACTTCAAGGACATCGAAATCGTCGCCATCAACGACCTGCTCGAACCCGACTACCTGGCTTACATGCTGAAATACGACTCCGTCCATGGCCGCTTCAATGGCGACGTATCCGTTGCCAACGGCAACATGGTTGTCAATGGCAAGACCATCCGCCTGACTGCCGAGCGCGATCCTGCCAACCTGAAATGGAACGAAGTGGGCGCCGATCTGGTGATCGACTGCACCGGCTTCTTCCTGACCAAGGAATCCTGCCAGGCACACATCAAGGCCGGCGCCAAGAAAGTGGTTCAATCCGCTCCGTCCAAGGACGACACTCCGATGTTCGTGTACGGCGTGAACCACACCAAATACGCCGGTGAAGACATCGTCTCCGCCGCTTCCTGCACCACCAACTGCCTGGCTCCTGTCGCCAAGGTGCTGAACGACAACTGGGGCATCAAGCGCGGCCTGATGACCACCGTGCACGCTGCCACCGCCACCCAGAAGACCGTGGACGGCCCGTCGATGAAAGACTGGCGCGGCGGTCGCGGCATTCTGGAAAACATCATTCCGTCCTCCACCGGCGCTGCCAAGGCTGTCGGCAAGGTGATCCCGGAACTGAACAAGAAGCTGACCGGCATGGCCTTCCGCGTTCCTACCTCCGACGTGTCGGTGGTCGACCTGACCGTGGAACTGAACAAGGAAGCTGCTTACGAAGACATCTGCAAGGCCATGAAGGCCGCCTCCGAAGGCGCCATGAAGGGCGTGCTGGGCTACACCGACGAGAAAGTGGTTTCCACCGACTTCGTTGGCAACAGCGCTCCTTCCACCTTCGACGCCGAAGCCGGTATCGCGCTGGACGGCACCTTCGTCAAGGTGGTGGCCTGGTACGACAACGAGTACGGCTACACCTGCAACATGCTGCGCCTGGTGCAGCACGTTTCCAAGTAATTGGAATGAGTGAGGGGTAAGGGGATAGGAGTGAGGAGCAAACCTCACTCGCGCTTTTACTCCTCACCCCTCACTCCTACGCCTCACTTGTAAATACCGTGAGGTGTAAGGCATAGGCCAACCTATCCCTTACACCTTAATTTTATCTGGAGAACAAAACCATGTCCGTAATTCGCGTTACCGATCTGGATCTCAAGGGCAAGCGCGTCCTGATCCGTTCCGACCTCAATGTGCCCGTCAAGGATGGCAAAGTCACTTCCGACGCCCGCATCACCGCATCGATGAAAACCTTCGAGTTCTGCCTCAAGGCAGGCGCCAAGGTCATGGTGATGTCGCACCTCGGTCGCCCGATCGAAGGCGAATATTCGGAAGAAAATTCGCTCAAGCCGGTCGCCGACGACCTGTCCAAAAAACTGGGCAAGCCGGTACGCCTGATCAAGGACTGGGTGGATGGCGGCTTCGACGTGGCCGATGGCGAACTGGTGCTGCTGGAAAACGTGCGCTTCAACACCGGCGAGAAAAAGAACGTCGACGAAACCGCGCAAAAATACGCCAAGCTGTGCGATGTATTCGTCATGGATGCTTTCGGCACCGCCCACCGTGCACAAGGCTCCACCCATGGCGTCGCCAAGTACGCCCCGGTGGCCTGCGCCGGCATCCTGCTCACCGGCGAACTGGAAGCGCTGACCAAGGCCCTGCTCAACCCGGCTCGCCCGATGGTCGCCATCGTCGGCGGCTCCAAGGTATCGACCAAGCTGACCGTGCTCGAAGCCCTGTCCGAAAAAGTCGACCAGATGGTGGTCGGCGGCGGCATCGCCAACACCTTCCTCAAGGCCACCGGCAAGAATGTCGGCAAGTCGCTGTGCGAAGATGACCTGGTGCCCACCGCCCAGGCGCTGATGAAAAAGATGACTGCCCGCGGCGCCACCATCCCCATCGCCGTCGATGTAGTCTGCGGCAAGAAATTCGATGCCAACGAACCCGCCGTCCTGAAGGATGCCGGCGCCGTGAGCGACGACGACATGATTTTCGATATCGGCCCAAAATCCGCACAAGAGCTCGTGGACATCATCATGAAGGCCGGCACCGTGGTATGGAACGGCCCGGTCGGCGTGTTCGAGTTCGACCAGTTCGGCGCCGGCACCAAGCAGATCGCCGAAGCCATCGCCAATACCAAGGCATTCACCCTGGCAGGCGGCGGCGACACCATCGCCGCAATCCAGAAGTACGACATCTACGACAAGGTGTCCTACATCTCCACCGCCGGCGGCGCCTTCCTCGAATTCCTCGAAGGCAAGATCCTGCCTGCAGTGGAAATCCTTGAACAACGCGCTTCCAAATAAAACCATGTAGTGGCGGGCCAGGGGCAGAGCCCCATGACCCGCCAACCGATTTAGGAACCAGACAGAACCCTATGCAACGTAAAACCAAGATCGTCGCCACGCTCGGCCCGGCTTCCACCGACCCGGAAGTACTGAACCAGATGCTGCAGGCAGGTGTGGATGTCGTCCGACTCAATTTTTCGCATGGCAAACCCGAAGATCACATCCAGCTCGCGGAAACGGTGCGCGCCATGGCGCGCGCGCGCGGCAAGACAGTCGGCGTACTGGTTGACCTGCAAGGGCCGAAGATCCGCATCGGCAAGTTCGAGCACGGCAAAATCACCCTGAAGAACGGCGACAGCTTCATCCTCGACAGCGACTGCGAACTGGGCAGCCAGGAGTGCGTCGGGCTCGACTACAAGGAATTGCCGCGCGACGTCAAACGCGGCACCACCCTGCTGCTGGACGATGGCCGCATCGTGATGTGGGTGGAAGAAGTTCACGGCAACGCGATTCACTGCACGGTGAAACAGGGCGGCACGCTCTCCAACAACAAGGGCATCAACCGCCAGGGCGGCGGTTTGTCAGCCGCTGCGCTGACCGAGAAAGACAAGGAAGACATCAAGACCGCCGCAGCGTTGAAAGCCGACTATCTGGCGGTTTCCTTCCCGCGCGATGGCGCCGACATGCAACTGGCGCGCCAGTTGATGCAGGAAGCCGGCGGCAAAAGCATGCTGGTGGCAAAAATCGAGCGCGCCGAAGCGATTACCAACCTCGACGAAATTCTCGACTTCTCCGATGCCATCATGGTGGCGCGCGGCGACCTCGGCGTGGAAGTCGGCGATGCCGCTGTGCCGGGCCTGCAAAAACGCATGATCCGCATGGCGCGTGAAAAGAACCGGCTGGCGATCACCGCCACGCAGATGATGGAATCCATGATCACCAGCCCGATCCCCACCCGCGCCGAAGTTTCCGACGTGGCCAATGCGGTGATCGATGGCACCGACGCAGTCATGCTGTCTGCCGAAACCGCCGCCGGGCAATACCCGGTGGAAGCCGTGGCGGCGATGGATCGGGTGTGCCTGGAAGCGGAAAAGCAGGAAGAAACCGCCTTCAGAAAACAGCGCATGTCGATGACATTCGAACGGGTGGATGAATCTGTCGCGATGGCGACCATGTATATCGCCCGCCACCTGAAGGCAAAGGCCATTGCCGCCCTGACCGAATCCGGCTCGACCGCCTTGTGGATGTCGAGAATCAACCCGGATTTGCCGATCTACGCACTCAGCCCGCGAGTGGATACGCGCAGGAAACTCACCTTGTTCCGCGGCGTCTACCCGGTCAATTTCAAGCCCGGCACATCGGAAATCGAAGCGGTTCTGCTCGAAGCCGAAGATGAATTGCGCCGGCGCGGCGTGGTCAGGGAAGGTGACCTGATCATCTTCACCATCGGCGAACCGATCGGCAAATCAGGCGGCACCAACACCATGAAGATCATCAAGGTGGGCGAAAGCCGAGGAATAACCAAACAGTAACGTATCGATAAACCAGCAGCATTTACATCATCAGCAGGAGGAATTATGGCTTTAGTATCCATGCGTCAACTTCTCGATCACGCCGCAGAAAATAGCTACGGTCTGCCGGCGTTCAACGTCAACAACCTGGAACAGATCATGGCGATCATGCAGGCCGCCGACGAATGCAACAGCCCGGTCATCATGCAAGGCTCGGCTGGCGCGCGCAAATATGCCGGCGAAGCGTTCCTGCGCCACCTGATCGAAGCCGCCATCGAAGCCTACCCGCACATCCCGGTGGTCATGCACCAGGATCACGGCGCCTCCCCGGCTGTGTGCATCAACGCCATCCGTTCCGGCTTCTCCAGCGTGATGATGGACGGCTCCCTGAAAGAAGACGGCAAGACCCCGTCCAGCTTCGAATACAACGTTGACGTCACGCGCAAAGTGGTGGAAATGTCCCATGCTGTCGGCGTTTCTGTCGAAGGCGAACTGGGCTGCCTGGGTTCACTCGAATCCGGCCAGGGCGAGAAGGAAGACGGCCACGGTGCCGAAGGCCAACTGACCCACGACCAACTGCTGACCGACCCGACCGAAGCCGCCGAGTTCGTCAAGGCGACCGGCGTTGACGCTCTCGCCATCGCCATCGGCACCAGCCACGGCGCTTACAAGTTCACCCGTCCGCCCACAGGCGAAGTGCTGGCGATCTCGCGCATCAAGGAAATCAATGCCAAGATCCCCAACACCCATCTGGTGATGCACGGTTCCTCTTCCGTGCCGCAGGAATGGCTCAAGATCATCAATGATTTCGGCGGCACCATGCCCCAGACCTATGGCGTGCCGGTCGAAGAAATCGTCGAAGGCATCAAGTATGGCGTGCGCAAGGTGAACATCGACACCGACCTGCGCATGGCTTCCACCGGCGCGGTTCGCAAGTACCTGGCCGAAAACACCAAGGATTTCGACCCGCGCAAATTCCTCGCCGCCGCCACCGCTGCGATGAAGGGCATCTGCAAAGCGCGCTTCGAAGCCTTCGGCTCCGCAGGCCAGGCCGGCAAGATCAAGCCGATCATGCTCGACCGCATCGCCACCATGTACACCAAGGGCGAACTGAAAGCCATCGTCAAGTAAACCTGCTTGCGGCTTTGCGAGAAAAAGGCGGCTTAAGGCCGCCTTTTTCATTACCGGGCTCTTCCGGTCGCCCGGGCCCTCAATAACAAATGAATTGGAATTGCCATGATCAATAACGATGTGTTGCGCAGCATTCGATACACCCTGGATCTGAGTGACGCGAAGATGGCGGCCATAATCAAACTGGCGGAGCATGAAGTTGAACCCTCCGTTATCGCCAGTTTCCTGAAGAAAGAAGATGAAGAGGGTTTTGTCGAGTGCAGCGACGAACTCCTTGAGTTGTTTCTGGACGGCCTGATTACCTCTCGCAGAGGCAAGATCGAGCCCAAGCAAGCGCCGGAGCCGGAAAAGAAATCCGGCACGCGATTGACCAATAACATAATATTAAAAAAGCTGAGGATTGCCTTCGAATTGAAAGAAGAAGATTTGCATGGCATTCTCGAACTTGCGGGGTTTCAGGTGTCCAAACCTGAACTGAGCGCGTTATTCAGGAAGAAAGGCCACAAGAACTATCGGACATGCGGCGACCAACTGCTGCGGAATTTTCTGAAAGGCCTCGCGCTTCGTCATAGGACTTGAATCTGTTTGTAAAAATCAGGGCATACCGGTAAATTCTAAAATATGAAACCGCTTGAAACCCTCATTATCGTTGCCGCCCTTGGCTGGGCAAGCGCCGCTCTGGCAGCAGAACCGCTGGGTTTCGGCTTGTCGAAAAAATACTGCCTGGGCGATGTTTGCCTGGGCGAAGCGGATGCCGATCACCCCGATTTGAAAATCGGCGCAACATTGAAGAAAGCGGCCCGCTACAAGAAGATTCCCATCTGCAACGGCTCGGATGCCTTGGTATATTTGCGCGACGTGAAATTTAAAAACGGCACGCAAGGTGTCGTCTACCTGCTGGCCGACCCCGGCAATCCGAATACCCAGATCGAGAAGTATTTTCGCATCAGCAGCATCACGGTGAAATTCGACCCGTTTCTATCGGCGAATGACGTCAAGGAACTCCAGCAAAAGATTGCTGCCCGTTACGGCATGGAACAGACAAGTACCTATGCTTTTGGGGTCAAGGACGGCAAGCGCTTGGTCAGCCTTACGGTTTCCCCCTGGGAATCCCGGATTGCCGTCAGCGGCATCGACAACCCGGAGTTTCAGGCACAGCCCGGCTGCTCGCCCAAGTTGCCTAACCTGTAACTTTCAAGCGATATCCACTCTGGCCGGCTTCTGGGTATGGCCCACGGCCATCTGATAGATCCGCAGCAAATCCTCTTCGCTGACATCAATGAAGGAATCGATTTCCGACAGCGCATAAACCAGGTCGCTGTGAGCGATCACGCATTTCTCGTCCTGGCCGCCCTGCGGCTCCGACAGCCAGTGCGGATAACGACGCCAGGGAAAGGCGTAGTTGGCCGCCACCGCCACAATCAGGATGATGGTCACGTTAATCAGCACCGGCGTTACCAGAAAACCATAGCCCAGGGCGCGCACCGGCTCGCCGCCGAGTACGGCGACCAGCGCCGTAGCGCCGCCGGGCGGATGGAGACAGCGCAGGTAATGCATGGCGCCGATCGACAAGGCCACGGCCAGCGCCCCGGCATAAAACGGGTTGTGCATCCACTGCGCGCAAGTAACGCCAATCGCGGCTGAGATCAACTGTCCGCCCAGCAACGGCCAGGGTTGGGACAAGGAGCTGTGGGGCGTGGCGAACAGCAATACGGCGGAAGCACCCATGGAGGCCACCACCAGAGCGGCGCCATGAAAATCGAGCACCTGACTGCTAACCAGCAGTACCAGCAAAACACCGACGAACCCGCCTGCCGTCGAGATCAGCTTCTCGGCATGGCTCGCTGGATGGGGGTCTTGATGGCGGAACGATTCCCGAAAACGGCGCATGACAGCAAGTAATCGCATGTTTTGTCCAGTCCAGTAATGACGTTGAACGTAGAATAGAGCGCCAGCTATTATTTGACTAACGATATTTTTCGGCGTCTTATATCGGATAATCCGATATAAGGAAGCGATATGGACATCGAATTTGCACGCACCTTTCTCGCCGTCGCAGCGGCAGGAAATTTCGTCGGCGCAGCCCAGCGCATGCATGTCACCCAGTCCACCGTAAGCGCCCGCATTCAAGCGCTGGAAAACCAGCTTGGGGCGATTCTGTTCCGGCGCGGCCGGGGCGGCGCGGAACTCACCCCGGCTGGCCGCCGCTTTCTGCGCCACGCCAAGACCTTGGTGCAAACTCTGGTACAAGCCAAACACGACGTCGGTCTTCCCGCCGGGTTTCGCGGCAGCCTCACCTTGAGCGGGCGCATCGCGTTGTGGGACGGCTTCCTGCCCCGATGGGTGGCGCGCATGAGACAGACCCATGCCGACATTTCCCTGCGGCTGGAAGTCGGCTTCGAAGAGGGCATCATGCAGGGTCTGGTGCAGGGCACGGTGGATGTCGGCGTGATGTATACGCCGGAGAGCCGTCCGGGCTTGGGCATTGAGCGCCTGTTCGAGGAAGTGCTGGTGCTGGTGGCCTCGGAGCCGAACCGGCCATGGCCGGACAAGGGCTACATCCACATGGACTGGGGGCCGGAATTTCATGCCCAGTTCACCACCCGCTTTCCCGAAATGGAGCCGCCCGCGATCACGGCCAACATCGGCTGGCTGGTGATGCAGCAGATCCTCCACTGCGGCGGTTCAGGCTATTTCCCGGCGCGCATGACGAGAGAACTGATCGAGCAGGGGCAGTTGTGGCTGGTGAAAGACAGCCCGACCTTCACACTTTCCGCCTACATGGTGTATCCATTGTCGCGGCAGGAGGACATTCTGGTCAGCGCGCTGGATGGCCTGCGGGAGCTTGCCGCCGAAGAGCGTGCTGCTGGGGCGGCGCCACTTGTCGAAAGCCAAAATCCAAAGTAACTCTTTGTTACGATTAACTGCGGCGTTATGTTTGCCGCCAAACAGGTAAAATAGCCTTTTGCTCGCCCACTCGTCCATGCCCTCCGCCGCCCATAAAATTCTCCACGACACCTTCGGCTACGCCACCTTCCGCGGCGAGCAGCAGGCCGTCGTCGAACACTTGGCGGCAGGCGGCGATGCCTTGGTGCTGATGCCGACCGGCGGCGGCAAGTCGATGTGCTACCAGCTCCCTGCCCTGCTGCGGCCCGGCACCGGCATCGTGATATCGCCGCTGATCGCGCTGATGCAGGATCAGGTGGAAGCCCTCAGGCAGCTCGGCGTCAAGGCCGCCTACCTCAATTCCAGTCTCGCCGCCGACGCGGCGCGCGAGGTGCTGGAGCGCTTGCGGCGCGGCGATCTGGATATTCTCTACGTCGCCCCGGAGCGCTTGCTGACATCGGGCTTTCTCGCCACGCTGGAACAGGTGCAAGACGGGCCGGGACTGGCGCTGTTCGCCATCGACGAAGCCCATTGCGTGTCGCAGTGGGGCCATGATTTCCGCCCGGAATATCGCGAACTGACGGTGCTGCACGAACGCTTCCCGGCAGTGCCGCGCATCGCGCTCACTGCCACGGCGGACGCCCCGACCCGGCGCGAAATCGTCGAACGCCTGGCGCTGGAACAGGCGCGCCAGTTCGTCGCCAGCTTCGACCGCCCCAACATCCGCTACCGCGTGACGCAGAAGGCCAACGCCCGCAATCAATTGCAATCCTTCCTCGAAACCGAACACCCCGCCGATGCCGGCATCGTTTATTGCCTGTCGCGCAAGAAGGTGGAAGAAACCGCAGCGTGGCTCAAGGAAAAAGGCTGGGACGCCCTGCCCTACCACGCCGGGCTCGATGCCGCCACGCGCAGCAAAAACCAGCGCCGCTTCCTGCGCGAGGAAGGCGTCATCATGGTCGCCACCGTCGCCTTCGGCATGGGCATCGACAAGCCCAACGTGCGCTTCGTCGCCCACCTCGACCTGCCCAAAAGCATGGAAGGTTATTACCAGGAAACCGGCCGCGCCGGGCGCGACGGCCTGCCCGCCGACGCCTGGATGACTTTCGGCCTGGGCGACGTAGTTTCCATGCGCCGCCTGCTGGATTCCGGCGACGCCCCCGAAGAGCGCAAGCGTCTGGAACGGCAGAAACTCGATGCGCTGCTGGGCTTCTGCGAAACCACGACCTGCCGCCATCAGGCCATCCTGCGCTACTTCGGCGAAGAACATCCGGGCAATTGCAGCCAATGCGACAACTGCCTGGAACCGGTGGACACCTGGGACGGCACCCAAGCCGCGCAGATGGCGCTGTCTTGCGTCTACCGCACCGGCCAGCGCTTCGGCGTCGTCCACCTGATCGACGTGCTGCTCGGCAAGTCCACCCCGCAGATGGAAAAATTCCAGCACCACCAACTCTCCACCTTCGGCATCGGCCAGGCACTCAGCCAGGCGCAGTGGAGCGGCGTCTTCCGCCAACTGGTCGCCGCCGGATTATTGACGGTGGAAATGGAAGCCTACGGCGGCCTGCGCCTCACCGACGACGCCCGCCCGGTGCTGCGCGGCGAACGGGAAGTGTGGCTGCGGCGCGACGCCGAACCGGTCAAAAAGAGCAACATCAGCAAAGCCGAACGCGCCTCCCGCGCCAGGGAAGCCTTCGCCGGCGCCAACGAAAACCCGCTGTGGCTCGCCCTCAAGGCCAAGCGCACTGCACTCGCAAAGGAACAAGGCGTGCCGCCCTACGTCATTTTCCACGACAGCACCCTGCTCGAAATCCTCAACCGCCGCCCCGCCAGCCTGACCGAACTGGGCGAAATCAGCGGCGTCGGCCAGGCCAAGCTGGCGAAATACGGGGATGCGTTTCTGGGGGTGCTGGAGGATGAGGCGAACAGCGCTGGCTAACAGGTAGGTT
Organism: Betaproteobacteria bacterium; assembly: GCA_021373185.1. Classification (GTDB taxonomy): domain Bacteria; phylum Pseudomonadota; class Gammaproteobacteria; order Burkholderiales; family Sulfuricellaceae; genus Sulfuricella. Next base: position 20,341 of record JAJFTF010000017.1, on the reverse strand, counting down.
GGCGGTGAGCGCAGCGAACCCCAACATTCCCTCCGCTGCGTTTTACATCGAAGAGTTGTTGGGGTTCGCAAGCTCACCCCAACCTACCCATTGAATCGCCGCCTCCACCCCAATATCCATATCCTGGCGCGTATCCCATGTGTCTTCTACCCTTTATTGGTTAATCACATTGATAACTTGAAACGATTTTGAATCTCCAAGGCTGATTTTGCTATGGGTGCCATTTTTGACGTCCATCATCCAGTCTTCATCGCCATTATTTCTTCTGTAGGCCGCCAAATCCCCCATTGGCGACACCACCAGCCCTGACAAGAAAGTTTTTAAATTGGTTAAGCGCCTGATAGCGCCGTCCTTATACACAAAGATGTCATAGTTGAAATTACCCTCCTTTATTCCATCCATCTTATTGGTGATGGATACAAAGAAAATTGTGCCGTCTCGTGTTACAAATGGTGCAGAAGAATACTTACCGTTTAGGAATAGCGGCTTCAGGGATTTTTCAGAATCCGACATCATGAAAATTGTATTGTCTTGATATTGTTGTCGGTAAGTATCTCTGACGCGCGAAATATCCTTATAGTCTTCAGATGCCTCTGCATGTGCGCCATGACTGTGCTGGCTGTTTGAATACCTGGGCGCCTCGCCCGAAAAGATGAATGACTTTCCGTCTTCGAGATAGTAAAAAGGCCGGCTTACCCCCCAAAAATGGAAATCGGTCAACCTTCGCTCAACACCCGTAACCACCTCGGTTTCGTAAATATCCCACCCTGAGAAGCGCGTCTTCCCGCTTTCTCTTTTGTGGGCAGGCTGGGCGTAAATTATTATTTTTCCGTCCTGAGAAAATGAGGGAAACTGTTTGTACGAATCGCTCTTTGTGATCGCCCGATAGGTATTGCTTTCCAGGTCGAGTACGCCAATTTGCGATTTCTCGTAGTTGCTTGCCGCCGACTTGATCACGATCGCCAGTTGCTTGCCATCGGCAGAGCTGCTGGGAGATGCAAGCTGATCTTGCGTATTCTGCGGTGCAAACAAACTGACCTGCTTGGTAGCCAAATCCATCCACCCGATCCTAATGTCGCCGGAGGTGTCGGCAAACTCCAGATAGAGCTTTTGGCTATCGGGAGAAAATCCCATTACGGCGAATTCTTCTTTTGCTATCGAAGTAAATGGTATTTTCAGGTATCCCAAAAACCACAATAGAAATATCAGAATAAAAATCAAAGAAGCCAGCCTAACAATGAAGGACGTACGATTCTTTTTCATATTGATTTTCTCCTCATTTCATCGTTTGCCCGTTTAATCTCTCAGCGAAGCCCATTTGCGTAGGTTGGGGTGACGAAGGAACCCCAACATTTCCCCTGTCATATCTCTCAACCATGGCTTGTTGGGGTTCGCGGGCTCACCGCCAACCTACAGGGGCTAAGCCATGGGTAAACAATTTCTCGCGCATCCGCCCGGCAACCACCCGCTCATTCCCCCCACCCCGCCATTTCCACCCCAGCGTAATTCGCACCCCAATCCGCCGGGAGAATCCCATCCCGGACATATCGATGTAGCGACGAATGAGGCCAATCAATTGGAGATTGCGCGTGACCGTGTTTGACCGGATTGTAATGGATGTAATCGACATGCCGGGCGTAATCGATTTCATCGCGGATTTGGTGTTCCCAGTAGCGACGTTGCCAGATGCCCCGTTCGCCCTTGGCAATTCGGCTTGAACCGATGCGCTCGTTCCTGGGCAAGCCGCGCGAGAACCCGGCTTTGATCAATGCCCAGCGGGTGGGGTAATCGGTATCGCCGGGCGGCAATGTCCAGATGGTGTGAAGGTGGTCGGGCAGGATAACGATGGCGTCGATATGGAAGGGGTGCCGTTCGCGGACATGCCGCAGGGTTTCGCGCAGTTTGTCGATGTGATCGGTAAGCAGGCTTTTCGATCTGTCGGCCAGGTTGACGGTAAAGAAGAATGCCCCACCGGGTGTGAATGCGCGTGTGTAGCGGCTCATGGCCTTTTATCGCCGGGGTGGCACCGTGACGTTGGGGTTCGCGGGCTCACCCCAACCTACGCCAGCCTTTCTTCCACCTGTCGAATCAGACTCTCCGCCGGTATCCCCAGCCCCTGATGCAGCCGCCAGATCATTTTCAGGGTCAGCGGGCGCGTGTGATTCAGTATTTCATAAACACGGTTGGAACGACCGATCATCGGCTCCAAGTCTTTCACCGTCAGCCCTTTCTGCTCCATGGTGAACTTGATCGCCTCGACCGGATCGGGCAAATCCAGCGGGTAATGTTTGGCTTCGTAGGCTTCCACCAGCGTCACCAGCACGTCCAGGCGGTCGCCTTCCGGGGTATCCGCTTTGGCGTGCATGAGGGTTTCGATTTCCTTGAGGACGGCTCGATAGTCGGCCTCGGTCTTGAGCGGTTTGATATCCATGATCATGTTTCCTTCAAATCGTTTGCGCGTCGATCCGATCATACTGGGCGTGGGTGCCGATGAAGCGAATGTATACCACCCGATAGGCATAGTTGATCCAGACCACCAGACGATATTTGTTGCCCGCCAGATTGAATACCGCGCGGCCATCCCGCAAGATGCTGGCAGAACTAAAATCCCGCTTGATGTCGGCGGGAGAAGCCCAATTCGCTTGTAGCGCATGGCGATGCCACGCCAGCGCCGGTTCCTTTGCGTCAAGATATTCAGGAAATGTTTCCCAGAATGCCTTCAGTGTCGACAGTGCAATAATTCGCATAAAATCATAATAGTCCCAAATTGGGATCAGCACAACTATATAGGTTGCGCACTCTTTGTAAAGTTGCGTAAGTTAGGATGGCGAAGGAACCCCCGATATTCCTCTACCGCATTCTAGATTGAAGATTTGCCGGGGTTTGCCGGCTTGCTCCAGCCTGTGCGCTTACGCGACAGCTTCAGCCTCTTGCGACGCAGTCATTGCTACGTAACGCTCGCTGATAAAGCTCTCAATAGCGTGAGTCAAGGAATTGCCCTTCAAGTTACCGGCCAGTTCCCTGAGCTTGGCGAGAAATTCATCCTCGCCGATCCCGGCGGCTTCCGCCACATCCAGCAATATGGAGCGATCACGCGACGAAACAACGTCCTTCGGCATGGTCAAACCCTCTTTTTGCCAGCGCTGACGCCAAACAGATGGCACGGCTTTTGACTCCATCTCGGCGATCATCTTGCCTGCGGCATTGTCCGAATCGCCGTCAGGTTCCGGGACAGGATCGTTAGGGGATAATTTTGCCATGGCGAAGGAAACATCGAGTTTCCGCTGCACGTCCGCTTCTGTCATGGGCTTCTCCCAACCCACCAAGCGCAAGCGCATGCTTAAATTCATGAGCAAATTAACCCGCTCGGATTGCGCCGGAGTCGCATTCGCCCAACCGGCGTCACGGATGGTTTTCATTTCCTGCTGAAAGCTGTCCAGCAATTTCTGATTTTCCGGCAATAGCGGCAACATCATGGGGCCATCAGCCCCAACCCTGCCATTGGCCTTGATATCGGCCAGCCTTGCTTTCGCCTCGTCCATGACGTCTTGCGGAAAGTCTTTATTGAACCATCCGGTTACGAAGTCCGCCAATTTGAAACGGGGCTGCGCGCCCTGATCGTTTTTTGCCAGCTCCTGTGCCGCAGCGGAAATGTTCACCTCGCTACGGGCGCCGGTATTGCTGATCGATACAGCGCCGACGAGATTCTGGCGAGATTTCGTTGCGGCATTGCTGTAGACGTTTCCATTGGGCGGAACGGCGGATGTGGAAATCATGATCGCTCCGTTTTGGAATTCAACCACGCAGCGCCATCCGCATTGACCTGGATATCCGCGCCATTAAATACCAGCGAAAAATCGGTGACCTTTGTCTGGCCGCTGTAAACGGAGGCATATTTGGCGATCACATTGTTTATTTCCGCCGGGCTTTGAGCCGCCCGGTACGCTGTGTCGGCCTCCATGGCTTTGCCCATTGCGACGACATGGCTGCTTATCGCGGCGACATTGTGTATTTTCATCTCGACATCGGGATTTTTCTTGATCAACTCGGTGATTTGCTGCGCGTCCGGTCGGTCTCCCTTGACGCTGACCTTTCCCGTATATGAATCCACGTCAAATTCGACAGCGGGATTGGGGTTGATGCCGGCCTGGGCGAACAGGTTTTTCAGGTCGTCGGCAAGCGACGCGGATAATTTCTGCACGTTCTCGCGCGTCGGCAACATCAGCGGCGGCAATTCGGACAGGGACTTTCCCTGCACCGACAAATGGGCGGTGTCCGCCGTGCCGTTGTTGCTTGCCGCTACCGGCAAATTATCGCCGCCAGAGGCATTTTTTGCCGCCTTTGAAATGCGCGATATGCCATGGGATTGCTGTATTGAGTCGATATTCATGCCACATCTCCGTCGAATAGAAGCCTTGCAGAGAGTGTTATGCAAATAACATGCCAGGGTCTGCCGCCCGTCAAAATCCGTTGGCGCTCCGTCCATCGAAAACCAGCCCTGTTCAAACCTCGATCAGTTATTTATCATGAGGCGAACCGTTCTCCCGAAAGTCTGCCATGAATGAAAATCCAAGCCGCATGCCGCGCACCGCGCCCGATTATTCCGGGGTAACGGTGGCGAAGCTCGCCCCCCTGCCGCCGCTCCAGGACTACCGGGAAGCGATGAAGCTGGCCGATGCCGAGGCCGCATCGCGTCTGAAAAGTTTCATGCTGCTTTCCTGGTATGACCGCGACCGCGATTTCGAATCGCCCCAGCATGCCAGCGAGTGTCATCTGACCAGCGCCGTGCCCGGCTATGTGGACTACGGCCTGAATCATGGCGCCAAGCTGATGGTGGATATCGAACAGGGCCGCTTTGTGTTTTTCTATCTGCCGCTGGAATGACTCGCGACGATGATCCGACTGACTAAAGCATTAGACGCCTGGGGGACGCCTGATTTCGAGGATGTCCTGAAGAATGAAATCACGCGGATGAAGGTCGATCAGCTTCCCTTGCAACAAGGCCTGACGGCCAGCAGCCATGCGCTGGACGACAATATCAGGGCGATAATCATCGCGGTTTCGGAGAGCGAAAATTTCATTCAGGTCAAAGCCGGCATTTTTTATAGCGGGATCATCGCCGGCTGCAATTGCGCGGACGACCCTACGCCGGTCGAAGCGCAAAGCGAGTATTGCGAAGTGCTGCTGGATATCGACAAGAAGACGGCTGAAACCGGGATCACGCTGGTGGCGGATTAGCGGTTGGACAATTGGCTTTTTGCCAGCCAGCCTGCCGAAATCCGCCCATGCCCGGCATGGTTGTCACGTTCAAATCTCTGCCTCGCGCCACTAATTGCCGCTGAGCATTTTCTCGAGCAGCCCCTTGACCACCGCCGGCTCGAACGGCTTGTCGCACACCCCGGATACGCCGGCCTGAGCCACTGCCGCCAGACGGCCCTCGTTACTCTCGCTCGACACCATGAGGATCGGCACCGAGCTTTGCCAGCTCTGGGTGCGAATGTATTCGGTCAGCTCCCTGCCGTCCATTTCCGGCATGTTGTAATCGGTGACCACCAGATCAAAATAATGCTCCTGGATAATCGCCACCGCCTGCTTGCCGTCCTCGGCCTCGGTAAAATTCTTGACGCCCAGATTTTCCAGAACATGACGCATGAACGCCCGCGCCATACGGCTATCGTCCACCAGCAGCACCTTGATCGACTCCAGATCGACATCGCTGTCCACATCGAGTTTGACGGCCTCCGGGCTAAGGTAATCCAGGGCGGTAGACAGCGCTTTCTTCAACTGTTCAGCCGTGAACGGCTTGCCGAGAATGGCGCTCGATCCGCTCTGGCGCACCGGCTCCAGGTAATGAGGATTGGATTCGCTCGACACCAGAATGAAGGCGATATTTCTGGTCTCGCCATCGGCGCGCATGCGCCCCACCAGATCGCCCCCCGTCATGTCCGGCAAATGCATGGAACTGATGACGACGTCGGGGCGGCCCTCCCCGCCCATCGCCTTCAACGCACTCGCGCCATCCTTGAACACTTTGGATGACAGGACGCCAATGGTTTTCAGGTGCGCATCGATAAACTGCGACTGAACGTTGGAGGGTTCGACCACGAAAACGGATAGCGTGCTGATGCCGGAAAGGAAAGACATGAAATCACCTTTTTGTTCGCTCAGTGTAGAGGGGAAATAATGCGAATACTCATTTGGAATGATGCCATCATCCATGATGCCGCATTAAAACGCTAGCGAAACCTCGGAACGAGGGGTGAAATACTGCCATCACGGCAGTGAGCGCCATCCAGGCCAGATAGCTCTGGCATGTAATTTGCATAACCTGGGTCAGTTGCGTTGATGAACGAGGACACCATGATAACGACACTGCCTTATGCAGCCTCGCCGGCGATTGCGACAAGCACAACCTTGCCGTCCCGGCGGCAAACCTCTGCCGGTGAACCGGCAAAAACCGCCGGTACAGTAAGTATTTCGCAAGCGGCACGAAATGCCCTCGCGGCGGCATCATCGCCATCTTCCGCCAATTCAATCGACGCCAGGCTCGCCGAAATAAAATCCAAAGACGCCTTGAGCAGAACGCAGGAAGAAACGGATTACGTGCTCGCCCACGACGCCAGGTTCGCTGCAATCCGCGACAAGATGAAAGGGGGCAATGGCCCCGACACGCTTACAGCAGATGATCTCGATTACATGCAAAAGGCCGGTGGGTTCGTCAATACCATGGCGATGCTCAGCCCTGCGGAAAAAACGCTGTATGACAAAATGGTGGCCAGCGGCGATAAGGCCGCCGCCGCAGGCATGAGCCAGATCGCGCTCATCAGGACGATGGGGCATGTGGCCGGCGGGGCCAACGGCACAACCTACGACCCGATCAACACGGAAATTACGGTGGCAAATATCGAGAGATATTTCAGCCACTCCATCGTTGATCCGACTGGGAAGGCCCAGTCTCAATTCCAGGCTTTGATTCAGTATTTGCAAAGCAATCCAGCGACTGCGTAACGGCGCCTGAATTTCATGCTGAGGTTAATATTCAGTCACATTGAATTTGCATGATGCAGGAGCGACCTCTTGGTCGCGAACCAACGAAATCGCGACCAGGAAGTCGCTCCTACATAGAGAGGAATATCCGCGCCGCCGCTTGCGGATTCGAGGGAAAGTAGAAATGCACGTATGAGGCCGTGAGGCGGCCAACGCGGTAGATTGCCTCACCCTCACGCCCTTCGCTGTCTTGGGCGCGGATCAGCGGCACAAGGGGCGTATCGCATTTCGAGTGATGGAAGGTATGCCCGTTGAGCCGTCCTTCGGGCAGCTCTGCCGACTGCATACCAAGAGCGGCAAGACGCGATTGCATGACCGTTTCGCCCGGCAGCAGACCGGCCATCGGGTAGCGAACGCCGGCCTTGTCGATCAACTGCTGGAACAGCGCCATCATCCCGCCGCATTCCGCCAGCAGCGGCTTGCCCGCTGCCACGTGGGCCTGCAATGCCTGCCACAGATCGCCCCGCGCAGCGAGTTGCACCGCGTGCAATTCCGGGTAGCCGCCCGGCAGCCAGACTGCATCGCAAGGCGGCAACGCATCGCCGGCAACCGGCGAAAAAAAGACCAGTTCCGCGCCGAGTTCACGCAGTGCATCAAGGTTGGCCGGGTAGATGAAACCGAAGGCGGCATCGCGGGCGATGGCGATGGTTTTGCCTTTGAGTAGCCGGGGCGGCGCCGCATACGCCGGTTCGGGAAAAGACACTGCCGCAGGCAAATCGGCAGCGCCGGTTTCCGCCAGCTTGTCGGCAAGGCGGTCGAGTCGCGCCTCCAGATCGTCGATCTCCGCCGCCTGCAACAGGCCGAGGTGGCGCTCCGGCAACATCATCTCGGCGTCACGCCCCAACGCGCCATACCATCTCATGTCCGGCGGCAAGCTATCCTGCAATATCTGCGCATGGTGCGGGCTGCCGACGCCGTTGGCGAACGCCCCGGAAAAGGGCAGCCCCGGCTGGTAGGTCGCAAGGCCGTGGGCGATAGCGCCAAAAGTCTGGGCCATGGCTTGGGCGCCGATCACCGCCAGCACCGGGATGCCGAAGCGGCGGGCGATATCGGCCCCCGAAGGTTCACCGTCATACAGCCCCATCACCCCTTCGACCAGGATCAGGTCGGCTTCGCGCGCCGCCTGCGCCAGGCGGCGCGCGCCATCGTCCGCGCCGCACATGCCGAGGTCGAGGTTGTAAACCGGATGACCGCTGGCGACAGCAAGGATCTGCGGATCGAGAAAGTCCGGGCCGCTCTTGAACACTCGCACCCGGCGTCCTTGGCGCGAGTGCAGGCGTGCCAGGGCGGCGGTGACGGTGGTCTTCCCTTGGCCGGAAGCCGGCGCGGAAATAAACAGTGCGGGGCAGCTCAGAATGGCATCCTCAAAATTCGACGCCGGGCTGGGCTTTTATCCCGGCCTGGAAGGCGTGTTTGATCAGGGTCATGTCGGTGACGGTATCCGCCGCCGCAATCAGTTCTGGCGGCGCGCTGCGCCCGGTGACGACCACATGCTGATAGGGCGCACGCGCGGCGATGTCGGCGAGTACCGTATGCACGTCGAGATAACGTTGCTTCAGGGCGATGTTGAGTTCGTCGAGCAGCACCAGGCCGATGGCCGGGTCGCGCAGCAAGGCGCGCGCCTGTTGCCAGGCAGCCTCGGCGGTAGCCACATCTCGCGCCCGATCCTGAGTCTCCCAGGTAAAGCCCTCGCCCATCACATGGAACGACACTTCATCCGGAAAGCGGCGGAAGAAGGCTTCCTCGCCGGTTTCGGTGTGGCCTTTGATGAACTGCACCACGCCCACTTTCATGCCGTGGCCGAGGGCGCGCGCCACCATGCCGAAACCCGAGCTGCTCTTGCCTTTGCCGTTGCCGGTGTTGACCACCAGTACGCCGCGCTCCTGCCCGGCGGCTTCTATTTTCTCATCGATCAGCGCCTTTTTGCGTTGCATGCGCGCAGCATGGCGGGCTTCGGGAGTGGATTCTTCAGCGGGAGGAACGGGTGGTTTCATATTCTCTGACTTTCAATTTTACAGGGTACTCGAAGTCTTGCCCCAATTCTTAAAAAGAATTAGCCACGGATTAACACAGATTTTCACGGATTATCAGATGGTTGCACCTTACCATCCGAGAAAAAACCGTGTTATTTCAACCACACGCTTTACTTATGCCCCCTAGGTATCAGTGTTAATCCGTGTGTATCCGTGGCTAAAAGCCGTGTTTAAGATCAATCCGGCACGATCATCTGTTCGGCCTCTTTCAGCAGGAAATCCTTGAACGCCTGCGCCACCGCCGACAGCCGCTTGCCTTTGCGGTGCACCACGAACCAGTTGCGCCGGATCGGGAAGGATTCCACGTCGAGTACCGTCAGCCGCCTGGTCTCCAGTTCGAGCGTCAGGGTCAGCATGGAAACAACGCCCAGCCCCATGCCGGCCTGCACCGCCTGCTTAATCGCCTCGTCGGTGCTCATCTCCATGCCGGTGGAGAGCGTCAGGCCGTGCTGGGCGAAAAAGCGCTCCATCGCGCTGCGCGTGCCAGATCCTTGCTCGCGCACAATGAAAGTTTCCTGCGCCAGCCGGGTCAGCGGGATGGAGCGCTCGGCGGCTAGGGGGTGGCTAGGCGGCGCAATCACCACCAGCGGGTTTGCCAGGAAAGGTTCGGCGATGATGTCCAGCCCTTCCGGTGGCAAGCCCATGACCGCCAGATCCATCTCGTTGTTGGCCAACTGATTGAGCAGAATTTCGCGGTTGACCACCTTGAGGCTCAGCGTGACGTTCTCGTGGCGCTGGCAGAACGAGGCCAGCAACTGCGGCGCGAAATAGTTGGCGGTGCTCACCACCGAAATGTTCAGCTTGCCGCGCTTGAGGCCCTTCATCTCGCCCAGCACCGCCTCGGCATCCGACAGTTGCTCGGCGATATTCCGGCTGCAGCGATAGACTTCATTGCCGGCATCGGTCAGGAAGATTTTTTTGCCGATCTGCTCGAACAAAGGTAAGCCCACACTTTCTTCCAATTGCTTGATCTGCATCGAAACCGCCGGCTGGGTCAGGTGCAATTCTTCGGCAGCACGCGAAAAACTGAGCTGACGGGCGACGGCCTCGAATACTTTGAGCTGGCGAAAGGTGACGTGCAACACGGCTTCATCCTGAATTAATGATAAGCAAAATCTTATCATTAAAAATTAAATCATTATAAAGAACATGGGGTGTTTTCAAGTAAAATTGCGGATTCGCGCTTACTCTCATCTCAAGGAACCGACATGACCGCACCCATATTCAATTCCAGCATCAAGAGCCTGACCCTGCTCAACCGTGGCAAGGTGCGCGACATTTACGCGGTCGACGACGAGCGCTTGTTGATCGTCACCACCGACCGCCTGTCGGCCTTCGACGTGGTGCTGCCGACGCCGATCCCGGACAAGGGCAAGGTACTGACCAGCATCTCCGATTTCTGGTTCGCCAAGCTCGGCCACATCCTGCCCAACCAGTTGACCGGCATCGCGCCGGAATCGCTGGTTGCCGACGACGAGCGCGAACAAGTGGCTGGCCGTGCCACCGTGGTGCGCCGCCTCAAGCCGCTGCCGATCGAAGCCATCGTGCGCGGCTATCTGGTCGGCTCGGGCTGGAAGGAATACAAGAGCCAAGGCAGCGTCTGCGGCATCCCCCTACCTGCCGGACTGAAAGAAGCGGATCGGCTGCCAGAGCCGATCTTCACCCCATCCACCAAGGCGGAAGTGGGCGCTCACGACGAAAATATCAGCTTCGCCAAGGCCGAGGAACTGCTCGGCAAGGCGCTCGCCGCCGAAGTGAGCGCTGCCGCCATTGCACTGTACAAAGAGGCGGCGGCGTACGCGCTGACCAAGGGCATCATCATCGCCGACACCAAGTTCGAATTCGGCCAGGACGCACAGGGCAAGCTTTACCTGATCGACGAGGCGCTGACGCCGGACTCCTCCCGCTTCTGGCCCGCCGACCAGTATGTGCCCGGTTCCAACCCGCCCAGCTTTGACAAGCAGTATGTGCGCGACTGGCTGGAAAGCGTCGGCTGGAACAAGAAGCCGCCCGCACCGGAACTGCCTGCCGAAGTAGCGGCGAAAACTGCGGAAAAATACCGCGAGGCGCTGACCCGGCTGGCCGGATAAGCAACGCACAGCACACCATAAGCAATGGCTTATCGTTATCATAATAATTATTTAATATTATTTATGATTAAATATTCGTATAGTTAACCCAGTACCTAATTCACTAACCAGTTTTTTTGAGAGGAAACACTGATGGATCAATCGAATCGTTATGCCGATCTGAGTCTGAAAGAAGAAGACCTGATCAAGGGCGGCAAGCACATCCTCGTCGCTTACAAGATGAAGCCCAAGGCCGGCACCGGCTACCTGGAAGCAGCCGCTCACTTCGCCGCCGAATCCTCCACCGGCACCAACGTCGAAGTATCCACCACCGATGACTTCACCAAGGGCGTGGACGCGCTGGTCTATCACATCGACGAAGCCAAGGAAGACATGCGGATCGCTTACCCGATCGACCTGTTCGACCGCAACGTCACCGACGGCCGCTTCATGCTGGTTTCCTTCCTGACCCTGGTCATCGGCAACAACCAGGGCATGGGCGACATCGAGCACGCCAAGATGATCGACTTCTACATGCCCGACCGCGTCATTCAGATGTTCGACGGCCCGGCCAAGGACATCTCCGACCTGTGGCGCATCCTCGGTCGCCCGGTAGTTAACGGCGGCTACATCTCCGGCACCATCATCAAGCCGAAGCTGGGCTTGCGTCCTGAGCCGTTTGCCAAGGCGGCTTACCAGTTCTGGCTGGGCGGCGACTTCATCAAGAACGACGAACCGCAAGGCAACCAGGTTTTCGCCCCGATCAAGAAAGTGCTGCCGCTGGTCTATGACTCGATGAAGCGCGCCCAGGACGAAACCGGCCAGGCCAAACTGTTCTCCATGAACATCACCGCCGACGACCACTACGAAATGTGCGCCCGCGCCGATTTCGCGCTGGAAACCTTCGGCCCTGATGCTGACAAGCTGGCCTTCCTGGTCGACGGTTTCGTCGGCGGCCCCGGCATGGTCACCACCGCTCGTCGCCAGTACCCCAACCAGTACCTGCACTACCACCGCGCCGGCCACGGCATGGTGACTTCGCCGTCCGCCAAGCGTGGTTACACCGCGTTTGTCCTGGCGAAAATGTCCCGTCTGCAAGGTGCTTCCGGCATCCACGTCGGCACCATGGGCTACGGCAAGATGGAAGGTGAAGGCGACGACAAGATCATCGCTTACATGATCGAGCGCGACGAGTGCCAAGGCCCGGTCTACTTCCAGAAGTGGTTCGGCATGAAGCCCACCACCCCGATCATCTCCGGCGGCATGAACGCGCTGCGCCTGCCAGGCTTCTTCGAGAACCTCGGCCACGGCAACGTGATCAACACCGCTGGCGGCGGCTCCTACGGCCACATCGACAGCCCGGCTGCCGGCGCGATCTCGCTGCGCCAGGCTTACGATTGCTGGAAGGCCGGTGCCGACCCGATCCAGTGGGCCAAGGAGCACAAGGAATTTGCCCGCGCTTTCGAGTCGTTCCCGAAAGATGCCGACAAGATTTTCCCCGGCTGGCGCGAAAAGCTGGGCGTGCACAAGTAAGCACGAGCTTCACAGCAAAGCAGCGAAATGCGCCCCCACTTGCTGGGGGCGTTTTTTTCCGCGAAGCCCCTTCCAATGCCATCAACTGGCGGAGACGTCTTTGGCATACGATTTACACTTGTCGCCAATGCCGAAGCTCATGAACGGGTGACGGCAAACGCAAGGCCGCTCAAGGAAGATCGTTGGAAACCGGAAAGATGAAGGGAAATATCATGGCGGATGAATCTGGCGAAAAAAGGAAATCGTTCGACAAGAGCCATTTTTCCCAGCCAGCGGACGTTCTGAATATTGTTCTGGATCACATCACGCAGGGAATGGTGGTGGTCGGGCCGGACTATCGCACATTGGCGTTCAACCGACATTTCGAGGCGATGTTTCAACTGCCGCACGGCACAGTCGAACTGGGCGTCGACTTCCGGGATATCCTGAAAATATGGGCCGCCACGACCGGGCAAGACCAGCAGATGCTGGACTACGCCATCTATCAACTCGACGAGCCGGCCACTTTCGAATTTGAATTTCCCCAGCTAATCAACAATGAGCCGCGCTGGTGCCTGCTGACCCACAATCCGTTGCCCGGAAAAGGGTTTGTCAGAACATTCACCGACATCACCAAAAGGAAGGCGCTGGAAGCCAGCCTGATGAAGCTATCCAGCGAAGATCCGCTGACCGGCCTGTACAACCGGCGCACCATCCTTGATTCGCTGGAGGAGGAAATCAAGCGGGGACAGCGTTACAAACACCCGCTGTCTTTCCTGATGATGGACATTGACCATTTCAAGAAAATCAACGACCAATGGGGCCACCCGACCGGCGACGAGGTGCTCAAATCCTTCGCGGCAGCATGCCAGTCGATGATGAGGGACGCTGACAAGGTAGGCCGCTTCGGCGGGGAAGAGTTCGCGATGATACTACCCGAGACCGGCATGAAGGATGCCGAGCCAGTCGCCGAGCGCATCAGAAAAATCACCGCGGAAATGGAGATTCATACCAAGCGCAGCACAGCACCCATTCCGGTGACTGTCAGCGTCGGCGTGACGACGACTGCCGACGGCGACGATGCCGAGACCGTCATCGCGAGGGCGGACGAGGCACTGTATGAAGCCAAGAATTCGGGCAGAAACCGCGTGGTCTGCCGTTAGCACTACGCACGCAAATGACGAGTATGGAGAAAATGATGACCGATAAAGACCAGTACAAGGTTCACACAGAGCCGTTCTATCAAGTTCAAAGCAACGAGGTGGCGCTTTACGAAGCGGCCTACGCGGCGCGCCTGCCGGTGATGGTGAAAGGCCCGACCGGTTGCGGCAAGTCGCGCTTTATCGAATACATGGCGTGGAAACTCAACAAGCCGCTGATTACCGTGGCCTGCAACGAGGACATGACGGCGTCCGACCTGGTCGGGCGCTATCTGCTCGACGCCAACGGCACGCGCTGGCTGGACGGCCCGCTGACCACCGCCGCGCGCATCGGCGCGATCTGCTATCTGGATGAAATCGTCGAAGCGCGCCAGGACACCACGGTGGTGATCCACCCACTGACCGACCATCGCCGCACCCTGCCCTTGGACAAAAAAGGCGAGCTGCTCCAGGCGCATCCCGATTTCCAGCTGGTGATTTCCTACAATCCGGGCTACCAGAACCTGATGAAGGATTTGAAGCAATCCACCAAGCAGCGCTTTACCGCGTTCGAGTTCGATTATCCCGATGCTGCCCTGGAAACCGGCATCGTCGCCAGGGAAACCGGCATGGATGAAGCCATGGCGGCCAAGCTGGTGAAAATCGGCACGACCGCGCGCAACCTCAAGGGGCACGGCCTCGACGAAGGGATTTCGACGCGCCTGCTGGTCTATGCCGCCACCCTGATCAAGGGCGGCGTTGCGCCGCGCGACGCCTGCCGCATGGCGCTGGTGCGACCCATCACCGACGACGCGGACATCCGCGATACGCTAGATCACGCCATCGACGCCGTGTTTGCCTGAGGCGACCCGACGTGGCCGAAGCTAAAACCATGCAGCACCCGCAAATCCAGGCGTTCTGGCAACAGCTCGACTGCGGCTTCGAGCAAGTCGGCCAGGTCTTCGAGGAATGCATGGCCGAGGCGTTGGCGGCGCTGTCCAAGGAAGGCGTGCATGCCTATCTGGAGAATGCGCGCTTCCTCGGCAAAATGGGGCACGGCGCCGAGCCGATCCTGATCTTCCTCGAAGAGTGGCCCGCGGTGGCCGAAACCGCAGGCGAAGCCGCGCTGGCGCCGGTGATGGATGCCATCCGCAAGATGTACAAATCGCCCAACGGCAAGGCTATCGTGCCATTCCTGCAATCTTTGGCCGCCGCCGCGCGCCGTCTGCGCTCGGTCGAACAGATGCAGTGCTACCTCGATCTGGTGCTGGATTTCATGGCGCGCACCACCGGTTCGATCCACGGCATCCACCAGACTTTCCCCAGCCCCGGCCTGCCGGAATTTTTCAAACAGATTCCATTTTTGCTGGGCCAGCTTTCCATCCACGGCCTGAAAAACTGGGTGGATTACGGCATCCGCAATTACGGCGACCATCCCGAGCGGCAGGAAGATTATTTCCGCCTGCAATCGTCCGACAGCCGCGCTGTCATCCAGCGCGAGCGGAGCGGCACGCTGCTGGTCGACCACGAGCGCAAGCTCGACCTGTACCTGCGCGGGCTGTGGCGGGATAGCGACCATTTCGTGCCCTATTCGCTGCACTTCGACGAACTGCGCAAGCCGGTTCCCTACTACGACCAGCTCGGCATCCGCCTGCCGGATGTTTACGACGATGCCCACGGCGTCAGCGGCCTGGATCGCTACCGCGCCGTGCTGGCGCACATCGTCGGCCACAAGCGCTGGACCACGGCGGTCTTCGCCGACAACCTGAGCCCGTTCCAGCGCATGGCGGTGGAGCTGCTCGAAGACTCGCGCGTGGAATGCCTGGCGATGCGCGAATATCCCGGCCTGCGCCGCCTCTTTCAGGCGTTGCACCCGGTACCGGAAGAACATGCTTGCGACCCGAAAACGGCGTCCTGCCTGCGTCACCGGCTGACGATGTTGTCCCGCGCCATTCTCGATCCGGGCCACCCCTACCTCAATCCCGACATCGTCGAGTTCGCCCGGCGCTTCCATGCCCTGATGGAACAGGGCGAGTCCGGCACCGAGCAAATGGTCGATCTGGCGATCGCTTTCGGCGCAAAAACCCGCCTGCAGAGCGACCAGTTGCCCAACATCCATTTTCTGGACACCGTGGTGGATTACCGCGACGACAATCGCCAGATGTGGAAATTCATCGAGGAAGGCGACGAGGAAGAGGCCTTCGACCAACAAAGCAAAGTCGAGCTGACCGAAGAACTCAAGGGCCTGCCGCCGCGCCACTACCCGGAATGGGATTACACCAGCCAGACTTACCGCCCGGACTGGGTGAGCGTTTACGAAGCCTTGCACCCGCAAGGCAACGGGGCAGACATCGACCAACTGCTGGCCAAGAACGCCGCACTGGCCAAGCGCCTGAAACGCCTGCTCGACTTGCTCAAGCCGCAGGACAAAGTACGCATCCGCTATCAGGAAGAAGGCAGCGAACTCGATCTCGACGTGGCGCTGCGTTCGCTGATCGACTTCAAGGGCGGCGCCATGCCCGACCCGCGCATCAACATGAGCCACAAAACCAGTGGCCGCGACATTGCGGTGATGCTGCTGCTGGACTTGTCGGAATCGCTCAACGAAAAAGTCGCGGGCACCGAGCAGACCGTCCTCGAACTAAGCCAGGAAGCGGTGTCGCTGCTGGCCTGGGCGGTGGACAAACTGGGCGATCCATTTGCCATCGGCGGTTTCCACTCGAATACCCGCCACGATGTGCGCTACCTGCACATCAAGGGCTACAGCGAGAAATGGGACGACCAGGTGAAAGGCCGGCTGGCGGCGATGGACGCGCAGTATTCGACCCGCATGGGCGCGGCGATGCGCCACGCCGCGCACTATCTCGAAAACCAGAAGGCCGACAAGAAACTGATGCTGATCCTGACCGACGGCGAACCGGCGGACGTGGATACCAAGGATGGCCGCGTCCTGATCGAGGACGCCCGCCGCGCGGTGAAGGAACTGGACGGCCAGGGGATATATGCCTACTGCATCAATCTCGACCCGAAGGCGGACGAATACGTCAGCGACATTTTCGGCAAGCAGTACACTGTCATCGACAACATCCAGCGCCTGCCGGAGCGCCTGCCGGAACTGTTCATGGCGCTGACGAAATAGGCGTAGACCTACGCCAGACTCAGCGGCCCGATGTGGGCCACCGCCGCCGGGTCGGCGCGCCACAAGGCCGGATCGGCATCGACGTAAAGCTCCAGCTCGATGCCATCGGGATCGACAATATAAAGCGACTGCGAGACCCGATGGTCGGACATGCCGAGAATTTCCACGCCGCTCGCTTCCAGCTCGGCCTTGACCGCCCGCAATTCGTCCAGGCTATCGCCGACCTTGAACGCCAGATGGTAAAGCCCCACCGCGCCGGGATCGGCGTCAACCGCCTGCGTGCCGATCTCCATCAGCCCCAGGTCATGGTGGTTGGCGCCGAGGGAAAAGAACACCATCTTGCCGCGGTAACGCGCAACCTCGCGCATGCCGAGCACATCCCGGTAAAACGCCAGCGAGCGCTCCAGGTTGCGCACCCTGAGCACCGCATGTCCAAGCGCCTTGATCTGCATCATTCACCTCCCGGTTTGCACGACATGCAATCGGCCAACACCTTGTCCAGATAATCCTTCACGGTCTTCACCAGTTCGACATCGCGCTGATTGAAGAAATGGTCGGTCTGCGGCACGGCAATCTGTTCCGAGCCTTTCACCCTGAAAGAATCCGCGCGCCGCCTGGCGCCCTTAAGCACCGCCGGCAGGTCGTTTGCGCCATACAGATCCAGCACCGGGATCACGACCTTGCCATACCCCCCGCTTGTCGGCATGCCGATCGCCACCCAAGTTTTGACTGGCGCAGCCGGATTCCGTTCAAGGTAGGTCAGACTCATGCGCGAGCCCATGCTGTGCGAGACGATGGCGATGGTGCGGTAACCTTTGCCCCGGAGAAACTCGACCGCGGCCTTGAGCCGCCCGGCAGCCTCGTCGAAGGTGGCCGAATAAGATGCTGCGGCGGCATCTGCAGCGAGCACCGGCATCTGCACGGAAAGCGTGGTGTAGCCCTGCTCCGCCAAGCCGCTGCGCAGCACGCCGATCAGGTTCCAGTCGGGATGCACGCCCAGGCCGTGAACCACTATCACCGCCGTTTTCGGCTTGGCGGCTTCAGTATATAGCGCGAGAAATTTGTGGCCGTTTACCGGCCCGAGATAAACCGGGTCGCCCACCACGATGGATGGCACGACTTCGTCCGCCCATTTTTGTTCCCGCACATAATCGGCGGCGGAAGCGGTCAGGGCAAACAACGACAGCAAGATGATCGCAAAAAAACGCATGGATTTTCCTTTCAGCCGGAAAACAAAAAAGTCAACGGATTGACCGGTAGACGCTTATCGCCGATGATATTCCAACTCGTACAAAGGGCAAACCTCGCATGACGAAATACATTGGAATTCTTACCTCCGGCGGCGACAGCCCCGGCTTGAATGCAGCCATCCGCGGCGTCGGCAAGGCGGCGCTGAACCATTACGGCATGCAGATCATCGGCTTTCGCGACGGCTTTCGCGGCCTGATGGAAAACCGCACGATGGCGCTGGATGCCAGCAATCTGTCGGACATCCTGACTCGCGGCGGCACCCTCCTCGGCACCAGCCGCGACAAGCCGCACCGCATGCCGGTTGGCGGCAAGGTGGTCGACATGACCGATGTGATCGTCGGCAATTACCACGACAACCATCTCGACGTGCTGGTCTGCCTGGGCGGCGGCGGCACCCAGAAAAACGCCCTGCGCCTGAAGGACAAGGGCCTCAACATCATCACCCTGCCGAAAACCATCGACAACGACGTCGCCATGACCGACATCACGTTCGGCTTCGACACCGCGCTCGGCATCGCAACCGACGCTATCGACCGCCTGCACAGCACGGCGCACAGCCATCACCGCATCATCGTGGTGGAGATCATGGGCCACCGTGCCGGCTGGCTGGCGCTGGGGGCAGGCATCGCCGGCGGCGCGGACGTGATCCTGATCCCGGAAATCCCCTACGCAGTGGAAAGCGTGGCCGAAGCGATCCGCGAACGCAGCCGCCGTGGCAAAACCTTCAGCATCGTCGCCATGGCCGAAGGGGCGATTTCGCAGCAGGAACACGAAGAGCTGCAGGCCGCAAAGAAAGAAAAACTCGCCAACAAGGCCAAGGAAAGCAAGAAAGCGGAGGCCGAGGATGCCCCGGAAACCCAATACGCGGAAAAAACCGTGCGCCTCGCCAAGCAGCTTGAACTGCTGACCGGACTGGAAACCCGCATCACCATTCTCGGCCACCTGCAGCGCGGCGGCATCCCCTCTGCGGCGGATCGCCTGCTCGCCACCCGCCTGGGAACGGCCTGCACCGAACTGATTAACCAAGGGCACTACGGTGTGATGGTCGCGGCCAGAGGCGATGGCGCCAAGGCGGTAAAACTGGAAGAGGTCGCCGGCAAGGTCAAGACGGTGCCGCCCGATCACCCGTGGATACTCAGCGCACGCCATGTCGGCACGAATCTGGGCGACTAGCGCAGTGCAGTGATCTTTTTCGTCCTGCTTGCTAATATGTAGAGAGCCTTCCCGAATTCATGTATCTGGAATATTTTCATGGACACCCGCCCCCTGTCCCACAATAGCGCCACCCCGTTGCACTGCAACCTGATGCTGGCGGCCATTGCCCGGATGCCCGCCATCGCCGCCTCGCCGGGAGCGGCTTCGCAATGGTGACCTATGTCCTGGTCGCCTCTCTCATCCTGCAGTTTGTCGCGGTTTTTTTCGCGCTCCGGCTGATCAAGGTCACCGGTAAAAGCCTGGCCTGGGGACTCATCGCGACAGCGATCATCCTTATGGCGCTCCGACGCGGCATAAGTCTGGTTGAAATGTTCACGTCCGGTCACGCAAAGCAGCCGAACATGAATGCCGAACTGATCGCCCTGATGATTTCGGCACTCATGGCTGTCGGCATTGAACGCATTACGCCTATTTTCAAGGAACTCAAAACAATCGCCGACCGGCTGCAGGAAAGCGAAGCGCGGGTACGCCTGCTGCTCGACTCTACTGCCGAAGGCATCTACGGCGTCGATCGCGAAGCGCGCTGCACCTTCTGCAACCACGCCGCTCTTAAAATACTGGGATACACCACGGAACAAGACCTCCTCGGCAAGAACATGCATACGGCCATCCACCACACCCTGGCCGACGGCAACCCCAATCCCATGGAAAACTGCCGCTCGCTGGCGACCCTGCGCGAAGGGGAAAACGTCACCATCGAAGACCAGTTGCTGTGGCGCGCCGACGGCACCAGCTTCCCGGCTGACATGTCGTCCCATCCGATGCACCGCAACGGCGAGATCGTCGGGGCTGTTATTTCCTTCCACGACATCAGCGAACGCAAGCAGGCGCAACAGGTGCTGACCAGAAAGACCGAAGATCTGGCGCGCTCCAACGCCGAGCTGGAGCAATTCGCCTATGTCGCCTCGCACGATTTGCAGGAACCGCTGCGCATGG
>JAJFTF010000055.1 GCA_021373185.1 Betaproteobacteria bacterium | reverse complement strand
CCTTTCAGCAGCCAGTTATGCTTGGCGGCCATAGCAGTTTGGACCCACCTGATCCCATCCCGAACTCAGAAGTGAAACGAACCCGCGCCGATGATAGTGTGGATTACCCATGTGAAAGTAGGTCACCGCCAGGCTCCTTATTAACAACAAAGCCCTCTTCGCGAGGGCTTTGTTGTTTCAGGACTTTGATTTTGAGTCTTGATAATGCAGGACAAGGTTAATTTGTCGCCGAGTATTGGTACCCTCCGCTTGCGGGTTGATGTTCCATTCATTCGGGATATTGGGTATAATGCATCAATCGTATATGGGCTGACAGCCCATTTTTTATTTGTGGCGGAGATATGGACTTATACGGCTTGCTGGAATCTACGGTAACCGGTTTGGGATATGAGTTTGTCGACCTGGAAGTGTCGGCACGGGGGAAGTCGCTCCGTCTGTTCATCGATAAGCCGGGTGGAATCAGCGTTGATGATTGTGCTTTTGTAAGCAATCATTTATCACGATTGTTGGCGGTCGAACTGGATCACGATTACGACCGTCTGGAGGTTTCTTCACCGGGGTTGGATCGGGCCTTGAAGAAGGAAGCAGACTTTGTCCGCTTCAATGGCGAGTCTGCGCAGATAAAGCTGCGGATACCGCTTGCCGGCAGGAAGAATTACGCGGGTGTTCTGCGTGATGTTAAGGATGGCGTGCTGCAGTTGGAAGTTGATGGTGCGCTGCTGTCGCTTAATATTGCCGATATGGACAAGGCACGTTTGATACCGAAGATATAAGCTGGAGGGTAGCATGAGTCGTGAAATTTTGCTGGTCGTGGAAGTAATGTCGCGGGAGAAAAACGTCTCCAAAGAGGTGATTTTTGATGCGTTGGAGTTGGCGCTGGCCTCCGCGACCAAGAAGCGTTTTCATGAAGATGTGGATGTGCGCGTTGAAGTTGACCGCGATAGCGGCGAATACGCCTCTTTCCGTCGCTGGCATGTGGTGCCTGATGATGCGGTGGAATTTCCTGAGCGGCAGATCAGTCTGACCGAGGCTCATAAGCTTAATTCTGAAATTGGGCTGGATAGCTATATCGAGGAATCGCTTGAGCCGATCGAATTCGGTCGTATCGGTGCGCAG
The DNA here is from genome assembly GCA_021373185.1 of Betaproteobacteria bacterium. GTDB lineage: Bacteria > Pseudomonadota > Gammaproteobacteria > Burkholderiales > Sulfuricellaceae > Sulfuricella. The sequence goes on along the minus strand of JAJFTF010000055.1, from coordinate 153,916 downwards.
GCTGCCAAGCAAGTGATCATGCAAAAAATCCGCGAGGCTGAGCGCGAGCAGATATTGAATGATTTTCTGGCACGCGAAGAATATCTCGTCTCCGGCACGATCAAGCGCATGGAGCGGGGCAATGCCATTATCGAATCAGGGCGGATTGAGGCGATGTTGCCGCGCGAACAGATGATCCCAAAGGAAAATTTGCGCGTGGGCGACCGTATTCGCGCTTATCTGTCGCGAGTGGACAGGGCTGGTCGTGGTCCGCAGTTGATCTTGTCCCGAATCGCACCGGAATTTCTGGTTAAGCTGTTTGAACTGGAAGTGCCGGAAATTGAAGACAGCCTGCTAGAAATCAAGGCGGCAGCGAGAGACCCCGGCGCACGCGCAAAAATTGCCGTCAAGTCTAACGATCCACGCATTGATCCGATTGGCACTTGTGTTGGCATGCGCGGCTCACGCGTTCAGGCCGTGACCTCGGAGCTCGCGGGTGAGCGGGTGGATATCGTCTTGTGGTCGCCGGAACCCGCCCAATTCGTTATCAACGCACTTGCACCTGCTGAAATCAGCAGCATTGTTGTGGATGAAGAAAAACACAGTATGGATGTGGTGGTTGAGGAAGAACAGTTGGCGCAGGCGATTGGCCGCTTGGGACAGAATGTGCGTCTGGCCAGCGAGTTGACTGGCTGGACCCTGAATATCATGACCGAGGAAGAAGCCGAGCAGAAAAACCAGGAAGAGAGCTCCTCGATTATTTCGCAGTTCATGCAAAAACTGGATGTCGATGAAGAAGTGGCACAAATCCTGGTACAGGAAGGCTTTAGCTCACTGGAAGAGGTGGCCTATGTGCCATTGACTGAGATGCTTGAAATTGAGTCTCTCGACGAAGGCACCATCAATGAACTGCGTAGCCGTGCGCGCAATGCGTTACTGACAGAGGCAATCGCCAGCGAAGAAAAGATGGAGGCGCCTTCTGCCGAGTTGCTGGCAATGGAAGGAATGGACGATGAAACCGCGCGCACTCTGGCATCCAAGGGTGTGGTTGCAATGGATGATCTGGCCGATTTGGCGGTTGACGATCTGGTTGAATTGACCGGTATGGACAATGAACGTGCCAAGCAATTGATTATGACGGCACGCGCTCCGTGGTTTGCGTGACGATAGCGAGCAGAATGGACTGGAGACTGAAATGGGACAAATGAACGTAGCTCAATTTGCCGGCGAGCTGGGCTTGCCCGCAACGCTGCTGCTTGAGCAGTTGCGGGCTGCGGGCGTGAATAAGGCAGTTGCCGATGATTTGCTGACCGAGCAGGACAAGACGCAATTGCTGGACTATTTACGCCGTGCGCATGGCGCCAAGGAGCCCAAGAACAAGATCACCCTGACGCGTAAAGAAACAACTGAAATCAAGAAGGCGGATAGCACCGGTAAGGCACGCACTATCCAGGTGGAGGTGCGCAAAAAACGAACTTTTGTTAAGCGCGATGCAGTCGAAGTGGCGTCAGTCGAAGTGGCGTCAGTCGAAGTGGCACCGGTCGAAGTGGCACCGGTCGAAGTGGCGCCGGTCGAAGCGGCGCCGGTCGAAGCGGCACCGGTCGAAGCGGCACCGGTCGAAGTGGCGGTAGCAAAGAAAAAATCCAAATCAAAGTTGCAAGACTCCGAGATTGCCAAACGCGAAGAAGAAGCACGTAAGCAAGCCGAATTAATCGCGCGCCAAAGTGCCGACATTCGTGAAAAGCAGGAGAAAGCGCAACGCAGGCAGGCTGTCGAGGCCGCAGCTCAAGCTAAGGCGGCTGAGCCCGTCATCGCCAAGGCACCGGAACCTGTGCGAGCGGAAGGCACGTTGCATAAGCCTGCGGTAAAACCGGGTGAAAAAACCGAGAAAAAAGCAGCCAAGAAAAATGAAACTGCTTGGGCTGACACGGCTGGCAAACGGCGCGGCATCAAGGTGCGCGGTGATGTTGGCGGTGCGGCTGGATGGCGCAACCGTAAGGATCGGGGGCCTCACCACAAGGCGGAGGATCAAGGGCCTCATGGTTTTGCTATGCCGACCGAACCTATTGTGCATGAAGTATTGATTCCGGAAACGATCTCCGTCGGCCAACTTGCGCAAAAAATGGCGGTCAAAGCTGCTGCGGTCATTAAAACCATGATGAAAATGGGTTCAATGGCAACGATCAACCAAGTCCTGGATCAGGAAACTGCCATGATTTTGGTCGAGGAAATGGGGCATGTTGCCAAACCGGCGGCTCTGGATAGCCCGGAATCCTATCTTGCCGAAACCGAATCACATGAGGTGCACATGGAATCTCGTGCACCGGTAGTGACGGTGATGGGCCACGTCGATCATGGTAAGACATCGTTACTTGACTATATTCGTCGCACTCGCGTAGCCCATGGTGAAGCGGGCGGAATTACCCAACACATCGGCGCCTATCATGTGGAAACTCCGCGCGGCATGGTGACTTTCCTGGATACGCCAGGCCATGAAGCCTTTACGGCGATGCGGGCGCGCGGCGCCAAAGCTACCGACGTGGTCATTCTGGTTGTGGCCGCCGATGATGGTGTGATGCCGCAGACAATTGAAGCAATCCACCATGCCAAAGCGGCGAATGTGCCGCTGGTCGTGGCGATGACCAAGATCGACAAGCCCGATTCAAATGTGGAGCGGATAAAGCAGGAGCTGGTGGCTCAAGGCGTCGTGCCGGAAGACTGGGGTGGCGATACCATGTTTGTGGGGGTGTCGGCCAAATCGGGAGAGGGTATTGATGATTTGCTGGAAGGCGTTCTGCTGCAGGCTGAAGTACTGGAGCTGAAGGCGCAGAAGGATATTCCAGCCAAGGGTTTGGTGATTGAAGCACGCCTGGATAAGGGCCGCGGCCCTGTGGCAACTATTTTGGTGCAATCCGGGACACTCAGAGCGGGCGACATGTTGTTGGCGGGTGGAGCCTATGGCCGTGTTCGTGCCATGTTGAACGAAAATGGCGAAATGGTTAAGGAAGCAGGGCCTTCCATTCCTGTGGAGATACAGGGTTTGTCTGAAGTGCCGAGGGCCGGTGAGGACGTGATCGTCCTGAATGACGAGCGCAAGGCGCGTGAAATTGCGTTGTTCCGTCAAGGCAAATTCCGTGACGTGAAACTGGCCAAGCAGCATGCAGCGAAGATGGAAAACATGTTCGAACAAATGGGCGAGGGCGAGGTCAGGGTTCTGCCACTGGTTATCAAGACCGATGTGCAGGGCTCTTACGAGGCGTTGGCGCATGCTTTGCAGAAGCTTTCCACCGACGAGGTCAAGGTCAATATCATCCATAGTGGAGTCGGTGCGATTACCGAGTCGGATATTAACCTTGCTCTGGCGTCAAAAGCCGTGGTGATCGGCTTCAATACCCGCTCGGATGCGACGGCCCGCAGGCTGATCGATTCATCTGGTGTGGATGTGCGATATTACAACATCATTTACGATGCGGTCGATCAGGTGAAGGCGGCATTGTCGGGGATGTTGGCGCCGGAGCGGAAAGAAAGCGTGATCGGTTTGGTCGAGGTGCGCGAGGTTTATCGCATTTCCAAGGTCGGCACGGTGGCGGGCTGCTACGTTCTGGATGGCACAGTCAAACGGGGTTCAATGGTGCGTGTGCTGCGTGACAATGTGGTGATCCATACCGGCGAACTGGATTCGCTCAAACGCTTCAAGGATGACGTCAAGGAAGTTAAATCCGGCTTTGAATGCGGATTGTCACTTAGGGGTTTCAACGAACTCGACGTGGGCGACCAAATCGAAGTTTACGAGATGGTTGAAATTGCGCGCAGCCTTTAATCCGTCGTTTTTAGCGTCTATGCGGCGGATTGATTGGATATTCCATGGCTAAGACATCTTTGCGCGCCGGTCGGATTGCCGAGCAGATTCAGCGCGAGTTGGCGGAATTGATCCAGTTGGAAATAAAAGATCCCCGTGTTGGATTGGTGACCTTGACTGGTGTTGAAGTAACCCCGGATTACGCTCACGCCAAAGTGTATTTCACTTCGATGAAATCCGCCGAAGAGGCACTCAAGGCAAAGGCGGCCCTTGAGCATGCCGCCGGTTTTTTGCGTTCTCAGTTGGCGCACCGCATGAAGTTACGCGTCACGCCCCAACTGCATTTTATCCACGATACGTCAGTCGAGCATGGGGTTCGTTTGTCGCAATTGATTGATGAGGCTGTTTCTGCAGACAAAGCGCATCATCGGGAAGACTAAGCCGTGCAGTTCAAACGGATAAAGCGCCCCATCAGCGGCGTGTTGTTGCTGGATAAGCCCTACGGAATTTCGTCGAATGGCGCTCTGCAGCGGGCCAAAAGTTTGTATCAAGCTGCCAAGGCGGGGCACACCGGCAACCTTGATCCAATCGCGACCGGTATGCTGCCGATCTGTTTCGGCGAGGCCACCAAGTTTTCGCAGTTTCTGTTGGATGCCAACAAAACCTATCGGGCTGTCTTCAAGCTGGGACAGACCACCACCACCGGAGATTCCGAGGGTGAGGTGACAAGCAGCAGCGCCGTTGCTGTATCGCGCGAACAGGTGGAGCAGGCATTGCGGCAATTTGTCGGGACTATTTCCCAAGTGCCGCCGATGTATTCGGCGCTCAAGTTTCAGGGCAAAGCGCTCTACACTTATGCGCGAGCCGGAATTGAAATTGAACGGGCCGCGCGCCAGGTGACGATTTACAGCCTGACCCTTGACGCTTTTGCCGGCGATGAATTGACGGTGACGGTGGAGTGCAGCAAGGGGACTTATATTCGGGTGTTGGCCGAAGATTTGGGTCGAGCTTTGGGTTGCGGCGCCTATATGCTGGCATTGCGGCGCACCCGAATCGGTGATTTTGAGATTGGGCAGGCGGCGACACTGGAATTTCTTGAAGCATTGAGCCCGGAAGATCGAGATGCGCAGCTTTTGCTCCCGGAGTGTCTGCTCAATAAATTCCCAGAAGTGGTGTTGGATCGGGATAGCGCCCATTATTTTCGACAAGGGCAGTCGATCTGGCTACCAAAGCAGGCGCATAGTGAAGTAGTAGTTGTGTACGATGAAAATCGCTGTCTTGTCGGTATCGGCGAAATTACGGATGACGGTAAGGTCGCACCGAAAAGACTCGTTGTCGAGAATGCAGCGTAACCATTTTTTTGCGGGAGCTAACCTGCGAGAATTACTTGAGAATATCTCATAATACAAGTTAAAATAGCACGTTTTATTTTTGGAGAAAATAATGTCAATTAACAGCACGCAAAAAGCACAAATTGTGCAGGATTATCAAAAGGCAGCAAACGATACCGGTTCAACCGAAGTTCAGGTCGCGCTGATGACTGCGCGGATCAACGATCTCACTGGCCACTTCAAGACTCATGCCAAGGATCACCACTCCCGCCGCGGCCTGTTGAAGCTGGTCAGCAAGCGTCGCAAACTGCTGGATTACCTGCGTAACAGCAGTGTAGACCGCTATCGTACCCTGATTGAACGCCTCGGCTTGCGTAAGTAATTTCGGATTATTGTGCATGCACCATCGCTAGGGGGTCACGCTCTAAATGATGGTTCTGCAGTAGTCTGGGTTCGGGTTTTGTGGGGCAGAGTTAAAAGCTCCGTGACCCAATGATGAAGATTGCGTTTGAGAGGATAACGTTTTGAGCCAAATCAAGAAAAGTATTAAGTACGGGCGTCACACGCTGACACTGGAAACCGGCGAGATCTGCCGCCAAGCGTCCGGCGCTGTAATGGTCAGCCTGGATGACACGGTGGTGCTGGTGACGGTGGTCGGCGCAGGGAACATCAAGCCCGGCCAGGATTTCTTCCCGTTGACCGTCGATTATCAGGAGCGTACCTACGCCGCAGGCAGGATTCCTGGTGGTTTCTTCAAGAGGGAAGGGCGTCCTTCCGAGAAGGAAATTCTGACCTCACGGTTGATTGACCGCCCGTTGCGCCCGCTTTTTCCTGATAGCTTTTACAATGACGTGCAAATTGTTGCCACAGTCATGTCCTCCGAGAGCGAGATCGACTCTGATATCCCGGCATTGATTGGCGCTTCAGCCGCTTTGGCAATCTCCGGTATCCCCTTTAATGGCCCGATTGGCGCAGCTCGTATTGGTTATGTCAATGGCGAATATGTGCTGAATCCGACACTGACCGAACTGGCTTCTTCCAAACTGAACCTGGTTGTCGCGGGTACGGAAGAAGCGGTGCTGATGGTCGAATCCGAGGCCATGGAACTGCCTGAAGATATCATGCTGGGCGCGGTGGTGTTTGGCCATGACGAAATGCAGGCGGTGATCAACATGATCAACGATCTTGCCGATGAAGTGGCGCCAACCCCTTGGGATTGGAAAGCGCCTGAGAAGGATCAGGAACTGATCGAGAAAATCGCTCAATTGGCACAGGCAGACCTGAACAAGGCATACAAAATCCGCCAGAAGCAGGAACGCTATCAGTGCATCGACGAAATCCGCAACCGGGTTTTGGGCGAGTTGATTACCGAAGGCATGGATACCGCCCGTATCAACCAGATCAAAGGTATTTTCGAGAGCCTGGAAGCCAAGATTGTGCGCAGCCAGATTCTTGATGGCGAGCCTCGCATCGATGGTCGCGATACACGTGCTGTTCGTCCCATTACCATCCGCACTGGCGTTTTGCCACGCGCTCATGGTTCGGCGCTGTTTACTCGCGGCGAAACCCAGGCGCTGGTCGTTGCTACGCTGGGCACCGGACGCGATGAGCAGATCATCGATTCGTTGCAGGGCGAATATAAGGATCGCTTCCTGCTGCATTACAACTTCCCTCCCTATGCGACTGGCGAGTGTGGCCGGGTCGGCACCCCGAAGCGGCGTGAAATCGGCCACGGGCGTCTGGCAAAGCGTGCACTGGTAGCGGCGTTGCCGAGTGCCGAGGAGTTCGGCTACACCATGCGCGTGGTTTCTGAAATCACCGAGTCCAACGGTTCCAGTTCGATGGCATCGGTTTGCGGCGGTTGCCTGTCGCTGATGGATGCGGGTGTGCCGATGAAGGCGCACGTTGCCGGCATCGCCATGGGCCTGATCAAGGAAGGCAATCGTTTCGCCGTGCTGACTGACATTCTGGGCGATGAAGATCATCTGGGCGACATGGACTTCAAGGTGGCGGGAACGGATGCCGGTATTACTGCATTGCAGATGGACATCAAGATCCTCGGTATTACCAAGGAAATCATGCAGGTCGCACTCAGCCAAGCGCGCGAAGGCCGCATGCACATTCTCGGCATCATGCATGAGGCCGTGCCGCACGCACGTCAGGAAATGTCTGCTTATGCACCGCGCATCATCACCATCAAGATCAATCCTGAAAAGATCCGTGATGTGATCGGCAAAGGCGGTGCCGTGATCCGTGCGCTGACTGAAGAAACCGGCACCACGATTGATATCACCGAAGACGGCACAGTGAACATCGCTTGCCTGAGCTCGGAAGCCGGTGAAATGGCCAAGAAACGCATTATGGAATTGACCGCTGAAGTAGAAGTGGGCAAAACCTATGAAGGTGCCGTCATCAAGCTGCTGGATTTTGGCGCAATTGTCAGCGTATTGCCGGGCAAAGATGGCTTGTTGCATATTTCGCAGATTGCACACGAGCGGGTAAATGCCGTTTCCGATTATTTGACCGAAGGGCAAGCAGTTAAGGTTAAGGTTCTGGAAGCTGACGAGAAGGGGCGTCTGCGCCTTTCGATGAAGGCTCTGATGGATCCGCCTGCAGCAGCAAAGAAACCAGAAGGTACCGAGGTCTAAACGCTTCTCGGGTTCAATCGGAGAAAAGGCCCCCTTGGCGAAAACCAAGGGGGCCTTTTTTATGTTTATTTGGTTGGGTGTTAATCCTGATTGAACAGGTTTTGCCACCAACGTTTGCGGCTGGCTGGCAGCGCGTGTTTCTGCTGCAACCCGGTGGGGGCGACTCTGCTCATGATCCAGCCGGGCAGCGGAGGATTCTTGCTGGAGCCGCAGGATGAGCCCAGATTGTTGGGGTCGTAAATCTTGATGAGGGATGGGTTGTCCAGGTTGTCTGCATAGACGATGCCGCAATAGCTCTCATCGTGATCGCGCCGCAACAGCATGTCCATTTCAACAATGAATTTTTCGACCTGCCCGGATTCGGCGGCAACTAAAGGCAGCTCTTCACCGACGGCATAAAGATACCAGCCGGCATCCCGGTTAATTTTTGCCCAGAATTCGGTTAATTGATCCCATGAAAGCAGGTTGAACAGCCGACCGTTCATCAATCGGTGAAATTCATCCGGAATGGAGTCAATCGGGGTAGTGGCTAACATGCAAAAATATTTGGTGGCTTAATCTTTATAGCCAGCGGAAAAATTAGATTCCTCTGGCGGTAAGTCCCCCGTTTTATTTGGCGACTTGCTTTTCCCTTAATTCATCGAGAGTTTTGCAATCGATGCACTGCGTCGCCGTGGGGCGTGCTTCAAGGCGCTTCAGGCCGATTTCAACGCCGCAGCTTTCGCAGTAGCCATAATCTCCGGCTTCGATTTTGATAATGGTTTCGTTTATCTTCTTGATCAGTTTGCGCTCGCGGTCGCGGTTCCTGAGTTCCAGCGCCATGTCGGATTCCTGGCTGGCGCGGTCATTGGGGTCGGCAAAAACGGTCGCTTCGTCCTGCATGGTGTGTACGGTGCGGTCAATATCCTGGCTCAGCTCGTCTTTCCAGTCTTCGAGAATTTTGCGAAAATGGGCAAGCTGACGAGCCCCCATGTATTCTTCATTTTTCTTGGGAACGTATGGAGTGAATTGTTTGTGTAATTCTGCGGACATGTGTCTCTACCGTTATTTAGCAAAACCGCTTTAATAGCAGAAATTCCGACTTATCGCAAGTTTTGGCCATAGGAACTGGTATGTTGAAAGCTTTGATTTTTGATGTGGATGGCACGCTCGCAGATACTGAACGTGATGGACACCGCCCGGCATTTAACGCGGCTTTTCGCGAGTTCGGCCTGGATTGGGAGTGGGATGTACCTCTGTATGGCAAGCTGCTGGAAGTCACTGGCGGCAAGGAGCGCATCCGGTTTTATGTCGAGCGTTTTCGTCCCGATTTTAGCCAGCCGAAGGACTTTGACGATCTCGTTGTCGCGCTACACAAAGCCAAGACTCGCCATTACGTCGAGCTTCTCGGCCAAGGCGGGATACCGTTGCGTAGAGGCGTCAAACGATTGTTGAGCGAGGCCCGTGATGCCGGCATCAGGCTGGCTATTGCGACCACGACTACCCCGGAAAATGTGACGGCCCTGCTGCGCCCCGCTTTGGAGGGAGATATAAGCGAATGGTTTGAAGTGATTGCGGCTGGCGACATCGTTCCGGCGAAGAAACCGGCACCGGATATTTATTTCTGGGCGCTGGACAAACTTAAGCTTGATGCTGCCAACTGCATGGCGCTGGAGGATTCGGAAAATGGCGTCAGATCAAGCACTGGTGCGGGCTTGAGGACTGTAGTTACGGTCAATGACTATACTGCGGATCACCCGTTTCCCGGTGTGGCAGCGGTGTTAAGTGACTTGGGTGAGCCAGGGCAGCCGTTCCGCATGATCGGCGGTGAAGCGCCGGAGCAGGATTGTGTCGATCTCGAATTGCTGCGCCGCTGGCATGCGCTTGCTCGATAGGAGCGGGAAGTTTTCTTTTAAGGTGCATGCCTCTGTGCCGCTTCAAGCGTGTTTTCCAATAAAGTCGCGACAGTCATCGGTCCCACTCCGCCGGGAACCGGCGTGATCCAAGCCGCACGCTGGCGCGCCGTTTCAAAATCCACATCTCCGCAGATACTGTTGTCCGGTAGGCGGTTGATGCCGACATCGATGACCATCGCGCCTTCGCGGATCCATTCGCCCGGAATGAATTTCGGTTTGCCAACCGCCACCACAAGGATTTCTGCCTGGCTGACGAAACTTTTCAGGTCGCGGGTGAAGCGGTGAGTTGTGGTGACGGTACAGCCGGCAAGCAGGAGCTCCAGTCCCATCGGACGTCCGACGATGTTGGATGCGCCAACAATAACAGCATGCTTGCCTTTCAATTCCTCACCGGAAGCTTTGAGCAGGGTCATCACTCCCCGTGGTGTACACGGACGTAACGTGGGAAGTCGTAACGCGAGTCTGCCGATATTGTAGGGATGGAAGCCGTCAACATCCTTGTCCGGGTGGATGCGCTCGATAACGGTTTCAGCTTCGATGTGCTTCGGCAGTGGCAGTTGCACCAGTATGCCGTCGATTTCAGGATCTTCGTTGAGCTGGTCAATCAGTGCCAATAATGCTTCCTGTGTCGTGGATGCTGGCAGATCGTGGGACACCGATCGCACACTGGCCGTTTCGCAGGAGCGTCGTTTGTTGCGCACGTAGATCGCCGAGGCAGGCTCTTCGCCGACCAGAATCACAGCTAGTGCCGGGAGGCGTTTTCCAGCGGAGAGCCGTGCCTCCACGTTTTGTCTGACCTGCTGCAGAATTTGTGCGGACAGCGCTTTACCATCCAGAATGTTAGCGGTCATAGAGCATCTCAATTCATGGGGTTTAAAAATTTACGTCCACTACGCCATTTTGCCTGGCAATACCGTTGATGATCTGGCCGGACTGAGTGCGCACCGATACTGTCTGCCCAAGCGTGGCATTGGCCAGCGCCTTGCCCTCCGAGCTGACTTGGAATCCAAGCCCTTTTGCCACGAGCTTTACGGTTTGCCCTTGCTGTATGACTTGGGGGGCGCGCAGCATGTCTTGCCGGAGGGCTTGACCCGATGCGGCACCGCTGATGACGGTTTTGCCGATGGCCTGCGCGGGATCAAGAATCACGCCGGGGGGGAGTTGGGAAAGATCGCTGCTTTGCAGCAGAATATCGGACTGGCCCACTGTCTGGCCGGCACTTAGGGAGTGGGCGGCAACGGCAACCGATGCCATGATCTTGACACTGACGGGTACGTAAATAGTCCACGGGGTGGCGCTTTGGCAGCGAACGCCTACGGTGGTATTGCCCCAGAGCCGGCTGCCGGTGGGAAGAAAAACTTCGGGGGCGTCGCAGGCGGGGAGGCGCAGGCGCGGATCGATCGCGCCCACAGTCAGGTCCACCTCACCGGGTTGCCCGGCGGTATTCTGCCGGGCGAAATTATCCACTGCTTTACGGATCGCACCGATATCCTGCGTGTCCGCACTGGCGGGAGCGGGCAAGAGCGCGAGAAGCAGGGCGCAGAGCGCTGCATGGAAGCATTTGTTGGCGAAAGAGGCGTGGGCCGGAAGGTTGTCCATCAAGGATAAGAAATGGTAAGGAATTATCGGAATTGTAACCTGAAAAAAGGTATGCATTGAAGCGCGATATGGCGGATGCTATGATAAACCATTCAGGCCCCCATCGGGTTGGTGCTTGACCAGAATTGCCTCTCGACTACTTAGCACCATGCCAACATTCACGAACCCTACCGATATTGCACGCGAGACGCTGAAATTACTGTCGACGCGGCGCGTTGCACCGACTCCCGAAAACTACCAGAAAATTTATAACGAAGTCTCCGGCGCGCCTGCCAGTGCAGAGGCTCAGAATGCAGACAGGACGTTACAGAAAGTACTACAAGACATGGCCAGGAAAAATCCTGCCTTGAGACAAACCGTGGCGGTTATTACCAAGGCGATAACGGATCATGACTGGAAGGGGATGGAATCCGGGTTCTCCGATCTGATTGGGCTGTCCGGCGACAAAGATGATTCCTGGGCGAATTTGATTCGGGATATGTTGAAGCAATGGGAACTCAAGCAAAGCGGACTCTCCGTTGCGAGGAAAAGAGACGGGCTGGAAAAGGTGCTGGTCAATTTTGCGTCGGATTCCAGGGTTTTGCACAAGAAGTTGCAGGCGCTGGTATCTGCATGGGCAAAAAACCCTGCTGCTCAGGCAGGGGGGATGCTGGACGATGAGGCACCTCCAGCCATAGAGCCACAGCCGGCGCATGGGCAACCTGCCGTAGAAGCAAAAAACCTGGCGGTCAGTGCGGATGCGCTCTCAAAGGATAATTTCAGGCTGTTAAGGGAAATGCTCGCTCAAACCCTGGAAATCGGCATTGTCCCAAGGTTGACCCAGTTTCCTGCGCTGTCTGCTGAAGCGGGTCAACTGGCGGTAACGGTGCGCGCGGCGGTGAGCCCGACAGAGCTGGAGAGGCTGGCCAAATTACTCAAACAGTTCTGGGTCAAACTCGAGTTGCGCGGCGAATCCGATGCCATGGTCATGGATGGTCTGCTGAAATTGCTGAAGCTGCTGGTGGAGAATATCAGTGAGCTTTCTCTGGACGATCAGTGGCTGCACGGCCAGATTATTGTGGTGCAGGAAATTATTTCCCACCCCCTGGATCCTCGCGTCCTTCATGAGGTTGAGCGCAGCTTCAAGGAGATCATCTACAAGCAGAGCGCATTGAAGCAGGGCCTGAATGAGGCCAAGACGACCCTGAAGCACATGGTTACGACATTCATTGACCGATTGGGTGAAATGTCATCCAGTACATCCGAGTACCATAAAAAGATAGAAAATTATTCCTTGCAGATCAGCAAGACCGAGGATATCAACCAGTTGAACAGCATTCTGGGGAGTCTGATGGCCGACACCAGAGGAATGCAGGCCGATATGCAGCGCTCGCGCGATGAGATTGAGGAGACGCGCAGGCAGGTGGAGGCGTCCGAGCAGAAGATCAGGGAGCTGGAGGCGGAACTCGATAAAACCACCAGTTTGGCGCATGAGGATTATCTGACGGGAACTCTTAATAGGCGAGGCATGGACGATGCCTTCGAACGCGAATTTGCGCGCGCCGAAAGATTGGGCGCACCGCTTTGCGTTGCGCTGCTGGATATCGATTTTTTCAAGCGACTTAATGATACCTATGGCCACGATGTTGGCGATGATGCACTGGTTCATCTGGTGCACGTAGTCAAGGAAACGTTGCGCCCGACGGACGTGATTGCGCGTTTTGGCGGAGAGGAGTTCGTTCTTATCCTGCCAGAGACCGATCTTGATGAAGGGCTGAAGACGCTGACGCGGGTACAGCGGGAGCTGACCAAAAAGTTTTTTATGCACAACAACGAGAAGTTGCTGATTACCTTCAGTGCCGGCGTTGCCCTGCGCTTGCCGGACGAACCTTCCGATGCCATCATCGCGCGCGCCGATCAGGCGCTCTACAGGGCAAAGGCGGCGGGCCGCAACCGGGTGTTCCCCGCCGAATAGCCTATCCTATCCTATCCTGCGCTTGCGCAGGACGATTTTGCCGCAAGCGGCAATTCTTGCCGCTTTTGCCGGTTCCTATCATTGCCCAGTTCGACCTACGGGCTAACTTCATAACCACAAACAAGCTGGCACGTTTCGTGCTTTTACCTGAGCTGAATAGGTTTAATCAGGGAAAGAATGAAATGATCAGTGGCCTTAACAGTGAGTTGAAGTTCGCGCAGGATGCGCTGAATTTGCGTGCATACCGGCAGCAAGTTCTGGCATCGAACATCGCCAATGCCGATACGCCAAACTACAAGGCGCGGGATATCGATTTTGCTAAAGAGCTGCAGCGTGCTCAAGGCGTGCAGGTCGGGAAGCTGGGTATGAACACGACATCACAAGGCCACCTGCAGGCTCAGGGTGGGGCGCTGAATGCGCAGCCGCTATATCGATCTGCTGTGCAGCCTAGTATTGATGGCAATACGGTGGACATGGACGTGGAGCGGGCGCAATTTACCGACAACGCCATTCACTACCAGTTTCTTATAGAACAGATGCGGGGCAAATTTAACACGATGCAATCTGCGGTACGAGGTGAATAATGTCTTTATCTAATGTATTCAATATAGCGGGTTCAGGCATGACAGCCCAGTCGCAGCGTCTTAATGCAGTGGCGAGCAACCTGGCCAACGCGGACAGCGCCACCAGTTCGACGGGGCAGCCCTATCGTGCGAAACAGGTCGTGTTCAGCGCGCAGCCGCTCGGTAGCAGTGGTTCCGGGACTGCCGGCGTGAAGGTGTCGGGGGTGATTGAAGATCCGTCGCCGATGAAAATGATGTATGACCCCAAGCATCCATTGGCCGATAGCCAGGGCTATGTCGCCATGCCCAATGTCAATGTGGTGGAGGAGATGGTCAACATGATTTCGGCCTCGCGTTCCTACCAGAACAACGCGGACATGATGAATACGGCCAAAACTTTGCTGATGAAGACCCTTACGCTGGGCCAGTAACCGTTAAATTAGGAGGATGAAATGAGTACAGTTCAAGGCACCAGCAGTACAACCGGTACAACCTCATCAGGTACGACAGCAACTTCGACCGTTCAATCGACTGAAGACCGTTTCCTCAAGCTCCTGGTCACGCAGATGAAAAATCAGGATCCGCTCAATCCCCTGGACAACGCCCAGGTGACTTCGCAGATGGCTCAGTTGAGCACGGTCACCGGCATCGAGAAGTTGAATACGGCATTGCAGGCAATGTCGAGCTCGTTCGCATCAAGCCAGTCATTGCAAGCGGCCGGCATGATCGGGCGCAGTGTGTTGTCACCGGGTTCCAGCTTGTCGCTGCAAAGTGGCAACGGTGTCGGCGGCTTTACGCTGGCTCAAGATGTAGATCATGCGGTGGTTACCATCAAGGATAAGGCTGGCAATGTGGTGCATAGCAAGGACATGGGCGCGCAAAAGACCGGGGATGTCATGTTCTCGTGGGATGGCAAGACCGACAGCGGTGCGGCAGCACCGGATGGTATCTACAAGTTCGAGATTAGTGCACTCCAAGGCGGGCAGAAAGTGAAAGTCGATAATCTGTTGTCGTTAGGGACAGTCGCCAGCGTCTCTCTTGGCACTACTGGAGTAACACTGAATACCGATGTGCTGGGTGCTGTTGATGTATCCAAGGTCAAACAAATATTTTAATCGGGAGTGAATCATGAGCTTTCAACAAGGATTGAGCGGATTAAACGCGGCAGCCAAGAATCTGGATGCAATCGGAAATAACGTTGCAAACGCGGCGACTGTCGGCTTCAAGACCTCCCAGGCGCAGTTCGCGGATGTCTACGCGGCATCCCTGTCGGGTAGCGGGGCGAGCCAGATCGGCTTGGGTACCAAGGTGGCCGCCGTGGCGCAGCAATTCACCCAAGGCAATATCACCGCTTCCAACAATCCGCTGGATGTGGCGATCAACGGCGGAGGTTTTTTTCGGTTGGATAATAATGGCGCGATTTCCTACACCCGAAATGGCCAGTTTCAGCTCGACAAATCCGGTAATATCGTCACATCCAGCGGCGCCAAAATAACCGGTTTTGGCGTGGATATCACGACTGGTTTGATCGTCGCAACCAACCCCGGCCCGGTGACCATTTCCCAGGCAGATCTGAAGCCCCAAGCCACGGGAGGCAGCGCTGGTCAAACGGGCGCGAAAGTCGGACTCAACCTGGATTCGCGCTCGCTGTTGCCGGCTGCAGCCACATTTAGCCCGACCGATCCAACCAGCTACAATAATTCTACTTCCATGACGGTTTACGACACGCTGGGTAATCCACATACGCTTTCCTTGTATTTTTCAAAAGCTGCGGCGGTAGGGACCTGGAATGTAGGTACCAATGTGGATGGCGTTGGCTTGCAAGTACCGGCCGATGCTGCCGTGGTGAAGCTCAATACAGGTTACTTAGGTACGGGCGGAGCGTTGGTTGCGGCCAATAGCCTTAATACTCGTGCGCTTGCCGTTCAAGCGGCCTGGCCAGTTGGGTCGGCTCCGTATATTGCTGCCACAAATGTGATTGCTTCTGCTGCTGCTGCGACTGCTGCCGCCGCCGCGATTGGAGCCACGCCGACGCCAGCGCAGGTTAATGCGGCAGTTGCTGCCGCCGCAACCGCCGCCGCCGACATGGCGCTGATGAATAGCGCGGTTATCGCCTCGCCTCCTGTGGGTGCTGCGCAAATAGCAGAAGCTGCTTTGACGCTTACAGCCAATACGGCAGCTCAGACGGCAGTCGCTGCCACTACGGTGCCAAGCGCTACGCTCTCGACCACTCAATTGGTGTTTGATACTGCCGGACAACTGACGACAGCCATGCCTTTTAATATATCCATCAACCTTGCGGGTGTGATGACGGCGCTTGGTCAGACCAACAGTGCGACGACACCGCTGACGTTCGATCTCGATTTCACCGGCACCAGCCAGTATGGTAGTGCGTTCGGGGTCAATACACTGACTCAGGATGGCTACACCTCCGGTCGCTTGAGCGGCTTCGCAGTCGCCGCAGACGGTGTTGTTCAGGGGCGTTACAGCAATGGCCAATCCAGAAACATGGGCCAATTGGTGCTGGCCAATTTTACCAATCCAAATGGTTTGAAGCCGCTGGGCAATAACCAGTGGTCCGAATCGACCGAGTCGGGCCAGCCGCTGGTCAACACGCCGGGATCGGGTAGCCTCGGGGTCTTGCAGTCGGGCTCGGTAGAAGAATCCAATACCGACCTGACCGCTGAACTGGTAAACATGATTACCGCCCAGCGGGTTTACCAGGCCAATGCACAGACCATCAAGACCCAGGACGCGGTATTGCAGACCATCGTTAACCTCAGGTAAAAATCAGCCTGAAAACCGATTTTAGCCACGGATTACACGGATTAGCACAGATAAAACGATGTGTTGTGGAGTGTCGGTCATTCAGCAGAAAGGTGTGCCGGATGAGAAAAGTAATTGGTAATCCGTGTCTATCAGTGTTAATCCGTGGCTGGCTTTATATTAGGATGAATTTATGGACCGCATGATTTACATCGCGATGAACGGCGCCAAGCACAGCATGCAGCAGCAGGCGGTGACGGCGCACAACCTCGCCAATGTATCCACCACCGGCTACAAGGCCGAGGCCAATGCTTTTCGTGCTTTGCCGGTGCTGGGCGACGGCCTTCAGACACGCACCTTTGTGGTGGATTCCACTACGGGTGCGGATTTGTCTGCCGGCGCGATTCAAAGCACGGGACGTGATCTGGATGTGGCAGTGCAGGGAAAAGGATGGATTGCGGTGCAAGCAGCGGATGGCAGCGAAGCCTATACCCGCGATGGCAGCCTGCAGGTCGGTTCAAACGGATTATTGCAAACGCGCAATGGCCTGCAAGTTATTGGCGATGGCGGGCCAATTGCGGTGCAGGCCGATGCGGAGATTACGATCGGCAAGGACGGTACGATCTCGATTATTCCGATGGGGCAGACGCCCAATACCGTCGCGACGGTCGGCAGGATCAAGCTGGTCAACCCGCCGGAAGCCGATTTGGCCAAGAGTGGCGACGGCCTGTTCCGGCTGAAAAGCGGTCTGCCGGCTCCGTCGGATGCCAGCGTGGGCTTGATGCAGAAATCACTGGAGACCAGCAATGTCAGCGTAGTTGACTCGCTGGTCAGCATGATCAGCCTGTCTCGCCAGTTCGATATGCAGATGAAGTTGTTGCAAAGCGCTGAAAGCAACGCTGGCAAGGCCAGTCAACTAATGAACCTGAACGCGTAAAGGAATAAACCATGATTCGTTCCCTCTGGATAGCCAAGACCGGCCTTGAAGCGCAGCAAATGCACATGGATGTCATCACCAATAACATGGCGAACGTGAGTACCAACGGTTTCAAGAAATCGCGTGCGGTGTTCGAGGATTTGCTGTACCAGACTGTGCGCCAGCCAGGCGCGCAGTCTTCGCAGCAAACCCAGTTGCCTTCCGGCTTGCAGCTTGGTACCGGTGTGCGACCGGTGGCGACGGAAAAAATACATCTTCAGGGCAACCTGACGCAAACCGGTAATCCCCTTGATATCGCTATCAACGGCAAGGGGTTTTTTCAGGTTCTGATGCCGGACGGCAGCACCGCCTACACCCGCGATGGCTCCTTTCAGACCGATAGCCAGGGGCAATTGGTCACCGCTAGCGGTTTCCAGGTTCAGCCCGCCATCACGATCCCGGCGGATGCGCTGAGTGTCACTATCGCCAGGGACGGTACGGTATCGGTGGTGCAGCCGGGCAGCACGGCGGCTCAGCAGGTGGGGAGCATCCAGTTGGCCAACTTCATCAATCCGGCGGGGTTGTCCAGTCAGGGCGAGAATATGTACCTGGAAACCGCCGCTTCAGGCTCGCCATTGCCGAATACGCCAGGCACCAATGGCGTTGGCGTGTTGAATCAGAGCTATGTTGAATCTTCCAACGTCAATGTCGTAGAGGAAATGGTCAACATGATCGAGACGCAGCGCGCTTATGACCTGAATTCCAAGTCGGTTACCGCGTCTGACCAGATGTTGCAGAAATTGTCGCAGATCTAGGTCGGCGCCCAACACGGAGAATTATCATGGCTAGTACATTTATTAACAGGGATTATGCGGATAAGAAATTTCTTGGATTTGATGCGATCAGGTCGGGCTCGGTTGTTCATGAAAAGCCGGCTATTTCCCCGTCGATGCTGATGGTCAATTTTGGATTGACGATTTTGCTCATTATCGGGTTGATGACGCTGTCGGGTTGTTCCACGGTGCCCCCTACTAATGTTCATCAGCCCATGACCGTCAGGCCGGCTCCGTTGCCTGATCGCGTCGCAAGCGGTGGCGCCATCTTCCAGGCGAACTATTCCCGTCCCTTGTTCGAGGATCGTCGTGCTCGCAATATTGGCGATGTGCTCACTATCAATATTTCAGAAACAACCAGCGCCAGCAAGAACGTCAGTTCCACTGCCGACAAGGCGAGCAGCGTAAGTCAAACCATGACCACTCCCACGATAATGGGCTACACACCGACCCCACAGGGATTGGGGGTGGCAGGTATTACCAGAGGGTCAAATTTCGATACCAGCATCACGGCAAGCGGTGCGCAGAGCTTTTCCGGAAAAGGCGATAGCGCTCAGAAAAATGCTCTTCTTGGCACACTTACAGTGACCGTCATTGATGTTTTACCGAATGGTAATTTGCTGGTCAGTGGCGAGAAACAGATGGGTATCAACGAAGGCACCGAATATGTGAGATTCTCAGGGGTGGTGAACCCGAGCACGATTTCGTCGGCAAACACCGTTGCCTCAACCCAGGTGGCAGACGCACGGATTGAGTTCAAGGGACGTGGCGAACTGGATTCGGCGCAAGCGATGGGGTGGCTCACGAAGCTCTTTATGTCGGTACTGCCGTTCTGATAGTCGTTACGGAATAACATGCAAGTCAATTTCGCCGAGGGCGGCAATTTTTGCCGCCCTCGGCTTTTTTACTTTTGGGTATATCGGTAAATAACAGGCGTTAAGCTAGGCAGCATTATTGGCACGTTTCCTGCTTATCTGTGTTTCAAAACTCATTCGTTTTGAATTGGCGGGGACTGAAATGAAACTAATTGCGAAAATTTTGCCCTTGGTCGTGGCGGTGTTGCTTGCCATACCTGCTCAGGCAGAGCGCATCAAGGATATGGCCTCCGTTCAGGGAGTGCGTAGTAACCAGTTGATTGGTTACGGTCTGGTGGTGGGCTTGGACGGCAGTGGCGACCAGACAACCCAGACGCCCTTTACCGTGCAGAGCATAGTCAGCATGCTGGGTCAGCTTGGCGTAAATCTGCCCGCCGGCACCAGCCTGCAACTGAAGAATGTGGCTGCAGTGACGGTGACGGCAACGCTGCCCCCCTTTGCCAAGCCTGGCCAGACAATCGATATCACCGTATCTTCCATTGGTAATGCAAAAAGCCTGCGAGGCGGCACCCTGATGATGACGCCGCTCAAAGGCGCGGACGGCCAGGTTTACGGCATGGGCCAAGGGAACCTGATGGTCGGTGGTGCGGGCGCATCGGCTGGTGGCGGTAGTGCGCAGGTGAACCAGTTGAGCGTTGGCCGCATTCCCGATGGCGCTACCGTAGAAAGAGCCGTGGAGATGCCGCTGGGCCAGGGCGATTACATTACGCTCGAATTGAAAGACTCCGATTACACCACTGCCAGCCGGGTGGTGGCGTCCATTAACCGTTCTTTTGGCGAGGGTACGGCCAACGCCGAAAACGGTCGTGTCATCAAGGTGCTCGCGCCACGCAACATCAACCAGCGGGTTTCTTTTCTAGCCCATATGGAAAACCTGACCGTAACTCCAGGCGAATCCCTGGCCAAAGTGATCATGAATGCGCGCACCGGTTCGATCGTGATGAACAAATCGGTGACAGTGGACACCTGTGCTGTCGCGCATGGCAGCCTGACCGTGACAATTGCCAGCGAACCCAAAGTGAGCCAGCCTGCGCCTTTGTCCAAAGGGGAAACGGTAGTGGCCCAGCAGTCCAGAATTGATCTTAAGGCTGAGAAAGGCGGGCTGGTCATGTTGCCGGGTAGCGCTTCATTAAATGATGTAGTTAAAGCGCTTAACGCCGTCGGCGCTACCCCTCAGGATCTGCTGACCATTCTTCAGGCGATGAAGGTGGCGGGTGCCCTGCATGCCGAACTGGAAGTGATTTAAAAATCATGATTTCTTCTTCTCAGGATATCTCAACCCAGTTCGCGCTTGACACCCAAAGCGTCGGCAAGTTGCGCCTGCAGGCAAAGCAGAACCCTGATGCCGGGCTTAAGGCCGTGGCGCAGCAGTTCGAGGGGATTTTCCTGAACATGATGCTTAAAGGCATGCGAGATGGATTGCCGGGCAATCCCATTTTCGATAATGATCAGAGCAAGCTCTACACGCAGATGTTTGACCAGCAGCTATCGCAGAAACTTTCAACCGGAAAGGGGATCGGTCTGGCCGACATGATCATAAAGCAGATGAGCCGCCAAGGCTTGGCGCCTGACGTGGTTGACCAGATGCCGGCGGTCGAAAATTTGCCTCTTCATCCGTTGCCAAAACCTGTGGCGCTGAACCCGGCGCAAGTTGTCGCTCCAATAGTGGTGCCGACTCCTGTTGTTGAAAAAGCACCGGCGATTTCCTCTGCCCAGGAATTTGTTGACAGCCTGTGGCCGCATGCCGGTGAGGCAGGAAAAACGCTGGGCGTCTCACCCCATTTCCTGCTGGGGCAGGCGGCGCTTGAAAGCGGATGGGGTCAGCGGCAAATTCTTGCCGCCGACGGCAAGAATAGCTACAACCTTTTCGGGATCAAGGCGGGCAATAACTGGACGGGGGATGTGGCTGCTGTGACGACAACCGAATATCAGAACGGTGTGCCGCAAAAGAAAACCGAATTGTTCCGGGCGTATTCTTCGTATGCGGAAAGCTTCCGTGATTACACCCGGTTGTTGCAAAATAATTCACGCTACCAGTCAGTCGTCGGGCAGGGGAGCGATGCGGCTGGCTTCGCTCGCGCTTTGCAGGATTCCGGCTATGCCACCGACCCGCATTACGCGGACAAATTGACCCGTGTCTTGAATAGCCAGACGATGCGTCAGGCATTAATGGGTTAACCGATTTTTTGGATTTGCTGGAATGGATGTTGCTTCATTAAATGTTAAATTTCAGCGTATTCGATATTCCAGGGAGTAAACCATGAGTTTACAGAACAGCATCAGCGGATTGAGCATATCCTCGAAGAAACTGGATATGATCGGTAACAACATTGCCAATGCCTCCACAGTAGGTTTTAAGGAAACCATGGGGAAATTTGGCGATCTCTATGGAGCGGCAACCGTCAGCGGTCAGGTCGGGTTGGGCGGGATGTCCATGACCAGAGTGCAGGAATTCAATCAGGGTGGAATCAGGCAGTCAGACAATCCGCTGGATATGGCAATCAGCGGAAAGGGGTTTTTTCAAGTACAAACCTCCGACGGATCATTGGCGTATACGCGGGATGGCCAGTTTCATCTGGATAATAATGGTTATATGGTGACCGCGAACGACGAGAAATTGATGGGTACGTCCGGTCCGATACAAATAGACCGGACGGTATGGACGAATTTCAAAATTGACGCGAACGGTATGATTAGCGGCTCAGATGGAACAACGCGTGGCCCGGATGTGGAATTTCCGACCGGTAGCGGCATTTTTGTTCCTGGCCCCCTGGTTTACCAGGACATAGCGACCGTTGGTCTGTTCGATTTCAGGAATCCTCAGGGTCTGGAATCTCTGGGCACTAATCTGTGGCAAGCGTCATTGGCTTCGGGTTCGGTGATTTCAGGATCTCCTGCTGCAAATAGTCTGGGGTCGCTGCAATCTGGTGCGTTGGAGGAATCTGGCACCGATCTGAACGAGAGTCTGGTTAACATGATCATTGCCCAGCGTGAATATCAGTCGAACGCTCAGGGAATCAAGACTCAGGACGAGATGCTGCAGCGCTTGATGAACATGTAATTTCCGGTTTTGCGGGCATGCCAAGCGAAGAGATTATGCGGCAGCTACTGGCAGGATGGTTTCAAGTTTCGTCATTTTTTGACGATATGTAATGCATAGGTCAGTTGGGAAACCGTTGCATGCGGAATTCCAATTTGCTCAGGAGAATTTAGATGGGTGTCTACGGAATCGGCGTTACTGCTTTGAACACAGCCCAAGCTGGGTTGACGACGACTGGGCATAATATCAGCAATGCCAATACTATCGGTTTCCACCGCCAGCAGATCGTACAGGGCACCAACATCCCGCAGTATTTAGGTGTCGGTTTTATGGGGCAGGGTGTGCATGTAGATACGATCAAGCGTATTTACAGCGAGGTATTGGACAATCAGGTGATGCAGGCTCAGGCAACGTCCAGTCAACTGGATGCGTATGGCGCCCAGATCAACCAGATCGATAACATGCTGGCCGATCCCAGTGCCGGACTGTCTCCGGCGCTGCAGGATTTTTTCAATGGCGTTCATGATGTGGCGGCAAACCCATCCTCTGTCCCTTCGCGCCAAGCGATGATAAATACCGCTCAGACAATGGTTTCTCGCTTTCAGACGATTGACCAGCGCTTCAAGGAGATTCGTGACGGCATCAACAGTCAGGTCACTAGCAGTGTCGCAGAGATTAATTCATATGCGCGGCAAATTGCCGAGATCAATCAGCAGATCACGGTTGCTCAGAGTGCTGCGAGCGATCAACAGCCCGCCAATGATCTGCTCGACCAGCGTGATCAATTGCTCGGCGAACTGAACAAAATTGTCAAAGTCACGACCGTCAAGCAGGATAACGGGATTTTGAACGTATTCATCGGCAACGGTCAGACTTTAGTGGTTGGTTCGCAGGCGTCCCAATTGGCAGCAACGCCAGCTCTGCAAGATCCTGAACGGATCGAGGTGGGGATAATCACGATTGGAAAGACTGTTTTGTTGGGGCAGGGAAGCATGCAGGGCGGCAGTCTCGGCGGCATATTGGCCTTTCGCAGTGAAACCCTCGATCCTGCCCAGAATGCTTTGGGCCGTGTCGCAATCGGCTTGGCGCAAACCTTCAACGACCAGCATCAGCTTGGAATAGATCTAAATGGGGCTCTGGGCGGGAATTTTTTCACCCTGCCTGTGCCCAAGGTGATCCCAAACCTGACCAATCCAGCAGGGGCCGCTGTTACCGCAACAATTAGCAATGTTGGCGCAGTAACGACCAGTGATTATCTGTTGAACTACAATGGCGCCACAGCGACCTGGAGTTTACTTAATACCACGACGAATCAGGCTGTCACTACGGTGCCGGCCGTCATCGCGGCAGGCATTCCCTTTGTTGCGGATGGCTTGAGTATCGTGGCGACGCCGCCTACCGTAACAAGCCAGTCCGCCAGTTTCCTGATCAAACCGACAATTAATGGCGCTCGCGATATCACCGTAGCGATTTCCGATCCAACGAAAATTGCTGCTGCGGCGCCGATTGTCACTGGCGCGACGTCAACCAATACCGGCTCTGGAGCAATCAGCGCTGGTGTCGTGAATACCGGCACGCCAGTGACGGTAAACCCAGCACATCCGACTACTGATTTGAACTTGCAGCAGTCTGTAACAATTACCTTCAATAGTCCATACGATGGAATGTTCGATGTTACCGGTGTGGGTGTCGGATTGCCGGCAAACAATCAAATTTATACGGCAGGAGCCAATATCAGTTTTAACGGCTGGACAGTGCAGCTTAACGGTTCGCCTGCCGCAGGAGATAGCTTTACTGTCGGCACCAATGCTGGTGGCGTGACGGACAACCGCAATGCCTTGCTGCTGGCGGGCTTGCAAACTCAGAACACCCTTTCTGGTAGTGCGACTTCTTATCAGGGCGCATACAGCCAGTTGGTCAGTCTTGTGGGTAACCAGGCGCATGAAATTGATGTGACCGGTAAGGCTCAAGCCAAGCTGGTGACGCAGACCGAGCAGGCTCAACAGTCGCTGTCGGGCGTCAATCTCGATGAAGAAGCCGCTAACCTGATGCGTTATCAACAAGCCTATCAGGCCGCCGGCAAGATGATTCAGATTGCCGGCTCGCTGTTCGATACATTGATTCATTTGGGTGGTTAAGGGGTAAATTATGAGAATTAGCACCAGCATGATTTATGATCTCGGAGTTAACCGGCTGCAGCAGCAATCTTCGGATTTGATTAAAATACAGCAGCAGATAGCGGCTCAACGCCGTATTCTGGCCCCTTCCGACGATCCGATTGCTTCCGCCAGAGTGCTGGAAGTGAGCCAGTCCAGCTCGCTCAACAAACAATACGATACCAATATGGGGTCGGTAACCAGTGCGCTGGGACAGGAGGATATTATCCTGAACAGTGTTGAACTCCTGATCCAGGATGTGAGAACGAGTGCTGTCAGTGCCGGCAATGGCTCGTTCAC
The DNA here is from genome assembly GCA_021373185.1 of Betaproteobacteria bacterium. Lineage (GTDB taxonomy): Bacteria > Pseudomonadota > Gammaproteobacteria > Burkholderiales > Sulfuricellaceae > Sulfuricella. The sequence continues at coordinate 129,262 of JAJFTF010000055.1, read as the reverse complement.
CGACCAGGAGCGAGCCAGCCTGGCGTCTGAGTTGCGAGGGCGTTATCAGGATTTACTGGGCTTGGCGAATAGCACAGACGGCAATGGCCAACACCTTTTTTCCGGCTATAGGGGAAACGCTACTCCGTTCACCGAAACAACGCCTGGCAATGTGGCCTATTTTGGTGACCAAGGGCAGCGTCTGATACAAATCAGTACATCACGCCAGATTGCAGCGAGCGATTCTGGTGCCGATATTTTTTTGAAAGGCATGAATGGTAATGGCACATTCGTAACCGCAGCCAGCGCTGCCAATACTGGCAGCGGCGTCATCAGTCCGGGTAGTGTACTGGATTTGAGCAAGTGGAACAGCGCGGCTAACAACAAGGATTACCGGATTGTTTTTGCTGTGGATAATACGGGCGCCTCGCCGGTGACTACTTACGACATCATTGACCCAGCAAATAATTCCATAATAACGGGTGCCGCCTCGGAAGCTCTGGCAAGCGCAACTGGCGGGGCGCGTTTTCCAAGGATTTATAATAGCGGTTCAGATATTGGCTTTAAGCAGCTAGATACCGATCCCGGGATGCCGGGGTACGCCGCAACAGGCCAGCCGGCTGGATTTGCGACAGCAGTTGCATGGGATTACGGGAATGCAGTCAGCATTAATGGCGATCCTGCAAGTAGTCAGGCGGTTGGGGTGTATAACCCGGCCACGCCAGGCATTGATTCTTTTACGGTCAAGGCCAGCACGAATACAAACATTTTTACCACAATCAATGATTTGATTACTCTTCTAAAGACACCTACCATTGGTAGTGCTGGAAATACGCAGCTAACCAATGGACTGAATACGGCTTTGTCCAATCTGGACGGTTCGCTGAACAACATACTCACGGTGCGTGCCTCGGTCGGCGCGCGCATGAGGGAAAACGATGCCGTTCAAAGCACCGGCGCGGACTTGCAGTTGCAGTACCAGCAAACCACCTCCGCTCTGCAGGACCTTGATGTTGTCAAGGCCTACACTGATCTGACTCGGCAGCAAACGGCTCTGCAAGCATCGCAGCAGTCGTTCATGAAGGTTCAAAGCCTGTCTCTGTTTAATTACATGTAGGATTTAGCTACCGCATTTATAGGTTCAATCCAGCACGTGCGACACCATGCCGTCGGCCAGCTTGGGCTCGAACCAGGTTGACTTCGGCGGCATGACTTCGCCGGCATCGGCTACCGCCATCAGGTCTTCCATACGAGTCGCGAACAGGGCGAACGCTGCTGCCATTTCTCCGCTGTCGACGCGCCTTTCCAGTTCTGGCAAGCCGCGGATGCCGCCGATGAAATCGATACGCTTGTCGCGGCGCGGGTCGTTGATCCCGAGTACCGGTGCGATCAGGTTGTTTTGCAGCAGACTCACATCCAGGCGTGCTACCGGGTCTGCCACGGGGATGAGGTCAGGCCGAATTTCCAGTCGATACCACTGCTTTGGCAGATAAAGGCCGAACTCGCCGGGTTTTCCCGGTTTGACCGGTGCGCTACTGGCCTGCACCGAAAATTTCTTCCCAATCCTTTCAAGAAAATTCTTCGCGTCCATGCCATTCAGGTCGGTGACGACGCGGTTGTAGTCCATGATCTTCATTTGATGGTGCGGGAAGATCACCGAGAGGAAATAGTTGTAGTTTTCGCTACCAGAATGCGTCGGATTTGCGGTGCGCCGCGCAGCCGCAACGCGCGAGGCAGCCGCCGACCGATGGTGGCCGTCGGCGATGTAGAGAGCTGGCATGGCATCGAAAGCAGCGGTAAGTTTTGCCAACGTTTCATCGTCACGGATCACCCACAGGCTGTGGCGGATTCCATCGGCAGCGGTTACATCGGCATCCGGCGCGCCGGATGAGGCTTTCGCCAGAATTTCATCAACCTGCGGCGCGGCAGGGTAGGCCAGCAGTACCGGGCCGGTTTGGGCATTGAGGGCATCGATTTGCCGCACCCGGTCGTCTTCCTTGTCGGGGCGGGTAAATTCATGCTTGCGGATGCGATTGATGTCGTAATCCGTTACCGAGGCGGCAGCCACCAGGCCGGTCTGGCTGTGGCTCCCCATTATCAGGCGATAGACATAATAGCAAGGCGCCGGGTCACGAACCAGGACGCCTTCCGCCAGCATCTTCTTCAAGTTCTCCGCCGCTTTGGCGTAGACCTCCTGGGCATAGGGATCAACACCTTCCGGCAGGTCGATCTCCGGTTTGGAAATATGGAGGAAGCTCCATGGTTTGCCGGCGGCTTGCACACGCGCTTCGGCGCTGGAAAGCACATCGTAAGGCGGCGCTGCAACTTCGGCAGTGCGGGCAGGAATGGGTCTGAGGCCGGCAAAGGGGCGAATCAGGTGCATGATCTGTTCCTTGAATTCATTAGCTTAATTCTTTCAGCAAAGCGATAATCTGTTCAACGCGATGCTTGATTTCAGGCATCTCCCGGCTGATTTTCAGCCGATCCGGCCCGGCTAGTTTGCAGTCCGGTTTGTTCTGGATCATCTGGATGATTTTAACCGGATCGATAGGCGGGTTGGGGATGAATTGTAGCAAGATGCCGCTGCTGCTGGCGTCGATTTTGGCGATGCCGAGCGGTTTGGCGAGGATACGCAGGCGATGTGAGTCGAGCAGCGTGCGGGCCTGCGCAGGAGGCAGGCCAAAGCGGTCGATCAATTCCTCGTTGAGTTGATTCAGTTCTTCCAGAGAGGCGCAGTTCGCCAGGCGTTTGTACAAGGTCAGGCGTTCGTTGACATCGCCGCAATAGTCGGTGGGCAGCAATGCCGGGCTATGCAGGTTGATTTCGGTGGTGACGCTGAGCGGCTGTGCGACATCCGGTTCATTGCCGGCCTTGAGCGCTTTCACTGCCTGGTTGAGCATTTCGGCGTAAAGGTTGAAGCCGATTTCCTGCATTTCCCCACTTTGAGAGTCACCCAGAATTTCGCCTGCCCCGCGGATTTCCAGGTCATGCATGGAAAGGTAGAAGCCTGAACCCAGGTCTTCCAGCGACTGGATTGCTTCCAGGCGTTTTTTTGCCTGCGTTGTAATGCTGCTTTCCTCTCCGGGAGGGGTAAGCAAGTAGGCATAAGCCTGGTGGTGGGAGCGTCCTACCCTGCCGCGCAACTGGTGTAGTTGGGCCAGTCCGAACTTATCTGCACGGTGGATGATGATGGTGTTGGCGGTCGGGATGTCGATGCCGGTTTCGATAATGGTTGTGCACAGCAGCAGGTTGAAGCGCTGTTGGTAAAAGTCGCGCATTACGTGTTCCAGTTCGCGTTCGCGCAACTGGCCGTGGGCTACCTCGATGCGCGCTTCGGGCAGTAGCTTGGCGAGTTTCTCCTGTACGTTGAGAATGGTTTCCACCTCGTTGTGCAGGAAATAGATTTGTCCGCCGCGTTTGAGTTCGCGCAGTACTGCTTCGCGGATAACGCCATCGCTGTAGGTGCTGACAAAGGTCTTGATGGAGAGGCGGCGTTGTGGCGCCGTGGCGATGACCGAGAAATCGCGCAGCCCTTCCAGCGACATCGAGAGCGAACGCGGAATCGGCGTGGCGGTCAGGGTTAGCACGTCCACCTCGGCGCGCAGCGCTTTCAGTTGTTCTTTCTGGCGTACACCGAAGCGGTGTTCCTCATCGACGATGACCAGACCAAGATTTTTGAATTTGACATCCTTCTGGATCAGCTTGTGGGTGCCGATGACGATGTCGATCTTGCCATCGGCCATGCCCTTTAATGCTTCGGTCTGTTCCTTGGCGGAGCGGAAGCGCGACAGTTCGGCGATTTTTACCGGCCACTCGGCGAAGCGATCCGAGAAGTTCTGGAAATGTTGTTCGGCAAGCAGGGTCGTGGGTACCAGAATCGCCACCTGTTTGCCGTCGGCTACGGCGATAAAAGCGGCGCGCAACGCCACTTCGGTTTTGCCGAAGCCGACATCGCCGCAGACCAACCGATCCATCGGCTTGCCGGACGTCATGTCTTCGATCACGGATTGGATGGCGGCGGCTTGGTCCGGTGTTTCTTCAAATTCGAAGCCGGCGGCAAAGGTCTCGTAGTCGTTCGGCTTGACTTTGAATACATGGCCTTGGCGTGCGGCGCGCTGGGCATAAAGATTAAGCAGTTCGGCGGCAGTATCGCGCGCCTGTTTGAGCGCTTTCTTCCTGGCCTTCTCCCACTGGCCGCTGCCGAGCCTGTGCAGCGGCGCGGATTCTGGCGATGCGCCGCTGTAGCGACCGATCAGGTGCAGTTGCGAAACCGGAACATAGAGTTTGTCGTCGCTTGCATATTCGAGAAGGAGAAATTCCGTCTCGCCTTCGCCCAGATCGAGGTTGACCAAACCCAGATAGCGGCCTATGCCGTGTTGCTCGTGTACCACCGGGTCGCCGATCTTGACCTCGGACAAGTCGCGCAGCATGTTTTCCACGGTCGATTTGCGTGCCGCATCACGGCGCCGACTCTGGCGTACCTGAGTGGCATAGAGCTCGGTTTCGGTGATAAAGGCCAAGCGCTGCTGTGGCAGGATAAAACCATTGCTGAGCGGGCCGACGCCGAGCATCAATTTTTCCTGGCTGGTCAGGAAGTCGGCGTAGCTTTCACAAGCGACCGGGTTAAGGCCATGCTCTGCCAGGAATTGCGCTATGGTTTCACGCCTGCCGAGACTTTCCGCGAGCAACAGGATGCGGCCATCGAATTCGGCGGCGAACTGTTGCAAACGGCTGATCGGATTGTCGGCACGGCGGTCTACCTGAATAGTCGGGAGGGCGGCGCTGACGGGCTTGATGGATTCATCTTCCGTCTCTGCATGTAATTCGATGCGCGGATAGGGCTTGATGGTGGCAAATAGCGTTTCAACCGGCAGGAACAATTCCTGCGGCGGTAGTAGCGGGCGGTCGCGGTCGCCGCGTAGCAACTGGTAGCGGGATTGGGTATCGCGCCAGAAATTTTGTGCGGCGGATTCCAGCCCGTGGTACTGGCAGATCAGCGCCTCCTGCGGCAGATAGTCGAATAGCGTCGCGATATTTTCAAAGAATAACGGCAGGTAATATTCGATACCGGCTGGTGCGAGTCCGGCGCTGACATCCTTGTACAAACGGCTTTTGGATGGATCGCCCTCGAATTTTTCGCGGAAATTGCGCCGGAAAGTATCCTGCCCTGTCTTGTCGAGCGGAAATTCCCGCGCCGGCAGCAAGCGGATTTCCTTGACCGGATAAATGCTGCGCTGGGTATCGGCGTCGAAGGTGCGGATGCTTTCGATTTCGTTGTCGAACAAATCCAGGCGATAGGGCAGCGGGCTGCCCATCGGGAACAGGTCGACAATTCCGCCGCGCACGCTGTATTCGCCGGGACTCAAGACCTGCGCGACATGGGTATAACCGGCCAGCGTCAACTGGCCGCGCAGGGCGTCCAGATCGAGTTGCGTGCCCTGTTTCAGGAAAAAAGTATGTGCAGCCAGAAATTCCCGTGGCGGCAAACGGTAAAGCGCGGTAGTGGCGGGGATGATGGCGATATCGCAGGCATTTTGCGAAATCTGGTAGAGCGTTGCCAGGCGTTCGGAGATCAGATCCTGGTGCGGGGAGAACTGGTCATAAGGAAGCGTTTCCCAATCTGGCAGTAGATGCACAGAAAGTTCGGGAGCGAAATAGGGTATCTCGTCGTGCAGGCGCTGGGCATCCCAGGCTGATTCGGTGAGAACAATCAAAGGCCTCGTTTTTTCCGCCAGTTGCGCCAGCGCTAAAGCATCGCCAGAGCCGTGGGGCCTGACATGGCGTTTGCGTGATCCAGGAGACGGAAGTGGGGGTCTGAGTAGCATGTGTTGCCGCGAAAGAAGACGTACATTATAAAACAATTTATGCTAGATTTCAGAGTAAGATGGCTTGAATTGTTGAGTTTAAGGAGGCGGTCATGAGCGAGAACACCCCGAACATTCTTTCCCCTGATGAAATCAAGCAGGCGATCAGCACTTCGATTGAACAGGGCACAGACATTCGCGAGAATGTGCGCAATTTGACGTTGCAGGCCTTGAAAACCAGAAAGCTGAGCGTTGATGAGATCAAATCCGTGATCGGCCCGGTGATCGAAGGAATCAGTCTGGGTGCGGCGAAACGGGCTGGCGAGATGAAGTCTGCCGTGACCGAAGGCTTGGCGGGGCTGGACGAAGCATTGTCGAAGGCGGCGGAAGCAACGCAATTGGCGTTGCAGCAACTGACCTCCCAAGCCAGGGACTTCTCGGAAAGCGATTTGGATTGGGCGCTGATAAATCTGAAGCGGATGGAGGAAGAATTTCTCGGCACTGTAAGCTTGGTGGCGGATTCCGCAACGGACCGGATCAAGCAGGAGATGAAAGACCTGGTTGCCCATGCACGGCGTACAGGCACCGACACCGGTTCCAAGGTTGCCGAAACAATGAACCTCCTCGGTAACAAGGTTTCCGCAACGCTGCATGAGAGCAAGGTCACAGGCAAGGATGCCGCCCGCGAAATGAGTGTGCGGCTGGCCGCGCTGGCGGGAGGCATTCTTGCCGGTATGGCGGATGCCTTGCACGAGAAGGCGGAAAAACTCAAAAAGAAGGATTAATCTGCGTCTGGTTGCAGGACTTTAGCTAATGATATGGGAAACTTTTAATGTAATGCGCGACCTGCCGCGCTTGCATGAAATCACCTCTACCCTGATCCGCTATGGTATGGCGGATATCGTGCGCGCACTGGGAATAGGCACTCTGCTCGAACGTGCCGGGCGCTTTCTGCACTGGAAGGCGCAGACCGATATCATGCACCTCGATGCTCCGGTTCGGGTGCGGCGTGCGCTTGAAGAGTTGGGGCCGACATTCGTCAAGCTCGGACAGGTGATGGCGACCCGTGTGGACGTATTCCCGCCTAACTGGATCACCGAGTTCGAGAAGCTGCAAAGTAGCGTGCCGCCACTGCCTTTTGAAGATCTGCTGCCACAGCTTGAGGCTGCCTTGGGTTGCTCACCGCATGATATTTTTCAGGATTTGCAGACCGAAGCTGCAGCGGCGGCTTCGATTGCGCAAGTCCACCATGCCAGACTTCAGGATGGTACACCGGTCATTCTCAAAATCCGCCGTCCCGGCATTCGCGCCAGGATAGATGCCGATTTGCGTATCTTGATGCATCTCGCCCGTCTGGTCGAACATGAAATGCCGGAGCTGCGCCGCTATCAACCTGTTCAGATCGTTTTGCAGTTTTCCCGCTCGATCCGGCGCGAACTGGATCTCGCCGCCGAGGCGCGCAACATTGAGCGTTTTGCTGAAAACTTTGCCGATTCGGATGCCATCGTTATTCCCAAAGTATTTTGGGAATGGACCAGCGAATCGATGAATGTGCAGCAGTGGGTGGACGGGGTGCCGGGCAATGATCTGGCTGCGGTCGAAGCGGCAGGGCTGGATCGCAAGCAGCTTGGTGCGCACGGTGCCGACGCAGTGTTGAAGATGGTCATGATTGACGGTTTTTATCACGCCGATCCGCACCCCGGCAATGTATTTTATTTGCCCGGCAATCGCGTTGCGATGATTGATTTTGGCATGGTGGGGCGGCTGACAGGCCAGCGCCGCGATCAACTGGTCGATTTGCTGGCGGCTCTGGCAGGCAAGGACGACGAAGCGATGCTTGATGTTCTGCTGGAATGGACTGGCGATGCGGCGGTGGATGAGAGCAAGCTTGCTGCGGATGTCAACGAGTTCGTCTTCAATTACGTCAATGTGCCGCTTGGGGATTTGCGTCTCGGCGCATTGCTGGTTGACCTGACCCGGATTATGCGCGACCACTGTCTGGTGATGCCAGCCGACTTTGCGCTGCTATTCAAAACATTGATTACTCTGGAAGGCCTTGGTCGTCAGCTTGATCCGGAGTTTGACATGGTTGAGCACCTCACGCCTTTTGTTCGGAAAGTAATTACCGATCGTTACACGCCAGCGGCGCTAATCAAGCGCGGAAAGCGTAATGTTCACGATGTGTTTTCCCTTTTCACCGGCTTGCCGCGCGATGTGGCGCGGCTGATCAAGGAGGCGCGAAGGGGGAAGTTCAAGATCGATCTCGATCTCAAACGCCTGGAACGTTTTTCCCATCAGATCGACCATAGCGTCAACCGTTTGACGCTCGGAATTCTGACGGCATCGCTGGTGATCGGTTCCTCGATCGTGATGACGGTGAAGGGCGGTCCCACCTTGTTCGGGTTGCCGCTGTTCGGTCTGCTCGGTTTCGTGGCTGCTTTTTTCAACAGTATCTGGCTGATTTTGTCGATTTGGCGTTCCGGCAAAGATTAGCTACCATGAATAAATAAGATGCGCGGAGACTCTACCTCATGCAGCAAACCGATTCCCCTGATCTCCCTCGGATAATGGTGCCGATTCTGGCGCGGCATGGCAGCGATTCCGCACAACTCCTGCAGATTCTGCGCGATGTTCAGGACGTCTGTCATTTCGTCCCCGCCGATGCGATTGACCAAATCGCCGCCCATCTTGGCGTTTCTCGGGTAACCGTGGAGGGCGTGGCCGGTTTTTATTCCTTTCTTTCCACCCAGCCGGTTGGTCAATACCATCTCCTGTTCAGCAACAACATCACCGATCAGATGCTAGGCAAGGATGAACTGCTTCAGTACCTGTGCAATAAGCTCTGGCTGGAGCGAAGCCGGGTGTCGGAAGACGGTTTGGTCAGCGTGGACAATACCTCCTGCACCGGCATGTGCGACCAGGGGCCAGCAGCGCTGATCAACGGCTGGCCTTTGACCAACCTCGACCAAAACCGACTTGACCTTATTGCTGAGCTGATCCGTTCGCAAAAACCGCTCGCCGATTGGCCGCCGATGCTTTTTGAGGTCGTAGATAATATCCGCCGAACCGATGCACTGCTGGGGGAAGCTTGTGTGCCGGGTGCCGCGATCAAACAGGCACTGGCGCGCGGTGCGAAGGAAACTCTGAGCGAAATGGACAAATCCAATTTGCGCGGTCGTGGAGGTGCAGGATTCAAGACCGCTTCGAAATGGTCTTTTTGCCATGCCGCCATTGCCGAAGAAGAGGGCAGCGTAATATGCGATATTGGCGGGAATCCTGAGCGCTTTATCGTGTGTAACGCCGATGAGGGCGAACCGGGCACCTTCAAGGATCGCGTGCTGCTCAACAGTTATGCCGACATGGTATTCGAAGGCATGACAGTGGGCGCATATGTCGTCGGCGCCAGCAAGGGATTCCTCTATTTGCGCGGCGAGTACCGCTATTTGCTGAAAAATCTCGAAGCGGTACTGAAGCGCCGCCGTGAGGCCGGTTTGCTGGGTGACAACATCCTCGGTCAAACCGGTTTTTCCTTTGACATTGAAGTCCATCTCGGCGCTGGCGCTTATATTTGCGGCGAAGAATCGGCCCTGATCGAATCGCTGGAAGGCAAACCGGGTCGTCCGCGCAACCGTCCGCCGTTTCCCGTGACCCATGGCTACAAGGGCAGGCCGACCGTGGTAGACAACGTGGAAACATTCGCCTGCTCCGCTCGCATCGCGGAAAAGGGCGGTGCATGGTTCGCTGCCATGGGTACGGCGCAGTCCACAGGCACCAAGCTGCTGTCTATTTCCGGCGATATTGCCCGCCCCGGTATTTACGAATATCCGTTCGGCGTAACGGTGCGTCAGATACTGGATGACGCCGGTGCAGACGAGCCTTTTGCCGTACAGATCAGCGGGCCGTCGGGAACCATGATTTCATGGAAGGAATTCGACCGGAAAATCGCTTTCGAGGATCTGCCCACAGCGGGTGCCTTCATGGTGTTCAATCGCAAGCGCGATTTATTTCTGACAGCACATAATTTTGCACATTTCTTTGCGCATGAAAGCTGTGGCTTTTGCACTCCGTGCCGTGTCGGCACTCAGTTGCAGAAAAAAATCATGGATAAGATCAGCGGTGGGCACGGCACGATTTGCGACATGGAAGAATTGAAACGCCTCGGCCACATACTCAAAACCATGAGTCATTGCGGCTTGGGAAGCAGTGCGGCCAACCCGATGCTGGATGCGATGGAAAAATTCCCCGATGTTTTTGAACGCAAGCTGAAAGCGCTGGCGTTCGAACCCGCCTTCGATCTGGATGGTGCGCTGGAAACTGCGCGCAAGATTACCGGGCGGGATGATGAATGGGCGCACCTATGAGCAAGACAATTACCATCGACGGAAAATCCATACCGTTCAAGGACGGCCAGACCATCATGGATGCGGCTATGGCGGCGGATGTCTATATTCCGCACCTGTGCCACAACCCTGAATTCAAGCCGCACGGCAGTTGCAAGCTGTGCACCGTCAAGGTCAACGGTCGCAACGTCGCTTCCTGCACTATGCCGGCAGTGGAAGGCCAGCAGGTGCTGAGCGACACGCTGGAGTTGAACGACGAAAGACTGTCTCTGACACAGATGCTGTTTGTCGAGGGCAACCATATTTGCCCATCCTGTGAAAAAAGTGGCAACTGCCAGCTTCAAGCGGTGGCTTACTACCTTGGCATGATGAGTCCCCATTACAACCATTTTTATCCGCAACGCGAGGTGGATGCTTCTCACCCCGATATGTTGCTTGATCGCAACCGCTGTATTTATTGTGAGTTGTGCGTGCGCGCAAGCCGGGATGTGGATGGCAAGAGCGTGTTCGGTTTGTCGGGACGCGGAATCGGTTCTACCCTGGTCGTCAATTCCACCAGCGGGCTGTTGGGCGACACCAACCTTGCGGCGACCGACAAGGCTGCACAGGTATGCCCAACCGGCGCATTGCTGAAAAAACGTCAGGGATTTACCGTGCCGATCGGGCAGCGAATTTTCGATCATCGCACCATCAAGGATGTGCAACTCGGAGAAGAACATGAGTGATCCGAAGCTCAAGGTGCGTGTCGCTACCTGCTCGCTGGCGGGCTGTTTCGGCTGCCACATGTCCTTCCTCGATATCGACGAGCGTTTGCTGGGGCTTCTTGAATTGATCGAATTCGACCGCACGCCGCTTACCGATATCAAGCATTGCGGCCCGTGCGATGTCGGCATTGTCGAAGGCGGCGTATGCAACGCGGAAAATGTCCATGTGCTCAAGGAATTCCGCAAGAACTGCAAGGTGCTGGTCGCTATCGGCGCATGTGCCATTACTGGCGGCATTCCGGCGATGCGCAACAACATTGATCTGTGGGACTGTTTTCAGGAGGTCTACCAGTATGAGGGCGGATTGGAGGGACATCAGGTGCCTAACGATCCGGAGCTGCCGTTGCCATTCGACAAGGTGCACCCGATCAACGAAGTGGTGAAGGTGGATTACTTCCTGCCCGGTTGCCCGCCGTCGGGCGATGCGATCTGGCGCTTCCTGACCGATTTGTTGAACGGGCGGGAGCCGAAGCTGGATTATGAGATGCTGCATTACGACTGAGTGTGAAAAATGACTTTTGAACTGGAAACTGCGACCAATCCCGAAAAGCTCAAACGCGTGGTGATCGAGCCGGTCTCGCGGGTAGAGGGACACGGCAAGGTCACATTGTTGCTGGATGACGATAATCGCGTGCACCAGGCGCGGTTTCATATCGTCGAATTCCGCGGCTTCGAAAAATTTATCCAGGGACGCCCCTACTGGGAAGTGCCGTCCATGGTGCAGCGTTTGTGCGGAATTTGCCCGGTGAGCCACAACCTGGCGGCTTCCAAAGCGCTGGACATGATCGTCGGCGCGCAGTTGACGCCCACGGCAGAAAAATTGCGCCGCCTCATGCACCTTGGCCAGATCCTGCAATCCCATGCCCTGCATTTCTATTACCTCGCCTCGCCCGATCTGCTGTTCGGCTTCGATAGCGATGTGGCAAAGCGCAATATTGTCGGCGTGGTCGCAGCCTATCCCGAGATTGCCAAGCAGGGCGTGGCGTTGCGCAAGTATGGTCAGGAGATCATACGGATCACCATGGGCAAGCGTGTGCACGGCACCGGTGCAATTCCCGGCGGCGTGAACAAGAACCTGTCGCGGGAAGAGCGCGATACCCTGCTGAAGGATATCGACAACATCGTTGCCTGGAGCAGGGCGGCTGTCGAACTGATCAAGAAGGTCTACACCGGCAACCCCAAATTTTATAACGGCTTCGGTTATTACAAATCCAGCTTCATGAGCCTGGTGCGGGATGATGGGGCCATGGATCTCTATCATGGCGGCCTGAGGGCCAACGACGAGCATGGCCAGTCGATTTTCGATCATGTCGATTATGGCCATTATTGGGACTATATCCACGAGGAAGTTAAATCGTGGTCCTACATGAAATTCCCTTTCATCCGCTCCAGAGGCAGAGAAGAGGGCTGGTATCGGGTCGGCCCTTTGGCGCGGGTCAATAATTGCGAGTTCATCCCGACCCCGCTGGCCGAAGCCGAAAGAAAAATCTTCAAGGCATTTGACGCCGGCAGCGCGACCCAGGCCACCTTGGCCTATCACTGGGCGCGCATGATCGAAATGCTGCATGCCGCCGAAGGCATTCAGGAATTGTTGCTGGATGGCGATTTGCAGGGCGATGACCTGGTTAGCAAGGGCGAGCCGGCACTGCGCGGCGTCGGTGTGATCGAAGCGCCGCGTGGAACGCTGATTCATCACTATCGCGTCAACGAGGACGAGTTGATTGTCCGCGCCAACCTGATCGTTTCAACCACCCACAACAACCACGCCATGAACGAAGCGGTACGTCAGGTTGCCTTGCAATACCTTGATGGCCAGCAAGTGACCGAGGGACTGCTCAACCATATCGAAGTGGCGATCCGTGCCTTTGATCCCTGCTTGTCATGCGCCACCCATGCCGTAGGTAAAATGCCGCTGGAAGTGGAACTGGTGGACGCGGGCGGCAACGTGATCGACCGGCTGGCCAAGAACTCAGACGGTCGGTGTGACGCTTGACCGCTCCGCTGCTGGTTTTCGGGTATGGCAACCCAAGCCGGGGCGATGATGCGCTTGGCCCGCAACTGCTCGACTTACTTGCGGTAAATCAGGAGCATCACCCGGAATGGCCTGAAATCGAGTTGTTGACGGATTTTCAGTTGCAAGTCGAACACGCGACAGACCTGGAAAACCGCGATCTTGTTCTGTTCATTGACGCCAGCATTTCCTGCCCGGCACCCTGCCTCCTTTCTCGCATTCAGCCTTCGCAGGCCGTCAGTCATACCACTCACGCCATGTCGCCAGCCGCCGTAATGCAGGTGTTCGAGCGAGTTTACCAATGTCCTGCACCGCCAACTTTTCTGCTCGCGGTGCGCGGCGAAGGCTTCGAACTGGGCGCGCCACTGAGCCAGGAGGCGGAGAAGAACCGGGATGCCGCGCTGAAATTGCTGATACAATTGTGCGACAGGCCTTATCCTGATGTCTGGCAAACCTACTCCCGTTAAATGCTTGATCTTGATTCTATTTTCGCCGAAGACGGCGTGCTGGCTCGCGCCTTCAAAGACTACCGCGTTCGCGGCCAGCAGTTGGAAATGGCGCGAACCATTTCCACGGCGATTGAAAAACATGAAATCCTGGTGGCCGAGGCCGGTACCGGCACCGGCAAGACCTACGCCTATCTCGCGCCGGCATTGCTTGCCGGCGGCAAGGTGATTATTTCCACCGGCACCAAAACCCTGCAGGATCAACTGTTCTTCCGCGATATTCCGGCCATGCGCGATGCGCTGAAAGTGCCGGTGACGATTGCGATGCTCAAGGGACGCGCCAATTACGTCTGTCACTTTCACCTTGAACGCGCCAAGAACGAAGGGCGCTTCATGACGCGCGACGATTCGCGTTATCTTTCGCTGATCGAGCGTTTTACCAAATCAAGCGACAGCGGCGACAAGAGCACCCTGAGCGAAGTGCCGGAAAATGCCGGTATCTGGTCTTATGTCACCTCGACGCGGGAAAATTGCCTCGGCCAGGAATGCGCGTTTCACAAGGACTGCTTTGTCATGGAGGCGCGCAAGCGGGCGCAAGGGGCGGACGTGGTGGTGGTCAACCATCATTTGTTCTTTGCCGATGTGATGCTGCGCGACGAGGGTGTAGCCGAACTGCTGCCTGCCAGCAACACCGTGATTTTTGACGAAGCGCACCAGTTGCCGGAAACCGCCAGCCTGTTTTTTGGCGAGAACCTGAGTACATCCCAATTACTTGAACTGGCTCATGACGCCCATGCCGAGGGCCTGGTTTCGGCCAAGGATTTTGCCGCGCTGCCCGAAGGCGCTGCGGCGCTGGAAAAAGCAGCGCGCGATCTGCGTCTGGTGTTCCCGCAGGACACGGTGCGCTTGCCGCTAAGTGCAGCACAGGCGGCGCGCGGATTTAAAGACGCTTTGGCTGAAGTCAAAACCAGGCTCGATGCCCTGAATAAATTGCTGGAATTGCAGGCGGCGCGCAGTCCCGGCCTGGAAAACTGCTGGCAGCGCGGCACCCAGTTTGCGGTGCAACTGAAGCGCTGGATGGACGAGGAAGGCAACGGCAGCGTGCGCTGGGTGGAAGTGTTCAACCGCGCCATGCAGCTCAACGCCACGCCGCTTTCCATCGCCGAGATATTCCGCAAGCAGATCGACGGCCAGAGCCGTGCCTGGATTTTCACCTCGGCCACGCTGGCGGTGAAAAAAGATTTCAGCCATTACCAGAGTCAGATGGGATTGACCGAAGCGGCGACCGCTTACTGGGACAGCCCTTTCGATTATGAAAATCAGGCGGTACTCTACGCCCCGACCGGGATGCCGGAGCCGAATAGCCGCGAGTACACCGAGGCGGTGGTCAAGGCGGCTCTGCCAGCGATCCGCGCCAGCGGCGGGCGTGCATTCCTGCTGTGCACCAGTTTGCGCGCCATGCGCGAGGCGCATGAATTGTTGAAAGAGGCATTCGAAAAAGAAGGGCTGGAATTCCCCCTGTTGCTGCAAGGGGAGGGTACGCGCACCGAACTGCTGGAGCGCTTCCGCCGCCTGGGCAACGCCGTGCTGGTGGCCAGCCAGAGCTTCTGGGAAGGGGTCGATGTGCGCGGCTCGGCACTGTCGCTGGTGATTATCGACAAGTTGCCGTTTTCGCCGCCCGACGATCCGGTGCTGGCGGCGCGCATCGAAAAAATCAACCAGGAAGGGCGCAACGCCTTCATGGAATATCAGCTCCCTCACGCCGTCATCACCCTCAAACAGGGCGCGGGACGGCTGATTCGCGACGAAACCGACCGTGGCGTGCTGATGATCTGCGATCCGCGCCTGCTGACCAAGCAATACGGCAAGCGCATCTGGCAGAGCCTGCCGCCGATGAAACGGACGCGGGAAGTGGTGGAAGTGGAAAAATTCTTCGAGCAGCGAGTGGGCGAAGCGGTATAACCCCCTCGCCCCTAAGGGGAGAGGGCTGGGGAGAGGGGCAAAAACTTATGCGGTTACGTCAGGTTGCGGCGCTATGGCTTGCGCTTTTCTTCTCCTTGCCCGCCAGTGCCGCCGAGCCGGGAACAAACGCCCAAATCCTGCTGCAAAATTCTCCCCTCGCCGGGTTCCGCTACTATGAAGGCAAACGCCTGTGGAGCGAAATGAAAGTGGGCGACGCCCTTCAACTCGTCCGCGAACCCGACAATTCCCACGACCCCAACGCCGTGCGCGTCGAATGGCAAGGCCACAAGCTCGGCTACGTGCCGCGTGCCGACAACGAGGCGCTGGCCCGCTTCATGGATCGCGGCTCGAAAGCCGAGGCGCGCATCACCCATTTGAAAAAAAGCCGCAATCCGTGGCAGCGGATGGAGTTCGAGGTGTATCTGAATTTGTCGTCTGGGCAGGGATAAATTAGTGACTGGATCAGCTTCGTTTTAAGGGCGTTTTAGAGAGTCATTGATAGACGCCCAACGTTTGATTCACTGGCCTGCGCGGTTTTTCTTGCAGATCCGGTGGATCGCAGGGTTATGCCGCTGGTGCAACACAGGCACCTTCCTTTGGCATTTTCTTGCCTAGCAGAGAGACAGCCTCGGCAAGACCTCTTCCGAACCCACACCGGGACAATTGCAAAACCTCGTTTAGTCCTGACTGGCTGGATAGCGTGATTTCCTCGTAGCGGCAGACCGGAAGTTCTTTGTTGTCCTTGAATCTCTTATCGGGGCCGCCAGACTTGTTGACATACTTCCAAGTTCGATCGACGACTTCTGCATCTCGAGGAACGGAGTCGCTTTCGATGAATCGAGTCGCGCCTACGTCAATGCGCAACTCCTGATAGCCAACAGCACCTACGCCGTTTTGGTCGTAAACAAGGACTCGGTCCGGGAAGAAGTGCAGCGTTTGACGACCAACGTCAACTGCGACGGTTTCGATGTTCGTCTTGACGTAGGGCGGCTCGTCTTTGCGAATAAACGTGTTCTTTCGGCGGACAAGATCACTTGCTCCGGCATGATATTTCCGGTCATGCACTTTGCCCGATGCCTCAATATGCCATGCTGCCGCGCAGCTTGCGAGCTGACTAGCCGCAGTGTGAAGTTGAGCATAGGCGGCTTCCATATCGGAGTCAAAATCATAGAACAGTACAACGGTTTTTTCCAAAGCGTCCCGAATATGAGCGGTGTATGTTCCGACAGCGCCCGCCAATACGAATAGGGCCAACAGCCAAGTGGGCCAATTTGACGAGACGCCAACACCAAGAACCAATATCGAAACAATTGCCATTATGGGCCACAAACGTGCTTTGGCCCGCTTTCGATTTAGTTCGTCTAGCAACTCACGGGAAGAGGAATCAACGATTTTTGAAACGTCGGCTGATTCGATTTCTTCAAGCGGTGCGTGAGTTCCCGGTGGTATTTCTGGAGCAATTGGCGCAGGCGGTTGGGCTGGCGAGTTACGGGGAGATGAGGATGGCGGAAGCGTGGCTCGATAATACAGACCACCTCGGCCCATGTGAACGTAGTTACCTCGTGGACCGACGCCGAAGCGAAAACCGGTCACGCCTGCGGAAACTCCAATCCCGGACTTCGATAGATTGAACCGCAACGGGCCAACACTAATGCTTTTCCTCAGATAGAAACCCATCGGCTAAACCTTCCATGTTAGAGACGTGTAAACAGGCGATTAAGAAGACGTGAAAGCTCTTGAAGCAGCATGAGGTATCCAAGAATAGTCTCCCCCAATGGATTGGTTCGCAACCCCCGAACATTGATAACGTGTCGCCGGCCAGCTAGGAATAGCGTTATTGAATCACGGTCTTGCAACTTGACACGATTACGAAGAACCTCAATTTGTTCTGATAAACCACTAGCCTCGACTTGAATATCAAGTTGTTTAAGTTCTTCGTCAATGTCATCCAGCACCTTTAACTGTCGGACACTTTCTTCTTCGATTATTTCTCTTCGAGCCAATAGAGACTGCCGTAGAGATTCAAATTTAACAAGCTCAGATAATTGTTGCCTTTCGGCTTCGAGGGCGCGAACTTTTTCTTCTTGTGATTTTGCTTCATTTATTAGTTTTTCAATCTCCGGCACCTTGGCAAGACGTTCAAGTATTTCATTGTTTTCCGGCTTGAATGCGGCACCAATCGCTGCAATTCCTGCTGGTGCACCAATTGCTGAGGCGATACCAAACCAGACTAGTAATGTGGAGTTGCTGCCTGACAAAAAACCAAGATAAACAACTCCCGCCAGTAGTGCGGCACCAAGAATAAGAAGTGACAAACGCTTGAACATGGGGCTCTGTCTCTAACGTTAAATAGGCATCCCATTTGACGCAAGATATTGCATCAAAAGTTGGCCTATTTTTGGTTGTAATTTGTTTGTTGTCATAAATTCATTGCGTTGCATAGATTTATGGCGTCCTGTAATTTGCTTCCAAAACCTTCATGCTATTCATCGCCATCTGCATTCAGCTTGCGTGGCTGGCAAGGCTGCATACTTCGCAACATTTCCGCCAATATGACACTGAGATGATGTTTTGGCAATGCCCATTTGTTAGGTGCGTCATGAGGATAGGATCGTGCTAGGGTATAATTCGTCTACCTATGAAAATACTGGCCCTCGATACTTCTACCGAACTGTGTTCCGTCGCCTTGTGGCTCGACGGCGAGACGTTCGTGCGCGAGGAACTGGCGGGGCAACGGCATTCGGAACTGGTATTGCCCATGGTCGATGAGTTGCTCGCCGAGGCCGGGCTGGATTTGAAAGAGCTGGACGGCATTGCCTTTGGCGAGGGGCCGGGTTCTTTCACCGGTCTGCGCATCGGTTGCGGCGTGGCTCAGGGTTTGGCGTTTGGCGCGGATTTGCCGGTAGCCGGCATCTGCACGTTGCTGGCGATGGCCGAGGCATCGGGCGCAAACCGCGTGATTGCCTGCCTGGATGCACGCATGGGTGAGATTTACCATGGCGTGTATGAAAAGATTGAAGGTGGCTGGCAAGCCCTGAGTGCGCCCGGCCTGGGTGCGCCGCAACATGCCCCTGAGGCGGCAGGCGAGGGTTGGATCGGATGCGGCAACGGCTTTGCGGTTCATGGCGAGGTTTTGGCCGAACGCTATGCCGGGCAGCTTGCTGAAGTCATGCCGGGGATTTTTCCTCATGCAGCGCAAATTGCCTGCTTGGGCGCTGAGCGTTTCAGAAATGATCTTGGCGTGGACGCGGCTGAGGCCGCGCCGCTGTATATCCGCAATAAAGTCGCCTTGAAAACGAGCGAGCGATGAACGCCCTATTGCAGGATGTCGCTACCTTTCGCCCGATGCTTCTGGTTGATGTCGAGGCGGTGGTAGAAATCGAATGCGATATTTATCCTTTCCCGTGGTCATATGGAAATTTCCGCGATTCGCTTTATGCCGGACACAGTGTGTGGGTGTGCGAGTTCAGCGGCACCGTGATTGGTTACAGCGTAATGATGGAAGTTGCGGACGAGGTGCATTTGCTCAATCTCGGTATTGCGCGCGATTGGCAGGGCAGGGGGCTGGGCCGTCGCTTTCTGAACCATCTCATCGACTTGGCGCGCGGCTATCAGGCCGCAACCTTGCTGCTGGAAGTGCGCCCTTCCAATATTGCGGCGCGCCGGCTTTATGCGACCAGCGGATTCCGCGAAATTGCAGTGCGCAAAAAATATTATCCTGCAGAAAATGGCCGGGAAGACGCGCTGCTGCTGGAGTTGGCATTGTGACGGGCCGGCGCGAACTTTATCTTCAGGAAATGGGGCTGGGGCCGGTGTGGCGGCTCAAGCCGGCAGCGGTTGAACCACCGGCATTGGCCGATCTCCAGTCCATGGATAGAAACGAGCTGGAAGCCGTGGTGGCGAACTGCACTGCCTGCGGCTTGCACAAGACCCGCACCCAGACGGTATTCGGCGTGGGCGATGAGAATGCCGACTGGCTGTTCGTCGGCGAAGCGCCCGGTGCGGACGAGGATGCGCAGGGCGAGCCTTTTGTCGGCCAGGCCGGCAAATTGCTCGACAACATGCTGAAGAGCATCGGCCTGCAGCGCAACAAAAATGTCTATATTGCCAATGTGCTGAAATGCCGTCCGCCGGGTAACCGCAATCCCCAGCCGGAAGAGGTGGCGAAATGCATCCCTTACCTCGAGCGCCAGATCGCATTGATCCGCCCCAAGCTGATTGTCGCCTTGGGAAAATTTGCGGCTCAGACCCTGCTCGGCCAAGAGGTAACGGTTGCCAGCTTGCGCGGCAAGGTTCACTCCTACCAAGGCACCCCGTTGATCGTTACCTATCACCCGGCTTATTTGTTGCGCACCCTGCAGGACAAGGCCAAGGCGTGGGAAGATTTGTGCTTGGCGCGCGAAACCATGCAAGGCTTGAATTCCGGGGAATCGGCTATCATATAAAAAAGCAGTTCAACCACGGATTAGCACAGATATACACGGATTATCGATGAATTGCCTTTTTCGCCTTGCGAACCTTTCTGGTGAATGGTGGAATTCTACAACACATTGTTTTATAGGTGTTAATCCGTGTTTATCTGTGGCTAAAAGCGGTCTTTAGAAAATGGCGTTGTTAATTCGGGAGATGATTATGCGAAACTGGTTGCTGCCCATCATGTTGTTGCTTTCCCTGTCCCTGAGCGGTTGCGGTTACAACGCGCTGCAATCCACCGACGAGCAGATCAAGGCGAGCTGGTCCGAAGTGCTCAACCAGTATCAGCGTCGCGCCGATCTGGTGCCCAATCTGGTAGGTGTAGTCAAAGGCTATGCCGCGCATGAGAAAGAGGTGTTGACCCAGGTGACCGAGGCGCGCGCCAAGGTCGGATCGATCCAAGCCACGCCGGAGCTGATCAACGATGAGCAGGCCTTCGCCAAATTCCAGCAGGCGCAGGCGCATATGAGCAGCGCCTTGTCCCGCTTGCTGGCGGTGTCGGAGCGTTATCCGCAGCTCAAGGCCGATGGCGTATTCCGTGACTTGCAGGCGCAGTTGGAAGGTACCGAAAACCGCATCGCCGTGGCACGTAACCGCTACATCAAGGCGGTGCAGGAGTACAACGTGACGGTGCGCTCCTTCCCCGGCAATCTCACCGCGATGATGTTCGGCTTCAAGACCAAGCCGAATTTCAGCGTGGAAAACGAGAAGGAAATTTCCACTGCACCCAAGGTGGATTTCAGCGCGGCTCCTGCCGCCAAGTAAATGCGCCAAGCCTGGCTCAGCGGCGTTGTCGTTGCCCTGTGGCTGTTGCTCGCTCCATGGGCGGCAGCAGAAACAGCGGTGCCGCCGCTCCAGGCGCGCGTCACCGACCTGACTAGAACGCTCCAGCCCAGCCAGCGTGCCGCGCTGGAGCAAACCCTGCAAACTTTCGAAGAGCGTAAGGGTAGCCAGATCGCCGTTCTGATCGTTCCCTCCACCCAGCCTGAAACCATCGAGCAGTATTCCCTCCGTGTCGCCGAATCCTGGAAGCTCGGGCGCAAGGGCGTGGATGATGGCGTTCTGCTGCTGGTCGCCAAGGATGATCGCAAGCTGCGCATCGAGGTGGGCTATGGTCTTGAAGGCGCGATCCCGGATGCAGTGGCGAAACGAATAATCAGCGAAATCATCTCTCCTTATTTCAAAAAAGGAGATTTTTACGGCGGCATCAGCGCTGGAGTTGAGCGCATGATCAAGGTGATCGAGGGTGAACCGCTGCCGGAGAAAAAAACCTCCAGATCAAGCGGCAAGCCGTCATTCAGTGGCGACTGGCTGGGGCTTGCATTTGTTGTCGCGGTGGTTGTCGGCGGTATGATGCGCGCCCTGTTCGGCCAATTCGTCGGCGGCCTGGTCGCGGGGTCGGTTACCGCAGTTATCGCCTGGCTGCTGTTCGCTTCGGCAATGGTCGCTCTTGGCGCCGGGCTGGTCGTGTTCCTGTTTACCCTGTTTGGCCGCACCGGCGGAAGCGGCGGCTTGAGCAGCGGCGGCGGTTGGTCAGGCGGGGATGGCGGCGGATTCAGTGGCGGCGGCGGTGGTTTTGGCGGCGGCGGCGCGTCGGGAGATTGGTAGGGATATGAAGATCAAACGCATAATCCGGCATTTTTTGACTTTCCCTTGGCAGGCAAAAAGGGCATTTCCGCAACGCTCGATGCGCGCTATCGAAGCGGCGATCAAGGAATCTGAAACGACCCACTTCGGTGAAATCCGTTTTGCCGTGGAAACGGCGCTGGACGTGCATTCGCTGCTTGCAGGAAAGAGTGCGCGCGACCGTGCCGTCGAAGTGTTCTCGCAGTTGCGGGTGTGGGACACCGAGCATAACAATGGCGTGCTGATCTATCTGCTGCTGGCCGACCGGCGGGTGGAAATCGTTGCCGACCGTGGTGTTCATCGGGATGTCGGGGCGCAGGGGTGGGAAGCAATCTGCCGCGAGATGGAGCAGAAGTTCCGGCTCGGGTATTTTGAGGATGGCGTGGTTGTCGGCATACGGGCAGTTGCCCGCCACCTTGTTCGATACTATCCGGCCAGCGGGGAGAACCAGAATGAACTGCCGGATAAACCGCTAATACTCTGATTTAATACTTCCAAAAATTACGTCATCAGGGCCTGCTGTCGTCCAGCAGGATGACGTCGTCGAACTGGCGCTGATTTTCCTCGTGGCGTTTTTTCACGAGATACATCGTTCCGCTCAGGAACAGCCCGAACAGCGTGATGATCGTATAGACCTGAAAATCCAGATGGATCAGCAATGCGTACAGGCCGGTCATGATGAGGATGGAAAGATTCTCGTTAAAGTTCTGTAGCGCGATCGAGTGACCGGCACCCATCAGGATATGGCCGCGGTGCTGGAGCAGCGCGTTCATCGGTACAACGAAAAAGCCCGACAACGCGCCGATGATCACCAGCAGCGGCACGGCGATCCACAGGGTATGCACGAAATTCATGGCGATGACGATCAGTCCCATGGCAATGCCGAGCGGAATTACCCGCACCGATTTGCGCAGCGTGATCATTCTTGCCGCCAGAACCGCGCCTATCGCCACGCCCACGGCCACTACGCCTTGCAGCATGCTGGCTTTGGACAGCCCCATATCCAGCGCCGCTTCCGCCCACTTGATGACGATGAATTGCAGAGTTGCACCGGCGCCCCAGAACAAGGTGGTGACGGCGAGCGATACCTGGCCAAGCTTGTCGCGCCAGAGCAAGGTCAGGCAATGGTTGAAATCGTGGATCAGGTAAAGCGGATTTTTCTTCAAAATCCGGTGATCGACGCCGGTGTCTGGAATGTACAGGTTGAACAGCGCGGCAATCAGGTAGATGCCGCCGATGATGCCGATGCTCATTTCCGGGACGGTGTTGATGCCGGTATTGATTATCGGGCAATCGAAATGCAGCAAGGCCTGGGCGATATCCGGCTTGAGCAACAGTCCGCCCACCACGGTGCCGAGGATGATGGCCGTTACCGTCAAACCTTCGATCCAGCCATTGGCAATCACCAGCAGGCGGTGCGGCAGGAGTTCCGTGAGAATGCCGTACTTGGCGGGCGAATAGGCGGCGGCGCCCAAACCGACAATAGCGTAGGCCGCCAGCGGGTGCATGCCGCAGAACATCATCAGGCAGCCGAAAAGCTTTATTCCGTTGCTGATCAGCATGACCCGGCCCTTGGGCATCGAGTCGGCGAAAGCGCCGACAAAAGCGGCGAGGAGAACGTAGGAAAGGGTGAAAAACAGCTTGAGCAGCGGTTCGTATTCATGCGGCGCGTGCATATCGCGCAGGGCGAAAATGGCAACGATCAGCAGGGCATTGTCAGCCAGCGCGGAGAAAAACTGGGCTGCAAGAATAGTGTAAAAACCGCGCTTCATCTGCTTTTCGGGGTGGGTTCCATTCTGGTTTGTCGAGCATCTGCGGAGCGGATGCCTTGAACTTTATACCATGAAATTAGAAGGGGTGCCATGTCTCCAGGCAAGGGGGATTGGCCTATCTTTGCGCGCCAATTTGTGATTGAATAACGAGTCCGTAAATTTTGACTATTATCTTCACTATGGCAGACCGCCGACTCCAGGTTTTTTACACCGTTGCCAAGCAGCTCAGCTTCACCAAGGCGGCTGAAATTCTCTTTATGACTCAACCGGCGGTAACCTTTCAGGTCAAACAGTTGGAAGAGCATTTTAATACCCGCCTGTTCGAGCGCAGCCACAGCAAGATCACGCTTACGCCTGCCGGGCGGCTGGCGATGGATTACGCCGAGCGCATCCTGAATCTGACTGCAGAAATGGAAACGCGCCTTACGGAAATGACTGGCGAGGTCGGCGGCACCTTGTTGATCGGCGCCAGCACCACGATCGCGGAATACATGCTGCCGCGCATGCTGGGTGATTTCAAGGCGCATTATCCGCAGGTTCAGGCGCGGCTTACCGTGGCAAATTCGGAAACCATCGAGTCGCGGGTGGCCGACCATACCCTGGATATCGGGCTGATCGAAGCGCCTTCTCACCATCCCAGTCTGAAGTCCGAAGTGTGCTGCGAAGATGAACTGGTGATGATCTGTGCGCCGCATCACGCCCTTGCCAAGCTGTCGTCGGTTACCGCCGAGAAGCTGGCCGTTCAACCCTATATCAGCCGCGAGGCCGGTTCCGGGACGCGCGAAGTGGTGGATGATTTTTTCAAACGTGCCGGCATTACGCCGGACGACCTGAATATTGCCATGGAGTTGGGCAGCCCTGAGGCAATCAAGGGCGCGGTGGAGGCCGGTTTGGGCGTTGCGATTGTTTCGCGCGTTACCATCCTCAAGGAAATCAAGCTGGGCGATCTTGTCGCCGTGCCGCTGGAACCGTGCCTGATCCGACCTTTGTCAGTGGTTTATGGCACAGAAAAATTCCGCTCCAAACTGTTGCAGTCATTCCTCGACTTTACAACCGAAGCGCTGAAATAGGCTTCCGGCCATGAAGCAGGAAGAGAAAAAGTTGCTGCGCCTGCTGGATGCGCTTACCGACGAGCAGCGGGGTACCGTTATTGCCTTCGTTGAATTTCTGGTTGCCCGCAATCCGGTGGCCAGTGTCGCCGAACCGAGGGAGCCTCTGCCGATTTCCCGCCCAGACGATGAATCAGTCGTCAAAGCCATCAAGCGCCTGCGGGAAACCTACCCGATGCTCAACCCCGACAAATTGTTGCATGAGACCTCGGGGCTGATGATGAAGCACATGATGAACGGCAAGCCTGCCGCCGAAGTGATCGACGAAATGGAGGCTCTCTTTGCCCGCTATTATCTGGCTTACAAAGAAGAGAGCCTCCAGGAAGTAACGGAATAGCGCTAAAGCACCTCCGCCGCGTAATCCGCCAGCCTTGAGCGCTCGCCGCGCATCAGCGTGACGTGGCCGGAATGTCCCCATCCCTTGAAACGATCCACGACGTAGGTTAACCCTGAACTGCCTTCGGTCAGGTAAGGCGTGTCGATCTGCGCGATATTGCCGAGGCAGACTACCTTGGTGCCGGGGCCGGCACGTGTGACCAGGGTTTTCATCTGCTTCGGCGTCAGGTTTTGCGCCTCGTCGATGATCAGAAATTTTTTCAGGAAAGTGCGTCCGCGCATGAAGTTGAGCGACTTGATCTTGACGCGCGAGCGGATCAAATCCTGCGTGGCGGCACGCCCCCAATCGCCGGCCTCGTCGTCGGTCTTGTTGAGCACATCCAGGTTGTCTTCCAGCGCGCCCATCCACGGCGCCATTTTTTCTTCTTCGGTGCCGGGCAGGAAGCCGATGTCCTCGCCGACAGGAACGGTGACGCGGGTCATGATGATTTCGCTGTAAAGCTTCTGATCCAGCGTTTGCGTCAGGGCGGAAGCCAGCGTGAGCAGGGTTTTTCCGGTTCCGGCCTGGCCCAGCAGGGTGATGAAGTCCACTTCAGGGTTCATCAGCAGGTTCAGTGCGAAATTCTGCTCCCGGTTGCGTGCAACGATACCCCAGACGTTGTTTTTGAAATGGGTAAAATCCTTCACCGTTTCCAGTACGGCGCTATTGCCGTTCAATTCCTTGACGATCGCATGGAACGGGTTGTCGAACTCGAGATAGACAAATTCATTGACCAGCAGGCTGGAGCAGAGCGGGCCCTTGATGCGGTAATAAGTGTGGCCGTTGGCCTGCCAGGATTCCATGCCCTTGCCGTGCTTGTCCCAAAAGTCCGCCGGCAGCGCCTTGAGTCCGGTGTAAAGCAGGTCGGTGTCTTCCAGCACCTTGTCGTTGAAGTAGTCTTCTGCGGCAAAGCCCAAGGCGCGGGCCTTGATGCGCATGTTGATGTCTTTACTGACGAGAATGACTTCGCGCTTCGGAAATTGCGCCTGCAAGCTCATTACGACGCTGATGATCTGGTTGTCTGCCTTGCTGGTCGGCATGCCGGCAGGCAGCTCGCCATTCATCTGCTTGGTCTGCAGGAACAGGCATCCGCTGCAGTTTTTATTGTGGGTGGAAAGGGGGAAGCCGTCTTCCATCGCGGTCTGTGCGCCGCTGACGATTTCGTCCAGAAAGCGGCTGGCCTGGCGTGCATTGCGCGCAACCTCGGTCATGCCTTTCTTGTTGTTGTCCAGTTCTTCCAGCGTGATCATCGGCAGGAAGATGTCGTGTTCTTCGAAGTGGAACAGGCTCGATGGGTCGTGCATCAGTACGTTGGTGTCGAGAACGAACAGCTTGGTGGTGCGTGACTTTCGTGCCATTTTTAGCCCTTTTTTTTAACGTCCAAGTACATTGTTGACAAAAATTGGCTGCAAGGCAACAGGTCGTCAACCCGGAAATCTGCTTCACCACTGAGACACAGAGGCACAGAGTTGATTAAAAAAGAGAAAATCATGGGAAACTGAAATGTTAAGGATTTGTTTCAATGTGTCTCTAAGTAGTTTGGCAATTGCCTCTTTGGATGATGGCATTATTGCTAAAATGAGTTTTTGATCCACTGGGAGTGACGACATCGAACACCCCAAGCCTGAAACTGCGCGTCTGTTTTTCGCGTTATGGCCCGATGCCCCTGCCTGCACACGCCTGGACAAGATCGGCAGGTGTCTGCATGAAGTTTGCGGCGGACGTCGTACACGGGCAGAAACGATCCACCTTACCCTGGTGTTCCTTGGCGAAGTAGAGCTGGCGAGGATCGATGAATTGCTCGAGCTGGCCGGGGTGATTCAGGCTCCTGCATTCGACCTCAGGTTGACGCGCTGCGGCTGGTGGCGTCATAACGGGATTGCCTGGGTCGCGCCGGGCGAAACCTCGCAGGCGTTGGTGCAACTGGTCGATGAATTAAGGAAAAGATTGGGTAGTGCGGGGTTCCGTCTTGAGACTCGGGCCTTCGTCCCGCACGTTACGCTTCTGAGGAAAGCTCACTGCAAAAATGATGTGCTGCCGCACGAGGAGATTGAATGGCGCGCCGAGGATTTTGTCCTGGTCAGATCAATACTGAACGAGCGCGGTGCAGCTTACGAGGTGGTTGGCCGCTGGCCGTTGTTGTCCCGAAAATAGCGCACCGATGAATACCGATTCGAACTGGCACTGCCTGCGCCATGAAATGCCGACATCACCTGCTTAACGGGGATTCCTTCTGCTCTTTCCCCACCCCCTTGACCGGGGCAAGGCGGAGAAGAAAGAGTCTTGATTATTGCAGGTAAATGAGTTTCTCGAGGTGTCCCGTCAACTCCTTGTTGGTTGCCTTGGTGTAATCCTTGTCCAGGCTACCGCTGATCAAGCCTCGTACCTGAATACTTAGCTTGCTGTTGAGCAGGCCGTGGAAACGGGGTTCTGCGGCCACGATAAGGCGCTGATACATATTTTCGGTGCGCCCCTGTTCGATGTGCTGGGCAAGTTCCCGTGCAAAAGTTTCATGCTCATGCTGTTTCGGGTCTGTTGCCGGTTGGCGAGATCCATGGCCATTACCGGCGCTTTTCATATGGCCGGCGCGATCCGATACAAGATCCGTGTTTTTCTTTCGGCTGTCGGGGTGGTCGAAGGCTGCGATTTCCTCCAAGCCCTCTTTGATCCCTTTGTTGGCGTAGATTTTTGCTTCACTGGCATTTGCGACAAGAATCCAGGTTGTAGCCATGTTGCCCCCATTCCAGAAATGAATGAACAAACCCAAATTTAATCGTATCAGCTAATTGACCTGAGTCAAGGTAATGACATGGTTTGTTCGGGTATCCGTTGCTGACTGGGCGTTTGCGACGATTTCAATATGCGGACAGGAAGGGTATCAATGATTTTGGAATTGAATTATTATTTTCCCTTGATTTTGAAGTTGGCTATTGAATCCGTTGGTTATAAAAAAATCAGTGTTTGATTTCATCACTTAATGACATGCTATTAATATATTCACTTTAAATGCTGAATTTTCTTCATCTCGTTATTTCTCCCCCTGACAGTAGCGTACTTTATGCGGGTAACTATGATCCCGTGTTGGTCAGCCTTTCCGTCGTCGTTGCGATATTCGCGTCATACGCTTCCCTGTTGGTCTCTCAGCATGTTTCAACAACCACGGCAGCATCGGCAAAGCGGAAGTGGATCGCCGTCGGAGGGCTGTGCCTGGGAATTGGCATATGGGCAATGCATTTCGTCGGTATGCTGGCTTTCAGTTTGCCCTGCTCCAGCAGTTACAATGCCACCATCACCATGTTGTCGACGGTTCCCGGCATCCTCGCCAGCGCCCTGGCGATAAAAATCATCAGCCGCCGCGAGCTTTCTCATGCGCGGCTTGTCACCGGTGGGCTGCTGATCGGCGCAGGCATTGGCGCCATGCATTACTCCGGAATGGCGGCAATGCGCCTGAATGGCCTGATTCGCTATGATATCAAGCTGTTCCTGCTGTCCATTCTGGTTGCCATTGTTCTGGCCACGCTGGCCTTGTGGATCAAGTTTCGTTTACAGATGTGGCAAGCACGCTGGAATACGGGAGTGACGGTCGCCAGCGCGGTGGTGATGGGCCTAGCCGTCTCCGGCATGCACTATACAGCGATGGCGGCCGCCTATTTCATTCGTGATGGCGATACCAACCTCGTCACCTCCGGGATAGCTCCTGTATTTCTCGCTTCGATCGTACTGGCCGCGACCAGCTTGATTGTCGTCGTAACGCTCGTTGCCTCCTACGTTGGTAAGCCCAACCTGTTTTCTTTTGGACGATCCTACAAGTTGATCGGGTTGTTGATCGTCGGCTGGGTAAGTATTGCCTGGTTGAGTGCGGATTATTACTACAGCCGCCTTGCCGGCAACTTGTACCGGCAGGAACTGCAACTCGCCGGGCAGCAGGCGGAGAACATCGCCAACAACATTGACGAAAGCATAGCGCTGCTCAAGGGTATTTCGCTTATGGTTTCCCGCGATGAGGATACCCATCGGGTATTGCGCCGTTTCGGTGCGAATGCCGTGCCTTCGTCCCTGGATTATCAGGAGCGCAAGCAGCGATGGACCCAGGACAGGGTACTCGGTGAGCTAAACAACTCTCTTCACATCGCGGCGGCCAATCTCGGGGCCGACAATATCTTTATCATCAATGCGGCGGGCGATTGCATTGCCGCCGGTAACGCCGACAAGCCCGGAAGTCCGGTCGGATCGAATTTCGCCGATCGGGCATATTTTCCGCTGGTTCAGGCGGGACAGCCCGGCCATCAATATGCCGTGGGGCGGACGACCAATGTACCAGGCCTGTTCTACGCTTATCCTGTCTTCGAAACAGGGCGCTTCCTCGGTGCCGTCGTCGTCAAACGGGACATCGCAAAATTCGCCCACTGGACGAATCAGGCTAATGCATTCATCGCCGACGCCAACGGCGTCATCGTCCTTGCGCCGGATAAACGCCTCGAATCCCGTGCCCTGCCCAATGCTTCCGTCGCGGAACTGTCTGCGGAGAAGAGACTGTTGCAGTACAAACGGAGTGAGCTTGAATCTTTGGAAATTACCCCATGGGGGAACGCGCGTTTCCCTTCCGCGGTACTTATCGAGGACATGAGTTCGCCGATAGTGCTTGCTTCCAGAAACTTGCCCGAGGATGCCATCACCATATACGTGCCCCGTCCGCTGGACGCGCTTGTGCGCCTCGGCACCGAAAGGGTCTTGCTTTTCCTCTTGCTCGCCGCTGCCGGCAGCCTGCTGATTGTTGCCGCTTCGGCGGTCGTGCTTTACTTGCGCAAATCGCAGAAGGCGGAGGCGGATCTTCGCGTTGCCGCCACCGCCTTCGAGGCGCAAGAAGGCATGATTATCACCGATGCGGATAACGTGATCCTGCGGGTCAATCGGGCCTTCAGCGATATCACCGGCTACACTGCCGACGAAGCGGTAGGGCAGACGCCCCGCCTGCTTAGTTCCGGGCGTCATGACGCGGCCTTTTATGCCGCGATGTGGGAGAGCATCAATCGCGATGGGTCATGGCATGGGGAAGTCTGGAATCGGCGCAAGAACGGTGAAGTGTATCCCGATTCACTTACCATCACTGTGGTGAAGGGGCGTGCCGGAGACGTCACACACTATGTCGCTACGCTGAACGACATCACCACGCGCAAGGCGGCGGAGGAAGAGATTCAGTATCTTGCTTTCTATGACTCTCTCACCCGCTTGCCTAATCGCCGCCTGCTGCTGGATCGGCTGCAACAGGCCCTGGCAGTCAGCGCACGCAGCGGGTATGAAGGGGCGCTACTGCTCATCGACCTGGACAATTTCAAGGATATCAACGACACCCTCGGTCATTATCAGGGTGATTCGCTGCTCCAGCAGGTAGCCCAACGCCTCCTCGCCTGCATACGTGAAGGCGACACCTTGGCCCGCCTGGGCGGTGACGAATTCGTGGTATTGCTGGAAAATCTGAGCAAGAACCCTCAGGAAGCCGCTACCCTGACCAAAACAGTGGCCGAGAAAATTCTTGCCACGCTCAATCAGCCCTATATTCTCGCCGAGTGTGAGCACCATAGTACTTCGAGTATAGGTATCACCTTGTTCAGCGGCCATCAGGAAAGCGTGGAGGAGCTGTTGAAACAGGCGGATCTTGCCATGTATCAAGCCAAGATGGCGGGCCGAGACGCCCTGTGCTTCTTCGATCCGGGCATGCAGGCTGTAGTTACAGCCCGTGCCGTGCTGGAAGCCGACCTGCGCCAGGGGATACAGAAAGATCAATTCCAAATCTACTATCAGCCTCAAGTAGATGGTGTCGGGCGGTTTACCGGTGCAGAGGCTCTGGTACGCTGGCAGCATCCCCGGCGCGGCCTGGTTTCCCCGGACGAATTTATCCCCGCCGCCGAAGAGTCTGGCCTGATTCTGGCTTTGGGTCTCCAGGTGTTAAAAGCCTCCTGTACACAGTTGGTGGCTTGGGCAGCCCGGACAGAGACGGCTCACCTTACCTTGGCAGTGAATGTCAGCGCCCGTCAGTTCCGTCATCCAGACTTCGTGGATCAAGTGCTGGCAGTGCTTGATCGCACCGGCGCCAACCCGCAGAAACTCAAGCTGGAACTCACAGAGAGCCTGCTTCTGGAGAATGTGGAAGACATTATCTCCAAGATGACGGAGCTGAAAGCCCACGGTGTGGGTTTCTCTCTGGATGATTTCGGTACTGGCTATTCTTCGCTTTCCTACCTCAAGCGCTTGCCTTTGGATCAGCTAAAAATCGACCGATCCTTTGTACGGGATGTGCTCATCGATCCCAATGATGCCGCCATCGCCCGCACCATTGTGGCCTTGGGACAGAGTTTGGGGCTCGCGGTTATCGCCGAGGGAGTGGAGACCGAAGCGCAGCGGGAGTTTCTTGCCAACCATGGCTGTCTTGCTTACCAGGGTTACCTTTTTGGCCGACCGATGCCGCTGGACGAGTTTGAACTGCTTGTGCAGCGGGTTGGGCGCACACGAACGGATGAAGTTGTCGTCTGAAACACGGTTTCTCCGTTCTGAACCGACTTATTTTCCCATCACCCTTTGTGCGGCTTCGCGGAAGCTGTCCATGCCGATATCCGCGAGATCGAGGATCAGCGCCTCGCCAAACTGGGCGTAATGTTTTGCCGTGGATCGGTTATAGGCGGGGTCGTAGTGTTTTACCAGCAGTTCCCCGACCAGTTCGTCCCAGGCGCGGTTGCTGGAGAGTTCGCACCATTTTTCGATCACGCTCTTGCTGTGGAGCGCGGTCAGGTGGCGCAGTTTCTCATTGAGGTCTTCCGGGCTTTCGAGGAAGTGGCTGTATTCCTCCTTGAGCAGGGCGATGCGCTGCTCGTGCGCGATCATTATCCGAACGCAATGCCCGCGCTGCCACATTTCCTCAAGCAGCGCATCGGGCGCGCGGATGTTGCCAATTTTCTTGCTTTCCGCCTCAACGTAGACCGGCTGTGCCGGGTCGAACTTCTGCAGCGCTGCCCATAACCGGCTTTCGAACATTTTTTGCGATGGCTGCGGTTCGTCGGGCAGGCTGCCGAGGATGGAGCCGCGATGGGCGGCTAGTCCTTCCAGGTCCAGCACCTGCGCGCCCGCTTCTTCGAGGGCGGCCAGTAGCCGGCTTTTTCCCGAGCCGGTGGGGCCGCAGACGACCCGATAGCGAAAACGACCGGGTAGCGTTTGCAACGCCGCCAGTACAGTAGTGCGGTAGGCTTTGTAGCCGCCCTGCAATTGCTGGGCGCGCCAGCCGATCTGATTGAGGATGTGGGCCATCGCACCGCTACGACTGCCGCCGCGCCAGCAGTAAATCAGCGGATGCCAGCTTTTTGGCTTGTCGGCAAAATATTTTTCTATATGATCGGCGATATTGCGCGCCACCAGGGCTGCGCCGATTTTCTTGGCGTCGAAGGCCGAGGTTTGTTTGTAGAGGGTGCCGACTCGCGCCCGCTCCTCATCATTCAAAACCGGAAAATTTGTTGCGCCGGGGATACGATCTTCGCGAAATTCGGAGGGCGAACGCACGTCGATGATGTCGTCAAATTCGGCCAACTGTGCTAGGGTAAGGCTCTCGGCTGTGACGATACGGCGCTCGCGTTCATGGCTATTTGTGCATAACATTGTGCGGTCAAAAAAATATTGAGTGCGGACGATTATAGTATGAATATCAAGTTAACTGAGTTCTCTCATGGCGGAGGCTGCGGCTGCAAGATTTCCCCGTCGGTTTTGAGCGAAATTCTTTCCACCATGCCGGGCCGTATTATTCCCAAGGATCTAATGGTCGGCATCGAATCCAGCGATGATGCTGCGGTGTATCGTCTGAACGCAGCCCAAGCCATCGTGGCGACTACCGATTTCTTCATGCCGATCGTGGATGACCCTTTCGATTTTGGGCGCATCGCCGCGACCAATGCCATTTCCGATATTTATGCGATGGGCGCCCAGCCTATTTTAGCGCTTGCCATTGTCGGCATGCCGATCGACAAGTTGCCGGTCGAGGTGATTCAGGGAATTCTCAAGGGCGGCGAGTCGGTATGTGCGGCAGCCGGCATCCCGATCGGCGGCGGCCATTCGATTGATTCGGTCGAACCGATTTACGGACTGGTGGTGCTGGGTCTCGTTCACCCCGACCACGTCAAGCGCAACGATGGCGCCAAGGCTGGCGACGCACTGATTCTTGGCAAGGGGCTGGGCATCGGCGTGATGAGCGCGGCGTTGAAAAAAGGTTTGCTGTCCGAGGAAGGCTACCGCCAGATGGTGGCCAGCACTACCCAGCTCAACACGCCCGGCTCGGCACTGGCGAATATGCCGGGGGTGCATGCCCTGACCGACGTGACCGGATTCGGACTTCTCGGTCACCTGCTGGAAACTTGCAGCGGCTCGAAACTTTCGGCGCAAATCGAATTCGATAGCTTGCCGTTATTGCCGGTTGCGGAAGAACTGGCGAAGCAGGGCCATGCGCCCGGCGCGGCAGCGCGCAACTGGGCAAGTTATGGGCACAAAGTGGCCTTGCCAGCAGCGATGCAGGACTGGCAGAAAAACCTGCTGTGCGATCCGCAGACCAGCGGTGGCCTGTTGGTGGCGTGTGCTCAAGAGGACGTAGAGAGCGTACTGGAAATTTTCAACCAGCAGGGCTTTAGCTTTGCAAGCATGATCGGTAGCTTGCATGCCGGTGAGCCGCTGGTCGTTGTCAAATAACTTGAAATCGGTTCTGGGTGATTTTTGATGAAGTTGCTGATTATTGAAGATGACGTTGCGGCGGCGAATTTGCTCAAGCGTGGGCTGGAAGAGTCCGGCTACGCCGTCGATCTGGCCCATGACGGCGAGCAAGGCTTGAAGCAGGCGCGAGCCGGTGGCCACAGCCTGTGGGTGATCGATATCATGTTGCCCGTGCGCGATGGTTTGTCTGTGCTGAAGGCGCTGCGTGACGAGGGTAAAGGCACCCCTGCCCTGATTTTGAGCGCGCTCGGCAAGGTAGATGACCGGGTGGAAGGTTTGCGCGCCGGTGGCGACGATTACATGGTCAAACCCTATGCTTTCGCCGAATTGCTGGCGCGCGTCGAGGCGTTGTTGCGGCGCTCGCGCAGTTCCGGCGGCGGCCCGGATACCTTGCTGGAATTTGCCGATTTGAAAATAGACTTGCTTAGTCGCACTGTCACTCGTGCAGGCCAGAAAATCGATCTGCAACCGCGCGAATTCAGCTTACTGGAATGCCTGATGCGCCATGCCGGGCAGGTGGTGACGCGCACCATGCTGCTGGAGATCGTGTGGGAATATTTCTTCGACCCGCAGACCAATGTGGTGGACGTGCATATCAGCCGCTTGCGCCAGAAAATCGACAAGAATTTTTCGCCGCCCTTGCTGCACACCGTGCGAGGCAGCGGTTACGTTCTGCGCGTGGAAGCCTGATGCCGGGCATCTGGATTATGGCGGCATTGCTGCTTGGTGTGGCTGGTGCGGCGATTGGATTCTGGCTGGCCCGACGTCGCCAGCGCAGTCTGGAATCGCTGCGCAGTCGTCTGGTTGCCGTTACCCAGAGTTCCCGCCAGACCGGCGACAACATCGCGCATGACTTGAGGACGCCGCTGACCCGTTTGCATGCCGATGTCGAGACGACGTTGCGCAACGAAGATAGCGAAGCGCATCGCGCCACCCTGGAGCGGGTGTTGACCGAGATTCAGGGCATGCAGAGCATCATCAGCGCTTTGCTGACTCTCGGCCAAGCCGAGGCCGGCGGTATGCCGGTGAAAAAGATGGCGGTGAACCTGTCGCTGCTGCTTGAAGAAATCCTCGAACTCTATGGGCCGTCCGCCGAGGAGCGGCAACTCCGGCTACAGGGGCGGATCGCCCTGCAGATCATGGTGGAAGCCGATCGTCAGTTGCTGGCGCGAATTTTCAGCAACCTGTTGGACAACGCGCTCAAGTATGTTCCCGCAGATGGACTGGTGGTGCTGTCGGCCACGGCCAAGGGCGGCGAGGTGGTGGTGACGGTAGAGGATGACGGGCCGGGCATTCCGGCGGAGATGCGCGACAGAATTTTTGAGCGCTTTACCCGGCTCGACCCCAGTCGGACGCCTTCCGGTGGAGCGGGGCTTGGCCTATCTCTGGTCAAGGCTTTTGCCAAGCTACTTCAGGGCGATGTGCGGGCCGAGGCAAGCCGCTTGGGTGGGGCGGCGTTTATCGTGACCCTGCCAGCAGCGGCTGCAGGCGTGCCCAGACCCGTTCCATAATTAGCGGCTGCGCGTCTGCGGCAGGGTGGAGCCCGTCTGACTGAAACAGTTCGGGCTTATCGGCAAAATCTTCCAGCAGAAACGGCAGCAGCGGTATTTTATGGCGCTGCGCGAGTTGTTTGTACATAGTCCCGAACTCGCTGGCATATGCCGGGCCATAGTTGGGGGGAAGGCGCATTCCGACTAGCAGCACGCCAACCTTGCGGCTGCGGCAGGCCGTGATGATGACGTCCAGGTTGGCGCTTGCGGCGGCAAGCGGCAGTCCGCGCAGGCCATCGTTTGCGCCCAGTTCCAGAATCACCACCGAAGGCTGATGTTCGTCCAGCGCCTGTTTGATGCGGTAGCGACCGCCGCTGGTGGTTTCGCCGCTGATGCTGGCGTTGATTACCCGGTAGCCTGGATGTCGCTGTTGGAGTTGCCGATCGAGCAGGGCGACCCAGCCCTTGTCGGCGGCAATGCCATAGGCTGCGGAAAGGCTGTCGCCGAATACCAGGATCACCGGCGCGGCGTGCGCGGCGCAGGAAAATAGCAAAACCAGGACAAGCAATAATTTACGCATGAATATTCCTTCTTCTCAGCCTATTGTGCAGGCAGTCGCGCTGACCAAGCAAGTGACCAGTGAGGGCGCGCCCCTGCTGATCCTCGACCGGCTTGAGTTCTCGGCATTGCCGGGAGAATCGGTCGCGGTGGTGGGTGCATCGGGTTCAGGAAAATCCACCTTGCTGGGCCTGCTGGCCGGCCTGGATGTGCCAAGCGGCGGCAAGGTTTTTCTCGATGGCATCGATCTGTTTGCGCTGGATGAAGATGGCCGGGCAGCCCTGCGTGGCCGGCTCGTCGGCTTCGTGTTCCAGTCCTTCCAACTGTTGCCGGCGTTGACCGCGCTGGAAAACGTGATGTTGCCGCTGGAACTGGCAGGCGCCACCCATGCCCGTGACGAAGCGGCTGCCGAATTGGAGCGGGTGGGGCTGACACAACGGCTTTCCCATTACCCGCGCCAACTATCTGGCGGCGAGCAGCAGCGCGTGGCGATTGCCCGCGCTTTTGCCGCAAAACCCCGATTGTTGCTGGCCGATGAGCCGACCGGCAACCTCGACAGCGTGACCGGTGCGCGCATCATCGACCTGCTGTTCCGGCTGAACGAGGAAAGCAGCACCACGCTGATTCTGGTCACCCATGACGACCAGTTGGCGCAGCGCTGTCAGCGGCGCCTGCATCTTGAAAATGGCGTGCTGGTCGGTAATTAACCGCAAGGTCGCGGAGGCGCAAAGAAAAAAGCTATGAGAGCGTTTAAATGTCCCTCCAACTGATGAGCCGATTGATCTTGATAGATACTTGCCCTTCCTCTGCGCCTTTGCGATTTTGCGGTTCAATTGAGTTTTGAAATGAACAGCTTTGCCCTTGCCCTGCGTATGTTGCGCCGCGAGTGGCGCGGCGGCGAGATGCGTGTACTGGCCGCCGCCTTGGTGATTGCGGTGGCAAGCGTGACATCAGTTGGTTTCTTTACCGACCGGGTAGGGCGGGCGTTGAAGCAGCAGGCGAATACCTTGCTCGGCGCGGATCTGGTGGTCGTCTCCGATCACCCGCTGGATGCTGATATCGAACGCGAGGCCTTGCGGCGCGGCCTGAAAACGGCGCAAACGTTGAGTTTTCCCAGCATGATGCGCTATGGCGAACTAGCCCAATTGGCGGAGATCAAGGCGGTAAGCCGCAACTATCCGCTGCGCGGAGAATTGCGGGCGGTGCCTTCGAATCACGCCATTGGCGCATATCCTGCATCGGGCACGGCATGGCTGGATGAACGTCTGTTCCGGCAGATCAATGCCAAACCGGGCGCGGTGATGGCGATCGGGAATAGCCGTTTGACGGTATCCGCCATCTTGACCCGTGAGCCGGATCGGGTTGGCATGATGTTCAACATCGCACCGCGTCTGCTGATGAACCTCGAAGATATTCCCGCGACCGGGCTGATCCAGGAGGGCAGTCGCGCTTCCTACCGACTGTTGGTGGCGGGGGGTGCCGATAGCGTCGAGTCCTTCCGCCTGTGGGCTGCGCCACGGCTGAAGCGCGGCGAGCGCCTCGAAAGCGTTGCGGACGCCCGCCCGGAAATCCGCGCCGCGCTGGCGCGGGCGGAACGTTTCCTTGGTCTGGCTGCATTGGTCAGCATTGTCCTAGCGGCAGTGACGGTAGTGATGGCGACGCGCCGGTTCATGGCGCGTCATCTCGATAACTGCGCGGTGTTGCGCTGTCTGGGTGCACGGCAGCAATTGATTTCCCGTCTTTACCTGTATCAGTTTCTTCTGCTCGGCCTGGCCGCCAGCCTGGTTGGCTGTTTGCTCGGCTATGCAGGGCAGATGGTGCTGGCGCAACGTTTGGGCAGCCTGCTTTCGACCGAACTGCCGCTGCCGTCGCTGCTGCCGGTGGTTCAAGGGGTTCTGACCGGCATGGTGACGCTGCTGGGTTTCTCTTTGCCGTTTTTGCAGCAGTTGAAAGATGTGCCGGCTTTGCGCGTGTTGCGCCGTGAGCTTGGCGCGCCCCGGAGTTATGGCCTGCTCGGTTTTATTCTGGGGCTGGCCGCGATTTCCGGTCTGGTGGTGTGGCAAGCCGGCGATGCCAGGCTCGGCGCTTATGTGCTGGCAGGCTTGGGCGCGGCCATTATGGCCGCTGCGTTGTTGGCATTGTTGTTGATCCGTGCGCTGTCCGGGATGCGTCGGCAGGCGGTCGCATCCTGGCGTTACGGGCTGGCCAATATTGCGCGGCGGGCGGGCAACAGCGTGGCGCAGGTGACCGCTTTCAGCCTTGGAATGCTGGTGTTGCTGTTGCTCACCGTGGTGCGCGGCGACCTGATGCAAAACTGGCAATCCACTTTGCCCGCCGATGCGCCGAATCGTTTCCTGATCAATATCCAGCCGGATCAACTGCAGCCGCTGCACGATTTTTTCCGGAGCCATAATGTAGTTCCGCCTGAACTCTATCCGATGGTGCGCGGTCGGTTGCTGGCGGTCAATGGCAAGCCGGTGGTAGCCACGGACTATCCCGATGAGCGCGCGCAGCGGCTGGTGGAGCGGGAATTCAACCTGTCATGGGCGAATCGCCTGCCCGAGGGCAACCAGCTCGTTGCGGGGAAATGGTGGGCGGACGGTGGATCGGGTGCCGATCGGTTATCGGTCGAAGAGGGTATCGCCAAAACGCTGGGCATCAAGCTGGGCGACGAGTTGAGCTATGGCGTTGGCGGGGCGGTGTTCAACGCCAAGGTGGCGAACTTGCGCAAGGTAGACTGGGACTCGTTTCGCGTCAATTTTTTTGTGGTCGCCTCACCCGGCCTGCTGGAGCGTTTTCCTGCCAGTTACATCACCAGCTTTCATCTGGCTGCCGGACAGGAGGCGCTGCTCGATAACATGGTCAAGGCCTTTCCGAACCTGACGGTGATCGATGTGGCCGCAGTGATGGATGAGGTGCGATCCATCATGGAGCGGGTTGCCGGCGCAGTGGAATTCGTGTTCCTGTTTACCTGGCTGATGGGGTTTACGGTGCTGTATGCCGCGATTGCGGCCACCCGCGACGAGCGGGTTTACGAGGTGGCGATTCTGCGTACTCTGGGCGCAAGCCGAAAGCAGTTGCTGCTTGCCCTGTTCGCCGAATTTGCCGGGATCGGCCTGCTGGCCGGCTTGGTTGCAGCGCTGGGCGCGGGCGGAACGGGCTATGTCCTGAGTACGAAAATCCTGACCTTGCCCTATGCCTTCAATTTCTGGCTGCTGCCAGGCGGGATGCTGGCCGGGGCGGCAGTCATCGGCGTCGCGGGCGTGGCCGGTTGTTACGGCGTGCTGAATCAGCCGCCTTTGCAGGCGATCAGGGATTACGGCTAAAATCCTCTCTTTTACTTGCGCAGGATCGATCATGAAAATCGGCACCCCATTAACTCCCGGCGCAACCCGCGTCATGTTGCTCGGCAGCGGCGAACTCGGCAAGGAGGTGACCATCGCCCTGCAACGCCTCGGCGTGGAAGTGATCGCGGTGGATCGCTATGCCGATGCGCCGGGGCACCAGGTGGCGCACCGCGCCCACGTCATCGACATGACCGATGGCGCTGCTTTGCGCGC
Source organism: Betaproteobacteria bacterium (assembly GCA_021373185.1). Classification (GTDB taxonomy): domain Bacteria; phylum Pseudomonadota; class Gammaproteobacteria; order Burkholderiales; family Sulfuricellaceae; genus Sulfuricella. The sequence goes on along the minus strand of JAJFTF010000055.1, from coordinate 90,250 downwards.
TTTGGTGGAACTGGAGAAGCCACACCTTGTGGTGCCGGAGATCGAGGCTATTGCCACCGCCATGCTGGTCGAAATCGAACGCGACGGTCTGGCCGAAGTCATCCCCACCGCACGTGCCGCGCAACTCACCATGAATCGCGAAGGCATCCGGCGCTTGGCGGGGGAAACCTTGCAACTGCCGGTTTCACCTTATGCTTTTGCCGATAGCCAGGAAGAAATGCAGGCGGCGATCGACAACGGCATCGGCTACCCGTGTATCGTCAAGCCGGTGATGTCATCTTCCGGCAAGGGGCAATCCCGGCTTGAAGGCCCCACTGATGTAAAAGCAGCGTGGGATTATGCGGCCACCGGCAGCCGGGTGAATCAGGGAAGGGTGATCGTCGAAGGTTTTGTCGACTTCGACTACGAGATTACTTTGCTCACTGTGCGCGCCGTGGGCGCTTCGGGTCAAGTAGAAACTTTTTTCTGCGAGCCCATTGGTCATCTCCAGGTCAAGGGCGATTACGTCGAAAGCTGGCAGCCGCAGCCGATGAGCGTGGCTGCGCTGGCTCGCTCACGCGAGATTGCCAGGGCGGTCACGGACAATCTGGGCGGGCGTGGCATTTTCGGCGTGGAGCTTTTCGTCAAGGGCGACCAGGTCTGGTTCTCCGAAGTCAGCCCGCGCCCCCACGATACCGGCATGGTGACGATGTGCAGCCAGGTATGGAGCGAGTTCGAGCTGCATGCCCGCGCCATTCTCGGCTTGCCGGTGGATGTCGCGATGCGTGCGCCGGGCGCCAGCGCGGTGATTTATGGCGGCATGGAGGCAACGGGCATTGTCTTTGAGGGCGTGGAAGAAGCGCTGCGTGTGCCGCAAAGCGACCTGCGCCTGTTCGGCAAGCCGGAAAGCTTGACCCGGCGTCGCATGGGTGTGGCGCTGGCGAATGGCAAGGATGTCGATGAGGCGAGAACGCGCGCCAAGCTGGCCGCCAGCAAGGTCAGGCCGGTGGCTGGCGGATAAGCGTATGCGCCAGTTCCGGGCTATGCAGGCTTAGTGAACGAACTGATGAATAAAAAAGGCGCTCCGAAGAGCGCCTTTTTCAATTTTGTCGTGGCTCACTCGATTGGAATGAGCCAATGACGTTTCGTCTTACCGGCCTCGGCTGACGGGACGTCCGGTTCCGGTGGCACCTTTGTTCGGGCCGCCGCGACCTGCATAGCCGCCTTCGCGGTTGCCGTTGGGGCGACCTTCATAGCCGGGGCGTCGATCATTGTTGCCAAACCCACCAGGGCGCCTGCCGGCAGGGCTGGGCGCGCCGGAACGCATCGGACGCTTGGCCTCGAAGCCCGGGACGATGTGCGGGGTGATCGCGTGGCCGGTGAAGCGCTCGATCTTTTTCAGGTTCATCACGTCCTTGCCGGAGGCGAAAGATACTGCGATCCCCGTGCTGCCGGCACGACCGGTACGGCCAATGCGGTGGACGTAGTCTTCGGCGAACTTCGGCAGGTCGAAATTGATGACGTGGCTGATGCCGGCCACATCCAGTCCACGCGCCGCCACATCGGTGGCGACCAGCACTTTGATGGCGCCGCTACGCATGCGGGTGAGGGTGCGATTGCGCGCGCCCTGGTTCATGTCGCCGTGCAATGCCGCAGCCTGGTGGCCTTGTGCGAACAGGTCTTCGGCCAGCATGTCGGCATCGCGCTTGGTGGAGGTGAAGACGATGGCTTGCTTGACGTCGATGTCGGTCAGCAGATGCTGCAACAGGCGGTTTTTGTGCGCCATGTCGTCGACGATGTGCAGGCGTTGCTCGATATTTTCGTGCTTGGCTTGCTGCGCGGTCATCTGGATGCGCTTGGGGTCTTTCAGCAAACGCTTGGCCAGAGTTGCGATGGTGCCTTCCAGCGTGGCCGAGAACAGCAGAGTCTGGCGGCTGGCCGGGGTGGCAGCGGCGATTTTCTCGACGTCGTCGATAAAGCCCATATCCAGCATGCGGTCAGCTTCATCCAGCACCAGCATTTCCAGGCGCGAGAAGTCAATGCGGCCACGGTCCAGATGGTCGATCAGGCGGCCAGGTGTGGCGACGAGGATGTCAACCGGCTGCGACAGCAGTTTGTTTTGCAGCGGGTAAGGCATGCCGCCGAGAATGCTGACGGTCTTGACGCGCATGTGCTTGCTGTATTTGCGTGCGGCATCGTTAACCTGGTTTGCCAGTTCGCGAGTCGGGGTCAGTACCAGGATGCGCGGGCCTTTGCTTTTGCTTTGCGATGGTTCGGTCAGGTATTGCAGTGCAGGCAAGATGAAGGCGGCGGTTTTGCCGGTTCCGGTTTGGGCCGAAGCCATCAGGTCATGACCGGCAAGAACTTCAGGGATAGCTGCAGCCTGGATCGGGGATGGTTCTGTGTAACCGCTATCGGCGATTGCTTGCAGGATGGCGGGATTTAGATTCAGTTTTTCGAAAGACACGTAATTTCCTTAAGTTTAAGGTAAAACTAACGCGCAGCAGGGAATAAGAAGGGGTGACCCCATTATCAAGAAAGGGGGTCAAGTACCAAACACCACGCGGCGCTAAAACATCGTCGCTAACCGGGGTGTAAATGTACTCAGTGAATCTGAGACAGAGAGGGTCAGGAGCGATGAACCAAAGGCTGAATTGAAAATATTGCTACAGCCAAGCGGCGCATTATACGGTTATTTTTTCGAAAAGCAATGGGTTAGATCGGATATCCATGAATATATGTTACAATCCGCGCTCTTTTTTTCAATTGCAGGAATCAATACATGTCACGCGCCCAACGCAATATTGCAATCATCGCCCACGTCGACCACGGCAAGACCACGCTGGTGGACAAGCTGCTGCACCAGGCCGGCACCTTCGCCTCGCATCAGCATATCGCCGAACGGGTGATGGACAGCAACGATCAGGAAAAGGAGCGTGGCATTACCATTCTCGCCAAGAACACTTCCGTGGAATATGAAGGCGTCCACATCAATATCGTGGATACTCCGGGACACGCCGATTTCGGCGGCGAAGTGGAGCGCGTGCTGGGCATGGTGGATGGCGTGTTGTTGCTGGTGGACGCAGTGGAAGGCCCGATGCCGCAAACCCGCTTTGTGACCAAGAAGGCGCTGGCGCTGGGTCTCAAGCCGATTGTCGTGGTGAACAAGATCGACCGCCCCGGCGCACGCCCGGACTGGGTGGTCAACCAGACCTTCGAATTGTTCGACAAGCTGGGCGCGACCGATGACCAGCTCGATTTCCCCGTCGTGTATGCCTCCGCGATCAACGGCTACGCCATGCTGGAAGCAGATAAGCCTTGCGACAACATGCGCGCCTTGTTCGATACCGTTCTCAAGCATGTGGAGCCGCCCAAGGGCGATGTCGATGCGCCGCTGCAATTGCAGATCGCTGCGCTGGACTATTCCAGTTTCGTTGGCCGTATCGGTATCGGTCGTGTCGCCAATGGACGCATCAAGCCGGGTCAACAGGTTGTCGTGATGAACGGGCCGGATGGCACCCCGAAAAATGCCAAGATCAATCAGGTGATGGGTTTCCATGGCTTGGAGCGGGTGCAACTGGAAGAGGCCTTGGCCGGGGATATCATTCTGATTACCGGTATTGAGGAAGTGGGTATCGGCGTCACCATTTGCGATAAGGAAAATCCCGTAGGGTTGCCGCTGTTGCTGGTGGATGAGCCGACCCTGAACATGAATTTCCGCGTCAATACTTCGCCGCTGGCCGGCACTGAAGGCAAGTTCGTCACCAGCCGTCAGTTGCGCGACCGTTTGCAGAAAGAGCTGCTGATCAACGTGGCTTTGAAAGTTGAAGAGACCGAGGATGCCGACTCCTTTATCGTTTCCGGGCGCGGAGAATTGCATCTGACCGTACTGCTCGAAAACATGCGCCGCGAGGGTTACGAGCTGGCTGTAGGCAAGCCGCGCGTGGTGATGAAGGAAATCAACGGCGTCAAGAGCGAGCCCTACGAGGCGCTCACGCTCGATGTCGAGGATGTGAATCAGGGCTCGGTGATGGAAGAACTGGGCCGCCGCCGTGGCGACCTGCAAGACATGCAGCCCGATGGCCATGGCCGGGTGCGTCTGGAGTACCGTATTCCCGCACGCGGACTGATCGGTTTCCAGGGTGAATTCCTGACCTTGACGCGTGGCACCGGCGTAATGTCGCACGTGTTCGACGAGTACGCCGAAGTCAAGGCCGACATTCCCGGTCGCCGCAACGGCGTGCTGATCAGCCAGGATAACGGCGAAGCTGTTGCCTACGCGCTGTGGAAACTGGAAGATCGCGGCAAAATGTTCGTGAGCCCCGGCGACAAGCTGTACGAAGGCATGGTTATCGGCATTCACAGCCGCGACAACGATCTGGTGGTGAATCCGATCAAGGGCAAGCAGTTGACCAACATCCGCTCTTCCGGCACCGATGAAGCGGTACGTCTGACGACGCCGATCAAGATGACTTTGGAGTCTGCTGTCGAGTTTATCGACGACGACGAACTGGTGGAAATCACGCCGAAGTCGATCCGTATCCGTAAACGCTTCCTGCTGGAGCATGAGCGCAAGAAGGCGTCGCGCTCTTAACGGTTCGCTTGTTAAAGAATCCCCCGTTTTTCCGATCTACAAATCGGAGGAACGGGGGATTTTCATTTGGCGGCTGGGTTGCCGCGATCTCGGTCGAGTAACGGCGCCATCGGTGTTGCGCTATAATCTCCCTTCCATTTATTTAGAGTAAGCCATGCCTGAAATCCTGATCGGCATTCTGCTGTTGTTAATTCTGGTCGCAGCCTCGTGGCTGGGGTATAGATTCGGCGGGCTGGCCCGCCGGCAGAACGAACTGCCGACTCTGGTGGCGCAGATTATGGAAGATAAGCACCGTGCCATGCTGTCTGACTTGCATGAGGGGTTGGCCAGGCAGGGTGACCGGATGAATTCGGCTGCAGCGGAGAATGCCGAGCGCTTGCGCGGATCGATCTCTCAGGAACTTCAGTTAAACCGCGATGCGCTGGAAAAATTGCAATTGTCCCAGAGCACAAGTCTTGCCCAGACCCGTGAAGCCATGCTGGCACAGTCTGCAGAGCAGGTGCGAGCAAATCAAGAACTGATTCAGTCCACCCTGCGCAATACCACCCAACAGTTGACTGCCTCAATTGAAGCGCTGACCAAGTCGGTGGATGGGCGTCTCGAACAAATCAGCGGCAAGGTGACAGAACGCCTGGATGAAGGTTTCAAGAAAACCAACGAGACATTCTCCAACGTGATGGCGCGGCTGGCGACCATTGACGAGGCGCAGAAGAAAATCGATGGCCTTACCACCAATATGGTCAGCCTGCAGGAACTGCTCGGCGACAAACGCTCGCGCGGCGCTTACGGCGAAGTGCAACTGGAAGCGCTGATACGCAATATCCTGCCGCCTTCAGCCTATGCTTTTCAGCACACCTTAAGCAATGGCAATCGCGTCGATTGCCTGTTGATGTTGCCGGAGCCGACCGGCAATGTCGCCGTCGACTCCAAATTTCCATTGGAAAATTATCACCGCATGTTCGCTGCCGAGCTTTCGGATGGTGACCGGGCGCAGGCGATGAAGCAGTTCAAGGCGGATGTGAAGCGCCACGTCGATGCGATCAGCGAGAAATACATTGTTCCCAATGAAACCAGCGATGGTGCAGTGATGTTCGTGCCGGCAGAGGCGGTATTTGCCGAGATTCATGGCCATCATCAGGGCGATGTGGTGGATTACGCCATGCAGAAACGGGTATGGATCGTTTCGCCGACCACCATGATGGCGATCCTGAATACCGCGCGAGCCGTGATAAAAGACGTGGAAACGCGCAAGCAGGTACACATTATCAAGGATGCGCTGAGCAAGCTGGGCAAGGAATTTTCCCGCTTCGATACGCGCATGAAAAAACTGGCCGATCATATTCGCCTGGCTCATGAAGACGCTGAAGAGGTGCATGTCACCAGCCAGAAAATCAGCCGCCGCTTCGCCCAGATCGAGCATGTCCAACTGGATGAATCCGGCGTGCCGGTACTGGAAGCCTTGATCGACGCACAAGTCGGCGGTGAGGATTCCTGACGCATGCTGAAGAATTCCCGATTTCTCATTCTCGCCGGTTTCGGCTTGGTGTTGCTGCTCATGGCAGGGCTGATCTTTGTTGGTTTGACGCGCATCATGGTGCTGCACGAGCGAATGGAACAATCCAACAGGTTGTACGACTTCAAGATCGCACTGGTTTCCGAGATGGAGCAAGCCGTTCGCGAGCGCGCCGTCAGCCTCCATCGCATGGCATTGTTGACTGATGTTTTTGAGCGGGATGATGAAATCTCTCAGCGCAGCCAGCAGGCGGCAAATTTTATCCATGCGCGCGACAGGCTGGTTGCGTCGGGTCTTAGCCCGGAAGAAACACGGGTTTTTGCCCAATTGCTCGAACTGGCCAAGCACGGAGAGGCGCTTCAGATAAAGGTGGTGGAGCTATTCGAGGTAGACAATGCTGCCAAAGCCAAACAATTGTTGCTCAACGACGTGCTTCCAGTGCAGAAAATGCTGATCGCGGGCCTTGATGCGCTCATGAATCGGCAATGGGAGCAAAAGCATAATGCCATGGCCGAAGCGACGTCTTCTTATCGCAACGCACTTCTTTGGATGGGTATGCTCGGCTTTTTTGCTGTCGCGCTGGGCGCCCTGATCGCTTTGTACGTGATGCGGCGTACGGCCATGACTGAGCGGGCTCTTTTCCAGGAGAAGGAGCGCGCCTTGGTAACGCTGGATTCGATCGGGGACGGCGTGATTACCACCGATATCGAAGGCAAAGTGATCTATTTCAATCCTGTTGCCGAGCATCTTACAGGTTGGCAACTGGAGGAAGTCAAAGGCCTGACCTTGCGTTGGGCATTCAATGCCGTCGATGCGTTCTCGCGCAAACAAATTCGGCATCCTGTTTTCGATGGCCCCATTGAAGGCGTGATGGTCAGCCATTATGAAAATATTTTGCTGATCAGCAATGACAACCGTGAATACGATATCGAAAGTTCCGCCGCGCCGATTCGCAATCCTGAGGGGGAGGTGATCGGTTCGGTGCTGGTGTTCCGCGATGTCACCGAGGCGCGCGAATTAGCCAAGCAATTAGCTTGGCAGGCCGCTCATGACCAACTGACCGGCTTGATTAACCGACGGGAATTCGATCTCAGGCTCACCCGGTTGCTGGAAGGAACAAAATCAGATAATAGCCAGCATGCCTTGCTGTATATGGATCTCGATCAATTCAAGCTGGTCAACGATACTGCCGGCCACGCTGCAGGAGATGAGTTGTTGAAGCAACTGACCGAAATGTTGCGAGCACAGATCCAGGGCGGCGATACTTTGGCCCGGCTGGGCGGGGATGAATTCGGCGTTTTGTTGGAACATCGCACTCTGGAAGAGGCTACGCGAATTGCCAACGTGCTGCGGGAAATTGTGCAGGATTTCCGCTTTGTCTGGGAGGGAAGGACATTTGAGGTGGGTGCCAGCATCGGACTGGTGCCGATTGTTGCGCAGAGCGGCAGTGCTGCGAACCTGATGAGTTGCGCCGATGCCGCCTGCTATGCGGCCAAGGATAGAGGGCGAAACCGCGTCAATGTTTATAGTCTGGAAGACTTCGACCTGATGCAACGCCAGAGTGAGATGAGTTGGGTCGCCGATATTTCAAAGGCATTCGAGGAAAACCGTTTTCTCCTCTATTACCAGCCTATTCGCTCTCTCTGGGAAGTACAGCCCGATGCGCATCATTGTGAAATTCTGCTCCGCATGATGGATGTGAATGGCGACATTGTCCCCCCTGCCAAGTTTTTGCCTGCCGCTGAACGCTACGGCTTGATGCCGGTAATCGATCGTTGGGTGGTGCGTACCCTGTTTGCTACGATAAAGAAAAATCTTGTCAGCGGCGTGGAGCCGGATACCTCACGCGTTTATGCAATCAATCTTTCCGGCGCCAGCCTGAACGATGAATTTTTCCTCGATTTCCTGCGCGAACAGATCGCTCTGTATGGCATACCGCCGGCAACACTTTGTTTTGAAATCACTGAAACCGTGGCGATTTCCAGTATCGAGCACACCCGCCATTTCATGCAGGAATTGAAGCGGGCAGGATGCCGATTCTCCCTCGACGATTTCGGCAGCGGCATGTCGTCATTCGCTTATCTCAAGGACTTGCCGGTGGATTACCTGAAGATTGACGGTATGTTCGTCAAGAATATGGTGCATAACCCTATCGACTTTGCCATGGTCGAAGCGATTAACCGCATCGGTCATGTAATGGGCATTAAAACCATTGCAGAATTCGTCGAGGATGACCTGATCCTTGAAAAATTGCGTGCGCTCGGCGTGGATTACGCGCAAGGCTATGACATTGGCAGGCCAGCGCCTTTAGTGCTGCAAGCGCCAACCCGGTAAACATTCCGCCCTCATGCGCATCACCCATCACGGCGAACCGCCTACCAACCGCAACGACTGGAAGACCGTCAAGACCTTGCTGCCCTATCTGTGGGAATTCCGCAGACGGGTAGCGCTGGCATTGATGTTGCTGATGCTGGCCAAAGTAGCCAATGTCGGCGTGCCATTGGTGCTGAAGGAGATCATCGACTCACTGCAAAAGCCGCAGGCGCTGTTGCTGTTGCCGGTATTTCTGGTGGCGGGGTATGGTGCTCTGCGCTTCATGAGCACGCTGTTCGGCGAGTTGCGCGATGCGGTATTCGCCAAGGTGACGCAGCGTGCTATCCGCCGTGTGGCGCTGCAGGTGTTCCGCCATTTGCACGCCATGTCGCTGCGTTTCCATCTTGAGCGCCAGACCGGCGGCGTGTCGCGTGACATCGAGCGCGGTACGCGCGGCATCGGTTTCCTGCTCAACTTCATGCTGTTCAACATCCTGCCGACGTTGGTGGAAATCGGGCTGGTGGCCGCGATTTTGCTGGTTAAATACAACATCTGGTTCACGGTTATTATTTTCTGTACGTTGATTGTCTATATCGCTTTCACGTTGCTGATCACCGAGTGGCGCATGGTGTTTCGGCGCACGATGAACGACATGGACTCAAAGGCCAATGTCCGTGCCATTGACAGCCTGCTCAACTACGAAACGGTCAAGTATTTCAGCAACGAGGAATATGAAACACGGCGCTACGATGAAAGCCTGCAGGTCTGGGAAAAGGCGGCGGTGCGCAACCAGACCTCGCTGGCGGTGCTGAATGCCGGGCAAAGTCTGATCATCGCCATCGGGGTCACGTTGCTGATGCTGCTGGCGGCGCAGGGCGTCGTGGGGGGCGCCATGACGCTGGGCGACCTGGTGCTGGTCAATGCCTATATGATACAAATTTACCTGCCGCTGCATTTTCTCGGCTTTGTTTATCGCGAGATCAAGCATTCCCTGGCGGACATGGAACGGATGTTCAGCCTGATGGAACAGAATACCGAAATCCAGGACAAGCCTGGTGTCGCCGACTTGAATGTGAATGCGGGTGTTATTCGCTTCGAACAGGTCAGTTTCAGTTACGAAGCGAAACGCCAGATTTTATTCGATGTCAGCTTCGAAATTCCTTCAGGCAAGACCGTTGCGGTGGTTGGGCCAAGCGGAGCGGGAAAGTCAACCTTCTCCCGGCTGTTGTTCCGGTTTTACGATGTCGGCAGCGGGCGTATCCTGATCGATGGACAGGATATCCGCGACGTCTCTCAGCGTAGCCTGCGTGCAGCCATTGGCATCGTTCCTCAGGATACGGTGCTGTTCAATGACACGATTTATTACAATATCGCCTATGGTCGGCCCGATGCGACGCGCGAAGAAATCGTCCGGGCGGCAGGCCATGCCCACATCCATGATTTCATCGAGTCGTTGCCCGATGGCTATGACACCCTGGTCGGGGAGCGCGGTTTGAAGTTGTCCGGCGGGGAAAAGCAGCGCGTGGCAATTGCTCGCGCCATTTTGAAAAATCCGCGCATCCTGATTTTCGATGAAGCGACATCGGCGCTGGATTCCAGATCGGAGAAGGCAATTCAGGAAGAATTACGCCATGTCGCCAAGGATCGCAGCACCCTGGTCATCGCGCATCGTCTTTCCACCATTGTCGATGCCGACTGGATACTGGTTCTGGATCATGGCCGCGTAGTGGAACAGGGCACACACCGGGAACTACTGGATCGTGGCGAAGTGTATGCCCAAATGTGGACTTTGCAGCAGCAGGAGAAACCGACCGAAGCCGCTAGTCAGTAGCTTATTTCTTCTTGGCCGGCTGCGGGTGTTTCAGCATCCACATGACCAAAATGTCTTTGATCTCCTTGTTCAGCGAGTGCTCGGCAAAATCGCGCGGCGTTTCTCCCTTGAAGTCCTTGGCATAGGCGTCAGCGCCTTTGGACAGGAAAAATTCGACCAGCTCCTTTTTACCGGTGTAGGCGGAAATATGCATTGGCGTAGTGTTGCTCTTGTCTTTTGCATTGACGTCGGCACCTTTGGCGACCAGCAGTTTGGCGATTTCCGGATCGGGAACGCCGGCTGCTACGTGCAGTGGCGTTGAACCGAGCTCGTTACGTGCGTTGACGAGATTCTTGTTGGCGGCAAGCATTTTTTCCACTTCCTGTTTACTGCCGTCCTTGGTAACTTCAAAAATAGTGCCTGCGGCGTGAACGCTAGCGGCAGAGAATAAAAGGAAAATGGCGGCAACGCCAATCCAGCCAATGCTGATCTGGTGGTTCTTTTTCATGGTTCTATCCTCTTGTTGGTATGGCGTTTGGTATGATGGCAGCGGCGGCAAGTTTAATGTGAATTGAGAGAGGTGTAAATTGATGTTCAGAGCATTGAGAATTCGTACAGCAGTTGCTGTTCTTGTTTTGGGATTCGCTACCGCCATTTCGGCGCAGGCGACCGATTGGGAGCCCGTGATTCAAGTCGGCGACCATGTCCGCGAGATTGATAAATCCAGCATTAAAAGCTCGTCCTCAGTCGTTACTTATGTTACACGTCACGCCTTCGGCGATGTGAATGACTACCACATCGGGAAACATGGGATCAAATATCTTGTGATAGCGGGCAAGGCTGATTGCGACAAGCGAACCACTTCGAAACTTACGGTTGAAGCCAGGAACGAGAAAATGGAGCTGATCAGCAAGCAGACGATCCAGGACCCCGAAGATACCGCCGTTTCACCAGACAGCATTGAAGAGTCTGTATTCAACTATGTCTGCAAGTCGAAGAAGTAGCCTTGGAAAGAAATGCAGGTGCGCCGTTAGGCTCACCTGCAAAATCATGGTCAGTTCGTAGAGCGCACCGGTCGCATTGGGTCGGCGCCGATGGTGCCTTGCAGGCTGTGCAAATAGGCCGTGTTCTTTACCCGTTCCAGCCCCGCCTTGGCATCTTCCAGTCGCTTCTGAATATCCAGTCGTTCCACCATGTCCTGATGGCTCGTACGCGAGGCAAAAGCGTTCAAGTAATCGATGTGACGCTGCCACAGCGCGATATCCCGCATCTGTTTGGTTTCCAGCCGTTCGCGGTACCAGTCTGAAGCGAGTAGCGCATCCCGGCTAAATAGGGCGCGGATGGCCGGGTCGTGGACGTCGCGCCCCTCGTAGCTGCCGGTGGCCATAATGTGCAGCAGGGCTTTCAGCGGCGGGCAGGCATCGTCCACGCTGCCGTCTTCCAGATAGCATGTGGCAACCTTTTGCTGGGCCTCGACAATATTTTCCACGCCGTCCACGAATACCGCCAGATCCTGGGTCTCTGGCCGCAGAATCTGCTCGCCGAAAACCGCCCTGGGCGCATCGAACATCTTGCCCATGAAGCCGTGGACGAAACGTTCGGTGATGCGATAGCCCAGACGGCTTGCCTGGATCAGGCGGCCTTCATATTGGAAATCGTCGATTTTTTCCAGGCAGCCCGTTTCGATCAGGAAGCTTGGGTCGCGTTGTTTGGCCGGCAGGCGTGACCAGATTTCCGGCACCAGCAGGCTGATGTCGTGATTGACGCGAAACTTGGGACCGATATACCCGGCTGCCGTTGAGTAGCCTGCGTAGCCGGTAAGAATGAAGGAAACCAGCGTGTTGTTGAGATCCGCAGTCGGTCGCAGCGCATTGAACGGGCCCTTGGTGAGCGCGCCTTCGCTACCTGCTCCGGTGGTGGAGGGCGACTTGCCCGTCAGGCTGCAGATGAAATCCATGAACAGCTCGGGCAGTTCCTGATAATGGATCGGATTATAGACTGCCAAGGGTCGGATACCGGGTTCCGGCGGATTGTTGCGGCGGCCAACCAGGACTGCGTTGACTGGCTCAATCACGGGCATACCCAAAGGCACCCGACGATTGAAACGGGCACCGATTTCGGCGACGTAACGACGCACCGGTTTGGCCAGATCGGGCCTCAATTGCAGATAGCGCGGGTTCTTGCTCGGCTTGCCATCAACCAAGCGCGGATGCGCCGATGACACCACGTAGTCGCCGGCCTTATAGGCTTCTTGCAGTACCCGGCGCATCGGCTCCGTGTACAGGTCGAAACCCACGACATCATCGAGAATTTCCGCCAGCGACTCGTCTTTAAGGGGCTCGAAATTGGCCAGGAAATTATCGCTCAACGCCATGTCTGCCTCGGTTTGGCGGTCGAAGCCGCGATGCACCGCATCATCCGGGCGCTGGAACAGGCGATATTCGCAATTTCGCACCAGCTTGACGCTTGGATCGGCGCTTTTCGGCGAGGAGTTGGGCAGCGATTCGGCCGGAACGACGACGGACGCGGTAATGTCGTCCTCCATCTGGATTTTTTCCGCAGCGATAAAATCCTGCCGCAACTTGAAAACATTCCAGCCGCCATTTTGAGCGAAACCGACGCGCAAATATGAACCCATCAGTTTGCGGTCGCCGAGCTTGAGTTCATGACCCGGATGCCCGTTCAGGAAATCAACAGATAGCTGCTTGCGCCAGTCGTCGCCCCATTCCGGCAGGTACATGCGCTTGATGATGAATGCCAGCGCCAGGATGCGATCCGGGATGCCGTCTAGCCAGGCATTGAATTCATCGGTATAGGAAGGGGAGGGCGTGAGCACCTTGATCACCGACCCCAGGCTGCGCTCGGTACCCAGCAGCTTGCGGGAAGGGTCTCTGTCTTCATGTTCGAATCCGGCCTTGAAGCGGTTGGCGTAGTCGCTCTGGAATATGCCTTCTACCAGGCCAAGATCATGTTCCAGGTTGGCCACGAACAGCGGGCCGTATATCACGGCATCGTTCAGTGACTTGGATATTTCGGACTTGCCGCCGCCGGAAACCGTGCAGGGCTTGTGGCAAAACGTGCCTTCCTGATCGGTGCCGACCAGACGCCAACTGGGCGCGCCCGGGTGTTTCTTCATTTCGATCTTGTAGCCGTTGGGCTGCACGTAGATCTTGCCGGGGCGCAGCTTGATGCACTGCCGGACATCGTCTTTCAACCAGGTAATGGTCTGGCTGGAAAGGTCCATGCGCAGATCCTGAGGCACATAGATCACTTCCGGGTGGAGTTTGTCGATGCCATAGCCTTCCGGCTGCAGGTTCATCAGTTCGCCGTAGCGGGCTGCGGTATCTTCGAAACTGTATTCGGGAGCGCGAGTGCGGCTGTCCACGCCATATTCTTCACCATGATTATGGCGCGGGAACGCCAAGGCGCCGCCGGCATGTTCTTCTTCGGCAAGGCCGAAAAGGTTGGCTGCGTAGCTGATCTGGGTCTTGACCTCTTTTTTGCAATAGCCGAAGTAGTTGTCGGCAACGATAGTGACGATGATGCCCCGTTCGTCCCGCGCCGTGATTTTGAATGCATTGCCATCGTTGTAGAGATCGCTCTCCTCGCGCCAGCACATGCCATCGGTGCGCTGACGCGGAGTCGCTTTGTCATGGTGGGGAAGCCCCAGCGCTTTCTTGGTGAACCGGGCCAGGTGTGGCGCCAGAATTACGCAGCCGGAGTGCCCCGACCAGTGACCTACATCCAGTCCCGCATCCGTCGATGCAAGAACGGGGTTGCCGCCGTTGCCGAATATGCTTTCCACAAAATCCAGGTTGCTTACCAGGCTGCCAGGCGCAAAGAAACGGATTTCCATGCTTTTTTCCGGTTCGCGACCTGGGATTTCCGGGCACACCACCGGACGCAACAGCAATGAAGCGAACATCTTGGCTTCGTGCGGCTGTCCTTGGGTGAAGGGCAGGCATAACAGGTGCTCCGGCGGGGTTAGCGCTTCTTGCAGCAACCGCGCAAAGGTTGCCTTGGGCACGGCTTTCTTGTCGCCGGGGATCGGCAGGCCGCCTTCGGCTACGTGGAACAAGCCTTTGGTCGTGCGCCGGTCGCTGACCGGGTTGTGCAAAACGCCATTATGGAGGCGGTAGCTGCTGACATACTCGCTCTTGTATTCGTTTTTACTGATCGGCAGGGAAAGTTCTCTGGCTACGCCATGGCGGTCGAGTACCAGCGTATTTTCCGGTAGCCGTGGCACGGCACCGGTTACGGCATCGGCGAGGTAGTCGTCGAGAAAGGTCTGGATACGCTGGTCGGGCGGGCAAAGATAGCCGCTCAACAAGCGGGATTTTTCCCGGTAACTTTTCAGCAGGTTTTCCGCAACTGCAAGGAAATCGCTGCTCTTGCCTTCCAGGCAAGGAGGTTGCCCCGACGAAGACAACTTCAGGTTGATGTAAAGTTGCAGGCGGTTGCGGGTTTCTTGCGGGTCTTCTGAATTCTTGCCCAACCCCAGAAATTGATTAAAATCCATAATATCCATTACCTGATGCGTGCCTCTGATATGCGGAAAAATTCAGCATTTTACCCTGAAACGGGTGAGTTTGAGAAAAGGCTTGGGCTGGCAGGCCACAGCGGCAAGGGTTTATGGCGGCAATAAAAAACAAGGCGACCACTATTTCTAGTGGCCGCCTTGTTTGGAGTTACTGTTTAATGCTTGTTTTTTAATTATTTCTTTTTGGCCTTGGCGCCGGCAACAGCATCTTTCAGCTTGCTGCCAACCTTGAACTTAACGACTTTCTTGGCAGGAATCTTCAGTTCCTTGCCGGTGGCAGGATTACGACCGATACGGGCTGCGCGTTCTTCAACAGCAAAGGTACCGAAACCGATCAACTGGACGGAGTTGCCTTTGGTCAGCGATTGTTGCACGGCGGCCATCAAGGCATTCAAGGTGGTTTCGGCCTGAGCCTTGGTCTGCTTGGTCGATTTGGCTACGGCATCGATAAGTTCAGCTTTGTTCATCTTGTTATCTCCCATCGTGGTTAAAAAATAAAAAAGTATTGTAGGGCAAAATTGGCTGTCAAGCCAAGCGTTCCGGCAAGAAGCAGCGGTAATGTTACAGCGATTTAATTCGCCATGGTTTTATGCTGTCCCCATGAATTTTCTACTTTGCCGCAATTTTCTAGTGGTGTCCAGCATAAGCTTAGCTCATTCCGAAGGCTGGTGGGATAGTGATTGCCGGTCATTCGTGAAATTCTACAAATTTTTTTCGCCTTTGGCTAACCTTATGTTGCATGTAGCTTGTTATAAGCAGCAAGCAAGCGCTGGTGCATATCGCAGCCTGCAAGCGCCATTCCCGGCGATTGCAGGCCGAAGAAATGCTGTTTTCTGTCGAGCAGGGCTTGCGCCTGTTGCAGTGTGTCAGCGCCATACAGGTGCAACAGGGCGTTGCGATAAGGCACGGTGTCGGTCATGTCAAGCAAGTTCTCGATACAGCGGTAAACATTTCTGCGGCGCTGATCCAATTGCTCGAAATGATGGATCCAGTCGCATCCCTCGCGAACCGCTTCTTCATTGCCGATTGCCAGTGCCAGCAGGGTTTTCAGCTCGCCGACGCGCAAATCTCGCCACAAGGAATCGGCGTCGGCTGCCATGCCGATGATCGCTGCGACTGGTCGCTGGTCATCCAGCCCCAGTTCATTGAGAGACTCCAGCAGATCGGCACATTCATTCTCATCCAGATCGGACAGGTGCAGGATGGCGGGACGGATGATGTTGCCGATGCTGTTGTTTTCCCATTCCAGATCGTCGACCGGATAAATTTCGGACATGCCGGGCACGATTACCCGGCAGGCATAAACACCCAGATGGGTATGGTCGGCGATATAGATATCATGGCCTTCGGCGTGGATGCACTCGGTCAGCCATGCATAGTCTTCAGCGGTAGTGGTGCTGAAGTTCCAGTCGCTGAATTCGAAATCAGGGGTGTCGCCAAGGAAGTTCCAACTGATGATGCCGCTGGAATCGACAAAATGAATTTCCAGATTAGGCGAACTGGCAATTTCCTCGAGGTCAAACCCCGGCTCGGGAAAGCCGCCCAGCGCATCCAGTGCGCGACCTTGCAGCAATTCCGTGAGTGCGCGTTCAAGCGCGATTTCAAAACGCGGATGAGCACCAAAGCTGGAAAAACAGCCCTGATCGTGCGGATTGAGCAAGGTTACATTCATCACCGGATATAGGCCACCCAGCGAGGCATCCTTAACCAAGATGCCGAAGCCCGCCTTGCGCAATGCGAGGATACCGGCCTCAATACGCGGATAACGCGCAATCACCTCACTCGGCACATCCGGCAGGCATAATCCTTCGCTGATGATGCGAAATTTGATATGACGTTCGAAAATTTCAGACAATGCTTGGGTACGAGCTTCAGCAGGAGTATTGCCCGCTGCCATGCCATTGCTGACATACAGGTTGCCGATGATGTTCACAGGGAACCATACGTTCACACCATCGCGACTCCGGGCGAAGGGCAGGGCACAAATGCGGCCTTCGCCATCGCCTGAGTTGAGGTCGACCAGCATATCAGCGTCAATACTGCCGTCCGGGTTGTAGAATTCACGCAATTCCGGCGTGAGCAGGTCATCCGGCCATTCGTCGCTGCCCGGATCAAACCACTTTTCCTGCGGGTAATGGGTGAACCCGCGCCGGGTATGCGTTTCGCCCAAGTAATAATGCGACCAGAAATAATTGCAGGAGAGACGTTCAAAAAATTCGCCCAGTGCGCTTGCTAACGCCGCCTGCTTTGACGCTCCCTTGCCGTTGGTGAACAGTAAAGGGCAGTCGCGTTCACGAATGTGCACTGACCAGATGCCCTCTACCGGGTTTAGCCAGGAACATTCCTCGATGTGAAAATTCAGCGCGCTTAGCTTGCTGTGCATGGCATCAATGGTCGATTCCAGCGAAGCATCCTTGCCCGCAATGAAGTTCTCTTTGTTCATGTGGATATCCTGCTGGCTGGTTGCCGGAGATGTCATTCGGCGTGCGAAGCGGTCGGCGAATTGGCCTCTGTTTTATTTTTGGCGGGGGCATGCATTTCTAGCATGACGCTACGAGTTTCCGGTGTCTCCAGGGTGATACGTCCCAGCGCACCGGTGCGGTAGTCTTTAAGTAGCGTGAGGGCGGCTTTCTCCAAGTCGGGCGCGCCGCCTTTGAGAAGAATGCCGCGTCGTTTGGCGACCGCCTCGATGACCGATGCGCCATCCATTCCTTCCGTGGCGCAGTTATAGCGGGCGGATAACAAATTGGGGTAGCGAGCCAACAGGATTTCAGCGAGAAAGGTGGCCACTTCCTCGTCGATTACGGCATTACGTCCTATCGCGTGGCTCGCGGCCAGCAAGTAGCCGTCGCTATCATGCTCGATTTTCGGCCACATCAAGCCGGGCGTGTCGGTGATCGACATCCGGTCGTTCAGGTCGAAGCGCTGCTGCGTCTTGGTTACCGCCGGTTCGTCGCCCACTGCCGCCACCCGACGCTTCAGCAGGGCGTTCATCAGGGTTGATTTGCCGACGTTGGGGATGCCCATGATCATCATGCGCAACGGTTTCAGGTTGGTGCCGCGGTGCGGGGCGATTTCCTGGCACAAGCCGGGCACCTTGGCGACATCTCCCGGTTTCTTGCAGGATAGCGCCACGGCCTTGACGCCTTTCTGGCGGTTATAGAAGTTGAGCCAGGCTTGGGTGGCGACCGGGTCGGCCAGGTCGGACTTGTTGAGGATTTTCAGACAGGGGCGCTGGCGGTGCATGCGCAACTCTTGAATCATCGGGTTGCTGCTGGCCTCGGGCAGGCGGGCGTCCAATACTTCGATGACGATATCAATGCGCTCCATGGTTTCAGCCGCTTTTTTGCGTGCCGAGACCATGTGGCCGGGAAACCAGTTAATAGACATTCTGAATCAACTATTTAATCAAATGCTTATTCTACACTCCGCGACGCATCTCGTCATGTTTTGCATGCATTTTTTGCTGTTGACATGATTGCTCCCGCCGCTTGATAATTGACGCATGAATTTATTTCTATCCGTCCGCCGTTTTCAATTTCGCCCCTGCGCCTGCATGGCGTGGCGCGTTACGTTGTGTGGCCCGGAAAATTAGCGTTCAAGCACTGTAAATTTCAGCAGTTTCCGCCAAGGCCACAGATCGAACTCTGTGGCTTTTGTTTTTTTATGGCCTGCATGGCCGAACTTGGGAGAAGAGGCATGTCGTTACCGGCGGCGTTTGTTTCCGTGATTCTGATCTGGTCGACTACACCGCTCGCCATCAAGTGGAGCACGCTGGGTATCGGTTTCAGTTTTGCCGTTTTCTCGCGGATGGCGATCAGTGCATTGCTGTGCATTTTGTTGCTGGCGGTGCTGCGCATTCGTTTTCCCCTTCATCGCAAGGCGCGCCAAGCCTATTTGGCGAGCGGGCTGAGCTTGTTTGGCGCGATGTCCCTGACCTACTGGTCGGCGCAGTACGTCAACTCCGGTTTGATCTCGGTGCTGTTCGGCCTGTCGCCGCTGATTACCAGTCTGGGCGCGGCATTATGGCTGAAGGAGGAATCGCTCACCGTCAACCGGGTGATCGGGATGCTGTTTGGCCTGGCAGGCCTGGCGATGGTGTTTTATGGCGGATTCGGCTTGGGTGCCGGGGCATTCATGGGAGTTGTTGCGCTGTTTGCCGCCGTGGTGGCCCAGTCTTTAGGCCTGGTCTGGATCAAGCGCATTGCCGACGATAGCCCACCGCTGGCGATGACCTTGGGCACCTTGCTGGTGGCTTTGCCGCTATTTTTTGCGGCCTGGTGGTGGGTCGACGGACAATGGCCCGCTTATTTGCCCGAACGTGCAGTGGCCGCAACATTGTATTTGGGCGTGATCGGCTCAGTGCTGGGTTTTGTGCTTTATTACTACATGATCAAGCATATGGAGGCAGGGCGCGTGGCCTTGATTACGCTGATTACGCCGGTAATGGCGCTGTTGCTTGGTCATGGCTTGAATAATGAGGCGGTGCAGCCTCAAGTCTGGTACGGCACCGCATTTATTGTGCTGGGGCTGAGCCTGCACCATTGGGGCGTAGATTGGCTATCGCCACGCCGGCAGTCTTGATATGAAAACGTGTTCACAGCGAACCTGATAACGGGATGACTCACGATGCCAATTAAATTGTTTAGATTGAATAATGTGCCTGACGATGAGGCAGAGGAAGTCCGTGAATTATTGGCGGCCAATAAGATCGATTTTTATGAGACTTCTTCCGGCATCTGGGGAATATCGGTGGCGGCGATCTGGTTGCGTGATGAGGATCAATATCAGCGAGCCCAGTCGCTTATTGATGAGTATCAAAACGAACGGCTTGCCAAGGCAAGGGAAGAATATATCCATTTACAGGAGACGGGAAAGAGCCGGACGATTTTCGATGTAATCAGGGAGAATCCAGTCCGGTTTGTTGTCTACCTGGCGGCCATTTCGGCAGTTATTTATTTTTCTACCAAACCGTTCATCGATATTGGAAGATAACGATGAACTGGCAATTAAATTCTGGTTGTTATAGATATTGGTAAAAAAGATGTAGAATGCACTACATGTTGTGGTTTTCTGGACGGAGGTGAGGCATGGCCCAGTTTGGAATAATAGATATGTACCGACTGCGCTCCGAGCTGGATCGGCTCAAAACAGAGCGCGTGAAGCTGCTCCAGATCGCCTGTGCGGCATTGGTGCTGGTCAACGATCTGGATAGCGACACTTATGAAAGTTACGAGGCGGCAGAACTCGTGGCTGATTGCCTTAACCATTTACCCGACCCGGTGATGAATGAGGTGCTGGGTTATTCACGCTCCTGAGTTTTTTGCTTGGCGGTTTCTCGCCGATTCCAGTTTTAGTGATGCCCTATCCATGGTCGAATAGCCTTCCTGTGAATTATCAGGAAGGCTTTTTTATTTTCTACCCATGGAAATTACCCAAGCCTTCATCTCAGTTCATACCAAAATCATATTGCGTATTCCTCAATTCTTGTAGAATCAAGCATTCTGAATGCCATAACCATGAAATCCAGCCTGATTGATCCTGACGCCAACCTTGCGCGCGAATGCTATGCGCTGGTTTATTCGCCCAGCCCGAATCGCAAACGTTTTCCCGAGAATTGCGTCACTGTGAAGGCGACAGAGGAGGACGCGCGTGCCGATGCCAACCCAGCAAAAAAGCTTGTGCCGGCAGTGTTGTTCGGCCCTTCACGTTCGTCCGAAGGTTTCAGGTTGTTTTATCTGGTGCGCTGGCTCGATAATTGATATGGTAATCCGAACAGTATCAAAACGTTATGCCATCGCAGATAGGTGTCCAATACCCATGCCATAAAGGGTGCCGCCTCAAGGCATTTACAGGAATTTTTGATCGAAAAGTTTATGCTATTTTCAAAAAATAAAAACTCAGCGCCTTCCCCACACAAAAAATCGGTGGCCCGGTTCGTGAAATTCAGATGCGGTTTTCTTGCAAGTTCCCTGCTGCTTTATATCGGGCTGGCACAGGGGGCGGAAAAAAATATTCCTCTGTCTGAAGGCGTTTACCTGGATGAAATGCCGGTTGTACTTTCTGTGTCCCGTCTTTCCCAGCCCATAGATGAAGCGCCTGCGGCAGTGACCGTGATCGATCGGCAAATGATCAAGGATTCCGGTGCATGGGATTTATCCGAGGTGATGCGGCTGGTGCCCGGTATGTATGTCGCCTACCATTCGGCCTCCGATTATGCCGCAGATAGTACGGTCAGCTACCACGGCATGACGAATGCTTATGCCCAGCGTATGCAGGTGCTGGTAGATGGACGTTCAGTCTATTCCCCGCTGTTTGGCGGCATGCTGTGGAGCGATATCCCATTGGCAATGGATGATATCGAGCGCATCGAAGTCAATCGCGGCCCCAATTCCGCAAGCTATGGTGCCAACTCCTTTCTGGGTGTTATCAACATCATCACCCGCCATTCGCTGGAAACACAGGGGAAATTCGTTTCGCTTGCCACAGGGCGCAGCCGGGACGAAGCGGTTGCCCGCTATGGCGGGCAAGATGGCGACCTGGCTTACCGCATTACCGCCGGAGTGCGTAATGACCAGGGAGAAACGTCAAGGATGGCGAATCCTTTGTCCATGTCAGGCAGATGGGATGAAAACCTGCTGGATGACAAAAAAATCCGTCTGTTGACCTTCCGTGCTGATTATCGCGTCAATCCGGTCGATGAACTGGAAATCCAGCTTGGTTATAACGGCGGCGACCGCCAGGAAGGTTCGCCGGGAGGGAACGTTATTGCGGTTAACAAGCGCGCAGATAACCATTTCGAGCTCATACACTGGCGGCGCGCACTGAGGGATAACGGCGAGTTGTCAGTCCAGTTTTACCATGCCACCGAGAGCAGTTTTGGCTCTACGCTCAACATCACCAATGGCAAAACCGGCAATGCCGATGTGATTGCCAATCGTTATGATCTCGAGGTTCAGCATTCTTTCTCGCCCAGCGAAAGCACCCGCACAGTGTGGGGTGGCAGCGTTCGCTACGATAAAACCTATGCACCTCTCTGGCTGGGTGGAGATACGAAACCGACTCCGTTTCATCTGTCCCGGCTGTTCGGCAATCTGGAGTGGCGTGCCCGGCATGACCTGATATTCAATGTGGGTGCGATGTCCGAGAACAATAGCGTATCAGGTACCGATGTGACCCCGCGAGCGGCGGTTAATTGGCATCTCACGCCAGATCACACGCTAAGGCTTGGTCGCTCCACGGCAACTCGTACGCCAACTACCTATGAATTGAGGTTGGCGAAACCCTACTTTGATAATGGAACTATTCATAACAAGTTAAAGCCCGAACACATCGATTCAACAGAAATCGGCTATCTCGGGTCATTTCCGGGATTGAAAGTGGATTTTCGTCTATTCCGGGACAAGATTTCAGACCTGATTGCTGAAAATAATTCTTCAGTGACGAAAGATAACCTCAACTCAGGTCGTGCCGTGGTCAAGGGATTCGAAACACAGTTCAAATGGGATATTGGCAAGCAGACCAGGGTGATCTACAGCCTGTCGCACACGCTGGTTGCAAGCAACAACGAAGACGGCATGACCTACACCAATTCTGCGCCCACCAACAGCCAGAGCATGATGCTCACTCACAGCTTTACCCCGAATTGGCGAGCAAGCCTGATGGGTTATCAGAATGGCGAAACGCACTCGCCCGGCACGGATTCCGGGCCAAATCCAATTCCTGCGCCGGTTTATTACATCAACACTTCCCGCCGCTGGGATAGCCGCGTCGCTCACAGTTTCCGCACCGGCTCAACCAACGGTGAGCTTGCACTGGTGGTGCAAAATCTTGCCGATGCGCATTACTTCGAATACCGCCACGACAACGAATTCCCGGGCCGCACGGCTTGGCTCAGCCTGAAGCTGGATCTCTGACAACAATGCCTTCCTGGCGAATATTCTTTGCTTTAAGCCTGGCTTTTGCCATTGCCTGCCTGCCGCGCATTGCGTTCGGGTTGGAGGGGGTGACGGTGGTGCTCAGCGATGAGGGTGGCGCTTATGCCGAAATCGTTGAAAAGATGCGCGCCACACTTTTGCAGGGAAGTACCGCCAAACTGGAAATCAAGGTGGTTCCGCTACACTCGCTGAAGGAAGGCGAAGCGCTTCGCGCCAATGCAGGACAGATGGTGGTGGCGATTGGCGTCGATGCCATGGAAGCCGTGGAAAAAAGCAAATTGCCCCAGCCCGTGCTCAATGTGTTGGTGCCGCGTACGGCTTTCGAGAAGGTTGCACGCCAAGGCGGGCGATTGGGCGATACCCGTAATTTTTCCGCGATTTATCTGGATCAGCCTTGGGCGCGCCAGTTTGCCCTGATTCGCCAGGCGCTTCCAGGGCGAACGCGAGTCGGCATCCTGCTGGGGCCAAGTTCAGCCGAGCTTGAAACATTGCTGCGGGCGGAGGCCAAGGCTGCCGGCCTGCTGGCCGTGATCGGAAAAATCAGCGATGCGGATCCCTTGCCGGAATTGAAGCAACTGCTTGGTAATTGCGATGCGGTTCTGGCGGTACCCGATCAGAACATCTACAACCGCAGCACGATACAAAGCATCCTCCTCACAACTTATCGCCATCAAGTCCCGCTATTCGGCTTTTCGTCTTCTTACGTCAAGGCCGGCGCAATTGCGGCTGTGTACAGCCTGCCCGCACAAATCGGCCAGCAGGCCGCTGAGGTTATCCAGAAAATGGGGGTAGAGCGACATTTGCCGCCGCCCCAGTTTACCCGTTATTTCTCGGTCGGCGTCAATGCCCAGGTGGCGCGTTCGCTGGGTCTGGTTGTCGAGGATGAGGCTACGTTGCATGGCAAGTTGAAACACGTTGTGGAAGGCGCACCATGAAAAATTGGAGTATCAAATACAGGATATTGTTTCTGGCCATGTTTCCTGTGGTTGTCATTTCCATCATGCTGACCATGCTGGTGATGGTAGGCGGGATACTTGAGATGGATGGAGCGCTTAAAGCGAGAGGCATGCTGATTTCGCGCCAACTCGCATCGGCTAGCGAATATGGCGTCTTTTCCGGCAACCGGGAATCGCTTCAGGCGCTTACTCAGGGAATGATGAAGGAAGACGATGTCAGCGCGATTATTATTGTTGATGACCGAAACAAAATGCTTGCGGTAAATGGTCGACCCGGCCAGTTTGACCTTGGTGCCGCCAAATCGACGGATACCACCAGCCAGATTGTTGCCAGCGGTGAGGCGCACCTGATTTTTGCGGCACCGATTTTACAAGGCAACAACGAGATCGACGAATTCGGCCTGTATGACCGCACGTCAACCAATTCGGACAAGAAAAAGAAGTTGCTTGGGTATGTTTACGTCGATTTATCTACCGTTCCCACCCAGCAACGTAAAAACCGTTTCATTATGAGTGGCTTGGCAATTGGCGGTCTCGGCCTGTTCGCGGCCCTGATGTTGGCGCTTCGCCTTAGCCGCGACGTCACTTCGCCCTTGTCGCGCCTGCTCGATGCGGTTGTGCTCATGACTCAGGGCAAGCTCGATACGCGTGTCGCCTCGTCTTCCGGGGGCGAGTTGGCGGAACTGGAAAAGGGCTTTAACGGCATGGCGGCAGAGCTGCAATCGGTTTACGGCACCATGCAGGAGCGTATCGAAGAACGGACGAAGGATCTGGCACAGATCAAGGAGGAAGCTTTGCAAGCCAAGGCCAGCGCGGAATTCGCCAATCAGGCCAAAAGCCAGTTCCTCGCTCACATGAGCCATGAAATTCGCACACCGCTGAATGGCCTGATCGGATTTCTCGGGCTGATGGGCAAAACCAGCATCGATAATCTTCAGCAGAATTATCTCAATATCTGCGAAACATCTGCGCTGTCCTTGTTGGCCATCATCAACGATATCCTGGACTTGTCCAAGATCGAAGCGGGCAAGCTGTCGATTGAATGCCTGACCTTCGACCTGGATCATCTGGTCAAACAGTGCATCCTCCTCTACTTGCCCAATGCTCAGAGCAAGGGGTTGCCCCTGATCCTGGAAATCGACCCGAATTTTCCGCATAGCTTGATGGGCGATCCTGCACGCATACGCCAGATACTGACCAATCTTCTTGGCAACGCCATCAAATTTACCCGCTCGGGGAAAATTACCATTACCGTGAAACGCCTGGCTGGGAACAAAGGTTTTGCCAATATTGAAATATGCGTGGCGGACTCGGGAATCGGCATGACTGAGGAACAGTTAAGCAAGTTGTTCCAGCCATTTAGCCAGGGAGATGCTTCAATTACTCGCCGTTACGGGGGGACGGGGTTGGGGCTCGTTATTTCGCGCCATCTGGTTGAGTTGATGAATGGCGCTATTGCAGTCGAGAGTGAGGCCGGTAAAGGGACAAGATTCACGGTTTTGCTGCGTCTCGCGGAAGTCGGCGGAGATAGTCCGTTACCAGTGCCAAAGCCGCTGGAAATGCTGGGATTGCAGCGCGATTCTCTCCAAAATAAGGAAAAACCGGCACCCATTTTTCCTCTTGAACGATTACGTGTTCTGGTAGTGGACGACAATGAAATAAACCGGAAGTTGAACTTGATTCTGTTGCGTCAGTGGGATATCGACGTCGACGAAGCGGCGGATGGCATTGCGGCGGTTGATGCTTGTGCCAAGCAAAATTATGACTTGATTCTGATGGATGTGCACATGCCGGCGATGGATGGTCTGGAAGCGACCAAGCGTATACGGATGTTGCAGCGAGGCGGCAAACGCATTCCTGTCGTAGCACTGACAGCCAATGCGTTGGGTGGGGACAGAGAGCGCTATTTGTCTGCGGGGATGGATGGTTATCTGGAGAAACCGCTGTCCGAAAAGGCTCTGCGCGATGCCATCGAAAAATGGTATGTGCTGCCATTTGATGCAGTTCATGACGGAAAAAAGGAAATGGCAACCAACGAAAGCGGCTTGCCTGTTTCTCCACGCTCAGATTTGCCGATTATCGATATTGAACATGGTGTCTCCCGCGCTGGAGGTTACCGGCAAGACTGGCTTGCTCTGATGAGAATACAGGTCAACGATCTAACGGTTTCCATGAATGAGTTGCAGCATGCACATCAGGCCGCTGATTTTGGCAAGATGGGAGAGTTGGCCCACAGGCTGCGCAGTGGCGCGCTCTATTGCGGCGTTCTTGCGCTCGAATTTGCCGCTATGCAACTGGAGGAATCGTGCCGAAATGGTGTATCGGACATCGATGAAAAGTGGATCCTCCTCCAGCAGGAGGCGGAGGATCTTCTAGTGCTGACATCAAGCGGCGCAATTCCGGAATTATGAACATAGCAGTGGGTCAGGCTGCCTCCGCTTTTCTCCGCTCAGCTTTTTCGACTTCTTCGTCCCATCCATCCATACGGACATATGGATTGGAGCGTGGCTCAAGAACCATGTTCGGGTCGATGTCTATACCGATACCTTCCAGGAAATTGACCAAGCCGATTCGGTCGATCATTTCACCGGTACGTTCATGTTCCAATGCGTTTTCGGCGAAGAAATCGATAGTGTTCTGGCCAATTTCAACCAGCCGGGCGAAGTCTTCGTCGGACTCCAGTTTCATGAATGGCACAATCACGGTGCCCATGGTTGCGCCAATTTTCAGCACGCTTTTGCCGCCGATCAGGATACTTACACCTTTATCCTTGCCTGGAGCCAGTGCGCCGGTCATGACGTTGATGCAGTGCATGCAGCGCACGCAGTTGTGGTTTTCGATTTGCAGTGACTGGCTGCCATTCAGCGCTACGCTGGAAATGCCCTCCGCAGTGGAAACATCCTTGGTCTCTTGCAGCGACAGCGCCTTGGTAGGGCAGCGGCTGATCACGTCGTTGAACAGTTCATTGATGCCGTGCTTGGTAAACCATTTTTTGCCCAGCGCATCGTCAGTCTGGATGCTGTCGCGCCAGGTGCCGATCACGGCCATGTCGGAACGTTGAATCGAGTTGACGCAATCGTTCGGGCAGCCGGAGAACTTGAATTTGAACTTGTATGGCAGCGCCGGGCGATGCATGTCATCCAGAAAGGAATTGACCACGGTGCGCAGCGCCTTGGCTTCGTCGTAGCAGGATTGCTCACAGCGTGCGGCGCCGACACAGGACATTGAGGTGCGCACGGCGGGGCCTGCGCCGCCCATGTCGAATCCCAACTCGTTGATCTCGTCAAAAGCCGGCTGCACGTTGGCGGTGGTGGCGCCCTGGAACATGATGTCGCCAGACTGGCCGTGGAAAGCGATCAGGCCGGAGCCATGTTTTTCCCAGATGTCGCACATCTTGCGCAGAACCTTGGTGTCATAGTGCAAACCGGCAGGCGGCTGTATACGCAGGGTGTGAAACTCGGCTGCGTCAGGGAACAACGGCTTTTCGTTTTCGTCCTTGAGTTCGGTAAAGCGAGGAATCACGCCGCCGCCATAGCCGAACACACCAACCGTACCGCCTTTCCAGTAACCTTTTCTGGTTTCATAGGAGGTTTCCAGTTGGCCTAACAGATCGACCATCATGTCGTTTTTTTTGGCCAGGCGCTTGAGGCCGGATACAAAGCTGGGCCAAGGGCCGCTTTCCAGTTGATCCAGCATGGGGGTAGGGTGGGCGGGCTTTGACATCATGGTCTCCTTCAGCAAATTTGGTTCAGTGGATGCTTCCCGGACTTCAAACTATTATTCAATCTTAAATAGAATATTTATATGGTTTGGACTAAGTATACAAATACCGTATTAAAATTGTCAAGTATTAAGCGAATTTTAAGTAACGACTCGAGGAAAGCGAGTGTGTCAGACGGAGTTAGTGCAGGTGTTTTTTCCGGAAATGAAGCAAGCCGCTATCTGAAGCAGGGACATTATGGTCAGATTCTGCCGCCTTGCGGCGCTCAAAATCATGATCGAACAGGCTATTGACCAAGCCGGTGACCTGAATCACATCTTCCTGGGTAAAGTGGCGGGAAAGCAGGCTTGCGACATCTTCAATCATGCGTTGCCGCTGTGCCATATGGATGCTTTCTGAGTTGGGGCCGGCAAAGAGAAGCTGGTACTCATCGCGCCCATCTTCATGATAGTAGGTCAATTCGATTTCTGTGGCACGCTCAGTCAGTGGCCCGAATTCAAACAGTGCATCTTGCAGCCGATTCACAAAGTTTTTTCCGACCTCGCCCGTCCAGCAAATTTCCAGCGTGCGCTCGGCGCGATGGAAGACGATGCCGGGTTCATCCTGTTCCAAACTGCGCGCATCGGCAATGGTTTCTGCATCCAGGTAATCCAGCCATTTACGCAGGCCGTTTTCTACCTTGGCCAGCGTAACCCCCTTGCACAGGTTGAGGGTGCCGTGAACGTGGACTTCGATGCGCATGATGCAACTCCCTTTGAGCTTAAAAACGGCATTGGTCCGTGGTTGAATGTATTATTCGGACTGAATAACCGCTACTTGATAGTCTTCATTTTACTCTATCGCCCCAGTATAGTGGGAAGGATATAATCCCTCGCATGTTCACTTTTTCGCCTGTCGGCGTTATCCATTCCTGCTTCAAGGAAAAATTCGGCATTCCCCGCCAGCCGGGCTTGGTGCCGGAAGCGCGGGCAATCCTGGAACTGCTGCCACCCTACAGTCGGGCGGAAGCAGTGCGCGGGCTTGAGAATTTCTCCCATATCTGGATCAGCTTCGTTTTCCATGCCTGTCTTGGCGAGTCGTGGAAGCCTACCGTGCGACCGCCGCGATTGGGCGGCAATCGCCGCTTGGGTGTTTTCGCCACCCGTTCCACTCATCGCCCGAACCCTATCGGCCTGTCGGCGGTCGAATTGGAAAAGATCATCGTTGAACAGGGGAAAGTGCTGCTGCACTTGAAAGGGATAGATTTGCTGGACGGCACGCCGGTACTGGATATCAAGCCCTACCTGCCCTATTCTGACCGTATCGCCGAGGCCACGGGCGGATTTGCAGCGGCAGCGCCAGCAGCCCCATTCAAGGTTCAATTCAGTCAAAGTGCGCTTGATCTCTGTGCCACAGTGCCGCAACTGGAAGCGCTGATCCGCCGGATTCTGTCCCTGGATCCGCGCCCCGCCTATTATGGCAAAGGCGACGGCAAGTCGATTTTCGGCATGAAGTTGCTTGATTATGATGTGCAATGGGAAGTGGACGGCGAGGTGGTTTTGGTCAATGCCGTGATCCCGATTGGAGAAATGTCGATACCATGAAATACCTGATTATTCCCGTAACTTCGTTCGAACAGAACTGTTCCCTGATCTGGTGCGAGGAGACTAACAACGCGGCCCTGGTCGATCCGGGCGGCAACGCGAGTCAGTTGATTGAGGTGGCAGCGCAGAAGGGACTGCGGTTGACCAAATTGCTGCTTACTCATGGCCACATGGATCATGTCGGGGCGGCGGCGGAACTTGCGGCAAAACTCGGCATTCCGATCGAAGGGCCGCAACGCGAGGATGCTTTTTTGCTGGAATCCTTGCCGCAGCAGTGCGTGATGTTCGGTTTCCCGCATGTAGCGAACTTTATGCCCGATCTGTGGCTGGAGCATGGCGACTTGGTAAAGATCGGCAATGTATCTCTGGAAGTGCTGCATTGCCCCGGCCACACGCCCGGACATATCGGCTTCTTCCATCGCGCCAGCCAGACCGCTTTCGTCGGCGATGTGCTGTTCAAGGGTGCCATTGGCCGCACCGATCTTCCTCGTGGCGATTACGATACGTTGATTGCGTCGATCCGCGAGCGCCTGTTTCCTCTGGGCGATGACGTTACCTTTATCCCCGGCCACGGCCCGACATCCACCTTCGGCTACGAGCGGCGCACCAATCCTTATGTTGGAGACAACGCTTAGTGAGCCAGCAGCGCATTCACGGCTATTGCCCGCAATGCATTTCGCGTTGCGGTTGCATTTCCGTGGTCGAGGATGACGTTCTGGTAAAAGTCGAGCCAGACCCGGCCCACCCCACCGGGAAGTCCTTGTGCATCAAGGCCAAGGCCGCCCCGGAACTGGTCAACAGCGCCGAACGGCTGCTTTACCCGATGAAGCGTACCCGCCCCAAGGGCGACCCCGATCCCGGCTGGCAGCGGATCAGTTGGGACGAGGCGCTGGATTATGCGGCGAACCAGATGCGTGCAGCGGCGGAGCGGCATGGCGCCGAGTCGGTCGCCTTTTCTGTCGCCACGCCGAGCGGCACGGCGATTGCCGACAGCATTGGCTGGATTTTTCGCTTGGTCAACGCCTTCGGCAGCCCCAACGCAGTCTGGACCAGCCACGTGTGCAACTGGCACCGGGATTTTGCCAGCGCCTTCACCGTCGGCACCGACATCGGCATGCCGGATTATGCCCACACCGGATGCATCGTTTACTGGGGGTTCAATCCCGCCGCCTGCTGGCCCGTTCAAGCCAGTGAGGCGAGTCAAGCCATCAAACGCGGTGCAAAACTGGTGGTGGTCGACCCGCGCCGTGCCGGACTTGCCGGCCGGGCAGACCAGTGGCTGCGCTTGCGTCCCGGCACGGATGGCGCCCTGGCCTTGGGCATTGCCGGGGTGATGATCGTAGCCGGCTGGTACGACCGCGATTTTGTTTCTCAGTGGACTACTGCGCCATTCCTGGTGCGGAGTGACAACGGTCATTTTCTCACTGAGGCAGATTTGCAGCAGGGCGGGGCGAACGGCAAGCGGGTCGCTTGGGATGAGACAGCAGGCTGTCCGGTCGTTTACGACCCGCAAACCCGGCAATATGACAAGCCACCGGCATCGGTCGCGCTGTTCGGTGAATTCGGGGTTGCCACCCTCAACGGAGAGGTGAAATGCCGCCCGGCTTTCGACCGCTATGCCGCCTTGTGCCGTGAATATACGCCGGCGCGGGTGGCGGAAGTCTGTGGCGTACCCGCGAGCCAGGTTGAAGATACTGCCAAACTGCTGCATGAGAGCGGCCCGGTTTCTTTTTACGCCTGGTCGGGAGTGGGGCAGAACACCAACGCCACCCAGACCAGCCGCGCGATCACCCTGCTGCATGCCTTGACCGGCAGCTTCGATACGCCGGGCGGCAACGCCTATTTCACCAAGCCGCGCCTGAACAATATCATCGGTGCCGATCTGTTGCCGCCGGGGCAACGCGCCAAGGCGCTCGGCGCGGCGGAAAGACCGCTGGGGCCTGCCCGTACCGGCTGGATCACCGAATTCGACCTGTACCGGGCGATTCTCGATGAGAAGCCTTATCCAGTAAAAGGCTTGTTCTGCTTCGGTTCGAACCTGTTGCAATCCCGGCCAGGATTGGAAACCGGCAAGGAGGCGCTGGCCAAGCTGGATTTCTATGTCCACGCCGATCTCTTCATTACGCCGATGGCGCGTTTCGCCGACGTGGTTCTGCCCGTCGCCACGGCGTGGGAGCGGGAAGGGCTGCAAGCCGGTTTCATGGCCAGCCAGCAGGCCGATGCCTATGTCCAGCTTCGCCCTCGGGCGGTGCCGCCGAAAGGGGAATCTCGTCCCGACACCTGGATCGCCTTCGAGCTGGCCAAGCGGCTGGGGCTGGAAGAGCATTTTTTCGGCGGCAGCATCGAGGCTGGGCTGAGGCACGTTATTGAACCCTCCGGCGTCAGCCTGGAAGCCTTGCGCGACAATCCGGCAGGTGTTTGTTTGCCGCTGGAGACTCGCTACCGCAAATATCGCGAGGCCGGTTTCGCCACGCCGAGCGGGCGGATCGAAATTTATTCGCAGCAACTGCTGGATATCGGCCAGAACCCCTCGCCGGATTTCGTCGAACCTTCACCGAGCCCGCATAGCCGGCCTGAACTGAATGAAGCTTATCCTCTCGTGCTCACTACCGCCAAGGTGCCCCAATTCTGCCATAGCCAACACCATTCCCTGCCCATGCTGCGTAAACGGATGCCTTATCCGCTGGCCGAAATCCATCCGGAAACCGCCGCTGCACGCGGTATTGCCGAAGGCGACTGGATGTCGATCAAATCGCCGGTCGGCGCCATGCGCGCCCGCGCCCGTCTGGATGCCAACCTTGACCGGAGCGTGGTCTGCGCCCAATTCGGCTGGTGGCAGCCGTGTTCGGAGTTGGGTCTTGCCGGTTACGAAGGCGACGAGGCCAATTACAACAGCCTGATCGACCATAGAACCTGCGACCCGGTCAGCGGCTCGCTGGCACTGCGTTCCAGCCTGTGCCAAGTGGAAAAAATCAAGTAACAACAAGCCAACTGTTATACTTCGCGACCCCATTATTCTTTCAGCCAAACCACCATGCATTCACTCATTCTCCATCCTGGCCGCGAGAAATCCCTGCTGCACCGTCATCCCTGGGTCTTTTCCGGCGCTGTCGAGCGCGTCAAGGGTGAGCCGCAGCCGGGCGAAACCGTGGCGGTGCGCGATAGCCATGGCGCATTCCTGGCGCTGGCCGCCTATAGCCCAAAATCGCAAATATTGGGACGGGTCTGGGCCTATCGGGAAAATGAGACGATAGACGCGGCCTTCCTGCGGACACGTCTGGTGCGCGCCATCGGTTTGCGCCAGGAACTGGGCAAAGTCACCAACGGCATGCGACTGGTGCACGGCGAGTCGGATGGCTTGCCCGGCTTGGTGGTGGATCGTTACGGCGATGTGCTGGTGATCCAGGTGTTGTCGGCGGGGATTGAGTGCTGGCGCGATACGCTGGCCGACTTGCTGGTGGAATTGACCGGCTGCGCCAATATTTACGAGCGTTCCGATGCCGAGGTGCGCGAGCTGGAAGGGCTGCCGGCGCGCATGGGCCTGTTGCGCGGAGTTCTGCCTTCACCGCTGCTGATTCACGAACATGGCCTGAAGTTTTACGTGGATGTAGAAAAAGGCCAGAAAACCGGCTTCTATCTCGATCAGCGCGACAACCGCCGGCGCATCGGCGAACTGGCGAATGACAAGGACGTGCTCAACTGCTTCTGCTACAGCGGAGGGTTTTCCCTGAGTGCGCTGCAAGGCAGCGCGCGCTCGGTGCTGTCGGTGGACAGTTCCGCCGAGGCGCTGGCAATGGCGCGGGAAAATCTCAAACTCAATAATTTGGTGGAAGACCGGGCGCAGTGGCTGGAGGCCGATGTATTCAAAAGCCTGCGACTGATGCGCGACCAAGGCAAGAGTTTCGACTTGATCGTACTCGATCCGCCCAAATTTGCGCCTACCGCCCACCATGCAGCAAATGCCTCGCGCGCCTACAAGGACATCAACCTGTGGGCGCTCAAGTTGCTGCGCCCCGGCGGGTTGCTGGCCAGCTTTTCCTGCTCGGGCGGCGTAAACGCCGACCTGTTCCAGAAGATACTTGCTGGTGCGGCGCTCGATGCCGGCGTGACGGCGCAGATCGTCGGGCGCTTCGCCGCCGATGCCGACCATCCGGCCGTGCTGAATTTCCCCGAAGGTGAATACCTCAAGGGCCTGTTGTTGCGGCGGGTGGAATAAAACGGTGATCCGCTTTTTTCTGTCTTTTGTTATAGCAGGCATGGTTGCCTGGGCGCCTGCAATCTATGCCGCAAGTTGCCGTGACGTAGTGCATACGTTGAACCAGCGCTTGTCGCCCAAAGTGGACGAAGCGGAGCTGGTAGACATGCTGAAATCGTTGAATGCCAGCAACAATGAGCGGCTTCCCGACAAATTCGTGGTCAAGCGCCAAGCACGCCAGATGGGCTGGCGGCCTGGCAGGGATTTGTGGAGTGTTTCTGCCCTGCGGGGGAAGAGTATGGGCGGCGATCGTTTCGGCAACCGTGAGGGCAGGTTGCTGCCCGGTGATTGGCGCGAGGCCGACCTCGACTATCGGGGCGGGCACCGCGGTGCCAAACGCCTGCTGTTTTCCAATGACGGGATGCGCCGGGTGACCGTGGATCACTACCAAACCTTTATCGAGGTTCCACCATGCCAGTGAAACGTTGTGTCTTGCGCAACATTCATACTCTTGCCGAATTTTACGACGACCTGGCTCGCCAGTTGGTTTTCCCCCCGCACTTCGGGCGCAATTTGGATGCCTTGTGGGACGTGTTGACTGGCGAGGTAGGCGGCCCATTTGAAATCATCTGGAAAGACACCGATTTCGCGCAAGAAGGTTTGGGCGCAGACTTCGACAGATTGATCGCTTTGCTGGATGAAGTGGCGGCGGAGCGCGAGGATTTTACTTTCATTCGGCAGTGAGTATTGATGGATCGTCATCTCTTTTCTTCCAGCGAATCATTTCGCCAGGCATTTTCAGCCGGCTTGTCCGAGCTTCTGCAACGAGGCGGGCTAGGGCCGTTCATCCTGGTTTGCGCCAATGCTACCTTCAATCAGGAAATTTATTCCGCCACTGCGGCAGGACTCGAAACGCTTTACCAACGGCTGCGCGAACAATATATCGGCGCATTGGAAAGCGGCAGGGCGATACAGGAAGTGGAAGAGGATCTGCTGGTTTTTCTCAAGATTCATGCAGTCGGACTGGAAAAACTCAAGCACACCGAACAGCGGCAGGCGGGAAGATGGGAACTGCAGTTCAACCATTTGCGCTCATTCCGCCCCAAGCGCATCACGGCGCGAGTGCCGACCGGCATCTATGTGGATTTCGAAGAGGCGAGTTTTCATTTCAACAAGGGCTTCATGCAGAAGGAAGCGTTCTGGGCTGGAATGCTCGGCGGCAAGGATGCCACCCTGTATTACAACAAGTATCCCTTCGTCGACTTTCATGCTTTGCTGGTGCCGGAACGCGAGCACCGGTTGCCGCAATTCCTTACGGCGGAACATCATGACTATATTTGGAACCTGACCGTGCAACTGGTGGAAACGCTGAATGGCGTGGGCTTCGGCTACAATTCCATCGGCGCCTTCGCTTCGGTCAACCACCTGCATTTTCAGATGTTCCTCAAGCCTGCGGGTTTTCCCGTGATGGCTTCAGATTGGTGCCACAATGGCGGCAACGCGGCATATCCAACGCAGTGTCTGGCATTCGACGACCCCTATGCGGCATGGCGCTGCATCGAATCGTTGCATCTCGGCGAGGTGGCTTACAACCTGTTGTATGCGCCTGGCAGGCTATTTATCTTCCCGCGCAAGAGGCAGGGCGATTATTTACCGCCGTCATGGACCAGCGGTTTTACCTGGCATGAACTGGCAGGCGGGATCATCGCCTTTAACCGCGAGGATTACGATAGCCTGGATGAGCACATGATTCATGAAGAGCTGACCAGGCTCGATATCGGTTGACGCCCTGCTAGTGCGACTTGATTGCTCTGGATGGGGGGTTTGGTGTAATGTTTGAACTGTTTAATTATGACGTTAAATAATGAGCGATAACCCGATAGAAAACCGGCTCAGGAATGCATATGGTGTGACGGGTTCGGACAGCCGCGATGCGACAGAGTCCGATGTCGTCGTTTCCTTGCGCAGCGAACCGGTGATTTTCCCTCGAGAAAAAGTCATTACGGTGACCGTCTATGTTCTTGGCGTAAATGATTGCCATGAGCCGGATGTCTTTGTCACTCAGGTGACTTGCACTGAGCAGGAATACTATGAGGAATTCCTGCATCTTGCCGTGGCGGAAGAGCGGGCCAAGGAAAAGGGGTTTGGTGACGCGATGTTTTCATTCGACGAACGTGAGAACGGTATCGTGGATAAACTGCGTGACCTGCTCGCTAAGTGACCACGATGAATCATTACCATGTTTCGTTTGTGGACAGCGATGGCACGTTCTACTCCGCTTCGGTGGAAACGCCGCAAGACTTGTTCACCACCGAAGGAATAGACGGCATCGCCATGGAACTGGCAGAAAGACTGGATCAGGAAGAGCCGGTGGCGATAATCAATGTGATCCCGCTCAAGTCATAAAGCGCGCCACGCTTCGTCAAAGACCCTACCTACATTACGCTACCGAATGCCATATCCATGCTATGCGCGGGCAGCGGGAGCCCCGCGATCTTGCAAGCCTGTACCACCGGGCCATGTGGAAACAGACGGTAAAGATATTTGCGACCGCCCTGGCGAGCGAACTGTTCCTCCATCAGGGCTTGCAAGGCACGACCAGTAGGGCAGGGGCCGCAGCGCTGATAGTGGGAGCGCAGAAAATGGATCACCTCCCAGTGGGTATCGGTCAATTCGATTCCTTCGGCCTCGGCTAGTTCGAGGGCAATCATGGCATTCCACGCGTCGAGGTCGAGTAGGTGTTCCAAATCATTGCCGGTTTCGAGAAAACGTGCCTCGACTCGGGGATTGGCAGTGAATTTGTTGATGTCGGACATGGTTCTCACCTCCTTCAACAAGAGTTAACCCGGGTGGCTGAATATGTAAAAAAACTCCGGGTGATGATTATATAGATAGATTACTTGAGCAAATTAGTCAAGGATATTATACTGGATGCTGACTGGTTCATTTGCTCGTTTGAGCGAGTGCGGGTCATTTGGGAAGATAGCGATGGAAAACGAGATTTTTGTACCGAAAAATGAGCTTGAAAAAAGACTTCTGGCTGCTTGGGAGGGGGAGGTAACCGGCGAGGAATTCATGCAGGAATTGCTGGTTTCCGAAGTTTTCATGCCGATTGAAAACAATGAGGTCATGCCGGGCGTACAGCGCTCGGCTTCCGCCGTGCCGCTGGTGCTTGAAGCCGATGATGGAACAAAAGTGGTGGCGGTGTTCACCAGCCCGGATCGTGCCAGATCTTTTCTCAAGGATTATCCCCGTTACGATGGTGGTTTGCTGACTGAATTCAAATGGGTTCTGGAAAAGATGGGGATCGGCCATGGCATTGCCCTCAACCCCGGTTGCGAAGTCGGCTTTGACATGGAACCGGAGATGCTAAGACAGCTATAATTCAGGTTGTGGAATGACTTTCGTTGCCTGCTTTGCCGGAGATCGAAATGCCTCAACTTTTGAACTTGTCCAGAGCAGCGCGACTGGTCGGCGAGACCAGGGTGGCGTTGCAAAAGAAAATCAAGGATGGAGCCTTGTCGTCGTTTGATGGCCTGGTGGCCGCCGAAGACTTGCTGCGGCTTTACCCGGATATCCAGTTCGAGGACAACACCGCTTTCGAACGGGTAGCGCAGATCAAGGATAGAGCCTTTGGCAAGCGCGTTTTTGAGCGCTCTTTGCCCGATAAAGAGGTTCTTGCCGCCCGTTTGACCGGTCTGGGCAAGGAGCTGGCGGAAAGCCGTGCAACGCTGAAGCGATACAAAGCGATTGTTGACGGGTTGGAAAAACAGATCAAGGTTTGGGATAACGGCGGCGCGGAAATCGGAGCTGCCGCCGCAGCCCTAAGGATGTGGATGCATCAGGAACTGGCGGCGGGCGATGCTCAGGCCGGATCGGCTAATTTAACCATACGGGACAGCTTTCTGCGAGTTATGGCGGCACACGTGACAATCCAGCCCAGCGGCCACGAATTCTTCGTCGAAGGCGCCGACACTTTGCTGGAAGCGGCGCTGCGTGGTGGTTTGGCGCTTAACTACGGCTGCAGCAACGGCAATTGCGGCCAGTGCAAGGCACGGGTCGTTTCCGGCCAGATAATGAAAGTCCGTCCCCACGATTATGTAATTAGCGAAGCCGAGAAGGCCGCTGGTTATGCGCTGATGTGTTCGAATACCGCCGTGACCGATGTGGTGATCGAAGCGGGAGAAGCGCAGCTTGCATCGGATATTCCGCTTCAACACATCACGGCACACGTCAAGAGCATTGAACCGATGGGTGACCAGATGCTGTTATTGCATCTGCAAACCCCGCGCAACAACCGCCTGCGTTTTCTAGCCGGGCAGAACGTCATGCTTCAACTGGGGCATTCAATCTCAGCCGAATTTCCGGTGGCTAGCTGCCCGTGCGACGACCGTAATCTGCAGTTCCACATCCGCAATACGCCAGGCAATCATTTTGCCGATTATGTCGCGACCCAGTTGAAGAGCGGAGAGATGGTCGCTGTAGAGGGGCCGAAAGGCGGGTTCGTGCTCAATGAGGATTCATCTCGCCCATTGATCTTTATTGCTTTCGGCGCCAGCTTCGCGCCGGTAAAAAGCCTGATAGAGCATGCCATGGCGCTGGATACCGCCGAATCGATGCAACTTTACTGGGTGGTATCGCACGAGGCCAACCTGTATTTTTCAAACTGGCTCCGCGCCATGGCCGATGCGCTGGACAACTTCCAATATACCCCGCTGGTGGCGGGTTCAGACCTGGAAACTGCAGCAGGGCGCCAAAAATATCTGATCGACGGCCTGTTGCAGCAGATTGTTGACCAGCATCCGGCGTTGAGCGATTTCGATGTTTACGTGGCGGGTTCGGAGTCGTTGCTCGATGCCGCAAAGAAATGGCTACTGGCGCACGGCTTGCCGGATACTCAATTGACTATGGGTATGGTACGCTGACACCTGATTTTATAAGGGAAGATAAATGCCTCACGTATTAAAAGACCAAGAAATCGCCATGCTGCGCACGGAGCTTGAAATGTTGATGGGCGAACGTCAAACCTTGCTGCGCATCACCGGTGCGGCAGCCGCATTTGTTGCTGAACTGGATGCGCATGACCTGCCTGAGCGCACCTTGGAGGCCGCAGAAATGCTGGCCGAGTGTCTCAATGCCGCGCCCGAGGAAACCATGCGTGATGCATTGGAAATCGTAAAGGCCGAGGTGGTGGAAACCTGAGCCAGATGTCCGGCGATTTGTTTACCGAAAACCAGGAGCTGCGGCAAAAGCTGGAGTCCCTGATGGCGCAGGCCCGGCTGAACGAACAGGTGATGCGCCGTTTCCAGGATGCGGAGCTGCGCATGTTGAGCGTTGGCAGCTTCAAGGAATTGCTCCAGTTTGTCCTGAACGAGATGAAGGAAGCTTTCGATCTGGACGTCGTGACGCTGGCAATCATCGACCAGGAATATGAAATAAGACGAATGCTGATGGATATCGGCATTTCAGCCACCGAATTCCCCAGCCTGATCTTTCTCGAGAATCCATCCAGACTTCTCCGCATTTGCGGGAATTCGCTGGAGCCGGTGCTGGGCCAGTATAATGCCGATAGCCGCTCCAGTTTCTTCCCTCGCGACACGCCTCCAGCCAGTATCGCCATCCTGCCGATGCTGCGGCAAAAGCGCCTGATCGGCAGCCTCAATCTGGGCAGCCGCAATGCGGGACGATTTGCGCCGGGCATGGCAACCGATTTCATCGGGCGCCTCGCGGCATTCGTCGGCATCTGCCTGGAAAATTTGACCAACAGCGAGCGCCTCAAGCATCTTGGCTTGACTGATCCCCTCACCGGGGTGCACAACCGGCGCTATTTCGATCAGCGCCTGCTGGAAGAGGTGGGCCGTGCCCAGCGCCAGTCCTTCCCGCTTTCCTGCCTGTTTCTGGATGTCGATTATTTCAAGCTCGTCAACGATCAATATGGTCACCAGACCGGCGATTGCGTGCTGCGCGAAGTTGCGTGGCGGATCAAGGGACAGTTGCGTTCCGTCGACGTACTGGGCCGTTATGGCGGCGAGGAATTTGCCGTTCTGCTGGTGCAGACGGATGTGACCAGCGCGCAAATCATTGCCGAGCGCATTCGCCAGAGTATTGCCGGACAGCAGTTCAAGGGCGAAGGCGAGGAAATGCTTCCAGTGACGATCTCTATCGGTGTAGCCACGCTGCCCGATTGCAATCGCAGCCAGAAAGCCGAAACCCTTGCGCAGGCTTTGGTTGCGCAATCCGACCAGGCTTTGTATCAAGCGAAGCAGGAAGGGCGTAACTGCGTTGTCAGCGGCACGCAGTGAAGCGAGTTTTGGCGAAGTCGGTTAAAATGCCGTTTTTGTTAAGGGAGCAATGGCATGGCTGAAATTACCACCCCATCTGGATTGATCTATGAAGACCTCAGCGAGGGCGAAGGCGATGCGGCCCAGGCAGGGAAGCTGGTTTCCGTGCACTACACCGGCTGGCTGACTGATGGTACCAAATTCGACTCCAGCAAGGATCGCAACGACCCGTTCGATTTTCCGCTTGGTGCTGGCCACGTAATTCGCGGTTGGGACGAGGGCGTGCAGGGCATGAAGGTTGGCGGTTCGCGCAAACTCACGATCCCGCCGCAACTGGGCTATGGCCCACGTGGCGCCGGTGGCGTAATTCCGCCTAATGCCACCTTGGTATTTGAAGTTGAATTGCTGGAAATTCGCTGATCCCGATATCAGTCGATGATTACACGTAGAGGGGGAAAGAGCAGGATAGGGCCGGCTGGCCTGAGAAAGCCCGATAGCGCAGCTAGAGGGGCTCCTGCTGACCCACAGATCAAGGCGATACGCCTTGATGCAACAGAAAAAAACCCTGTCGCTCCGAAAGTTGTCCACGATCCGGGACAGGTTCGCCTGTCCAAGCTCATGTCCGAGCGCGGCCTGTGTTCGCGCCGCGAAGCTGACGCCCTGATCGAGCGCGGTTTGGTTTTTGTCGATGGCGAGCGGGTTACCCAGCTAGGCACCCGGATCAATCCCAGTCAGATTATCACGCTGGATAAACGCGCCGAAAGGCAGCAGTCGCAGCGCGTTACCATCCTACTTCACAAACCGGTGGGCTACGTTTCCTCGCAACCTGAGAAGGGCTATCAGGCTGCGGTGACACTGATCGGCAAGGAGTCGCGCTATCAGGAAGATCGCGCACCACAGCCTTACTCGCCCGAACATTTGCACGGTCTCGCCCCGGCGGGCCGGCTCGACATCGACTCAACCGGCTTGCTGGTTCTGACGCAGGACGGCCGCATCGCCAAACAGTTGATCGGCGCCGATTCGGAAATCGAGAAGGAATATCTGGTGCGGGTGGAAGGGCGGTTGAGCGAAGCTAACCTGAATCGCCTCTGTCATGGTTTGAGCCTTGACGGCGAGGCGCTCAAGCCGGCGAAAGTATCCTGGCAGAACCAGGATCAGTTGCGTTTCATTCTGAAGGAAGGCAAGAAGCGCCAGATTCGCCGCATGTGCGAACTGGTCGGCCTCAAGGTCGTCGGCCTCAAGCGCATTCGCATCGGCAAAGTTAAGCTGGGCGACCTGCCGGCCGGGCAGTGGCGTTATTTGCTGGATAGCGAACAGTTCTAAGTTTAATTCTCTCGGCCGCGCAGTGCCGCGCGCCTTCCCCTCAGCACATTCACTCCGCCAAGCAGCATCAACCCCACGACGAAATAGCTGCCAGTAACCAGGATGGCCATGCGGTGATCGCCTTGCGACAGCCAGCTCGCGAGGCCATAGGTGATCGGTCCGAGGATGGACGAAAGTTTGACTGCCATTCCCCACAGGCCGAAGAATTCTGCGCGGCGTGGTGCAGGGCTTAGCAGTCCGATCATTGCACGGCCTGCCGATTGGCTCGCGCCCATGGCGATGCCGGCGAGGTTGGCAGCGAGCCAGAACATGCTCGGCTCTTGCGCGCTCCAGGCGAGCAGAACCATGACAATCCACAGCACCAGCGTCAGTGCGATAGTTTGGATATGGCCGATCCGATCCTGCAGGTGACCGAACAGGAAGGCGCCGGCTGCAGCGGTGATGTTGACCACGAAAATCAACAGGATGGTGTCGCGAGTGGAAAAATGCATGGCTTGCTGTGCATAGATTGCGGCGAGGCTAATCACCGCCTGGATGCCCGCCTGATAGAACACGGTACAGATCAGGAAGCGGCGTAAATCGCGGTAGCGGCTGGCGTGGCGCAGGGTTTGCATGAGCCTGGTGTAGGCGTTCCGAATCAATTTTTTTCTGGTGTGGGTTTGCGGTACGGCACGTTCTTTTAAAAACAGGAAAGTGGGCAGGCTCGCCAGTGCGAACAGCGCCGCCGTGATGAGCATGGTAACGGGTACGAAATCCGTTGCCGGCTGTCCATGCGCTTGCGCTTGGTCGACATAGGCCAGACAGGCGCCGAGGCTGGTCAACCCGCCCAGGTAGCCGAGGCTCCAGCCCCAGCCGGAAACCTTGCCGAGTGCCCGGCCATGTGCCAGTTCCGGCAGGAAGGCTGCGATCAGGTTCTCGCCGCTGCCGTAGAAATAATTTGAAAGCACGATCAGCAATATCGCAGGCCACAAATCACCAGGCCCAATCAGGGCGAGTGCGGCGGTGAAAACCACGCATCCGGCGGTGCTGACCAGCAGCAGTTTCTTCTTGGCCGCGTGCTGATCGGCATAGGCGCCGACCAGTGGCGCCGTGAGCATGATCAGGGCATAAGAGAGCGCGAGCGCGGCAGTCCAGGCAAAAGTCGACCAAGGCTGATTGCTCGTCACGGCACCGACAAAATAGGCATTGAATATAGCGGTGATGACGACAGTGGTATAACCGGAATTGGCGAAGTCATACATCGCCCACGCCCATACTTCACGCCTGCTGACGTCGTCACCCAAACTGCGCCGAGCCATTTTTGCGATTGGTCTAATTGAGTTTGAAGGCGGTGACGGTGTTATCCAGGTTCTCAGCCAGGGTGGTGAGATTTTCGACTTTGATTGAGCCTTCCCGTGTTTTCCCCAGAGTGCTTTCGATCAGGCTGCCGATCTCGGCGATATTTTGCTGGATCATGTGGGCATCCTGGCTCTGCATCTGGGTGGCGTTGGCGATTTCCTGCACCATGTTGGTGACTTGTTCGGCGCTTTCGACAATATTCCGCAACGAGTTGCCTGCTTCACGTGCATTCGCTACGCCCTCTTTGACATCGGTCGTGCCAGCATTCATGGTTCTCACCGCTTCGCTGGTTTTATGCTGGATTGCCTGGATCATCCCGCCGATTTCGGCGGTGGCGCTGCTGGTTTTTTCGGCGAGTTTTCTCACCTCATCCGCCACCACCGCGAAGCCGCGTCCCTGTTCACCGGCACGTGCCGCTTCGATTGCCGCATTAAGCGCGAGCAGATTGGTCTGGCCGGCAATTTCGTTGATGACTGCCACAATCGCGCCGATCTGGTCTGAGTTGCGGCCCAGTTCTTCAACTGCACTGGCAGCATCGTTGACGGCCTGGCTGATTTTGTCCATGCCGTTAATGGTTTTGTTGACGACATCACCGCCTTGGCGGGCATGGTCGGCTGCTTCGCTGGCCTTGCTCGCGGCTTCTGCCGAGTGGGTGGATATCTGTTCCACGGTTTCGGCCAAGTGGTCGATGCCACTGCTGATCTCGCCGGCTCGTCCGGCCTGCTCATTCAGGTTGCCGGTGATGTCCGCCATGAAGGTGTGAATGCTGGCGCTATCATGGCGGACGTCGCCGCTCAGTGTTACGGTTTGTCCGATCAATTCGCGCAAGTTGGTCGCCATATTGTTGAAGCTGACAATGATCTCGCCGATAGTGTCGTCGCTTTGCATCGAACATTTGTGCGTAAGATCCTTGTTTGAAATCGCATTGGCCACTTCGGAAATACGCCGCAGGCGCTTCAGCAGAATGGTATTGAGCAGCACGTAATTCACCACGCCGATACCCAATCCGGCGATCAGGCAACCGACGACGAACCAGGGCAGCATACCCGGTTTCCAGTTGACGAAGAAATTGGCATAGAAAGGGAAAATTGCCGCGACCAGAATGCCAAAACCGAGGAAAGATAGCAGCAGGGTGCGCAGGATGCTTGTTTTCATGAATGAACACCGTCAGTAGATATGCGCAATATTGTGTGCCTTGTTTTGTTTTGATCAGGCTTCATTTTCCACCGCCGGTGCCCTTGTAACACTCAATGACGCCCTGCGCCACTCGTTGCGCGCCGAATGCTGTCGACTGGATGCCTTCGCTGTATTCCATGATGCGATAGCCGTCATAGCCTTGCTCGACGGTAATTTCTGCGGCGCGGCGCTTGAAAATCATGCCGGCCTCGGAATCGCCGTTTTCCCGCAATATGTTCTTTTTCATTGCAAGATGAAACCTGTCGCCACCAGTCTTGGTTTCTTCTACGCT
Organism: Betaproteobacteria bacterium; assembly: GCA_021373185.1. Classification (GTDB taxonomy): domain Bacteria; phylum Pseudomonadota; class Gammaproteobacteria; order Burkholderiales; family Sulfuricellaceae; genus Sulfuricella. The sequence continues at coordinate 46,699 of JAJFTF010000055.1, read as the reverse complement.
CCAGTTGTCTTTGTAAAGATAGTGTATGGCAACGCCTATCACCGCACTGATAGGCAATTTTGCGCTATAAAAGCCAGGAGGAATGGAACCCTCGATACTGGAGTTGCTGTAGCCTGATGGGCCGGGGCCTTGGCACCCGATCAGGCATAAGGCCAGTGCAAAATAAACAAGATTTCTTTGGGTCATGAGGGTTTCCTGGGCGCATCGGCACTTTGTCATTTTATAGACCTGACGGCAAGAATGCCATCATGTCATGGTTGCCTTGCTTATGAACGGCGATGTATCTGATACACAATGGCTCTGGATCGGGACAAATACGGCAGAATATGTTATTTTCAGCCATTGTTTTTGTTTGATGGAGTAACAACGTTTGAAAAAGAACTGGTTATACTTTTTGCTGGCCTTTGCTGCGCCGGTCTTGGGAATTTTTGGATGGGTGGGCGGTTTCGCTGCCGCTCAGGTTGAATCCAACCAGATGCGCGGCCCCTACCATTATGCTTACCTGGAACATCATGGCGACTATGCCAGGCTGCTGGATAGCCAAATAGAAACGTTGCGGGTGCTGCGTGAGCAGGGCATCAAAACCGGCGCCGCCGTGACCCTGATGCAGAACGATCCGCGTAACACGGCAAGAAAAGACCTGTATGCCCAAACAGGCTACCTGGTGGATGTCGGCGTACAAGTGCGCGAACCGCTAAAGTTGGCGGATGTTCCTGCCCGGCAGGTGGTGGTTGCGCAAGTGCGCGCCCATCCTCGGCTGGCTACCGGAAAAAACTATGCGGCACTGCTGAAATACCTGGATGGGCATGGCATGAAACTTAAATTGCCGACGCTGGAAATTTACAAGGATGGCCAACTGTCGATCGAAATGGATGCTTATTAGGACGATTTTTAGAGATTTCCCATGATTTTTCTTGCCCTGATCGCCGTATTGTTGCTTGAATATTTTCGTCCGCTGGATGTTCGCAATCCGGCGGCTTTGATATTTACTCGCTATGCCAATCACCTCGAACGCCATTTCAACGCCGGCGAGAGCGCGCATGGCAAGGTGGCGTGGCTGCTGGGAGCATTGTTGCCGGCAATGATCGTTGGCGCTATTTACGGGGTGTTATCGTATTTCAGCCCATTGCTGGCATTGCCTTTTGGTGTCGCCGTATTGTATGCAGTATTAAGCCTGAAACGGATAGGAGTACAGGCAGAGCGCATTGCGGACGCATTGCGCTCATCCGATATTGCTGAGGCGCGGCGACAGCTTGCACAGTGGCAGGGGCGATCTGCCGACGATTTCGAAACACCCGAAATCGCTCGCGTCGGTATTGAACAGTCGCTGGCTGGCGCCCATAACAACCTGTTTGGCGTTATCGCCTGGTTTGTCGTCCTCGGCCCCGCCGGCGCAGTGCTTTATCGCCTCTCGCAATTGCTCAGCCGCAAGTGGGAAGCATTGGATGAGCCGGAGATTTGCCAGTTCGGTCAATTTGCTACGCAAATTTTTGGGCTGATGGACTGGCTGCCGTTGCGCCTGACTGCCATCAGCTTTGCGATAGTCGGGGATTTCGAGGATGCCGTGTATTGCTGGCGTACTCAAGCGTCGGCCTGGATGAGCCAAGGCATTGGTATCGTGCTGGCGAGTGGCGCGGGCGCCTTGGGTGTCAAACTGGGTGAACCTCTGAATTATGGCGGCAGCATTGAGTTTCGCCCTGAGCTTGGCTTGGGCGACGAAGCCGATGCCGACTATCTGGACAGCGCTGTCAGCCTGATCTGGCGTGCCGTGGTGCTGTGGCTGGTATTGCTATTGCTGCTAACCATCGCAGGCTGGGCTGGGTAATCGAATCGTCCGGCTTTGACATGGCGTTCTGAATCCGCCGGTAAACCGATAGGCAGTCAGGAAAAAGCTTCAAAGCGGTTACTGTCAGGGTTAAAGCGCAGCAGTTCACCGTGTTCCAGGTCGAAATACCAGCCGTGCAGGGTCAGTTTTCCCTGCGCCACGCGTTCTAAAATCCAGGGAAAAGTCAGCAGATTGTCCAGTGATACCAGAATCGCTTCCTGTTCGCAGGCACGCGATTGCTTTTCCAGGGGAGCGCCGTGCATGCGCGACAGCACGCGGTTGCGTGCGTGGCTGGCGACATTCATCCAGCTAGGCACGAAACCCTCATGCTGCCCGGTGCCTGGTGCCTGATTCATCAAGGCGCGTATGCCGCCACACTGGGCATGGCCCAGCACAATGATATTTTCCACTTCCAGATTGAGCACGCCAAACTCCAGTGCTGCGCTGGTACCGTGATAATTGCCGATGGTCTCGAACGGCGGCACCAGATTGGCGACGTTGCGGATGGTGAACAGGTCACCGGGATCACAGTCAGTGACGATGGCGGGATCAACACGGGAATCGCAGCAGCCCACCACGATAGTTTTGGGTGACTGCCCCTGCTTGGTGAGGCGGTCGAAGAGAGCGGGTTTTTCATCGTAGATGTTGTGGCGAAAACGTTTGAAACCCTCAAGCAGTTTGTCGATGCCAGCCATTATGTGTTCTCCGTAAGGCGCTAAGTCGAATACCGCAATTTTAACCGGCTTGATTGGATTTCGCTTGAAGAACTATTCCCTTACCGGTAGCCTGTGATGCTCATTGCGGCCAAGGTGCATGCAGCATCACAGAGGGAATTATAAATGGATATCCACAACAAGCCGATTCAACAGCGTATCGATTGGCTGCTCGGCCTCGCCAGAAAGCACTCGACTTCCTATGGCAGCCCGGAGTCGTTCCTGGCTCGAGAACGCTATCTGGCGGAGCACCCCTCCGCTATTGTGGTACTCAAATGCATGGACGGCCGCATCAATATCCCCGTTGCGACCAATACGCCGCCCGGCATTATTCAGCCGATCCGCAATCTGGGCGGCATGTTCAACCTGGGGTGGCCGCACCTTGGCGAGGTGCTCGCCAACTACGTGCATGAAAGGGTCGCCACCGGACGCCGGGTGCTGATGCTGATTACCTACCATTTTTCCAAGGGAGACAAGCATCGCGGCTGCGCCGGTTTCTGCTTTGATACCGAAGCGGCGAAAGCCCACACCTACACGATCAAGAAGCAGGTCGAGTATACCTTTGGTTCGGGCCATGGCACGGTCTATCCCATCGTCTGCGGTTTCGAGACCGACGAGGATGCGCTCATCCTCCACGGCACCAATGGCGAAGTTCTGGATGTTTCCAAGCTGGGTGCCGAGGACGGGGATGCTTTGGGGAAGCGTCTGGCGCTCTTGTACCCCGATATGCCGAACCAGATACGCCTGGATCTGCTACCTCTCGTCCTGGGTAACATCGACCACATCGCCGAAGTCAAGCGTGCGGCGCGGGCGCTCGATATCGAGCATCGGGAGTGGATGATTTGCTTGGGACGAGGCTTCGATTTTCTGCACATGCCTAATCTCGCCCTGATTATCGGCCCATACAGCCCGGATCTGGCCGATCCGATTCGCCAGGCGGCGGGTATCATCGAGAACAACATGCGTGCCGGGCGCATTCCCGATGATGGCTTTCTGCTTCTGGCTTCGGCTCCTTATGTCGAGATTGGCGTGGATCGTGCGCGCGCCGAACTCAAGTCGCGCTTTCTTTCCCAGTTTGCAGCCGAAGTGGTTCGTACCGAATACCCGGAACTGGCGAGCAAGATGTTCATGCAAACCGCAGTATTAAACTGGCACTCCAGAGACTTGGAGAATATCGATTAAGTGGACGAAAAGCTAAGTGTTCTCAGCTTTTGTGCTGCCAGTGATGGCGGTGAGAATACCTTGCAAGAGTGCAGTCGGCGTGGGTGGGCAGCCAGGAATGGCGACATCGACCGGGATTACATTGGAAACTTTTCCGCAACTGGCGTAGCTCTCGCCGAAAATGCCGCCATCGCAGCCGCAGTCCCCAATGGCAACCACCAGCTTGGGTTCGGGCGTGGCATCATAGGTGCGCTTGAGCGCAACTTGCATGTGGCGCGAAACCGGCCCCGTCACCAACAGCATGTCGGCGTGGCGCGGGCTGGCAACGAAATGGATACCTAAACCTTCAATATTGTAATAGGCGTTGTTGAGCGCATGAATTTCCAGTTCGCAGCCGTTACAGGAACCGGCATCCACGCAGCGAATCGCCAATGCTCCACCAACATGACGCAGGATTTGTTCCTGCAGGTTCTGGATTTCAACACGCAGGGCATCGTCCGGCTGGGGCGGTGTTTCGGTCTTGATGCCGGTGCGCAGGATTTGTTTGATAATTTGGTACATAAGTTTATAAATCCTGCCCGGTGTAGCTCAGGTTGAACGATTTGTTGATGAGCGGAAAATCCGGCACGATGTTACCGATGATCGCATGTTCCAGCACCGGCCAGTTCTGCCATGACGGGTCGTGCGGGTGCAGGCGATGAATTGCATTGTCCTTGCCGGTATGCAACGCAATCAGTATCTCGCCGCGCCAACCTTCCACCCAACCCAATCCCAGTGCATTTTCCGGTGCATCGCCGACTGTTACGCGCAGTTCTCCTGCAGGTAGCTGATCCAGGATCAGACGAATCAAGCGCATCGATTCCAGCACTTCCTCGAAGCGTACGGTAACGCGGGCTGCGACATCGCCGTTGATATGGGTGGTCATGCGCACGTCGAGCTTGTCATACGGAGCACAGGGGAATTGTGCGCGCAGATCCCAGGCTTGGCCGCTGGCCCGTCCAGGCAAACCGGTTAATCCCAGTTCCGCCGCCAAGTCTGGCGAGACCCGGCCAGTGGTGAGGAAGCGATCCTGAGCGCCGGCATGCTCGTCGTAAATATCTTTCAGGATGCCGATTTCATGCTCCAGATGCTTGAGCATCTGCAGGATGCGTTCGCTGCCTTGGGCGTCGAGGTCACAGGCGACGCCGCCGGGTACCACTTTGTCCATCAGGTAGCGGTGGCCGAACAGTTCGTTGTTCAAACGCAGCGCATTTTCCTTGAGTATCCAGAACTGGGCGAAGCCGAATGCCAGTGCCACGTCGTTACCCAGATAGCCAAGGTCGCCGAGGTGGTTGTGGATACGTTCCAGCTCAAGTAGTACCGCGCGAAGCGCCATGGCACGGGGTGACGGCGTTGTGCCGGTAACGCTTTCCACCGCTTGGGCGTAGGCCCAGGCATAGGCTACGGTGCTGTCGCCGCTGACTCGTCCGGCGAGCTTTGCGCCTTGTTCAAGATTCATGCGTTCGAAAAGCTTTTCGGTACCCTTGTGCGTGTAGCCAAGGCGCTCTTCCAGTCGCAGCACACGCTCACCGATGATCGAGAAACGGAAGTGGCCTGGCTCGATGGTGCCGGCATGAACCGGGCCAACCGGGATTTCATGAACACCATCGCCGGTCACTTTGACGAATTGGTAAGCATCGGTTTCAGTCGGAAAAACGGCATTGCCGTCAAAATTCTTCCTGAGCGGATGCACATTGTTCGGCCAAGCTCTGTGTCGCACCCACTTGCGGCGGTCGTTGCTGCCACTGGCGTACAGCCCGAGCATATCGGCGGTGGCGCGCTGCATGCGGTTGGCGCAAGGGAACAGGTCGCTGATCTTGGGATAGGAAGGGCGCTCGGCGGGAAGCGGCAAAGTCAGGCACAGCATGCCAAGGGCAGTGACCAGCGAAACATGCAGCGCATAGCCGGCATCGCGCGCCAACTCGTCGCTGCCCCACAGCGCGACCAGCTTGCCGCCGCCGCGCGCGACCTGCTCGCACAGGCTGCGGAATTGAACGGCATCCACCGTGCCGTGCCAGATTGGCATGGGGCCGGGTAGTTTGGGGAATTTTGTCGGGAATTCGTCTAGTTTCATGATTGATTATCCGATCAACGCGGCTGCCTGGCGATACCAGTCTGCCAGGTAGGGCGGGATGTATAGCCCGAGTAGCAGAACCAATCCCAGATGCGCGAATACCGGCACTAGTGCGGGTGGGTGAGGCAGGCGTTCGTCAGTGGTTTCACCAAAAACCATGCTTTGCACTCGGCTGAATATCGCGGCGAATGCAACGCCCAGCGCAATGAGCAGGAACGGCGTGGTCCACGGGTAAGCGTGCATAGCGGTGGTGATGATCAGGAACTCGCTGGCGAATACGCCGAATGGCGGCATGCCGAGGATGGCCAGTGAGCCGATGGCCAAGCCCCAGCCGATAGTGGGGTTGGTGGTGATCAGACCGCGGATGTTTTCCATCAGTTGGGTGCCGGATTTCTGCGTGGCATGGCCGACTGCGAAGAAAATCGCCGATTTGGTGAGGGAGTGCACCGTCATGTGCAGCATCCCGGCGAAGGTTGCCACAGCCCCTCCCATACCGAAGGCGAAAGTCATCAGCCCCATATGCTCGATCGAGGAATAAGCAAACATGCGCTTGACGTCTTTCTGGCGTGACAGGAAAAATGCGGCCATGACGACACTGAGCAATCCGAAGCCCATCATCAGGTTGCCGGCGAGATGGCTGCCCAATGCACCGTCCACCAGCACCTTGGAGCGCACCACGGCGTACAGAGCGACGTTAAGCAGCAGGCCGGACAATACGGCAGAAACCGGCGTTGGGCCTTCGGCGTGGGCGTCGGGCAGCCAGTTGTGCAGTGGCGCGAGACCGACTTTGGTGCCGTAGCCCACCAGCAGGAAGACGAAGGCCAGCGACAGCACGGTTGGTTCCAACTGGGTTTTGACGGCGTCAAGGTGAGTCCACAGCAGCGCCGTTCCACCGGCGCCGAGAACCTTTTCCGCCGCAAAATAGAGCAGGATGGTGCCGAACAACGCCTGGGCGATGCCGACGCCGCACAGGATAAAGTATTTCCACGCGGCTTCCAGGCTGGCCGGTGTGCGGTAAAGCGAAACCAGCAGAACGGTGGTCAGGGTTGCCGCTTCCATCGCCACCCACATGATGCCGAGGTTGTTGGTCAGAAGTGCAACCAGCATGGTGAAGGTGAATAGCTGGTACATGCTGTGGTAAAGACGCAGCATGTTGACCGTGAGCTTGCCGTGCGCCTGCTCTATGCGCATGTAGGGACGCGAGAACAGCGAGGTGGTGAAGGCGACGAAGGCGGTCAGCGCAACCAGGAAAACGTTGAAGGAATCGACAAAAAACTGTTCGTTGAATGCAGTCATCGGGCCGTCGGTGATGACCCGAACGGTGAGGAATGCCGAAGCCAGAAAGGTGCCGAAGCTCATCGTCGAGTTCAACTCCGGCGCGTAGCGTCCACAGCCAAACAGCGCCAACAGCAGGCCGCCGATCAGGGGAATCGCCAGTATCCAAAAAATTTCCACGTCAGTCTTCCTTGAGTTTTTCCATGTGTTTCAGATCCAGGCTGTCGAAAGTTTCTCTGATCTGGAAGAAGAAGATGCCCAGAATGAACATGCCGATCAACACATCGAGTGCAATACCTAGCTCCACCACCATCGGCATGCCATAAGTGGCGCTGGTGGCGGCGAAGAACAGCCCGTTTTCCATGGCGAGAAAGCCAATAACCTGAGGAATTGCCTTGCTGCGCGTAATCATCATCAGGAAAGAGAGCAGCACGCAAGCCATGGCGATACCCAGCGAGCTCTTGGTGATGGTGCCGGCCATCAGGGAGATCGGCGCCGCGAGGTTGAAGGCGAATACCACCAGACCGATACCCACCAGCATGGTGGTAGGGATATTAAACAGGGTTTCCACATCCCATTTGATGTTGAGTTTGCGAATCAAGCGGTGGAGAATCCATGGCAGGATGATTACTTTTAGCAACAGAGTCAGCCCAGCCGAGTAGTACAGGTGGTGTTGGTGGGAGGTATAAGCCACGAACAGGGTGCTAACCGAAAGCACCAGGCCCTGCAAGGCGAACAGATTGATCAGCGAGAGGATGCGGCGCTGCGACAGCATGCCAAAGGCAATCAGTAGCAGCAATGCTGCGAACAGGTTGATGAGTTGTCCGGCGAAATTTTCCATTATCAGTTTCCGTGCAGGAAATGGACAAGCAGGCCTAAAACAGCCAGTAAAAAGGCTGTGCCCATAAATTCCGGTACGCGGAAGATGCGCATTTTGGCGGAGAGAGTCTCGAGTAGAGCCAAGCCGGCTCCCGCCACCGCCAGCTTCAAAAACAGAGCGATCAGTGCAACGGGTAGTGCGCTCCAATTGCCGGCCTCGGCAATCCCCCAAGGCATGAACAGAGCGAAACCGATGGTGGTGTAGGCTAACAGCTTAAGCATGCTCGCCCATTCAACCATCGCAAGGTGACGGGCGGAATACTCCAGGATCATGGCCTCGTGGATCATGGTCAGTTCGAGGTGTGTCGAAGGGTTGTCCACAGGAATGCGTGCGTTCTCTGCCAGCAGCACCATGACGAAGGCTATCGCGGCGAAGGCCAGGCTAGGATGGATCACGAACTGTTTGTGGGCGAGGGTTTCGACAATGGTGACCAGCGAGGTGGACTGGCTGATTGCGGCAGCGGTGAAGAAAATCATCAGTAATGCCGGCTCGGCAAGGAAGCCAACCAGCATTTCGCGCCGCGCTCCGAGCGTGCCGAACGAGGTGCCGATATCCATCGCGGCCAGGGAGATAAAGACGCGCGCCAGGGCGAAAATGCCGACCAGGGCGATCACATCCACCGCCGGAGAAAGAGGAAGATCTGTCGCCACTACCGGTACCAGCGCTGCAGCCAGCCACATGCTCGCAAACAGGATGTAGGGCGTGAAGCGGAACAGCGGCGAGGCGTTATGCGCCAGCACCGCATCCTTGTGGAACAGCTTGATCAGGTTGCGGTAGGGTTGCAGAACACCGGCGCCGCTGCGGTTTTGCAGCCAGGCGCGGCACTGGTTGACCCAGCCCAGCAAGAGGGGAGCGATCACCACCACCAGCGTGTCTTGAAAGAGTTGTAGAAGTATACCGTTCATCGGATAAACGCCAGTAGTGCGAGCAGAGTGACAAAGCTATACAGCAGGTAAACATGGATGCGCCCATGCTGCAGTTTTCCCGCCATGGCGGAAAGCTTTTCGGTGACACGGGCGATCGGCAGGTACAGCAGGTTCCACAGGCGGTCGTGCGATTCACCGTGATAGTGTGGATTTTTGTCGAATGGGGAGGGCACGGTGCGGGTTGCACCGAGAAAGGGCTCGAAAATTTGCCGGATCGGCTGACCGAAGCCTTCGGCAGTATCCTGCATTCGCGCCGTTTGTTCGGGAAAACCGCAATCCCAGGCAGGACCGCGACGCAGGCGACCGTGATAGAATTTTTTCACTACGACCAAGGTAAAAAGTACGCCGATGGTGATAATCACAAATAGAACCAATGGGCTGTAGCTGGCGCGTTCGGGCTGGATTGGGGTGAGCCACATCCATCCGGTCTGGGCGGCGCTGATGCCCAGAGTATGGCCGACCAGCAGTTGGGCGACAAAATCGATGTGCAGGATGAAGAACACCGGAAATACTCCCAGCAGGATACAGCCCAAGGCAAGCCAGATCAGCCCGGCCCGCTCCCAGGCATCGATGTCATGCGCCTGTTCGACCACTTTTGCCTCACGCGGTTGGCCGAGAAAAATCACGCCATAGAATTTGACCATGACATAGCCGGCTAGTGCGGCTGCCAGCGCAAGCGCGGCCGCGGCAATTGGAATCAGCATGTTGAGGTAGGAATGAGGGAGTCCCGGGGATAGCAGGAATGCCTGTAATAACAGCCATTCCGAAACAAAGCCGTTAAGGGGCGGCAAGCCGGCAAGAGCCAGAGTGCCGACCAGTACCAGCAGTGCCAGTTTCGGCATGCGGTGGATGAGGCCGCCCAGCTTGCCCAGATTGCGTTCGCCGGTGGCGTGCAGTACCGAGCCGGTGCCGAGGAACAGCAGCCCTTTCATGAAGGCGTGGTTAAGCGCGTGGTACAGCGCGGCAGTGAGCGCCAGTGCTGCCAGCGCATCCTTGTGGAAAGAGTGGAAGATGATGGCGAGGCCGATGCCCGCCAGGATGACACCGATGTTTTCGATCGAAGAATAGGCGAGCAAGCGTTTCATATCGGTCTGCACTGCGGCGAACAGTACGCCGAATAATGCAGTGACAAGTCCCAGTGTTAAAGCAATTGCGCCCCACCACCATAACTGCATACCAAGCAGGTCGAAGCTGACGCGCAAGATGCCGTAAATCGCGGTTTTCAGCATGATGCCGCTCATCATCGCCGAAACCGGCGAGGGCGCAGCAGGGTGGGCTTCCGGCAGCCATGCATGGAGCGGCAGGATGCCGGCCTTGGCACCAAAGCCGAATAGCGCCAGCAGGAAAGTGACACTGGCCCAGAAGGCGTTCAATTGCGCCCCGCGCATGGTGGCGAAGGTGTAGTCGCCATGACCAGCCTGCATCACACCGAAGCACATCAGGATCGCGATTGCGCCGACGTGTGCGATGAGAAGGTAAAGGAAGCCGGCCTGGCGGGTTTCGGGGATATTGTGGTCGGTGGTGACCAGAAAATAAGAAGACAATGCCATGGTTTCCCACGCCACCATGAACATGTAAGCATCGTCGGCGAGGAAAACCAACGCCATCGCGGCGAGGAAAACATGGTACTCAAAGCACAATAGTCCGAGAGTCTTTCCCGGCATGTCGCGAAAATAGCCGGCTGAATAGAGTGAAATGCCGATGCTTGCGGCACCGAGCAGCAGCAGGAAGAATGACGAGAGTGAATCCATGCGCAGATGGAAAGGCAAGTCCGGCAGGCCGAGTGGCAACACCGCAACATTGGTGTCGCCACCCAAACTGCCCAATGCGGCAGCCGCCAGAATCAATGCGCCCAAAGCGCCGGCTGGAAAAATAAGCTGCGTGATGGCGCGAGTGTTTTGCAGCAGCAGGCCCGCCAAGCCGAGGATCAGCCAGTAGACAATAACGCCGAGTGCAATATCGATGGGTAAAGCGCTAATTAAGTTGGTCACGTTGTTATGTTTTTAATGAATTTATTATTTGAATAAGTATAAGCCATATCCGATTGCGATGCGTCAAGCGAGCGTCAAGTCTTTTCCGTCTCGTCTTGATCAGGTCGATATTTTGGCGGAATTCGCTTCGCCATTTTTGGGTTGTAACAGGCAGAATTTCGCATCCAGTGAGGCGGCCCTGATTTTTTCGTAAATAGCGTCCACCGCCATGTCTTCGTTGGGGAATATGTTGTCCTGAGTAATCAGGTCGAACAGGCCGGTATGGCGCATGACATCAAGCACCTGTTTTTTAAGGCCGCTGAATACCATGGTGACGCCGTTGTCTTTGAGACGCTGTACCATGTGGTGAATCACCTCCTCGCCGGAAGCGTCGAGCTGGTTGATGCCGTCACCCACGACCAGCAAGTAGCTGGCCTTGGGATTGTTAGCCACGGCTTCGAGAATGGTGTCTTCAAAATAGGGCACATTGGCGAAATAGAGCGAGCCGTCGTAACGCATGGCGATAATGTGTTCGCTGGTGGGGAGATTGTGAACCTTGGCGTCGCGCAAGGTGCCGTCACTGTAGCGGCCCAGGATTGCCACCCTCGGCTTCATGGTGCGATACAGGTAGAGCAGTATGGCGAGTCCAGCGCCGACCATGATGCCGTTGTCGAGATGCGGCGCAAAAGCCAACGTGGCAACAAAAGTCACGGCTGAAGCGATGCCGTCATGCTTGTGCGCATGCCAGGCATGCTTGATCGCCTTGAAATTGATCAGGCCGATGACTGCCATCATGATCACTGCGGCCAAGACTGCCTGAGGCAGGTGGTACAGCAGCGGGGTGAGGAATAGCAGGGTGACCAGCACGATGATACCGGCGAATACCGAGGACATGCCGGTTCTCGCTCCGGCATTCAAGTTGACCGCAGAGCGCGAAAACGAGCCGCTGGCCGGGAAAGCCTGGCTGAAGCTGCCGACGATATTGGCAATGCCTTGCCCGATCAATTCCTGGTTCGGGTCGATGCGATCCTTGGTCTTGGCCGCCATGGCCTTGGCGATGGAGATGGCCTCCATGAAGCCGACCAGAGAGATCACCAGCGCCCCGGAAAATAGTGTTGCCATCATATCCCAGCTAAATTTTGGCAAGTCGAATTGGGGTAGACCAGCAGGGATGGAGCCCACTACTTCGCCGCCGCCGACCAGTTTGAGTTCACCCTTGCTTACTTTCTTGATGCGCCAGCGATAGCCGTCGGATTTCTCATTTTGGGGTACTTGTCCTGCCAGGTAGAGTTGGCCGGGTTGTCCATTGGCAGTAGATACCTGTTCGAATATGAACTTGCGCATGGAACGGGCAAGTTTGCGATTTTCACCTTCCGCGTCCTTGAGTTCCAGTTTGAGCAGCTCTATTTCATAGTTGAGGGCGGCTGTGCGTTGACTGCTCTTCTCTTCGTGGCTTTTTTGATGCCGCTTGAGTTCGGTCGATTTGGCATTGAGCTTGCCGTTCAGTTCGTCGATCTTTATCTCGGTCAGTGAAAAATCATTGGCAAGAGTCTTGACCTCGACATCCATAATTGACTCGATCTTGCCTTTACTGTTGTGCTCAAAGCCGATCGACCAGCTCACGATGGTGGTGAGGGCGACGGCAATCAACACGCCGGGCATCTTGGGGACGAATTTTTTCAATCCCCACATGATGGCGAAAGCCGAAATACCCATCAGCAAGGTCGGGATATGGGTGTCGCCGATTTGCTGGATAACTCCCCATATATCCTGAATGAAATGCTCGCTACGGCCCATCGATACTCCGAAAAGCTTGTTGAGTTGGGACAGGCCGATGATGATGGCAGCAGCGTTGGTGAAGCCGACGATGACAGGGTGGGAAAGGAAATTTACCACCACACCGAGTTTGAACACGCCCAGAGTGAGTTGGATGAGGCCGACCATCAACGCCATCAGTACCGCCAGCGCAATGAACTGGCTGGAGCCGGAGGCGGCTAGTGGCGCAAGGGCGGACGCCGTCAGCAGAGAGACAACTGCAACCGGACCGGTGGCCAACTGTGCCGATGAACCCCACAAGGCGGCAATGATGCCGGGCATAAAAGCTGCATACAGGCCATAGTAAGCCGGCAGGCCAGCAAGCTGGGCGTAGGCCATGGACTGGGGGATTAGCACCAGAGCGACGGTGATACCGGCAACCAGATCGGATTTGATGGTTTCACTGCGGAGCGGAAACCAGTTTAGAAAGGGTAGGAAGCGCTTCAATTGCATTTGCATTTATGGTTACCAAAAAACAGTTATCTGTATAAAAATAATAAAAACAGTGTATTGCCGTAATTGCTGCGGCAGGCAGCCCATCTGCAGGCAATGCCTCACATCCATCTGATTTGATGAGGGTTTTGCGATAGGTAGCGAATTTTCCGGTTTAGCATAGCCGGTTTTATGCCGCATGTGTTCGGCTCTGCTAAGAAAAAAACGAGCCGAGCGGGCGTGGCTGAATTTCAGTGGATGCTTACAATTTGTAAATAGCCACTGAAATCTTGTATCAAAAAACGGGAATTGCGGGCTGCTTTGTTGCTGCCTCAGTGCAATTTTCTTCTACTGGTGTGCCGGGGTTCTCCCGAAGTATTTGTTTGACCGTGTCCAAGTCGCCAGCCTCGGCAAATGGCATGGCCGCGAACAGATTCTTAAGTTGATTGATTATTATGTTTTGCATGATTTTCTCCCTACTGCTCGGCTAAAGTTTGTCGCTTTTCATTATTTAGTAAAGCATTATCCATGCCATATCTTTTTCTTCTTTGTAACAGGCTGTTTTGCATTGTTTTGCTGGGTGTTGCAAAGGCCGCCTGAAATGATGTCTTCGTTGCAAATAGCAATGTGCTGTGACAATAACCTTATCGCTTTCGGCTAAAGTCACGGTCAATCAACGAGCTGCAGTCTGCGCGCAAGTGTTGCGCCACATTTTGAATGTGTTGCGTAATGCAACTCATGGCTGTAACATTGCAGGTTATGAAGCATCAATCCTCATTGCGGCAAAAAATCACGTTGGGCTATCTGGGCTATTACGCTTTGGCTTTTCTGATTATTTCGCTTTCCCTGTTCACCTATTTCGAGTTGCGCTTGATCGAGCAGAAAATCCGAGTGGGAGAACGAATTGCCGAACTGTTCGATGTAACCCTGGAAATCAGGCGATTCGAGAAAAATTATTTTCTCTATCGACAAATTGCCGATTTTCAAGAGGTGCGCCGTTATGCTTCCAAGGTGGATGAATTGCTGGAGAGTAGTGCTGCGGATTTTTCCGGCCTAGCCTTGGAGCCGCAGATTCTGAAGGTGAAAAATGAGGTGCGCGTCTATCGGGCTTTGATGGCGGAATACCTCAAGGCTGGTGCTGCAGAAACGCGCCAGACAGAACTTCTGGAAGCGCAGATCAGGAAAGTCGGTAAGGATATTGTGGCGATTACCGAGGGTATGGCTGGCGCCGAGCGGCTCCTGATTCGCGCCACGCTGGACAAATTTCGTGCCACGCTGCTGATTTCCATTGCCTTGCTTTCCCTGACAATGATTGTTATTGGCTGGATGCTGTCGCGCTTGGTGGCGCGTCCATTGAAGCACATGGATCGCTGTGTCGAGGCGGTATCAAGCGGCCGACTGGACAGGATTGTGGTTCCTTCGGAAGACAGTGAAATCATTTCGATTACCCAGGCATTTAATCACATGATCGGTGAGCTTGAACTGCGCCAGAAAAGATTGTTGCGCTCGGAGAAGCTCGCTTCGCTCGGCACCATGTTGGCGGGCGTGGCGCATGAACTGAACAACCCACTGTCGAATATTTCCCTGTCCTGTCAAATATTGCTGGAAGAGGTCGGTTCCTGTGACCCGGAGCAAGGTAAGGAGTTGCTGGAACAAATCGACGAGCAGACGGAGCGGGCGCGGAAAATTGTGCGTGCGTTGCTGGATTTTGCACGCGATAAGCCGGTCAAGCGGGAGAGGGTGGCGCTGGCGGCATTGTTTGAAGATGTCTTGCTGTTTCTCAAGGGCGAAACACCGCCGAACGTCCGCATCATCACCGAAATTCCCGCTGAAATTGTACTGCAGGCTGATCGGCGAAGACTGGAGCAGGCATTTCTGAATTTGATCAAAAATGCGCTGGAAGCGATTGGGGAATCTGGCGAAATTTACATCGGAGCGGCCAGGCATCGTCTGACCAATGAAAGCTTCGTGGCCAAGCAAGGACATGACAACCGTTTTCTTGGCAAGTGTTATCCCGGCGTGGAGGCAATCGATATTGAAATTCGTGACAGCGGCCCAGGTATTCCGGTCGATGTTTTGCCTCGTATCTTCGATCCATTTTTTACCACCAAGGATGTGGGGCGAGGAATGGGACTCGGCCTGTTCATCGTTTATGAAATTGTTGAGGAATATAACGGCTGCATTTCGGTGGATAGCGAATCCGGGCGCGGTACGGTGTTCCATATCCGATTGCCGCTGGAATCCGCTGATGGCTCGCGGCAATAAATTTATTGAGAGAAAAAGAATGGAATGTGATGCAAAGTAAGGGAAAGTTGCTGGTCGTTGATGACGAGAAAATTGCACTGAAAAATCTGGTTCATGTCCTGAAAAAGGAGGGCTATGAAGTGACTGGCGCTCAGAGCGGTACAGCCGCTCTGGCGCTAATCGAAAGCCAGCCTTTTGATGTGGTGCTGACGGATCTCAAGATGGAGAAGGTAGACGGCATGCAGGTGCTGAAGAAGTGCCATGAGCGTAGCCCGGATATCGAGGTGATCGTTATTACCGGTTACGCGACACCGGGATCGGCAGTGGAGGCCATGAAAAAAGGGGCGTTCTATTATATCGCCAAGCCGTTTCGCCTCGATGAGGTGCGCCAAGTGGTTGGCGAGGCGATGGAAAAAATCTGCCTGAAACGCGAGAACCGCCAGTTGCGTGAGCAGATCGAAAGCTACGAGGGGCGGGTCAAGATCATCACCCAGGATGCGCACATGCTGAGACTGCTGGAGATGGCCAAACAGGTGGCGCCGACCGACTGCAACGTATTGATTACGGGGGAGTCTGGCACCGGCAAGGAGTTGTTTGCACGCTATCTTCACTATAACAGCGCTCGGGCGGACGGGCCGTTCCTGGCGGTGAACTGTGGCGCCTTCAGCGAGCAGTTGTTGTCGAATGAGTTGTTCGGCCACGAGAAGGGCGCATTCACTGGCGCATTGGCGTTGAAGAAGGGGTTAATCGAATCGGCCGAGGGCGGTACGCTGTTCCTCGATGAGATCACCGAAATGTCGCCGGCGATGCAAGTCAAGCTGTTACGCGTTATTCAGGAGCGCGAGGTGTTGCGCTTGGGCGGCACTTCGCCGACAAAGGTCGATACCCGCTATATCGCGGCCACTAACCGGGACATGCAGGAAGTGACCAAGGACGGATCGTTTCGCCAGGATCTGTATTTCCGCCTCAATGTCGTCAACCTGCATATCCCGCCCTTGCGGGATCGTGGCGGGGATGTGGCGTTGCTCTGCTATTTTTTCTTGAAGAAATTCGCTGCACTGATGAAAAAAGAGGTCACTGAAATCTCGCAGGAAGCGTTGGCGGTACTTGGCAGCTATGATTTTCCCGGCAATGTTCGTGAGTTGGAGAACGTTATCGAGCGCGGAGTGGCGATTAATATCGGTGGAGCCATCGAAGTGGCGCATATGCCCGATAATTTGCGGGAATTCAGTGTTCGCGCATTCAAAAAAAGAGACGGGCGCATTCCATCGCTGGAGGAGCAGGAAAAGGCATACATTCGCTGGGTGCTCAATGAAGTTGGGGGGAATCAGACCGTTGCCGCCCAAATGCTTGGTATTAACCGAGTATCTTTGTGGCGCAAGCTCAAGGGCTACGAAATGGACGGAGTGTGAAGGGACGGTATAGGGGGCGTAAAGGGAGGGTGAAGAGAATCTTGATGGGGCGTACGGAATCCTGTAGAATAACGCTACAAATTAAAGCGTTAGTATTTAAATATGCAACACCAAAATTAGGATTCTGTGTTGAAGGATATTCTTAGCTGCAACCTCTGGCTTTATAAAGTATTCCCCTTCCTGCGCTGGTGGCCGATGGTCAACAAGCAGACCTCGCGATCTGACTTGGTTGCCGGCCTGACCGGTGCCATCATCGTTCTTCCCCAGGGTGTAGCATTCGCCACAATCGCCGGTCTGCCACCGGAATACGGTTTATATGCGGCGATGGTACCGACGATCATCGGTGCGATGTTTGGTTCCAGTTGGCATTTGGTCTCAGGGCCGACTACCGCGATTTCAATCGTGATATTTTCAGCAATCAGCCCACTTGCAGAGCCGGGCAGCGCACATTTCATCGGCTTGGTACTGACCCTGACCTTCCTTACCGGAGTGTTTCAGCTCATCATGGGCTTGGCGCGCATGGGTGTGCTGGTTAACTTTATCTCGCATACCGTGGTGATCGGCTTTACTGCCGGCGCATCAGTGCTGATTGCCGCCAGCCAGATCAAGAATTTCTTCGGTATCAATATCCCGCGCGGTGCGCACTTCTACGAGATCATTCACCAACTAGTACTGCAAGTCGGCAACATCAACCCTTATGTAACCTCGGTAGCGGTGGTGACCTTGGTGTCGGGCATTCTGGTGAAAAAGTTTTTCCCGAAAATTCCCTACATGATTGCATCAATGCTGATCGGGAGCTTATTCGCATTGGTTCTGGACCGATTGTTCGGCAACGATACCACCCTGATACGCACCGTCGGTGCCTTGCCCGCTCAGTTGCCTCCTTTTTCCCTGCCCGATCTTTCTCTGGCCACGATCAAAAAATTAGCCCCCAGCGCACTTGCCGTGACCATGCTGGCCTTGACTGAGGCAGTCTCCATCGCGCGCTCAGTGGCCGTGCGCTCTGAACAGCGCATAGATGGCAACCAGGAATTCATTGGTCAGGGCCTGTCCAACGTTTTCGGTAGCTTTTTTTCCGCCTATGCTTCCAGCGGCTCATTCAATCGCAGCGGTTTGAACTATGCTGCCGGCGCCAGGACTCCGCTTGCTGCGGTGTATTCTGCGCTGTTTCTGATCGCGATATTGCTGCTGGTTGCGCCGCTGGCCGCCTATCTACCGATCCCGGCAATGGCAGCGATTCTGTTTCTCGTGGCTTGGGGGCTGATTGACTTCCACCATATCCACTCAATTTTGCATACCAGTCGCGCTGAAACCGCCGTGCTGTTTACCACGCTGCTGTCAACATTGTTTGTCGAACTAGAGTTCGCTATCTATGTCGGCGTAATGCTGTCCTTGATGCTCTACCTTGCCCGCACTTCTCAACCTGCCATCATACCGGTGGTGCCCGCAGGTGAAGAGGGGTCTTATCATTTCGAGGATGCCAGGGGCCATGTCGAATGTCCTCAGTTCCGCATGGTGCGCATCAACGGCTCAATTTTCTTCGGTGCGGTTGATCATGTTCAGAGCGGATTGCAGCAGATTGATGAAATCAATCCCCAGCAAAAAACTGTGCTGATCGTTGGCAGCGGCATCAATTTCGTGGATGTTGCCGGTGGCGAAATGCTGGCGCAGGAAGCCAGGCGCCGCAAGAAAATCGGCGGTGGATTATATTTCTATCGGCTCAAAGAGTCTGTGCACAAATTTTTGCGCCATGGGAAATATCTCCAGAAAATGGACGAAGGAGGTTTTTTCCCGGCCAAGTCTAATGTGATCCTGGCTGTTTACAACACGCTCGACCCGGAAATTTGTCGCAATTGCAACGCCCGGATTTTTAAAGAGTGCAAGACAAATCTTCCGGGCGGAGAACCGCGCTGATTTATTATGTTTTTCAAACAAGGAGATTGAGCATGAATAAAGCAACCTGTGGAATGTTGCTGGTTGGCCTGCTGGCGGGATGTGCCGGTCAGGATGTGAAGGATCTCTCGCAAACCGCTATTGCGAGCCGAACTCCGGCAGCGCCATCGTCTGCCAAGTCATTGGATCAAAATGCAATTGACGCCTTGGCGTTGAAGGATCCGAATAACATTCTGTCGAAACGTAGCGTTTATTATGATTTCGACAAATCGAATATCAAGAGTGAGTTCAAACCGCTGGTTGATGCACACGCTAAGTATATCGCTAATCATAAAGAGGCTAAGGCGACCGTGCAGGGAAATTGCGATGAGCGTGGCAGTCGCGAGTACAACATTGCCTTGGGTAATCGTCGTGCCGACAGCGTGAGGAAAACGATGGGTGTGCTGGGCGTGCCGGACAGCCAGGTTGAGGTGGTCAGTTTCGGCGAAGAAAAGCCGCGCGCCACGTGCCACGAGGAATCCTGCTGGCATGAAAACCGCCGCTCTGATATCGTTTATCGCGGCGAGCAATAGAAAATTTGGCGGTACATATTCAGGGCCGGGTGAGGTAGAACCCGGCCTTTTTCTTTTTTGCTAGAGTTGAAACATTAGCCATTTTTCGTTCGGTACTGGTGGAAATGCATATTCTCCTGATTGAAGACAATCATGACCTCGCGCTTAATTTGTTCGATTACTTCGAGGCAAAGGGGCATAGCATGGATCTGGCTGCAGACGGTATTTCTGGTTTGCACTTTGCGGCATCCAACTCTTACGACGTCATTATCCTCGACGTGATGTTGCCCGGTATCGACGGGATCACACTATGTCGTCGTTTGCGTGAAGCGGAGCGGCATACACCGGTTCTGATGTTGACTGCGCGGGATTCGCTGGATGACAAGATTGCCGGCTTGGAAGCCGGCGCAGACGATTATGTCGTCAAGCCGTTTGCGCTACGGGAGGTGGAAGCGCGGCTACGTGCGCTGGTTCGGCGCACCCAAGTGCGTGAAGGTCAATCTCAGCTTCAAGTAGGAGATTTGATTTTCGATTGCGCCACCCTCAAAGTGACCCGGGACGAACGAAATATAGAGCTACCGCCGATCCCACTCAAAATCCTTGAGCTTTTGATGAGGCATTCACCTCGTGTCTTACCCCGCGATGAGTTGGAGCGTGCGATCTGGGGCGAATCGCCTCCCGACAGCGATGCCTTGCGCGCGCATTTGCACATTTTGCGCAATGCGGTCGATAAGCAGTCGAAAATCCCTCTAATTAAAACCTTGCGCGGCATCGGCTACCAAATTGCTGCCGATTAGCCTGCCAAACAGCCTGCGCTTCAAGCTGGCAGCCACTTTCGCCGGGTTTGGCGCGCTGGTCAGTTTGCTATTGTCGATGGGGCTTTCCTTTGCCGCACACAATCTCGGTGAGCGGATCATGGACGAAACGCTGCATGCAGAAATCGAGGATTATATTTCCCGGCGTTCACGCAATCCCAATTCCCTTCCTCCCGCAACGATCAGTGTCAGGGGGTATGTTCATATTCCAGGGCGAGCGGCGGAAGATATTCCGGCTATTCTGGTCAGTCTCGACCCCGGCAAGCACCAACTCACTCTGGATGGAATCCCATATCGGGTTGCTGTCGCTGACAGCGGGAGCGAGCGTTATGTCATGTTGTTCAACGAAGTGCGGCAGCGTAGGCGTGAGGAGCAGTTTCTGTTTTACCTGGCTGTTGGTGCTCTGACCATGATCCTGATTTCTGCGGGGATCGGCTGGTGGCTGGCCGGTCGTGTTGTCGCGCCGGTGGCTGAACTCGCCAGACGGGTTGGCAAGGCCAAACCGGAAGATGAGACCTTGGATGTCCAGCAGGGTTTTCCTCCCGACGAGATCGGCAAGTTGGCACGCGTTTTCAGCGGCTATCTGCAGCGCATGAGGGCCTTTATCGAGCGTGAAAGAGCATTTACGGCGGACGTCAGTCATGAGCTCAGAACCCCTCTCGCCATCGTCCAGGGGGCGGTGGAATTGCTGGAAGGCGACTCCCGCCTCGATAACCGGCAGCAGGAACGTATCGCAAGAATTGGGCGAGCAACGAGACAGATGATCGACCTGACTGCTGCCTTGTTGTTGATGGCAAGGGAAGGAAATCTGGATGAGCCGGTCGAGCTGAATTGCGACGTGGGAGAAGTGGTGCGAGAGGCGGTGGAAATGCACCGTTACCTGGTCAACCCGAAAACAACCGTCGAATTCGACCGTCGTGGCCACCCCAGAATTGCCGCTGAGCGGACACTGTTGAGTATTGTTGCGGCAAATCTGATCCGGAATGCATTTGCCTATACTGAATCCGGCAAGGTTTCCATCGTGGTAGAAGATGATTGCCTGACAGTCGCGGATACCGGACTCGGTATCCATGAAGAAGAAATCGGCAAGGTTTTTCAACGCCATTTCAAGGGATCGTCCAGCACGGGCGCCGGCATTGGATTGTCCCTGGTCAAACGAATATGCGACCGCTATGGATGGGAAACGGTGATTGAAAGCAACGTCGGTCACGGCACTACTGCTCAATTGTTCTTCGTCAGCCGGCACCGGACGCTCCGCTCATCGAGTTAACGCTTCCTTGACCTCGGCTTGACGGGGACTTGACGAGGCATGTCGTAGTATTTGCGACATATCCCTTATCAAGGAGCGACCAAAATGAAAGTTTCCTCCACATCCTGTATGGATCGCTACATTGAGCCGGAAGACGGTATCGATGGGCCAATGCCCAAAATATTGCCAACGATCCGGGAATTTTTTCGAAAACTGAATCGGATGCTGACGGCAATGGCTTATGCCGAGGCGGGTGATCTGGATGCCGTAAAAGAGATACTCGATGAAGAAAAGTCGCTGGTGACGAAATGAATTCCTGGGTTCAGCGACTACCCATCAGTCGATTATTTACAATAAGCCCGGATACGCTGAAAAACGACTTGATCGCCGGCATCACTGTGTCGCTGGTCGCCATTCCGCAATCGCTCGCCTACGCCCAATTGGCCGGCGTTCCTGCTTACTATGGCCTTTACGCGGCGCTGATTCCCACCATCGTGGGCGCACTGTTCGGCTCTTCCCGGCAACTTTCGACTGGCCCGGTTGCCATGACATCGCTACTCACCGCTGCCAGCGTCGCGCCGATGGCAGCACACGGCAGCGAGCTGTTTTATGCTTATGTGATTCTGCTGGCACTTTTGTCCGGCATGTTCCAGATACTGTTCGGCGTCCTGCGGATGGGGGTGCTGCTTAATTTTCTTTCCAACCCCGTCTTGATGGGATTCATCAATGCAGCAGCCATCATTATCGGGCTTTCCCAACTTCCCACATTACTCGGGATTTCCGCTCATCAATCCGAGCATTTCCTGCTCGATATCTGGCAGGTGATGATTCATATCGACACCATGCATGAAATATCCGTTGCCTTCGGATTATCGGCCATCATTCTGCTGATGGCGTTCAAAAAATTTGCGCCCAAACTACCAGGCGTCCTTATCACCGTGGTCATGCTGACTTGGGTGAGCTACGAAATAGGTTATGCCGGCCTGGGCGGCAAAGTCGTGGGCGATGTTCCGCAGGGTTTGCCGAGCATCAGTGTTCCATCGCTTGATTGGCATGCCATTATGTCGCTCATGCCGGCTGCTTTTGTTATTGCACTGATCAGTTTTATGGAAGCCATGTCCAGCTCCAAGGTCATTGCCATCAAGACCCGTCAGCCGTGGGACGAGAACAAGGAGCTCATTGGCCAAGGGCTGGCCAAGATCGCAGCCGCATTCTGTCATTCCATGCCGGTCAGCGGTTCTTTTTCACGCTCTGCGCTGAATCTGTCCAGTAATGCGCAAACGGCGCTTTCTTCCGTGATCTCGGCCATCTTTGTCTTGCTCACGCTGCTGTTTTTTACTTCCCTGCTTTATCATCTGCCCAAGCCGGTTTTGGCGGCCATCATCATGATGGCCGTCATCAGCCTGATCAACTTCAAGACCATCAGCAATGCCTGGCACGCCAGCAAGGATGACGGCATCGCAGCAATCGTCACATTCCTGTCCACGCTTGCGTTCGCCCCGAACATCCAGAATGGCATTCTTACCGGCATTATCCTGTCGTTGGCTTTGCTGCTCTACCGCATGATGCAGCCCCGCATCGCCAATCTGGGCGTTTACGCAGACGGAACGCTACGTGATGCGCATCGGCATAATTTGCCGCCCCTACACCCCAAACTGGGTGCAATCCGTTTTGATGGCGCGCTACGCTTCGTTAACACCTCGTGCTTCGAAGACGCACTATTGAATCTGGAAAGGGAAAATCCGGCGGTTCGTTACATTCTGGTGAAATGTAACGGGATGAACTACCTTGATGCATCGGGCGTGGAGATGTTGTTCAATTTGATCCGTCGTTTTAAAAGCAACGGCATTACTCTGGGCTTCAGCGGACCGAAAAAGCAGGTGATGGAGGTGATGGATAGCACCGGACTGAGCCAGGCTATTGGGTTGGAAAATATTTTTTCCTCCGATCACGATGCTTTTGAGCAGCTTTACCTGCGCGGAGTGATTGACACAAGAATTTGTCTAAATGGGCAGGGCGACTCTCGCCAGATAGCGCCGGTAAAACCTTCGCCGAGCGTGGCACAAGCTTAATTTTTAACTTTATTAATTTCACAAGAAAGTTGCTATCCATGAAAAAAATATCGGTCTGCTTATTTGGCCTGTTCATCCTGGCTGGTTGCGCGGGACAAGAAATGAAGGAGCAGCCGAAGGCTGCAATCGAAGGAAGAGTACTGGAAACGGCGACCTCAGCGACCAAGTCATTGGATCAAAATGCAGTGGATGCCCTTGCTCTGAAAGATCCGAACAATATTCTGTCTAAACGCAGCATCTATTACGATTACGATAAGGACAGTGTTAAAGATGTATTCAAACCATTGGTCGAGGCACATTCCAAGTATCTGTCCAGCCACAAGGATGCAAAAATTGCAGTGCAGGGTAATTGCGACGAGCGCGGCAGTCGCGAATACAATATTGCCTTGGGTAACCGTCGCGCAGACAGTGTGAAGAAGATGATGGGTATGCTGGGGGCGTCGGACAGCCAGGTTGAAGCGGTTAGTTTCGGAGAGGAGAAGCCGCGTGCAAGCTGCCATAACGAATCTTGCTGGAAGGAAAATCGTCGCTCGGATATCGTTTATCGAGGCGAATAACCTCATGTGACGCCCCAGAAATGTTGGCCATTACTGTTAACAAGGTATTACCGTTGGTAGAAAGCGGCAGGGGAGGAGGGCAGGATCAAGCCTCGATAGCTGCTCTGGCCAAGGCCAGAGCGCCTTCCCGTGTGGCATGCCCACCGATAAAGCCTGATGCGTGGCAAAATATACCGCCTGGAATCCCGGTTACAGCATCCAGCACCTCGCCTTCGAGTCCGCGCCAACTCTCTGGTAAAGGTTTATGCATGCTGAAACTGTGCGGAACGGTAGACACCGCCTGTACACGCCAGCCACCGGACACATTCGGGAATACCACATAGCGTAAGCTATCGGCATCCTTGCGCTTGAACAAGGCAATTTGCCAGGGATAAAAATTTTCCAGCAGCAATATGCTGCCTTCTGCCTTGGCCTCCAGCACCTTGTTTTCCGCTGCGATTACGTCATGGGAGGACTTGATGATGTTGGTCAGCACCCGGCGGGCAACGGCAGTCGCTTCAATAAAAGCGCTGTCAAAATCTTGTTTTACCTCCTGCCAGCCGGGATTGAACCCGCCTATCATCGCCGATAAGGACATGATCCGCACGTTTCCGCCACGCGGCAGGAATTCCTGGGCACCGCAATCCATGGCATCGACCCCTTGCACCAGTTCGATGTCTACCACTTCAGCCACTTTCCCGGCTTCTAAAACCGTGCTTTTGGCGCCCAATACTGCATGGCAAGCATCGGTCCCAAGTTGACGCCATAACAGCCCGAACGAACTGAATGGCACGCCATTGGGGCGTTTCTCCGCATAGCCGCGCTGGTGGTGGTCAAACCGGGAACGTTCAGGATCGAAGATGCCGCCTACATCAAAGACGATATCTGCCTGGCCAATGATTTTCGGATCGCGCGTACGAACCAGGGTAAAGCCGATGCCAAGACCCAGAGTCAAATCCAGAACCGCTGC
This sequence comes from Betaproteobacteria bacterium, assembly GCA_021373185.1. Lineage (GTDB taxonomy): Bacteria > Pseudomonadota > Gammaproteobacteria > Burkholderiales > Sulfuricellaceae > Sulfuricella. The sequence goes on along the minus strand of JAJFTF010000055.1, from coordinate 21,847 downwards.
GGCAAAAACATCATCCGCATGAAATCCGCCGCTATGGGTAGCGGCAACAAGTTTTGCCATTAAAATTCCTGTATCAGGGTTTCACGCCGGACTTTGCTGCAGGCTTTGCAGCAGGTTTGTCCGATGGTTTTTCAGCGGCCTTATCCGCCGCCTTCTTCTCTTCGGGCGGCGGTTCGCTTGGTTTTACGATCTTGAGACGACTGATTTTCAGCAGGATATCGGGATAGTATTCGCTTCCCTGGAGAAATTCCTGTCGAGAGGTTCCCACTGGGCCAAGGCTAAGTTCCTGCTTCAACTTTCCAATGGGTTGCAAGGTAGTGCGCCGGATAACCAGATTGCCGTCATCGTGGCATTCAACGGTGACAAAGGAATTCGCATCTTCTTTTTCCAGTGATTTATTGCCGTTCTGCACGCAGTCTTTTCTGATCAGGGCGAGTTGCCGGCTTGTCTTTTTACCCTTGCCATCCGGCAAGAACGTCACCTGGATTTCATAGGTCTCGTCTTCCGCAAGGATAATCCATGCGGGGGGAGGAGGGGGAGGTGCTGCCGCCCATGTTATCGTAGAAGCCTGTAATGACAGAAGAAGAATGGCAGGCAGCGTTATTTTCAGTGAGGGCACATTTAACTCCGAAAAGGTTTTAAGCCGTGCAGTGAACAAGTATAACTAATCATGGTTTCGATGGCAGCATTGCTTGTGGCATTTTAACTTAGTCGAAGCAAAGTTCTTATAGCCATTTCAACTTAAGGTGGAGTGCCTGGCAGACACTAGATCGATTCAAATTTTTCAAACACACCGAGCCGCAGGCGAGGATAATTGCGCATGACCGATATTTCCCCAACCCCTGCCATGCCCGCAGCAAACGCTGCCAGGCGCTCCTTCAACGAACTGCCGCTGTCGCTCGGCATACTCGCGACATTGCAGCAGCTCGAATATCTGACAATGACCCCCATTCAGGCGGCCAGCTTGCCGATTGCGCTTGCCGGGCACGACCTGATCGCGCAAGCGAAGACCGGTAGCGGCAAGACGGCAGCTTTCGCGCTGGCTTTGCTCACCAGGTTGAACCCGCGCCGTTTCGCGGTGCAAGCCATGGTGCTGTGCCCGACGCGCGAGCTGGCCGACCAGGTGACGCAGGAAATTCGCCGTCTGGCGCGATTTGCAGACAACATCAAGATCGTCACCTTATGCGGCGGAACGACCATGCGCCCGCAGATGTCCAGTCTGGAACACGGTGCGCACATCGTCGTCGGCACGCCGGGCCGCATCATGGATCATCTGCAGCGCGGCAGCCTGAAACTGGATGCGCTCAACACCCTGGTACTCGATGAAGCCGACCGCATGCTGGACATGGGCTTCTACGACGACATCGCTTTTGTGTCGAAGCAATGCCCGCCAGACCGCCAGACGTTGCTGTTCTCGGCGACCTATCCCGACGGCATCACCCGGCTGGCGCGTCAGTTCTTGCGCAAGCCGCAGGAAGTGAAACTGCTGGAACAGCATGAGGGCAGCAAGATACGCCAGCGCTTCTACGAGGTGAACCACGAGGAGCGCTTGCAAGCCGTCGGCATCCTGCTCAAGCACTATCGCCCGGTCAGCACGCTGGCCTTCTGCAACACCAAGCAGCAATGCCGCGACTTGCTGGACGTGCTGAAATCACAGGGTTTTCATGCGCTGACATTGAATGGCGACCTGGAACAGCGCGAGCGCGACCAGGTGCTGATCCAGTTCGCCAATCGCAGTTGCTCAGTGCTGGTGGCAACCGATTTGGCGGCGCGCGGCCTGGACATCTCGCAACTCGAAGCGGTGATCAATATCGACATCACGCCCGATCCGGAAATACACATCCATCGCATCGGTCGTACCGGACGCGCCGATGAGGCCGGCTGGGCGCTGAGCTTGTGCAGCCCGACCGACATGCCCCGCGTTGCCGCCATCGCACAGATGATGGGCAGCGAACCGGAGTGGCATGACCTTGGCGCGCTGAAAAGCAGCAAAGATTCACCGCTGGTGCCGCCGATGGCGACCCTCCAGATTCTCGGCGGGCGCAAGGAGAAGATTCGCCCCGGCGACGTGCTGGGCGCACTCACCGGCGAAGCGGGTTTCACGCGTGAGCAAGTCGGCAAAATCACGGTGAACGATCAATCCACCTATGTGGCTGTCGTGCGCAGCATCGCTCGCGAAGCCGCTCGCAAACTGTCGGCAGGCAAAGTGAAAGGCAAGACGGTGAAAGTGCGGGTACTGGAGGATTGATTCCAATTCCAGGGGGCCTATTCTCCCAAGGGCGTTAATAGCAGTTAGTTGGCCAGTTGCTTCGAAATGTCGGGTTCCATGCATAGTTGCCCGATGTTGCACCGAAAGATGCCCTTCAATGTTCATCTTTCTGCAACATTAGCCTCTTACCATGGCAACATGCTCAAGGTTCGTTCGATTTTTCTCTCCGATATCCATCTAGGTACGCGCGCCTGCCAGGCCGGCAACCTGAATAACTTCCTGCGCGAGTATGAGTCGGAAAATGTCTTTCTGATCGGCGATATTATTGATTTCTGGTCGATGAAGCGCAGTATTCAGTGGACTCCCGCACAGAATACTTTCGTGCAGAAGATTCTGCGTCGGGCGCGGCACGGCGAACGGGTGATGTTCATTCCGGGCAATCACGACGAGGCGCTACGCGAATATGAAGGTATCGCCTTTGGCGACATCGAAGTGGTTGCCGAGCATGTGCATCAACTCGCCGACGGTCGTCGCTTCCTTCTCCTGCATGGCGATGAATTTGACCAGATCACACGTTATCACCGCTGGGTCGCCGTGCTTGGCGATGTCGCCTACAATCTGCTCGTGCGGCTCAATGGGCTGATTTCATACATGCGCCGCTGGATGGGCATCTCCGGGTACTGGTCGCTTGCGGGTTACGCCAAGCGACGCGTCAAGAAAGCGTTGCAGTTCATATTCGATTTCGAGAATTCGGCGATTCATAGTGCTCGCCAGCGCGGCCTCGACGGCATCATCTGCGGCCACATCCATTGCGCCGCGATTCGCCAAATTGGCGATCTGATTTATGTCAATTGTGGTGACTGGGTGGACAGTTGTACGGCAATTGTCGAGCACAGCGACGGATCGCTTGAATTGATCGCCTGGGACAGTGCCAACCTGATCGTTCTATCACAACAAACAGAGGAGCCTGCATGCGTATCCTGATGGTCTCGGATGTCTATTTTCCACGCGTTAACGGCGTTTCCACGGCAATCCAGACTTATCGCGAGGCATTGGCCGGCCATGGTATTGAAGTCAGCCTTGTGGCACCCGATTACGGCAGTGAGTGCCGCGAGTCGTGGATCAGCCGGGTGTCGGCGCGTCAGGTGCCGCGCGATCCGGAGGACCGCCTGATGCGCTGGGGCGCAATGCGCTCGGCGGTTGATGCGGCGGTTGCGCGCGGTTGCGATTTGATCCATGTTCAGACGCCATTCCTCGCGCATTACACCGCTCTCGGCGCAGCGCGCCGTGCCGGGATCCCGGTGATCGCCACCTATCACACCCTGTTCGAAGAATATCTGCAGCACTACGCGCCTTTTATTCCGGCCAGATGGTTGCGCGGCATGGCGCGCCATTTCTCGCGTTCTCAGTGCAACGCGCTCGATGCAGTGATCGTTCCTTCGCGGGCGATTCATCAGAGAATTTCGGATTACGGTGTCACCACGCCATTGCACATTCTGCCGACCGGCATTCCGCTCGGTCGTTTTGCCGGCATCGACCGTGATGTGTTTCGCTCCAGTCATGGCATTGATCTGAAGCGGCCTGTGGCGCTCTATGTCGGTCGCGTCGCGCATGAAAAAAACATCGATTTTCTGCTCGATGCGGTCAATCTGGCACGCAAATCAATGCCCGAGTTGCTGCTGCTGATTACCGGAGACGGGCCGGCCTTGCCATCTCTGCGTGATTCGGTGGTTGAACGCGAACTGAGCGCGAACGTGCAGTTCCTCGGTTATCTGGATCGCCGCAATGAGCTGCCCGATTGCTACGCCGCTGCCGACGTCTTTACCTTCGCTTCACGCACCGAAACGCAAGGGTTGGTGCTGCTCGAAGCTATGGCAGCCGGGTTGCCTGTGGTGGCGCTGGCTGCGATGGGAACCATCGATATTCTCGGTGCGCGGCGCGGCGCACTGGCGCCGGAAGACAATCCGGCCGCTTTTGCGCAGGGGATATTGGATGTTCTGCAAAACGATGAGTTGCGTGGCCACCTGGCGCGCGAGGGGCGTGAATATGCAAACGAGTGGTCGGATCAGGCGCTGGCCGGTCGTATGGCCGAGCTATACTGCCGCATCGTCAATCAGCGGCAGGAGTGCCCGGCATGAATGAGAGTCCGTTCAAGGGAAAAACAGGCCTGCGCCGGATCTGGAATGCCTTTCGCTACTCGCTCTCCGGCCTGCGTGCGGCCTACGCCTGCGAAGATGCTTTCCGTCAGGAAAGCATGCTTGCGGCGCTGCTCGTGCCGCTGGCGCTGTACCTGCCGGTCGGCGGGATGGGGCGGGCGCTGATGATCTTCAGCGTCCTGCTGGTGCTGATCGTTGAATTGATCAACTCGGCGGTTGAAGCCACCGTTGACCGGATTTCGCTGGAAAACCACCATCTGGCCAAGCGCGCCAAGGACATCGGCAGCGCCGCCGTGCTTTTTTCGCTGATCAATGTGGCGGCGGTCTGGGCATGCGTTTTATGGGGGTGAGTTGATGCCGTAGATTGACTGCCCATCGTTGAAATCTATCTGCTAGAAGTTGGTAGAGGAGGGCGACAGGATTTTCAGCAAGCACCATCCTTGAGCCTGCAAGACACTTAACTTGGAGCTTCCATAATGAATACATTGAAAAAACTTGAGAAATGCCTGATCAAAAAGCCGGGAAGTCACGATACGGCTGTTTTCAGGCATCTAGTCGAAGCGCTTTGCCTGAAGGAAAAGCTCGACTTATCGGCGCTTTATGAATTGCCCTATGACGATTTCAATTTGGCATTGGAAATCATGAAAGACTGGCGGCTCGATCAATATACGAAAACGAAGCAGCGTCTGCGCGAGCTGGTCTTGCTTCCATATATGGCGGATTAGCCTCGAAACTTCCTGCCATCGAGTTTGCAGATTAGATTCGCCCGCGCGAGGCATCGCACCATGTGCGTCTGCACTTTAAGATAAAGGACACGAGTTAGTTCGCCCACTCGCCGCTTGGAAGATTGGAGTCTCGTTTTAGCCCAGTGAGGCTCCCCGTGTTTTAGCCACCTATCGCGTGGCGATTCATGGCGCGCAGGCGATCGGCAATCACTTTCATCACTTCCAGTGCGAAATTCGGTGTCTGCTGGATCAGGAAGAGAAAACGGTGTTTGTCGATTGCCACCAAGCGGCAGTCCGTAATCGCTACCACATCAGCGCTGCCAGGGCTATGATCAACGAGGCCCATCTCCCCAAGCAGGTCGCCTGCGTGCGCAGTAAAAACCACTTGTTTATCCAGCCTGACCTCTGCCATGCCTTTCATCACCACATACATAACTTCGCTCATTTCGCCATCCTTAAGAATGGTTTCGCCAGCGGCAAAATTGACAGTCTCTGTTTCAAGCCGAAAAAGGTCGGAGAAATCCATGGTTATTCCTTTCATTCGATCATTATGAGCATCTGGCAAAAATATTTCCTAACATCCAAAGCGGTGCCTTCCGATTTGTTGAGCATCAAGCTTTGGCACCATGAATGGGCTGTAGGGCGGAAAGAATCTGCTCGCTCGCCAGTGCCCAACTGAAAGTGGCGGCGTGCGCCAGCACTCCTTCGCGCGGTACGTCCAATGCCGCCAGGCAGGCGCGGCGCAAATCCATATCCAGGATTCCGGCCTGTGGCGTCTTGACTACATCGATCGGGCCAGCCACAGGAAAAGCTGCCACCGGAGTACCGCAGGCCATGGCTTCAAGCATTACCAAACCAAAGGTATCGGTGATACTGGTGAAGACAAAAACATCTGCACTGCGATACAAACTTGCAAGGTTCGTGCCGTTCAGTACGCCGAACCATTTCACTGCGGGGTACTGCTTGTGCAGGCGTTCACGTTCAGGGCCATCGCCAGCCACCCATTTTTCACCCGGCAAATCAAGCTTAAGAAACTCATCGACCTGCTTTTCGACTGCCAATCTCCCAACATGCAGGAAGACAGGAGCCTTGCCACGCGGCATTTTGACGCCATCGGCTTGGAAGGTGCTAAAGTCAACCCCGCGAGTCCACAGCCGAGGGTTGGCAAACCCGCGCCGGCGCAAATCCTCAACGATGGTTTTCGTGGGTGCAAGGTTGAAACGCGCCGCATTGTGAAACTTGCGCAGCAACGCGTAGCTCAAGAAAGTGGGTATCCGAAATCGTGCGTGTATATATTCGGGAAATCGGCTGTGATAAGCCGTGGTGAATGCCCATCCGCGCTTGATGGCGATGGCGCGGGCTATCCAGCCCAATGGCCCCTCGGTGGCAATGTGCAGGCAATCCGGCGCGAAAGCGTCAATTTGACGCGCCACATTGCGCTGGCTGGAAAGCGCCAGGGTAATCTCGGGGTAGGTCGGGCAGGGAAACGAGCGGAACGCCAGCGGCGTCAAGAGTTCTACCTGGTGGCCCATACGTTGCAGCTCGTGGCATGTCATCTTGAGGGTGCGCACCACGCCATTGACTTGAGGTTCCCATGCATCAGTGACAATTAATATTTTCAAGATGACAGTTCCTGCTTGATGGTGCGTGTTGGGTATATGGCGTTGGGCTGAAAATAAAAGCCGGAAAGATATGCCGTAAATAGTTCGTCAGAAAATGCCGGTTGCCGGATTGGCGAGAGCGAGAATTTTTCATTTGTTGAGCGCGCCCGGTATTGAGGTCGTCAGATTCAAGGCATTTCTCAAGCAATCGACAAACTCCGCAGGAGATGTCGATATGACTTCGTTAGGCACCCCAAACTTCTTGGTCAGACGAATACCGTCCTCAAAACCATAAGCTACGACGAAGGGGTGCATTCCGGCGCCAATCGCCGCAAGGTAGTCGCTGTGCTCGTCCCCACAGGAATATGCGCGCGCTGGATTAATGGAGAAGGATTGCCGAGCGCGTTTCAGATACACGAGCTTGTCTTCCTTTAACTGAATGCAGGAAAAGAAGTCGAACGCTCCGGTATCGATACCGTGGCGCTGAAAAAGGCATTTCAATGTTTCCTCGGGTTCTATCGTCACATTTCGGGTAACAAGGCCCACGCGGATATCTGGAGCCGCAAGCAACGTATGTAGCAAGGAACCGATGCCAGGATACAAGCGTGCATCGTGGCGGTAGACCTCGGTGAGTGTTGTCAGCAATCGTTTGCGGTTCTGCTTGCCAAACTGGCGACGCAGGTTTGTCGGGAATTCCCGCAGTCCTCCCAGAAACTTGAACAGCTTGCGGCGCTTCTGGAAGCGTTCGAGATCTCCAATGTCCATTCCGTGCTGCAGGAAGGTCAGTTCGATAGCATGAAATGCGTCAATGGTCGTGCCATCGGCGTCAAATATCACCAAACGTTCCAGGTTATCGTACTGGGCCATATGCATGATCGTAAGCCAGTAATGTGACAGAAACATGAAACGCGGATTGAATGAACCGGGGTGCAAGCTGTCATCGACGACCGGCATGGTCTTAACCGGGATTCACCGAGTTTTTCAGGCGCTTCATTATCGCTTGCCTGACTTGGAACAGCCGCGAGGAAACATGACGTATATTTGTCATTAAGGCGTCATATCCAATAGGTAAAATACTTGGAAATGTCTCATGAGAATAAACTTGTAAAGAACCTTAATACGATCCTTGGGGAGAATTGGCCATGATGCAAATCGCCGTAAAAAATATAGATGACATAACCGTGCTGCACCTTGATGGGCGCTTCGATTTCAGCACCCACCGCGATTTTAAAAATGCGTATGGCGGAGCCTTGCAAACGAAAGGTCTCAAGGACGTTGTGGTGGATTTGACTCAGGTGGAATACATGGATAGCTCGGCCCTTGGGATGCTTTTGCTGCTGCGCGAGAAAGCCAATATGGCTAATATAGATGTCTCCTTGCGCAGTTGTGGCGGCTTTGTCCAGCAGATCCTTGAGGTGGCAAATTTCCAGAATCTCTTCACTATTTCGCCAACGGTCGGTCCTGCCGGATTCAGCGGAAAGCAAAGCTAATCAAGAAAATCACAATATGGCCGAATCCAGGCAAGACGCCGCATCTTCAAAAGCCACTGCGGGCGTCAACGAATTCCTGACCTTTCGCCTGATCAGACGTGATCGGCACCCCGCGCTTTAATCCAGGCAATCGAGTTCTCGATGAGCGGTGCGTGCTCAGGCAATATGGTTATTATTTTTGTGCTGTTTTTCATGCTGTATGCAGTTCCCGCAAACGTATTGACGGCGAAGGCCGTCTTTGGAGGTTACCCACTCTCCATCGTCTGCTCGACCACTGTGCCGAGCGCAGTATTTTTTCGGATCTGAAAACAAGAGATTGTTAATGTGCCTTCTGGGGAGTCCGGTCATACTACACCTCCATGCGTAAAGGCTATTTTTATACCGCTTATTTATTACGTGCATATTACGTGACCACAGTTAACTGGCTGCACTTTCGCGATTCTCTTGGGAAGTGCGGACCGGTAATTGAAACCGAGCCTCGTGCTTTTGCCGGCCAATCATCACGCCATTCTGACTACTGGACGCTCATCTGCGCACCGCCAACAGCAACCATTTGGCTGGGCGGTATTTGCCACGTCGTCGTTGGTGAGCGCGGCGACAGGGAGACCGGGTATTGCCGGCTGTTGACGTAAAGACTGTTGCCTGGGATCTTCTTGGCCATTTTCTTGGTTTCCGCCGCTACCGTGGAAATTTCCATGTATGACCGAAACATGCCTGGCTCGACCCGGGTTGCGCCTATCGAGAGGGTAGTCAGGGCATGGAACTCTTTTTCGCCGCGACGGTTCTCGCTAATGTAGCCACCTTTCTCCCGATCTTCACCACTGAAAAAAGGAGTGATGGCTTCACCGAATTTCTCCAACGCGCGGTGGCAGCGTTCTTCCCAATCCGTGCTGCCAAACAGGATGATGAAATCGTCGCCGCCGATGTGGCCGATGAAATCCAGCTCAGGATCGCAGCTTTCAAGAAGAATTTTGCCGGTCATCTTGATCAATTCGTCCCCTTGGCTGAAGCCATAAACATCGTTGAAGGGTTTGAAATGATCAAGGTCGCAGTAACAGGCGCAAAACGTCTCTTGATTCATGAGCAGCCTGTCGATTTGTTCATTGATCGGCACATTGCCGGGCAACTGGGTGAGCGGATTGGCGTAACGCGCGGCACGAATCTGCATTGCCGTGAGTTCGCGCATCAGTTCGTGTCCGCTGCCGGTGCCGAGATACAGGTCGTTTTCGGTAATAATGAATCCGTTGGCAAGGTGGCGACGGTCGCCTTCCGAGAGAAGATAGCTTAATTCCTGGATGGTGATGCTTTTATCCACGATCAACGGCTCGCTGTCCATGAAGGTGTGGCAGGGCTTTTTGCCGAACAGTTCATGTCGGAACGGTCTGGCAAAACCGTCGATCAGATGATTGCGGTTGATCATTCCAATCGGAATGTTTTCCCTGGCTACCACTACGACTTCCAGTTGCGCGTCGTTTTCGAACATGTTAAACACGATTTCATTAGGTGTTTCTGGCGTAACCGAGGGGGTCTTGATCAGTAATTTTTTCTCGACGATGCCATGCGGGTGGCTGTCGCCATCTTTCTGGTTGATGGATTGGGGGCGTAATGATTTGACCACTTCGGCGGAAACTACCGGGGAAGGTGTCTCGGAAGGGCGCGCAATGTGGTAGCCCTGCCCGAAATGCACGTCGAGGTCGCGTACCAGCATCAATTCGGCATGGGTTTCTATGCCCTCCGCGATGACTTGACATCCCGAATCGGCGACGTTTTTTCGCAATGAACTGACGAATTGGGCCTTGATCGGATCCTTGTCGATGTTCTGGATAAAGTGCCGGTCGATTTTTACATAGTCGGGCCGCAATTCCGACCACATGCGCGGGCTGGAGAAACCTTCGCCGAGATCGTCGATGGCAATTTTAAAACCTAGCGATTGGTAATGCACAGTAACTTCCAGCAACATTTCCAGATTGTATTCGTAAACCGGTTCATTTCCGGTCAGTTCGATGACCACATTCTGCGGGTCGAGACCGCAGTTCAGAACGGCGGCCAAGCTGCCGTGGTCGCGGAATTTATCCTGTACCAGCACTTCTGGGCTGAAATTGATGAAGAGATTGCCGGGCAACTGAAGTTTGGCGAATTGTTCCACCACCACTTGGCAACATAGTTTCTCAATTTCATGTGACAGGCCGGATTGATGTGCCAACTTCAGCAGTTTCACCGGGGAATGCAACTGGCTGTCGGATGGGCCTCTAATCAAGCCTTCGTAACCGATAACCTGGCCTTTTTTCATATCGACAATCGGCTGGAAGAGCGGGGTCAAGCGTTGGTGTTTGATGATGTCGTAGACGGTGCGAAGCAGCCGGGTATGATTTCCCGCCCTGGCATCTCTGTTTTGCATGGCTGGATGGGTCGGATTCGCGTCTATCATGATTTTTCCTCGAAATACCAAATGCGTGTGGCTGGCTTGGTTGGCGAATGCGACCTATTGGTGACGAACATGGAGGCGGTAGCAAGCGAATTCGTCTGAATAGGGTATGACATCGGCTAATGCGCCAGCGCCAGTCCCGGCATCGACCCGCGTTGCCGCTGATGTCGCCATACAGCCGGCAATACTTGCTGAAGCGGACTCGGGAAAATGGAGCCGGCGGTCAGCAGGGTGGTGCATTCTTCGGCGGGAAGCGGATGGCTGAAGAAGTAGCCCTGAATTTCATCGCAACTGTTTGCCACCAGAAATTCGGCTTGCTCCCATGTTTCCACCCCTTCGGCAATGGTTTTCAGGCCCAGGCTGCGGGCGAGGGCGATGATGGCGATGGATAGACTGTTGTTGGTCTGATTCTGGCCGATGCCGCGCACAAAGGACTGGTCGATTTTCAGCGTGTCCAGCGGCAGGCGCGCGAGATAGCTCAGCGCCGAGTAGCCGGTGCCGAAATCGTCAAGGGAGAGCTGTAAGCCCATTTTTTTCAGGGTCAGCATGACGGCGACGATATCCTCGGTATTTTTTACCAGCATCGATTCCGTCAATTCCAGTTCCAGCATCGCCGGATCGAGTCCGCTTTCGCGCAAGGCGTCGGCGACGCTGGAGATGAACTGCGGATGTTCAAGCTGGCGGGCAGACAGGTTGACGGCAACGCGCACCGGTGAGACCCCTGCTTGCACCCATTCCTGAGCTTGGGCGCAAGCTGTGCGCAGTACCCATTCACCGATAGGGATGATCATGCCAGAGCGTTCCGCCAATGGAATGAATTGAGCGGGCGAAATGCTGCCTTGTTCCGGATGGAACCAGCGTAAAAGTGCTTCCACACCCATGATCAGGCCATTTGCCGGGTTGACCTGGGGTTGATAAAAAAGTTTGAATTCTCCGCGCTCATAGGCATGGTGCAAATCGCTTTCCATGGCAAGCTGTTCGCGGGCGCGCAGATCGAGACCCTCGGTGTAAAACTGGCTGGTTCCACCGCCGCGCTCTTTGGCGCGCTGCATGGCGGTATCCGCGTTGTGCAGCAGTGAATCCGCGTCCGTGCCATCCTGTTGATAAACGGCAATGCCGATACTGGCCGTAGGGTAAAGTTCCCCGCCATCCGTTAATATCGATGCGGCCACACTGTCGAGCAGCCTTTGGGCGATGCGGGCGCCATCGCGCACATGGCGAATGTCGCGCAACAGTATGGAAAATTCATCGCCGCCGGTGCGTGCCAGCAGGTCAGTATCGTAGAGGGTACTGGAAAGCCGTCTGGCAGCTTCCCGCAACAACTGGTCGCCCATGGCATGACCCATCGACTGGTTGATGGCCTTGAAACGGTCGAGGCCGAGATGCATCACCGCGAAAGGCGGCTGATCCCCTTGTTTGACCCGTTCGATTGCCTGGCGCAGCCGTTCCCGGAATTGGGAGCGATTGGCCAGCCCGGTCAGGACATCGATGCCGGCAATATTGAGCAACTGATTTTCTGTACGTTTGCGTTCAGTGATGTCCACGGCAAAGATCATGGCACCGTGAGTGATTTCCTGGGAATTGTGCAATGGCGACGTCCACAATTGCAGGTCGAGTGCGCTGCCATCGTTGCGCTGCTGGCCGGTGAGTTCGCGACCGTAAAGCACTTCGCCATGGAGCGCCTGCTCGATCAAGTCCTGGAGCGATTCCTTGCCGCCTGGTGCAGGCATGAGCGGCAATGGCTGCCCGAGCACATCGACTTCGCTCCAGCCAAAGGTGCGCGAAGCGGACTGGTTCCACAGTGTAACGCAGCCGCTCATGTCCACCGCCACGATGGCGAGCGGCGAAGCGTTGATCAGGGCGTTGAGCCGGTCGGTGTTCTTGTGCAGCGTATTCTTGAGATGGTGACGCTCGACCGTGGTGCGCAGGGACAACAACCATGCCGCCTCGCCATCCCATTCAAGCGGGGTGACATGCAGCTCCGCCGTGGTTTTGCGGCGGCTGGAATGCACCACGTCGATCTCGCTGATTTCCCCTTCCCGGATCGGATGGCCGAACATTTGCCCCACCAATTCGCCGGGTGCGGTGTAGAAAAGCTTTTCTGCTGCGGCGTTGGCATAAAGGATTTCCCCGTGCGCTTTTCCGACTATCAGCAGGCTTTCACTGCTTTTCTCCACCAGCGAATGGAACAGGGTCTCGTTTGCCAGCACTTTTTTGGCCATGAGTGAAAAATCATCGACGAGTTCGGCCAAGAGGCTGGCACTGTTCTTTTCTTCATTCATGCCAGTGACTCCAGGTTGACGGCCAGCAGGGAAATGTCGTCGTGGGGTTCCATCCCGCCGAGAAAGGAGATGACCGCAGCCTTGATCTGCTGAATCAGGGAGGAACTCGCACAATCCATGCCCAGCGCATCAGCCAGGCGGGAATCGCCGAATTCATGGCCATCCACGTTTTGCGCCTCGACCAGGCCGTCGCTATAGAGGATGGCGTGGCATATCCCTTGAGTGGAAACCGTGGCGGTCGAGGAATCGAAATTTTTCGCATCCAGAATACCTAACGGCAATTTATCCGAATTCATGCGATGGACGATCTCTCGTTGCTCATTGATTAGCAGGATCGGCGGCAGTCCGCCATTCCACACTGCCACACTGTTTATCTCGGGAGCGATGCTGATGAGGCTGGCGGAGCAGAATTGTCCCATCGGCAGAAGACGATGCAACTTGCGATTGATCTCGCTGGCGATGTCGCCGATGCCGAAGCCCTTTTTGGTCATGGCGTAGAAGATGTCCGAAGTGGGCAGAGCGCCGACTGCCGCCACCAAGCCGTGACCGGTAAAATCGCCAAGCATGATGTGCAGGGTATTTTCCGGTGTGCGCTCGAAAATCAGCAGATCGCCGCTGAAGTGGCCTGCGGCGAGCGACCAGTGATGGATAAGAGAAGTTTCTTCCGATTTACGGTTGGTGATCATATCGAACATGTGTTTGGCGAGCTTTATTTCCTGCCCGGTCAGTGCGTGAAATTTTTCCAGCCGACGATAAAGTTCGTCCACACGCTCAAAGCCAGCGATTTTTGCCTTGAGCACAAAATGGTCATAGGGCGGGTCGATAAAATCATCCGCCTCGCTCTCGATAAAATTGGCTAAATTGATATGGTCTGAAATGGCGGTGACCAGAATGACCGGCACAAAACGGTTGGGGCTTAATCGTTTGATTTCTGGTATGCAACGATGGCCGCCAGCTCCCGGTAGCGAGGGCTCCAGCAAAACCAGATCGGGATGGTGCTCGGTAAACTGTACCAGCGTCTCTTCCCAAGTGCTGGATTGCAGTATTTCATGCCCGTCCAGTTTTAGCATTTGGGTTAACTGGTTGCGGCCAATCGGACTATGTTCAGCGATGAGAATTTTCATTTTTATTTTCCTTTCCCCCTATGCTTTTCTGACGACACGGTACAGGCAAGATTAGGAAAATGGGATGAATTTATTATGACCAAACCTCATGGGTGACATTACAAACAATAGCGTAATGACATAATTTAATTGGAATAATTTCAATTAACCAGCCGATTGATGCCTCGTTGCTATGGAGGCATGGCATATCTTGAATATCCGTGCAGCAGTCAAATATTTTATGACTGTCACATGTTTGTTACATAGCGCACATATCATAGCTGCGCCGACCTTCATCAAATGACTTGAGGTGCGTTATGAATATCGCAGCGAACTTTGCGCCCACGCTTCCACCCATCAATTTCATCCTCTTGCCATCCACTGCACGTTGCTGCGGTAATTGCTCGAAATGGAAGGGGCCGCGAGAGCGGAACGGGCGAAAAGGTTTTATTTGCATGGAAGGCATCAAGGGGGTTTGCCAACGCAGAAATCGGGATTTTGAATTCGATAAGCGCACGTTGACCACGCCGCTTTCCAACAGCGACTGTTCGCACTGGAAATTTGCATCCCACTAGACAAAATTGGATGGCTGTATTTTTTATTTTTAGGAGTTTTTCTTGAACGACATGACTGTTTCTCCTCATCCCGCTCTTTCCGCCGACGAACTCCAGGCCATGAACTCCTACTGGCGTGCCTGCAACTACCTCGCCGCCGGAATGATTTACCTGCGCGATAATCCGCTGCTCAAGGAGCCCCTCAAGCTGGAACACGTCAAGAGCCGCCTGCTGGGACACTGGGGGTCGAGCCCCGGCCTGGCTTTCGCCTACATTCACCTCAATCGTCTGATCAACAAGTACGACCAGGACGCCATTTTCCTCGCCGGCCCGGGTCACGGCGCGCCCGGCGTTCTTGGGCCGGTGTATCTGGAAGGCACTTACAGCGAGATCTACCCCAACAAGGGCGAGGACGAGGAGGGCATGCGCCAATTCTTCAAGGAATTTTCCTTCCCCGGCGGTATCGGCAGTCATTGCACACCGGAAACACCGGGCTCGATCCATGAGGGTGGCGAACTCGGCTACAGTGTTTCGCACGCCTTTGGCGCCGCCTACGATAACCCCGATTTGCTGGTGGCGGTAATGGTCGGCGACGGCGAATCGGAGACCGCACCACTGGCCACCTCATGGCATTCCAACAAGTTTCTCAATCCGATCCGAGATGGCGCGGTGCTGCCGATCCTGCATCTCAACGGTTACAAGATCAACAACCCAACCATCCTGTCGCGCATCTCCCACGAGGAACTGGAAAACCTGTTCAAGGGTTATGGCTGGACGCCGTATTTCGTCGAAGGCAGCGACCCCGAAACCATGCACCAGGCCATGGCCGCCACCATGGAACAGTGCGTGCTGGAAATCCGCCGCATTCAGGCAGAAGCGCGCGCCAGCGGCAAGCCGGTTCGTCCGCGCTGGCCGATGATCGTGCTGCGCAGTCCCAAGGGTTGGACCGGCCCCGGGGAAGTCGATGGCAAGAAGGTGGAAGGATTCTGGCGTGCGCACCAGGTGCCGATCGGCAACGTACACAAAGACCCAGCGCACTTGGCTCAACTGGAAAGTTGGTTGCGCAGTTACAAACCGGAAGAACTGTTCGACGAAGCAGGCAGCCTGCTCCCAGAACTCAAGGCGTTGGCGCCCAAGGGAGCGCGCCGCATGAGCGCCAACCCTCACGCCAACGGCGGCCAGCTACGCAAGGCGCTGCACATGCCGGATTACCGGGAATATGGCATCGAGGTTGTCAAACCGGGTACCACGGTGGCTGAAAATACTCGCCCGCTGGGCAAGCTGCTACGCGACATCATGCGCAACAACATGACCAATTTCCGCGTCTTCGGCCCGGACGAGAACAGTTCCAACAAACTCGACAACGTTTACGAGGTCAGCAAGAAAACCTGGCTCGCCGATTTTTTGCCGGAAGATGCTGACGGCGGCGAACTGTCGCCGGACGGGCGGGTCATGGAGATTCTCTCCGAACATACTCTGGAAGGCTGGCTCGAAGGCTACCTGCTGACCGGGCGTCATGGTTTTTTCTCCACTTATGAAGCCTTCGTCCACGTCATCGATTCGATGTTCAACCAGCATGCCAAGTGGCTCGCCATGTCCAAGGTAGTGCCATGGCGTGCGCCGGTGTCGTCGCTGAATCTGCTGATCACTTCGACCGTATGGCGCCAGGATCACAACGGCTTCACCCACCAGGATCCGGGCTTTCTCGATCTGGTGGTGAACAAGAGTCCGGATGTCACCCGCATCTATTTGCCACCCGACGTCAACACCCTGTTATCGGTAGCGCAGCACTGCCTTGACAGCACCGACTACATCAACGTGATCGTGTGCGACAAACAAAAGCATTTGCAGTTTCTCGACATGGATGCGGCGATCAAACACTGCGCCAAAGGTATCGGTATTTGGGACTGGGCCAGCAACGACGAAGGTTGCGAACCGGATCTGGTGATGGCCAGCGCCGGCGACATCCCGACCAAGGAAGCGCTGGCGGCGGTGGTATTGCTGCGCGAAAATTTCCCGCAGATCAAGATTCGCTTCGTCAACGTGGTCGACCTCTACAAGCTGACGCCTTCCAGCGAACACCCGCACGGCCTGTCGAACAAGGACTTCGACAGTCTGTTCACGGAAGACAAGCCGGTGATTTTCAACTTTCACGGTTATCCCTGGCTAATCCATCGTCTCGCCTATCGCCGCACCAATCACAAGAACATGCACGTGCGCGGCTACAAGGAAAAGGGCAGCATCAATACGCCGCTGGAACTGGCGATCCAGAACGAGATCGACCGCTTCAGCCTGGCGATCGACGCGATAGACCGGATTCCCGCTCTGTGCGTGACCGGCGCCCACGTCAAGGAGAGGCTGCGCGACATGCAACTCGAATGCCGCAACTACGCCTATGAACATGGCGTGGATTTGCCCGAAGCCGACGGCTGGACATGGCCGTATTGATATATAGACATGTAGGTTGGCACCGAGGTCGTAGGCCGAAGCCCAACATTGGCACTCGGATGTTGTTGGGCTTCACTGCGTTTAGCACCAACCTGCATCATTTACCAAATTTCGTGGGATTTCAGAATGAATAATTTTATCAATATAGACGCTCTGGATGGTGCGACGGTGCATGAACACACTCGTACCGGTCGTTCGGTAGAGGCGCTGAAACGCGCTTTTATCGACAACCTGTTCTATGTCACCGGCTTGCCCTTGGCCAAAGCATCGCCTCAGGATCATTGCCTGGTGCTGGCTTATACCATTCGCGACCGCCTGTTGGAGCGCTTTATCGCCTCGGGGCAGGACTACAAGCGCAGCGGGGCGAAAACGGTATGCTATTTCTCGGCTGAATTTCTGTTGGGTCCCCATCTGGGTAACAACATTCTCAACCTGGATTTGTGGAACAACGTCGAACAGGCCATGCACGAACTAGGCCTTGATCTGAGTACGATCCTGGAGCAGGAACACGAGCCCGGTCTCGGCAACGGCGGCCTCGGACGACTGGCGGCCTGTTACATGGATTCGCTGGCGACGCTGGAAATTCCTGCTATTGGCTATGGCATCCGCTACGAATTCGGCATTTTCGACCAGGAAATCAGGGATGGCTGGCAAGTGGAGGTCACCGATGCATGGTTGCGCAACGGCAATCCATGGGAGCTGGCGCGACCAACCCTGCGTTATCCAGTCAACCTCGGCGGGCATACCGAGCGCTATGACGATACGGAGGGACAACAACGGGTTCGGTGGATTCCGGGCTATACCGTTTATGGTCAAGCTTACGACACGCCGATTCTCGGCCACGGCGTCAACAACGTGAACTTGTTGCGTCTATGGAAAGCGGAAGCGCGCGAGTCTTTCGACCTGCATGCCTTCAATCTCGGCGACTATTACGGCGCGGTTAACGACATGGTGGTGGCCGAAAACCTGTCCAAGGTGCTGTATCCCAACGACGAGCCGGAAGCAGGCAAGGAGTTGCGCCTGAAGCAACAGTATTTTTTCGTTTCCTGCTCGCTGCAGGACATGATCCGCATCGCTCTGCGCGACGTGGGCGGGATCGACCGCTTCCCGGAAAAATTCGTCGCCCAGCTCAATGATACACACCCGGCCATCGCTGTCGCCGAACTGATGCGCCTGCTGATCGACGAACACCTTTTGGAGTGGGATCAGGCATGGAGCATTACCCGCCGCACCTTTGCCTATACCAATCACACCCTGCTGCCGGAAGCGCTGGAAACCTGGCCGCTGGAGCTGTTTCAACGCATCCTGCCGCGCCATCTCGAGCTCATCCAGGAAATCAACCGAATCTTCCTTGACGATGTGCGCATCCGTTTTCTCGGCGATGAACAGCGCCTCGCGCGCATGTCGCTGATTGACGAATCCAACGGTCGCCGGGTGCGCATGGCGAATCTCGCCTGCGTGGGCAGCTTCGCCATCAACGGTGTTGCCGAGATGCACAGCGAACTGCTGAAAGAAACGGTGCTGCGCGATTTCCATGAAATGTGGCCGGAAAAATTCAACAACAAGACCAACGGTATTACGCCGCGCCGCTTCATTGCGCTCGCCAACCGGCGGCTCAGCACCTTGATCGGGGACACCATCGGTGGCGACTGGCTGCGCAATCTGGAGCGCCTGCGAGAGTTGGAACCTTATGCCGATGACGCCCAATTCCGTGTTGACTGGCGCCAGGTCAAGCGCGGAGCGAAAGTGGATCTTTCCAACTATATCCAGCGCGTGATCGGTGTCAGCGTCGATCCAGACTCGCTTTACGACGTCCAGGTCAAACGCATCCACGAATACAAGCGCCAGCATCTCAATGTGCTGCATGTCGTCAGCCTGTACAACCGGCTCAAGCACAACCCCAATCTGGAAATCACGCCGCGCACCTTTATTTTCGGCGGCAAGGCGGCGCCCAGCTACCGCATGGCCAAACTGATCATCAAGCTGATCAATTCCGTAGCGGAAACCGTCAACCGCGATCCCCAGGTCAACCGGTTCATGAAAGTGGTGTTCATTCCCGACCTGAGCGTCAAGACCAGCCAGTGGATCTATCCAGCCGCCGATTTGTCGGAGCAGATTTCCACTGCCGGCAAGGAAGCATCGGGTACCGGCAACATGAAGTTTTCCATGAACGGTGCTCTGACGATAGGCACGCTGGACGGGGCCAATGTCGAAATTCGCAATGCCGTCGGCCACGAAAACTTCTTCCTCTTCGGTCGCAATATCGAACAGGTTGAAGCGTTGTGGATGAACGGCTATCGACCACACCAAGTCGTGGAGGAAGATCCGGAGTTGCGGGCGGCAATCGACCTCATCAATTCCGGCCTGTTTGCCCATGGCGACCGCCAGCTATTTACCCCGCTGACGGACAATCTTCTCCACCACGATCCCTTCCTGTGCTGTGCGGATTTTCGTTCTTATGTGGACTGCCAGGAAGACGTTGGCAAACACTTCCGCGATATGGAACAGTGGAATCGTATGTCGATTCTGAATGTGGCTCGCGTCGGGCATTTTTCGTCCGATCGCGCCGTCCGCGAATACTGCGAACAGATATGGAAAGTTGTCCCGGTCTCCGTAGGCGACGGTCGGTAATTGATTTCCAACTCAAGCAATCGATGGTTATGGCCAGTGCATCAATGATCCTGGTGTGTGGGGCGTCTTTCTATCGTTTGAAATAGAAAAAATAAGCGCTTTTTTACAAGGAATTACGGTGAGTTTTTTTACTATACGGAAATGGGTTCACGCCCGCTTGCATCCTGCTGCTGGAATCAATGCCGGCATGAACCGAACCGTCCTGACCATCAATAGCGGTTCATCCTCCCTGAAGGCGAGCCTGTTCCGCACCGACGGCACCCGGTGCAACTTCCGTTATGAGCATATCGGCCACGGCTTTTTGCGTGATCACGCTCAGGCATTCGATCAGTTGATGAAGGATATTGGGGACGATGCGCCGGATGCGGTGGGGCATCGTTTCGTCCATGGTGGGGACGTCACCGACCAGGCGCGCCTGATTGACGCTGCCGAATTCGCACGCCTGGAGAGTATCGCCCATCTGGCTCCATTGCACATGTCGGGCAATATCCTCGGCGTGTTTTTGTGTCGGGAGCGCTTTAATGTTCCGCAGGTAGCCTGTTTCGACACGGCATTCCATGTCACCATGCCGGAGCTGGCGAAGCGCCTGCCTATCCCGCAGAATCTGAACATGCATCGTTATGGGTTTCATGGCATCAACTATGCTCACGTGGCGCGGAGTTTGCCTGAAATTTTGGGTGAAGCCGCCAGCGGTCGTATCGTGGTCGCCCATCTGGGTTCTGGCGCCAGCCTGTGCCTACTGGAAAAGCTTCAGTCCATCGACACCAGCATGGGTTACACACCGGCAGGCGGCATCCCCATGGGCACACGCAGTGGCGATCTCGATCCAGGCGTGATGCTGGAACTGGCAAAGCGCTACACCACCGATGAACTGGCCGACATGGTTTATCACCAGATGGGGCTGATTGCGCTTTCGTCGGGCGAAGATAGCGAAATGTTAGCCCTGATCGAGAGCAAGAGCGCCGCAGCCTGTTTTGCCGTGGCTTATTTTTGCCGGCAGGTGCGCGCTACCATCGGCGCTTTCGCCGCCAAGGCTGGCGGCATCGATGCCCTGGTTTTTACCGGGGGTATCGGTGAGCATTCTCCCTCGATTCGAGCCAAGATTTGCGGCCCGCTGGAATTTCTCGGTTTCCGGCTGGACACTCATGCCAATCAGGACAACGAGACGATGCTCGGTGCCAGGGGATCGAAACCGATCCTGAATTTGGCCGCAGACGAGGAAAAGGCAATCGGCATGCTGGTGTGCCAGCTTCTGAGCTAACTATTTGTAATGCTAAATAATAGCGACAGGAACTGACAGGCGATAGCCGATGCCGCGTACGGTCTGGATAAGGGTGTCGTGTCCGGTTTGTTCCAATGCACGCCGCAGACGGCGGATATGCACATCGACGGTACGTTCTTCGACGAAAACCTGGCTGCCCCATACTTGATCGAGCAATTGAGTGCGGGAATGCACCCGCTCGCGATGCGCCATGAAAAATTGCAGCAGGCGAAATTCAGTCGGTCCCAGTTCGACTGGCTGGTTGTTGCCGGTCACGCGGTGCGTTGTAGGATTCAGGCACAAGCCATTAACCTCCATACTTTCCCCGGCCAATTGCGGCGCCCGGCGACGCAGCACCGCCTTGATGCGGGCGTTGAGTTCGCGCGGGCTGAACGGCTTGGTGATGTAATCGTCGGAACCGATTTCAAGCCCGATGATCTTGTCCTGTTCGTCGCTTCGTGCCGTTAGCATGATGATCGGGATCGAGCGTGTGTGCGCATTGGCCTTAATGCGCCGGGCAAATTCCACTCCGCTCATGCCCGGCAGCATCCAGTCGAGTAAAATCAGGTCAGGCAGCGATTCCCGCATCAATGCCAGCGCATCCTCAGCGCTACCGGCTGCCAGCATATGGTGTCCCGCCTGTTGCAGATTGAGCGCGATCAGCTCACGAATGGCCGATTCGTCTTCCACCATTAAAATGGTTGGCGCCATATCCAGATTCCTGCGAACTGAATTCGCATCTGACTCAGATCGGTATGACGCTCCAGGATTTTCCATCAAAACAGCACCTCATCAAAATCCGGGTTTAACCGAACTTCCCAGTGATATAGTCTTCCGTCGCCTTCTTTTTCGGCGTGGTAAAAATCGTATCGGTGTTGCCGAACTCGATCAGCTCGCCCAGATACATGTAGGCCGTGTAGTCGGAGACCCGAGCCGCCTGCTGCATGTTGTGGGTGACGATA
>JAJFTF010000054.1 GCA_021373185.1 Betaproteobacteria bacterium | reverse complement strand
TGTTTCTCATGTTTTATTGTGGAAAATCGTCGGGTGCAGGAATGCAGTCGCGGGTCGTTTTCGCGAATAAACGGTTATAACAGTACCATATGAGGGTGTTTGCCGCACGGTGCGGGGTGCGCGTCAGACTGATGTGAAATGCAGCATGTAGGTTGGGTTGAGCAGCCTTATCGCGAAACCCAACAGGCCTAAACAACAAAACCTGCTTTTGAAGTTTGAGTTTGTCGCCTAGAGGCGTCTACTTCTGGTGGGTTTCGCAAAAAACCGCTCAACCCAACCTACATGTTTGTTTTACGCCACATCAGTTTGAATCGCACTCGCCGGGAGTTGACCGTGGCGCGAATGCCGAAGATACTTGTTTCATGCGATTGACCTGCCAATTTCCTGCTGCCATTTGCCCAATATGAAAACACGCGCGACGATTTTCCTCCTTGCTTCACTGGCGATGTTGCCGGCATGGTCGGTCGATTCCGGCGGCGCTTCGCCGCAAGCGGTCGAGAATATGCTGGGCATGAAATTCGTTCTGGTGCCGTCCGGCGAGTTCATGATGGGGAGCGAGGAGTCCGCAGAATCGTTCGCCAAGGCCTACCCGCAATACGACCGCAAGCGTTTCCTGGAACTCGGCGACGAAGCGCCGGTGCATAAAGTGCGCATCACCAGGCCCTTTTATCTGGAGCAGTACGAGGTGACGGTCGGTCAGTTCAAGCAGTTCCTCGACGCCTCCGGCTACCAGCCGGAATCGGTGGCCGACGGCACCGGCGGCTACGGTTACAGCCCGGATTACGATCCGCAGAAATCGGCACACGGCGATGCCTTTGAAGGGCGGAACGTTAAGTATTCCTGGCGCAACCCCGGCTTTAAACAGGGGCTCGACCATCCGGTGGTGAACGTGACTTGGAACGATGCCGTGGCGCTGGCAAAATGGCTCAGCGAGAAAGAAGGAAAAAAATATCGCCTGCCAACCGAAGCCGAATGGGAATACGCGGCGCGCGCCGGCACCCGGACGCGTTACCACAGCGGTGACGATCCCCGGTCGTTGTTGCGGGTGGCGAAGGTTTTCGATGCCGACACGGCGAAAAACTGGCCGCAGTGGAAAGCCTTTGCGCTGAGCGGGCATGAGGGTTTCGAGTTCACGGCGCCGGTGGGCAGTTTTGCGCCGAACGCACTGGGCCTTTACGACATGCACGGCAATGCGTGGGAGTGGGTTTCCGACTGGTACGACGATGACTATTACGCCAAGTCGCCGCCAGACGATCCTCAAGGCCCCGCCTCGGGCCGGTTGCGCGTTCGCCGCGGCGGATCGTGGCATACCTGGCCGTTTTACGCCCGGTCGTCGTATCGCAACCTGAATATGCCGGATACCCGTTACACGCTGGTCGGCATCAGGCTGGTGCGCGAAGTTGAAGACTCCGACACCGTCGTGCACTTTGCGACCAGGCAAATCCAGAGTAGCCATGAGCACTAATCAGGAACTTTTATCCCGCAGCCGTTCTGCCGTCTGGCATCCCTGCACCCAGATGAAGCAGCACGAAACCCTGCCGCTGGTGCCGATGGCGCGCGGCGAGGGCGTGTGGCTGACCGATTTCGACGGCAAGCGCTACCTCGATGCGGTGAGTTCGTGGTGGGTCAACCTGTTCGGCCATTGCAACCCGCGCATCAACGCGGCGCTGAAGGACCAGCTCGACAAGCTGGAGCATGTGATGCTGGCCGGATTCACCCACCAGCCGGTGGTGGAGTTGTCGGAGCGACTGTCCCGCCTCAGCGGCCTGGGGCA
This sequence comes from Betaproteobacteria bacterium, assembly GCA_021373185.1. GTDB lineage: Bacteria > Pseudomonadota > Gammaproteobacteria > Burkholderiales > Sulfuricellaceae > Sulfuricella. The sequence goes on along the minus strand of JAJFTF010000054.1, from coordinate 54,874 downwards.
TTGCTTCTATGGTTCGGATGGCGCTTCCGCCACCGAAATCGCGCTGAAGATGAGTTTCCACTACTGGCGCAATTCAGGCCGCCCGCAAAAGACCCGTTTCGTCAGCCTGCAAAACGGTTATCACGGCGAAACCGTCGGCGCGCTGTCGGTCACCGACGTGGCGCTGTTCAAGGACACTTATGCGCCGCTGCTGCGCGAAAGCGCACAGGTGCCGACACCCGACTGGCGTTACGCCGAGCCGGGAGAGTCGGCGCGGGACTTTGCCGTGCGCTGCGCCGTGGCTCTGCGCGCCCATCTGCAACAACATCATGCGAAAACCGCCGCGCTGATCGTCGAGCCGCTGGTGCAGGGGGCCGCCGGCATGGGCATGTACGATGCCGAATATCTGCGCCAGGCACGGGCCATCTGCGACGAATTCGACGTCCACCTGATCGCCGACGAGATCGCCGTGGGGTTTGGCCGTACCGGGACTTTCTTCGCTCATCAGCAGGCCGGCATCAAGCCCGATTTCCTGTGCCTGTCGAAGGGCATCACCGGCGGCTATCTGCCGTTGTCGGTGGTGCTGACCACCAATGTCGTTTACCAGGCGTTTTATCATGACGACACGACGCGCGGATTTCTCCATTCCCATTCCTATACCGGCAACGCGCTGGCTTGCCGTGCGGCGCTGGCGGTGCTGGATATTTTCGAACAGGACGATGTGATCGTGGCCAATCAGGCCAAGTCGGCATTGTTCAACCGGATTGCCGCGCCGCTGCAAGCGCATCCGCAGGTAAAAAACTTTCGCAATGCCGGCATGATCTGGGCGTTCGAGGCGGCCAATGCGGCCCCCGGCTTTGCCCGCCGCTGTTTCGAGGAGGGGCTGAAGCGCGGTTTGCTGCTGCGCCCGATGGGCAACACGGTGTATTTCATGCCGCCTTATGTGATCGAAGAAGAAGAAATGCGGATGCTGGTTTCTGGCACGCTGGAAATTCTTGAAAAGCTTTCTCCACGGATGAACACGGATTTACACGGATGAGAACGTTAAACCTTGTGGGCTTTTTATCGGTGTTTATCCGTGTTTATCCGTGGCTGAAAATAGCCCTTGGTTTTTTTCTCATTTCCGCCACCCAAGCCGCGCCGCTGCCTGCAACCGTCGCCAAGGCGTTGCGCGAAGCCGGCATTCCCGCAAGCAGCGTCGGCGTGTTCGTTCAGGACGTTGCCGCCAGAAAGCCGTTGATCGCCCATCAAGCAGAGCAGCCGATGAGTCCGGCTTCGACCATGAAGCTGGTGACCACTTATGCCGGGCTGGATCTGCTCGGCCCGGCCTACACCTGGAAAACCGAGGCGCTGACTAGCGGCACGGAGTCCGGCGATACCCTGACCGGTGATCTGGTCATCAAGGGCTATGGCGATCCGGCGCTGACGCTGGAGAGCTTCTGGCGTTTGCTGCGCGATGTGCGCCGGCTGGGCATTCGGCAAATCCACGGCGATCTGGTGCTGGACGACAGTTACTTTCAAACCGCGACTGGCGATCCGGGGGCTTTCGACAATGAACCCAGCCGCCCCTACAACGTGCTGCCCGATGCGTTGCTGGTGAATTTCAAGACCATCCGTTTTCGTTTCGTGCCGGAACCGGCGGGCGGCAGCGTGCGCGTCATCGCGGATGTCGCGCCTGCCATGGTGCATGTCGTCAGCCAATTGCAGATGCAGGACGGGCCGTGCGGCGACTGGAGCGAGGGCGTGACTACCGAGATCGGTCGGAATGGCGGGGGAGCGGTTTCGGTGCTGGTCAGCGGCGCTTATCCTCGCGCTTGCGGCGAAAAATCGCTCTATCTTGGCGTGTTCGACAATACCCGCCATGTCGATGCGCTGTTCCGGCAGTTGTGGCAGGAGCTGGGCGGCACGATCAGCGGCAGTGTGCGCAAGGGCAGTGCGGCATCAGACGCGAGGCTGCTGGCGTACCACGAATCTAGGGCGCTGGCCGAGGTGGTGCGCGACATCAACAAGTTCAGCAATAATGTGATGGCGCGGCAACTGCTTTTGACCGTTGGCCGCGAGATCGGCAATGAAGGGTCGGTGCGATCTGCGGCGCAGGTGATCGATCAATGGCTGGGAGAACGCAGCCTGCATTTCCCCGAGATGGAAATCGAGAACGGCTCCGGCCTGTCGCGCATCGAGCGGATTGCCCCGGCGCATATGGGCGCACTGCTGCTGGCCGCCTGGCGCGGCCCGCTGATGGCGGAGTATGTGTCTTCCCTGCCGATTGCGGCGGTGGACGGCACCATGAAAAAACGGCTACGCAATCATGGCGTGGCTGGACATGCCCATATGAAGACCGGTTCGTTGCAAGGAGTGAAAGCGATAGCGGGTTATGTTCACGACCGTAAGGGGCGAAGCATGGTGGTGGTGTGCATCATCAACCACCCAAGCGCATCCGCAGGCCAGGCTGCCCAGGATGCGCTGCTTGAATGGGTCTACGACCGGAATTAAGCCGTGGCGCTTTCGGGCTTCAGGGTAATGTCGGCTTTCAGCCCGACCAGTATTTTCTGCATGCCGCGATTAGCGACCATATTGAGAACAATCGGGCCGTTGATGTTGGCGTTGATGTTGGCGCTGGAAGCCATGTCCGGTTGTGGCTTGTAGGTGATGAGCAGAACCGCGATATCCGCTGTATTGTTCACCTGCAGCAATTTTTCTTCTTCATCGGTTAGGGCAAATTCGTAGTTCAGGCCAAATTTGGCGGGATCGACCAATGCGAATGCCACATCCGGCTCGTCGATGGATTGCAGCCAGTGGATGACCGGATTTTCCTGATCTTCGTGGAACAGCTTGAAGCGGGTGGAGTTTTCGAATCCCGCTATTCCCACAGGGAAGGTCAGGATGCTTTTCGGATCGATTTCCTGTGTTCCGAATCGAGTGGAATCAAATTTCATGCCGTTCCCTTATTGAATTATTTAGCTCGAATGTAATGATGTTTGGCTACGCTGTAAAGTCTTTTCAAGAGTTGTCCGGCTGAAGCAGGTCGATCCTGAACTCTACCTCATAAGGCGGGATATTGCATTCGATGATATCCATCGGCGCGACATCCATGCGCATGCCGATGATGTTGGCGCGGATTGGCAGCAACGTGACGCCGCGATCCACCAGCACCACGGTGCGAATCTCCGCCGGATTTTTCCCCGCCAGGTATTCCACTGCCCGCAACAGGGAGTGGCCGCGATAGAGCACGTCGTCCACCACCAGCACGGTCGCCCCGGTCAGATCCAGCGCCGCTTGCTCGGTGCTTTCGGTCAGTTCCGTTTCCGGGTGCAGCACGGTGAGATCGTCGGCGTAGCGCTTGATGTGGAGCTTATGCAGGGGCAGATCGGCGAAGCCGTAATGGCGCATCAGCCGGTCGCGCAGCATTTCCGCCAGCGGCGCGCCACGGCGCAGCAGGCCGACGATGACCACCTCTTTTCGTCCGGTGAGCAGGCCGGCTGTCTGGCGCGCCATGTCGTCAAGGACGGCGTCAAGATCGGCGCGGTCATAAAGGCAGGTGCGTAGGCCTTGCGGGTTATCCATATTTTTTGAAAAGCTCACCACGGATTAACACGGATAAATTCATCCCAGATTGTCCATTAGCCATGAATTGACAAAATTCGCGGCCATTGTGGGTCAGGCTTTAGCCTGAAGCCGTACCCACAGGGGGCTATTGGCTAATGGACAATCCGGGTTCATGGAAGGTTCTTGATCAGTGTACATCCGTGTTAATCCGTGGACGAAGGTCTTTATATTCACAAGCCCAGCTCTTGCCACAGGGCGTCCACACGTTTTTTCACCGCTTCGTCCATCACGATGGGCCGGCCCCACTCGCGGGTGGTTTCGCCCGGCCACTTGTTGGTGGCGTCCATGCCCATTTTCGATCCCAGCCCGCTGATCGGGCTGGCGAAGTCGAGGTAATCGATCGGCGTGCTCTCCACCAGCAGCGTGTCGCGCGCCGGGTCCATGCGCGTGGTCATGGCCCAGATCACTTCCTGCCAGTCGCGAATGTTGATGTCGTCGTCGGTGACGATGATGAACTTGGTGTACATGAACTGGCGCAGGAACGACCACACGCCGAACATCACGCGCTTGGCGTGGCCGGCGTATTGTTTCTTGATGCTGACCACAGCGAGGCGGTAGGAGCAGCCTTCCGGCGGCAGGTAGAAATCGGTGATTTCGGGAAATTGCTTCTGCAGCAGCGGCACGAACACTTCGTTGAGCGCCACGCCGAGAACCGCCGGCTCGTCCGGCGGCTTGCCGGTATAGGTGCTGTGGTAGATCGGATTCTTGCGCATGGTGATGCGCTCGATGGTGAAGACCGGGAACTCGGCCTGTTCGTTGTAGTAGCCGGTGTGGTCGCCATAGGGGCCTTCCAGCGCGGTTTCGCCGGGATGAATCACGCCTTCCAGCACGATTTCGGCGCTGGCCGGAACTTGCAAATCGCTGCCCAGAGCTTTGACCACCTCGGTCTTCGAGCCGCGTAGCAGGCCGGCGAACTGGTATTCGCTCAGCGAGTCCGGCACCGGCGTTACTGCGCCCAGAATGGTGGCCGGGTCGGCGCCCAAGGCGACGGCGACGGGGAACGGCTGGCCCGGATTGGTCTGCTGAAAATCGCGGAAATCCAGCGCGCCGCCGCGATGGGCCAGCCAGCGCATGATCACCTTGTTCGGGGCGAGCACCTGCTGGCGGTAGATGCCGAGGTTCTGGCGCGTTTTGTGGGGGCCGCGCGTGATCACCAGCCCCCAGGTAATCAGCGGCGCCACGTCCTCCGGCCAGCAGGTCTGGATCGGCAGTCTGGCCAGATCGACATCCTTGCCCTCCCATACGATTTCCTGGCAGGGTGCGCTGGACAGCTCTTTCGGCGCCATGTTGAGCACTTGCTTGAACAGCGGCAGTTTGTCCCAGGCATCCTTCAGCCCCTTGGGCGGTTCCGGTTCCTTGAGGAAAGCCAGCAGCTTGCCCACCTCGCGCAGGGCTGCGACGGAGTCTTCGCCCATACCCATGGCGACGCGCCGGGGCGTGCCGAACAGGTTGGCCAGCACCGGCATGGCGTGCCCCTTGGGGTTCTCGAACAGGATCGCCGGCCCGCCCGCGCGCAACACGCGGTCGCAGATTTCGGTCATTTCCAGATGGGGGTCGACTTCGGCGGTGACGCGCTTGAGCTCGCCCTGTTTTTCCAATTGCGCGATGAAGTCGCGCAGGTCGTGGTATTTCATCAGATCATTCCGCTGTGACCAGCCTCGGGCTGGGAAAATAGACATAGCATAGTGTTATTGCGCGGGCAATTCCACACTCCTTTGAATTTGCTTGTCAACCGTGTCGGGTTTACCTCGTTATTGGCTTCATGGGAGTCATTACTGTAGTGGTTTTAAGGAGATATTGAGATGGGTAGTCTGAGCGACGAGTCATTTGACCAATTTCTGGACTTTTTGAAACGGGCTGGCGTGGTCATCAGCAACGAGCCTGAATTGCGCGAGCGTCTTGCCGAGGTTCAGCGCTGGCGCTCCGCCTTCGCGACACTGGCTTCGAATGGCCGGCCGCTCGGCATTCGTTTCGAGGGCCGCAGCGACGGCGTGAACGAGGCCGAAGTTTGCCGCGCTTTCGACCAGTTCGAATTTCCGCAAAGCTTGAGAACTGCTTTTGCCGCCAGCCTCAAGGCCGGCCACTAATTATTTGCCTTTGCCGTGCATTTTGCACGGCGTCGCCTGATCAATCGCCGGTATTCCTGAAATGTCGGCGATTTCATTTTTCCTCTCTGAACAGTCCAATCTGAAAATCTCTTTTATCCACGGATGAACACGGATTTACACCGATAGAACAATGCGTTGTCGAATATTTGCGGTTCGTCGGAAGAGGGTTGAGCATGTTAATGCTGACGCATTGGTAATCCGTGTGCATCTGTGCAAATCCGTGGCTGAACTGCCTTTTTAGCCCGACGCAGGCCGATCAGCGCGTGCGGAATGACATGTGGCATGCCACGCAACTCGACATGATTTTTTGTAGCGCGGCATAGGTCTTGGTTTGGTCGCCTTGCTTCACGGTCTGAGCGAATTCGCTCGCCGCACTATGCATTCCCCAGCCCAACTGGCGCATGGTGTCCGGCATATAGCGTCCCGGCCCTTGGCCGCGTGCCATTGCTGCGTGTTTGCCGATGGTGCTGTTGCCGATGCGGTTCTCGGCAGTCTCAGACGCAGCGGCCAGATTGTTTTCCGCCAGATGGCCGGCAATTTCGTTGAGTGCGGCCAAGTGGTCAAGCATGTCGGTGCGCATGATGGTGCGCGCCGCATCGGGCATGGCGACTAGTTGGCGACCGTCTTCCGGCACACTTTCTGGCTGAGCTGTCGCCATGGATGATGCCAGTAGAAGGCAGCAGGCGAGTGTTGTTTTGATCTTCCCGTTCATATCGATGCCTCCCAATAATGGATTGAATTGCCCGCCCGTGCCGGAAAGGCGTCATGCCGCTCAAGCAGCGATCAGATAATTCAGCGCGATGCCGACGAACACCGCCGCGCCCAGCCAGTTGTTGTGCAGGAATGCCTTGAAGCAGTTGGCTCGTTCGCGGCTTCTGATCAGGGTGTAATGGTAGGCGGCGATACCTGCGGCGACCAGCAGGCCGCCATAATAGGCCCAGCCCAGCCCGAGTTTGACGCCGATGCCGGCAAGGATGCCCAGCGTCGCTGCATAGCACAGCATGATTGCCAGGATGTCGTATTTGCCGAAAGTGATGGCCGATGTCTTGATGCCGATCCTGAGGTCGTCCTCGCGATCCACCATGGCGTATTCGGTATCGTAGGCCACTGCCCAGAAGATGTTGGCGGCGAGCATGGCCCAGGCGACGGCAGGCACGCTGCCGGTCTGGGCGGCGAAGCCCATCGGGATGCCGAAGCCGAAAGCGATGCCGAGGTAGGCCTGCGGTATGGCGAGAAAGCGCTTGGTGAAGGGGTAGCTGGCGGCGAGGAACAGTGCGGCAAACGAGAGCTTGAGGGTCAGCGGGTTGAGGCGCAGGATCAGCAAAAAAGCCGATAGTGTGAGCAGCGCAAACAGCGCCAGAGCTTCCTTTTTGCTGACCAGGCCGGCGGCGAGCGGGCGGTTTTTTGTGCGCTCCACATGCGGGTCGAAATCGCGGTCGGCGAAATCGTTGATGACGCAGCCGGCAGAACGCATCAGCACCGTGCCGAGGGCGAATATCCAGACCACGATCCAGTTGGGATGGCCGTTCGAGGAAATCCACAGCGCCCACAATGTCGGCCACAGCAGGAGCAGGATGCCGATGGGTTTGTCGAGCCGCATCAGCCTTTCGTATTGGGTCAGCCGCTCGGTCAGGGTCACGGTCTCAGCTCCAGAATGCCCGGCAGAAATACTTCGGTGACCAGTATCGGTTTTTGTTTCAGGGTGAATATTGAGCAGCGCGCCCAAAGGCAAGTTGGCGGATTGGGCAGGATGGCACTGGCCAGCCGGTAGAGTGCGTCGCGTGGCCTGAGTTTTTTGAAGCGCAACGGCGCGCGCCGCACATGAGGATTGGAAAACAGCGCCGCACCCAACGGTTTGTTGCCGAGCCGGCCAAGGGCTTGCCAGGAGCCGTGCAAGCTGGCGGCGGGCAGTACGCTGTGAGCGAATACCATCGGCGTTTCGCCGCAGTAAAGAAACACGTCGCGCAGCAGGGCATGGGCGTGATGTTTCAGAGCGACCATGCGCCGTTCCGACGGCAGCGCCATGCCGTTGCGCTGGCGCACATGGCGCACGCTGAAGGCGCTGCAGCGCGCCTGAATGCGCTGGGTGAGCGAGCCACGGTCGAGCAGCCAGGGGCGGTAGCGCCCCTGTGATCCGGTCAGCCGTAACGGCCAGCCCGTGGTTTGGGAATCGGACTTCATTGAGTCAATCGGCAAAAGATGGATTATGCCCGTTACCGGAAGAATGGAAAACCGGCGTTTGAAATAGGCTTTAGCCCAGATGTCCTTCGGCGATGCGCTGGTAGATCAGGCATTTGAGCCAAAGCGTATCTTCGGTGGGCGTGTTGTTGAACGAGATGCCGTATTCCATCATGTTCGTTTCGTCGGTTCTTCGGTCTACCTTGGCCGGGCGGACGTGTTCGATCAGCGTATCCAGCGTCAGCGTGGTTTTCAGGTCGTCGATGTTGATCGGCAAAGTGAGGCGCAGGGAATCGTTTTTTCCGCCCATGGAGCGGGAGATGTGGATTTGCGCGCCATCCGGGCTGAGATTGATGATGCGGGCGGTTTCCTGATTGCCCTGCGCGTCGGTGACGGAAGCCGTCAGCGCCATTTTGGCCCAAGGGGATTTGCGCAGGGGTTGTGTACGGACTTTGGCCGGATATTCCAGATGCATGTAATAGGAGGGGCTGATGCACACGCGCTGGATCATGGACTGAAAGATGTGAATGTTGCTGCCGGTCAGCATTCTGACTTCCACGCGCTCTCCCTCTGTCATGATGACGCGCTGGCCGCCATCGAGCGGGGCGGTTACCAGAATGGTCTGATTCCTGATGTAGCCGATCAGTTGGGCATAGTAAAAGGCCTGAATGTCGCGACCGAGGATGCGTAATTGCACCCGTTCGCCTGTTTGCGCCCTGATTCCGGGCGGCGGAAACGGCGTGTTCAGCGGGGTGCCTTCAGCTTCTTCCCAAATCTCGGTTTCTTCATCCTGCGGCAATGCATCCACATCCCGGAGCAGACCGTTGGCAATCAGGGGTTTCAGTTGCTCCGCGTCGGCGATTCTTTCTCCCCGCGCAAACACGGTATATCCCTCATGGCTATAGAGCTGCCATGGTAAAGGTTTGCCGATGGGGATTTCTTCAATGGCTACAGGCTGGAGATTCATATGGGTCAAGGATCTATGAAAATTAACTTAGTTTAATAATAGCATTTCGTGGTTTGTTCGCCGATGGTATTTGCAATGCTATACCTTCAGAAACTGTTCCGCACCCGCCAGCCAGCGCTGCAAATGCCGCTCTGCCACGTCCGGTCGTTCGGCGATCAGTTTGGCGGCAACCTGCCGCGCCGTTTCCAGCAGGTTCATATCCTGTTCGATGTCGGCGATCTTGAGCATCGGCACGCCGCTCTGGCGCGCCCCCAGAAATTCGCCGGGGCCGCGCAGCAGCAGGTCGTGGCGTGCGATTTCGAAACCGTCGCTGTTCTCGTAGATGATCTTCAGCCGCGCCCGCGCCGTTTCCGACAGCGGCGTCTGGTAAAGCAGGATGCATGCGCTCGACGCCGTGCCGCGCCCGACTCGTCCACGCAACTGGTGAAGCTGCGATAGCCCGAAGCGCTCGGCATGTTCGATCACCATCAGCGAGGCATTGGGCACATCCACGCCGACTTCGATCACCGTGGTGGCGACCAGCAAATGGGTTGCTCCGCTCTTGAAGGCCTCCATCGCCGCCGCCTTGTCGCGTGCATTCAGGCGGCCATGCACCAGCCCCACCTTGAGTTCGGGAAAAATAGCAGAAAGCGCTTCGAAGGTTTCCGTCGCGGTCTTGAGCTGGAGCGTTTCCGACTCCTCGATCAGCGGGCACACCCAGTAAATTTGCCGTCCCTTGAGGCAGGCTTCGCGCACCCGCGCTACCACCTCGTCGCGGCGGCTGTCGCCGACCAGCTTGGTGACGATCGGCGTGCGCCCCGGCGGCAGCTCGTCGATCACCGAAACGTCGAGATCGGCGTAATAGCTCATCGACAGGGTGCGCGGAATGGGCGTGGCGCTCATCATTAGTTGGTGCGGCTGGGCACCCTTTTTTCTCAGCGCCAGGCGCTGGTGCACGCCGAAGCGGTGCTGCTCGTCGATGATCGCCAGACCGAGATTGTGGAATTCGACCTGATCCTGAAACAAGGCATGAGTGCCGACTGCGAGATGCGCCGTGCCCGCCGCAATGGCTTCCAGCGCCGCCAGCTTGTCCTTTTTCGGCAGGCCTGCGGCCAGCCAGACGACGCGCAGACCGAGCGGCGCCAGCCAGCCGGACAGCTTGAGAAAATGTTGCTCAGCAAGGATTTCGGTGGGCGCCATGATGGCCGCCTGAAAGCCGTTTTCGATGGCTTGCAGCGCAGCCAGCGCCGCGACCACTGTCTTGCCGCTGCCAACGTCGCCTTGCAGCAGGCGCTGCATCGGGTGGGGGCAGGCCAGATCGCCGGCGAGTTCCCGGCCTGCCCGCTGCTGGGCGCGCGTCAGCGGAAACGGCAGCGACTCCAGCAACGCCTTGGTCAGCTTGTGCTGTGACGGCATGGCGGCGGCGGACTGGGCGCGCCGTCGCCGATAATGCAGCGACATGGAAAGCTGTTGCGCCAGCAATTCGTCGAACTTGAGCCGTTGCCATGCCGGGTGGGTGCGCTCGGCCAGCAGCTCAAGCGGCGCATCCGGTGGCGGCTGGTGCAGGTAGGCGATGCTCTCGGCAAAGCCGGGCAGGTTGAGTGCTTGCGTCACATCGTCGGGCAAGGTGTCGGCCAGATCGCCGGCAGAAAGCGCCGCCAGCACCAGCTTGCGCAGCGCCGCTTGCGACAGCCCGGCAGTAGTGGGGTAAATCGGGGTGAGCGCTTCCGCGACCGCGTCGCCTTCATGCACCATGCGGTATTGCGGGTGCACCATCTCCATGCCGAGAAAACCGTAGCGCATCTCGCCGAACAGGCGCACGCGCTTGCCGGCAGAGAGTTGCTTGATCTGGCTGGGATAGAAATTCAGAAAACGCAGCGTCATCTCGCCGCTGCCATCTTCCACCCGGCATACCAGCGTGCGGCGCGGGCGGTACTGCACATTGGTGTCGATCACCTCGCCCTCGACCAGCACTGCTTGGCCCTGCGGCGCATGGGCGATGGGATAAAGACGGGTTTCGTCCTGATAGCGTAGCGGCAGATGCAGCAACAAGTCGGCGACGGTATGGAGGCCGAGCTTGTCGAGCTTGCCCTGCACCGCCGCGGTGGCCTTGATGGGCGGCGAGACGGTCATTCCCCGGCGAAGAGCACCGCGTCCATTTCCACCAGCGCGCCGCGCGGCAGCTCCTTCACGCCGACCGCGGCCCGTGCCGGGTAAGGCTGGGCAAAATAATGCGCCATGATTTCGTTGACCTTGGCGAAATTGCCGAGGTCGGTGAGATAAACATTCAGCTTGACCGTGTGGTTAAGATTGCAGCCGGCAGCCTTGGCGACCTCGCTCAGATTGAGAAACACCTGATGAATCTGCGGCTCGATGCCCTCGACCAATTGCATGGTGGTGGGGTCGAGTCCGATCTGGCCGGACAGGTAAACGGTGTCGCCGACTTTCACGCCTTGGGAATAGGTGCCGATGGCGGCGGGGGCGTTGGGGGTGGAGAGGATTTGTTTGGGCATGAAGGTTTCCTTTCTGTGCAAATTTTATGTAAATTCAGATGTTGTAGGGTGCGCTATGCGCACCGTTTTTTATTGCCGGGGGCAGCCCGGCGGGCTGGTTACTTTCTTTGAACGGACAAAGAAAGTAACCAAAGAAATCCGCCCCCATCTGCCGGCCCTGCGGGCTTCCCTGCGCTGCTCGCCGAGCCGGGCGGCTGCGGAACTCGGCCTTTGGCCTCAGACAGTCCTCGCCGACATCCCCCGGCTCGGCTGTGCTGCTCGGCGGCAGACCAAGGGGAGCCGAACACCAAGCAACCCATCTCCATCCGGTCTCTTAAAATGCTACTGGCCCGAACTTTTGGTGAAGACGTTTCGCGCCGGGTTGAAGCCGTGTATCACTAGAGTGAAGCCGGTTCCTTAATGGCTATCAACCTAAGTTCCCCATTTGCATCATGGCTTTTTCGAGCTTTCGTAACTGCCTTTCTAACCCAATTGGCGTTAGCGACCTAAGGTTATGTGGGGCTCGAAAGCTTACGCTCAAACCGTCATGAGGGTTTTTTGTTACTAAATAGCAAATTCGATTAACATAATGAATGCCGGAAGTGATCCAATGGTCTGAGTCACAACCACTCTCAACTACAGTCCATACATAGGCTTCATCAAGACTACAAACAAGTCGCAAATCTTCGCCGAATGTTTCCAGACCTAACCCGCCCCAAATATTAAACCGTGCTTTTGGATGCCGGTAAGGTATAAAAAAAGCATCAAATGCGTCTTCATGCAAAAAAAGATGTTCTTCTAACATTTATGCCGTCCGATTGTCGACAAAAATGTTTGCTCTGTGGCGCGAAATGAACTCAATGCTAGGTGTGAAACGTTCAGGCAATTCTATAGAAATTCCATCCAACGGTAACAGTACCTCTCTTACGAAAATTTCGTCACGCTGTTTTAGCTCTTCTGAAATCACAATCTTGAAATCATCAGAAAGCGTAATAAGTCCTTTATCAAAAGCGCGGTCATGAATCGCCGAAAGGCACAGACCATTGCTTGGATTTAGGCGATTCACTTTGTCCTTGCTCCACGGCACAATATGACTGGCAACCAATAGGCGCGGCTCTGACAGGCCGGACATGCAGCAACGTCCTCGATAGCTACTTAAAACAGCGCGACGAAAAAAATGCTGTTTAATTCTCTGTGTTGTTAGGACTTGCCGAGTTTCTCCAGTGAAATCTTCTGGCAATAGCTCATCGCTTTCCAGCTCCAAGTCCTCCACGACATTTTGGTCTAGTTGCTGGCGGAGAAGTTGGCATTCCACGGCAAGCCTTTCCCAATCCGCGTGAAATTCATCCCATACTTCTCGATCCAATGCAGAGGCATTTCCCAAGCCTGCTCGTCCTGTGCTCGTAATGGCTGGATCAAGGCTTGCGATGTTAAGCATCTTCATGGCAACGGCATCAGATGTACGACCGAGAACCTTTGCCAATGCAACTATTTCCGGGTTGCGCCCGTGAATTCGCCCATATGGGAGCTGGCAATACAAATGAAATGCCAGCTTTACTTGCTCTTTTGTCCAAAGCCTTGTGACCATGATGTCTTTCGGCGGGGGCACGGTGGCAACCATGTTCGCCGAATTCTTGGAGGAAATGAAAGAAGTCATGAGTTTAGCAGTTGCTTCTATCATCGGCACAACTGCCGCTTGAGAAAATAGCTTATAAGCCCGCGTATCCGACACCGGAATCCTGAACGTGTCCGGGAAGCCCATTAGCCGTGCGCATTCACGTGGCGTCAGACGCCGTGGATTGGCGTTCTCGCCCTGATAAACAAGGATTTCAGAACCGTCCTTGTAGTAACGTGCGGACAGGGTGCGGGTGACGCTATCTGGGGTAACCAAGCCGAAACCAAAGCCATTGCCCTTGGCCCGATGCTTTGCTGCATAGCCTTGCAAATAGGCCCATAACTTGTCGGTAAGCGTGTACTTGGGGTCAACCCGCTGTCCGGCGTGATTGAAAAAGCGATCCCCGTCCCACGGCAGGAGTGGCTCTCGGCCATCGGTCTTGTGCAGAATTTCGCGTAATGTGCGCCGGCCTTTGGCGGGCAATGGCAGGGCGTCGAAATCAAAGTTTGTCGGTTCGCGAAAGCCGACGATGAGAATGCGCTCGCGGTGTTGCGGCACAAAATGAGCGCCATCGATTACGCGGTAATGGATGTGATAACCCAAGTCCTTTGTCAGGGTTCGGCGAATAACGTCAAAGGTTCGTCCCTTGTCGTGCGAAACGAGGTTTTTGACGTTTTCCAGCAAAAAGGCGCGGGGTCGTTTCGCTTCAATAATGCGGGCGACATCGAAGAACAGAGTGCCTTGCGTTTCGCATGCGAAACCGTGCGCCTTGCCCAAGGCATTTTTTTTGCTCACCCCGGCAATGGAAAACGGCTGGCAGGGAAAACCTGCCAGCAGGACATCGTGATCCGGGATGTCCGTTGCGTCCATTTGCGTGATGTCCCCGTTGATCTGGTGACCACCGGGATAATTGTCGGCATAGGTTTTCTGTGCGTAACTGTCCCACTCGCTGGTGAACACGCAATGCCCGCCCAAACCCTCGAAAGCCATGCGGATGCCGCCAATGCCGGCAAAAAGATCGATGAAGGTGAATGGGGCGTCGTCGGCAAATGGCAACTCCAGCGGCAAGAGGCGTTGCAGGCCAAATGCGTAATGCGCAGGCACCGATTGTTCGACCGTCCAACGGCGAACGGTACGGGCATCAACGCCCAAATGGCGGGCGATTTCTGCTTGTTTGTGGGTTTTGAGCGCGGCGGCGAGGTAGCGCGCCGCCACATCACGGTCGGGGCCGGTGTGGAAGACTGTGGCCATGTTACACTCCATATCTGGGAATAATAGCGGACATTATGGCCGTATTTTTCCCATTTGCAATATGTGTTCAAAAAAATGCTTGTTTATTTGTTGCCATATTGACCGATTGAGGAGGTGTTTGCGCTGACAGGTCGTTGATGGAAGGCGCAGTGGCGGGGAAGAGGGTGGGGCGGGAGAGGCGATGAATTGGGGTGGGGTACATCAAAATGGGAGATGGCTATCCCTTCACCCGTGCAATCCTCACCACTTCCTCGATCTTGCGCAGCACCCGCATGACGTTGGCGAGCTGTACGCGGTTTTCTACTTGCAGGGTGAACAGCATGGTGGTGTAGGCGCTGCCGTCGACTTCTTCCATGCTGACGTTGTCGATGTTCGAGCCGGCGTCGGCGATGGCGGCGGCGACTTTGGCGAGCACGCCGCGCTGGTTGGCGACCACCAGTTTGATGCTGACGTCGTAGGGTTTGCGCGGGGCGTCGGGGTCCCATTCCACATCCAGCCATTTGTCGGAGTCGGCGCGGCTCTTGGTGAAAACCGTGCAGTCGTGGGTGTGGACGACCAGCCCTTGGCCTTTTTTGATGAAGGCGATGATCGGATCGCCCGGAATCGGCTGGCAGCATGAGGCGAACTGGACGGCCATGCCTTCGGTGCCGCGAATGGTGATGGGCGCCATGGTGGAGTTTTTTCGTTCTTCCGCGTTCTCGGTGATGGCGAGAAGCTGGCGCGCGACAACGATGTTGAGGCGCATGCCCAGCCCGATTTCGGCGAGAATTTCCTGCTTGTTCTTGCCGCTGCATTCATTCAGCAATTTGTCCCACTGGGCCTGGCTGATTTCAGCCGGGTTGGCGCCCAGCGCGCGCAGCGCCTGGTTGAGCATGCGTTCGCCCAGGATGGTGGATTCGTCGTATTGCATGGTCTTGAGGAAGTGGCGGATGTGCGAGCGCGCCTTGCCGGTGACGACATAATTGAGCCAACCGGGGTTGGGCTTGGCGAGGGGGGCGGTAACGATTTCCACCTGATCGCCGTTTTTCAATTCGGTGCGCAGCGGTCGCAGTTCGTGGTTGATTCTTACCGCCACGCAGCGGTTGCCGACATCGGTATGCACCGCGTAAGCGAAATCCACTGCGGTGGCGCCGCGCGGCATGGCCATGATCTTGCCCTTGGGGGTGAAGACGTAGACTTCGTCGGGAAACAGGTCGACCTTGATGTGTTCCAGAAACTCGGTGGCATCCCCGCTTTCGGACTGGATTTCCAGCAGGCTTTGCAGCCACTGATGGGTCTTCTGCTGCATTTCGTTGATGTTGCCGTCGCTGCTTTTGTACAGCCAGTGGGAGGCGACCCCGGCTTCGGCGATTTTGTGCATGTCCTGGCTGCGAATCTGAATTTCGATCGGCGTGCCGAAAGGGCCGAACAGGGTGGTGTGCAAGGACTGGTAGCCGTTGGCTTTGGGGATGGCGATGTAATCCTTGAATTTTCCCGGGATCGGTTTGTAAAGCTGGTGCAGGGAACCCAGTGCAAGGTAGCAGGTGGAAACATCCTGAACAATGACGCGAAAGCCATAAATATCAAAAACTTCGGAGAACGTCAGGGATTTCTCATGCATTTTCTTATAAATGCTGTAAAGGTGTTTCTCCCTGCCGCTGATGACAGCATCGATATTGCAGCTTTTCAGCTTCCCCTTGATCGCTTCCAGCACTTTGCCGACCACTTCGCGGCGATTGCCGCGCGCCGCCCTGACCGCTTTTGCCAGCACCTCGTAGCGGTTGGGATAGAGATGGAAAAAACTCAGGTCTTCGAGTTCGTCGTAGACGCTGTTCAGCCCCAGCCGGTTGGCGATCGGGGCGTAAATTTCCATGGTCTCGCGCGAAATGCGCTGGCGTTTTTCCGGCGCCATTGCGCTGAGGGTGCGCATGTTGTGCAGGCGGTCGGCAATCTTGATCAGGATGACACGTACATCGCGCGCCATCGCCAGCAGCATTTTGCGGAAGTTCTCCGCCTGGGCGTGAACTTCGGTCTGGAATTCGATCTTGTCGAGCTTGGAAACGCCGTCCACCAGTTCGGCCACGGCCTTGCCGAATTTTTCGCCGATTTCTTCCTTGGTGATGGCGGTGTCTTCCATCACGTCGTGCAGCAGGGCGGCCATCAGCGCTTGGGCGTCGAGGTGCCATTCCGCCAGAATGCCGGCGACTGCCAAGGGGTGGGAGATGTAAGGCTCGCCGCTGACCCGGAACTGGCCGGCATGGGCGGACTCGCTTAAACGGTAGGCGGCCTCGATTGAGGCGATGTCTTCCGGTTTAAGGTAATTGAGATGGGATGTGAGCTCCGAAATGTCGGGCATTTGCTCAATCCCGGGTGCCGAGGCCTGAGTTGCAGGTTTCGGCACCCGGAACCTGACTAGGCCAATCCGCGAACCAGAATTTCCAGGCCGACCTTGCCTTGGGCAATTTCGCGCAGGGCAATGACGGTTGGCTTGTCGCGGTTGGGGTCAACCATCGGGGTACCGCCCTGGGCGATCTGACGGGAACGAATGGTGGCGACCAGGGCCAGCTCAAAGCGGTTGGGAACGTGTTTCATGCAGTCATCTACGGTAATGCGAGCCATGGTTTTTCCTTTGTAATGGGGTTATTTCATTTTGCCGATCATTTCGGCATGCAGGTTGATCTGCCGATTGGCCATTAGCCTTTGTGCGCGGATGACGGCGATCAGATCCTGCAGCGCCGTTTCGAATACATCGTTAATAATAACATAATCAAACTCTTCTACGTGGCGGATGTCTTCGCGTGCAGCGGCGAGACGGCGTGCGATCACCTCGTCGGAATCTTGTCCGCGCCCTTTAAGCCGGGCAAGCAGGGATTCCAGCGAGGGCGGCAGAATGAAAATTCCTTTGGCCTGAGGAAAGATTTTCCTGACCTGGGCGGCACCCTGCCAGTCGATTTCCAGCAGGATATCGGTGCCGGAGTGCATGGCATTCTCGATCCACGGTTGTGAGGTGCCGTAGCGGTTGCCGTAGACTTGGGCGCTCTCGAGGAAATCGCCGCGCTCCAGCATTTCGAGAAATTGCGGCTCGGTGACGAAATGGTAGTCCTTGCCGTCCTCCTCACCGGGGCGAGGCGGTCTGGTGGTATGGGATATGGACAGTTTTATCTTGCTGTCGTTTTCCAGCAGCGCCCGCACCAGACTGGTTTTGCCAGCGCCGGAGGGCGCGGTGACGATGAAAAGATTTCCTTGGCTCATAATTCGATCATTCGATGTTGGATAGGATTATCAAGTAGGCCGCCTGAAATGGAATATTGCCATTCTGCGGCGGTAATTAAAGTCGATTGCGCATATGGACGCGCCTTTCAGCCCTGTAGGCAGGGCTTCATGATGCTATATTAAAATCATTGCCGGATGAATTTAATTCAAGTTTACGGCGGATATGCCGATAGGACAACAAGGATCAGAGTCAAATAATCCAGCCAAATTCAATGGGAGCAAAGAATAATGAAAAAACTTGCCTTGGCAGTCCTGATGGGATCGCTGCTTTTAGGGGGGTGCGCATTCACCCGGCTAGATAAGCCGGCAACTGATCCCGTCGCTGAAGCCCGACCGCAACCCACGGTCAGATTAACGGCAATAGGTTATGGCGCAACCAGTTCCTTCGACGGCTACACGCCGGGGCAGCGACGTTTGATGGCAATGCGGGCGTCCAAGCTGGACGCCTATCGCGCATTGGCCGAGCAGATTTACGGGGTGAGAGTGGTCGGGAATAGCACCGTTTCCGCATTGGCTTCGCAGAATGACGGCTACCGGGTTTATGTGAATGCTTTCGTGCGCGGGTCGCGGTTGATCAGCGTGACGCCGATGGCCGACGGCAACTACGAAACCGAGCTGGAGATTGAAGTGAACCAGAATTTTTATGATTATTTCCGCGCCGGCGCGGAGACGGCTTCACCGAATACGGCATCGCCAGTTGCAATTAGGGGGAGCGTCGGCCCCGGCAGTGCTTACGGAACCAATTTTTACTACACAGAATAAAATTTCGGCCAGCCCGCCACATGAAAAAATGGCTTATATGCGCCATCCTCAACCTTGCCTGCATGGCAAGTTCCGGTGCGGCAGAGGTTGAAGGCTTTGCCGTCTATGAAGATGGGAAAATCGATCAGGCGCGTCTTTTGGCGGTAAAAGATGCGTTGCGTCAGGCAGCGCTTAACGCAGGCGCGCATGTCGAGGCCAAGGAAACCTTGAATCGCCAGGGCGTGCTGGAACGGGAAATCTATCTAAGCCCAACCGGCAGCACAAAAAATTACACGGTATTGCGGGAGTGGGCCGAGGGCGGGGTGTTTCACGTCAGACTGGATGTGAAACCGACAGAAGTCAGTTCCGATGCCGATAGCGTTGCGAGCGGCAAGAAAGAAGAAAAAACCCGGCTTAAAAGAAAAATAACGGCGTCAAAATTCAAGATCAATTATCGCCCGGTAGACACGATCCCGAATATCCGCGCCGGTTTCCCGGAAGAGTTGTTGCGCCGGCTGGCGGCGAGCGATGAGTTCATTGCGAGCAACGTAGCGACAGGGATTGGGTACCCGCCATTAAAGGCCAGCCCGGATGCGCTTTCCAGTGCGGACGATGCACGCGAGATAGCGTTCAAGACGGGCAGCCAGTTTGTGCTGTCGGGCGTGATCGATGCCGGTGTGGGACGCGCCGATTTTGATCGGTGGATCGAAGTAGAAATAGATATTTACGATGGGTTAACCGGGGTGCTCATCGCGCAAAGGCGCCACGGCATGGACATCAGCGGCGCGAATGAAATTGAAACCCGGTCGCTCTTTGGCAGCGCCAAATTTTTTGCCACGCCGTTTGGGCAACGGTTCGATGTTTTCATGAAATCGCTGGTTGAAGATACCCGAAAAGATCTGCGCAGCCTGCCTTTCATGGCGAGAATCACGGATATCGACAACAGCAAGGTGTATGTAGATGCCGGGGCGGTTTCCCATATGGAGCCGGGTGATAAATTCAAGGTTTATCATTCGGGAAATCGTCCTCAGTCAGAGGCTACATCCCACAAGATATTGGGTTATCCAGCCGTTCCTGTGGCATCCTTGACAATTAAACAGGTATTTCCGCTGTTTTCGATTGGGGATTTATCGGTTGACCCTAAAAAAATAGATCTTCGGGTGGGGGATTTCGTTAACGCGGAAAGAGTGAGCAAAGAAGCCGTCAAATAAGGCGGGATACTCTGGGTTGCAACCATTGACGCAAAGTAGGGCAGAGCAATGAAAATGATTTTACTGGCCGTGTTTTCCGGCATTTTCCTTCTGATGGGGGCGGCTTGCAGCGCGGCGGAGATGGAGCTCGAGCGGGCGCCTGTGGTGAAGTCTGTCAGGCCGAAGTATCGGTCGTACCGGCCAGTGCCAAAGAGTAAGCGAAAGGCTGTGAAACCGGTTAAGCCCGTGCCTGCCATATTGGTTCCGGTTTCCCGTAGCAACGATAAAGTTAACGACATGTTTTTTGAAGATGTAACCCGATCCTGGCAACCCTACTCTTATCCTTGAATCGAGAGAGTCGATGCGAGTTATTCATCTGCGTGAGTCGTACCCGGCCACCATTCGGAAAACTTGCCATAACTGAAAGCGCCCATCATGAACTGGATACGTGAAAATTTACTGGCTTTTCTTTCGTTGCTTCTGAACGTGGTTGCACTGGCTTTGATCGGACTCATTCTGCTAAATCAGAATCAGACGAAGTCCAGTCTTACCAATGCCTCCAAACAGATGAAGGAAATGGCGGAGGGGGCGGCCAACAAGCAGGATGACCTGGGGCCGAAAATCGGTTTGCTGGACACCTCGTTAAACAAAATCGACTTGAAACTGGGGCAACTGGGTACAAAATTGAACGAAGTCGATGCGAAACTGGTTCGCCCGGAGACAAAGCCGGCCAGTGTCGATGCAAAGCGCGGCGGCGTGATCGATACAAAACGTAGCGGCGTGGTCGATGCAAAATCGGTCAGTGCGGATGTAAAGTTGCTGAACCGGATCAGCTCAAAGTTGGATAAGATTGATTCGCGCCTGGCGGATATTCAGGCGGCATCGCATAAAATCGATTCAAAAACTACCCAGGTTGACGATGCAATAAAGGAAATGAAGAAGCAGGCCCGTGCTAATCGTAACTATGTATTCCCTTGACCCCGTTTGATTGTTGCTGTTGCACCGAGAGAAAGAAGCCGCTGATCATGCGGCTTTTTTTATGATTTGAGAGGTCGCGTAAGTTGGGGCGATTCAATGGCCTTCTTCTCGGCGGGGTGGAGTTTCAAATCCTTGTGCTGAATTCCAAGGAAGATCGGCTCGGCCTGGAGTAGATGGATGTTGATTTTGGCGTTATAGACCGACCGTGTCGCGCCATGCTTGTCCCGTATCGGGATGCTGTTGGTCTGGAATTCGCCGTTGGCCTGCCGCTCCCCGGTTACATAACAACTGAAGCCATCTATGCTGTCGCCGGCAATCACCAGTCCCTTGAGCTGTTGAAGCTCATCCGCAGTTTTGTCGACAAAATCGAGCGTATTGTAACGAACCGTGTTGCCGGTCTGCCGATCCGTCAAATCGACATCGAATTCGCCCAGAATAATCTGGCCGGGCAATGCGTTTTCCACCATCCGTGCCAGCTCGATGGTGACGCGCCCGACGATATAACCGAAGGCGGTCGGGTTGAGCGCGTCCATCTGGTAAAACTCATAGTGTTCGCTGACGTGAAAGGCGGCGCGCAGTTTGGGCACGGGAAAGCCCGGCATTTTTCTCTGCACCACCGCGTTGTCGGCGAGAATCAGCATCATCAGCTTGTAGAGGGCGATATTGGCTTCGGTGGTTCGCGCCTGGCTCCAGATATAAAATCCGTCGCCGGTCGTGGTGCGGGCGAAATTGATCTGGATGTCCTTGGATTGGAGTTGGCGATAAGCAGAGTTGACGGAATGGGTCAGGCTGTTGAGCATCGCCACCTGTTCCAGCGGCGAGCGCAGTGAAAAGCCGACCGCGTCAAGAAGCACCACAGCCCGCTCTCTGACAAGCGATACGCCGTAGCGGGCAACGAGGCGGTTGATCATCTCGCTGTCAATCTCATCGCCCAGCTTGAAGCTTACGCTGACCAGGCGGGAAGCGCTGCCAAACAGCCGGCTGATGCGCTCGATTTCTTCCTGCGATACCCCCTTGGGGCCGGCGAGAACCTGGGTAATGGCTTCGTCGGCGCTTTTTCTTTCGCTTTTGGCGAGGGTGGAGTCGGTGATGGCGAAGTGGTGCACGACCAGCAGACGCAGCTCAAGAGGTTGGCGCGCCCAGGCCAGAATGATGTTTTCGCCAAGATTCCACAGATCGAACATGGCATCGTCGAGATCGGACAGCGCACGACGCACAGCCGCCGTCAGTGCCCGGTCGCTGCCGCCGTCACTTGCGATCACATCGAGCCAGGTTGATCGTTTAATGGCTGTCTCCGTTAACCCGAGCTAATGATAGTGCCACGGTACAAAAAAGCGGGATCGAATTTGAAGTTTCGTGAATCAAGATTTTATTCGATATTTTGTATTTGTTCGCGCATTTGTTCAATCAGAACCTTGAGTTCCATTGCCGCCTGCGATATTTCGGATGCCGCCGATTTCGACCCCAGAGTATTGGCTTCACGGTTGAGTTCCTGCATCAGGAAATCCAGTCGCTTGCCGGCAGCGCCGCCTTTTTCCAGGATGCGCCGCATTTCAGCCAGATGTGTTTGCAGTCGTGACAGCTCTTCATCGACATCGATCTTCTGGGCAAACAGGGCGATTTCCTGCCGGATGCGGTCGTCTTCGCCGGTTGCCATGACTTCTTTGAGCCGTGCCGTGAGTTTTTCCTGATAGGCCGCGACCAGTCGGGGGATATGCGGCTGCACTTCCATTACCTTTGCATCCATCTGCTCGACGCGTTGCAGCAGAAAGGCTTTCAGTTTCTCGCCTTCGCGCCGACGCGACGCCGATAGCTCGTCAAGGCCTTGGCGCAACAAGCCAAGACAGGCTTCCTGCAGATCCCCGGCGAGGGTGCTTTCGCTTTCGATCACGCCCGGCCAGCGCAACAAATCCGCTACGCTGAGAGGTGAGCCATCGGGGATCAGTACATGCAGTGAGCGGCTCAGGCGCGCGAGTTGCTCGGCCAGTGCGGTGTTGAGCTTCAGCGGCGCCTGCCCGGCGTCGCGGGCGGTGAAGTTCAGCCGGCACTCCACCTTGCCGCGGCTCAGCCCTGCGCCGATTTGCTCGCGCAGGGCTGGTTCCAGCGCCCGGAACGGATCGTCCAGGCGGAAGTGGACTTCCAGATAGCGTGAGTTGACCGTGCGCAGTTCAAGGCTCAGGGAGCCTCGATCTGTTTCCTGCGTTACTGCGGCAAAGCCGGTCATGCTGTTAATCATGGGGGGAAACTCTCTGTTAGCTCGGGCGGTGGAACCCTTTACTTTGTTAAGCCAAATCAGAATAATGGCTGTAACCGACAATCATACAGATGGTGCAATGGCCCCACAACCTAATCAGGCTCTTCCCGGCGGCCACCAGTTACTTAACTACCGCATTGACAAGCAGCTTAGCGCCGGCGGTTTCAGTCTGGTTTACCTGGCTCACGACGAAAACAACCAGCCGGTAGCGATCAAGGAATACTTGCCAAGCGCCCTGGCTCTGCGCCAGGAGGGTGTTGTGGTGCAGGCCACTTCGGCGGAAAACCTCAATATATTTCGTTATGGCATGAGGTGTTTTTTCGATGAGGGCTTGGCGCTCGCCAAGATTGTCCATCCCAACGTGGTGCGGGTGACCAATTTTTTTCGCGCCAATGAAACTGTTTATATGGTGATGCAGTACGAGCGCGGACGCACGCTGCAAGACTACATTCTGCACCGCAAGAATGAAATCAAGGAAAATTTTATCCGACGCATTTTTGCCGAGTTGCTTGGCGGCCTGCGCGAAGTGCATGCCCACAAGATTCTGCATCTCGATATCAAGCCTTCCAATATCTATATTCGCGTCGATGGCTCGCCGCTGCTGCTGGATTTCGGCGCAGCGCGGCAGACGCTGACTCTGGAGAAGACCAGCCTTAACCCGATGTATACGCCGGGTTTCGCCGCGCCGGAACAATACGGCCATGATCGCGACAAGCTCGGACCCTGGACCGATATTTACGGCGTCGGCGCCAGCATGTTCGCCTGCCTGGCGGGGTTCGCCCCGCAGGCCGCCAATATGCGCATGGCAGAGGACAAGCAGGAGTCGGCGAAGAAATTATGGGGCGGACACTATTCCGATCATTTGCTCGAACTCATCGACGGGTGCCTGAAACTGGATCCATTGGAACGACCGCAGAGCGTGTTCGTGGTGCAAAAGGCGTTGCTGGAGAAAGACAAGATGCCGGCAACGCAGAAAAAACATTCGTTGCTGCATCGCATCCGCAATAAATTCAAAAAGGCGGGTGACTGATGAAATTCTCTATTTTCCAGTCCAGCCGTCAGGGCGGGCGCAGATACAATCAGGATAGGCTGGCCTATTCCTACAGCCGCGATGCGCTGCTGATGGTGGTGGCCGATGGCATGGGCGGTCATTTTCATGGCGAGATCGCGTCGCAGATCGCCGTGCAGTTTCTGGTGGAAAATTTTCAGAAACTGGCGAAACCCGCACTGAAAGACCCGGTTCGTTTCCTCATCAATACCATCAACCATGCCCACGAGGCCATCGGCGATTATGTCCTTGCGCACGGTTTGAGCGAACACCCTCGCACCACCTGCGTCGCCTGCGTGGTGCAGGGAAACCACGCTTACTGGGCTCATGTCGGGGATACCCGGCTATATTATTTTCATGACGGCAAACTGGCATCGCGCACCCGCGATCATTCCGTGGTGCAGCAGATGTTCGAGCAGGGCAAGATCACCGAAGCGCAGATGACCACGCATCCCGAGCGCAACAAGGTTTACAGTTGCCTGGGCGGCCCGGTTCCGCCCGATATCGAACTGTCGCGCAAGACACCGCTGCACGAGGGAGATACCCTGCTGCTGTGTTCCGACGGCTTGTGGGGGCTGCTTTCGACGGAAGAAATCGCTTCGATTCTCGATGCCTATCCGATCGTCACGGCGGTTCCCGAACTGCTCGATCATGCCGAATTGCGCGGCGGCGAGGATGGCGACAATCTCAGCGCAATCGGCATGCGCTGGGGCGACGAAGGCAGATCGCGTGATCCGCGCTCGGTTTCCTCCGCCACCATGCCGCTCGACAGTTATACCGTGCAGCTCAATACACTCAGTGTGGAGCGTGGAGCAGTTGAAGGCGAACCTGAAGTCAGCGAAGCGGATATCGAGAAGGCGATTGCCGAAATCCATGCGGCGATTCGGAAATATTCGAAATAGGATTGGCGGTATAATACCGTTCTTTCGTTGAATTCAGAGGCATCCATGCGCCCCAGCAAACGCAATCCTGACCAGCTCCGCAATATTTCCATTACCCGCAACTACACCAAGCACGCCGAAGGCTCGGTGCTGATCAAGTGCGGCGACACCAAGGTGATCTGCACCGCCAGCATCGATGAGAAAGTGCCGCCCTTCCTGCGCGGCAAGGCTCAAGGCTGGACTACCGCCGAATATGGCATGCTGCCGCGTTCCACCGGTTCGCGCATCGACCGCGAGGCGGCCAGAGGCAAGCAGACCGGACGCACTCAGGAAATCCAGCGGCTGATCGGACGTTCGTTGCGTTCCGTGGTGGATCTCAAGGCGCTGGGCGAACGCACCATCCAGATCGACTGCGACGTGATCCAGGCCGATGGCGGCACCCGCACCGCCAGCATTACCGGCGCCTATGTTGCGCTGCACGACGCCATCACTTTTCTGTTGCAGGAAGGCAAAATCAAGGAATCTCCGCTGCGCAATTTTGTTGCCGCCGTCTCGGTCGGCATCTATCAGGGCGTGCCGGTGCTGGACCTGGATTATGTCGAGGATTCCAACTGTGACACTGATATGAACGTAGTGATGACCGGCAGCGGCGGTTTTGTCGAAGTGCAGGGCACGGCGGAAGGCGTCACGTTTTCACGCATCGAAATGGATGCCATGCTCGATCTCGCACAAAGCGGCATTGCGCAATTGGTTGCCAAGCAGAAGGCGGCTCTCGGTATCGAATAAGACTTCCTCACTGCGGAGGACGCAAGGTCGTTTTTTATGGCGCCACCTGATCCCAGAGTGATAGAGGTATTCAGGATGCAGGCTTTGCCAACAGATATGGGAGCGATCTACGATATGGTGCAGGACAGCCGGTGGCCGTGGTGGTGGATACCAACGGCGCCTCGGTGCATGGAAACCGGGTCAGAGGAATGGCGGGTGAAGATCGGCCGGATTCCGGTGAATAAATTCTGAACGTATTAGGATAAGGGTGGCACTTTTGTACCCACGCGGTCAGCTAAGCAAGCGGTGGTGAAAATTGAGGCTGGCTTAATACGCCAGCCCAACTTGAGCATCAAAGAAAATTACTCGATGACCTACTTGTACAAATATCGTTCCTTTGAACCCAATACTCTTCGCATGCTCTGTGAAAGTGAAGTGTATTTCTCAGATCCCTCTATATTCAATGATCCCTTGGAGTGTTCGCCAACTGTGATTGTTGATGTTAGTTTGGATGATCTTGAGAAGCTATATTGCAAGATAATTGGGGAAGACTTTGGGCGATTTGATCTCAGTAGCTTTCGACAGAATTCAGATGAGAATGGTGCATATAGGGTTTCTGATGATTTCTATCGAGACGTGATTGCTGGTGCGATTAAAAGTCAACTTGATATTAGGATTAAAAAAAATCAAGGCGTGCTCTCATTGGCCGGTCAATGGAACTCGCCTCTTATGTGGAGTCATTATGCAGATGAACATAAAGGCATATGCATTGAATATGATGCATCTCTATCTGTATGTGATCCTCCTAAAAGAGTTGATTACGAGGGAGAAAGAGGAATTCTTGCAAGTGAAATTATAAGTTGGGTATTTAATGATTCAACATCCGCAAAAGAAAGAATTGAACAGAAATATTTCTATACAAAGGCCAATCAGTGGAAATATGAAGAAGAGTGGAGATATATACAAAACTCCCAAGGAAGACAACAAGCCCCGTTTCATATTGCGGGCATATATTTTGGGATGCGTTGTGAGCGATCCGTGGCGTCCAGCATTGTAAGGCTATTGCGAGACTCAACGCCCAAGCTCAATTTTTATCGTGTTTCTCCTAACCCTAATTCTTTTGAATTGGTTCGCACAGAATTAGACGATAGTGAATTGGATGATTATTACAAACCCACGCAATCAGCAGCTTTGGTGTTTGGAAAGCCCATTAAGCACCCGGACTTGGTCTAGCACGAATCGCATCAATTGCGGACAATACAGTTCACATCCTACGCGGGGAATGCCGTATGAAGAACAAGGCAGCATTGTAGCGCTGTTGTGCTACAATTCGGGTATGCCTTAACTCTTGGAGACGGTGATGTCCACGACGACCATACGCATGCCGGAAGACTTGAAAGCTCGCGTTGCAGCGGCAGCGAAACGCGCCGGCACGAGCGCACACGGCTTCATTCTTGAGGCGATTGCAGAGAAAACGGAGCAGGAGGATTTGCGTGCCGATTTCGATGCGGTGGCCGAGGATCGCTATGCCCGTATCGCCACCTCCGGGAAGACGATTCCCTGGCAGGAAATGCGCGGTTATCTGGAAGAACGACTCGCCGGCAAAAAGGTAAAGCCCCCGCTAGCGCGCAAACTGGCGCGCTGACAATGTCGCGCATCGAGTTGGCGCCTGAAGTGGGGGATGATTTCGATCGCATCCTCGATCACCTTGCCCAATTTCAGATTGAAAATCCGGTGTTGCGCATTCGGGAGATCATCGAGGCGCTCAACGTGCTGGAGCATAACCCCATGATTGGCCGCCCCGCGAATAACGACAAGCGAGAGCTGGTGATCGGGCGTAGCTCGCACGGCTATTTGGCTTTGTACCGTTACGTTGCCGAAGTCGATACCGTTTTTGTCCTTGCCGTGCGCAGCCAGCAGGAAGCCGGGTATGCAAATTAACTAAGCATTCTTCACCGCAGAGGACGCGGAGGAGTCCATCAACCAAGATTTTCCTCTGCGTAACTCCGCGTCCTCTGCGGTAAACAAAGGTTAGAAAAATGAAAAAAATCGTCATCGCCTCCAACAATGCCGGCAAGCTGCGCGAGATCGGCGCAATCATGGCGCCGCTCGATTTCGAGGTGTTTCCGCAATCCGCTTTCAATATCCCAGAAGCGGAAGAGCCCTTCTGCACCTTCATCGAAAACTGCCTGACCAAGGCGCGCCACGCTTCGGCGCATTCCGGTTTGCCGGCGCTGGCGGACGATTCCGGGATCTGCGTCGATGCGCTGAACGGCGCGCCTGGCGTCTATTCCGCCCGTTTTGCCGGCGAGCCGAAATCGGACGAGCGCAATAACCAGAAGCTGATCGAGTCGCTGCAAGGGCACACCAACCGCAAGGCGCATTATTATTGCGTGATCGTGCTGGTGCGCTGGCCGGAAGATCCACAGCCGATCATCGCCGAAGGTGCGATGTATGGCGAGATCATCGATACGCCGCGTGGCGATGGCGGCTTCGGTTACGACCCCTATTTCCTCATTCCCGAGCTGGGCCTGACCGGGGCGGAAATCCCGCTTGAGCAGAAAAACAAGATCAGCCATCGCGGCAAGGCGCTGGCCGAACTGGTGGCGAAGCTTAAAAGCGTGAGGAGTGAGGGGTGAAGGGTGAGGGGAAAAAAGCCACCCAATGCCTCACGCCTCACGTCTCACCCCTCACCGAGCCCCCTCCGCTTTCTCTCTACATCCATCTCCCCTGGTGCGTCAGGAAATGCCCCTATTGTGACTTCAGTTCGTTCGAGTCGCATGAGGGCTTGCCGGAACAGGAATACGTCGCGGCCCTGCTGAAAGACCTGGAAGCCGCGCTGCCCTTGGTGTGGGGGCGCAAGATCATCAGCCTCTTCATCGGCGGCGGCACGCCCAGTCTGTTTTCGGCGCAAGCCATCGACACGCTGCTGACTCAGGTGCGCACCCTGCTGCCGCTCGAAGCGGGTGCCGAAGTCACGCTGGAAGCCAATCCCGGCACGGCGGAGGCGCAGAAGTTCGCCGATTTCCGTGCTGCCGGGGTGAACCGCTTGTCGCTCGGCATCCAGAGTTTCAATCCGCGCCATTTGCAGGCGCTAGGCCGCATCCACGACGACCGCGAAGCGCGCTCTGCGGTGGAGATGGCGCTGCAGCATTTCGACAACGTCAATCTCGACCTGATGTACGGCCTGCCGGGGCAGAGCGTAGATGAAGCAATGGCGGACATTCGCACCGCCATCGCATTCGATCCGCAGCATCTTTCCGCCTACCATCTGACGCTGGAGCCGAACACGGTGTTTTACAGCAGACCACCAGTCTTGCCGGACGACGATGTCGCCGCTGCGATGCAGGAGGGCATCGAAGCGGAACTGGCCGCCGCCGGCTACGAGCACTACGAGACTTCCGCTTTTGCCAAAAAGCGTTTCCCTCTCCCCAACCCTCTCCCGCATGCGGGAGAGGGGGCGAGCGAATCGCTGCGCGGTTCTCACGATAATCGCTGCCGCCATAATCTCAACTACTGGCTGTTCGGCGATTATCTCGGCATCGGCGCGGCGGCGCATGGCAAGCTCACGAGCCATGATCGCATCCTGCGTCAGGCCAAGAACCGTCAGCCCAAGGCTTACATGGAACAAGCCTTGGCCGGCAATGCGGTGGAAGAGCAGCATGAAGTCGCGCTACAGGAGCTGCCGTTCGAATTCATGATGAATGCGTTGCGCCTCACTGGGGGTTTCCCCGTCGCGTTGCTGGCCGCTCGCACTGGCATTTCCCAGTCCGCCACGCTGGCTGCGCTGGAAGAGGCGCAACGGCGCGGCTTGGTCGAACGCGATGCCGAATCCATTCGACCGACCTTGCTTGGGCGGCGTTTCCTTAATGACCTGTTGCAGCTATTCTTGCCCTGATGGGCACTATGACAAGGATGATTAATCCATGAACTACCGTCACGGCTACCATGCCGGCAATTTTTGCGACGTCTTCAAGCATCTGATCCTGATGCTGATGATCGAGCACTTCAAGCAGAAGGAAAAAGGTTTTGCGCTACTCGACGCGCACGCCGGAGACGGTACTTACAGCCTGCACGGCGAGTTGGCCAGCAAGACCGGCGAGGCCGAGGCCGGCATTCTGCGCGCATTGGCGTTGCCCCAGCCGTCGCCGGAGTTGGCGGCCTTTTTCAGCCTGGTGCGCCGCCTTGGCCTGCCGGATGCCGACGGCAAGCTGACCTGCTATCCCGGCTCGCCGCGTCTGGCGCGCGCGCTGCTGCGGCCGCAGGACACATTGCTGCTTTCCGACATCCACCCGGATGCGCTGGATTCCTTGAGCCGCTTGTTTCGCGACGACCGCCAGGTGCACATTCAGGCGCTGGATGCCGAGCACGCGCTGAAATCGCAATTGCCGCCGCCAAGCCGGCGCGCGCTGGTGCTGCTCGATCCGCCATTTGAAGTACCGGACGAATTCCGCCGCCTGCTGGCGAGCCTGAAAGAGGCGCACAAACGTTTTCCCACCGGCACTTATGCGATCTGGTATCCGATCAAAAGTCCCGAGCCGGTGCGCCATTTCCACCGCCAACTGGTTGCCAGCGGCATCAAGCCGATACTCACCGCTGAAATCCAGCTCGAACCGCTGGTCAATTTCAAGCTCAATGGCAGCGGCATGACGATCGTCAACCCGCCCTGGAAGCTGGAACAGCAGTTGCGCAATTTGCTGCCGGAGCTGCTGGTCGCGCTGGGTGCGGAGAAAAGCGGGGAAACCCGCGTGGTGTGGACTGTGCCGGAATAAGGCTAGCCGTCTTTTCTGGATTTAAGCGCTGGCGAACAATGCAGCGATCTTTTCCCGGTTGGGCTGGGTGACCACGCCTTTTTCGGTGATCAGGCCCGTCACCAATTCGGCGGGTGTCACGTCGAACGCCGGATTGCGGATGCTGACGCCCTGCGCCGCCCAATGGGTTTCGCGAAAGCCCATGACCTCTTCCGCTGCCCGTTCTTCAATCGGGATGTCCGCGCCGCTGGCAATGGTCAAGTCGATGGTGGAAAGCGGGCAGGCGACATAGAACGGGATGTTGTGGCGCCGCGCCAGCACCGCCACCATGTAGGTGCCGATCTTGTTGGCGACATCGCCGTTGGCGGCGACCCGGTCGGTGCCGACCACGATGGCATCCACTTCGCCATGCGCCATCAGGTGCCCGGCCATATTGTCGGTGATCAGGGTGACCGGGATGTTCTCCTGCACCATCTCCCAAGCGGTGAGCCGCGCCCCTTGCAGGAACGGGCGGGTTTCGTCGGCGATCACCGAGATTTTTTTGCCGGCTTCCACCGCCGAGCGGATCACGCCCAGCGCGGTGCCCCAGCCCGCCGTCGCCAATGCGCCGGCGTTGCAGTGGGTCAGCACGCGCGCCCCGTCAGCCAGCAGCGCCGCACCGGCGGCACCCATGGCGCGGTTGATGCGGATGTCTTCGGCGAGGATTTCATGCGCTTCTGCCAGCAGGCGCGCCGACACGGCAGCGTTGGCGGCAGTGCCGGCGGCTTCCCACACCCTTCGCATCCGGGCCAGCGCCCAGAACAGGTTGATCGCCGTGGGGCGGCTGTCGGCCAGTATTTCGAAACCCTTTTCCATGCCGCTGCGAAACGCTTCGGGCGATGATTTTTCCAGCCGCAACGCTTCCAGCGCCACGCCATAAGCGGCGGCGCAGCCGATGGCGGGCGCGCCGCGCACCACCATGCTGCGGATGCCTTCCGCCATGGCGGCGGCGGAATCGTAGGCGATGTATTCGAAACGTGCCGGCAGCACGCGCTGGTCGATCATTTCGAGCGCGCCGTTGTGCCAGCGCATGGTGGTCACGTTTGAAGAGGTTTGAGTGGGCATGGTAATCATCCTGGAAAAATCAGTTAACCGCCGATAAACGCAGATGAACACCGATGATTAAATATGCCATAGAAATGTCAATAATATCGTGTCTCATCTGCATTTATTGGCGTGCATCGGCGGTGAATCTAAATCACCCGTTCGTTGCCGCCATCGACCGGCACTTGCGAAGCTGTCGTCTTGGCGAATAAGGGGCCGCACATCTCAGCGGCAAGTTCCGCAACATCGCGGCTACGGACTTCGACCTTGAGCACGTTGTTGGTTTTGTACTCTTCGACCGTCAGGCCGTAATGCTTGGCGCGGGAAGCGAGCACTTCCTCGGTCCAGATCGCGGTATCGAATACCGCGTTGGGATGCAGCGAGTTGATGCGGATGCCATCGCCGCCCCATTCCAGCGCGGCGACCCGTGCCAGTTGGTTGAGGCCGGCCTTGGCGGCGGAGTAGGAAGCCGCGCCGGGGCCGGGAGCGGGCACGTT
This sequence comes from Betaproteobacteria bacterium, assembly GCA_021373185.1. GTDB lineage: Bacteria > Pseudomonadota > Gammaproteobacteria > Burkholderiales > Sulfuricellaceae > Sulfuricella. The sequence continues at coordinate 23,259 of JAJFTF010000054.1, read as the reverse complement.
CTTGGAGCCGATGATGACCACCCGTCCGCTGTTGGGCGCGGCCTTGAGCAGGGGGTGGCATTCGCGCATCAGCACCAGGTTGGCGTCGAGATTCACGTTCATCACCTTGCGCCATTCGCTGCTGGCCAGGGATTCGATGCGGCAGCCGCCGGGGAAGATGCCGGCGTTCAGGATCAGCATGTCCAAGCCGCCGAAGGCGCTCACGCCGGCCTCCAGCGCGGCGACGATGGCCGTCTCGTCGGTGATGTCGCAGCAGATGCCGAGAAAATCGGGGCGCGAGTAAAGCGTCGTGATCTGCGGGTCGATGTCCAGTCCGATGACCGCCGCGCCGCGCGCCAGCAGGGAATCGACGCAGGCCTTGCCGATGCCGGAACCGGCGCCGGTCACCAGTGCCACTTCGCCGGCGAAGGCGGGCGCTTTGCCGCCCTTGCGCAGCTTGGCCTGTTCCAGATCCCAGTATTCCACGTCGAAAATATCCTTCGCCGGCAGGGCGCGAAAGCCGCCCAGCGTAGTGGCGCGCGTGATGATGTCGATGGTGTGGTCGTAGATTTCGCTGATGATCGCCGCATCCTTGACGCTGCGGCCCACCGAACAGAGTCCCAGTTGCGGATCGAGGATCAGCCGTGGTGCCGGGTCGAGTATGGTCAGCGGCGTTTTGGCGTGGGGCGCTTGTGCTTCGAAATAACTCTTATAGCTGGCGACGTAGCCGGCCACGTCGCGTCCGAGTTGCGGCAGGCGTTTGGTGCGGATGACGTGATCGGGCGTGGCCGGGCCTTGCTGCGAGACGGTGGCAATGTCGTCGCGGCGGGCAAAGGCCAGGCTCTTTGCGTCGCGGTGCGAGGAGACGATGACCGGAAAGCCGGCGGCGGCGGAAACTTCGCGCCGCAATGCCGCGATCTCTCCGCGCAATGCTGGCGCCGATGGAACCGCTGCGGCGGCGGGAATTTCCCATGCGCCTTGTTGCGCAAGGTATTGTTCGGCCTTGGACACCAGTTCGATCATGCGGTCATAGGCCAGCTTGGCGCTGTCACCGAACGAAAAAATACCGTGGTTCAGCAGCACCATGCCGACGGTGTCGGCAGTGGATTCGGCGGCAAATTTCTGCGCGCACAGACGAGCCAGGTCGAAGCCCGGCATGACGTAGGGGATCACCACCACCGAGTTGCCGTAAATCTCGCGGATGCGCGCCTCGCCGTCGGCGGTGTTGGTGATCGTGACGACGGCGTCGGCGTGGGTATGATCGACGAATTTGTACGGCAGGGTGGCGTGCAGGATGGTCTCGACCGAGGGCGCGGGCGCCGAAGCGCGCGTCATGTGGGTGAGCAGCTCGTTGACCATCTGCGGGTCGGGCAGGGTGTCCAGTTCGGCGAGCTTCAGCAGGTGCGCCATGCGCACGGGCGCGAAACCGCCTTCCTCGATGGTTTCGAGATCCCAGCCACTGCCCTTGACGTAGAGGATGTCCTGTTCTTCGCCGAGCAGATTTTTTTGCCGGATTTTTACCGAAGTGTTGCCGCCGCCATGCAGCACCAGCGACTTGTCGCGTCCGAGCAGGCGCGAGGTGTAAACGCGCAGGTCGAGGTCATCGGGATATTGCGCGGCTTCTTTATCGTTCCACAGGTTTTCCATGTGCGGGTCTTTATAAGTAAATGTGCGAGGCGTAAAAAAGATGCATTATAGCGCCAAATTTCCTGCGCTGGCCTGGGCTGGCAGATGCGTTATGATTGTAGAAACGGCTGATGCGGAAATTCGTGCTTGCGGGGGGAGGGGGGGTAGGTGCGGGCGAAAGCGGAGCTGCCTTGATTTGATTAGTCGGGCGAATCAAGCCGCCATGTTTTTACCGATAACGCTTTTGCAATGATTGATATGTTTACCCAAATCGCGATCCACCACCATGATGTGGTCGATCAGCCAATTTCGCAGCAGGGAAAACAAGGTGATGCTGATAGCGTAATTTCCCCGCACCAGTGCGGCCTGGATCTTACCGAATTCGGCAATAAATTTCTTGTGGGTTTCCTTGTGCTGATCTGTTTCCGGGTATTGGTATTGCGCCATTAACGCTTCTTCCCTGCGGAAATGGTCGCGAGTATAGTCAACCAGTCGGCCCATGATCGAGGGCAGGCCGTCGCGAGCCTTGCCGCTCGACATGACTTCGTCCAGCTTGTTGATTATGGATACGATTTCATGGTGATCGGAGTCGATTTCGTCGACTCCGACACTGTATCTGTCTTGCCATTCGAGTGTGCTCATCTTGGCGTTTCCTGCGGTTCTCCCGGTGTGACATGAATTTGTCATGGCAGACGAATTGTATTTATCTCCGGTGAATTTGGGTATCGGGGAAAACACTATTCTGTTTATCAATAAGATATCCTGAAAAGCGTATGTGGATAAACCTGTGTTCAGGTTTTGACAGCCCCTGCCGGGCATGGTACAAAATGCCGCATGAATGATTGCGACCACGATTCCTGTTCGTCTCCGTCCGTTCCCCATGGAATTGGCATCCCGCGCGTAAGCGGGTTCGACGCCGCTGCTTTCGAGCAGGCGATCACCGATCTGTTGCGCGCCTGTGGCGTGTCCCCCGACAGTACGCATACCGGCAAAACAGCGAAGCGCGTGCGCGAATTATGGGAGAAACGCTTGCTCGGCGGTTACGACATGGATCCCGCCGAAGTGCTGGGCGAAGGTTTCCCCGATTCGCGTGAGGACATGGTAGTGATCCGCGGCATCGCGGTGCATGGCGTTTGTCCGCACCATCTCGTGCCGTTTCGCGGCATTGCCCATGTCGCCTACATCCCCGGCGGGCGGTTGCACGGCTTCGGGCGCATCGCGCGGCTGGTCGATGCCGTCGGCCACCGTTTCACTTATCAGGAGTGGATGACGCGGGATATTGCGGAAGCGCTGGTGACGCACGGCAAGGCCAAAGGCGCGGCCTGCGTCATCGAGGCGGAGCAGCTTTGCCTGTTACTGGGTGAAGACAGGCGGGGCGACGAGCGGGTCTATACCCAGGCATTCGCCGGTTGTTTCCGCGACAGCGACCAGTTCAGAACGGAATTCCTGCGCGCCATTAACCGGCGAAATCCTTAAGCCGGCTAAAAGCCTTGCAAGGCGCGGCTGCCGTTGGCCGCATCCAGCAGAGCGAAGGCGGCGACAAACCCGAGCGCGATTATCCCTGCCGCAAGAACCAGCCAAACTGTCATTCTCCAGAATGAGCGTTGGCGTTTTTGTCGGGCGAGGGCGGCAAAGGCTTTCGTTGCCATATCGTCAATTTCTTTTGCGGTTTTTGCGGCAGCGGCGGCGTTATTGGGGTAGTCCAGGGCGATGTCGATTTTTCCCGCTCCGGTCAGTCGTTCCACATCGGCAGGCGACAGCAGAATCTTGATGTTCGCATGCCGGGCGACGGCTTGCAGCGCGCTGACCGGGTTGTCGGCGCGCACGGAGATGATCCCATTCTTTTCCGAAAAAGAGGCGGGGGGCTTGTCTGGCAAGTCGAGGATGTTGATGTCGCAATTTGACACTTAATCGAACCTTTTCTGAGAATAACCGCGCCTGAAATGACAAGCCCGCCGAGTGGCGGGCCTGGGGGACTCGGAAATGAAGTGCGCTTATTTCATGTTTTCCGGGCCTTTGGCCTTCAGGCAGTCGCTCATGAATTTCTTGCGTACATCGCCCTTGATGGCTTTTTCGCCGGCGGCCTTGTTGCAGGTGGCCATCGGCGTCAGCTTTTCTTTCGGCGCTTCTTCTTTCATCGGCGCAGCCGCTTCTTTTGCCGGCTCGGGCGCCTTGGCTTTCAGGCAATCGCTCATGAATTTCTTGCGCTCGTCGCCTTTCAGCGCTTTTTCTCCGGCTTCCTTATTGCAGGCGCCCATCTTGTTTTGTTGCGCGGTCGGCGCTTTTTCTTCGGCGGCAAAAGCGGGCGAAGCGAAACCGACTGCCAGGCACAATGCGATCAACAGATTTTTCACGATGACTCCTTAACTTGAGTGTAGTGGAATGCGCCCTGCCAGTATTGACAGGCGCTCATGGATTATAGCGCGGGATTTTTGTTTCGGTAAGCTTGCTGTATGGCCGGTTAAATGGTTTCCTTAAGTGGCACGGTAACGTAAAAAATGCTGCCCTCACCAAGCGTCGAATCCAGCCAAAGTTCGCCGCCGTGATGCTGGACAATTCGCTGGCAGATCGACAATCCCAAGCCCGTACCATGCGGTTTGTCGGTGAGTGTGTCGCCAATCTGCTTGAACTTGTCGAACACCTTGCCTTGATCTTTTTCGGCAATGCCGCAACCGCTATCGCGGACGCTGAAGCGGACGAATTCGCCTTGCCGTTCGGCGCGCAGGGCAATCTGTCCGTGCTCGGTGAATTTGACGGCGTTGGCAACCAGGTTGATCAACACCTGGAGCAAGCGGTTTTCGTCGCCCCGGACATTGGGTAGATCCGGTTCGACCTCGCTGACCAGCGTCAGGCCTTTCTGTTCGACCAGAGGGGTGGTGATGGCAGTCGCCCGCTCAATCAGACGTAGCGGTGTTACCGTGGTGAAATTCCACTCCACTTTGCCGGCTTCCAGCTTGGCGCTGTCCAGCACATCGTTGATCATGAGGGTAAGGCGTTCGCTTTCTTCGACGATGATATCGAGATTCTCCCGTACTTGGGAAATGGCATGGGCCGCCTTTTCGTCTTCGGCGGCCAGCGGGAAAATCGATTTCTCCAATTTCTTTTTTATCAGCTTGGCAAAACCGATTACCGAGGTCATGGGTGTGCGTAGTTCGTGGGAGACCGTGGATAAAAAGTCAGACTTGAGCTGGTCGAGTTCCTTGAGTTCTTCATAGGCTTTTTCCAATTCGGCTGTGCGTTCACTCACCTTGGTATCGAGGTGCCGAATGTTGTCTTGCAAGCGCCACACCATGCCATTAAACGCCGTTGCCACGACACCGATCTCGTCGTTACGGCTCAAGTTGCAGCGCGCGTCAAAATCGCCGCTTTCCACCCGCAATGCGGTATCTCTCAATTGTCGCAACGGATCCGTCAGTTTTTTGACGAACAGGTAAATCAGCAGAACGGAAAGCAGCAGGGTAATGGCGAACACGGCCAACACGCGGTTGCGCAAAGTCCGGGCGCTTCCGGCGAGCTCATCCACGTAGACCGAGGTGCCGATATACCAATCGAATTCCTTGAAATAGCGCATCCATGAAATTTTATCGTAGACATAATTGTTCGGGTCGGAAGGACTGTCCCATTTGTAATGAACGTTTTCCGGTTTATCTGCCGCCGTCATCAGTATGGGGAGCAAGGGGGTTTTCGTGGCGGGATCGAGCATGTGGCCGACACTCTTTCCTTCGACGTTGGAGTTGGGATGAATGAGCATGTTCATTTTCCCGTCGAAGATAAACACATAGCCGGTCTTGGCGAGGCGGGTTTCCCGCAGTCGACGGCGCAGATCTTCAACGGCGGCGTCCCGCTTGTTGCGCACGGCGACTTCGACGTCGTCCAGGTAGACGCCGGTACCGACGATCAGATCAAATGCCGGAATATGTTTGTAATAGGACAGCTTTTCGGTCGGTTGTTGCTCCCCCAGGCGACGCCACCAGTAGGAATAAAATCCTTCTCCTGCGCTCAGTGCGCCGTCCACCATCGGCGGCACGATCAGATTGCCGCGAAAATCCCGTTTGTTGGAGAAATCTGCGCCGTTCAATTCCGGGTCGGGGTGGGAAATCAGCACGGAACGGTAATTTGCCGCGAAAACGTAATCATTGCGACCGTATTTGATATGGCGCAATTCATCGAGCAGGACGTGCCTGGCCTGTTCCTTGGAAAGTTTGCCGGTGCGTACCTGCTCTTCCAGTATTTTGATGCGCGCGTCGACTACCGTGATGATGTTGCGAAGCTGCGCCTTGCGTTCCAGAACGATGGACTGGCGATATTTTTCAAGATCAAGATGTGCCTGCTCCACCATCGCGTAGACGTTGTTCAGGATGGTGCGCCCCGACCTTTCCTCGATCCCCTCCACGGTAGTCTGAATAAACGGCACCGCCAGCAGATACATGGCGGCAAACAGCACGATGATGGCCGCCGTGGTGGTGGCGAAGATGTGTGCGAACAGACTGGACTTGAAGCGGGTAATCATCACCTATGACCCCCGCCCGGCAAGATATCGGCTGGCATCCACCTCGTCGATCTGATTGGCGGCAAGGTGCTTGCTGGCATAGGCCAGATAAACCTTTTCGGAAAGAAACAGGTCGAATAAATCGCCGTCGATGTGATTGTCCAGCTTCATGCGGTGCATGATGTCGATGGCCCAACTCAATTTGCCGGGTTTGCGATAGGGTCGGTCTGGCGCGGTAAGCGCTTCGAAGATGTCGGCGATGGCCACCATGCGCGCTGGAATCGACAACTGGTCGCCTTTCAGTCCGCGTGGATAACCCTTTCCATCCATACGTTCATGATGCCCGGCGGCGTATTCAGTGACATTGCGCAATGAGCGGGGGAATGCAATTTGCGACAGCATGTTGATGGTATGGACGGCGTGGTATTCGATGATGATTCGTTCTTCCGGGTTCAGTGTGCCGCGTTGAATGGCGAGGTTGTAAACCTCATTTTCGGTCAGCAGGGGGTGGTTTTCCCCGCGAGTATCGTTCCAGCGCTGCTGGGCGATGCTTTCGATACGCGCGAGATGTTCACTGGAAATGAACTCGGTGCCCGTGTTGCATTTTTCGAGGAACGAAAAATCGTCGTCGAGCTGGCGCAGGCGCTCTTGATAAACCGTCTCGGCGGACTCCGGTTTTTCTCCCTCGGCCAACGCGCGATAGCGGGCGATCAACGCGTCCCGCCGCAATACTTCGAAGCGCAGGGCGACCAGGTGGATGCGATTGGCGATGCAGTCCAGCTTGGTGGCCTTGTCGACCACCCATTCCGGGGTGACCACTTTGCCGCAATCATGCAGCATGGCGGCGATTTCCATGGCGTTGCGTTCATCTTCGTCCAGCGTGAAATCGACGAACGGCCCGCTGTTGGCTTGGTGCGCCGCCTCCGCGATCATCAGCGTGATCTCCGGCACACGGCGACAGTGCCCGGCGGTGTAGGGTGATTTGGCGTCAATGGCGGTGGCGATAACCCTGACGAAAGACTGGAACATTTTTTGTTCGGCGGCATAAAGCTGGGCGTTGCGCAAGGCGGTGGCGGCGACGGAGGACAGTGTTTGCGCGCGTTTCAGGTCGGCGGCGCTAAACCCTTCGATGTGGCGGGACGCCAGCACCAGCAGACCGAGCCTCTCTCCATCGGCGACCAGCGGCAGCCACAGCAATGCCTGAAAATTCGCCACGTCTCCGGCCCACAATGGCGATGATGATAAATCGTTGACGATATCGCCCGTTTCGCGAACGCTTATGTCAGCGAACAAGCGGCTGTCCTTGAGCCGGGCAAAATCTTTTCCGGCGTTTTCGCCGAAGGATACGGCCAGATCGCAATCGTCGTTGTCGGCAGCGCGCATAAATACCGCGCCGTAATCCGCCGTGTTGTTGCGCCCGTCGAATTCCTTGAGCAAGGCCGCAACCACTGCAGCGGGCTTGAGAGAATGGTTGAGGTCGGTGACAGCCCGTTGCAGCAAGGCCATTTCGCGGTAGCTTTCCAGCGTCTCCCGTGCGACCGAACGGCGCCCGTGTTCGGCTTCAAGCATTCCCTGCAGGGAATGGGCAAGGAGGTTGCCCCAAGCCTCCACTTGAGCTGTTTCGTTCTGCGCCGGCAGGCGCAGCAGCAGCGTTCCTACCTGCTCCCCTTCCAGCGTTAAAGGAAAAGCTCGCACACCTGGGGCGCCTTCACTCAAGTCGTGGCCGGCTTCGTTGAACTCCACCAGACGCTTGCCACCAAGTTGCAGCGCTGCACTGATGCCGGACGATAATAGAGGTAGCATCAGCTCAAACTGCCGACGTACCCATGCGGACTTGAGATAGTGTTCGGCCTTGATCATGAATGTCCTAACATTTCGCGCGCCAGGTTCAGAATTTCGTCGGGATCGAACGGCTTGGTGATAAAGCGATGCGCTCCCTCTTGCAACCCTTTCACCCGGTCAGATTCCTGTCCCTTGGCGGTCAGCATGACGATGGTGATGTCAGCCAGCGCCGGATTTTTCCGTACTGCCGCACACACTTCATAGCCGTTCATCAGCGGCATCATGACATCCAGAAACACCAGACGAGGATGCTCGCGCTCAATTAACGCCAAGCCTTCCACGCCATTGGCGGCTGTCAGGATTTTCGGTTCGCCTTCCAGATCTTCCAGAGTTTGCTCAAGCAGGGAGCGGATGTGAATCTCGTCGTCCACAATCACAATTTTTGCATTTTCACTCATCATGTTTTCCAATGTCCTAATCTGCAGTGGGCGTAATTATTTCTGCCGGTGTTGTGCGCATTGCCATCTGCACCGGCATGATCATGACTTCCAGCGACGGCGCTACGTTCAGCATGTGCAAATCGACCTTGTCGAGCAAATCGGTGGGAACGACAACCATACCCTGAAAACCTGACTGGATGCGGGCGGACAGTTCATCGAGAGGGCAAAAATCCATTTCGCAATGAGCCGATAATCCGCTTGGTGCCATCGCCGAATCCCGTTCCATATCGTAGAGCACCAGGAAATGCATTTTCTTGGCTTCTGCACTTTCGCTGCGGCCCAACAGCAAATGGATATTCTTCAGGAAATGTGGCTCGTCAAGCGGCTTGGGCATGGCCAAATCTCCGCCTGCCGTATCCCAGCCGGGAAGCGCCGATACCACCATGATGGGGATGTGCTGCAAGCCGGGATCGGCGCGCAGCTTGGCGATGGCGGTGCGTCCATCCATAACCGGCATGGCGATATCCATGGTAATCAGGTCGGGGCGATATGCTTGCGCGGCAGCCACTGCCGCTTGACCATCCGCCGCAGAAATAACGTCGTAGTCCTGTTCCTGCAATAATTGGGTGAGATAGTCGCGTACGCCTTCGTCGTCATCCACCACCAGTACTCTGGGTTTCCCGCTTTTATCTGACGGCATCCCTTCGTCCATTGTGCGGCGCTGTTCTTCGGTGGCTAAGGACGCGATGCGTGACGTGATATCGGTGGTTTTCGCCAGACTCTCCGTGGCGGGGGGCAACAATACGGTAAATACGCTGCCTTCGCCCGGCTGCGATTGCGCCTGGATTTTTCCGTCGTGCCGCTCGACGATTTCGCGTGAAATGGCCAACCCCAGGCCGGTGCCTTTGGGGCGATCTGTCAGAGTGTCGCCATGCTTGGCCTGCTGGAATTTGTCGAAAATCGCTTCGGCTTCTTCCGGGGGAAACCCGATGCCGCTGTCGCGGATGTCAATCTGGATCAGGTTTTTCGAGTTGAGAAACGCCTGCACCGCCACCGTACCCCGGTCGGTGAACTTCGCGGCGTTGTTAAGCAAGTTGATCAGTACCTGCAACATGCGGTCGGCATCGCCAACGAACAATGGCAAGTTATCCTGGACTTCAACTTTCAGTTCGACACCGGGTTTCTGCTCGAACATGCCGTGTGCTGCGTTGACCGCATCGCGCACCAGTACGCCGGGCTGTATCGGCGCATCGTGCCAGTCGACGCGCCCTGCCTCGATCTTGGCCAAATCGAGCACGTCGTTGATGAGGCGGGAGAGGCGATCCGACTCCTTGAGGATGATTGCCAGATTTTCCCGGATGCGCTCGGATTTCTTGTTCAATCCGGCGTCATCCCCTGCCAGCGCGGCGAAACTGCGGGAAAACTCGCGTTCGACCAGGTGGGCAAACCCTCTGATCGAAGTCAATGGCGTGCGCAATTCGTGGGAAACCGAGGAGAGAAAATCCGATTTCAGTTGATCCTGATTCTGAAGATGCTGTTTGGCGGCCTCCAGTTTGTCAATGCTATGAGCGTTACTGGTAATCCGCTCGATCATCTGGAGCAGGGATGCCTGCATGTGGTTCAGCGCCTTGAGCAAAACACCGATTTCATCCTCGCGTTGTGAGATAACCGTGGCGGTCAAATTGCCATTGGCGATTTCTCCGGCAACGGCAACCGCCTCTTTCAATGGTGCGATAACCAGTGAGCGCGCCAACCAGATCAGCAAACCGATCAGGATGCAGCCCAGCACCACGCCAACCGCCACTACGGCAAAAACTTCCCTCCTTACGGTTCCGCTCACTTCATCTTTGGGATAAGCCGCCACCATCACAAACCCCCAAGGGGTGAAGGTTTCTTTTTTAATCTCCCACCCATGGACACTGCCGTTGGCGACACTCAGGGCGACTTCAGGAGCGACGTTATCGGAATGGAAACGCACCTTACCCTTATCATCCATCAGGGCGATAAATCCGTTGTTCAGAATGCGGCTCTGGGCAATGGATTCCTGCAAAGCCTGCATGTCAACTTTGTAGCCTACGTACCAGAGGCCGACAATATTGTTCTGGCTGTCGCGCATGGGTTCGTAGCCGGTGAGAAAGGGGGTGCCAAGAATATCGACCTGGCCGTAAAAAGCGCTGTCTGCGCGGATGGCCTTGATGGCCTGACCGTTTGGGTCGAGTACGGTGCCAACGGCGCGTTTATCGCCTTGTCTCACGTTGGTGCTGATCCGCACGAAATTTTCACCTTCCTTGGAAAATAGCGTGGCGGTGCCCCCCTGGCTGGATGTAACGCCATCCACCAATTCAAAGCGGTTGGCCTGAGCCTGGCTGCCAAAAATCAGGTCGGGTGCCGTTCTGTCCTTGATTTCCACCGAATGGCCCTGACGCGGAGCGCCAATACTGCCGCCGCGTTCCATCAGCAACTTCATCGAACCCTTCACGCGCTCCATCATGATCGTGTCGGTAACGGCAAGAACCCGTCTGACCTTGGAGAGGTTCTCCAGGCTTTCTCTCTGGGCGGATTGCTCAATGCTGCGGCTGTTGCTGATCGAAATGATCGCGACGAGGACAAGCGTGGTGACAACGACAAGGACTGAAACCGGCAATATGAACTTTGCTTGAAGGCTGCGGGAAAGCATATGATCCCCCCTTCACAGTCCAAGTATTTCGCGCGCCAGATCGAGAATCTCATCGGGATCGAACGGCTTGGTGATAAAACGATGCGCGCCTTCTTCCAGCCCCCGCACCCGATCCGATTCCTGGCCCTTGGCGGTCAGCATGACGATGGTGGTGCCGCTTAACCCAGGATTTTTTCGTACCGCCGCGCACACTTCATAGCCGTTCATCAGCGGCATCATGACATCCAGGAACACCAGTTGTGGCTGCTCGCGTTCGATCAACGCCAAGCCTTCCGCGCCGTTTGCCGCGATCAGAATGTCCGGCTCGCCTTCCAGGTCTTCCAGGGTTTGTTCCAGCAAGGAGCGGATATGAATTTCGTCGTCCACAATCGCTATTTTCATGTTTCTGCTCATCATCTTCTCCATTTTTTATTCTGTACGCTGTAGCGTTACGATTTCAGGTCGGCTTCGCACGCTGCGACCGGCACCGGCATGATCATAACTTCCAGAGATGGGGCTGCATTCAGCATGTTTAAATCGATCTTGCTGAGCAAATTGACAGGGATGGCCACCATCCCTTGAAAACCAGACTGGATGCGGGATGAGAGTTCATCGACAGGGCAAAAATCCATCTCGCAATGCGCTGTGAATCCGCTTGGCGCCATCGCCGAATTTCGCTCCATCTCGTAGATCACCAGGAATCGAATTTTTTTAGGCTCCGCGATTTCATCGCCATTCAGCAGTAAATGAATGTTTTTCAAAAAGCGCGACTCATCGAGCGGCTTGGCCATGGCCATATCTCCGCCTGCCGTTTCCCAGCCGGAAATGGCTGACACCACCATGATGGGAATGTGCTGCAACTCAGGGTCGGCGCGTAATTTGGTGATCGCTATGCGCCCATCCATCACCGGCATGGCAATATCCATGGTAATCAGGTCGGGGCGATGCGCTCGCGCAGTGGCTATTGCCGTTTGTCCGTCTGTTGCCATAACGACGTTATAGCCCTGTTCTTGCAATAACTGTGCAAGATAGTCGCGCACACCTGCATCATCATCCACCACCAACACCTTGGGCTTATCGACCGAACCCGACGGCGTGGCCTTATCCGTTTCAAGATGTTTGTCTTTGTCCTTAACAGGCGCGAGTTGCGGGGCAACACCGGTGGTTTCCGCCATGCTCTCGGCAGCGGGTGGTAACGATAGTGTAAATGTGCTGCCCTTGCCCGGTTGCGACTGCGCTTTAATTCTCCCTCCGTGCCGTTCGACAATCTCGCGCGAAATGGACAACCCCAAACCAGTGCCGGCGGGCCTGTCCATCAAGGTATCGCCATGTTTTGCCTGCTGGAATTTGTCGAAAATCGCGTCGGCATCTTCTGGAGGAAAGCCGATGCCGCTGTCGATGACTTCTATCTGGATCAAACTTTCCGCGTTGAGGAAGGTTTTCACCGTCACCATGCCTTGATCGGTGAACTTCACGGCATTGTTAAGCAGATTGACCAGCACCTGCAACATGCGATCCGCATCGCCGATGAAAGATGGCAACTTTTCCTGGATTTCGATTTTCAATTCGATGCCGGGTTTCTGGTCGAACATGCCGCGTGCCGCGTTGACGGCATCATGCACCAATGTCTCTGTCTGGATCAGGGTGTCGCGCCACTCGACGCGTCCTGCCTCGATCTTGGCCAGGTCGAGTACGTCGTTGATGAGGCGGGTAAGGCGATCCGATTCCTTGAGAATGATCGCCAGATTTTCGCGGATGCGCTCGGATTTCTTGTGCAGCCCGGAATCTTCCCCGGCCAGAGATGAAAAGCTGCGGGAAAACTCGCGCTCGACCAGGTGGGCGAATCCCCTGATCGAAGTGAGTGGTGTGCGCAATTCGTGGGAAACAGAGGAAAGAAAATCCGATTTCAGTTGATCCAGTTTCTGGAGGCGTTGCTTTGCCGCCTCCAGTTCATCGTTGCTTTCAACCAGGCGAGCATTTGCATCCTGGAAACGGTTCAGGATGGCGTCGGTTTTTTCGAACTGCTCGACCACCAGTTTGGTGGTGATTTCCGCCGCCTCTCGTGCCACGCGAATTTCTGCGCGCAGCATGCGGTTCTCTTCTTCGAGCGCAATATATCTGCTGTCTGCCGCAGCCAGAATCGCATCATCATGTCCCATGAATGAATATCTCCATGCAGCGTTCCGCAAGGGGTGTGTCGAGTTTCAGGCGATTCACTGCGCCTCCAGGGCGAGTTGCAGGCTGAGGCGGGCCGCATCCAGAACGGCATCGTCCGATGCGCCTCCTTCACAGCCGATGAGGCGAACTCGAGGCGGCGGATTGTCGATCACCGCAGGCAGGACATGCAGCAAAAAAGGCAGGCCGGCTTCGTGGCCAAACTTGCCTGGCGCCTGGCGCGCGACGATGTCGCCGTCGATCACGGTGATTTCACCAACCGGGGCGAAGCCGCTAACCGCATCGACAAAGATGACCGGTCTGCCGTCTTCGAGATAGCGCAGCAAGTTGAGACCGGCCAGGCCGCCATCGACGATATCCACATCAGCCGGACACTCCATGCCCGCCAGCGTATCGTAAACTCGCGGCCCGAAATCGTCTTCGCCGACAAAGCGGTTGCCGATGCAGAGGATGCGGGCGGCCATTTTAATGGTTGCGCTTCACGGTGTGCACGGCGCAAACCAGGCAGGGATCGAAGGAGCGGATGACATAACCCGCTTCGACCGGATTGTCTGGATCGGCGATGGGGGTACCGACCAGCGCTTCTTCCCAGGCGCCGCGCACGCCGCCTTCGTCGCGCGGTGAACCGTTCCATGCAGTTGGGGTAATGATCTGGTAGCGGGCGATCTTGCCGTTTTCGATGCTCACCCAGTGGCCGAGTGCGCCGCGCGCCGCCTCGGTCAGGCCGAAGCCTTGACCGTCGGGCACCTGTCCATCGCCGGCGATGATGGTAGCGCCGTGTGTGGCGATACATTCGACGAGCCAGGTTTCCATCGCCGCCAGCAAGGTTGTCGGGCGCGTCAGGCGCGCAAGTTGCCGGGTCAGCGCCGAAGCGCCGGGACCGGCGAGAAAATCCAGGAACAGGGGGCGGCGGTCGATCACTGCTTCGGCCAGCGGCCCGGTTTCGACTACCGAACCGTCGTAGCGCGGCGCCTTGATCCAGGAATAGGCGCCACCCTCCCGCCCCGTCGCGTAGGGTTGTGTTTCGCCATTGAAAGGATGAAGAGCGCCCAGCGCTTTCTTGTACCAGGCATGCGACACGTCTTCGGCGATTTTTGCCGCATCGAATGTTTCTGCTGTTGTGCGGCGAACCACGCCAGCCGCCACCAGTTGCCGAGTCGAGGCGACCGCATCTGTGTCGGCGGGTAGATCGAGCGAGCCGTAGGACAGGAATGCCTCGTTGCCGCGACCAATAGCATCGAGTCCCAGTTCGCGCCCGAAACGCAGCAGGAAGCCCACTTCACTTTCGCGCTGCGTGCTGTTTTCGTCCAGCCAGACGTCCAGTGCGGCGCGGCTGTCCACCGCCAGCCAGCGTTCGATGCTGCAACCGAGGATGCGGCGCTCATACCATTGCCGATAGCTGCGCACGATCTGGAGGCATTGCAGCAGATGCGCCTGCGAGGGCTCAAAGGCGATGCCGCCCGGCACCATGTAGGAGGAATGCGGCCACTGGCCGCCGATCATGGCGACGACTTCGAGGATTTTTTTGGTTTCGCGGATGACGTCGATGAACGAACTGCCGCCCATCGTGGTGTAGCGCTGCTGCGCCTGCTCGAACAACGAATGCCGTTGATGCGCCGGGTTGGCGAAATCGGCCATGAACATCAATACGCTCTGGCGCACGTCGCTCTGCACATGCTCCGCCATCAATGCAATGTTGCGCAGGCGGATGGCGTTATCCGGCGGGGTCACGCCGGCAATCGCGTCGAGCGCGCGTGCGGCGGCCATCAGGTGGGTAGTCGAGCAGATGCCGCAGATACGCGGCGTCATCACCAGCCCGTCAAGGGCGCCGCGACCGATCATCAGATTTTCGAAGCCGCGATACAGCGTGCCGGCGCTCCATGCGTCGGTGATCGCGCCATCGTCGTGCTCGACGCGCACCTCCAGATCGCCTTCGACGCGGTTGAAAGGGATGTCGACAATTTTTCTTGTGGGGCTCATGACGCGCTTTCTGTCAGACTTCGGTAATTCGCTTTTTCAACCGCTCCGGTGCAGCGGCGGCGGCCATGCCCTTGTAAACCATGTAATGGGCGCGACTGACGCCCATTGGCAGGGCAATCGGGATGCCTTCGATATTGCGGGTTTCAAAAAACGGGTCTGCGGCGGGGAATTCGGGGCTGGTGCAACCGAAGCATGGCACTCCGGCGCGCGTTTTCGATGAACGCTGGTTCCACAATGTTTTGTTGCAGGTGCCGCCGACCAGCGGGCCATGGCAGCCCTTGTGGAAGAACAGGCAGCCCTTCTGGCCGAAGTCTTCCTCTTCGACGCGATATTCATGGTATTCGTTGCGGGTGCAGCCTTGATGCACCGTCATCCCGTACCAGTCCAGCGGGCGCTGGAACTCGTCGAGTTCGACTTTGGCATTGGCAGCGAGTGCCAGCAGGACGTTGCCGAGGACGTCGTGGTGACAGGGGCAACCGGCCAGATTGAGCACCGGCAGTCCCGACTTCGCTTGAAAATCTGCACCCAGCAAGCCACCTTTTTGTGACTTGGTAAATTGCAAGCCGGTTGCCTCGATCTCGCCGTCGGCGCCAAAACCGCCAAAGCTCGCGCAGGTGCCAAGCGCGATCACAAATCGGGCCTGCTTGGCGAGCGCTACTGCCACATCCTTGCGTGGTTGTCCGCCACGCGCATCGAACATGCCGGTGCCGGCAGGGCCGCGCACTACGGCACCTTCGACAACCAGTACATCGAGCGGTTTGGCGCCGGATTTCAGGTCGTCAAGCAAAGTCTCTTGCTTGGCCGGAGAAAGGCTGGAAAGCGAGGGGTGCCACAAAAGGTCTACGTCCAGCGATTGCATCAGGGTTGGTACGTCGGGTGCTTCGGTGCCGAGGAGCGACATGGTGTCGCCTCCGCATCCGCCGCATTGCAGCCAATATAACGAAGTCATATTCCCTCTTTATTTAATAGGCGACTGCCACAATTAAGCATGTAAGTCGTATGTTTTTGTTTTTTATGAGGCTAACACAAAATATTTATGCTGAATAGCAGAGGTGACAAGGAAAGGATGTTCTATTCCAATAAAAGAAATATTATTCCGTTGGAATTGACCGATGTCGGGTTTTTTTGTCTGGTCAGGCGTATTTCTGGTGGTGGTTTTGCGGCATGATCGGCAGCGGAATTGGCGTGCCAAATGCAAGTTAATTATTTTGCCTGGGTCTCTTGCCGATATTGAGGTGCAACAGCGCTTCGGTCTGGTTGCGCTGGATTTTAATGGTGGCGACCTTGTTCGGTGTCAGCCCGGAAATCTGGTTGAGCATGTCGGTGGAGTCGGCGACCGCCTTGCCATTGATTTCCAGCAGGAGGTCGCCCGGTTTGATGCCGCCCCGGTCGGCAGGTCCGTTTCGCAGTACCCCGGCGATCAGCACGCCGCCGGTTTTGTGTAACTTGAATGTTTCCGCCAGTTCCGGCGTGATGTCCTGCACTTCCACTCCGATCCAGCCGCGCACCACGCTGCCGTAGCGGATGATTTGTTCCATCACTTGCTTGGCGAGGCTGGCGGGAATTGCGAAGCCGATTCCCAGAGAGCCGCCGCTGCGCGAATAGATGGCGCTGTTGATGCCGATCAGGTTGCCGCTCGCGTCCACCAGCGCACCGCCGGAATTGCCGGGGTTGATCGCAGCGTCGGTCTGGATGAAGTTTTCGAACGTGTTGATACCCAGATGGCTGCGTCCCAAGGCGCTGATGATGCCCATCGTCACGGTCTGGCCTACGCCGAAGGGGTTGCCGATGGCCAGTGCGCCATCGCCGACCTGAACCTGCTCGGCGTGGCCGAAGGTGATGGCGGGCAAATTTTTCAGTTCGATTTTCAGCACGGCGAGATCGGTGTCAGGGTCGGCGCCGACGATTCGGGCCGAGCTTTTGCGCCCGTCGGCCAGCGCCACTTCGATTTCATCGGCGGCTTCGACCACATGCTGGTTGGTCAGGATGTAACCCTGGGGGCTGACGATGACGCCGGAGCCCAGGCTGGATGCGCGCTGCGGCTCGCCATCGAAGCGGTCGCCGAAATAACGGCGGAACACCGGATCGTCCATGAACGGGTTGCGTGGTGCGGGAACCTCTTTGCTGGTGTAGACGTTGACTACTGAGGGCATGGCCTTTTTCGCAGCCATACGGTATGAGCCGGAATTTTGCGCTGCGCTATCCGTCGGCGCTTGCTGTACCGTAACCACCGAACTGCCGCGCCACGGTAGAAGCTCGGGCTTTAACGTGGCGACCACGAAAAGCGCTGCAAGACTGATAGTGGCGGTTTGTGCAAAAATGAGCCAGAGTCTGCGCATGGTGTGTTCTCTCGAAGCGGACTAAAAATTGTTGAGTTTTTCTTAAGTTGGGGGTGTTCGTGGAATTATTCAAGCTGGAGGATTATGCCGGGCAGCTATTGGATGCGGCCCGGTTTCGTGATTATTGTCCAAATGGCGTGCAGGTGGAAGGGCGAGCTGAAATTTCCCGTTTGGTGACCGGGGTAACCGCGAGCCTGGATCTGCTCAAGGCGGCGATTGAGGCGGGCGCAGATGCGATCCTGGTGCACCACGGCTATTTCTGGAAAAACGAGGATGCCCGTATCACTGGGGTGAAGCGTGCCCGCATCGAACTGCTGTTGCGCCATAACGTCAGCCTCCTGGCCTACCACCTTCCACTCGATGCGCATCCAACGCTGGGAAATAACGCGCAGTTGGCGCAGAAGCTGGGTTTCAGGGTGAATGGCTGGTTCGGCGAACAGAATATTGCTTGCCATGGCGAGTTGGTGGAAGCGTTGTCGCTTTCGCAGTTCGGCGCGCACGTGGCCGCCATGCTGGGCCGTCAGCCGTTGTTCATCGGCGAGGAGCGCCGACCGGTGCGGCGCATCGCCTGGTGCAGCGGCGGAGCACAAGGACTCTTCGAGGAGGCGATCCGCCTTGGCGTGGATGCCTTCCTCACCGGCGAGATTTCGGAGCAGTGCGTCCACCTGGCGCGCGAAACCGGGGTTGCGTTCATTGCGGCAGGCCATCATGCCACCGAGCGCTATGGCGTGCAGGCGCTGGGCGAGCATCTGGCGGAGAAATTGGGCGTCAGCCATCGGTTTATAGATATCGACAACCCGGTATAGTAATGCCGTTTTGTCGTTAAAGTAGTTATAAAACAATTGGTTAATGTCGTTCCATGAGTGAGTGGGTGCAAAAAGTGGTTAATTCTTTCCGGTAAATTGGTTATAATTGGCGGGTTTATGTTCCAAGAAGTATTTCGGATTCGGGTATCCGAAAAGGTTCGTGGCAGATTGTTTTTTAGCTGGGCGCAGCTAGTATTGGCGACTTGTTGAGTCAATATCGAGCGCGCCGTTGAAATTTCCAAGATGGGGATGTCAGTGATATGAGCCAAAATGAAGTGGATCGCAGCAAACGGAGGTTTCTGATTGCTGCTACGACTGCGGTCGGTGGGGTCGCGGCAGCCGGTGTGGCTGTCCCGTTTCTTGCAAGTTGGTTGCCAAGCCAGCGAGCCAAGGCGGCTGGTGCGCCGGTGGAGGTGGATATCAGCAAGATTGAGCCGGGCATGATCGTGAACGTGGGATGGCGCGGCAAGCCGGTGTGGGTGGTGAATCGCACCAAGGAAATGATGGATCTGCTGGTGAAGCATGATGGCAAGCTGTCCGATCCGAAGTGTGAGGTGCCGCAGCAGCCGGAATATTGCAAGAATGCAGCGCGTTCCCGCAAAGAGCACGCGAACATCCTGGTAGCGGTCGGTATCTGCACTCACCTCGGTTGTTCCCCCTCTGAAAAATTGAAGGCTGGCGCCGAAGGCGGCATGGGCGACGACTGGCATGGCGGCTTTTTCTGCCCTTGCCACGGCTCCCGCTTCGATCTGTCCGGTCGCGTATTTGCCGGTTCGCCTGCTCCAATCAATCTGGAGATTCCGCCCTACAAGTATTTGAGCGACAGCCGCATTCTGGTTGGCGACGACAGCAAGGGAGCTTGATAAATGAATAGTCTGACAAATCTGTTGGGTTGGGTGGATGCGCGCTTCCCCCTTACCAAGCTGTGGAAAGAGCATCTTTCCGAATATTACGCACCGAAGAATTTCAACTTCTGGTATTTCTTCGGTTCCCTGGCGTTGCTGGTGCTGGTCATCCAGATCGTTTCCGGTATTTTCCTCACCATGCATTACAAGCCGGATGCGGCGCTCGCCTTCTATTCGGTTGAGTACATCATGCGTGACGTGCCATGGGGCTGGCTGATTCGCTACATTCATTCCACCGGCGCTTCGATGTTCTTCGTGGTGGTGTATCTGCACATGTTCCGCGGGCTGATGTACGGTTCCTACCGCAAGCCGCGCGAACTGATCTGGATTTTCGGCATGTGCATCTACCTCGCCCTGATGGCGGAAGCCTTCATGGGCTACCTGCTGCCTTGGGGTCAGATGTCCTACTGGGGTGCGCAGGTGATCGTCAACCTGTTCTCCGCCGTGCCGTTTGTCGGGGCGGACCTGTCGCTGTGGATTCGCGGTGATTACGTGATTTCCGATGCGACGCTGAACCGCTTTTTCGCTTTCCACGTGGCAGCGATTCCGCTGGTGCTGGTTGGGTTGGTGGTGGCGCACATCATCGCGTTGCATGAAGTCGGTTCGAACAACCCGGACGGCGTTGAAATCAAGAAAAACAAGGATCCGGTTACCCATATCCCGCTCGACGGCATTCCCTTTCACCCGTACTACACGGTGAAGGATATCGTTGGCGTCGTGGTGTTCCTGATGGTGTTTTCGGCGATCGTGTTCTTTGCGCCGGACTTGGGCGGCTATTTCATCGAGGATAACAACTTCTTCCCCGCTGATCCTTTGAAGACCCCGCCGCACATTGCGCCGGTCTGGTACTTCACGCCGTTTTATGCCGTGCTGCGTGCGGTGCCGCCGATGTTCGGTTCGCAGTTCCCCGGCGTGATTGCGATGGGCGTGGCGGTCATGATCATTTGCTTCCTGCCTTGGCTCGATCGTTCGCCGGTCAAGTCGATCCGTTATCGCGGTCCGATTTACAAAACTGCGCTGGCGCTGTTCGTGGTCAGTTTTCTTGGCTTGGGCTGGCTGGGCATGCTGCCGGTCACCCCGCTCTACACGGTACTCTCACAGATACTGACGACGGTTTACTTGGGCTTCTTCCTGCTGATGCCGTGGTATACCAAAATTGACAAATGCAAACCGGAACCGGAAAGGGTGACAGGATAATGAAAAAGATACTTTTTCTTGCAAGCCTGCTGGCTTCGACGATGGCGTTCGCTTCCAGCGATATCCATCTGGATAAGGCGCCTGTCCGTCTCGATGACAATGCATCGCTGCAGCGTGGCGCAAAAACCTTTGTTAACTATTGCCTGCCTTGCCACAGCGCCCAAGCCATGCGCTATAACCGGCTGCAGGATATCGGGCTGACCGAACAGCAGATCAAGGACAACTTGATCTTTACCGGTGTCAAAGTCGGCGATCCGATGACCAACAGCATGAACAAAGGTGAGGCCCAAGCTTGGTTCGGTGCTGCGCCTCCCGATCTGTCGGTGATTTCCCGTTCGCGCGGCGCGGATTGGCTTTATACCTATCTGCGCGGTTTCTATCGCGACGAAACTCGCCCGACCGGCTGGAACAATGTGGCGTTCGATAAAGTCGGCATGCCGCACGTGCTGTACGAATTGCAGGGCGAGCAGGTGCTGCATGTCGAAAAACACGGCGAGCATGAGACCCACAAACTGATGCTGGACAAGCCCGGCAAGCTGACTCCGGCGGAGTACGACGGCATGGCGGCGGATTTGGTGAATTACCTGGTGTTCATGGGCGAGCCGATGAAGGCGACGCGCATGAAGCTGGGCATTGTGGTCCTACTCTTCCTGGGCGTTTTCTTCGTGGTGGCTTATATGCTGAAGAAAGAATACTGGAAGGATATCCACTAGTTCATCGCATTCGATTGAGTTGGGTTTGCCCCTTTGGGGCGCGCTGAAACGGGCCACCATGGCCCGTTTTGGCATTTAACCCTAGCAAATCAACTCGATAAAATGTTAGTATGAATCAATTAGCTGGAGCATGCGGGGGTGTCCTCTCGACAGGTCGTCTGTTCTGATCGTTGGACATTTTGTATTGGGACTCCCGGATTTTTCAGCATATAACGATGACTAAATTTTGGTGGCGGTAGAAAACTTATGATGACCCTTTATTCCGGCACTACGTGCCCCTTCAGCCAAAGATGCCGAATTGTGCTGTATGAAAAAGGCATGGATTTCCAGATTATCGATGTGGATCTCCATAACAAGCCTGAAGATCTGGCGGTGATGAATCCCTATAATCAGGTGCCCGTTCTGGTGGAGCGTGATCTGATCCTGCATGAGGCAAACATCATTAATGAATACATCGATGAGCGTTTTCCCCATCCGCAGTTGATGCCGGCCGATCCGGTGATGCGGGGCAGGGCGAGGCTCTTCCTGTATCGCTTTGAGCAGGAATTGTTCAGCCATGTCGATGCCCTTGAGCACGGCAGCCAGAAAGCGGCTGAAAAGTCGCGCGCTACGGTACGTGACAGTCTGACGCAGTTGGCGCCGCTGTTTGCCAAGCAGAAATTCATGCTGGGCGAAGAGTTTTCCATGCTCGACGTGGCGATTGCGCCCATGTTGTGGCGTCTGGATTATTACGGGATTGTTATGCCGAAGCAGGCCGCAGCCTTGCTGAAATATGGCGAGCGGCTGTTCAGTCGCCCGGCATTTATCGAGGCGCTGACTCCGTCCGAAAAAGCCATGCGCAAGTGAGTGAACTGTCTACCCGACCTTACTTTATTCGCGCCATTTACGAGTGGTGCGCGGACAGCGGTCTGACTCCTTATCTCGCTATCAAGGTGGGCAAGCACACGCGTGTGCCGATGGAGTTTGTGAAGGATGGGCAGATTATTCTGAATATCAGTCCGGTATCGGCGCGCAATCTGACTCTGGGCAATGATCTGATCCGGTTTTCCGCCCGGTTTGGCGGGGTTGCACGCGACATAGAGATTCCGGTTGGTTCTGTGATCAGCATCTATGCGCGCGAAAATGCCCAGGGGCTTTCTTTCCCTGAGCAGGAGGGCGAAGAGGGTGTCCCGGACGAGACAATATCCAGCGACGCCGGATCAACGCTGCTTCCCGATGGCGAGCCGCCGGCTCCGCGCGGCAAGCCGCAGCTAAAAATAATTAAATAGCATGCTTGCAAGCCCTGTGAACGCAGGTTTACTAGTGGTTTTTGAGTTGCAGTGGCATTCTGCATGACGCACGCAGCATTGCCTTCCCGGAGCGTAGTCAATCAGCCGGGCTTCCCAAAATATCTCAATGTCTTCTCCGCTTTTTCGGCTCCGCATGCAAATCGTATTTGCCGTGCGTGCGCTAACACCCTATAATGCCGCCCTTGGGTTTTTGCCGGTATAGCACAGTTGGTAGTGCGCCTGACTTGTAATCAGGAGGTCCCGAGTTCGATTCTTGGTGCCGGCACCAGATTTCCGGCGCTGCAGCGGCAGATTGTCTTCTGCATGAGGCAAATGTGTTTGACAGAATGGCAAAGCGCCTGCATAATTAGCGGTTACGTTCGGAGGGGTTCCCGAGCGGTCAAAGGGATCAGACTGTAAATCTGACGGCTCTGCCTTCGAAGGTTCGAATCCTTCCCCCTCCACCAGATTTTGTTGTTTGTAGTTTAGTTTTGGGTTTTGGCTAAATTTTAAGATGGGATTGTTCCTGTTTCTAGCTCTTGTCCCGTAATGCGGGTGTAGCTCAATGGTAGAGCAGAAGTTTTCCAAACTTACGACGAGGGTTCGATTCCCTTCACCCGCTCCAGTAGTGTTGGTGGCACAGGTTTAATGCCCATGTAGCTCAGGGGTAGAGCACACCCTTGGTAAGGGTGAGGTCATCGGTTCAATTCCGATCATGGGCTCCATAATTTACTATTTTAGATATAGTGCTAAAAAGGAAATGTCATGGCAAAAAGTAAATTTGAGCGTACGAAGCCGCACGTCAACGTCGGCACGATTGGTCACGTAGACCACGGCAAGACCACGCTGACGGCGGCGATCACCACGATCCTGTCGAAGAAATTCGGCGGCGAAGCCAAAGGCT
>JAJFTF010000046.1 GCA_021373185.1 Betaproteobacteria bacterium | reverse complement strand
CACATCCTGCTCGCCCTGGACGATGCCCTGCTTGATGACGAAGAAGCGCGAGACCTCGCCGGCCTCGGGCGACAGGATGACTTCGTCGCGGGCGTAATAACCGAGGGACAGGCGCTGGGCCATCCACAGCACGTGTTCGCGTTCCATTCGATCGAACGGGGCGTAGCGGCCCAAATGGCCTGCAGTGGCGTGGATCAGCGAATTGGCGGCAATTGCCATGAATGGGTTTCTTTAGCTAGGGATCATGCGCGTGCGGAGTTGCCGTCGGCATCGTTTTTCAGGTGCGGGTAGCGGCAATATTCCACCAGATTCCGGGCCTCTGTGTCGGGCGGCGGCGTCAGCAGGCTGACCGCGATCAGGGTGAGCATGCCGGCGGGCACGCCGAAGGCGCCGGCAGCCGTATCCTTGATGCCGAACCAGGGCGTCATGCCGTAAAACTTGACGCTGACCAGATAGAACAGACACAGCCCTATCCCCACCGCCATGCCGGCGACCGCGCCCCACTTGTTGGCGCGCTTCCAGAAAATGCCGAGCACCAGCGCCGGGAAGAATGCCGAGGCGGCAATCGAAAAGGCCCAGGCCACCATGGAGAGGATGTGGTCGGGCTTGAGCGAGGCGAAATAAGCGGCGATCAGCGCTACCAGCAACAGCAGGATTTTCGACATGATCATGCGTCGCGGGGTCGAGGCATAGGGGTCGATCATCTTGTAGTAAACGTCATGCGACAAGGCGTTGGCGATGGTCAGCAGCAGCGCGTCTGCAGTCGACAACGCTGCCGCCAGGCCGCCCGCCGCCACCAGGCCGGAAACGACGTAGGGCAGGCCGGCGATCTCGGGCGTGGCGAGCAGGATTACGTCCGGGTTGAGGGTGAGTTCGGCCAGTTGCAGGATGCCATCGTGGTTGATGTCGTTGATCTTGACCAGGCCGATATTGCCCCAGGCCGCGACCCAGGCGGGCAGGTCGGCGATGCTGCTGCCGATCAGCTTGGTGTAGATTTCATATTTGACCAGAATCGCCAGCGCGGGCGCGGAAAAATACAGCAGAAAAATGAAGAACAGCGACCAGAACACCGACTGGCGCGCTTCCTTCACGCTCGGCGTGGTGTAATAGCGCATCAGGATGTGCGGCAGTGCCGCAGTGCCGATCATCAGGCAGGCGGCCAAGGCCATGAAGTTGAGGCGGGCGGTGTCCCGCTCTTTTTCGTTCTCGCCGGGAAACGGCTCGGCGTGGGGATGGGGCGCCTTGGCGCTGGCGCGTAGCTGTTCGGCTTCGCGCCCCCAGGTTTCCCTGGCTTCCACCTCGTTCCGGGGTAAATTTTGCAGAACTTGTTCGGCATCCCGGATGGCGCTCGCATCAGATGCGGCGGCTTCCTTGATGCGCACCAGGTTGTGCTCGGCATCGCGCCGTTCGACGGACAGAGAATCCGGCAGCCCCTTGATTCTGGCATCGGTTTCGTCAGCCTTGTGCTTGAACAGCTCGCGCGCCTTCAACTGCTGCGGGTCGTTGAAGATGTCCTGTTCGCGTTCAGTGACTTTTTGCAGCACCTGCCCCGACATCAACTGGGGCACCGGAACGTCGGTAATGCGCTGCGACAGCATCACGACCGGCACCAGATAAGCGATGATCAGGATGACGTACTGCGCCACCTGCGTCCAGGTGATCGCCTTCATGCCGCCCAGCATCGAACACACCAGAATGCCGACGATGCCGACCAGGATGCCGGTGGTGAAGTCGATGGCGAGAAAGCGGCTGCTGATCAGGCCGACGCCGTAGATTTGCGCGACCACATAGGTGAAGGAAGCGAGGATCGCGGCGAAGACGCCGATGGTGCGTACCAGATCGCCGCCGTAGCGGGCGCCGAGAAAGTCGGGAATGGTGAACTGACCGAACTTGCGCAGATAGGGGGCGATGAACAGCGCCACCAGGACGAATCCGCCGGTCCAGCCCATGATGAAGGCCAATCCGTCGTAGCCGGACAGGTACAAGGTGCCGGCCATGCCGATGAAGGAGGCGGCGGAGAGCCAGTCGGCGCCGGTCGCCATGCCGTTGAACACGGCGGGTACGCGTCGTCCGGCCACGTAATATTCGGAGATGTCGGCGGTGCGGCTCATCACGCCGATGCCGGCATAAAGCCCGAAGGTGGCGGCCATGAAGATGTAGCCGATCCAGGCGTTGGACATTCCCATCTGTTCGGCAATCGCCAGCAGGATGACGAAGCCGATGAAGCCGCCGGTATAAAAACCGTAATAGCGGGACAGGCTCAGAAAAAATATTTTGTGCTTATTCTTCCGCGACGCCATATTTTTTATCGAGCTTGTTCATGTGGCGGGCATAGAACCAGACCAGCGCAACATAGATGATTAGCGATCCCTGGGCTGCCATGTAAAAACCGAGCGGAAAGCCGAGGAAGGAGAAGGTGTTAAGGTCGCGCACAAACCAGATGACCGGGAAGGTGGCCAGAAACCAGACCAGCAGCAGGGCCGCCGTCATGCGCAGGTTTTTTTCCCAGTATTCCTGGTGTATTTTGGATAAAGGCATGATGATCGTAACGAAAACGCTGAAAACCAGCGTCGATCATAGCGCCGCCAGCTTGAATCCGCAAAGAAATTTCCGGCCATTTTTATATTTGTAAAATATCGTCTAGTTCGCAGTGGTCGCCTACAATTAGGCATCTTGAGTTTTTGTTTAATAAGGCAACCTTGAATGGACGCCTTCTTTGCTGAGGGCCCCGAAATTATGGACAATCAATTGAAGCAAGCTCAAATCAATAGCCAGGTGGCTGAAGGCATCCTTAAAAGCATTAATATCCCACCCTGCCCGGAAGTGGTCATGGCGCTCATGGCGGAAGCGCGGCAACCGGAGGTGGAGTTTGCCAAGCTGGTCAAACTCATCAGCGGAGATGTCAGCCTGGCGGCATCGATGCTGAAAGCGGCCAACTCTCCCTTTTTCGCCCTGCGCAATAAGGTCAACTCGATCCAGCAGGCGGTATCGGTGCTGGGACTCAAAAACCTGATGCAGATCGTGACCGGCTCCGCGCTGCATAATGCCCTGGAAGGCGACAAGGTGACCATGGAAAGGTTCTGGGATCGCTCCAACTCAACGGCAGTGGTGGCCTCCCTCCTGGCGAGCAGGCTGCATGGGGTTTCCCGTGAAGACGCCTACACCCTCGGCTTGTTCCACGACTGCGGCATTCCCATCCTGATGCAGAAATTCCCCGACTACAAAGACATCCTCGGTGCCGCAAACCAGTCCGCCGAGTTGGTCATCGCTATCGAAGACAAGCATTACTCCACCAATCACGCCGTGGTTGGCAACATGCTGGCCCACAGTTGGTTTCTGCCCGAGCATATCAGCCACGCCATCCAGGTTCACCACGACCACACTATTTTCACTTACCCCGATGATCGCGCTACGCCGGCGATCTGCGTTCTGGTGGCCATCACACTGGTGGCCGAGCACATTGCCGTCGTCTCCATGGGTATGGAAGATGATGCCGAATGGCACGTCATCGGCCAGGTAGCGCAAGACTATCTCGGCCTCAGCCCCGAGGATATGGCGGAGATCACCGAAGATGCCTTGGCTGAGTTAGAGGAAATTCGCTCCTACCGCAACTGATCCCAAACATGCGGCCTTTTCAGGTGCCTCAGGCAATGAATGAGTAGATAAGACCAAATGTGCCGCATACGCCGATCACCTTCATGATGTCGGCTTTGTACTTCCACAACGCGATAAACGATGCGATGGCGATGACGAACGGTATTGCGTCGAAAGCGCCGGCGAAGGGTTCCGCATAAGTCGCTTTGGGCCAGAAGGTATGCCAGGCGAAGAAGGTGGCGAGGTTGAGAATTACGCCAACCACGGCTGCCGTGATCGCGGTGAGCGGCGCGGTGAATTTCAGCTCGCCGCGCGTCGATTCCACCATTGGCCCAGCCGCCAGAATGAACAGAAAAGAGGGCAGGAAGGTAAAGAAAGTGGCGACGGCTGCGCCGGCGAGACCGGCGGCGACCGGGTTGTCGAAGGCGTGCTTGGCGACGCCGCCCAGATAGCCTACCCAGGTCACGATCATGATCAGCGGCCCCGGCGTGGTTTCGCCGAGCGCCAAGCCATCCATCATCTGCGGGCCGCTGAGCCAGGCGAAGTGTTCCACCGCGCCTTGGTAGACGTAGGGCAGTACGGCATAGGCGCCGCCAATGGTGAGGAAAGCTGCCTTGGAAAAGAAATCGCCCATGTCGTAGAGGTTTCCGTGTTCGCCATGGCCGCGCAGAGTCAGCATGACTGCTGCCCAAATCGCCACGAAGACTGCAATCGTGACGGCGAGCTTTCTCCAGGAAAATTTTGCGTGCGCCGGCGGCGGTGTCTCGTCGTCGATCAGCGCCGGGCCATAAGCCTTGTGGCTGGCGCCATGGCCGCCACCGGCCTTGAACTTGTTCGGCATCAGTTTGCCGCCGATGGCGCCGAGAATCGCTGCGGCCAGCACGATCCATGGAAAATCGATCTTGAAAAAGAAGATGCCGACAAAGGCCAGTGCGGCAATACCCAGCAAGACCTCATTCTTGATCGAGCGTGAGCCGATGCGCCAGGCGGCGAACAACACCACGGCCACCACGGCGGGCTTGATGCCATAAAAAATGCCTTGCACCGCCGGTATGTTGCCGTAACTCAGGTAGAGCCCCGCCAGCAGCGACAGCAGCACGAAAGACGGCAAAAAGAACATGACTCCCGCGACCACCGCGCCGCGCACGCCGTGCAGCAGCCAACTGATGTAAATGGCGAGCTGAGTGGCCTCCGGTCCCGGCAGCAGCATGCAGAAGTTGAGTGCGTGCAGGTAGCGGTGCTCGGAAATCCAGCGGCGGCGCTCGACCAGTTCCTGGTGCATCATCGCAATCTGCCCGGCTGGGCCGCCGAAGCTGATGAAGCCGAGTTTGAGCCAGTATTTGAACGCTTCGCCGAGCGTGGGCGCCGGCGGCGGAGTGGTGGGTACGGGCGCGTTACTCATGCGGGTTCTCCGGTTGGTAGTTCTGGTAAAGGCTATCGAAAACTCGCCCGGCGTCGGTCAGTAAATTGTCGTCGTTCGGCGCGGCGGCACGCAGGCCGGCCAGCACTGCTTCAATGCCGGGAGCCTCGGCCACCGGTACGCCGCCCACATCGAGGCAATGAACGATGGTGCCGATGCGGGCGATGGCAGGGTCGCTTTCCAGCTCGAAACTGGCGGCCAGCACCTCGAAAGTCACATAGCCGCCGATATGGGTAAAGGCGGCACCGTCGAAGTCGAAACCCATCGCGTCGGGCGGGCAATCGGCGGGCGATTCGAGCCAGAGAAACGTCCCCTTCTTGTCGATGAAGCGCCGGATCAGCCAGGCCGAGGCCATGCGGTCTACCCAAAGGTGTTTGCGCGTCGCCCATGTCCGCCCTGAAAAATCACCCCTCTTCAGGTGGCGTATTTGACCGGACACGGTCGACGGTTCGCCGGGAGACAGGCGGGCGGCGAGCTTGGCCAGTGCGGCGCGGCTTTGTTCGCGCGCTTCTCCGGGAAAGTAGTCGATGGCCGCCAGAGCATCGAATTCGCGCATCAGCTTCCGCAGCGATTTTTCATTCTGCGCGGTTTCGCGTGTTGCCGCGATCAATGCGGCGTAGTTGTCGGTACGCTCGAATAGCAGGCGAAATGCCTTGTCCTGCGCGTCGTCTGCAGCGACATGCAGCACTTCGGCGCTGCCGTCGGCGGCGCGCACATCGGCAGCCAATGCATGCAGCGCCTCTCCGGCGGACTCAAGCGACGGCAGCAGGTAAACGCCATCGCGCAAGGTCGCCGCGCCCAGCGCCTTGATGGCACGCCAGAGGCGCATGCGTGCAGCCGTGCTATTTGCGGGCAGGGTGGTGATGAGGGTGAGCCATTCAATCGCTTTCATGTTATTAACTCTACATCATAGTTTCTATATCTACAATATATTTTTGTGTGTAACTGTTGCTCGCTCTGCACGGGCAGATGGGCGCTTATTTGGAGCGCGGAGCGCGCGCATAAAAAAGCCCCGACCGAGGCCGGGGCTAAGGGGAAGTAACTTTTAAACTTGTTGACTAGTGCGCGCTGGCAGCTTCTGCGTGGATGCCGGTGTTCTGGCGCACGTAGAGTTCGTCCCACATGTCTTCGGCACGTTGATCGCGATACATCAGCGAGCCGAGGATGACAGCCAGGAAGCCGAGCGGGATCGAGATCAAGCCGGGGTTCTTGAGCAGGAAGAAAGGTTTCTCCAGGCCCATCATGCTGGTAGTCTGGCCCTCGAATTTCTTCAAGTCGCCTTCCGCCTTGTCATGCGCCTTTTTCACCTTTTCCAGATCAGCCTGGAGGATTTTCTTCTCGGCTTCGTCGGTCGCGGCGTCCAGTTTGGCCTGCAGCGTCACCAGTTTTTCCTTGGTGCCGGGCTTGGCTGGCTTGGCGGCTTCGGCGGCTTTTGCCGGCTCCGCTTTTTTGCACGTCGCGAACAACTCGCAAGTGAAACCTTCGCCAGCCTTGGCTTCCACCGCAGGTTTGGCTTCAGCGGCAGGCTCGCCGTCAACAACCTTGTGCGCGGCCTTGAGGACGGCTTGCGGGTAGGTCATGTTGGGCGAGATCATCACCAGCGCGATGGCGGTGATGGCGCCGACCAGCATGCCGGCGATGATGCCGCCGGTGTTGCACTTCTTCCAGTACAGCGTGAGCAGCACAGCCGGCAGGTTGCTCGAGGCAGCCACGGCGAAAGCCAGCGCCACCAGGTGAGCCACGTTCTGGCCCTTGGCCAGGATGCCGACGGTGATTGCCAGGATGCCGACGATGACCGAAGAGATACGGGCTGCAATCACTTGTTCCTGCGGTGTGGCATGGTCGCCGCGGATAACGCCGACGTAGATGTCGTGTGCCATGGCGGAAGCCGCTGCCAGTACCAGACCGGCTACCACCGCAACGATGGTGGCAAAGGCGACGGCCGCAACAAAGGCGAGGAAGAAGTTGCCGAGCATGGAGTCCGCGCCGCCACCCAGGTATTGGGCGAGGAGCGGGCCGGCCATGTTGCCGCCGGCATCGACTGCAGCGATCTTGGCCGGGCCGACCAGCATCGCGGCACCGGTACCGAGGAACAGGGTCAGCACGTAGAAACCGCCGATGATGCCCATTGCCCAGATAACGGAAAGGCGTGCGGCTTTTGCTGTCGGTACGGTGAAGAAACGCATCAGGATGTGCGGCATTCCAGCAGTACCGAGTACCAGCGCCATGCCCAGAGAGATCTGGTCGATCGGGCTCTTCAGGAACAGGCCGGGCTCGAGGAAGCGCTGGCCGAGTTCAGCCGCCGTCATGGTGGTGGCCTTGTCGCCCAGCAGCTTGGCTACCTGTGCCTGCACCTTGCTGTCGCCGACTACTGCTTGCAGGTAATCCGGCAGGCTGAAACCGTAGGGCAGCCAGACGAAAAATACCAGCAGGATCGAGGCGCACACCAGCAGGCCGGCCTTGATGATCTGCACCCAGGTGGTGGCTTTCATGCCGCCGAACACCACGTAGACCAGCATCAGGATGCCGACGCCGATGATGGAGATTTCGTAGTCGATGCCGATCAGGGTCTTGATCAGCACGCCGCCGCCGACCATTTGCGCGGTCAGGTAGAAAGTGGAGACGGTGATGGTGGACAGCGCCGCCACGGTCTTGACCTTCTTCGGCTCATTGCGGAAAGCCAGGATGTCGCCCATGGTGTACTTGCCGATGTTACGGCAGGGTTCGGCGATCACCAGCAGCACGGTGATGTAAGCAACCAGCCAGCCTACCGAGTACATGAAGCCATCGTAACCATACAGCGAGATCAGACCGGCGATGCCGAGGAAGGATGCGGCGGACAGGTAGTCGCCGGCAATCGCCCAGCCGTTCTGGATGCCGCTGACCGAGCGTCCGGCAGCGTAAAACTCGGAGGTGGTGTGGGTCTGTTTTGCCGCCCAGTAAGTCACGGCCATGGTGAGGGCGATGATGGTGCCGAACACCGCGAAGGTCATCCACTTGAACTCGTCGGCAACTGCGCCGGTCGCTGCCAGAGCAGAGCCGCTGGCGAGCAGTGTCGCGATGGACAAGGCGAACTTGTTAAAAGTTTTTGTCATGTTCAGGCTCCCATCTTGTGCGCATCGTTGATGATTTCCTGCGCCATGGCGTCGAATTGGGCGTTAGCCTTTTTCGAGTAGATGAAGGCGATGGTCCAGGCTACAATAAATTCCGATAGCGCAAACAAGATGCCGACGTTGACCACGCCCCATACCTTGATCTTGAACAGATCCTGGAAATAGGCGGCCCCGATCGGCAACAGGAAGTAATAGACTGTTGAGATAAACATCAGTCCCCAGAGAAAGACGGCCTTCTTGCGGTGCAATGCCTGGAACCGGGGATCCGCATCGATTGCGGCCCAGTTCATGCTAGGTTTTGACATTTCAACTCCTCCAACTAAAATTGACTGTCCATATAGGTATGCAGCCCGCCCCATGCAGGCTATTTTTTTATGTTATACCTGCATGCTTACACAAAACTTACAGCCGGATAAAAAGTGACATGCGTATCCTGATTGCCGAAGATGATGAAGTCCTGCGCGACGGCCTGTGCCGTTCCATGCGCCAGTCCGGCTATGCGGTGGACTGCGCCGGCAATGGCAAAGAAGCCGTCCAGATGTTGCTGAGCGAGTCGTACGATCTGGTTATCCTCGACTTGGGGCTGCCCAAGCTCGACGGCCTGAGCGTGCTGAAGCAATTGCGCGTGCACAACCAGCATGTGCCGGTGATTATCCTGACCGCCCGCGACGGAGTGGAAGATCGCGTCAAGGGGCTGGATCTGGGCGCCGACGATTACCTCACCAAGCCGTTCAACCTGCCCGAGCTCGAAGCCCGTGTGCGCGCATTGCTGCGTCGCGGCCAGTGCGGCGCCAGCCCGATGATGGTGTATGGGGCGCTGGCTTTCGACAGCGTCGGGCGACGGGTGACGATCAACGACGAGCCAGTCGAACTTTCTCCGCGCGAACTGGGCGTGCTGGAAATTTTGTTATCGCGGACGGGCAAGGTGGTAAGCAAGGAATTGTTGCTGGAACATCTTTACAGCCACAACGAAGAAGCCAGCAGCAACGCCATCGAGGTTTACGTCCATCGCCTGCGCAAAAAAATCGAAGAGGCCGGCATTACCATCCGCACCATTCGCGGCCTGGGTTATCTGCTGGATAAAATTTAACCGGTGATCGGCTGCAGTGGTTTGTTGCCACTTGATGGCTGACTGTCGAGAGATGAAAGCGACTTCCCATGGACAATGACATCCTTTCGTTGCGCAACCATCTGATGAACTGGTTGTTCACGCCGCTGTTCGTATTGTGGATTTTCAGTACTGCGGCGGGCTACATGGCGACCCTGAATTATGCCAATCAGCCTTACGATCTGGCCTTGACCGAGCGCGCCCAGTCCCTGGCGGGGCAGATGAAGTTGGGCGGAAAAACTCATCCCGGCGGCGCACCCGCAGCCGAAGCCGGCGACCGCACGTTTTACACCATCACCACGGCGGATGGGCAGGTCATCGCCGGCAATGCCATGCTGCCTCATCGCCCGGTGTTCCAGGCCAACAGGAAAGGGCCGGTATTCAGCGACGGCGAATTCAAAGGGCAGAAAATTCGCATGGTCAGTTTGCATTATCAGGCTGATCCGGCGGATTCGAACAGTTACGCGCTGCTGCAGATGGCTGAAACCATCGGCAAGCGCCAGGCGCTGACGCGGGGCATTCTCGGCAACATCGTGATTCCCCAACTACTGCTCATCATCATGGCGGGAGGCGCAGTGTGGTATGCCTTGAAGCGCGGGCTGATGCCGCTGGAGCACCTGCGTCAGGAAGTGGCGCAACGTTCGCGCGACGACCTCAGCCTGCTGGATGAAAGAAAGGCGCCGGTGGAAGTGCAGCCGCTGATCGGGGCGGTCAACGATCTGCTGCAGCGTTTGAAGCAGGTCATGGAGTCGCAGAAGCGCTTCATCGCCGATGCCGCGCACCAGTTGCGCACCCCCTTTGCCGGGCTGAAAACCCAAGCGGAATTGGCCTTGCGCGAGGTCGATCCCGCGCTGATACGTCATGCGTTGCAGCAGATTCTCGCCAGCGCAGAGCGCTGCAATCACCTGGTGAACCAGTTGCTGTCGTTGGCGCGCAACGAACCGGGCGGCCATACCTACAGTTCTTTCGCGATGCTGGAATTGAATAGGGTCGCACAGGAAGCCACCATGCTGTGGGTGCCGGAGGCGCTGAAGAAAAATATCGACTTGGGCTTCGAAGGTTCGAGGCAGGTATTGCCGGTACGCGGGGATGCTATCGGCTTGCAGGAAATGATCGGCAACCTGCTCGACAATGCCATTCGCTATACCCCGCCCGGAGGGACGGTGACGTTGCGCGCCGGCTACGAAGAAGGCGGCGCCGTGCTGCGGGTCGAGGATAACGGGCCGGGCATTCCCGAGGAACAGCGCGGGCAGGTGTTCGAGCGCTTCTACCGCATTCTCGGTAGCGGCCAGGCAGGTAGCGGTTTGGGGCTGGCGATCGTGCGTGAAGTGGTCAATCTGCACGAAGGGCAGATCAGTCTCTTATCCGGCGCGAATGGCAAGGGCACCTTGGTCGTCGTGCGTTTTCCGCACCACGGTACGGTTTAACTGGCCACTGTTCGTTGCAGTATCGGGTTTCCGTGGGGTTAATTATCCGTCCGGATGGCGCGTGCCGTGGTGATGAAGGTCAGTGTCCGGTGCCCCTGAATATCGGCGTGTAGCGCCTCGATCACAGGAAGATTCGTTGGGGTTCCCGCTTCCCATGAAATCACGAAGTTCGCGCCTGATCCGCCCGCCGATTCCTTCCGTTCCACATATAGCTCGTAGGTGCCCATCGGCGGAATGGTTCTGGCTGTGTCGAGGTATTCGTGCAACTGCTTGCCGCCGGTATCGAAATAGCGGGCGGAAGTAACCCGGATCGGGTTTTTCAGGTCGGTATTGCGGATGCTGACCAACGCCGAGACCAGGTCTTTTAACGGGTAGCCCCCTTTTTTCACGTCGCCGTGCCAGAGATGAGAGTAGATCGGCAGGTACAGCGTTTGTCCCTTGGACAGCGTCGGCTCGTCGGCATGTGCCGATGCCGTGGCGACAAAGAGCAGCGCCAGTGCCGGGAGGCGGAATCTTTGAAGTAATTTCATGGGTCGCTCGCTTGAAAAAATAAACAGGACTCAGTGTAAATTAAAACTGGAAGTATTTCTCCAGCGTCGCCTGCAGCTTGCGCGCCTGGCGGAAAGCTTCTTTCAGGATGCGGCGATCAAGGTCGTTGAGGTCGTCGGGATCGATCTTGTTGGATAGCGTCATGCCATGTTCGTCCTGCTCGTGCTGGATGCGCAGGCGCAGCAACTGGATGAACAGGAAGGCCTCGATCCAGGCTTCCAGCGTGGCAGGGCTGATTTGCCACTGCGCGCCGGATGCGCGTAGCCGGCGAATGGTGCTGGTTTCGCCGGTGCCGGCGTACAGGCTGAATATCCGTGCGGCATCGACGAACGGCGTGATGCCGTTGAGCTTGAGGTCGAGGGTGTGGCCGTCGCCGACCACGAAGTCGCGCACCAGGCCGAGAGGGGGGTGATTGGCCAGCGCGTTGACAGCCATATGCTTGAGGAACAGCCGGTTTTCCTTGATCGTGGCATGCAGCCAGGTGCGTAGTTCGTCGGCCAGGTGCTGTGCGCCATACAATGGGCGGAAGTCGAAAAAGATCGCCGCGTTGAGCAGGACAGGCGCATCGCCCCGGTGTATCCAGCCTGCGAAGCATTCCCGCCACTCGCCGAGCGAGAGACACCATTGCGGATTACTCGCCATGATATTGCCCTTGCACAGCGGAAAACCGCAGGCATCCAGCACCTCATTGATGCGGCGCGCCACGGGCAACAACTGCTGCCGCACCTGATCGGGCGACATCCCCGCCGGCGTGGCAAAAATGATCCCGTTATCCTGATCGGTATTCAACGTCTGCTCGAAACGCCCCTCCGAACCCAGCGCAATCCAGCAGAACCCG
>JAJFTF010000050.1 GCA_021373185.1 Betaproteobacteria bacterium | reverse complement strand
AAATGGTCATGCCTGGCGACAACATCTCCATCACGGTTGCGCTGATTCAGCCGATCGCCATGGAAGAAGGTCTGCGCTTCGCGATTCGTGAAGGCGGTCGTACCGTTGGCGCCGGCGTTGTGGCCAAGATCGTCGAGTAATAAATACGGTGATGGGCGATGGTTTCATTGCTCATCACTTAATTACCAGAATAGGCCAGTAGCTCAATTGGCAGAGTATCGGTCTCCAAAACCGAGGGTTGGGGGTTCGAGGCCCTCCTGGCCTGCCAGATGTAATACGGTGCGGAAAAGCGAACGAGTGAATTGGTAATTTAAATTGATTAGGCGACCGGCGCTATATGCCGGTCGCTGTTTGCATTTCCGATGCCCAACAGGAACAAGAAAAGATATCTATGACAGATAAAATCAAGTTGGGGTTTGCCGTTCTGCTGCTTGCGGCAGGGATAGCCGGCTTTTACATGCTGGCTGAGCACGCATTGGTGTTGCGCGTGTTGACTGTGCTGGCTGGCGTGGCTTTGGCTACCTCCGTGGCTTGGTTCACCGTACCCGGAAAGCAGTTTTTTGCATTCGGCAAGGATTCATGGGTTGAAACCAAGAAAGTCGTATGGCCGACCCGCAAGGAAACCCTTCAGACCACCGGCGTGGTGTTTTTGCTGGTGGTGGTGATTGCGATTTTTCTGTGGATTGTGGATGCCGGCCTGATGTGGGCGGTCAAATTGTTGATGGGCCAGGGGGACTAATGGCAAAGCGATGGTACGTGGTGCACGCCTATTCCGGCTTTGAGAAGAGCGTGCAGCGAGCTCTGCAGGAGCGCATCGAGCGCGCCGGCATGCAGGACAAATTTGAGCAGATTCTGGTGCCGGTCGAAGAAGTGGTCGAAATGAAGAGCGGCCAGAAATCCATCAGCGAGCGCAAATTCTTTCCCGGCTATGTGCTGGTGCAGATGGAGATGGATGATGAAACCTGGCATTTGGTGAAGAACACACCCAAGGTCACCGGTTTTGTTGGCGGTTCTGCGCAGAAACCGACGCCGATTACCGAGAAGGAAGTTGCTGCATTGATGCAGCAGATCCAGGATGGCGTGGAGAAGCCCCGACCCAAGGTTCTGTTCGAAGTGGGCGAGGCGGTGCGGGTCAAGGAAGGCCCGTTCACCGATTTCCATGGCAACGTGGAAGACGTTAATTACGACAAGAGCAAGTTGCGCGTGTCGGTGCTGATTTTCGGTCGTTCCACACCAGTGGAACTGGAATTCAGCCAGGTCGAAAAGGCTTGAGGTAAGTTTTTTTAACTGGGGAGCTTGGCACGGCAGGTTGCGCTAAGCGCTTGTACCCGTTTGAGAGGAGTTGTAAAAGTGGCAAAGAAAATCATAGGTTACATCAAGCTGCAGGTGCCTGCAGGCAAAGCCAACCCTAGCCCGCCTATCGGCCCGGCACTGGGTCAACGCGGCCTGAATATCATGGAGTTCTGCAAGGCGTTCAACGCGCAGACTCAGGGTTTGGAAGTCGGCCTGCCGATTCCGGTGGTGATCACCGCGTTCGCGGACAAGAGCTTCACGTTCATCATGAAGACGCCACCAGCCACCGTGCTGATCAAGAAGGCGTCCGGCGTGCAAAAAGGCAGCCCGCGCCCACATACCGACAAGGTCGGCAAGCTGACTCGCGCCCAGGCTGAAGATATCGCCAAGGCGAAGATGCCGGATCTGACTGCAGCCGACATGGATGCAGCAGTGCGTACTATCGCCGGTAGCGCCCGCAGCATGGGTATTGAAGTGGAGGGCGTATAACATGGCTCATATTTCCAAGCG
>JAJFTF010000037.1 GCA_021373185.1 Betaproteobacteria bacterium | reverse complement strand
CAGCGCCATGATGCCGCCCTCGCTGTGGTTGTCGGCGCGCATGATGAAGGCTACGTATTTGATCGACACCACGATCACCAGCGTCCAGAACACCATGGAAAGAATGCCGAGGATGTTGTCAGGCGTAATCGGCATTGGATGCGCGCCAACGAATACTTCCTTGAGAGCGTACAAGGGGCTGGTGCCGATGTCGCCATAGACGATCCCCAGCGCTGCCAAGGCGAGGGGCGCCATGCGGCGGTCTTGATGCGTATCCGGTTGGGTCATGTTGTCTCTAATCCTCGATAGCCGTCAGCGGCGTTAGCGTGGCAACACTGTACCGCAATCGGTGTCTTCCCGCATTTACGGAATCTTTACACCCCTCTCGGCAATCTTTAGGCCTTTTTGACCTCTCGGGCTATAGCATGAGCTACAGTTAAAAACTGACCGAGGAGAAATCAAATGGATCTGTTATTTCTGGGACTTACCGTAGCCTTTTTTGGGTTATCCATTCTTTTGATATATGGCTGCGAGAAGCTGGGGAGACCGTCATGACCTGGATCTACATATTGTGCGGCATTATTTCGGTAGGTCTGCTGGCCTATCTCGTTCTGGCATTGCTTAAACCGGAGCTATTCTAATGACTACCAACGGATTGTTACAAATCGGCCTGTACCTGGTGGTACTGCTTGCCTTGGTGAAACCCATGGGCTGGTATATGGCAAGAATCTACGAGGGTAATTTGCCCGCATTGGTGCGCTGGCTGACTCCCGTGGAAAACCTGTTCTATCGCCTTTGCGGCGTGAAGCCGGATGAGGAAATGCGCTGGACGCGCTATGCCATAGCCATGGTGTGGTTCGCTCTGCTGGGCGTGCTGGCGGTGTATGGCCTGCAACGACTGCAGGGGTTGCTGCCCCTGAATCCGCAGGGCTTCGGCGCGGTCAGCCCGGATTCGTCCTTCAATACGGCGATCAGTTTCATGTCCAACACCAACTGGCAGGGATATACGGGTGAAGCCACCATGAGCTACCTCACCCAGATGGTGGGGCTGGCAGTGCAGAACTTCTTTTCTGCCGCCGCCGGCATGGCGGTCGTGATCGCGCTGATCCGCGGCTTTGCCCGCCGCTCCACGGAGACTATCGGCAACTTCTGGGTGGACATGACCCGCAGCACGGTCTACATCTTGTTGCCGCTGTCCACGGTGCTGGCGCTGGTGCTGGTCAGCCAGGGGGTGGTGCAGAATTTTTCTGCTTACCAGACTGTACCGACGGTGGAGACCATCACTTACGACAATCCGAAACTGGATGCCGCCGGCAACCCGATCAAGGACGCTGCCGGCAACCCGGTGACTGAGAAGGCGAGCGCCAAGGCGCAGACCATCGCCCTCGGCCCGGTTGCTTCCCAGGAGGCAATCAAGGAGATTGGCACCAATGGCGGCGGCTTCTTTAACGCCAACTCGGCCCATCCCTTCGAGAATCCCACGCCGCTGACCAATTTCCTGGAAATGCTGGCGATCTTCCTGATTCCCGGCTCGCTGTGTTATACCTTCGGCAAGATGGTGGGCGACACGCGTCAGGGCTGGGCCATTCTCGCTGCCATGACGCTGATCTTTGTTGGCTTCCTCGCCGTGGCGGAATACGCTGAGCAGCAGGGCAATCCCGCTTTCGCGGCCTTGGGGGTGAATCAGGCGGTTTCAGCCGACCAGTCCGGCGGCAACATGGAGGGCAAGGAAACCCGCTTCGGCATCGTCAACTCCGCCTTGTTCGCCACCATCACCACGTCCGCCTCCTGCGGCGCGGTGAACAGCATGCACGATTCCTTCACCCCGCTGGGCGGCATGGTGCCACTGGCCTTGATCTCGCTCGGCGAAGTGGTGTTCGGCGGCGTCGGTTCGGGCCTCTACGGCATGTTGATCTACGCCGTGATCGCGGTGTTCCTCGCTGGGTTGATGATCGGGCGCACGCCGGAATATCTGGGCAAGAAGATCGAGGCCTTCGATATCAAGATGGCTTCGTTGGTGATCCTGATTCCACCCATGATCATCCTCGGCGGGGCGGCCTTGGCGGTCATGCTGGATGTGGGCAAGGCAAGCGTGGCCAACCCCGGCGCCCACGGCTTCAGCGAAATCCTCTATGCCTTCACCTCGGCGGTAGGTAACAACGGCAGCGCGTTCGCCGGCCTGTCCGCCAACACGCCCTTCTACAACACGGCACTCGGTTTTGCCATGTTCTTCGGTCGCATCTGGCTGATGATCC
Source organism: Betaproteobacteria bacterium (assembly GCA_021373185.1). Classification (GTDB taxonomy): domain Bacteria; phylum Pseudomonadota; class Gammaproteobacteria; order Burkholderiales; family Sulfuricellaceae; genus Sulfuricella. Next base: position 40,318 of record JAJFTF010000037.1, on the reverse strand, counting down.
CGGTACTGGCCCTAGCCGGCTCCATGGCGGCTAAGAAACGCATTCCGGCGGGTGCCGGCACCATGTCCACCCATACCCCGCTGTTTGTCATGCTGCTGATTGGCACGGTAATCCTGGTTGGAGCGCTGACCTTTGTGCCGGCGTTTGGCCTCGGACCGGTAGTCGAGCACTTGACCATGATTGGCGCGCATTAGGAGAATTTGAATGACCAAGATTACCAAGACTTTTTCCCTGTTCGATCGCGAGATCGTCAGGCGGGCGCTGTGGGATTCGTTTAAGAAATTGACGCCCCAGCAGCAAATCAAAAACCCCGTGATGTTCGTGGTGTGGGTCGGCAGTATCCTGACCTCCATCCTGTTTATCCAGGCTTTGGGTGGCAAGGGCGAGGCGCCGGCCGGCTTCATCTTGGCGGTGAGCCTGTGGCTGTGGTTTACCGTACTGTTCGCCAACTTTGCCGAAGCCTTGGCGGAAGGCCGCAGCAAGGCCCAGGCCGAGTCCTTGCGCCGCGCCAAGCGCGACATCATGGCGAAGAAACTCGCCGCGCCGCGTTACGGCACCAACTGGGTCATGGTGTCCAGCAGCACGTTACGCCGCGGCGACGTGGTGCTGGTGGAAGCGGGCGACTTCATCCCCGGCGACGGCGAGGTGATCGAAGGGGTGGCCTCGGTGAACGAGAGCGCCATCACCGGCGAGTCCGCCCCGGTGATCCGTGAATCCGGCGGCGATTTCAGCGCCGTCACCGGCGGCACCACGGTGTTGTCTGACTGGCTGGTGGTGCGGATCACCGTCAATCCCGGCGAAAGCTTCCTCGACCGCATGATCGCCATGGTGGAAGGGGCCAAGCGCCAGAAGACCCCCAATGAGATCGCTCTCACCATCCTGCTGGTGGCGATGACCATCATCTTCCTGCTCGCCACGGTGACCCTGCTGCCGTACTCCCTGTACAGCGTGGAAGTGGCCAAGGCTGGGCAACCGGTCACCATCACCGTGCTGGTGGCGCTGCTGGTGTGCCTGATTCCCACTACCATCGGCGGTCTGCTATCGGCCATCGGCGTGGCGGGCATGGGGAGAATGATGCAGAAGAACGTCATCGCCACTTCCGGTCGCGCGGTGGAGGCAGCCGGCGACGTGGACGTGCTGCTGCTGGACAAGACCGGCACCATCACTCTGGGCAACCGCCAAGCCAGTCAGTTCCTGCCTGCCCCCGGCGTGACCGAGCAGCAACTGGCCGACGCCGCCCAGCTCGCTTCCCTCGCCGACGAAACGCCAGAGGGGCGCAGCATCATGGTATTGGCCAAGGACAAGTTCGGCCTGCGGGAGCGGGATATCCACGCCTTGGGCGCCACCTTCATCCCCTTCACCGCCCAGACCCGCATGAGCGGTGTCAATCTGCCGTCGCCAGAAGGGGGAGAAAATAGTGCCCCCAGGCAGATCCGCAAGGGCGCTGCCGATGCGATCCGTGACCATGTCAAGAGTCTGGGCGGCGAATTCACGCAGCAGGTGCAGACTATCGTGGACGATGTCGCCCGCCGTGGCAGTACGCCGCTGGTGGTGGCCGAAGGAATTCGGGTGCTCGGCGTGGTCGAACTCAAGGATATCGTCAAGGGCGGCATCAAGGAGCGCTTTGCCGAACTGCGCCGGATGGGCATCAAGACGGTGATGATTACCGGCGACAACCGCCTCACCGCCGCCGCCATCGCCGCCGAGGCGGGAGTGGACGATTTCCTCGCCGAAGCGACGCCGGAGGCGAAGCTCAAGCTGATTCGCGAGTATCAAGCGGAAGGACGTCTGGTGGCGATGACCGGCGACGGCACCAACGACGCCCCGGCCCTGGCCCAGGCCGACGTGGCGGTGGCGATGAACAGCGGCACCCAGGCGGCCAAGGAGGCGGGCAATATGGTGGATCTGGATTCCAATCCCACCAAGCTGATTGAGATCGTGGAGACCGGCAAGCAGATGCTGATGACCCGCGGCACCCTGACCACCTTCAGTATCGCCAACGATGTGGCCAAGTACTTCGCCATCATCCCGGCGGCGTTCGTCACCACCTACCCGGCCTTGGGCACTCTCAACGTGATGCATCTGGCCACGCCGGCCAGTGCAATCCTGTCGGCGGTGATCTTCAACGCCCTGATCATCGTGGCGCTGATTCCCCTGGCGCTGAAAGGTGTGAAATACCGCGCCATCGGCGCGGCCGCACTGCTGCGCAACAACCTGCTCATCTACGGCGTCGGCGGTGTCATCGTCCCGTTCATCGGGATCAAGTTGATCGACATGGTTCTCGTCGCGTTCGGATGGATTTGATTAAAAAGGAGCATGCCATGTTAAAAGAACTTCGCCCTGCCGTTGTCAGCTTCCTGGTGCTGACGCTCGTCACCGGGGTCGCTTACCCTCTCATCGTTACCGGCTTCGCCCAAGTCTTCATGCCGAAACAGGCGAACGGGAGCCTGATCGTGAAAGACGGCAAGCCCGTCGGCTCCGAGCTGATCGGTCAATCGTTCAGCGACCCCAAGTACTTCTGGGGCAGACCGTCGGCGACTGGGCCGATGCCGAATAACGCCACCGCATCCAGCGGCTCAAACCTGGGGCCGACCAATCCGGCTCTGATCGATGCCGTCAAAGGCCGGGTGCAGGCTTTGCACGATGCCGATCAGGGCAATACTGCCCTGATCCCGGTGGATCTCGTCACTGCTTCGGCCAGCGGCCTCGATCCGCATATCAGCCCGGCTGCGGCGGAATACCAGGTTCATCGCGTCGCCCGTGTGCGCGGCCTCCCGCTCAAGGAAGTCCAACGCCTGGTCAAACTCAATACCGAGGATCGCCAGTTCGGAATCCTCGGCGAACCGCGGGTGAATGTGCTGAAACTCAACTTGGCGCTGGATGCCGTGCATTGACAAGCGGGCGGCCATGAACACCGTGCCGGATGAGGAAATCGACCGGATTCAGCCGCTCTGACAATTTTTTATCAAGCAATACCATTTCAACAAGAAAGGAAACATAATGCGTCAAATCAGGACACTTGTTCTAGTTGCACTTGCCGGCCTGCCTGGAATGGCCAGCGCTGAAGATGCGCCAGTTGCGGCGGCGGCTCCTGCCTCACCCCACACCATTACCACCAACGTCAACCTGGTCAGCGAGTACCGCTTTCGTGGCATCGACCAGACCTGGGGCCAGCCCGCCTTGCAGGGCGGCGTGGATTACGCGCATGCCGACGGCTGGTATGCCGGCCTCTGGGGCTCCAATGTAAGTGGCAACAGCTATCCCGGCGGCAGTCTCGAGCTCGATTACTACGCCGGCTACAACGGCAAGATTTCCGACGATTTGGGCTGGACTGCCGGCGGTTACGGCTATTATTACCCTGGCGCCAATTTCAACAAGATCAACGCCACTTCCGCGCTGACCGGCCCGATTGTAGACCAGAAATTCGACAACTTTGAGGTCAATGCCGGCCTGAGCTGGAAGTGGGTCAGCTACAAACTTTCCATTTCCACCACCGACTATTTCGGCGCCAACACCAAGACCGGCTACACCACTGGCAGCAAGGGCACGCTCTATCATGACCTGTCGGTCAACTACCCGCTGATGGATGATCTGACACTGGGCTTCCACGTTGGTCGCACCGATGTGAAAGCGATGTACGGCGCTGTCAACCCGGACTACACCGACTACAAGCTGTCCGTGGCCAAGACCTTCGCCAGCGGCTGGAATGCCTCGGTTGCCTATGTGAGTGCCTCCAACAATACCTTCTTCCGCCCCCCAGTCGGCGGTTTGTCGGCAACCAACAGCGATACCCGCGAACTGAACAAGGGCGTCGTGGTGCTGCAGGCCGGCCGGACTTTCTAATGCCGCCTTGCGGCAATTTTCACTAAAGATGGATTTAGGGCGCTTCGGCGCCCTTTTTCATGGGCGCGTTGCTTCGTGCCAGGAACAGGGCTAGTCAGCTGGTTGCGCCAACTGAATTTTGACTTGCCATTTTTACAACTTTTTTACACTTACGAATCCATGCCTTACACCGTTTTTATCCACTAGCTCCTAATATTCAAATCAGAATGAGTTGAGCTTGTTTGATTTGAACAGCAAAGGAGAATCACATGAAACGAATCAGCATTGTCCTGAAAACATCTGAAGTGACCGTTGTGCGCAAGGCAGTTTTTGCCGCCGGTGGGAGCCGCATCATGATTTCCCCAGCATCTAGCCGAAATGCTGTCGAACTGACGGACTGGAACTGCGGGATGTCCGTTTCTGCGCAGGATGCTCAAGTGCGATTCGATGTGACAGTCGACAACGAGGTTTCAGATGGCGTTATTTCAGCTATTTTGGCCTCAGCTCGTGTCGGAAAGATTGAAACGATAACGCTTCTGCCTGCCAAGACAAGTCGGGCTTCCATTCCTGCTCTTCGGCGTGCGGCCTAGCCTTTTTCGAGATGGAGATGGACAACATTCTGGGCCCACTGCTGGCGTTTCTGGTCATTGCGCTCCCGCTCTGGCTGGTTTATGTCTTGCTCGAGTTGGATGTGCGCCTTGACGGCTGGTTCAGATGGAAGCAACCAGCCGCACGAAACCATCTGCCCAAGGAAAAAGACAAGGTCGGCGATACATGAGAGTCTGCCCTTAACACGAACGACACACATGACTGCAGGAGTCTTTGATATGGGTTCAATGAGTCACATACAATTTCAAGAGTTTCTCCAGTGCGGGCAGGAATTATCGATCCCGAATCAGCCACGCGATAGCATGCACGCCCACCGTTGCCCAGTATGCGACCAGATGCATCTGGTCAACCCGGTACGCCACAGCTTGGCCTACGGCAGGCAGTTGACCTGTTGCTGCGAATGCGAAGTGCAGAAAAGGAAATTGCAGCGGCTCGTTAACAGAATGTATGCCAGTTACTAGGATTGTTTATACTGAACGACATGGCCGATCAACGTCCCAATCCTGATGAATTGCTTGACCGTATGCAGCGCGAGGAAGAGAAAGCGCGCCGGGGCAAGCTCAAGGTTTTTTTCGGCTCCTGCGCTGGCGTCGGAAAAACCTATGCAATGCTTTCTGCAGGCAAGCAACGCCGCGCGCAAGGACTCGACGTGGTGGTCGGGATTGTCGAGACCCACGGCAGGGCCGAAACCATTGCGCTGCTGGAGGGGCTGGAAGTGTTGCCGCGCAAGGAGAGCGAATATCGCGGCAAATGTTTGAGCGAATTCGACCTCGATGGCGCAATCAAGCGGCGGCCTGGCTTGATCCTGGTCGACGAACTGGCTCACTCGAACGCTCAGGGTTCCCGCCATCCGAAGCGCTGGCAGGATGTCGATGAAATCCTCGCTGCAGGTATCGATGTCTATACCACGGTGAATGTCCAGCACCTGGAAAGCCTCAACGACGTGGTTGGCAGTATCACCGGCATCCGTGTCTGGGAGACGCTGCCCGACAAGGTGTTCGAGCAGGCCGATGAGGTGGTGCTGGTCGATATCACGCCGGACGAGTTGCTGCAGCGGCTCAAGGAGGGCAAGGTCTACATGCCCCAACAGGCCGAGGAAGCCATCAAGAATTTCTTCCGTAAAGGAAACCTGATCGCCCTGCGGGAGCTTTCGTTGCGGCGCACCGCCGACCGCGTCGACAACCAGATGCGCACCTACCGTCAGGAGCAGTCTATTGAGACGGTGTGGCAAACTAGAGAGTCCCTGCTGGTCGGTGTGGGGCCCAGCCCCGGGGCCGAAAAGATTGTGCGCAGCGCAAGCCGCCTCGCCGCCCAGCTCGATGTGGAATGGCATGCCGTCTACGTCGAAACCCCCCGGCTGCAGCGGCTGCCGGGGAGCGAACGGGATCGCATCCTGCGCACGTTGCGTCTCGCCCATGAACTGGGCGCGCAGACCGCCTCGCTGGCGGGGCAGGACGCGGCGCAGACCCTGGCGGACTACGCCCGCAGCCGCAATCTCGCCAGGATCATCATCGGTCGGGACACCCAGCCAAGCTGGATACCGTGGAAACATTCCTTTGCCGACCAGGTTGGCAAAGTGTCGCCGGACATGGATGTCATCCAGATTGCGCGCGAGACGCCTGACGGATGCCAGGTATCCACAAAAAAGCTCTCCGCGTGGCATATCGCCCCCCGTGAGTCTTGGTCATCCTATGCTTGGGCAGCCGGGGTCTGCGGCGTAGCGGCGGCGCTCGCCAGCCTGGTACATCCCTATTTTGATCTAGCCAATATCGTCATGCTGTTCCTGCTCGCCGTGGTTTTGGTGGCGGTCAGGTTTGGCCGTGGCCCGGCGGTGCTGGCGGCCTTCGTCAGCGTCGGCCTGTTCGATTATTTCTTCGTCCCGCCTCGTCTTTCGTTTGCCGTCAGCGACGTGCAATATCTGCTCACCTTCGCGGTGATGCTCGCGGTCGCGCTGATCATCGGCCAATTGACCGCTAATCTGCATTACCAGGCTCGCGTGGCGTCTCACCGGGAGACACGATTGCGTGCGCTCTACGAAATGGCGCGCGACCTTACCGCCGTGCTCCTGCCGCAACAGATCGTCGAAATCGGCCGCAAGTTCATCGAGGGAACGTTCGAGGTCAAGGTCGCCATCCTGATCGCCGACGACGAAGATAAGCTGCCGATCATCGCCGATGGCGCTCATTTGACTGTCGATTCCGGCATCGCCCAGTGGGCCTTCGACCACGAGGAACCGGCCGGTTTCAGCACGGACACGTTGCCCGGCAGCCCGATCCTGTACCTGCCGCTACGTGCGCCGATGCGCACTCGCGGCGTCTTGGCGGTGGAACCGACCAATCCGCGCTGGCTATTGATCCCGGAACAACGCCGCCAACTGGATGCATTCGCAGCGCTGATCGCCACCGCCCTGGAGCGGGTTCATTACATCGATGTGGCTCAGGATGCGCTGGTGAGGATCGAGTCGGAGCGGTTGCGCAACTCGGTGCTGTCCGCCTTGTCGCATGATTTACGCACTCCGCTGACATCACTGGTGGGCTTGGCGGATGCGCTGACACTGACTTCGCCTGCACTCAGCACAGCGCAACTTGAACTGGCTGGCGCGATCCGTGACCAGGCTTTCCGCATGAGCGCACTGGTCAACAACCTGCTTGACATGGCTCGCCTGGAATCTGGCGAAGTCAAACTCAACCGGCAATGGCAGCCACTGGAAGAGGTGATAGGCAGTGCGCTCAAGGCGCGGGAACAGCCGTTGTCCCATCATCGGGTACGAATTTCTTTGCCCCCTGAGCTACCACTACTGGAATTTGACGCCGTGCTGATTGAGCGCGTTTTCTGCAATCTGCTCGAAAACGCCGCAAAATACACATTGCCTGGCAGCGAAATTCGAGTTGAGGCGGGGGTCGATGGCGGGGAAGCCCTCATTTCAGTCACCGATAATGGGCCGGGATTACTGTCGGGTAGCGAGAAAGTGATATTCGAAAAATTCACGCGCGGCAAAAAGGAATCCGACACGCCGGGGGTGGGCTTGGGGCTGGCTATTTGCCGTGCTATCGTCGAGGCTCACAAGGGGCGCATCTGGGCGGGAAACACTCCTTCAGGTGGGGCTTATTTCACCTTTACCTTACCACTTGGCACACCACCGACGCTTGCCGATCTTCCCGATGAAGAGCGCCAGGAATATAAGGGGACACGACCAGAATGAGCGAGATAGCGCCTGTCGTCATTCTTGTCGAAGACGAAAAACAGATTCGCCGCTTTGTGCGTGCCGCACTGGAATCGGATGGATGCCATGTGTTCGAGGCTGACACGGTGCGACAGGGACTGATTGAGGCGGGCACCCGCAAACCTGATCTGATTATCCTCGACCTCGGCCTGCCGGATCGTGACGGCATCGAGTTTATCCGCGACCTGCGGGGCTGGTCTGAGTTGCCTGTAATCGTGCTGTCAGCGAGATCCGAGGAAGCCGACAAGATTGCAGCACTGGATGCCGGTGCCGACGATTATCTGACCAAGCCCTTCAGCGTCGGAGAATTGTCGGCACGGGTGAGGGTTGCGCTACGGCGTCGGGACAAGGCCGGTGACGATGGCGCGACCGTGACGGAGTTTGGCGGTGTCCGTGTCGATATGGTCAACCGTACCGTAAAACGGGATGGGCTCCCGGTTCACCTCACGCCAATCGAATATCGTCTGCTCACGTTGCTTATCCGTAATGCCGGAAAGGTGCTGACCCATCGTCTTATCCTGCGCGAAGTATGGGGACCTTCCCACATCGAGAGCAGTCATTATTTGAGAATCTACATGGGGCAATTGCGCCACAAGTTGGAAGACAACCCGGCTCAGCCACGCTGGCTCCTGACGGAGGTCGGCGTCGGCTACCGTCTGGCGGTCGAATAGTTGTCGGTGAAGGTGGCGTTATGCGTTATGGTTGCACGCTTGGGCCGCTTCCACGTAGTGCAAGCGTTCCACGGCGATAGCGACAACCGATGCAATGGTCGCCAGTAGTGGTGTTTGCCCCCGTAGTGCGTCAGGATGTTGACTGTTCGGGATAAAGGCAATCACGCCCCAGCACTTCGTCGGTGCCTTGAGCGGAAAATACCCGGCGCCATAGCCGTATCCCGAAACGCTGTAGTCCTCGACCGGTTCCCCCTGTTCGAAAGACATTAGCTCGAATAGCTGGTCGAGTTGAGGCTGATTCTCCAAAGGGGAGGTCGGCTTCAGTTTCCCCGTTTTATCGGGTAACAGCAGGATGACGTCGAGTTCAAGGCTGCCAGGCAGGGATTGGCGGACGATGCCGGAAACCTGCTCAATAGTCAGCGCCCCAGCAAGGCTTCGCGCCATTTCATAGAGTGCTTGCGTCCGTTTTTCACGGGCTGATGCCACATCCGCCTGCTGCCGCAAGCCGGCAGTGAGTTGGCCGGTAACCAGAGCAACGGCTAGCATCACGACAAAGGTCACCAGATATTGCGGGTCGTCCACCGAAAACGTGAATCGTGGCGGCACGAAGAAAAAGTCGAACAGCGCCACGCTGAGAAATGCCGCCAACACCGCCGGACCGCGCCCGACATACGCTGCCACCAGCAGTACCGTCAGCAGGAACAGCATCACGATATTCGCCAGATCGATATGGCCGATAAGCGGCGTGGCGATAACGGTAGTGAACACGCAGGCAAGTAGCGCCCAGCCATATCCTTTTGGCGAGGCGGCACGGGTAGTTGGCATAGATAAATCAGTGTTCATTCTTGACTCCCTGATAGAGGCTGCTTGATTAGCAGTTTAGTCGGGTCTTCGTAAATCCCATGAAAATTGTGGGCTTGTTGGAATAAAAATGTTGTAAAAAAGTCAGAGTCGCCTGCGTTTTGCCTATCCTGGTGGCGATGTCGCATCCCTTGTCGCAAACTCGACAAAGCGGCCTTATGTCGGTTTTCCACCATTCTGTTTTTTCACTAAATATCCTTAGTGCTTTGAAAAAAAACCAAAAACAATTGCACTGTCGATGGTGGCACGGCGCTTGCTCATGCTTGCTCAAGCAGCGATTTTCCAGACCAGAACGAGGTGCGTCATGGTAACGATCAACGATACGACATTGCGCGATGGCGAGCAGACCGCCGGAGTGGCGTTCTCCGCCGAGGAGAAGCTGGCGATTGCCAGTGCCTTGTCCGCTGCCGGCGTGCCCGAACTGGAAGTCGGCATCCCGATCATGGGCGGGGAAGAGCGCGAAATCATCCGCGCCATCGCCGGCCAGGGACTGGCTTCACGCCTGATGGTCTGGGGCCGGATGTGCGATGCGGATTTGCAGGCGGCGGCGCAATGCGGCGTGGATCTCGTCAACCTGTCGATCCCGGTTTCGGATATGCAGATCGAACACAAGCTCAAACGCGACCGCGAATGGGTATTGCAGGCGATACACCGGTTTGTGCCTGCCGCCATGGAGATGGGCATGGAAGTGAGCGTTGGCGCAGAAGACGCATCGCGCGCCGATGTCGATTTCCTGCTGCAAGTGGCCGAGGCGGCAGAGTTTGCGGGTGCGCGGCGCATCCGCTTTGCCGACACGTTGGGGGTGCTCGATCCGTTTTCCACTTATGAGGCGATGCGCACCCTGCGCAGCACTGTGGATACGGAAATCGAGATGCACGCCCACAACGACCTCGGCATGGCGACGGCCAACACGCTGGCCGCGGTGAAGGCGGGAGCGACGCATATCAACACCACGGTCAACGGCCTGGGCGAGCGCGCCGGCAACGCGCCGCTGGAAGAGGCGGTGATGGCGTTGCGCCACTTGCACGGCATCGAGACCGGTATCGACAGCCGGCGCTTTCCCGATATTTCGCGATTGGTGGCCGCAGCTTCCGGGCGTCCGGTGTCGGCCAACAAGAGCATTGTTGGCGAGGGCGTGTTTACCCATGAATCCGGCATCCACGTCGATGGCTTGATCAAGCACCGCGACAATTACCAGAGCTTCGCCCCGGAAGAAGTCGGGCGCAACCACCGCATGGTGCTGGGCAAGCATTCGGGCTGCAACGCGGTGGTCAGGGCTTATGCGGATATGGGAATCCTGCTCGACGAGGCGCAGGCCGGCATCATCCTGGCGCGTATCCGCCGCTATGCGGGGAAGGCCAAACATGCGCCGGATGTGGACGACCTGAAGCGGTTCTACCTGGAAACCGCCGTATTGCCGCCGCTGCATTTTTAAATTTGATTGTTGGGAGATACCGCTATGGAAAAACTGATGCAAGCGCTGCAAAAATTATCCACCGCCGAAGAGTTCCTGGATTTCTTCGCGATCGAATACCAGCCTGCGACGGTGCATGTGAACCGCCTGCACATTTTGCAGCGCTTCCACCAGTATCTGCGGCAGACGCCGCTTGCCGCCGATTGCAGCGAGGCGGTGGCGCACGAAACCTGCCGCGCGTTGCTGGATAAAGCCTACCGCGATTTCATCGGTTCCAGCGCCGTCAAGGAGAAAGTGTTCAAGGTGTTCCGCGATGCCGAAGGGGTGAAAACCGTGTCGGTGGAAAACCTGCGCGCGGCTTTGCCGCAGCGGCAAAAAGCCGCCTGAACAAAAAACAGTTTAGCCACAGATTGACACGGATGTTCACGGATTATCAATGGCGCGCATTTGGCGGACAACCGGCTTATCACGTGCCTGATGGCTTGTTCGTAACAATTTTTTTCATCGGGGTTAATCCGTGTTTATCCGTGGATAAATTCAGAATTTAGGCTGAAAGGAAATTTTCATGCATATCGTCGTTTGCATCAAGCAGGTGCCGGACAGCGCGCAGATTCGCGTCCATCCGGTGACCAACACCATCATGCGCCAGGGCGTGCCGGCGATCATCAATCCCTACGATCTGTTCGCGCTGGAAGAGGCGCTGCGCCTCAAGGACAAGTACGGCGGCACGGTCACCGTGATTACCATGGGTCCGCCCCAGGCTGAAGCCGCCCTGCGCAAGGCGCTGTCGTTCGGTGCGGACGACGCGATCCTGATTACCGACCGCGCCTTTGCCGGCGCCGATACGCTGGCGACCAGCTTTGCGCTGGCTTCCGCGATCCGCCAGATCCAGAAAAACATGCCGGTGGACATGGTGTTCACCGGCAAGCAGACCATCGACGGCGATACCGCCCAGGTCGGCCCGGGTGTGGCCAAGCGCCTGGACATGCAACTGCTGACTTATGTTTCGAAGATCGTATCGGTCAAGGCGGAAGCCAGTGAAATCGTGGTGGAGCGCCGTGCGGAAGGCGGCGTGCAGTTGCTGAAAACCAGCCTGCCCTGCCTGGTGACGGTGCTTGAGGGCAACAACCAGATGCGCTTCGCCAGCATGCCGAACATGTTCCGCGCGGCCCGCCATCCGCTCAAGGTGTGGGACAAGGACGCCGCCGGTATTGAGGACATTACCAAAATCGGCCTCAAGGGCTCGCCCACGGTGGTGAGCAAGGTGTTCGCCCCGACGCCGAAATCCGAGCGTGCCGAGATGATCGAGGTGGAAAGCGGCGATCCCAGGGATGTGGCCATTACCGTGCTGTCGAAAATGTTCACCCGTTTTCCGGTGGTGGAAAAAGAAATTGCCAAGCGCGCTTGATTGAGAAAAGGAAAAAGCCATGAGTGAAGTACCGGCCAAAAAGAAACGCAAATTTGAACTCGACCCCAAGCTCGCCGGCTACAAGGGCGTGTGGGTGTTCGTCGAGCATGAACAGGGGCAGGTTCACCCGGTTTCATGGGAACTGATGGGCGAGGGCAGGAAGCTCGCCGACATGCTTGGCGTGGAACTGGCCGGCGTGGTGCTGGGCGCGCCCGGCGAACAATCCCGCCAGTTCTGCAATGAAGCGATGTTCCACGGTGCCGACCTGTGCTACCTGATGGCGGACGACATCCTCAAGGATTACCGCAACGAGCCATTCACCAAGGGCATGACCGACCTGGTCAACGCTTACCAGCCTGAAATCCTGCTGCTGGGGGCCACCACTCAGGGGCGTGATCTGGCGGGCAGCGTGGCGACGACCTTGCAGACCGGCCTCACTGCCGATTGCACTGCTCTGACCATCGACCCGGACAACCGCAGCATGGCCGCTACCCGCCCCACCTTCGGCGGCAGCCTGCTGTGTACCATCGTCACCCTCAACTACCGGCCGCAGATGGCCACCGTGCGCTCGCGGGTGATGGCGATGACGGAACGCGATGCCAGCCGCAGCGGACGGGTGATTGAACACCCGTTGGGGATGATCGAGAGCAGCATCATCACCAAGGTGCTGGAATATATCCCGGATGCCATGCAGGACAAACCGCAACTGGCCTTCGCCGACATCATCGTGTCCGGCGGGCGGGGCATGAAGAAACCTGAAAATTTCCAGTTGATCTGGGATCTTGCCAAAGTGCTAGGTGCCGAAGTGGGTGCGTCCCGCCCCGTGGTTCAGGCCGGCTGGGTCGATCTGGAGCGGCAGGTGGGCCAGTCGGGCAAGACCGTGCGACCCAAACTGTATATCGCCGCCGGTATTTCCGGCGCGATCCAGCATCGGGTCGGCATGGATGCGTCGGACTGCATCATCGCCATCAACAACGACCCCAATGCGCCGATTTTCGATTACGCCACCTACGGCATCGTCGGCAATGCCATGACCATTTTGCCGGCGCTGACCGAGGCTTTCCGGCAGAAGCTGGCCGCGGTCAAGAAGGCGGGTTAGAAAAATGCAAATCAACCGCAGAGACGCAGAGGCACAGAGAAGATCAAAGGCATTGAAATGTTTTTCTCTGCCTCTGCGTCTCTGCGGTGAAAAAAGGAGTAAATCATGAGTGAAAAATTCGATGTCATCGTGGTCGGTGCCGGGCCTTCCGGCAACGCCGCCGCCTATACCATGGCCAAGGCCGGGCTGAACGTGCTGCAACTGGAGCGCGGCGAGAGTGCCGGGTCGAAAAATGTGCAGGGCGCGATTCTCTATGCCGATGCGCTGGAGAAGATCATTCCCGATTTTCGCGACGATGCGCCGCTGGAACGCCATATCATCGAGCAGCGCATGTGGGTGCTGGACGACGATTCATTTGTCGGCACTCACTATCGCTCGGATGCTTTCAACAAGGAGCCGTTCAATCGCTATACCATCATTCGCGCGCAGTTCGACAAGTGGTTTTCGGGCAAGGTGCAGGAGGCGGGCGCGCTGGTGATCTGCGAAACCACGGTGACCGATCTGTTGCGCGACGAGGGCAACCGGGTGGTCGGGGTGCAGGTGGATCGCGATGGCGGCAGCATCTACGCCGATGTGGTGATTCTTGCGGACGGGGTGAATTCCCTGCTGGCCAAGAAGGCCGAATTTCACCCGGAGCTGGAGCCGAAAAACGTGGCGCTGGCGGTGAAGGAAATTCATTTCCTGCCGCAGGAGGTCTTGCAGGAGCGCTTCAACATCGGCGAAGAAGAGGGCGTGGTGATCGAGCTGTTCGGCAAAATCACCCAGGGCATGATGGGTACCGGCTTTCTCTACACCAACAAGGAATCCATCGCAGTCGGCGTGGGTTGTATGCTGTCCGATTTCAAGGAGCAGAAGACCACGCCCTACGCCCTGCTGGAGGAGATGAAGAACCATCCCTCGATCAAGCCGTTGCTGGCCGGCGGCGAGATGAAGGAATACACCGCCCACCTGATTCCTGAAGGGGGCTACAAGGCGATCCCCAAAATTTATGGCGACGGTTGGATGATCGTCGGCGACTCCGGCATGTTCGTCAATGCGGTGCATCGCGAGGGTTCCAATCTGGCGATGACCACCGGACGGATCGCGGCGGAAACCGTGATCGACCTGATCAAGGCGGGCAAGCCGATGTCGGCGGCGAACCTGGAGGTCTACCGCAGCAAGCTTGACGACAGTTTCGTCATGAAGGATTTGAAAAAATACCAGGAAATGCCGGAGATTTTTCATGAAAACCGCCAGTTCTTTACCACCTACCCGGAACTGGTTAACCGCTCCGCCCACACCATGCTGCATGTCGATGGCGTGGACAAGAAAACCAAGGAACGCGAGATTTTTTCCAGCTTCCGCCAGAAGCGCTCGCTGTTCGGGTTGATGGGTGATGCATACAAGCTTTGGAGGGCTTTCAGATGATCGTCAAAGTCGAGGAAAAACTGTTCCAGAACCGCTACCGTGTCGATTCAGATCGGCCCCACGTCAAGATCGTCAAGCCGGATGTCTGCGAGTACGAATGCCAGACCCGGCAATGCACGGTGTGCTGCCCGGCGGGTTGCTACACCCTGGAGGGCAACGGCAAGGTGGTGCTGATCGCCGATGGCTGTCTGGAATGCGGCACTTGCCGCATCATCTGCGACGATTACCGCAACGTCGATTGGGAGTATCCGCGCGGCGGGTACGGGATATTGTTCAAGTTCGGCTGAGGCTGAAGGCATTTTTTAGCCACGGATTAACACGGATGAGCACTGATTTCCGGGAGTGGTCTGGCGCTTTTGCACCAGTGTGCATCAGCCGACAACATCAAGACCATCAGTGTAAATCTGTGTTAATCCGTGGCTAACAATCGGATTTTGAGCTAGTGGAATAGGAAAAGATCATGGCAAAACCGGAAAAACATATTTTCGTCTGCACCCAGAACCGTGGCCCCGGCCATCCGCGCGGCTCCTGCAACCAGAATGGCTGCGGCGAGGTGGTGGACGAGTTCATGTTCGAGTTCCAGAAGCGCAACCTGGGGGAGCGGTTCCGCATCACCCTGACCGGCTGTATCGGGCCGTGCGGTTCCGGGCCGAGCGTGCTGGTCTACCCGGAGGGCGTGATGTACGGCAAGCTTGCGAAAGAGGATGTCGCTACCATTATCGACGAGCATCTGCTGGGCGATGTGCCGGTGGCGCGGCTCTGCGTGCCGCCGGAAATCTGGGGATAAGTTCCGTTTACGTGTTATGGCGCAGGTGCAGGATGCAGCGCCGGTTTTTGTCCAAGCTTGTCTGGTCGGACGCGGACTTCAAGAACCCGATCCTCGCTTTCCTCAAAATGCCTGAGCTGCTCGATCAGATGTTGATCCAGCACGTAATCCCGCGCCAGCAACAACAGTCCATCCGTGCTGACAAAATCGCGCGACAATACCATGCCCGGTTCCAGTTCGGCGGGATGCAGCACAATCTCCGGCCCATAGGATTCTTCCTCGGGCTTGCCCATCAAATCGACGAAGGCATCCACCACCAGCGGATCATAATGTTTGCCGCGACCCTTGATGATCATCTTCACTGCCGCATCGGCGCTCAGGCTCTGGGAAATCAGGCGCCCGGACTGAAGGCCGTCGTAATCGTTGGCGACCGCGATGATGCGTGCGCCGAACGGGATGTCGTCTCCCCGCAGCCCGGCAGGGTAGCCCATGCCATCGCAACGTTCATGGTGGGTGCGGATCAGGCGGGCGGCGCTGGCCAGTTGCTCCAGTGCCATCAGCGCCGCCGCGCCCTTGGTCGGATGTTTGATATAGTCGGCGCGTTCCTCGCTGGTCAGCGAGGCGAATGGCTTGGTCAGCAGGCGGTCTGGCAGCCCGATCTTGGCAATATCATGCAGTAATGCAGCCACCACCACATCCTGAATTTCCGCAGGGGGCAGGCCGAGCTTTTTCGCCAGGGTGCGCGACAGATCGGCGACACGCCGCGAATGCCCGGCTATTGAACCTTCGCGTAGTTCCATCAGGTTGGCGAATACCTGAATCGAGGTGAAAAAACCTTTCTTGAGTTTCTCGTGCGCCGTCGATAGCTCTCCCATCGTCTTGCGCAATTCCTCGGTGCGTTGCTGTACTTTCTCTTCCAGGCTGGCGTTGAGTTCCTTCAGTTCTGCATTCTGCCGCCGGGTCAGCGCTTCCAGGCGCAGCTTCTCCGCTTTCAGCAGCTTGCGTTCCAGCGCGTCGCGCACGGTGAGCAGAATTTCCTCGTCATTCCATGGTTTTGCAATATAGCGATAGATTTCGCCGCGATTGATGGCGTCGATGGTGGAACTGATGTCGGCATGGCCGGTGAGCAGAATGCGCGCCGTTTCAGGACTCTTCAGCCGCACTTGTTCCAGCACTTCGGCGCCGCTCATGCCGGGCATGCGCATGTCGCATATCACCACGTCCACCGGCTCCTGTTCCAGCAGCGCCAGACCGGCAGCACCGCCTTCGGCGGTAAGGATCTGATAGCCATGCGGGCGGAACAGGCGCTTGAGCGATGACAGGATATTGGCTTCGTCATCGATGAACAGCAGTGTCAGCGGATTGTCCGGTAATGTAGGGGCAGCCATGATTTACTCGTTACTACGATACTTCATTGAATTCTCGCCAGTCCGCTTTGTTCGTCGCGCTTAATCGGGATTTTCCGTTGAGCCGGCTTGTTCGCGCAGCCTGTTTGCCAGAGTGCGGTTATCCAGCAGCAGGTCGCGGTAGCGTAGCGCGCGCATTACGGTGAATTTGAGCTCGTAGCCACTCCATGTGCGTCTTATGAAGCTGTCGATATGCACCTGGTTGATGGCGTCGGTCAGGGTAGGCATATCCAGGGATTCGCCGACCAGAATGCATGCGCTATCCGCACCTGCCTGGCGCAGCTTGCTGAAGAACGCCACGCCATTCATTTCCGGCATGGAAACATCGGCAACGACCAGGTCGCACGGATTGTTTTTCAGGTAATCCAGTGCTTCCAGCGGCGAGGTAAGACTGTTCACTTCCAGTTGGAAATCGTGGCCGCCGTAGGAAGGACGACGGGTCATTTCATAGCTCATGGCGCCATACAGCCCTTCATTGGCGGAATGCGTCAGTTCATGCGACATGGCGGTCGCGGCATTTTTGTCCGGGAAGACAAGCAGTACGCGGTACAGCTTGCGTTCCTGCTCTTGCGGCGGAGTGCCGAAGCGCTGCCGGTAGGCTTTGGCAACGCGGCGATTTTCCAGAATTGCCTCGCGGTAGTCCAGTCCCTGCTGAATATTCGACTTCAGGTCGGTCTCGTCCCACGGCTTGGTCAGGAAACGGTATAGGTGGGTTACGTTAATGGCCTTGATCAGCGCATCCATATCCGCCTCGCCGCTCAGGATCAGCCGCACGGCATCCGGTTGCATCTGTCCGAAATTTTCGAGAAAGGTCACGCCATCCATATCCGGCATACGATAATCCGACACCACCAGCGCAAATTCTGTTCCTGCAGCATGCCGCAGCGCTTCCTGCGGCGAAACGAACGTTTCCACCTCATAGGCGCCAGCCAGCTCGCGGCGCAAGGCATTTAATATGTTTTGATCGTCATCTACCAACAGAATGCGTTGCATCTTCCTCTCCCAAATCATCATAGACATGTAGTGGTCGCTGCCGATCTCTCTTCCCGGATGATGCCTGCACACCGCTTCCTTCACAAGAGCCTGGAAAAAAGGCTTGGCCCATTATATCTGCGAAAATTCTTTCGCCGCCAGCTTCTGCCGATTAACCCTGCGGCACTAGGCGGATAGTTCGTCTCAAGCGATTTGTAATACCAGTAGTGGATATTACTAAAGACATCGTAAAATCATGTATATTTAGTACGACTTTAGCATATCCTGTTAGACTGAGACACGGAACCCATTCTTTGCGGGGGAGGTATGGCTGAATCAAAATCTGGGTCAAATCTCGCGAAACGAATGGCGTTGCGCATTGCGCTCGTGTATGCGTTGGTAGCCGGCTTGTGGATTGTCGTATCGGATGAACTGGCTGGCCTGCTTTCTCCTTCGGTTGCGTCATTGCCGATGACGCAAATTTACAAAGGCGGTTTGTTCGTCGTTGTCACGGCGCTGCTGCTGTATATCCTGATCCGTAACCTTTTTTTCCGCGCAGTCTCCGAATCGCCCGTTCCTCCCCAAGTTGATGTCGTCGCGCCCAAGGTCGACGGTTTGCACGGCTGGATTCCATTTTTGGCGTTCACTCTGCTAGCGCTGGCAACCGGCGCCATCGGCTATTACACCTTTGATCATTACCGGCGCGAAATCCAGGTGGAACGCCAGCAGGCGCTATCGGCCATCGCCGACCTCAAGGTGAGCCAGGTGGGCGCTTGGCTGGCGGAACGCCGCAGCGACGGCGAGGTGTTGAAAAATGCGGCTTTCTTTGCCGAGGCGGCAGAGCGCTGGTTGCGAGGCGGGGCAAAGGATGCTGCGATCCGCAAGAAGTTGCTGGAACGCATGCGTGCCGAGCGCGATTTCTATGGTTATAGCAAACTGGTGATTTTCGACAATGCCGGTAAAGATTGGTTGACCTCCGGTGAGGAGGGCGAACCCATTCCTGAGCATGAACGCATCTTCGCCCGCCAGGCTGCGCAAAGCAGAGAAATTTTATTTTCGGATTTCCATCGCGGCACGCCGGAGACCGGGGAGAAGATCGAACTCGATATGCTGGTTCCTCTGCTGATTTCCGAGGGAGGCAACAAACGCGTGGTGGGGGTAATGTATTTCAGAATCGACCCGCGCCGGCATCTGTATCCCATGATCCAATCCATGCCGATTCCCAGCGAAACAGGTGAAAGCTTGCTGGTGCGCGGCGAAGGCGATGAGGTGGTATATCTCAATGAACTGCGCCATCGTCATGACACGGCACTCAAATTCCGGTTGTCGCTGGCTGACGATAAACTGCCTGCCGCAATGGTGATGCGAGGCATTGAAGGCATGGTGCGGGGAGTGGATTATCGCGGTGAACCGGTGCTGGCGTCAGTGCACCGCATTGCCGGCACGTCGTGGGGGCTGATAGTCAAAATGGATGAGGCGGAGATATTTGCGCCGATTCATCGACTGGCGACGCTTGTCATCGCCTCAGCCTTGATTTTCATAACGCTGTCCGGGACGATGGTGGCATTGTGGTGGCGTCAACAGCGTGCCGCTTTCGCGGCAAACCAATATCGGTTGGAACTGGCGCGCCAAAAAAGCGAAACTGATTACCGTGCGTTGTTCGACAGCATGCTCAACGGCTTCTCCTTGTGCGAAATCATCGTGGATGACGCTGGCATCCCATGCGATTTTCGTTATCTCGAAATCAACCCGGCGTTCGAACGCCTCACCGGTCTCAGGCGGGATGCGGTAGTCGGCAAGCGAGTGCGGGAGGTGATGCCGGGCATTGAGCCGGTGTGGATCGAAACTTACGGGCGGGTGGCATTGAACGGAGAGAGCGCGCGCTTTCAGGACTACGTTGCGGATCTCGGCATTTATTTCGACGTTATGGCGTTCAGCCCGGAAAAAGGCCGTTTTGCCACGATATTCGACAATGTGACCGAACGCAGGCTGGCCGAGCAAAAGATCGCCCGCTTGACCAGCCTCTATGCGGCGTTGAGCCAGACCAATCAGGCCATCGTGCGCATTGGCGAACGCGATGCATTATTTCGCGAAATCTGCCGCGTGGCGGTGGAATCCGGCGGCTTCAAATTTGCCTGGATCGGCTTGCCGAATGAGGAAAACGGCAAGGTGCGCGTCGAAGCCAATTACGGTGACGACCAAGGGTATCTGGCCGATCTTGAGGTGACGATCGATCCAAACGTGCCGCAAGGGCGCGGGCCAACCGGCACCGCCATTCGCGAGGGCAAGCCGTACATCGTCAACGATTACGTCGCCGACGCCAATACCGCGCCTTGGCGCGCGGCGTTGTCCGACCGTGGCATCCGTGCCGCCGCCGCGTTTCCATTGAAGCAGGGGTGGGCGTCCATTGGTGCGCTGACATTGTATGCTACGGAGATCGGCTACTTCGACGGCAAGATGATCGATCTGCTGACGGAAATGATGCAGGATATTTCCTTCGCTCTGGATAATTTCGAGCAGAAAAAAATCCAGGCGACCCTGGAGCGCCAGATGTTCTGGGGCGGGCGAGTGGATAATGCGCTCGCGGAAGTATCGGACATCATTCTGTCCACCGATATGTCGGTGGACAGCGTTTCTGAAATCATCCTGGCCTGGACTCAGGCGCTGACTGAAAGCGCCATTGGTTTTGTCGGCTACATGGAGCCGAAAAGCGGGCATCTGGTGGTGCCGACCATGACCAGCGAGGTGAAGGACGAGTGCCAGGTGGCAGACAAACGCATCGTGTTCGAGCGCTGGGACGGGCTGTTCGGCTGGGTAATCGACCACGGCGAAGCCGTGCTCGTCAACGATGTCGCTGCGGATGCACGTTCGACGGGTGTGCCGCCGGGGCATCCGGCCATTCATAGCTTCCTTTGCGTGCCGGCGCTGGTTGAAGGCGGATTGGCGGGAATCATTGCGTTGGCCAATGCCGCGCGCGATTACAGCAAGCAGGATTTGCTCATGGTCGAGCGTTTTGCCGCGTTTTACGCAGTGGCCCTGACCCGCCAGTGGAATGCCGAAAAGTTACAACACAGCCTGAAAACACAGAAGGCGTTACTCGACAATATCCCCGATATGGCTTGGCTGAAGGATGGCGAGAGCCATTTTATCGCGGGGAACGAGCCTTGTGCCAAAGCGTGTGGCGTTTCTCCCGAACAGTTGGCGGGAAAAAGCGAATTCGATTTTTTCCCGCCTGACATGGCTGAGCGGCACGTTGCAGATGACCGGGAGGTGATGGCGAGCGGTCAGCGGAAACGCATCGAGGAACCGTTGCTAACCAGTGACGGTAAGCGGCTCTGGATCGAAACCATCAAATCCCCGATTTTCGATAGCGCCGGGCAAGTCATCGGCAACGTCGGCATTGCCCGCGACATCACCGAGCGCAAGGAATCGGAGCGGAAAATCCTGCGCCTCACCCGTTTTTACGACACTCTCAGCCATACCAATGAAGCCATCGTGCGCATTGCCGGGCTGGAAGAGTTGCTGGCCGCGGTATGCCGGATCGCGGTGGTTCACGGCCAGTTTGAGGCCGCCGCATTGCGGCGCATGCAGCCGGATACGGGCGAGGTGGAGTCTCTGGCTTATTTCGGGCTGGATGACGCAGAACTTAAGGTGGTCAGGTTTTCTTCCGATCCTTCCGTCTCTCTTGGTCAGGTTCCCACCGCCGTGGTTTTGCGTACCGGGAAGCATTACATCTGCAACGACGTGTTCGGCGATCCCGCTGCACAGCCGAGGCGGGAGTTGTTCAAACGGCTCGGAATCGGCGCTGTGGGCGTTTTTCCGATCTTTCGCGATGGCCGCGTTTATTGCGCTTTAACCCTGTATGCCGGTGAATCCGGATTTTTCGATGAAAACCTGGTGGAGCTGTTGCAGGAAATGGCGATGGACATTTCGTTCGCCCTCGACAATTTCGCGCGCGAGGAGTCGCGCATGCAGGCGGTAGAGGCGTTGCAGGAAAGCGAAGTGCGTTTCCGCACCATCTTCGATTCGGTCAACGATGCGATTTTCGTGCATGACCTGGTTACGGGCGCCATTCTCGATGTCAATCGGCGCATGTGCGAGATGTATGGCTATAGCCGCGAAGAGGCGTTGCAACTGGGTGTCGGGGCACTGTCCTCGGGCGTGCCGCCTTATGACCAGGAAGGTGCGTTGCAGTGGATCGGCAAGGCGGTGCACGGGGAGCCGCAGACTTTTGAGTGGCACTCCAGAAATCGGGACGGGCGGTTGTTCTGGGTCGAGGTCAACATGCGACGGGCCTCGATCGGCGGCCTGGAGCGTTTGCTGGTGTCGGTGCGCGATATCGGCGAACGCAAGCTGGCGGAAGAGAAACTTCGCCTTGATGCACTGGTGTTCGAGTCGAGCAGCGAGGGCATGGTCATTACCGATGCCGAAAACCGCTACATCGGCGTCAATCGGGCGTTTACCGAGATTACCGGCTATACCCTGGAGGAAGTACTCGGCCAGAACCCGCGCATCCTCCATTCCGGTCGCCAGGATGCCGATTTTTACCGGAAAATGTGGGGCGATATTCAGTCGATCGGACATTGGCAAGGCGAACTGTGGAACCGTCGCAAGAACGGCGAAGTGTACCCGGAGTGGCTCAACATTACGGTGGTGCGCGATGCCGCCGGGAAAACCACTCACCACATCGGCACCATGACCGATATTTCCAGCCGCAAGATGGCAGAAGACGAGATTTACCATCTCACCCGCTACGATGTGCTGACCGGGTTACCCAATAAGTTCCTGCTGGAATATCGTCTGACCCAGGCGCTCGGTCGTGCAGACGAACTTCATCAGCATCTCGGGGTGGTGATGGTCAACCTGGACAATTTCCATGCCATCAATGACAGCGCTGGTTACTCCTCTGGCGACCAGGTTCTG
Source organism: Betaproteobacteria bacterium (assembly GCA_021373185.1). Classification (GTDB taxonomy): domain Bacteria; phylum Pseudomonadota; class Gammaproteobacteria; order Burkholderiales; family Sulfuricellaceae; genus Sulfuricella. Next base: position 17,737 of record JAJFTF010000037.1, on the reverse strand, counting down.
GTAAAAGTGGCGCAGCGCTTGTCCGCAGCGGTGCGCGAGGAAGACACCGTGGCACGCATGGGCGCCGATAATTTCGTGGCAGTCGAGATTTATCCGGGCAACATCAATGAATTCATCGTCAAAATTGAAAAGTTGTTGGTCGCCATCGCTCAACCGGTGGAAATCGAGGGGCGCGAAATCCAGTTGAACGCCAGCCTGGGGATCAGCCTCTATCCCGGCGACGGCACCACGGCGATGGATTTGATTCAAAAAGCGGGAATCGCCATGCGTCACGCCAAGACGGAAGGCGGCAACAACTACAGTTTTTTCGCACACGAAATGAATACTCATGCCCTGGCGGAAATGGCGCTTTCCAACGACCTGCGCCATGCCCAGGAACGGGGCGAGCTGCGGTTGCATTACCAGACGCAAGTCGATACTTTCAGTGGCGAGATCGTGGGGGTGGAGGCGCTGCTGCGCTGGCAGCACCCGGAGCTGGGGTTGTTGATGCCGAGCGAATTCATCGCGCTGGCAGAAGAAAACGGGCTGATCGTGCCGATCGGAGATTGGGTGCTGCGTGAAGCCTGCCGTCAAATGAAGGTTTGGCACGAGGCTGGAAATTCGCAATTGTTCATTTCGGTAAATGTGTCCGCCTTGCAGTTCAAGCAGGTAAGTCTTGCGCAAACCGTGATCAAGGCGATCCGGGAATCAGGCCTGGAAGCCGGTTCTGTCGAACTGGAAATGACCGAAGGCATGATCATGAGCCATTTCGAGCAAACCCGGGCAACCTTGACTGCACTCAAGGCGTTCGGCGTGCGTTTCTCCATCGACGATTTCGGTACCGGTTATTCCAGCTTGAACTACCTCAAGCACTTTCCCATCGACAAGCTCAAGATCGATATTTCGTTCATTACCGATATTGCTATCGATTCCGACAACGCAGCCATCGTCAGGGCGATGATCGCCATGGGGCACAGCCTGCAAATGAAAGTCATCGCCGAGGGGGTGGAAAGCGAGGCGCAGGCCGGCTATTTGCGCACCATTCATTGCGACGAGATGCAGGGCTACTATTTCAGCCGACCGTTGCCGGCGGAGGAGGTATCCGCCTTGCTGGGGATGCGTCAGTCGGTGCGGGCAAGTGTCGAGGAGGAATACGAGCGTGTGCTGCTGCTGGTGGACGACGAGGCAAATGTCATCTCAGCCTTGAAGCGCGTGCTTCGCCGCGACGGCTACCGGATACTGACCGCTGGCAGCGCGCAGGAAGGACTGGAGTTGCTGGCGAAACATCCGGTCGGCGTGATTATTTCCGACCAACGCATGCCGAACATGACCGGCATCGAGTTTCTCAGCAAGGTCAAGGTGATGTACCCGGACATCGTGCGCATGGTTTTGAGCGGTTATACGGAAGTGAACACCATGACCGAGGCAATCAATCGCGGCGCCATTTACAAATTCCTGACCAAGCCATGGGAAGACGAACCGTTGCGCGAGACGATCAAGGAGGCTTTCCTGCGCTACGAGACGGATAAGGATGAAGCTTAAGCGTTTGCATTTATGACGTTTCGATGCGCCGTGAGTATCCATTGAGGGCGCCGGCAGAAATTAGGGGAGGTTCAGTGCCATGCCAGAATTCATGACTACCCTGTTCAATAGCGACGGTTTTATGCCTCACGGCCACTGCTATTTGTGGACTCCTTCATTGCTGTGGACTTTCGTCGTTGCCGACACGATTATCGTCATGTCGTATTTCTCGATTCCTTTCGGATTGTTGTATCTCGTCAGAAAGCGGAAGGATCTCCGGTTCAACTGGATTTTCATGCTGTTCTCCGCTTTCATATTCGCTTGCGGTGTGACGCATTTGTTGAGTATCTGGACGATCTGGCACCCGGATTACTGGATCGACGCAATGGCCAAGGCAGTGACGGCGATAATTTCCCTGATAACCATGGTTCTCATGTGGTCGTTGATTCCGCGCCTGCTGAAAATTCCCAGTACCGAGCAGTTGGAGGCGGTTGTCGCCAGTCTCGAAAACGAGATTGAGTACCGGAAAATCGCCGAGGCCGAGCTGTTTCGGCTGAAGAGCGCTAGCGACGACAGATTCCGCGCCATCTTCGAGTCGGCTGCGGTAGGCGTGGCGGAGCTGGAATCGTCCACAGGGCGCTACCTGCGCGTCAACCATAAATATTGCGACATCGTGGGATATCGTTTAGAAGAAATCATGCGGGAAGATATTCCGTCGCTAACGCACCCAGATGACCTGCAGGCCGAGCGGAACAACATGCAAGCGCTGATGGATGGGCGGATTCGAGAGTTTTCCATGGAGAAGCGGTGCTTCCGCAAAGATGGCAGCACCGCCTGGGTGAGTTTGACCGTATCGCCGATGTGGCAAGCCGATGAAACGCCAGGCACCCATATCGCCATCGTGCAGGACATCGCCGAGCGCAAACTGGCAGAGGAGGCGATCAAGCAACAACTCGATGAATTGCGTCGCTGGCACCAGGCCACGCTGGGACAGGAAGGGCGCATCATGGAACTGAAGCGCGAAGTGAATGAGTTGCTGGAGCGGGCCGGCGAACCGCGGCGCTATGCCAGCGTCGCAATGGAAGCGCCTTGAAATGACTCGCCCAACGCCGATAAAATTTCCATGACGACATTTTCAAACCTGAATTCGCCTTTGTTCTGGAAAACGCTTGCTGCGGCTGCCGGGCTGGTCAGCATTGCAGTTGGCGCGGTCGCGCTGGCCGGATGGGCGCTGGATGTCGCCGCCTTGAAGAGTATCTATCCGAGTTGGGTCGCGATCAAGGCGAATACCGCAGCGGGGTTCATTTTGGCAGGCATGGCGCTCTGGCTCAAGAGCCGGGAGCGCATTCAGGTTAAGCCGTTGCTGAGTCATGCAGGCGATGCGTTGGCCATCGTTGTCGCGTTCCTTGGTGCGTTCACGCTAATTGAGTACACGGTTGGCATCAGCCCCGGCATAGACCAATTGCTTTTTGAAGAACCGGCAGGGGCTATCCATACCTTGGCGCCCGGGCGCATGGCGCCGGCTTCGGCGCTGTGCTTCCTGTTCCTCGGTGTCGCATTGATGTTCGACGGCAAGTCCGATCGCAGTAGCTGGCTTGTCACGATCCTTGCCGTAATGGCGACTTTCCCGGCCTTGGCGTCGGGGCTGGCTTATCTTTATGGCCTCGACAATCTTTATGGCCTCGGCTATGGCACGCAGATGGCTGCGCATACCGTTCTGGCATTTCTTGTTCTGGCGCTTGGCGTGCTCTGTTCGCAGCCTGAGCGTGGCCTGATTGCACTCGTTGCCAGCCCTGACACGGGTGGGACGATCGCCCGCCGTCTGCTGCCGCTGGCCATCGTTTTGCCGATCATGATCGGATGGCTGAAGCTGGCCGGCGATCGTGCGCGCCTTTTCGAACCGGACTTTGGGGTAGTGCTAGTTGTGCTGTCCTATATTCTTGTTCTTAACTTGCTGATTGCCTGGAGCGCCAGGATTTTGTCGCGCGCCGACGTCGAACGCAATCGGGCGAATGAGGTAATTCGGGCGAACGAGGAGCGCCTGCACACCTTAACCCGAACCATTCCAGATATAGTCTGGCTGAAAAATCCAGAAGGCATTTATCTTTTTTGCAATTCCGCCTTCGAGCGCTTCTGCGGTGCGAAGGAGGCCGACATCGTCGGCAAGAGCGATTATGACTTTGTCGATGCCGAGCAGGCGGATTTTTTTCGGGGCAACGATCTGCTCGTCATGAACGCGGGTGAGACAAAAATCAATGAAGAATGGATTACCTTTGCCGACGACGGTCACAGTGCACTGATGGAAACCATCAAAACGCCCATGTTCGATGGTGAAGGCCGGCTTTTGGGGGTTCTGGGCATTGCCCGCGACATCACGCTGCGCCATCGCACCGAAGCGGCGATCCGCAACGCACATCAGGAAAGTGCGCGCTTGCTGGCGGAAGCGGATCAATCCCGGCAGGTGTTGCTGGGCGTGCTTGAGGATCAGAAATTGGCAGAAGCGAAAATCCGCGACCTGAATGCAAGCCTTGAGCAGCGCGTGCGCGAACGCACAGCCGAACTGGAGGCTGCCAACAAGGAGCTGGAATCCTTCTCCTACTCGGTTTCTCACGATCTGCGAGCGCCGTTGCGGGCGATTAACGGTTTTTCCCAGATACTGATCCGGCGTCACCGTGACGGTCTGAACGAGGAAGGGCGGCATTACCTGGACAACGTGGTGACGGCGAGCGAACGCATGGGAGTGCTGATCGAGGAGCTACTGCATTATTCGCGCACCGCCCGGAGCAGTGCGCAAGCAGTGCCGGTGCCGCTGGCGCCTATCGTGAAGCAACTGAAGGCGACTTTCAGCGAGCGTATCGCCGCCGCCAACGCCGATTTCATGGTGATGGAGCCGCTCGCCATACCGCTTGGCGATTCCACTTTGATCGGCCAGATACTGGCAAACCTGGTGGATAATGCACTTACCTATTGCACTCGCGACGGGGCGCCACGGGTGACGCTTTCGTCGGTGTGCGAAGACGGCAAGGTGGTGTTGCGGGTGGCCGATAATGGCATCGGTATCGCGCCGGAGTATCATGAAAAAGTCTTCCAGGTGTTCCAGCGTCTGCACAGCGAGGCGGAATACCCCGGTACCGGGATAGGCCTGGCTATCGTCGCCAAGGCGGCAAGAATGATGGAAGGCGAGATCGGCATTGAATCCGCTCTCGGTGCAGGCAGCACCTTCAGCGTGCGCCTGCCGGCGGCAAGCGAAGAAAGGAGCGAAGCATGACGCAATCTGCATGTATTCTGCTGGTGGACGATAACCGCATGGATGTCGAATTGGCTCTTGATGCTTTTCACGAAACGCATCTTGCCAACCGGATCGAAGTGGCGGGCGGTGGGCAGCAGGCACTGGATTACCTGTTCGGCGAGGGCGATTACAGCGATCGTAAACGCTATCCGCTGCCCGATCTTATTCTGCTCGACCTGAAAATGCCGGGTATCGACGGTTTTGAAGTGTTGCGCCGGATCAAGGCCGTGCCGCAGATCAAGCGTATTCCGGTAATCGTTCTTACTTCTTCGCGCGAGGAGGGGGACCGGGCGCTGTCCTACGACATCGGCGCCAATTCCTACCTGATCAAGCCGATATCCTTTGAGGGCTTCGTTGCGGTCATCGGGAAAGTCGAGGATTACTGGCTGACTCTCAACATCGCTCCGCCATCATGCGAGGGCGTTTGTGAGGAGAATGAGAGATGAACGATGCTACCCCGAATTCCGCAATGGCCCTGTTGCACCTGCTGATTGTCGAGGATGTGCCCAGCGATGCCGAACTGATGGTGCTGCGACTCAAGGAAGAGGGACTCAATTTCGACTGGCAAGTTGTGCAAAATGAGCCGGATTACCTGGCGGCGCTCGACAACAAGCCGAACTTGATCCTGGCGGACTGGCACCTGCCGCAGTTCGGCGGTTTGCGCGCGTTGCAGTTGTTGAAGGAGCGCGGCCTGGAAATTCCCTTCATTATCGTTTCCGGCTCTATCGGTGAGGAGGCTGCCGTCGATGCCATGCATCATGGCGCCAGCGATTATGTGGCCAAGGATCGACTTTCGCGGCTTGAACCTGCGGTGAACCGTGCCATGGAATATTCGCGGCTACGCGAAGAACGCCTGCAAGCAGAAGAAACGCTGCGGGAGAATGAGGCCCGTTATCGCACCATCGCCGACAACGGTCGCGCGTTGATCTGGACGGCCGATGTGAATAAATTGTGCGATTATTTCAACCAGCCCTGGCTGGATTTTACCGGTCGCAGCATGGCGCAAGAATTGGGTAACGGTTGGGCAGAAGGTGTGCATCCAGACGATTTCGAGCAATGTTTGGCAGAGTACGTCGTTGCCTTCGAACGACGCGAGAAATTCAGTATCGTTTACCGGTTGCGCCGTTACGACGGGGAGTATCGCTGGTTGCTCGACGACGGTGCGCCGCGTTTCGACCGCGCCGGTAATTTTATCGGCTACATCGGCCATTGCCTGGATATTACCGAGCAGAAACAGGCAGAAGCCCAGATAAAAGCTCAGCTTGACGAGGTTGCGAAAATAAACGCCAATCTCGAAGATATTAACGACCAACTCGAGCACGCCAAGAATCAGTTGCTGCAATCCGAGAAAATGGCCGTGATCGGCCAATTGGCGGCAGGCGTGGCGCATGAGATCAACAATCCCGTTGGTTATGTCTATTCCAATCTCGGTACGCTGGGGCGGTACCTGGCTGATATTTTTGCCATGATGGATAAATATGAGGAGGCAGAGGCGCTGATGGATTGCCATGGCTCTGCCATCGATAAAATTCACCAGTTCAAGGCGCAGATCGATCTGAATTTTCTCAAGGAAGATATCAAGTTGCTGATCGACGAATCGTGCGAGGGGTTGAACCGGGTGAAAAAAATCGTTCTCGATCTCAAGGATTTTTCCCATGCCGACGACAACGAGGAGTGGAAATGGGCGAGTTTGCAGCAGGGACTGGAAAGCACCATGAACATCGTGTGGAACGAACTCAAATATAAATGTGAAGTGGAAAAGGAATTCGTGGATTTGCCGCAAATTTATTGCCTGCCATCGCAACTCAACCAGGTGTTCATGAATTTGCTGGTCAATGCGGCACAGTCCATCGATGAACGCGGCACGCTGATATTGCGCACCGGGCTTCAGGGCGAGCGGGTTTGGGTGGAGGTTGCCGATACAGGTAAAGGGATCAAGCCGGAAAACCTGAAACGCATCTTCGATCCTTTTTTTACCACCAAGCCGGTAGGGGAAGGCACCGGGCTGGGGCTTTCGCTGTCATATAATATTGTGGCAAAACATCATGGCAGCATTGAGGTGCAAAGCGAGGTCGGGAAAGGCACAACGTTTCGTATCTGGCTGCCGGTAACGCAACCGGACATTGTCGAGCCGGCATAACCGGATTCTGTCGTTATCTGTTCATTCCCCGGTATGAGCGCCGCGTCTCGTGAAGCCGGAATGCCTCGCGCAGGGTTTCCAGTAAAGCTCTATCATCCCATGGCTTTTCCAGAAACTTGTAGATTTCACCGCGATTAACCACCTCGGTGATCGCTTTGAGATCGGCATGGCCGGAGAGGATGATGCGTATCGTATTGGGGTACATTTCTCGCACCTTGGCGAGGAATTCAGCGCCGGTTATTTCCGGCATGCGCTGGTCGGATACGACTACCGCTACATGATGAACAGCCAGCAATTCCATTCCCTCTTCGGCGCTGCTGGCGGTAAGGATGCGGTAACCCTCGTGCCGCAACAGTCGTTTTAACGCAGACAGTATGGCGTGGTCATCGTCTACCAGCAGCAGGGTAAGTTCTGGCAATTCCGGGATGGCGGCTAAAGTCAGCTTGCGTCCTTCGCGCAACAACCGCTCGAATTCGATGGCAGGCAGCGGTTTGCTGAAGTAAAACCCCTGAATTTCGTCGCAACCGCGCATGCGCAGGAAATTGAGCTGCGCCTCGTTTTCCACCCCCTCGGCGATGACCGACAGCTTTAAACCATGCGCCAGCGCAATCACCGACATGGCAATGGAGGCGCTGTCGGGGTCTTGCACGATGTCGCGGACGAATGACTGGTCGATCTTTAGCCGATCGAGAGCGAAACGCTTGAGGTAGCTCAGACTTGAATAGCCGGTGCCAAAATCGTCGATGGACAAGCTGACGCCCAGATTTTTCAGCTCTTCCGTCATGACGATGAAGGTGTCGGCATCGCCCATCGCCGCACTTTCTGTCAGTTCCAGTTCCAGATGGCGGGGATCCAGGTCAGTCTCGTTCAGTACCTGCCTGGTCAGCGCCACCATATCCTGCGCCTTGAACTGCCATGCCGACAGATTTACCGCCACCGCTACAGCAGGCAGCCCCGCCGCTTGCCATGCCCGATTCTGCGTGCAGGCAGTACGCAGAACCCATTCTCCTATGGGTACGATCAAGCCGGTTTCCTCGGCCAGCGGGATGAATTCCGTTGGTGAAATCAGCCCGCGCACGGGGTGCTGCCAGCGTACCAACGCTTCCATGCCAATGATTTCGCCGTTGCGCAAATTTAACTGTGGCTGGTAATGGAGCAACAATTCGTTGCGCTCGATGGCGTGGCGCAGCTCGTTTTCCAGCCTGAGTCGCTCCAGCGAATGGACGTTCATCTCTGCGGAGTAGAAATTGAAACCGTTGCTGCCTGAAGTTTTGGCGCGATACATCGCCGACCCGGCATTTTTCAACAGGGTTTCGCCGTCCTCGCCGTCTTGGGGGTAGGTGCTGATGCCGATGCCGGCGGACAGGAAAAATTCATGCCCGTCGATCAGGAAAGGTTGCGTCATGGCTTCCCGAATTCCTTGGGCGAGAGAAACCGCTTCTCTCGTTTCTCCATATTCCGCCAGCAGGACAAATTCATCCGCGCTCAAATGCGCGAGGGTGTCGCCCGTTTCGCCGACAGCGCCCAATCGTTCGGATACTGCCCGCAATAGCTTGTCGCCGACGCCGTGTCCCAGGCTGTCGTTGACTTCCTTGAAACGGTCGAGGTTGAACAGCAGCACCGCCATATTTTCCTTACTCTGACGGCAGCGCGCTATCGTTTGGGCAAGGCGATCCATCAACAGATTGCGGTTGGGCAGGCCGGTCAGATCGTCGTAGTTTACCTGGCGCTCCAGTTGTGCCTGATAACGCTTGCGTTCGGTAATGTCACGCACGACGCCGACCGCGTACCATTTGTCGCCCAGTTGCATGGCTGAAAGGGATACCTCAACGGGGAACTCTTTGCCGCTTTTGTGCTGCGCCATGAGTTCACGTGTTCTGCCGACCATCGCGCCTTCACCGGTGGCGGCGAAGTGCTCCATACCGTGCTGCGCCTCCTCACGGTAGCGTAACGGAGTGATAAATTTGTGCAACGGTTGCCCGATTATTTCTTCCCTTTGATAGCCGAAGAGGGTTTCGGCGGCGGGATTCCATGTCAGCGTGGTGCCGTGTTCGGTTTCGATAATGATGAAAGCGTCGCGCACGCTTTCCGCTGCAATGCGAAAACGCTCTTCGCTTTCCCGTAATTCGATGGTGCGCGCTTCAACCTGTTCTTTCAGGATGCGGTTGTGGTCAGCGAGAAAGTCGCGCGCACGTTTGAGTTCAAGCTGGGTGCGCATGCGTGTCAGGATGGTGGACGAATGATAGGGCTTGGCAATGTAATCTACCGCGCCGAGTTTGAAGCCCTTCTCTTCTTCTTCGGCAGAATCCAGCCCGGTGACGAGAATGACCGGAATGTCGCGGGTGGCGGAATTTTCGCGCAAGCGGGCGAGTGTGGTGTGGCCATCCATGCCGGGCATTAATACGTCGAGCAGGATCAGATCCGGTTTGGGCGTGCCTATGGCGATTTGCAAGGCCATATCCCCGGAAGGTGCGGCCAAAATGTCATAGTAAGGGTGAAGCACCCGGTTGAGCGCAGTCAGGTTTCCAGGGTCATCATCCACAATGAGGACGGTGGCTCGTGGAGCATTTTCTTGTGAGGCGGCATTCGTCTCGGGCGCGTGCATACCAGTCTCCATGTCATCCAGTGCGAGTCGTGCGAAATTCGCGCATGTCCATCAGAACGTATGGGGTGATTTGCTGCCCCCTATTTCAACGCCTCAACTTTTTTGAACACTACACTTGAAACGTTGTGTTCGCTATAGGGTTTTTCCTTAAGTCCGGGATCAAGTTAAAGCGGATGAGTAATATCCCCATTTCTCGAGAGCAGGGGGGGCGATGCCATATTATTTCTTCTGGCGCCGCCCGCCTTTCTGGAAATAGTGACACGGTTGTCCAGACGCCTCTATGACATCAAGGATTGGCTGTTGCTTACTTTTGAAGCCAAGTGCACGGCAGCCATATCTGAAATTGGCATTGTGCGTAATGAAATAATGGGTGCAGTTGTTGCAACCTTGGGGCTTGTTGCCTGATTCTGTATCCATGGATCGTTGGAGCGCGTTCAAAATTGGCTATTTCGAGGGCATTATGCCCGAATTGGGTTGGCCAGAACTGCGGGCTTTTCAGTACTCCGCACTCACAGCGAGATCGGGCGCTCCGGTGGCTGAATATTTGACCTGAATTTCATCGACAGTATTTTTTCTGCATATCGCCATGTTTTCTGAGGAATTATGGTGTATTTCTGGTATGATTCAATGCGATAAACAACAATGTTTGAGTAATTTTAAGTCCGTTAATTCGATAATCCAATGAGCAATATTCAGGCAGCTCCTTCCAGCGCAGCGACTTCTAGTGACGCGCCCCAAAATCTTGGGTTGAGGGAAGATTTGCTGCTCCATGATCCTTTGCTGGATAGCGTGTTGGAAGTGGCCCGCATTCACGGGCGGCCAAGTACGCGGGCGGCGCTTTCGGCAGGGTTGCCGCTCCAGAACGGACTTTTGACGCCTTCCCTGGTGTCGCGCGCAGCGAACCGGGCTGGGCTGTCCTGTCGGTTCGTCCGAAAAAGCCTGGGCAAGATAGATTCCTTCCAACTGCCCGCAATCCTGTTGCTGGAAGGCGATGAATCGTGTGTTCTGCTGGGCTGGAACGAAAGCGGCGATCACGCGGAACTCCTTTTCCCCGATTCGGGGCAAACCCCCTTTACTTTGTCGCGAGAAGAAATCGAATCCCGATACCTAGGCATCGCCATCTTCCTTTACCCGCGAGCCAAGTTCGACAGCCGCGCGCCTGAAGTGGCAAAATTGGCCAAGCGGCACTGGTTCTGGGGCGTCATCATGGAGCAGTGGCGTATTTACCGGGACGTGCTGATTGCCGCATTCCTGATTAACTCGTTTGCCCTCGCCATTCCGCTCTTTTCGATGAACGTGTACGACCGCGTGGTGCCCAATAATGCGGTCGATACCTTGTGGGTGCTGGCGGTCAGCGTTTTGCTGTTGCTCGGGCTGGATCTGCTGATGCGGATGATGCGCGGTCATTTCATCGATCTGGCCTCGTCGCGCATCGATATCCAGTTGTCCGCTGTGCTGATGGAGCGCGTGCTGGGTCTCAAGATGGCGGCAAAGCCGGCTTCGGTCGGTTCATTCGCTTCGACCATGAGATCCTTCGAAACGGTGCGGGATTTCATCGCATCCGCCACGGTGTCCACGCTTATCGATATTCCCTTTGCGCTGGTATTTTTTCTGGTCATCGCGTGGATCGCCTGGCCGCTGGTGTTTCTCCCGCTGATCGGCTTCCTCGCGGTAGCCGTTTATACCTATGCCATCCAGCACAAGATGCATGCGCTTTCGGAAACCACTTTCCGGGCTTCGGCGTTACGGAACGCCACGCTGGTGGAAAGCCTGTCCGCCATGGAAACCATCAAGGGGCTTGGTGCGGAAAGTCATATTCAAGCTACTTGGGAAAAAACGGCGGCATTCCTGGCAAAGACCAACACCCAGTTGCGCATGCTTTCCATGTCGGCCACGAACAGTGTCCAGACCGTTCAGCAAATCGTCAATGTCGCCGTATTGATTGGCGGCGTTTATCTGATCCATAGCGGCTTCCTGACGCAGGGCGCCCTGATCGCCTGCACCATGCTGTCAGGACGTGCCATGGCGCCGATGGGGCAATTGGCCGGTTTGCTGATTCAGTACCAGGGTGCAAAAACATCTCTCGAATCGCTGAATAACATGATGGAGAAGCCGGTCGAGCGTCCGCCGGAATCGACCTTCGTCCACCGTCCGGAAATTCGCGGCAGCATCGAGTTCCGCAATGTGACTTTCGGCTACCCCAACGCCGACCCGATCCTCAAGAATGTTTCGTTCAACGTCAATCCTGGCGAATCCATCGTGGTGCTTGGGCGGGTCGGCTCCGGTAAATCCACGCTCCAGAAATTGATCCTCGGTTTCTACGAACCCCAGGAGGGCTCGGTTCTGGTCGATGGCATCGACCTTCGTCAGCTCGACCCCGCCGACCTTCGCCGCAACATCGGGTGCGTCAGCCAGGATGCGGTGCTCTTCTACGGCACCCTGCGCGAAAATATCGCTTACGGCGCGCCCTATGCGGATGATTCGGCCATTATTTCGGCCATGGAGTTGGCGGGATTGAGGGATTTCGTCAACAAGCATCCGCGCGGCTTCGATATGCTCATCGGCGAACGGGGCGAATCGCTCTCTGGCGGACAGCGTCAGTGCGTGGCCATTGCCCGCGCCTTCCTGATGGAGCCGCCTATCCTGTTGCTGGACGAGCCGACCAGTTCCATGGACTATACGACGGAAAATGAATTTAAACTCCGGCTGAGTCGCTTCGCAAAACGGTTCAGTCCGGGGAAAACCCTTCTTATCGCGACTCATCGTTCCAGCCTCATTGATCTGGCGGACCGCATTATTGTCATTGACGAAGGACGCATTGTGGCCGACGGGCCGCGCGTTGAAGTGCTCGAGGCATTACAGGCCGGACGGGTAGGGAAGGCATCGTGAACGACAAGCTGCTTGCCAAGCTGAACGGCGCCGCCCAGCGCACAATCAAGCTGCTGGAAATTCCGCAACGCGAACTTCAGCCGCTATTCGACTGGTTGATTCACCGGAATAACGAGAAGTTCGACGACTCCAAATTTCGGGATTTTGCGGCAGATGCCGATTACGCCATTTTGAGACAGGAGCCCATTCGCGCTCGAGCGCTGATGCATTTGCTGCTGTGGATTTCCCTGTTGTTTGTGGTGTGGGCTGCTTTTGCCACGGTTGATGAGGTTACGCGCGGCGATGGCAAGGTCATCCCCCTGAGGCAGATCCAGGTGCTGCAAAGCCTGGATGGTGGCATGGTCTCGGAAATTCTGGTGCGCGAAGGCGATGTGGTGCAAAAAGATCAGGTGCTGGTTCGCATAGACGAAACCCGTTTTGTGTCTTCGGTCAAGGAAAACCGGGCCCAGTATCTTTCGCTGGTCGCCAAGGCGGCCAGACTGCGCGCGCTGGCCGAAGGAAAACCGTTCGTGATGCCCGATGAAATTCTCAAGGAAGATCCCAAAACGGCAGCGGAAGAGACTCGTCTTTACGAATCGAGAAAGTCGGAGCTGGACACTACGGTGTCGATTGCCCAGCAGCAGATGGTGCAGCGCCAGCAGGAGCTGGTCGAGCAGCGTGCCAGACACGAGCAGGGGTCCAAGGCTTATGATATTACCGCCAAGGAACTGGTGCTCACCAAGCCGTTGGTTGCCGCCGGCGCCATGTCGGAGGTCGAATTGATGCGCTTGGAACGTGACGTGTCGCGCTTCCGCGGCGAGCGTGACATGGCTGCGGCGCAAATCCAGCGGGTACAGGCTGCCATCGGGGAATCCAACAACAAGATTCATGAGGTCGAGTTCACCTTCCGCAACGAAGCTGGCAAGGAACTTGCCGAAACCATGGGTAAAATCAACAGCCTTACCGAAAGTAGCGTCGGCCTCTCGGACAAGGTGGCGCGCTCGATTATCCGTTCGCCGGTGAAAGGCACCGTCAAGCGGCTGATGGTCAACACCGTCGGCGGGGTGGTGCAGCCGGGCAAGGACGTGATTGAAATCGTTCCGCTCGAAGATAATTTGCTGCTGGAAGCGCGCGTGCAGCCCAAGGATATTGCTTTTCTCCGCCCAGGACTCAAGGCGACGGTCAAGTTTACCGCTTACGACTTTGCAATTTACGGCGGGCTGCAAGGCACGGTGGAATACATTGGGGCGGACACCGTGCTTGACGAAAAAGGCAACGCTTTTTATACCGTCAGGGTACGCACCAGCAAATCCACGCTGGGCAAGAATATGCCGATCATGCCCGGCATGGTGGTGGAAGTGGACATTCTGACCGGCGAGAAAACCGTGTTAAGCTATTTGCTCAAGCCTATATTGCGCGCCAAGAACCGCGCTTTGACTGAGCGGTGATCGATACAGTGAGTATGCTTCAACACCAATTCATTACCCCTTATGGTGAACTCAGGCCCAACTGGAAGGCGGCTTTTCCAAATGCGTCGCTGATCGGCCATGGTCAGAAAGCCAAAGAGGATGGGCTGTTATGGATACTGTTGCCGGTTGATGCGGAAAATCCGGTTGAAACGGTAGATGTAGCCGGGATTTCAAAACAGATTGCGGAATGCCGTGTAATTGCCGGTAACTTGCCGCTCATTGTCCTTTCCGATATCCCCAGCGACGAACAGGGCTTGGCCGTTCTGGGGCTTGGTGCCGCCGGATATTGTAACGGCCATGCCGCACTGCCCGTGCTCCAGCAGGTTGCCGCAACGGTGGAAAGCGGCGGCGTGTGGGTCGGCCAGTCGTTGTTGCAACGGTTGGTGGGCGGCATGGCAAATCTCGTAGCCCAAAAACTCACCCAATCGACATCTTCCGGCTGGGCATCCAGCCTGACCGAGCGTGAGGTTGATGTGGCCCGTGCCGTAGCGGCAGGCGCCAGCAACAAGGAGGTTGCCAGCCAGCTCGACATCACCGAGCGCACCGTCAAGGCGCACCTAGGCTCTATTTTCGACAAACTCAAGCTGCGCGACCGCCTGCACCTCACCCTCCTGGCTAACGGCATCGTCAAAAACTGACGAAGCTTGATCGGCCCGTTTGGGCATTGTACTTCCGTACAATAGATTTCTCTGGCGACTCAGCCTATATTCCAGCTAGACCTAGTTAACCTTATTAAGGAAATCATCATGGCCGAAGCCGTCGCTAAAGCAACCAATGTGCAGGGGCACGTCACTGCCACCAACGCCAAGTGCGAAGTCCGCGTGCTCAAGGAAGGTGATCCAATTAACAAGGATGACATCATATCTACTGATGCGAATGGTAAAGTAGATATCGTCGTGGGTGATGCCGAGGCAATCACCATAGGCGGTGCCCAGAAAGTCATGCTTAACAATGAAGTAGTCGCGGCCAATTTCCCCGATGGAAAAGACAGCGCGCTCCATACCAGTAGTGCCGAAATCAAGAGCATCATTGGTGCCATCGAGTCTGGCGGCAGCTTGGACCAGCTTCTTGAGGAAACAGCCGCAGGCGTTCCCGGCAGCAATGCTGACGGCCCCGATTTCAATAACATCCTCGGCGCCATCGAATCCGGCAAGAGCCTGGATAACCTCGTTCAGGAAACTGCTTCCGGCATAGACGCCAACAATTCCGGCAGTACTGTGCCGTCTGATACTTTTCACAGCACTGTGTCTGTGTCGCGTGATGCTGAAAGCACCACCCCCGTTCCTGTAAATTATACCGCTCCGGATCGCAGCGGCCTTCAAGGAACAACACCTACTCCAGCACCTGCCCCAGCACCTGCTCCAAAATCCACGCCAGAATCTACACCAGATTCTGGCGCAGCGCTCTCTGCCGCGCGGGCCGATGCTGCTGCTGCGGTCACATTGGCAACCGTGGATGCAACGGCGGCTCAAGCTGCTGCCGACGCTGCTGCCAAAGCTGCTGCCGCTGCCGAAGATGCGGCTCAAACTGCCAAGCAAGCAGCAGCACTGGCGAACGAACTTGATCCTGCCACTGCGGCTGCGGCTGCCACTGCTGCCGATTCGGCTGTTGCCGTTGCGACCGATGCGGCTGCTCAGGCTGCCATTGCCCAAGCAGCCGCTGACACTGCAGCACAGGCTGTAATTGCAGCAACCGCCGCTCAGGCTGCCGCCGATGCCGCTACCGATAGTGTCACCGCTCAGGCTGCCGCCGTGACTGCAGAGCAAGCTGCCGCTGATGCCGCCGCAGCTCTGGATGTCGCCGTCGCTGCCCAGAAAGTAGCAGAAGCCGATGCGGCTACTGCGGCAGATTCTGCTCTTGCTGCAGCTCAAGTGACCGACGCTGCCGCCGATGCTCTGGAAAACGCCGCTAACAGTACGCTGACGCAAGAGGCGGCTGAGTTGACCGCGGCATATAACGATGCGAAGCAAGCAATTGATGCACTAGACGTGGCCAAGAAAGCAGAAACTGTTGCCAAGGCTAATGCGGATGACGCTGCCGCCCGCGCTGCGGCTGCCGATACTGCGGCGACCCAGGCCGCTGCCGAGGCGAAGGCTGCTGCAGATATTGCTTCCGCTGCAAATGCCAGCGCCGCAGAAAAAGCTCTCGCTGCCCAAGCTGCCGCCGAAGCGGACAGATTGGCCGATGTTGCGGCACGAGCCGCTGCTGACCAGGCTGCTGCCGATGCCGCCGCCGCAGTAGCCAAGATTGCAGCCGATCAGGCCGCTGTCGCCGCGGCCAATTTCGCAGTCGCGGACGCACAAGCTGCCGACGCTGCTGCCGATGCACTGGAAACCGCCACTGCCGACGCTGCTGCCGCCGCCACTTCGGCTGCCGCCGTCGCCCATGCACAGGCTCAGGCCGATGTACAGGCCGCCTCAGAAGCGCAGACTGCTGCCAGCGCCGCCAAGGTTGTTGCCGATGCTGCTCATGTTGCTGCTGAGACCGCCGCCGCAAAAGTTACGTCTGACACAGCTACTGTCAATACATTATCTGCCGCAGAAGCCAGCGCATTGAAAGCGCTTAATGATGCGAAGGCAGCATTGGAGGACGAAGACGAAGATCACGAAGATAAAGATCACGACAATAACGGCTATGGCAATGGTGACCAGGATGCTCCGGGCCACTCTGCACACCATAACCGGGCTGAAAATGATTTGCATGATGCTACAGACGCCGTACATGCGGCGCAGGCCGCCCTTCAGGCCGCTCAAAATGCAGCTACAGCCATTCACCATGCAGCGGATCTTGCCGCCAACGCAACGGCTGCTATTGCCCCGCCAACAATCACCGATTTTGTCGACGTAAATGGAAATCAGTCCAAAGTCATGATGAACGGAACGGGCCATGTCGAGGGCAACATCATCAAGGTATACGATGAAGATCACCATCTGGTGGGTGCGCCAGTTGTTCAGGCTGATTTGACCTGGAGTCTGGATGTCACGAATCTTCCCTATACGTCGCTCAACGATAACGAGTTTTTCAAGGCTACCGAGACTTACGCCAGCACCGGTAAGGCGTCATCGGAAACGACTTCCACTCATTATTGGCATGGAGATTGGGCGAACGCGGAAACTGAGGTGACAGATGACTTTGCGCTCATGGGTAAAGGTAACGATGCCATCTACGTCAATGACGTTGATGCCAATCATCGTGTGGTCATTGATGGTGGGGATGGTAACGATACGGTTATCCTGAACTTCAAGTCGACCGATGCGGTTTTTACAAAAAATGACAAGGGCGAAATTTTCGTCACCGAAAAGAGCTCTGGCGATGTCGATGTATTCCGCAATGTCGAGTCTTTCCAGTTTGCCGACAAGATGCTTTCTGGTTCGGCTGTTTTGGCCGCCGCAACCCATGTGGATATTCCGGTCGATCCAAATGTGGCCGCAGCAGCCAACGCGCAAGCGCTCGCTGCCGCCGCTGCGGTTGCGGCAAATCTTGCCGATCCGAGCGTCAATCATGCGATAGCATCCACAGTAGCTGCTGCTGATGCCGCTGTAGCTAGTGCCCAGCGCTTGCTTGCCGCCGCTCAGGCCCATGAGCAAAACGCTGATGATGATCTTCATGATGAAGAAGCCGCAGAAAAAGCCTTGAGCGAAGCTCAAGCCGCTTACGACAATGCTCATGCTGCTGCCGAAGCGGCCAGAAGCACCCTTGCTGCCGACTTAAGTCTTTACAGTAATGCAGATGCCGCTGCTGCAAGCGCTGCCGCCGCTGCGACTGAAGCCACCGCTGCCGCCTCATCTGCTGCTGAACGCGCTGCTGCCGCCGCAGATGTTGCTGCCGCCAAGGATGTGACTGCTGCGCAACTGCTACAGGCTGCC
>JAJFTF010000030.1 GCA_021373185.1 Betaproteobacteria bacterium | reverse complement strand
TTCCGCCAGCGTTCAATCTGAGCCAGGATCAAACTCTTCAGTTTAATCTCTGCTTAATTTTAATGCTTTTTAATGCTTGTTTAAGACGTTCGTCTTACGCAAGCACTTGTTACTTTTGAGTGCGCTTTTACCCCGAAAGGTTCAAGCTCACCAGCAACAAGTGCCCACGCTTATCGGCTGTATTTTTTTAAAGAACAATGCCCCCAATTCCTCAGAAGCGGCTTCAGCACTGCCGAAGCGAGGTGCGCATTCTACAGAGTTCTACAAAAACTGCAACAACTCTTTTGCTGCACACCAAAAACAAAACTGGTTGCGGGGGCAGGATTTGAACCTACGACCTTCGGGTTATGAGCCCGACGAGCTGCCAGACTGCTCCACCCCGCGTCAAGAAGCGAGACTATAGCAAAACATCGAAAGCCATGTCAAGTTCTGCGTACACGAAAACAGTGGATATTGAGATTTTTGACGGTAGCTTAAACAGATAGACTGCCCGATCACACCCCCGATGTTGTTAGACAAATCAGCCTCCAAGAATGGCGCATCGCGCCCCTGCCAAGTACAAATTCAAATCGATTAAAAAGCGGCCTGATTTTCCAGTTCTTGCAGCAGACTTAAAAGCAGGCTCGATGTTCGCGTCAACTCTCGCAGTAACACCGCCATTTCGGCATGTGGGGCATTGCGCTCCGCCGCCGCAACCAGCTCCTTGCCGATCTCATGCAAACGATGGTGTGGCTCTTCAAGCTGGTCAAACGCTTCATGCCCCTTGAATTCCTTGCCGAGACCAAAAATCCATCGCCCCAGCCGGCATTTTGTATGATCCAGCTCTGCAGTGAATCGCTGCACCTGACTGGAGCCTGAATTATCGAATGAACGGTTAACCACTTGGTCAATAATCGTTTTCCGCCAATGAATATGATCAAGTTGGGCGATGTGAATCAAACCGACTGGCAGCCCGGACCACCGCTGATCTTTCTTGATAAAGCCCAAAAATTCCGCCATCGGCAAGGGTTTTGCCATCCAGTATCCCTGAGCCTCCGTGCAGCCCTCCTGCATCAGAAAATCATATATTTCAGACGTTTCTATGCCTTCGGCAATGATGCTGATACCCAAAGCATGCGCCATTCTGATGCTGGACTGAACAATCGCTGTGGATTTCGGGCAGTCGTTCATGCGGCGGATCATGTCCCGGTCAAGCTTGATCACTTTGAAAGGCCATTGGCTTAATGTATCGATGGAAGAATAGCCCGTGCCAAAATCGTCCATGGCCAACGTCACGCCCATATCGACCAGGTTCTGCAGACGTTCCCGCACGACCGGCTTGCCGCTATCGATGATCGAAGCTTCAGTCAACTCTATCTGCAGCCGTGCAGGGTCAAACTGACTGCTGAGAATGGCGCCGCGAATCAGGTCTGTCATCTCTGACGATTCGAAATCCTGCGCCGTAAGGTTAAATGAAACGACCAACGAATCGTTGACATCGTTAATGATGAGCAAATCAGCGATCAGCTTGGGAAAC
Organism: Betaproteobacteria bacterium; assembly: GCA_021373185.1. Classification (GTDB taxonomy): domain Bacteria; phylum Pseudomonadota; class Gammaproteobacteria; order Burkholderiales; family Sulfuricellaceae; genus Sulfuricella. Next base: position 27,785 of record JAJFTF010000030.1, on the reverse strand, counting down.
ATCGCACGTGCGATATGGGTGATGAAGCCGGCTTCCTCGGCAAGGGGAATGAATGCCGCTGGCGGAATAATCGTACCATCCGGCTCAACCCATCGAAGTAGAGCTTCCGCCCCACTGGGCTTGCCGGTAACCAGCGAAATCTTGGGCTGGTAATAATAGACCAGCCGGTCGTTTGCCAGAGCCGATTCGAGAGCCGGCAAGGTGATGGTTTTGCTATCCTCATTCATCCAGAACACCCCGCCTTTTCAGTTTTAACTACCCAGCCAGTTTCCGCGCATTTCTGAACATCCGCATCCACGGCCCATCCTCACCCCATTCGGCGGGGTGCCAGGAATGCTGCACCGCGCGGAACACCCGCTCCGGGTGCGGCATCATGATGGTGAAACGGCCATCGGGCGTGGTCAAACCGGTAATGCCCTGCGGCGAACTGTTGGGGTTGCCGGGATAAGCCTCTGTCGCTTGTCCACGGCTATCCACATAGCGCAGAGCCACTTGGGCAGCGCCCATCTGCTGGCCGCTGCCAAACTCGGCATAACCTTCCCCGTGCGCCACGACAATCGGCATGCGGCTGCCTGCCATGCCATCGAAGAACAGCGAAGGGCTTTGCTGCACTTCCACCATGACAAAGCGCGCTTCGAACTGCTCCGACTTGTTGCGCACGAAATGCGGCCAGTTTTCCGCGCCGGGAATGATGGAATGGAGGTTGCTCATCATCTGGCAGCCGTTGCACACGCCCAGCGCAAAGGTATCGCCGCGCCGGAAGAAAGCTTCGAACTCGCTGCGTGCGCGGGCATTGAACAGGATCGACTTGGCCCAGCCCTCCCCCGCGCCCAGCACGTCGCCGAACGAAAAACCGCCGCAAGCGGCAAGGCCCTGAAAATCCTTGAGCGAAACACGGCCTTCGATGACATCGCTCATGTGCACATCCACCGCCGCGAAGCCGGCGCGGTCGAAGGCCGCCGCCATTTCCACCTGGCCGTTGACGCCCTGCTCACGCAGGATAGCCATACGCGGCCGCTTACCGGTGGCAATAAAAGGCGCAGCGACATTGTCATTCAGGTCGAAACTCAGCACGGCCTGCAGGCCAGGATCGCCGGCATCCAGAATCTGCTCATACTCCTGTTTGGCGCACTGCGGATTGTCGCGCAGGGACTGCATCCGGCTGGTAGTTTCCGACCAAGCGCGGTGCAGTTCGACTCGTGATGCGGCGAAAATTTCATTGCCGCCGCTGAGAATTGAAAGCCGGGCATCACTGTTCAATGAGCCGATTACACGAAATTCAGTACTCATGCCTGCGGCGCTGAACGTCGCCATCACCATCGGGGTGTCGCCACGCTTGACCTGAAGCACTGCGCCCAATTCCTCACTGAACAATGCGGCGAGGATGCGATCCCCACCCTGCCCGTTCATGTCGACGCTCACGCCGCAGTGGCCGGCAAACATCATTTCGCACAGCGTGGCGAACAGCCCACCATCGGAGCGGTCATGGTAAGCCACAATCCGCCCATCGGCATTGAGCGACTGAATCGTGTCGAAAAAGGCCTTGAGCTGGGCGGCGCTGACCACATCCGGCACCTCGTTCCCGCTTTGCTTGTAAACTTGCGCCAGTGCAGAACCGCCCAGCCGGTTCTTTCCCTGACCGAGGTCGATCAGGATCAGGTCGGTATCGCCGGCATTGGTGCGCAATTGGGGCGTAAGCGTGCCGCGCGCATCCACGCAAGGCGCGAAGGCGGAGACAATCAGCGACAGCGGCGCGGTAACCTCCTTCTTTTGCCCGTTCTCTTCCCACACCGTTTTCATCGACATGGAATCCTTGCCGACTGGGATGCTGATGCCCAGCGCCGGGCACAATTCCATGCCCACTGCGCGCACCGTATCATAGAGCGCAGCGTCCTCGCCGGGATGCCCCGCCGCCGCCATCCAGTTGGCGGACAGCTTGATATCGCCGATTTTGGCGATACGCGCTGCGGCGATGTTGGTGATCGCTTCGCCGACCGCCATGCGTCCCGAAGCCGCCGGATCGATCAGCGCCAGCGGCGTGCGCTCGCCCATGGCAAAAGCCTCGCCGCGATATTCTTCGAAGCCGGCCAGGGTAACGGCGACATCCGCCACCGGCACCTGCCAGGGGCCGACGAACTGGTCGCGGGCGGTCAAGCCGCCAACGGTGCGGTCGCCAATCGAGATCAGGAAAGTCTTGTCCGCCACCGACGGCAGCTTCAGCACGCGCATGGCAGCTTCGCGCAGATCCAGCGCAGCCGGATCGAATGGCGGCAAATCCCGTGTAAGGTGGGTAACATTGCGCGTCATTTTCGGCGGCTTGCCGAGCAGCACCGACAGATCCATGTCGATCGGCTTGTTGTTGAAATAGCTGTCTTCGAGCAGCAAACGGGTTTCGACGGTGGCTTCGCCGACCACGGCATAGAGGCAGCGCTCGCGCTGGCAAATGGCCTCGAACTGCGGGAAATCCTCCGGCTTGACGGCGAGCACGTAGCGTTCCTGCGCCTCGTTGCTCCATATCTGCATCGGCGACATGCCCGGCTCTTCGTTGCGAATGGCGCGCAGTTGGAAATGGCCGCCGCGCTTGGCGTCGTTCACCAGTTCCGGCAAGGCGTTGGAAAGACCGCCCGCGCCGATGTCATGAATCGAAATGATGGGGTTGCCTTCGCCCATCTGCCAGCAGCGGTCGATTACTTCCTGGGCGCGACGCTGCATTTCCGGATTGCCGCGTTGCACCGAGTCGAAATCCAGGTTCTCGGCATTGGCGCCGGTATCCATGCTGGATGCCGCGCCGCCGCCCAAGCCGATCAACATGGCCGGGCCGCCCAACTGGATAATCAGCGCGCCCGGCGTGATCCGGTGCTTCTCGGAATGACGGGCGGAGATGTTGCCGACGCCACCGGCAAGCATGATCGGCTTGTGATAGCCGCGCATTTCGCCCGCCACCCGCTCTTCATAGGTACGGAAATAGCCGGCCAGATTGGGGCGGCCGAATTCATTGTTGAACGCCGCGCTGCCGATTGGCCCTTCCAGCATGACTTGCAGAGCCGAAACGATGCGATCGGGTTTGCCGTACTCGCCTTCCCACGGCTGCATGCCCCCCGGAATATTCAGGTTGGAGACGGAAAAACCGCTCAGCCCGGCCTTGGGTTTGGAACCCCGACCGGTCGCGCCCTCGTCGCGGATCTCGCCACCCGAACCGGTGGCCGCGCCAGGGAAAGGCGAAATCGCAGTGGGGTGGTTATGGGTTTCCACCTTCATCAGGATATGGGCGTCATCCTCGACATAGCCGTATCCATGGCCGTTCCCCGGATAGAATCGCTTCACCGTATAGCCCTCGATGATCGAGGAATTGTCGGAATAAGCCACTACCGTACCTTGCGGACTCTTCTCATGAGTGTTGCGGATCATGGCGAACAGCGATTTTTCCTGCTTCACACCGTCGATCACCCAGTCGGCATTGAAAATCTTGTGGCGACAATGCTCGGAATTGGCCTGGGCAAACATCATCAGTTCGACATCGGTAGGATTGCGCCCGATACGGGTGAAGTTTTCCATCAGGTAATCGATTTCATCGGGCGACAGCGCCAGCCCCATTTCCCGGTTGGCCTGCTCCAGTGCGCCCTTCCCCTGCCCCAGAATATCCACACTCTTGAGCGGTGCCGGTTCGAAATGGCGGAACAGCTTTTCTGCGGCATCGAAATCGGCCAGCACCACTTCCGTCATGCGATCATGGATCAGCGGAAACAACGCCTGCCGCTCCAGAGCCGTCACTGCCGAACCATCGCGCTTCTGCACATAAAACGCCACGCCGCGCTCGATTCGCTCAATCGCTTCCAGGCCGCAATGGCTGGCGATATCGGTGGCCTTGGACGACCACGGTGAAATCGTGCCCAAGCGCGGCACCACCAGGAACAACTCGCCCTGCGGCTCTTCCGCCGACGAAGCAGGGCCGTAAGCAAGAATTTTCTCCAACACTGCCAGTTCCGGCGCTTCGAGCGCACGGCGGGTCGCAGTGAAGTGTTGATATTCCGCATAAACATGTGAGATCGCCGGTGCTGTGCCGCTCAGGCCTTGAACCAGTTTTTCGAGACGGAAGGAAGAAAGGGCGTTGCCGCCGCGCAGTTTAAGCATGAAACATCCTAAATTCAGTTAAATTCCGGTAAATAGCAAATCCAGCGCGGCAATGATTTCTTCACGCCGATGCTGCAACGATGCAACTTTTTCGCCTATCGCACGACGTGGCACGCCGGCGATTTCGGAGGTGGACATCACGACGGAAACGCCCTCAATCTCAAACTGAGGATTAAGGGTTTTGGCCGCCATGCCCATTTCCGTTGCCAGCACCAGCGGCACCACGACCCGCGTGGCAAGCACATCCAGCAAATCGGACTGCACCTCCAACAGGTAGGGAATATCCCGGCAGGAAGCCGGATTGGCATTGCGAAAAACGTCGAATTGCGCCATCAAAAGCGCCGCAAGCTGTCGCTGAACACGCCGCGCGTCTCGATTTTGCTGTTGTACTCCACGAGTGCCGACTGGTTTTCCCGCAACCATTCCTGACGACGCGATTCGCGCACCAATTCGACCAATCGCTGCTCCAGCGTTTGCGAAAGATTGATATTGTACGACTTGGCCTGACGCAACAAGTCGCTGTTAATGCTTAGATTTGCGGGCTTCTTGGGCGCATCTGGATTATAAGGATCAACCAGCATCTTTCGCTCCTCATGACAATTTCTCAGATGCGCATATTTTATGCGCATCGATAGCGGCCCGCAAGAAAATTCGGGCATCCGTCATGGGGTTGATTCTGGACTTATGGCTGGAAATTCGCTCAATGGCAAAATCGCAATTCGGGGTTGTTTTAACTCTGCACTAAAACGTCTCCAACGACCCACAAACAACATTCATCTTGCTCAACAGTAGACATTTGGAATTTGAGTTCTGGCTGGCTCACCGGCTCCGGCAAATCTGAGCACAAGTAGCCAAGTTCATTTGTAGCCTTAATTTGCTTGCGGCTGGTCTTTCCCTTGGAATACTTTTCACTAAACAACGATACTATCAATCACATGATCAATTTCCAATGTAACTGCGACGCCATTGTCACCTTCCGCTTGCGTTGCACCCTCGACTGCTAGCCCAACCACCCCTCTGTTGCTATCAAGAACCGGGCCGCCGCTGTTTCCTTTTCTAATGGTGTCTTTAACCTCTATATATTGCACACCATGCTTGGCATATTGCTCCGTAATAAGCTCAGTTTTTGTCCGGGAAACTTTCTTGCTCATTTGATAATTTGGAAATCCCAATATTTGAAGGATATCCCCGCTTGACGGAGAAAGTTGTGCAGGAGAAAAATAAGGATATTCAGTAACATCAAATTTGGGTGCGAGTATGACCACATCACGATCCTTGCACTTTGCCAGAACAGTTACCTGCAATTTTTTCTTTTTATAATCATAAATTTCTATTGACGCCTCATCGAATGTAAAACTTTTCCCCAACTTTTCAATTCTTGGCGATATCACATGCCAACAAGTAACAATATACTTTTCTCGATAAATAAACGCGGTTCCTGACGAAACAAGTGGCGACAATTCTAGCCCAGCCAATTCTGGAAAATCCTGGACACATTCGATCGCAAATGTTGCGCGTACTGCGTCAATGTCATTAGCCACTGTCCTTGATATGGGTAGTTTTGAGTTAGGCTGCAACTTATCATGATCTATTAGGCTGTTATAACGAGCCGCAAGCCGAGCATAGACAGGGGAAGACGCCCCGCGCACCATTTTTAAAAATAAGAGTTTCCCTCTGAGTACATTATGAAATGGGGGGGACACTGGATTTCTCAGTTGTCGAGAATATTTTGAAGCTAGGTAAGTCTCAGCGCCATTTCTTCCATAGCGCTCCCAAGCGTGGATCATCCCTCTGATTTCATGAACAAATATTCTAGGGACATTTGGCTGCTCATTGACAGTCAATCCTGTCACTTGCATTCTTTTCGATCTTCCTTCAAGTCGAACTTTTCCTGAGTTCACCCTGAAAGAATGCTTTTCAATAATTGCAAGGAGTTCTGTGCCAGGATTTACTGGGAAAGCCCTCTGGTCAACGATTTGTTTTGGAAGATCAGTAATTCTTTTTACTGAGAATGAGAAGGTAATGTCATCACAATAGCGCGTATATGTGGCCCTGTATTTTCTTGCCAATTCTTGAAGGTCACTATCCAAGCGCCGACAGGCTAGGTTGGAGATGACCGGAGATGTGGGTGCACCTTGAGGGAGTTTCCCATCTTTGCAGCATATATGGGCAAGGACAGAGGCAATATCATACGAAAATTCAAATGGCTTTTTTAAAAAAATCCCACGAACTCTTCCAAAATGGATCGAAGGAAAAAAATCTTCTAGGTCAACATTGAAGACAAATGTTTTTTCGAGATGCTGCTGAGCATTGGTAACAATACTCTTGCCTTTAGCAAAACCGTGAACTGGAGTTTTCACGCATTGGTAATATTCTTTGATTAGCGCCAACGTTTTCCATTGGATTGCCTTAATTTTTTTCTTGGGCGCATCAATTGTTCTGATACCACCGGACTTTTTGGCAATTGAGAATGTCTTATACCTAGGTTTTGGATATATAAGGTCAGCTAATACACTATAGCTATTGCCCACCAGCCTATCGGCCAATTTTTCGAGATCAGGAATTGTTGAAAGTGGGGTATGAATGGCCATATTTAAGTGCTCCCCCCCACTATTTCACCTTACCTAGCGACACATGTAACACATGTAACCATATGAACGATAACGGCTGGGGTTACCTTGATTTTAGTCCGATCGTGTTAACACGAAGGAAATTAATTGGATGGAAGGGAGCAGTTGAGATACTACACCAGATTCTTTTTTGTTGGGTAAAATATGCCGCTGCAATGCTTGTGCGGCTGAGCCATTTATAGGATATTTAAAACCTTATCCAAGAATTCGAGCTTGCCATGAATGCTTCCCCGATTTACTTCAGCCATGAACTCCGCCAACTGGAGCAATGCGCTCGCGAAAGCGGCATCACCGACCTGATGGAAAAGGCCGGGCTGGCTGCTGCCGAACTGGCGCGCGAGCTGATGGCAGGTAAAGCATCAGTGTTAATTCTGGCCGGGCCGGGCAACAACGGCGGCGATGCGCTGGTGGCGGCGCGCCATCTCAAAGCTTGGTGGTTCAAGGTGACGCTGGTGTTTACCGGGGATGCCGCAAAACTGCCGCCCGATGCCACGCACGCATTGCAAGTCTGGCGCGAAGCCGGCGGAGCATTGCTTGACGCCATTCCGCCGGGCGGCAAATGGGACATGATCATCGACGGCCTGTTCGGCATCGGGCTGGCGCGCAATCTGGAAGGCCGCCCGCTCGAGCTGGTTCGGCAGGTCAATGCCATGAACCTGCCGGTGCTGGCGCTGGACGTGCCGAGCGGGCTGGATGCCGATGCCGGCCAGACCTTCCGCGCCGCAATCCGCGCCACCCACACGCTTACTTTCATTGCCTTGAAGCCGGGCCTGCTCACCGCCTACGGGCCGGATTACTGCGGCAAGATCCATGTCGATACGCTGGGACTCGACGCCCCGGCCCTGCTCAAACCCTCCGGCTGGCTGCTAGAGAAAGATGCACTGGCGGCAGCGCTCAAGCCTCGCCCGCGCAACAGCCACAAGGGCCTGCTCGGCAGCGTCGGCATCCTTGGCGGCGCGCCTTCGATGTGCGGCGCGGCGCTGCTCGCGGGACGAGCCGCCTTGAAACTGGGCGCAGGCCGGGTTTACGTCGCGCTGCTGGCCGGCGATGCGCCTGCCGTCGACATGGCACAGCCCGAATTGATGCTGTGCTCGCCGCAGCGCCTGTTCGAACTCGACGATCTGAATTGCCTGGTAGTTGGCCCCGGCCTGGGGCAATCCGCACAGGCCGTGCAATTGCTGAAGCAGGCGTTGGATACGGAATTGCCGCTGGTGCTGGATGCCGACGCACTCAACCTGATCGCAACGGATGGCGAGCTGCAAGCACAGTTAAAAAACCGCAAAGGCGGCACCATTCTTACCCCTCATTCGGCGGAAGCGGCGCGCCTGACCGGCGGCTCCACTCATGACATCCAGCAGGAACGCGTACCCTCAGCCGTCATGCTGGCAAAACGTTTCAACAGTCTGGTGGTGCTGAAAGGCGCCGGCAGCGTCTGCGCCCTGCCGGACGAGAAATGGTTCATCAATCCCACCGGCAATCCCGGTCTTTCCAGCGCGGGCATGGGCGACGTGCTTTCCGGCATGATCGCCGCCCTGGTTGCGCAACGGTTGGCGCCGCAACAGGCGTTGCTGCTGGCGGTTTACCTGCATGGCGCAGCCGCCGATGAACTGGTTGTAGAAGGAATCGGCCCGATCGGCCTGACCGCCACGGAAGTGACCGACAGAGCCAGATCGCTGCTCAACGATTGGATTTATTCTGAAAAAAGCAGTTGAACCGCAAAGGCGCAGAGGAAAGCTTTCTCTTCTACCCGGTCACGCCGTATTCGGCGGGCATCCTGACATAAAATAGTTTCAGTTTCTCAGCGCTGATCAACGCCAGCAGCCGTTCCGCCTGCGGCTCGCTGAGCAGGAATTCAACCTCTACCGGCAAGTCGCCGGCCAGTTCGAAGAACGCTTCCTCATGCAGCCTGCCGTGCCGCCCGAAACCGGCAATGGCGCGAATCGCCGTACCGCCTGCGATACCCATGCCCTTCGCCTGCTCCAGCAGCCATTCGTAGAGCAGTTCGCTCTTGTGGCGCTGAGCTTCGCCCATGAAAAATTTCCAGCAAACGCCTTGCATATGCTTATCCCCTAACGAGTTTCACGGTCCAGATGCCAAACACTGTCATCGCCAGCGAACCGGCGACATGCGCCATGATGATCGCAGCTCCCCAAACGTACTGCGCGCGCAGCAACAGTGTCACGGTTTCTGCCGAGAAGGTGGAAAAAGTGGTCAGGCCGCCGAGAAAACCGGTAGCGAGAAGCAGCCGCGCCTCCGGCGGCAGACCGGGATGGTCGGCAAAAATCGCCATCGCCAGCCCCATCAGGTAGCCGCCGATCAGATTGGCAGCCAAAGTGCCCAGCGGCAAAGTGGGAAAGGCCGGGTTCCACATGATGCCGAACCACCAGCGCAGCCAAGCGCCCACCGCAGCGCCCACCCCGACGGCAAGCAAACCGTAAAAACTCATCACAATCCTTTAAAGTTGATCAAGCCTTGCCATTCCGTGCGTGATTACAAAGACGAACAGGGTTAAAATATCGCTGACTTGGAAAATATATCACGATAGAAACGGCAACGCCCAATCTTGTTCTTTTCAAATTTCCACAGAGAACGGTTTCCATATAAACAAGTCATATTCTTCGCGGCCATTCAAATATATTTCGCATGCAAAACTCGGCAACGCAGCACAAAATTCTCATTGTGGACGACATTCCCGTCAATGTTGCCCTTTTGGCCGCGATACTCAGCAAGGATCATAACGTTCTCAGCGCAACCAGCGGCGAAATGGCGCTGGATATGGCGGCACGCGAACAGCCCGATCTGATTCTGCTCGACATCATGATGCCGGGAATGGATGGCCATGAGGTCTGCCGCCGCCTCAAATCCAGCGAAACCACCAAAAACATCCCGGTTATTTTTGTCACGGCAAAATCCAGCGCAGAGGATGAAGCTTACGGTTTCGACCTTGGCGCGGTAGATTACATTACCAAACCCTTTCACATCCCTGTGGTCAAGGCACGCGTTCGCAATCACCTTAGCCTGAAAGTCAAAACGGATTTACTGGAAGAAATCGCCCATATTGACGGACTGACCAACATTCCCAACCGGCGTCGCTTCGATGAAACGCTGGAAAACGAATGGGGACGGGCATTGCGAAGCAAAAACCCACTTTCGCTCATCATCACGGACATCGACTATTTCAAGGGGTTTAACGATTACTATGGGCATGCCGGCGGCGACCAATGCCTGTATTCGGTGGCAATGGCTTTGTCATCCTTGATGCACCGCTCTTCCGACATGGTGGCTCGCTATGGCGGTGAAGAATTTGTCGCCATTCTTCCCGAAACCGATCTGAACGGGGCCGCCACCCTGGCAGAATATTGGCGCTCGGTCATAGAAGCCATGCAAATACCCCATGCGAAATCCGGGATATCCGACTACGTGACAGTCAGCGTCGGTTACGCAAGCACGATCCCCAGCAAGGATCAGCTTCCTTATGTTTTGCTGGGAGTAGCTGACGAAATGCTGTATCAGGCGAAAGACAGTGGTCGCAACCGAATTTGCGGCAAGCAGATGGAAAGCCACCTCCCATCCTCATCTTGAGATTACCAACCAAGCAGCCAGGCCCAACAAGGTAAAAAGCAATACCGGCAGGGTCAGTACGATGCCGATACGAAAATACTGCCCCCAGCCGATTTTCATCCCGCGATTTTCCAGCACGTGCAGCCACAACAAAGTTGCAAGGCTACCCAGCGGCGTAATTTTCGGCCCCAGGTCGCAGCCGATCACATTGGCATAGATCATCGCCTCGCGCATCAGCGGTTCAAGCTGTGCATCGTGAATGGCGAGGCTGCCGATCATCACCGTCGGCAAATTATTCATCACCGAGGAAAAGCCCGCAAACAGGAAGCCCGCTCCCAGCGTGGCTGTCCAGTACCCGGTGCCTTGCAGCCATTCCAGGATGCGGGCAAGCTCGGAGGTCAGCCCCTGATTGCGCAGCCCGAACACCACCAGATACATCCCCAGCGAGAACAGCACCACTTGCCAGGGCGCTTCGCGCAACAACGTCATGACCGGGATCACCGCTTTCGGTTGCTGCGGCAGCCAGTGTTCGCGCAGCGCCGCCAGGATCAGAGCCAGCGCGGCACCGCCGGCCACTGCAGAAACCGGCAAGCCGAGCGGGTGCGCGAGGAAATAGCCGACCAGAAGCAACGCCAGGACAAGCCATCCGGTGTAGAACACAAAAGGATCGCGGATCGCCGATTTCGGTTCAGCCAGCGCGGTAACTTCAAACCGGGGCGGCAGGTCACGGCAGAAATAAAGCCACAGGGACAGCAAAGTGGCCGCGATAGAAACCAGGTTGACCGGCACCATTACTGCGGCATATCGGGCGAAGGAGATATGGAAATAATTGGCGGTGACAATATTCACCAGATTGGAAACCATCAGCGGCAAGCTGGCAGTGTCCACCACAAAGCCGGTTGCCATGATGAAGGCGAGCATGGCCGCAGGTTTGAAGCGTAGCGCGCGCATCATTTCGAATACCAGCGGCGTCAGGATCAGCACTGCGCCATCGTTGGCGAACAAGGCCGCCACCGCCGCCCCGAGCAAAATGATCAGCAAAAACAGGTAATGCCCGTAACCCCGGCCCCAACGCGCCACATGCAGCGCTGCCCACTCGAAAAAACCGGCGGCGTCGAGCACCAGCGAAATCAGGATCAGGGCGATGAAGGTAAAGGTGGCATCCCACACGATACCCCACACTACCGGCACATCCGCCAGCGTAATCACGCCGGCTGCCTGCGCCGTTGCCGCGCCGAGCAGAGCGCTCCAGCCAATGCCCAGACCCTTTGGCTGCCAGATTACCAGCGCCAGGGTTGCGACAAAGATCAGTACGGCGATCAGCATCGTTCAAGCCAGCGCATGCATCACCTGACGGGCTGCACCCAGAATTTGAGCAGCGTTGCAGCCAGAAGAGCACAGCCAGCGGCAAAGCCGAAGGCCAGTTCCGGGGTAAAAGTTTGCCACAGCCAGCCGAACAACAACGATGCCGGCAGCAGCATGATGCCGGCGGTAAGATTGAACCAGCCATAGGCCGTACCGAGCAGTTCATTGGGTGCAAGATCGGCCACCATGGCCTTTTCCGCGCCTTCGGTGGCAGCCAGGAACAGTCCGTAGAAAGCGAACAGCGGCCAGATCAGCCACAGGTTGTGCCCGTTCAGGCCGAGCAACAGGTAAAACACACCGTACACCATCCAGCCGCCGACAATCAGCCGGGTGCGCCCGATCCGGTCGGACAACGCCGACAGCGGCGTGGAGAAAATCATTGCCGTAGCCGAAACCAGCGCCCACAGCAGCGGCACCTGGTACTCCGGCAAGCCCATGTCCCTGGCGCGCAGCAGCAGGAACATGTTGGAGGAATTGCCCAGGGTGAACAGCGCCAGCACCAGCAGATAGCGTTTGAAAGCAGGCGGGAATCCTTGCAACGTCCAACTGAATGCCGGCCTGTGTGGCGGCATCTCACGGCGAGGTTCGCGGATGCTCAAGGCCAAGCCGACCGTGATCGCGCCGGGAATCAACGTCCACAGCAAAATATCACGGATCGGCATGCCGCGCGAAAGCAGCCAGGCGGCGAGCAACGGGCCGACCACTGCGCCGGCATTATCCATGGCGCGGTGCAGGCCGAATGCCAGGCCGCGCTGATTCGGCGACGCGCTCAATGCCAGCATGGCATCACGCGGAGAAGAGCGCAGCCCCTTCCCCACCCGGTCGGCGAAGCGCAGCCCCATCACCACCGGCCAGGAACCGGCCATCGCAAGAAAAGGCCGGCCCAGCGCTGCCAAACTATAGCCGCCGACCACCCAGTATTTGGTGGAACTCATTTTATCCGCCAGCACGCCGGCAAACAGCTTGAGCAGACTGCCCGTCGCCTCCGCAACCCCTTCGATAATGCCCAGTGCCTTCGGCCCCGCCATCAGCACCGAGGCGAGAAAAAGCGGCATCAGGGGATAAACCAGTTCGCTGGCAGCATCGTTGAAGAAACTCACCAAGCCAAGCAGCCAGACAGTGGCGGGCAGCGCGAATAAAGTCTTCAGCATTTAACCCGCTCCTCTGTCAGTGCCGATGGCGGTGGTGAACATCCGGCAAATGGGGATGAGAGTGCGTCATTGGCACATGCACGTGAAAATGGGTGTGAGGTTCGAGCCCCTCGCTACCATCATCATGCACATGCCGATGATGCTCTTCGTGGGTATGCCGGTGCATGTGTGCGAGGTATTCGTGGTGATGTTCATGTCCATGCTGCTCGGTCAACACCAGCCATGTAGCGAATACCATCAGAATCAGCGCCAGTACAAACGTTGCAGTAAGCGGTTCGCCCAGCAACAGGATGGAGACTATCGCACCGAGAAAAGGCGCGGTGCTGAAATGCGCGGCAGTACGCGCGCTACCCAGGTGGCGCAGGGCGTAAATGAACAACACCAGGCTTATCCCATAACCGAAAAAACCCAGCAGCATCGCTGCCGCCAGCGAACCGATCTCCGGTAGCGCCGCCCCGTTGGCAAGACCCAGACCGATGTTGACCGTCCCAGCCGCAAGCCCTTTGATCATGGCGATGGCCGTGGGGTTGCCGGTTGAAATATTGCGGGTCAGATTGTTATCCAGCGCCCACATCAGGCAGGCACCGACAATCGCCAGCGAGTTTAACGAAAACACATGAGTCGCATGAGGATCGTAGGCCAGCGCCAAGCCCGCCGCCAGCATTACGAAAGAGCCCATCCAGACGACCCGCCCTACCGCTTCGCGGAAAAGAGCCGCCGCCAGCAACGTCGTCATGACGCCTTCCAGGTTCAACAGCAGGGATGCCGACGATGCGGAACTGCCGCTCAAGCCCCACAGCAACAGCACCGGAGCGGCTACGCCGCCGACTGCCACGGCGCCTGCCAACCAGACATAATCACCCTCTTGCAACTTGAATTCCTGCCGATCGGATGACGGATCTGGAAAAGCGCAGCGCTTCATCACCTGCACAATCAGCAGACCCAGCCCGCTACCCAAGTAGAGTAACCCCGCCAGCATGATAGGCGGAGAACTGCCCAGCAAAAGCTTGGCCAGGGGCGTACTCACCCCGAACAGGGCTGCTGCCAGCAACGCGAGCAAGGCGTATCGCTGGACATGAAGATCAATCATTTCTGGCCGCAACGCGGGGTATGAAACCGATCTAAATAGGCTCTAAACCACATGATTCGGCTCCAGGACACAGGGGTAATCTGGATCGCCGGTTTCCACCTGAATGGTCGGATGGCCGATATGGAACCGGTTATGCAGATTGCGTGCAATCTCGCAAATAAAAGCGTCTCCAGGATAGCCGGACGGCATGACGAGGTGGACGGTCAGTGCGCTCTCGGTCGTACTCATGCCCCAGATATGCAGGTCATGAACTTGAGCGACCCCCGGCAGGCTGGCCAGATAAGACCACACCGCGGAGGGTTCGACACCCGCAGGTACGGCGTGCAATGCGAGATTCAATGAGTCGCGCAGCAAGCCCCAGGTACCGAGAACAACCACTCCAACCAGAACCAGGCTGACGACCGGGTCCAGCCAGAACCATCCCGAAAAAAGAATGCCGATTCCGGTCAGAACCACGCCGAAAGAGATCGCGGCATCTGCCGCCATATGCAGAAAGGCAGCGCGGATATTCAGGTCGTGCTTTCTTCCCGCCATGAATAAAAGCGCCGTTGCCGTGTTGATCACCACGCCCAATACAGCCACGCCGGCGACTACCCCGCCTTCCACGGCAACCGGGTTGACAAAGCGTTGCATAGCTTCCCAGGCGATCCATCCCATCGCGGCCAGCAGCAAGACGGCATTGAACAATGCCGCCAGAATCGTGGAGCTACGCAAACCATAAGTGAATCTGCTCGATGGCTGTCGCTGTGACAGCGTGATCGCCCCCCAGGACAGCAACAAACTCAGGACATCGCTCAAATTATGGCCGGCATCGGACAGCAGCGCCAACGAATGGGCTTTCAGGCCGTAAGCGACTTCCGCCAGAACGAAAGCGACATTAAGTGCGATACCGACCGCGAAGGCACGCCGGAAGCTGTTTGGCCCATGGCCGTGATCATGACAATGGGAATGCCCATGGTCGCCAGCATGATGGTCCATCATTGTTTTTATCGGCCTCTATCCATTGATCTCATATCGGCGAAACGATATCGGGCAACGCTTTCGCCGATTGTCGCATCATACTGCTTCGAGATTAAACCGTTTCACCAATTCAGGCAGCAAACGCGCCCGGATTTCATCCAGCACCTGAACAAAGCTTTCCAGCGGTTCGCCGTGCGGATCGTGGAACGGCATGTGAATCGCCGGGATCGGACGGGGAAACACCGGGCAGGATTCCTTGGCGTTGTCGCACACCGTGACCACCAAGTCGATCTGCTGATTCATTACGCTATCGACATCCTTGGGGTAAAGTCCATCCGTCGCAATCCCGACACTCTTCAATGCCGCGATAGCGCCGTCCGCCACCTTGGGCTGAGGCCGGGTTCCGGCAGAAATCGCCTTCACTTGCGGTGTCATGTAATGGTTGACCAGCGCCTCGGCCATCTGGCTGCGGCAGGAATTTCCGGTGCATAAAACCAGTACTGTCTTGCTCATTCCGCTTCAATCTCCAAATAAGTGCGGCTGGCATTGCCGCCTTTAAGTTCGCCGTAATTGCGCAGATAGGCATAGCCCTCTTGATCCAGGCTATCCATCGCGCCCTGCAAATCCGTCATCTCGCCAATCGCTTTCTTCATATGCTCGCGCAACAGGATCAGGTAATCCCGGGTTTCGCTGCGCGCCTTGTCCAAGCTGCAAGGCTGGCCATGACCCGGAACAATCGTTTCGGGCTTGAGCTTCTCCATTTCCGCAAATGAAGCCAGCCAGTTTTTGGTATTGCTGAATGGCAGAACGCCCAGCAGGCGATCCACGTACACCAGATCGCCGCTGAACAACACTTGCGATTGCGGCAGCCACACCACGCTGTCGCCCGGCGTATGGCCGCCGTAAAAATACAGCAAATGAATTTCAACACCACCCAAGCGCAGAGTCTCTTGCTTGTCGAACAATTTCTCCGGGTAGGTCGGCACAGTATTGGCCATCATCTCGACATCCACGTCCTTCAAGCCTGCCAGCAACATGCCGCCTCGTTCCTGCATGTCGGCAAGCGCCGGGCGCGCAGCGATGATTTGCGCCCCCTGTTCCTTGAAATAGCCGTTGCCGAGCCAGCGATGATCCTGCCCGCCGGTATTGATGACGTAGCGCACCGGTTGGCTGGTCACTGCCTTGATCGCCTGATGGATGGCCTTCGCCGCAAGATAACCGCTGCCGCTGTCCACCACGACCACGCCGGCATTCGTGACGATGAAGCCGGTGTTGGCGTTCATGCCGTAATTGATGTTGGTGCGCCCGCCTGTTTCGCCGATGAAAGCGTAAACATCCGGCGCAATCTTGACCGGCGCAAGCGTCAACGCATGGGCAACACCGGCAATCAACCACGCTGCCAGCAGCGTCAGCAGCTTCTGCGTCATGTGTTAGCCCTTGCCGCCGCAACAGCCGCAGCATTCGGTCGGCGCGGACAACCACAGATCGACCGCCGCCGAACTCGGCACGCTGCCGGTATGCACCACCTTGCCATCGATCACCACGCCCGGCGTCGACATCACGCCATAGCTCAGGATCGCGGCCATGTCGGTGATTTTTTCCAGGCTGATTTGCACGCCTTTGACTTGAGCCGCCTTTTCTATCAGATTGGCGGTCACTTCACACTTCGAACAACCGCTACCCAACACCTTGATATTCACCATGCTATTTCTCCGTTAAATAATACGTTAACGCGGTTTCACCGCCTCGATATGGGCGGACACCACAAAATCCTCGATCTTTCTGCCCGGCGCCCATTCGCGGATAAATGCGCGGCTGGCATCCTTGGGCGAAACGCGTACCTGCTCGAATCCGGCATCCCGGATCATCGCCTCCAGCTCGCCGACCAGCGACGCTCCTGCCATACAGCCGGTGTAAAGCGCCAAGTCGCTCTTTACCTCTTCCGGCAGCTCGGCGGTCGCGACGATGTCGGAAATCGCCAGCCGCCCGCCCGGTTTCAGCACGCGGAAGGCATCGCGAAACACCTGCGGCTTGTCCGGCGAGAGGTTGATGACGCAGTTGGAAATAATCACGTCCACCGTGCCATCGGCTACCGGCAGGTGCTCGATCTCCCCCAGGCGAAATCCCACATTATTATAGCCGCCCTTCCGGGCGTTGCCGCGCGCCTTATTCAACATGTCGGGCGTCATATCCACGCCGATCACCTCACCGGTTTGCCCTATCTGGCGCGCCGCCAGAAAACAGTCGAAACCGCCGCCACTGCCCAAATCCAGCACCGTCTCGCCAGATTTCAGCGCGGCAATCGCCTGGGGATTGCCGCAGCCCAAGCCCATATTGGCGCCATCCGGCACAGCATCGACATCCTGCTGCGAGTAGCCGAGGCCGACGGATAGCACCTTGGCGCTGCCCTGCGCCGCGCCGCCGTCGCAGCAGCTCGGCGCGCAACCGCAAGCGGATTCGAATTGCGCCACCTTGCCATAGTTCTGGCGCACGGCCTGGCGGATCTCGTCATGTTCCTTATTCTGCATATTCAGATCTCCTTGAAATTTCAGCAGCAGGCTTTGCCGCCCGGCGTCGGTGTGCAACAGGCGCCGGCCTCGCCTACCGCAATCGAAGCCAGCATGGAATTGGCATGGGCTTTTCTGCGCGCATCGTCAAAACTCGCATCCATTTGCTGCGCCGCTTCGTCGCGGATATGGCGGGCAATTTCGATCACGCTGTCGATCTGCTCCTGAGCCACGCCGTACTGCTTCAGTTTGTCCAACTGGCACAAGCCCTGTTTGGGATGATTCGCGGCGATATTGGCCGCGAGCGACACCAGCGCCACGATGGAAGGATGCAGTTCCGTACTCATAAAATACCTCTCAAGCCATTGAATAAAACCCCGACGATCACGAACGCGGTGGCGAGATAACCGGCGAACAGCGCCAGCAGCGGCCATTTCACCACCTTGCGCAGGATCAGCATTTCCGGCGCGGACAACGCCACCACCGACATCATGAAGGCCAGCACGGTGCCCAATGGCACGCCTTTCTGCAGCAACACTTCGGCCACCGGGATGATACCAACCGCATCGGAATACAGCGGCACGCCGACCAGCACCGCGACGATCACCGACAATACGCTGCCGTCGCCGGCTACGCTCACGATCAAATCCTTCGGCACGTAGCCGTGCATGAATGAGCCGACAGCGACACCGATCAGCACGAACTTCCAGATGCGCCCGACAATATCGCGAACCTGCTCGACCGCGTAGGCATGACGCGCCTTAAGCGAATGGTCTTCTTCAATCTGCTGAACCTGCCCCATGTGGATTTTCCACACGTAGTCCTCGACCCAGCGCTCCGGCTTGAAGCGCTCCAGCACGAAACCGCCGAGCAGCGCCACGGTCAAGCCGGTAGCCACGTAAATCACGGTCATTTTCCAGCCGATCACCGAAGCCAGCACTACTACCGCCACCTCATTGACCATCGGACTGGCGATCAGGAAAGAGAGGGTCACGCCGAGCGGGATGCCGGCCTCGACGAAGCCGATAAACAGCGGCACCGAGGAACAGGAACAGAACGGCGTCACCGCCCCCAAGCCCACTGCCATGAAACGGCTGCTGACATTGCCGCGATTGCGGATGAATTCACGCACTTTCTCCGGTTTGAGCAATGCGCGCAGCAGCCCCATCAGGTAAATCACCAAGGTCAGCAGGAACAGAATTTTGGTGACGTCCATGACGAAGAAATGCAGCGCATCGCCCAGCGGCGTGCCCTGCATTCCTGCCAGGTGGTAAATCAGCCAGTCGGCCAGCGCCTCAAACACGTTTTGCTCCCGCCTCGTACCAGCCCTTGCTGGCATTGACGATTTTCACCACCGACAGCATCACCGGCACCTCGATCAACACGCCGACCACTGTCGCCAGCGCCGCTCCCGATTTGAAGCCGAACAAGCTGATCGCCGCTGCCACCGCCAGTTCGAAGAAGTTACTCGCGCCGATCAGCGCCGACGGGCCGGCCACACAGTGCGCCACGCCGAAGCGGCGGTTGAGCAGGTAAGCCAGGCCGGAATTGAAATACACCTGGATCAGGATCGGCACCGCCAGCATCAGGATTACCATGGGTTGGGCAAGAATCGCCTCACCCTGAAAGGCAAACAGCAGCACCAGCGTCGCCAGCAACGCCGAGAGTCCGAAGGGATGCAGGCGCTGCATGGTGCGCTCGAAAGCGCCCTCGTTACGGGCCAGCAGGATGCGCCGCCACCATTGGGCTATCGCCACCGGAATAACGATGTAGATCAGCACCGAGAGAAACAGCGTATCCCACGGCACGGTAATCGCCGACAGGCCAAGCAACAATGCGACCAGCGGGGCGAAAGCGAAAATCATGATGAGGTCGTTAAGCGCGACCTGGCTCAGGGTGAAATGCGGCTCGCCCTTGCACAGATTGCTCCATACAAACACCATCGCGGTGCAGGGTGCGGCGGCGAGCAGGATCAGGCCGGCAATATAACTGTCGATCTGCGCGGCGGGCAAATACGGCGCGAAGAGGTGGCGTACAAACAGCCAGCCCAGCAGCGCCATGGAAAACGGCTTGACCGCCCAGTTGATGAACAGCGTCACGCCGATGCCACGCCAGTGCGCCTTGACCTGGTGCAGGGCACTGAAGTCGATCTTCAGCAGCATCGGGATGATCATCACCCAGATCAGTAGTCCCACCGGCAGATTGACCCGCGCCACTTCCAGCCTGCCGACCGCCTGGAACAGGGCGGGGAATAACTGGCCGAGCGCCACTCCGGCGACGATACAAAGAAACACCCATACCGTCAGGTAACGTTCGAAAAAGCCCATCGGTACATCGTTTGCCGCCTTGGCGACCACTTCGCACTGCGCGCTCATGGCGTCACTCGCCTTTTTCGCGCAGATGACCGATGTCGTCGAGCTGTTTCTTCAACGACAGCTTGTCGAGCTTCTCCACCGGCAGGCTGACGAAAATCGAAATGCGCCGGTTGAGCTGCGCCAGCGCCAGGGAAAACGCCCTGCGTTTATCTTCATCGCTGCCTTCGGCGGCAGCCGGATCCTCGATTCCCCAATGGGCGGTCATCGGCTGTCCTGGCCATGCCGGGCAAGCCTCGCCGGCGGCGTTATCGCAAACCGTGAAAACAAAGTCGAATTCCGGTGCGCCGGGCGCGGCAAACTCGTCCCACGATTTGCTGCGCAGGTCAGCCACCGGCAGCTTGCTCCTTTGCAGCAGCTCGATTGCGAACGGGTTGACCGCCCCAGCCGGGTGGCTACCGGCACTATATGCGCGGAAACGCCCCTTGCCGAGATGGTTGAGCAGCGCCTCGGCGAGAATCGAACGCGCCGAATTGCCGGTGCACAAAAACAGGATGTTGTAGGTTTTATCGCTCATGGCTGGAATTCCCCGAAAAATAATTGGACAGTCAGTCTATCAATGCGCCATTTCAGATATGTGACAGAGCGCATAAACAAAAAATCAGGCGCAGCAGCGCGCCGGGCGATTCGGCATCATTTCCAGCCGTTTGGCATCTTCGATATAAGCAGGGGAGTCGGCGACGCCATGCGACATGGATTCCAGCAACTTGTACGCCCAGAGCGGAAGCTGGGAATGAATGCGGTAATAGATCCATGTCCCCTCGCGCCGCATCACCAGCGTATCCGCTTCGCGCAATACGGCGAGGTGGCGCGAAATCTTCGGCTGCGGCATATCCAGCGCATAGTGCAGTTCGCACACGCACAACTCGCCCTGCTTCAGCAGCAGGACAAGAATGCGGCGCCGAATTTCATCCGACAGGGAATCAAAAAAGGATTGCTCGATCAACATGGCAAGCAATATATCCGTTTTGGCGGATATACGCAAGAAAAAATAGTGCTGCGAAACGGCATTAGCAGTCAGTCAAGTTGAATTTGCATGGTGTAGGAGCGACCTCCCGGTCGCGGTTTAAGTTCGCGACCGGGAGGTCGCTCCTACATACCGTCGTTTCATGTTGACTGACTACTCAGGACTTGGCGGCCTTTTCCCGTCGCTCCGTCACCCACACATAAAACATCGGCAGGTAGAACAGCGAAAGCACCGTACCCACCAGCAATCCGCCGATGGCGGCATCGGCCAGCGGCGAGAGCCGCTCCAGGCCGACCGCACGCTGCATGGCGATGGGGATCATGCCGGCGATGGTGCCGAAAGCAGTCATCAGGATCGGGCGGTAGCGCAGCCTGATCGATTCCATCGCGGCGTCGAACACGCCGCTGCCTTCACGGCGGCGCTCCTGGATGAAATCCACCATCAGGATGGAGTTTTTGATGATGATGGAAAACAGCAGGACAATACCGAGGATGGCTGGCAAAGCCAGTGCCTTGTTGAAGGCCAGCAGCCCCCATACCGCGCCGATGGCCGACAGCGGCAGGATGACGATGGACAAGAGCGCCAGGCTGACGCTGCCATAGGCCGGAACCAGCACGCCGAACAGCAGCAGCACCCCCATCCCCAGACCGGTCAGCATGCGCTTGCTGGATTCTGCGCCGGCGGCGCCATCGCCCTTGTCGGCGGCTTCCACGCCCGGCGGCAGCACCTTCAGCGCAGCCGCCAGGGAAGCCTCGCTGATCACGCTGATCGGCGCGGTATTGCGATAGGCCAGCACATCCAGGCTGTAGCGATTGGCATTGGTGGTGAGCAGGGACAGTCCTGGCTGCTGGACGATGTGGCTGATTTCGCCAAGGGTGGTGGCGCTGCCGTCGGGCAGGGGAATCGGCAGCAGGCTCAACGAGGCCGGGTCGGAGCGCCAGGGTTCGGAAAAATAGCTGCGCACGGGAATGGCGCCGACCGTTGGCAATTTGCTCATGCTGGAGATCGCCGCGCCTTTCAGCGGCAATTGGGCGAGCACGGCATCGGGCGACAAACCGAGGGCGCGCATCTTGTCCTCGTTCAACACCAGGCTAGCCTCAGAAGTATTGGCGTCCCAGCTCACCGAGACCGAAGATAGCCCCGGCACCTTGAGCAGGGCGGCCTTGACGCGCTCGGCGGCATCGGGCAGCAGACGCCAGTCTTCGGCGCTGAGGCGGATATCGACCGGGGCCTTGATAGTGGAAAGCGCGGTAGCGCCGGAATCGAAGGCGTCGGCGATGGTGACGCCGGGCAGCGCCGCAAGCTGGCTGCGCAGTTCGGCCTCGATTTTCCAGCTTGAATCCTCGCGTTCCAGACGATTGACGTAGGTGATGTTGATCGTCGCCTCAGCCGGCAACTGGCCGGAACCCAGCGAGATAACACCGGCTTCCGAGCCGAAAGTAGCGCTAACCCGCTGCACGCGCTTGTCCTGCATCAGGCGCGCTTCGAAATCTTTCATCCTGGCTTCCGCCACGCTGACCGGTTCGTTGGCGCTGAATTTCACATGCACCCGGACAATGCCGGTATCCATCGGCGGCAGCGCATCACGGCCAATCAGCGGAATGATGGTCTTGAAGCTGAAGATCAGCAGCGCGAAGGCCGGAACGACAAGGATCAGGCGACGGAAAAAACCGCCGTTGAAGGCGAAGCGCAACGCGCCGGCGTAAAGTCCCGCGCCGGGCGCAACGGTGCGCTGATAAATTTTCTCCATGAAAATCTCGACCCGGTTTTTCGGCGGCAGTCCGTTGCGGTACCAGAAGGCGGAAAGACGCGGGATAAAGGTCACCGCGACAAAATAGGAGGTAAATACCGCGATCACCACCGCCAGGATCAGGTGCTTGAAAATCTGCTGGGAAAAATCGCCGACGAACATCAGCGGCGTGATCACCACCGCCGTGGCGAGCGTGCCGACGAACACCGGGAATAGAACCTCCTCGGTGCCGCGCCGAATAGCGGTCTGCACGTCCTCGTGCAATTCGCCGAGGTGGCGCTCGATATTTTCCAGCACCACCACTGCATCGTCCACCAGCATGCCCAGCGCCAAAATGATCCCGGTCATCACCAGGATGTTCAGTTCCTTGCCGGTCAGCCACAGAATGGCGAGGGTGGAAAGGAACACCAGCGGAATCGATATCAGCGCCGTAGCCACGGCGCGCCAGTTGCCGAGGAAAAACAGGATCACGAAGCTGGTGAAGATGATGGCATCGCGCAGCGCCTCGATCATGTTCGCATTGGAAGTCTGGATCAGTTCGCCCTGGGTATCGGCGATAGCGAATTCGATGTTGGGATAGCGCGCCTTGAGCATCGGTAGTTGCGTTTCGATGCTGTCGATGACCGCCTGCACCGCCCCGCCCGGCGCGCGCATCACGGCCACGGCGATGGCTGGCTTGCCGTTGCCGTGGTAAGCGGAAAAACGTTCCGCATGGTCGAGGCGCAGTTCCGCCACATCTTTCAACAGCAAGCCACGGGTCAGCGGCAACTGGCGCAACGCCTCGATATCGGCGCGTTCGCCGTAGATCGTCAGGGTCAGGCTGCTGCTCTTGCCTTGCACGGTACCCAGCGGCCAGTCGCGATTGAGCTTGTTGAGCAAGTCCTGCAACTGCGCTTGGGAAATGCGGTAGCGGGCGAGCTTGATCGGGTCGAACTCCACCTTCACCGCCGGCTCGTAGCCACCGAATATTTCCACGTTGGCGATATTGGGCTGGGTAACCAGCGCAGTGCGCACGTCGTTTTCCGCCAGCAGGCGAATTTGGGCCAGGGTCAGGTTATTACCACGCTCCTTACTGGCATTCTTGGGCGAAAGCGCCAGCACCATCACCGGCTGGGTGAAGCCGCCCATCGCATAGACGCTGGAAGACGGCACCTCGGGCGGCAGCTTGCCGCGCACCCGTGACAGCGCGTTGTTCACGTCGAGCAGCGCCGCATCCAGCCCTTTCTCGTAATTGAACTCGGCGCGGACGATGGAAACTTCGTTCTTGTTGGTACTCTGCACGTCGCGGATATTGCTCAGAGCATAGAGCTCCTGCTCGACCGGGCGCGACAGCTTCTGCGCCACGGTCAGCGCCGATGCCCCCGGCAACTGGGTAATCACCGTGACCTGCGGCCGCTCCACGTCGGGATACATGTTGCGCGGCATTTTCAGGTAGCCGATCACGCCCAGCAGCGAGGTGATGGCCAGCACCATCATGAGCAGCAGCGGGCGACCGTGGAAGTATCTGAACAGCATCGCTTACTCCCGCCCGCCCTGAATCTTGAACGACACCCCGGCAGCGAGCCGGGTCAGAATATCCGGGCTGGCACAGGCAACGCGCTGCCCGGCGAGACGCTCATCCAGCGTGGCAGCGCCCTCCTCTCCTGCTGCCGCCAGCGCCACGCGCAGCGGCTCGACCTTGTTGTCATCCGGCAAGCGCAGCACCGTGGAAAATTTGCCGTCGTCGTTGAACAAACAGGTGCGGGGCAAGAACACTGCCTGATCGGACTTGAACAGCACGGTCTGTACTTCGATGCGTTCTCCGGGAATAAAGTTGCCACCTGCTGGGGTGCGCGCCTCATAGCGGCGCAAGCCTTGCGCGCCGGCCTCCGGCCACGGCTGTAGCGGCAGCAATTGATCGCTAATGCGCAGCGCCGTTGGCCGCACGTTATCCGGCACACTGATCAGCAGGCGGTTGCCGGCGCTGGTATCGACAATTTTCAGCAAGGGTTTGCCGGACGTGGCGAGATCGCCGGGTTGCACGAAACGCTGGCTGACAACGCCGGCAAAAGGCGCGTTGATCGTCGCGTTGCGCCGGTTTTCGCTGGCCACGGCATGGCGTGCGCGCGCCGCCGCAAAAGCGGCCTCGGTGGCCTGAAGCTGCTCCAGGGAAACGCCCTGAATCTGATGCAAGGCCTGAGTGCGACGCAAGCGCTCCTGCTCGGCCTTGAGACCGCTTTCAGCGGCTGCCAGATCGGCATCGAGGGAACTTCCCTGACCTTGACCGGAAGAACTCATGTCCAAACGAGCCAGCAGGTCGCCGCGCTTGAAACGGTCGCCCTCGAACAGCGGCAGTTGGGTGACATAGGCGGTAAGGCGGCTTGCCACTACGCTCTCGCGCACTGCCTGAACATCGGCCGTGGTGCGCAAAGTCAGCGTCACTGGCCCGCGTTGCAGGCTCTGCGCCGCCACCACGACCGACAAGGTCTGCGGCATCGCTTCCTGGGCAAGCATCCGACGCTTTTTCATGACAAGTGCAGCCCCAGCTCCGACCACAGCAACGATGACCAATGCGACGATAATTTTTTTCTTCATTTTGCATCCATCCGGACAATATAGTCTTCGATCGGCAATCCGTTCAGCACCTGCGCGGCGGACCAGGCAGATCCCGCGCGCGCTTTGGCTTGAGCCAGACGATAACTCGCATCCAGCAAATCACGTTCATGACGGAACAGGTTTTCCAGCGTCTGGCTGCCCAGTCGCTGCATTTCGCGCTGCACTGCCGCGACCTGCTCGCGGTAGGCCGCCTCCTTCTCCATCGCCTGCCCATCCGCACAGGCTGAGTCATAGGCCGCGTGCAAACTGGCCATCTGTCTGGCGCTGTCGCGTTCGGCGGCCTCGCTCTGTTCGGCGGCGGCTCGGGCCGCCAGCCGCTGCGCCTCGGCCTGCCGGTATTGGGACACGCCCAACGGCAGGCTCACTACCCCGCCAATCGCCCAAGTATCGCGGTGATCGCCGTTGCCGGAGTTGCGGAAATAATTGGTATCCAGGCTCAGTGAAGGCAGTAGTGCCTGGCGGTTTTCCTCGGCTTGGGCGCGTGCTGCTTCGCGGCGCGCTTGGGCAATTTGGGTGGGTAATGTTACGTCCGACGAAACGTCTTCCCAGGCAGGGACATGGATTTCGGCGCGCGTCGGCAGGAATTTTTCACGGCTGCTGGCTTCCGCCAGATCGGCCTGCGCCTGAACCAGCGCGCCGTTGAGCTGGGCTTCGTCGGCAACCAGCCGCGCCAACTCGCTTTCGGCATAGCGAGCATCGACGCCCGCCGCCCGACCCAATTCCACTTCCTTTTTGATGCGCTGGTAAGTGGCCGCTATGCGCTGGCGATAAAGCACCAGCGCTTCACGCTGCCTGAGCAAGGCCTGCAGGGTGAGATAGGCACTGGTGGTTTGATGCAGCTTGAGCAAGGTTTGCTGGCGCGACAGCAGTTCCGCCGCAACCAGGTCATGCTGCGCCCGTTCCCGGTTGGCGGCGATGACGCCGAAGATATCCACCGGCAAGCTATAGGTCAGCCCGGTCTGGTTGATCCGGTCCGAGATGAGCGGCACGCCGGGTGCGCCGGGGACAAAAACGCCCACCACATGCTGGCCTTCATATTGATGCGACCCCGCCGACAGCATGGCATTGCCGAAATAGCGCCCGGTCGCAGCTTCCTTCTGCGCCTGCGCTGCTCCAGTCTGGCTTGCTGCAGCACGCACCTGCGGGTGTTGCAGGGCGGCCTGCAATAAATCGCCCAGTTCTCCCGCCTGCGCCGTTGGTTCAAGCGTCAAGGCAGCCAGAGCAACAGGCGCAAAACAAGACCAGAAACCGGTTTTCATATTCACGCTCGCTTTACTGTTTCTTTTCGGGCAAAACCTGAATCTGGAATGTGTTGTGGCAGGACACGCAATTTTTCAGCAAATCCGCCACCTGCTTCTGCGTATGTTTGGTGTCGCCCAGGCTCTCCGCATCCATGGCGATCTGGTCAAAGCCGCCATGGACGGCAAGCGCAAACTGCTTGAACTCCTTCGGCAGCTTCGCCTTCATCGAATCCGGCACTTCGTGCATGGCCGCGCGCCCCAATGGCTTGGCCGCATTTGCCACCGCCTTCAGGTCATCGCGCGACAAGGACTCGGTCATGACCTGAATGCCGTTAAGGAACTGGCGCATTTCAATCAGCAGCATCGCCCGCTCGGATGGCTCAAGCTTCAGCGCCTTACGGTCGTCCGTGAGGTTGGCATGATCCGCTGCGCCATGAGAGTGTTCTTCATGCGCCAATGCCGGTGCAGCCGCAAAAACCGAAGCCAGAACGGCTCCCATAAATAGCCTTTTACCCTGTTTCATCATGTCGTTTTTCCTTATCTTTAAAAGGGATGGTTAATCAATCCGGGCCCGGATTCCATTCAGGTAAATCGGCAACACTTTCTCCGCCTCTTCAAGCAGAGAGCGCCGCCCGCCGAATATATGGGACTGCAGCACCAAGCCCTGAATCATGCCAATGTACAGGGTAGCGGCACTGCCTTCGTCAAGATCGGAACGAGCAAAACCGGACGCTTTGGCCCGAGACAGCAAACCCGAAATATTAGCTTCATAGCCGGTAATGATTTCCTGAATCAGCAATTTCAGGCGCATGTCCCGGCGCATCAAATAATCCGAAAACACAATACGAGGAATAGCAGGATGCCTGGCAACAAAAGACACATGCGCAAGAAACATGTTTTCCAGCGACTGCAGCGGGTTCGCACTTTTGGCGGCTGCCTCTGCCAGTGCGTTCATCAATTGGCTGCGTATCCAGTTGACGGCAGCCAGCCAGATATCGTCCTTGGATGAAAAATGGCGAAAAATGGCTCCTTGAGTCAGCCCCATTTCATCTGCCATATTCTGGGTAGTCACCGACTCCACACCGATTTTTGCGGCAAGCTCGATCGCTACCCGGATGACCTCATCCTGACGATCGCCCGCGCTCATACGGCGTTTCCGTGGCTTTTCAGTTATTTCCATACTGGCATTTTTAGCATTTTCCATGCACTAAGATAGTGATTGATTACTATCTTAGTGCATGGAAAAACGGAGGTCAAGGTGATTCGATAAAACTTTAACGCAGATGGTAATTGACCTTTTCACATCATCGACGTAGAATGCGCGCTCTTCGGGGTGTAGCGTAGCCTGGTAGCGCGCCTGGTTTGGGACCAGGATGTCGGGAGTTCGAATCTCTCCACCCCGACCAGGATTTGTCCGACAATCTGCCCGTAGCTCAACCGGATAGAGCACCAGCCTTCTAAGCTG
>JAJFTF010000036.1 GCA_021373185.1 Betaproteobacteria bacterium | reverse complement strand
TTCCGCCAGCGTTCAATCTGAGCCAGGATCAAACTCTTCAGTTTAATCTCTGCTTAATTTTAATGCTTTTTAATGCTTGTTTAAGACGTTCGTCTTACGCAAGCACTTGTTACTTTTGAGTGCGCTTTTACCCCGAAAGGTCCAAGCTCACCAGCAACAAGTGCCCACGCTTATCGGCTGTATTTTTTTAAAGAACAGGGCTTCCAATTCCTCAGAAGCGGCTTCAGCACTGCCGAAGCGAGGTGCGCATTCTACAGAGTTTCACAAAAACTGCAACAACTCTTTTGCACCTTTCTCATCGTTGCGCCGTTCGCGCTTCGTCGAGAAGGCCGCATTATATAGACCCAGGGTTTGCGGTCAAGGCTTTTTGACAGATTTATTACAAGAAAATCACAAGCCCTTTAGAATCATCAAGCTGTGTGCGCATCAAATTACCGAGATGCGCGCAAACTTGCGCTTGCCCACCTGCGCCACGACCGTTTCACCTGATTTCAGCTTGAGCGTTTTGTCACTTAATTTCTCTCCATCGAGCTTCACGCCGCCCTGATCGATCATGCGCAGCGCATCCGAAGTGCTGGCGGTTAGCCCTGCCTGCTTGAGCACCTGGCTGATTGGCAGCCCGTCCGCCCCGCCTGCGAGTGAAATTTCCGGCATCTCATCCGGCATCGCACCCTGCCTGAAACGGGCCTCAAAATCGGCCAGCGCAGCTTCTGCATCCACCTTGCTATGGAATCGGGTCACAATTTCCTGGGCGAAAAGCACCTTGATATCGCGTGGATTGCGTCCTTCACTCGTTTCTTTTTTCCACAACGCCATCTGGGACAAGGGCTGAAACGACAGCAACTCTATATAGCGCCACATCAGATCGTCGGAAACCGACATTAGCTTACCGAACATATCATTGGGCGGTTCATGAATGCCTATATAGTTACCGAGCGACTTGGACATCTTGTTGACGCCATCCAACCCTTCCAGAATCGGCATGGTCAGCACGACTTGGGGGGGCTGCCCGAAATGCTTCTGCAATTCGCGCCCGACCAGCAGATTGAATTTCTGGTCGGTGCCGCCCAACTCGACATCGGCCTTCATCGCCACCGAGTCATAGCCCTGGATCAACGGATAAAGGAACTCATGAATCGCGATGGACTGGCCGGTGCTGTAGCGCTTCTGGAAATCATCCCGCTCCAGCATGCGCGCAACCGTATGCTTGGCGGCCAAGCCGATCAGATCGGCAGCCGACATCTCGCCCATCCAACTGGAATTGAACATTACCAGCGTTTTTTCCGGGTCGAGAATCTTGAAAATCTGCTGCTCGTAAGAACGCGCGTTCTCGATCACGTCGTCGCGGGTCAACGGCTTGCGGGTCACGTTCTTTCCGGTCGGGTCGCCGATCATGCCGGTAAAATCACCGATCAGGAACATCGCCTCGTGCCCCAATTCCTGAAACTGGCGCAGCTTATTAAGCAAAACAGTATGACCGAGGTGCAGATCCGGTGCAGTGGGGTCGAATCCCGCCTTTATCCGCAACGGCCTGCCGGTGGCCAGCTTTTCAACGAGCTCCGGCTCTAACAGCAGCTCGTTGCACCCCCTCTTTATAATCTGCAATGCATCATTGGTCTGGGTCATCTATTAACTGTCCGCCTAAACAATAAGTAATTGATATGAACTTCACGAGCCGCCAATCTTCTGATAAGCTTGCGCGTACAAAAAAAGCTCAGGGAAGTCATGCAAAACAACAAGATCGGCATTTTAACGCAAAAGCTGTTCCCGCAAGAACGAAAATTCAGCCTGCGCTGGCTGGTGGCTTTATCCAGCTTGCCGTTGTTCGGCATGGTCGCGGCTTTCGGTATTGCGCCGGAAACAGAAACGCGCCGGATTCCTGTTCATACCGTCATCGAGAATCTGCAGCTTCCCAGCATCACCCCCGCCTCCAACATCGCCGGCAACTTCTGGCACGAAGAGAAAATTCAACGCGGTGACACCATCTCCACACTACTCGACCGCCTCAATGTCAACGATGAAGACATCACAGGCTTTCTGCAAAACGCGCAAAATTCCAAATCCCTTCGCCTATTGATCCCCGGTCGAATTGTCCGGGCCCAGACCGATTCAGAAGGAAATCTCCTCGGCCTGCAATATATCAGTAGCAGCGAAACCATGCTGAAGGTGGAAAAGCAGGGCGACGGGTTTAAGGTCAGTGACCAGGCCGTACCGCTTGAAACTCGAGTTCTAATGAAATCGGCAGAAATCAGAAATTCATTGTTCGGCGCAACCGATGCGGCCAACATTCCAGACAATATCGCCATGCAGATCGCCGACATCTTTTCGTCGGACATCGATTTCCACCGTGACCTGCAAAAAGGCGACAAATTCACCGTGGTTTATGAATCCTTTTACAACAAAGGCGAACTGATCAAGACCGGTCGCGTGCTCGCAGCAGAGTTCATCAACAACGGCAAAAGCTACCGCGCCATTTACTTTCAGGATCGCGAGAGCCGCAGCGGTTACTACACACCGGAAGGCAAAAACCTGCGCAAGGCATTTCTGCGCTCCCCCCTTGAGTTTTCGCGGATCACTTCAGGCTTTACCAATGCTCGCTTCCACCCGGTGCTGAAAGAATGGCGCGCCCATAGGGGGGTTGACTATGGCGCACCGACCGGCACGCGCGTGAAAGCCGTATCCGACGGCACCGTCGCCTTCGTCGGCAAACAGAACGGCTATGGCAACCTGATCGTTCTACAGCATCAGGGCTCGTTCAGCACCGCCTACGGCCATCTTTCCGCCTTCGCCAAAAACCTGCACAAAGGCAGCAAAGTCAGCCAGGGCGACATCATCGGACGCGTCGGCATGACCGGCCTTGCAACCGGCCCCCACCTCCACTACGAATTCCGTATTGCCGGCGTACAGCGCAACCCGCTGACCATCGCCATGCCGACCGCCTTCCCTATTGCCTCGCAATACAAGGCTGATTTCAGCAAGGTCGCAGAAAGCCTGGCGATCCGGCTGAACCTGCTGAAGAACACCAATCTGGCATCGCTCGACTAATCGCCTATTTCAACAGGCTCCAATGCCCCCCCAATACTATGTCGGACTGATGTCCGGCACCAGCCTCGATGGTATTGATGCGGCTCTGGTCGCTTTTGAGAACGGCGCCAGCAAGCTTCTGCACACCCAATTTATCCCGTTTGGCGAACCCCTGCGCACCGAACTGCTCGCACTGAACAGCGCCGGAGACAACGAACTGGAGCGCGCCGCGCTGGCAGCCAATAAATTGTCGCGCAGCTATGCTGAAGCAGTCTTGGCGCTACTGAAACAATCCGGAATTCAGGCGTCACAAATAGGAGCCATTGGCTGCCATGGACAGACCGTGCGCCACCGCCCCGATCTCGGCTTCACCCTCCAATTGGCGAACCCGGCATTGCTCGCCGAACTGACCGGCATCTCAGTGGTTGCGGATTTCCGAAGCCGCGATATCGCGGCAGGCGGGCATGGCGCGCCACTGGTACCGGCTTTCCACGCCGCGCTCTTCCGTCACTTGGAACATCACCGCGCCATCGTCAACATCGGCGGCATCAGCAACCTGACCTATCTGCCACGTCACGGCAAGGTACTCGGCTTCGATTGCGGCCCAGGCAATCTCCTGATGGACACTTGGGCCATGCGGCACCTCGGCCAGCCTTATGACAAGAATGGCGCTTGGGCGGGAACAGGCCAGATCATCCCCGACCTGCTGCAAAAACTTCTTGCCGAACCGTTCTTTCTCGCCGTACCACCCAAAAGCACGGGCCGCGACCTGTTCAATCTGCCGTGGCTGGAACGCTTCCTGTCGCCCGATTTTCCACCGGTCGATGTCCAGGCTACGCTGCTGGAGTTGACCGTAGACGGCATAGCCGGCGCGCTCGAAACACACTGCAAAGAGACGGGCGAAATCTACCTGTGCGGCGGCGGCGCCCATAACGGAACACTGGTACGTCGGCTGAAACAGCGGTTACCAAGCAGGGCTGTCGCATTGACCGATGACTTGGGTGTGCCTGCAGACTGGGTGGAAGCGTTCGCGTTTGCCTGGCTTGCCAAGCAAACGCTTGATGGGCGCCCGGGCAATTTGCCGGAGGTGACGGGCGCAAAAGGGGAGCGCATTCTCGGTGCAATCTACTTGGCATAAAATCAAAAAAGGGGCTTTCGCCCCTTTCTTTAATTCACTGAACCGCTTGAAATTTACGCCGAGAAGGACGAACCGCAACCGCAAGTCGTGGTAGCATTCGGATTCTTGATCACGAACTGCGAACCCTGCAAGCCTTCCTGGTAGTCGATCTCCGAACCCACCAGATACTGGAAGCTCATCGGATCGATCAATAGGGACACGCCACCCTTCTCCACCGTCGTATCATCCTCATTAACAGTCTCATCAAAGGTGAAGCCATACTGGAAGCCAGAGCAGCCGCCGCCGCTCACAAATACACGCAATTTCAGCGCTGGATTCCCCTCCTCATCGATCAACTGCTTTACCTTGGCCGCAGCGCTATCGGTAAAGTTCAGCGGGCTGGGCACATCAGTCACTGCATTCATTCTGAATCTCCTTAAAAAACGGGCACAACCAATTATCCTATAGTTGAGTTAATTGGTCAACCACTCACAACCGGCTCGGCTTCAATCGACTGTGCAGCGGCGTCATCTTCCCGGTGCACCAGTTTGCCTTCGATAATCGCCCCGACATGCATCTCCAGCGTTTTGTAGAATACATCGCCTGTGACACGGGATTTGGATTGCAGTTCCACATATTCATGGGCATGCACCGGCCCGATCACCGCGCCATTGACGACGACGTGCGATACGCGTATCACACCCTCGATTCGCGCCTGCTCACTCAACACCAGCGTACTGGGCTGATCGCTCGCCTCGCTGATATTCCCCTTGATGCCACCATCCACCCGCAATCCGCCACTGAAAATGATATTGCCTTCTATCTTCGTACCGGCGCCAATCAAGGAATCGATCCGATTTTGTGGCTTGCTTTTTTTATCGCTTCCGAAAAACATCTCCTATCCCCAATCTTCAAGTCAAGTTGACGGTTTGCATCAGCTTCGGCTGCGCAGCACCATTTTCGAACACACGTATCTGGACATTCTTCACCACCGCCTTGGGCTCCACATGGAAAGTGCCTTCCAGACGCTGGTAATATTTAAAGCTCAAATTGTACGCACGGGCATCAGCCCCCTTCGCAGAGGGGATGGTCATCACCGTCTTTTCA
The DNA here is from genome assembly GCA_021373185.1 of Betaproteobacteria bacterium. Lineage (GTDB taxonomy): Bacteria > Pseudomonadota > Gammaproteobacteria > Burkholderiales > Sulfuricellaceae > Sulfuricella. Next base: position 79,897 of record JAJFTF010000036.1, on the reverse strand, counting down.
CTCCCCCGTGCCAGATTAACCAGCAACTCAACCTTACCCTGAAACTCGCGCTCTCTCTGCCCACCCTGCAAGAGTAGCAGACGATAACGGTATTCACCCGGCATGATATTTTCAACCTTGAAACGGTAGATGCTCAGCTCGTCGCCGTTTTTGTCTGGCGACATCTGCTTGCGGAAAAAAACCAGGTCCTCTTTCAGTTGAGCGTTTTCATCCTGCAGCGTCTTGACGTTTTTGACAAGGTCTTTCTGTGTTATCTGCTCGATCTGTATTTTGCGCTCGCTCTGAGCGCCAACCGAACGCCAGAGGGCATTTTCACGCTCCAGCACATCGACCTTTTCCTTCAGTCGCTGCACCTCTTCCACCGTAACACCGCGCTCGAATCCAGCAAAATGCAATCCGGCATCATAGAACCACCATGACAGAGCGGCTACACCGGCCAGCAAAACCATGAAAACCGGCAAACGCCAGTACCACGCCACATGCCTGCGCACCGTCAGGGGTGAGGCGGCAATACCAAAATTACGTTTCAGTGTGCGGCGTAGCCTCATGGCAACAGCGGAATTTGCTCCAGGCCCATAGTTTCGGAAATGCCAAACATAATATTCATGTTCTGCACCGCTTGCCCCGCAGCGCCTTTGGTCAGATTATCGATTACCGATAGTACCACGGCAATATCTCCACCTTGTGGACGGTGCACTGCGATCCGACAGAAATTTCCGCCGCGCACGGAACGAGTGTCAGGATGAGCTCCGGCAGGCAACACATCAACAAAATATTCGCTGGCGTAGCGCTTCTCATAAAGCGCCTGCAAATCGACATCGGCAGTCAGGCGCACATACAGGGTAGCGTGTATGCCACGAATCAGTGGCGTCAAATGCGGCACGAAGGTCAGTTGCACCGGCTTGCCCGCCGCCAGCGAAAGTCCTTGGCGAATCTCCGGCAAGTGGCGATGCCCGGCCACAGCGTATGCCTTGAAGTTATCCGCCGCCTCGCTGAACAGCGCGCCCACCTCGGCCTTGCGGCCCGCACCGGAAACGCCGGATTTGCAATCAGCCACCAAATGTCCGAGATCGGCCACGCCCGCCTCAATCAGGGGCATAAAGCCCAACTGCGCCGCAGTCGGATAACAGCCAGGATTGGCGATCAGGCGCGCGCCCTTGATCTTTTCGCGGTTGAGTTCCGGTAAACCGTAAACCGCCTCGGCAATCAGGTCGGGGCAGGCGTGTTTCATGCCATACCACTTCTCCCACAACGCCACATCCTTGATGCGGAAATCCGCCGCCAGATCGATCACCCGCACACCGGCATCGAGCAATTCGCGCGTATCCTGCATGGCGATACCGTTGGGTGTGGCAAAAAATACCACATCGCAGGACTTGAGCGGTGCATTGGTCGGATCGACGAACTTCAGCCCCACCCTGCCGCGCAAATTGGGGAACATGTCGCTCACCGCCATGCCGGCTTCCTTGCGCGAAGTGATGGCCACCAGATTGACCTCAGGATGCTGCGCCAGCAAGCGCAGCAGTTCCACCCCGGTGTATCCCGTGCCGCCTACGATTCCAACCTTAACCATAACGCCCAAACTCCAATATCGAATTTATTGATAATAATAAGCCCATTGCCGCCAGACGACAATTACCGATAAGCAACAAAAAAGCCGCCATAAGGCGGCTTTTTTGCGAGTGCAGCAGCGATTAACGCTTGGAGAACTGCTTGGCGCGACGCGCCTTGCGCAGACCAACCTTTTTCCGTTCAACTTCGCGCGCATCGCGAGTAACCAGACCGGCGTTGCTCAATGTGCTTTTCAGCGCTGCGTCATAATCGATCAGGGCACGAGTAATGCCATGACGCACTGCACCTGCCTGGCCGGATTCGCCACCACCATGCACGTTGACCATAATGTCGAACGTGCCTTGATGACTGGTCAATTCCAGTGGCTGGCGCACGACCATACGGCCGGTTTCGCGCGAGAAGAAAATATCGACAGGCTTGTCGTTGACGATGATGTCACCCTTGCCAGGCTTCAGAAACACCCGAGCTACAGAGCTTTTGCGACGGCCAGTGCCGTAGTAGTAGTTGCCGATCATGGTGATTCCTTAAATTTCCAGTACTTTGGGTTGCTGTGCGCTATGCATGTGCTGCGCGCCTTTGTACACTTTCAGCTTGCGGAACATGGCGTAGCCCAATGGGCCTTTCGGCAGCATGCCCTTGATCGCTTTTTCCAGCGGGCGACCCGGGAAACGAGCGTGCATTTTGGCGAAAGTAGTGCTGTAAAGACCGCCGGGGTAACCCGTATGGCGGTGATACACCTTGCCCTCGGCTTTGTTGCCGGTAACGCGCAACTTGTCCACGTTGATCACCACGATATAATCGCCGGTATCCACGTGCGGGGTGAATTCAGGCTTGTGCTTGCCGCGCAGTCGCAAAGCGACTTCGCTGGCCAGACGACCCAAAACTTTATCAGTGGCATCTACCACATACCAGTCACGTTTTACTTCGTGTGGCTTTGCAGAAAAGGTTTTCATGCGCAGTAATTCCGGTTGCTGTTTCAGAGAAAGACGCGCATTTTATGTCAAGACAACCGCCGATGTCAAACGTAAATTCACTACCTCAATGCTATAATTCGTCCCATTGAAAATCTTGCCAAGGAAATCTCATGCGGACACGGGTCAAATGGGTAGAAGACGCCAGCTTTCTCGGCATCACCGATAGCAACCACGCCGTCTTAATGGACGGGCCTCCCGATGCCGGCGGTCGCAACATCGGGCCGCGCCCGATGGAAATGCTGCTGCTTGGCGCCGGTGGCTGCACCGCCTTCGACGTTGTCGCCATCCTGAAGAAAAGCCGCCAGGCCATCAGCGGCTGCGAAGTATCGATTGACGCGGAGCGCGCCGACAAGGAACCCAAGGTCTTCACCAAAATGCACTTCCACTTCACCGTGCGCGGCAAAGGCATCAAGCCGGAGCAGGTTGAGAAGGCGATCAAGCTGTCAGCCGAAAAATACTGCTCGGCCTCGATCATGCTCGGCAAGACCGCCGAGATCACGCATGATTTCGAAATTGTGGAAGATTAAAAGCGATTCACCGAGCCTTGCTGTCTTCGAACCCCATCTGTCTGGCCAGCAAAGCTACCGGATGAACCACCTTGATCTCGACTCCGGCTTCTCTCAGACCGCCGGCCATATGCATGGCGCAACCGATATTTGAGGAAACCAGAAAGCGCGCGCCACTGGCCTTTGCCGCCGCCGTCTTGTCCGCCAGCAAGGACTCCGCCATTTTCGGCTGACTCAAAAAATAGGTTCCCGCTGCGCCACAACACTGGTCGTTCCCTGCCAAGGGTTCAACAAGAACACTGGGAATACGGCGCAGTAAATCATAAGGGCGATTGGCGCAACGCAGCACATTCCGCATCGAGCAAGGCTCATGCACCGCCACCTTTGCCGCCAACGGCGCAATTGCCGCCCCTTCCCACCCCTGAGCTCCGGCCAGAAATTCGCTGATGTCCATTACCTTGCCTGCGAAAGCCGGTGGGTAGACCTTCAATGTCGCACCGCAGCCACTGGCGGTCGAAATAATTGCATCCAGATTCAATCCGGCGAATGCATCGATATTTTTCCGCTCGAAGTTGCAAGCCTTTTCGGCCTCGCCCAGATTTTCATGCATGGCGCCGCAGCAGGATTGATCGGACGGCACATACACTCTATAGCCCAACTTGTTGAGCACAAAGATCGAGGCCGAGAGCGTTTCGACATCCGACACACGCGCTACGCAACCCAGAAACAACCCCACTTCACCGCGCACCTCGCCAACTGGCAGATAAACCGCTTTCCAGCGCGGCTGCGCCTTCATCGGCGACAATTGCACCGCGATTCGCGTCAGACCGAAGCGCCTCAATCCGCTGAATTTTCCCGCCAACGCCTGCAAGCCCAACGCTTGCCAAATGCGCACTATGCCCGACACCAGCCGCAACATGGCCGGCTTTGTCACCACGCCATCCACCAAAACGCTACGCAGCAGTCGCCGCCACAGACTGCGCCGCCGTGTTCTCCCGATTACGCCGCGCATCCCGGCAACCAGTCTGCCATAAGGCACATTATTCGGGCAAACCGCCTCGCAGGCTCGACAACCCAGGCACAAATCGATGTGCGCCAGGAAGCGCTCATTCACTGCAAGCCGCCCCTCCAGCACGCCCTGCATCAACATGATGCGACCGCGCGGCGAATCCGCCTCGCTCAAAGTCTTGCGATAGGTGGGGCAATGCGGCAAGCACAGGCCGCAGGCGACGCAACGGCCCGACTCCGCGATCAATTCGCTCAAAATGTCATCCAGATAGAAACCACAAGGCGGGGCAAGCCCCCTAGAAAGAAACCGCGAATAAGTTTAACATAAGCTCAATTTTATTCGGCCTCAGTCGAGTTTTCCCGCATCAATACCCAGTTGGAATATAAACATCATGAATCCGAAAGATTATGACCCTCTTGCCGCATACTCTGGACCGACCCTGACTGATAAAGTCCGCGCATTCGTCACAAGCAAGAGTGTCCGAACCCACCTATTCCCAACTCTACTCCTGATCGTCGCAACCATTCTGCTCTATGGCCATTCCTTGTGGAACCCGCTGGTATTCGATGACGCAAACATTCTAAACGAAGCCGCCCTGAAGCAATATGCAACCTCGTTTGAACTTGGCCAACGATGGCTTTCCTACAGATCTTTTGGCTTGACCTATAGCCTGTTTGGCACGGACTGGTTCTGGTATCGCCTCGGCAACCTGGGGCTGCACGCGCTGACAGCCGTCCTCCTTTTTACCTTCTTCTATCGCCTGCTAGTTGCCGTATTGCCGCAACAAGACTCCGCACTTCCGCACCGCTGGCTGGCCTTTTTTGGCGCGCTGGCTTTTGCCTGGCACCCGGTCAGTGTTTACGGCGTTGCTTATCTGGTGGAACGCAGCATTGTCATGGCAACGCTGTTCGGCATCGCCGCCCTTCTTTGCTACCTCGAGGGACTGACTAGGGAAAAAGCCGGATGGTTCGCCGGATCAGCATTTTTTTATTTTCTCGCGGTTTCCTCTAAAGACCACAGCATCATGCTTCCCGGCATTGCCATCGCACTCTCCTTCCTGCTCCAAAAATTTACATTCTCCCATGTCAGGAAATATTGGCTACCGCTCGCTGTTTTACTCGGCATTGGCTTGTTCATCATTGTACGATCAAAGAACTTGCTAGGCACCGTCTACGAACCCACGGCATTTGAAATTTTTTCCCAGATGCGTAAGCACGAGATGGGGCCTAATCTCGACAATGCCTACCCGTTAAGCATTATCACCCAAGGGCACCTGTTCTTTCAGTACCTGCTGCTCTGGATTGTTCCTTATACCGGCTGGATGTCGATCGACATTCGCCAGCCCTTTGCCGCCCACCTTTTTACCTGGCCGCAAACTGTCGGGTTCATCGCCTTCCTTGCCTACCCAATCATAACCACAAGATTCCTAATCAAAGGGGGGCGGCAAGGATTGCTGGGGCTGGGCATGCTATTCCCCTGGATACTTTTCCTGACTGAACTTTCCGTTGTGAGGGTTGCGGAACCTTTCGTCTTGTATCGCAGCTATCTCTGGATGAGCGGCCTGCCGCTGGCGCTACTGGCCCTTCTCAGTATAGTGCCAAGAAAAATGGCTGCCCCATTACTTGCCATTATTTGCTTGGCTCTCGTTCCCATGGCTTGGAACCGACTGGACACATTTTCCAATGAGATCAAACTTTGGTCCGACGTCATCCAGAATAATCTGGGCAAGATAAATCAGGGTGTTGAAAGAGGTTACAATTACCGCGGCATAGCTTATAGAGAAGCGGGCCACTATCAGAACGCAATCAGCGATTTCAAGACAGCGCATACACTGAACACCTCTAACCCCGGCTATTCAAACATTGGGGATATCGGCATTGTTTACTTCCAGTTCAACCACCTCGTTGAGGGTGCGCGGGACGCTGAGGCTCTGCATAAAATCACCGAAGAAATAAAGCTCAAGCCCGACTCCAGCGAGGCTTACCTAAAACGGGGCGTCTTGCTTCTCAAGTGGTTCCGCCCGGTCAACGCCTTGAATGACTTCAACTTTGCCGTTCAGCTCAACCCGAAAAATGCCGAAGCATACTCGAATCGCGGTTTTGCCTATTCCCGCTTGAATAACTTCAATGAAGCCATGAACAACCTGGACAAAGCCATTGAACTCAACCCTAAACTAGCACAAGCCTACATGAACCGCGGCATCGTCAGTATCTTGATGGGCCGCAGTCAAGCTGCGCTCGACGACCTTGACAGGGCCATCCAACTTGACCCAAAAAATGCCGAAATACACTTCAATCGGGGCAATATAAATGTTACCTTGAAGCGCTACCAGAACGCCCTACAAGACTATGGCAATGCCATAGTCTGCGACCCTAAATTGGCCGATGCCTACGCAAACCGCGGTTCGATTTATATGCTCACCAACCAGTTGCCGGAAGCAGAGGCAGAATTCGGCAAAGCGTTAGCCATCAACCCTGATCATGAAAACGCTTATCTGAATAGGGCAAAAATCAACCTAGCGCTATCCCGCCACCAGGAAGCCATGAGCGACTCTGAGAAAGTGCTGAACCTCAACCACAGGAATAGTGAAGCCCTGTTGTATCGTGGGATTTTGTTACTTGACCAGCAGCGGCGGAAAGAAGCCAAGGTGAGTTTCCAGCGAAGCTGCGAAGCTGGCAACCCGGCGGGGTGCGAACGACTGAAGGAAATGGGGCGCTAAGATTTTAGGGACGAAGCCGATCCAGAGCTTCCCCCTTCGCGTCAAATCGCGGTTATGCTTTTTATGGGGGTCGGCCATAAACAATAGACGACACCCATTACGCATTACCAGAACAGTTTAACGGGATAACTCGAGAACACCCGATCAGCGCTGATCAAGTGCATATCCTCCACAACAGCTTGCGCTATCAAGAGTCGGTCAAAAGGGTCACCATGGACTCGAGGAAGATCGGTCAACTGCCAGAGGTGTGGCAGTTTGATTGACAAAATCTCCATGCCATTACTTTGTTGCTGCTCATCCAGTATTTGCTTTAGCGGCTGTCGCATCGTCAGTTTGCCAAGAGCGTGTTTTATTTGCAGCTCCCAAACACTCGCAACACTCAGATAGAGTTCGTTTTCACCATTCTCACACATAGCCAGAACCTGATCCGGCACCCTCTCTGGCTCATTCATCAGCCATAAAAATACATGGCTATCCAGCAACAGATTCATATCGGGCCGTTACCCAGCCAGAACTCGTCCGCTAGCGGCTCATCGAAATCATTACTAACCCAGAACTCCCCGCGATGTAGGCCAAAAACACGCTGTTTTCTCGGGGATACTAAAGGCACCAACCGGGCAACCGGCTTGTTGGCCTTGGCAATGACCACTTCTTCGCCTGCAAGCACCAGCGCCAGCAGTTCCGACAAATGCGTTTTGGCTTCGTGAATATTGACTGTACGGATTGGCATTGGCACACACCTGGCTAAGTAGTTAGTTGACTCTACACCTGCGACACTATCAGGTCAAGTTGCAAGCGAACCGACCACCATTACCGCGCAAATATGCTCTATATGCCCGCAATAAAAAACGGGCCTCCGAAGAGGCCCGTTTTAATCTTCATACTTCCAACCGGGCAAGCCCGGCGAGAAATTAGAAGGAGTGCTTCACGCCGAGGGAAACAGCGCGTGGATCTTCACCAACTGCAGGGGTGTAAGCACCAGTGGTCTTGGTGCCACCAACGCCGTAGGTCGCGCCTTCAGCATTGTCGGTCTTGGTGTACAAGGCATAGATCGAGGTGCGCTTGGACAGGTTGTGGTCAACGCCGATAGTCCAGTTCTTGGCGGAAGTATCGAGAGCGGTTTCGCCGTCGTTAGCTTTGCCATACTGAGCCTTGATTACATTGTTGCCCATGGTGTGAGCCACGTTCAACACGTAGGCGTTACGAGTGCCAGCTTGGCTAGTACGGCTGTCATTCAACTTCTCGTAGACGAAACCAACCTTGGTACCTTGCTTGAAGTCCCAACCCAAGCCCAGCTTGGTGCCCTTGGTGTCGTAGGAATCAGTAGCAGCAGCAGCATTAGAACCGGCGAGAACCGTACCTCCGATCGCACCGCAACCCGCTACCGTCTGAATTAGGGAAATTGTGCCGCCAGCAGACAAGCACTGTACTGAAAGGGCTGTTGCAGCAGCATCAGCATACTTCTGGATTTCATAGGACAAGGACGCAAACAGCTGGCCATTGTCGTAAACACCAGTAGCGGACCAGGCGGATGGATTGCTCAGACCGCTGTTGCCGGCTTCGTTCAGCTGGGAGGTAGCGATCGCACCGTGGAAACCGTTGAAGGTTGGGGAGATGTAAGCAGCTACGTTGCCCAGACGCAGGTCACGCACGTTGGTGCCGTTGGCGCTGCCGACGATCGAGGTGTAGTTGCCCATGGAATCGCCAAACACGTTCAACGAAAGAGTACCCAGCTTGTAAGGAGTGTCATGGGTACCCAAGATGAAGGTGCCCATGGTTTTGCTGGACAAGCCAACGAAGGTGTTGCGGGTGCCGGCGGCGCCGTTTGCCGAAGCGGCGCTGGTAGCGCTGCCGTTGCTGTCAACGTTGATCTGGTTCTCGATCTGCCAGATAGCGGAAAGACCGTTGCCCAGATCTTCGCTACCCTTGAAGCCCAACTGAGAAGAGTTGCTGGAGATGCGGCTCAGAGTGTCCTGGCCAGCAGCGCCGGTGCTGATGTTGTCGTAGGATGCTTCCATTTTGCCGTAGATGGTGACGTTGCCGCTGTCAGCCATTGCAGCAGCAGGCGCCATAACGGCGGCAACTGCCAAAGCGATGAGTTTCTTGTTCATGTATTTCTCTCCTAAGGTTAATCAAAAGTAAAGCTCTGCAGAGCCCGGTCCTTTTTGGACAATTTCATTATCGTGAAGGCCGAACTGAAATCCAAGAACTTATTGGGAATAACGCCAGTTATTTCATTGACAGGGAAAATTGTGTTGTTTTTTTGCAACGAGGTCCGGTATTAAAAAACGTGCTAACCGAATAGTCGCGCCAGCTCGACACCTGGCTCACCCACCCGCATGAAGGCCTCGCCGACGAGGAAGGCGTTGACGCCATGGCTGCACATCAACTGCACGTCTTCCGGTTTGTGAATACCGCTTTCGGTGATGACAATGCGCTCAGCAGGAATGCGCGGCAGCAGGTCGAGAGTGGTTTCAAGGCGGGTTTCAAAGGTGCGCAGGTTGCGGTTGTTGATGCCGATCAACGGGGTCTTGAGCTGCAAGGCGGCTTCCAGCTCGGCGGCATCGTGGCTTTCCACCAGCACGGCCATGCCCAGTTCGTGGGCCAACTCCTCCAATTCTTTCATCTGCGACAGATCCAGCGCCGCCACGATCAGCAGGATGGCGTCTGCGCCAAGCATGCGGGCGCGGCAAATCTGGTAAGGGTCAATCATGAAGTCCTTGCGCAATACCGGCAATCCGCAGGCAGCGCGTGCTTCGAGCAGATGATTCTTGCTGCCTTGAAAGAACTGTACGTCGGTCAACACCGACAAACAGGCGGCGCCGTGCTGCTCGTAGCTTCTGGCAATCGCGGCAGGATCGAATTGTTCTCGGATCACCCCCCTGGACGGGCTAGCTTTCTTGATCTCGGCAATCACCGCCGGCTTGCCCCCGGCGATCTTGGCGCGGATGGCGCCGACGAAATCGCGCGACTTCGGCATCGCCTCGGCTTCGGCCAGCACGGCAGCATAGGGCTTCTTCGCCACGGCACGGGCAACTTCGGCTTGTTTTACTTCAAGGATTTTTTTCAGAATGTCGGACATGATTCATTTACCACTTTAGAGACACAGAGAGATTTGATACCTCTGCCCCTCTGTAATTATTCGGCTTTAAACCGGTTCGAAAAAGCAATCAACTGTTCCAGCTTGGTCTTGGCCTCACCGCTGGCAATCACTTGCAGCGCCTTTTTCACCCCTGTCTCCAGCGTCTGCGTCACGCCGCCGACATAAATCGCCGCACCCGCATTGAGGGCGACGATGTCGCGCGCCGCGCCGGGGGTGTTATCCAGCACCGCCAGCAGTTTGGCCTTGGCCTCCTCGCGATCATGCGCCGTGAGGTCATCGGCAGCGACGAGCTTCATGCCGAATTCTTCGGGGTCGATGGCATATTCCTCGACCATGCCGTCCTTTAGTTCGGCGACGTGGGTCGCACCGCACCGCGTAATTTCATCCATGCCATCGGTGCCATGCACCACCATGACGTGATTCGCGCCGAGCGATTTCAAAGCCTCGGCCAGCGGCCGGCACAAGTCCTTGCGGAACACGCCCATCACCTGGTTTTTCGCGCCCGCCGGATTGGTGAGCGGCCCCAGCAGGTTGAACAGGGTACGCACGCCCAGTTCGCGCCGCACCGGTGCGGCATATTTCATGGCGCTATGGTGATTGGGGGCGAACATGAAACCGACGCCGATCTCATGAATGGACTGCGCCACCTGGTCGGGCGTCAGGTTGACGTTGACCCCGAGCGCCTCGAGAACGTCGGCGCTGCCGCAGGAAGAAGACACCGAGCGACCGCCGTGCTTGGCTATTTTTACTCCCGCCGCCGCCGCGACGAACGCGGCGGATGTCGAGATGTTGAAAGTGTGCGCGCCATCGCCGCCGGTGCCGCAAGTATCGACCAGATGCATCTCGGTGCCGACCGGCACCTTGGTCGAAAGCTCGCGCATCACTTCGGCAGCCGCGGCGATCTCCGCCACGGTTTCACCCTTGGCGCGCAAGGCCACCAGAATCCCGGCAATCTGCACTGCCGTCAGTCCGCCACCCATGATCTGGCGCATGATCGACAACATCTCGCCACGCGTCAGGTCACGCTTCTCCAGCAGCGCAGTCAACGCTTCCTGCGGCGTAATCATGGCAGTTTCTCCTTAAGGAAGTTCGCCAGCATGGCGTGACCATGCTCAGTCAAAATGGATTCAGGATGGAACTGCACGCCCTCCACCGCCAATAATTTGTGGCGCACGCCCATGATCTCGCCATCCTCAGTCCAGGCGGTGATTTCCAGGCAGTCCGGCAGGCTTTCACGCTCGATTACCAGCGAATGGTAGCGGGTGGCGCGGAATGGATTGGGCAACCCCTTGAACACGCCGGCATCCTTGTGATGGATCATGGAGGTCTTGCCATGCATCAGTTGCTTGGCATGGATGATCTTGCCGCCGAATGCCTGACCGATGCTCTGGTGGCCAAGGCACACGCCGAGCAGCGGCACCTTGCCGGCAAGCGCCTGAATCAGCGCCACCGAGATGCCCGCCTCGTTGGGCGTGCAAGGGCCGGGAGAAATCACAATATGGTCGGGCTTCTGCGCCGCGACCCCTTCAATGGTGATTTCGTCGTTGCGGTAAACGCGCACATCCGCACCCAGTTCGCCGAAATACTGCACCAGGTTGTAGGTGAATGAATCATAGTTGTCGATCATCAGCAGCATATCATTCCCCTCCACCCAAACCGCCCAGCGCCAGCTCCGCCGCGCGCAGCACGGCGCGGGCCTTGTTGCGGGTTTCCGTCCATTCGCTCTCGGGCACCGAATCGGCAACGATGCCGGCGCCAGCCTGGACATAAAGCATCTCGTCCTTGACTACTGCGGTACGGATGGCAATCGCCAGATCCATGTCGCCATTGAAACCGAGATAACCCACCGCACCAGCGTAAATTCCGCGCTTGGTCGGTTCCAGTTCATCGATAATTTCCATCGCGCGCACCTTGGGCGCACCGGATACGGTGCCCGCCGGGAAGGTGGCACGCAGCACGTCCATCGCATTCATGCCTTGCCTGAGCTTGCCCTCGACGTTGGAAACAATGTGCATGACATGGGAATAACGCTCGATCGCCATGTTCTCAGTGACCTTGACCGAGCCAGTCTGGGCGACGCGGCCCGCATCGTTGCGCCCCAGATCCATCAACATCAAATGCTCGGCCAGTTCTTTCGGGTCGGCGAGCAGGTCGGCGGCCAGCGCCTCATCTTCCTCGCGGTTCTTGCCGCGTGGCCGGGTGCCGGCAATCGGTCGCACGGTGACGGTATCTTCTTCCAATCGCACCAGAATTTCCGGCGAGGAACCGACCACCTGAAAATCGCCCATGTCGTAATAGAACATATAAGGAGAAGGATTGAGCGAGCGCAACGAGCGATAAAGCGTCAGCGGCGACGCCGCGAAGGGCTGCGACATGCGCTGCGACAGCACCACCTGCATGATGTCGCCGTCGAAGATGTACTGCCGGGCTTTTTCCACCGCCTGCTTGAAGGGTTCTTCGCCGAATTCGGACACGGCCTGCACCGGCGGATGCGACGCTGTAACGGGCACTGCCGCCGGCGTACTTAACTGGCGGCGCAATTCTTCCAGCCGGGCATGGGCGCGTGCATATTCGCCGGGCTGGGCAGGGTCGGCGTAAACGACCAGATAGATTTTGCCGGACAGGTTGTCCACCACTGCCACTTCTTCCGACAGCAGCAGCAAAATATCCGGCGTGCCCAGCACATCGGGCTTGACGGTGTGGGCCAGCCTTTTCTCGATGTAACGAATAGTGTCATAACCAAAGTAGCCGGCCAACCCGCCGGTAAAGCGCGGCTGGCCGGGATGTTCGGCCACTTTCAGGCGCGCGGCGTAATTCTGGATGAACTCAAGAGGGTCGTCGGTTTCAAGTTCCTCGAACACCTTGCCGTCGCCTTCCACTTGCACATGGCGGCCACTCACCCTGATCCGGGTTTTGGCTGGCAGGCCGATGAAGGAATAGCGCCCGAAACGCTCGCCGCCCACCACCGATTCGAGCAGGTAGGAATAGGGCCGGTTGGCGAGCTTGAGGTAAACGCTTAATGGTGTATCGAGGTCGGCCAGGGTTTCCCTGACCAGCGGGATACGGTTATAGCCTTGGCTTGCAAGGCGGTTGAATTCTTGTTCAGTCATAAATAGCTTTCACCACAGAGACACAGAGGCACGGAGAAAATCAAAATCTTTTAACGGACTCAAACGGCTAGACGCGCCATCGCCATAAAATTGGGTTTGCCGTTCTCTGTGCCTCTGTGTCTCTGTGGTTCATGAATTTATGCCTTTTTAATCAGCTTCAACACTTCCGGCAAACTTTCGATCACCGCATCGCAATCCTGCTCGCGCACATCCTTGCCGCCATTGTAGCCGTAGGGCAGCAAGGCTACCGGGCAACCGGCGGCGCGCGCCGCCTGGCTGTCGTTCAGTGAATCGCCCACCAGCAGCAGATCCCTGGGTTCGGCCTCGCAATAAATCGCCGCATAGCGCAACGGCAGCGGATCGGGCTTCTTGCGCGGCAGGCTGTCGCCGGACAAGATCAGTTCGAAATAATCCTTCATGCCCATCGCCGCCAAGAGCGGCAGTGTAAAGCGCTCCGCCTTGTTGGTGATGCAGATCAGCGTGAACCCTGCATCATGCAGCGCCTTCAGCCCGTCCATCACACCCGGATAAGGATGGGTTTCGCGGTACAGCACTTCTTCATAATGCTTCTCGAACAGCGGCAAAGCCTTGGCAAACAAGGCCTCATCCGGCTTGCCGCTCATTTCGCCGGTCAGCGCCCGTTTCACCAGATTGGCAATGCCATTGCCGATATAGGACTGGATTTTTTCCAGACCGACCGGCGGCAACCCCAAGTCGTGCAGCATGCGCTGCGCCGCCTCGGCGATATCCGGAGCGGTGTTCAGCAGCGTGCCATCGAGATCGATGACAACGGCTTTGACGGGTAATGGGAAGATAAGGCTCATAAAATCCTAGAGTCAACCGCAAAGGCGCGAAGGCGCAAAGAAATCATTCAAACTTTGCGCCTTTGCGGTTATCGCAATTTCAGGCCTTAGCCAGTTCCGCGCGCATCGCAGCAATAATCGAGTCGTAATGATGCGGATCGCTGGCCTTGGCTGCGCCGAATACGGCGGAGCCGGCAACAAAAGTATCCACGCCCGCTTTGGCGACTTCAAGAATATTGGCCGGGCCGACGCCACCATCGATTTCCAGGAGGATATCCTTGCCGGAGGCATTGATCATCTGGCGCACCTTGCGCGCCTTGTCGAGCACGTAGGGAATGAATTTCTGGCCGCCGAAGCCCGGGTTCACCGACATCAGCAGCACCATGTCGAGCTTGTCCAGCGTGTATTCCAGGATGTCCAGCGGAGTGGCCGGGTTGAATACGAGGCCGGGCTTGCAACCGCACTCCTTGATCAGACCAATGGTGCGATCCACATGCTCGGAAGATTCCGGGTGAAAGGTAATGTAGGTGGCGCCTGCCTTGGCAAAGTCGGGGATGATGCGATCCACCGGCTTGACCATCAGATGCACGTCGATGGGCGCTGTCACGCCATGCTTGCGCAGTGCCTCGCACACCAGCGGGCCAATGGTGAGGTTGGGCACGTAATGGTTGTCCATGACATCGAAATGAACGATATCGGCGCCAGCGGCGAGGACATTGTCGACCTCCTCGCCCAACTTGGCGAAGTTTGCGGACAGGATGCTGGGGGCGATTCTGAACTGGGACATGGCGCTTCCTTAATAAATCAAAAGTTTGGATTTTACCCTAAAGGACTCCGACTTTGCTATTCGCTGAAAATACCAGCGAATGAAAGATCGTATGCCCCAAAGGACTCCGACTTTCTATTCGCTGAAATGGCAACGGGCCTATCGGGCTTGCCAGCGCCGGAAAATTGGTGTGGAATAGCCGGATGGCTGACAGCAAGAAATATGAAATCACCGTGGCGACGCGTGTCGAGTATGTTCCCGACCAGTCCGACATTGAGCAGGGACGGTTCGTATTCGCCTATACGATCACCATCACCAACACCGGCAGCGTTGCCGCCCAACTGATCAGCCGCCACTGGGTCATCACCGACGCCACCGACCAGGTGCAGGAAGTCCGCGGCTTGGGCGTAATCGGAGAACAACCGCTGCTGAAACCGGGCGAAAATTTCGAATACACTAGCGGCTGCGTCATCGCCACTCCAGTCGGCACCATGCATGGCAGCTACCAGATGGTAGCGGAAGACGGCACCAAATTCGACACGACCATTCCTGAATTTACCCTGAACATGCCGCGCGTACTACACTAACCGCCTGCCGGACTTGTCGCACTTCCGCTGCACTAAACCTGATTCAACACCAAACATTTCCATGAAAAATCTGCTCGCCCTGCTATTGACCCTGACAATTTCCGCCTGCGCCACACTGGAAAAACCTGCGGTTGCACCGCCAGCCGCAGTCCTGCCGCCGGCAATTGCCGCAATTCCGCCCATCCCTGCCGCTCCGCCGCTCCAGCCCGTCGGCTGGGAAGCCATCGCCGGATGGCCGGACGAAGATTTGACCGCCGCCTGGGACGCTTTCAGACAAAGCTGCAAACCGCTGCAGAACCAGCCCGCCTGGAAACCCGCCTGCGTTGCCGCAACTACCGTGCCGCCCGCGAACAATGCCGCCCTGCGCGAATTTTTCGAGCAATACTTCTCGCCCTATCAAGCCACGCAGCCTGACGGCGGTACCGAAGGGCTGGTCACCGGCTATTATGAACCGCTGCTGAATGGCAGCCGCACGCCTTCGAAACGCTACAGCCATCCGCTCTACGGCGTACCGGATAATCTGCTGATCGTCGATCTGGGCACGATCTACCCGGAACTGAAAAACATGCGATTGCGCGGACGCCTGGAAGGGCGTCGTGTGGTGCCGTATTACAGCCGCGCTGAAATCGACGGCGGCCTGGCTCCGCTCAAAGGCAAGGCGCTTTACTGGGTGGACGACGCGGTCGACTTGTTCTTCCTGCAAATTCAGGGTTCCGGAAGAATCACTCTGCCCAGCGGCGAAACGGTGCGTATCGGCTATGCCGACCAGAACGGCTATCCCTACAAGTCCATCGGCAAGGTTCTGGTGGATCGCGGCGACCTGCCGCTAGAAAAAGCCTCGATGCAAGGCATCAAGGACTGGGGCAAACAAAATCCGGAAAAACTTCCCGAGCTGCTCAATCTCAACGCCAGCTATGTATTCTTTCGCGACCTGCCGAACCAATCCGGCGGCCCGATTGGCGCGCTGGGCGTGCCGCTCAGTGCAGAGCGCAGCATTGCGGTCGACCCGCGCAACATTCCGCTCGGCGCACCGGTATTCCTCGCCACCACTTGGCCGAATAGCAGCAAGCCGCTCAACCGCCTGATGCTGGCACAGGATACCGGCGGTGCAATCCGCGGCGTAGTGCGGGCGGACTTTTTCTGGGGATTCGGCAAGGATGCCGGCAAGCAAGCCGGCAGCATGAAGCAAAGCGGGAAAATGTGGGTGCTGCTGCCGAAGGGCTACACGCCGCCGCAGAACGGCACGACCGGCAACGGTCAGGGGGCCAATGGCAACGGCGGCTGAACCACCACCGGCTTTTTCCGGTCGTTCAATTCGTAGCTCACCTTGATCAACACCCGGCTTTTTACCGCCCGGCCATTTTTCCTAGCCGGAGCAAAACGCGCATTGCGGAAGGCGGCCAGCGCCGATTCTTCGAAAATCCCTTCAGGGTCTGCCTCGACCACCGAAGCCTCCTTCACTACGCCGGACTCATCGATCAGCAGCAGCAAAATCACCTTGCCGTCCACGCCGAGTTCCACCCCCTTTTCCGGATAAACCGGCTTGATCGGGTTAAGTGCGGCAGGATGCACATCGAGCTGCTTGGCCGGATAGTAAGTCGGATCCTCGACCAGCGGCATTTCAAGTGTGGGCAAGGAAGAAACGGGCGCTTCGGTTACCACTGAAGCCCGGCTGTCTGCCGGCTTTGACGGAGCCACTTCATGATGAGGCGTCGCTTCAGCGACAACCGTATTATCTTCAATCTTGCGGGGTGGAACCGCCGAGATTTTGGCTACAGCCTCCTCCGCCACGCGCTCGATCTGCACCTCCATGATCCGGCGCGCACTGCCGTCCTGTGCGGACATCCTGACCTGCACGCCAAAAATCAAGGCGAGATGCAACGCCAGCGACACCGCCAGCACCAGGATCAATCTTCCTGCTGCATCGAGGTCGCGAAGTTTGGGGGGAGGGTTAAATTCATTCATGCCGCCGCCAGTATAAACGGCAGGGGTTGAATTAAAAAAGGGAGGCGCAAGGCCTCCCTTCAAATAACGGAAAAAAACCCCGGTTAATCGAGAGCGATGTTCAGCTTGACCCATAGGTTGCGGCCCGGCTCGTTGACGCGGGTGGTCTGTTCAAAACCGGTCACCATCGCGCCGCCACGGCTGATGTGTTCGGCATAAGTCTTGTCGAACAGGTTGTCGACACCACCGGAGATCAGCGTACCCTTCTTCGGGCGATAGCCTGCATTCACGGAAAATATGCCGAAGCCGGCTGTTCTGCCAATATCCTGGCCGACGATATTGCCCTTGTTGAGATCAAAACGATCTTGCTCGGACTCCAGGCGCAACAGCGAACCAACCGACCAGACCTTGTTGTCATAGGTCAGACCAAGGCGAGCTTCCAGCGGCGGCAATTGCGCCAGCGCCGTGCTGTCGGTGTCGTTGTCGCCGCGCACATAGGCGAGCGTGGCATCGGTTTTCCAGGTTCCGGAAAGTGCATAGCTCAGGCCGACTTCGCCCCCCCAAGTGGTGGCATCCACATTGCGGACGATGGTCGGAGTGCGGGCGCCCTTGACATAGCTCGACTGCACCATGAGATAGTCGTCGATCTTGCTGTAAAAACCGGACACCGATGCGGTTAACTTCCCGCTGTTGTAGACAACGCCCACGTCGAGCTGGTTGGTTTTTTCCGGGCGGGAATCGAAAGCGCTCAAGGTGTCCGCACTTTCCTTGGTGGCCGAGACCAGTTCCCAGTAATCGGGGAACCGTTCGGTATGGCCAAGCCCGGCGTAAAGCGTGGCAGGCGTACCGGAAAGGTCGTGCTCATAGCGACCGAAGCCGCTGGTCATGGTTTCACTCCGCTCCTTGCCGACGGTCGGGTTTGCCACTGTGCCGAGGCCCGTAATGGTCAGCGTAGCGCGCTTATCTTCGGCATTCCAGTTGTCGGCACGCAAACCGCCAATCAGTTTGTCGCGCTCGCCCAGCAAATGAGTCAATTCGCCAAATAGGCCATAGTTGCGGAAATTGGCATCCTCGGTTCGAGCCATGTTCTCGTAAGGCGTCGTTGTCTGGTTCATGGTCGAACGCAAGGTGTGTTTGTTGGTCTGGTAATCGACGCCCAAGGTGGCCTTGGTTATTTCAGCCAGACGCAGGCCGATTGCGGCACGTCCACCGACAGTTTCACGGTCAGGGTTGCTGACCATTTTATTTCCAGAAACAGGTCGCAGCGAATAATTGTCCATCACGTGGTCGACATAATTGTAAAAGGCTTGCGCCTCGACCTTTTCCACCAGCGGAGAAATCCTGTTTTTCTCGAACTTCAGGCCAACGTTGTCGCGGGAAAACAGGATGCCGTCCATGGTGCGGTCGGCGTAGGCGGCTTGACCATCGCTATGAGTTCCGGTTAATTCCAGCCGAGTATCGTTGTCCGGCGTCCAGCCTATGGCACCGTTGGTGCTCCAACGGGTAAAGGCGGAATGGACGGATTTGCCACTGCCATCCTTATAATCATCGGCATCGGAGCGTGTAGCCGTGCCCTGAACATAATAATCCGGCGTGCCGGCACGGATATCGGCAACTTGATCATTACGACCGAAACTGCCGACAGCCAGGCTACCATTGAATTTCCAGCCCGGCTGATCGAAGCGCTTGATGGTGCGCTCGAACAACACCGTGCCGGCAGAATTGCCCGGCCCGTACAGGACGGTTTGCGGCCCTTTCAGCACAGTGATCTTGTCGTAGGATTCCGGGAACACATAGGCAGTCGGCGGATCCATGCGATTGCCGCAACCGCCGAGGATCTGCTCCCCGTCGAGCAAAATATTCAGGCGCGAACCGGCCATACCGCGCAGGACTGGATCACCGTCGGTTCCGCCTTTTCTGATTACCGAAAAACCCGGAATGGTCTTGAGGTAATCTGCGCCATCATGGGCCGGCACCGGCTGGCGCGGCGCTTTTGGGTCTGTAGTCACGACCAGCGGCTCCAGCATCATCGGCGCGGTGACCACCACCTCTTCAAGACGCGAAGGCTCTTCTCTATCCGCCGCTGCGGCGAAACTGCAAGGCATGACCGCCGCCAGCGTAGCGGCAAGAATACGGGGTTTGAACATCATTTTTATAATTCCCTTCTTGTGGATTGAATAAGCAAATAGCCACTTGCTAATGCAATTCACGTGCCAGAGAAAAATCCTTATAAATCAGCGGAAGAAGACAATCAGCACCGTGCCATTTCACACAGGACACGGTAAAAGACACACATTGATTGGAGGGACAGAGCGAACGCCCTGTCGGCTACTGCTTGAGATTTTCTTCTGGGGCTGGTCGCTTGCCGCTGGGCGAGGTGATGAATGCCAGCTTGGTGATACCAACGCGCTGCAACGCCGCCAGCACCTGGGCAACGCGACCGTAACGCACGCTCTCATCGGCATGCAATTGCACATTCGGGTCGCCATTCTGGGCAACAATTTTTTTCAGTTCGGCTTCCAGCGCTTCAAAATGGATCAGGCGCTGATCGATGAACACCCCGCCCTGGGCGTCGATTGCCATCTGAATGGTCTTGGTCTGTTTCATCGGCGACACTGCCGCCGTCTTGGGCAGATTCACCTTGACCGCCTGCATCAGCAAAGGCGCGGTGACGATGAACACGATCAGCAGCACCAGCATCACGTCCACCAGCGGCGTGACATTGATATCGCTCATTGCGGCTTGCTCGGATTGAAGATTGAAGGCCATGGTCTTACTCCACTTTAAACCCGGATTTCATCGCCAGATGCAGAAAATCGGTCGCGAAATTCTCCATCTCCGCAGAGTACAGCCGCACCCTGCGCAGGCCGTAGTTATAAGCCAGCACAGCGGGAATTGCGGTAGCGATGCCGAGGGCGGTGGCGATCAGCGCCTCGCCGATTGGGCCGGCCACCACGTCCAGCCCGGCTGAGCCGCTTTTGCTGATGTCCTGCAAGGCGTGCATGATTCCCCACACCGTGCCGAACAAGCCAACGAACGGCGCCGTGGAGCCGATGCTGGCCAGCACCATCAAGCCGCTTTCCAGTTGGTGCAACTCCTTTTGCGCCTGGCTGCGCAAACAGCGTTCCAGAATGTCCTGCTGATCGCCGCTGTGTTCAAGACTTTGTTCGCCACCCTTTTGCATGTCGCGCATCGCTCTGAAACCGGCCTGAGCGAGGCGAGCCAACGGGCCGGCAGCATTGGCGGACACCTGCTCCGCCTCGCGCAAACCTTTCGCATGCCAGAACGTCTGACTGAAATCCCGGTTCTCTTTCGACAACCGCCACTGTCCCCAGGCCTTGGCGACGATCAGCGTCCAGGTCGCCACCGAAAACACGCCCAGAACCCATAGTGTGATGACAACGATATCCGATGAAGAAAAATGAGGCATGAAATAATCCTAATGGTTTAGTTGTTTTCGAGTTTAAATGTGATCGGCACTTCGACCCATGCCACCACCGCCTGGCTACCTCGCTTGGCGGGCACGAAACGCCATTTTCTCACTGCTTCCAGCGCAGCCATGTCTAACATTTCCGCGCCGCTGGATTTCTTCAGCTCTGCACGCAGGCATTCGCCGTTCGCCGCGACTTCGGCGCGCACCAGCACCGTTCCCTCTACGCCACGACGCCGCGCAGACAAGGGATAGATCGGCGGCGGATTGCTGAGATAGGCGGCGTTGTAACGCGGCGCTTCCAACACCGGCTCAACGACAGGCGCCGGGGCCGCAACCGGTGGCGCGGACTGTTGCGCCACAACCGGTGCCGCTACCGGCGCCTGCTGTGCGGCGTGTTCCACAAGCGGTTGCACGGGTTGCGGTCGCCGCTCGATTTTTTGCGGCAAGGGCTTCGGCGGAACGACTCGCGACTCAAGCGGGATCGATGGCGTCATCAGCGAAACCTGCACCACGGGTAATGGCCTGGGCGGTAAAATTTCATCCTTGAAGTGCGTGTACCCCCACCAGACGATGACGTGCAGGGCAACCACCAGACTGAGCGAAGGCAACCAGCGCGGCCAACCTTCGCCAAATTCAACTTGCGGCATTGCGTATTCCGAGGAAACGATCAAGACACGTCCAGAATATCATAATCAAAACGCATCGCTCGATCAGGAGCGGCCAAAATGCTTGTGCATCCATTGTTCGAGCCGTTGGCGATCCAGCTTGCCGCTTATGGCCGTAACGACATGGGCGGAGTCATACAAATAAGTTCGCGGCAACTCGCCATGCCACTTGCGATCGATCTCGAAACGCAGGCGATCCGCAAAGGGGTCGGCAAAAACCCAGGCTTGTGCACCGCCGAGGCCGGATTTCCGCAGTGTGGCACTGATCGCATCGCTCTCTTCCGGCGTATCGGTAGCGATCAGCACCAGATCGAGATTCGGGTATTTCTTCACCATGCGGGAGAGTAAGGAAAGCTCCTCGCGACAATGGGTGCAGCTCAACGACCACATGCTCAAGATAAATGGCTTGCCCTGCCGGGCTGCGGTTATTTCCTTGAGGCTGCCGGAAACGAATGGCCGGATCTCCTGGGCTAATGCGGGTGGAGCCAGCGCCAACAGCAGCGCCAGTGACAGACAGATGCGGCGCAACATCATGGCGCCACTCCGATCAGGCGAAAGCCTTCCTTGGCAGTGTTCCACGATAAATAAGGTTGAGTGCCGTCGGCAACCAGCAGGGGATGATCGGAAGCGCCGGCAGTCGCGGCGATCTGGCGCGGCAGCGGCCACGACTTGCCGCCATCGCTGGAGGACATTCCCCTGATGACCGAGTTCTGGCCGTCGAACTCCTTCCACACGACATGCACTGCCTTGCCGAGGCTCAGCACATAGGGATGACCGGCCTGTGCCTCGTCATTGCCGAAGGACTTCGGCGCTGAGAAAGTTTTGCCCTGATCTGCTGAGCTGGCATAAAACAGCCCGTGCCGCTCGGGCGCATTGTCGAACCAGACAAAATGGTAAACGCCATCAGGCGCAATCGACAGCGCGCCGCCATGGTGCGGGCAGGCATCCACTTCCCAGCGGTCGTAACTGACGCGGATCGGCGACGATTTGCCGTCCAACCGCAACATGGCATGGTCGCGTTCGTTCTTGCCATAGATATGGCGCCAGAAAATTACCGGCGTGCCATCGGTATCCAACGACATCGCCACGCGGCAGCACTCGCAGGAATGCTCGGCGGCCTTGAGGTTGGGCTGGAAGCTGGCGCCGCCATCGTCGGACACCGCATAGTACACGCCCACACCGCGATATTTCTCGCCTTTCCTGGCGGCAGCACTGAGATCGCGCTTATCCAGCCAGGCGAGAAAAACCTGCCCGCGTTCATTCACCCCCAGCGCATCGAAACGATGACTGATGATTTCCGCATTGTCATTGACCGTAATTGGCGGCGAAAACGTCTTCCCGCCATCCAGCGAGCGGCTGAAACGAATATGACCGGTCATCGGTTTTTCCAGCGCCTGGGTGTAGGAAATGTAGACAACCCCATTCCTGGCGACGATCTTGGGGCGATTTTCGCCATCCGCAGCAATGCTCTCCGCTTCAGCATTAGCCTTGACCGGTTGGCTCCAGGCTTTGCCGCCATCGTCGGAATGGTTCACCCAAACATGGCCATCCTGCGCCGACGCCCGCCACAATCGCCCCTTCTCGTCGAATGCGACCGAGACCGCGAGCGACGGCTTGGCCAGCGTCGCCTTCCACATTTTTTCCCGGTCCTGCGGTACGGTCGGCGCACTATGTCCCGCATGAGCCGGTTGGTCTGCGGCCTGCGCCATGCCCACCAAACTCATTGCGGCAAGAAACAAGCCGAGCGTGACTTTATTCATTCCCGCCATCCCATCAGTAGTCGAACTTCATATTGGCAAACACGGTGCGTTGCGGGTAAGGATGAGCGACGTAAGCCTTGTAGTCGCCGATGTTGTCCACGCCGAGAGACGCGCTCCACTGTTTCGCGACCTTGTAAACGACCTTGGCATCGGCCACCAAGAACGCACTGACGCCACCATAAGTGAGTGAATTAACGTCGCTATTATCCAGCAGATTATACTGGCGACCGCTATACCGGGTCGCCAAACTGTAGGAAAGCCGATCGGACGCATGGTAGGTGCCTACCACCGTTGCCCGCCAGTCCGGAATGCGCGGCTGATTTTTACCGACGTAGCCCGGGTGCCTGATGTCCTCCAGAATCTTCGAATTGGCATAAGTGATGCTGCCGGAAAGATCAAAGCCGCGAATCCACAGATCGCTTCGCTGTAGTGCGGTTTCAATGCCGCGCGTGCGAATCTTGTCGACATTCTGGACGCTCGATATATTCGCCGTATCGACCTGCGAAATCAGCGCATCCTGTTTGTCTTCCTGAAAAAACGAAACGCGCCACAGTCCATTTGCCAATGCGCGCTCCGCCGTAAGCTCCCCGGAAACGACTTGCTCCGGCTTCAGGTTGGGATCGTTCGTCTTGATAGCGCCAACAGTGATGGTCTGGAACATTTCAGCAACGGTCGGGAAGCGAACCGCCTTGCCGAGCGAGCCGCGCAATGCCCAATCGGTCGATGCCTGAAAAGAGAGTGAAGCCTTGGGCGAAAAAGCCGAGTCTGTCCGGTCGGCATAATTCAGCATCTTGTAAGGATCGGCGTTGGCAGAATTGTAGTTACTGCCATCAAAGGCCTTCCAGAATTCCTGGCGACCGCCTACGACCATTTGCCAGTCAGGCGCAAAGCGCCAGGCATCCTGAAGATACAACGCGTTGGTCTCGGTCTTCCCTTTCGAATTGCTCTTCAAAGCCCCTACGACGCCAGTCAGCCAATCTTCGGTAACGGCAACGGTATACGTATTGGAATTCAAGTCATAACAATCAATATGATAACCGAAGCTGACCTGATGCTTGCTCTTCAGGTCGCCATCGGGACGCCATTCGCCGCGCAAGTCGAGATTTTGCCAGCCGGTTCCGTCCATGAAGGTGGCTGTTCCTCCCTTACGAATGGTTCCCGTGCCGTCATCTACCCCGCTGTAAGTTGCCGTGCGGGAAATATCCGTTTTATAGTCGTAGATGCTGGCGGCAACCTCCCAGTCCCACGCTCCGCGGGTATTGGATTTCACCGAAAGTCCGTGCATCCAATGTTCACTTTCGCTGTGGCTCGGACTCAAGCTGGTCGCATTGTAATTAACCCCGTCGATTTTGACGGCGCCATTGTAAACCGAGCGCCCGGACGCGTCCTTCAGGTAACTGTCGACACTGGTATCGGAGTTGACCTGCCAGACGCCCAGGATGTAGGTAGCACGTACAGTCGGAGAAAAATCGTAAGTCAGCTTGAGCTTGCCGTTCTCCTGAACGGAGTGATCGATACCATAGCCGCCGGTAATGATCCGTGCCGCGCCCGCCGAATCTTTATCCTTATATGCCCCAGTGACGGGCGTAGTGCCTGCGCCGCCGGCGGCGGCAGTGCCGAAGCTCATCGGATGCCCGTGCGTATCCAGATGATCGCCGCTCATCCAGAACGACCAGTCGCCGATCTTGTTGCCGATAGACGCGCTGCCGTGCGCGCCGTCATAAGCTTCGTTGGTGCCGTACAGTTTGAAACGCTCCTGAAAAACATTCAGGTTCGCGTGGGCTTCCAGTTTCTCCGGCGTCCTGGTCGTCATTTGCACCACGCCGCCCATCGAATTGCCGGGGTAAAAAGCAGAGAACGGGCCATAGATAATATCGACCCGGTTGATTTCTTCCGGCGACACCATGCCCCATCGCGGTGGGTAACTATAGCTGTTGCCAAGGAAATTCGAGAGCAGCAGGCTGTCTGCATAGACGATGGATTGCGCGCTGGAAATGGTGCCTGTCGTCCGCGTCGAAACGATACCGTTGCGGTCGCCGATGAATCGTTCACGGACCACGATACTCGGCAGGTACTTGATCGTCTCGGCCGAGGTCAGCGCATTAATGCTCTCGGCGATTTGCTTCGCCGTCACCCCCTCGGTCGTTGCCGGCAAATTGGCGGGAACGACCGGTTTATCGTTCGCCCCCGTAACAACCATTTCCTGCAATTGGGTATCCACATTTTCAACATTATCGGCACAAAAACCTGAACCCGCCATGCTGACCCACACCCCTGCGATCAACTTTGGCAAAACCGTTTTCCTGAATTCCATTCTTCCCCCTGTTTGAGCCTTGATGGCCAAAGACCATCGGCTATTTTTTTATCCTGATGCGGCAATGGTGAATCTGGTACGCAAAATCTGTGCCACGATCAAAAAACACAAAAACAATAGGTTGACACAGGTCAGGGTGGGTCATATGGCACATCTGCGCCATATGACCCACCTAACATCGGGCATAATGTCGCCCAACGCTAATGAATGCGGCATGAAACAATAACAAAACCTGCGGCCCTTTCCTGGCCAGAAGCCGTTTTTTTGGCCTCCAAAAATCCTGATTTCAGCACTACCGCCCGGAACCTTTTGAATAAACCGTTACAGCTACAGATCGCAATACAAAATCGGATGTTGACGTATTGAAAAGGTGTTTTTATACTAGGCACATGGAACATTTTTCACTCATCGGCAACTCCCCCATTTTCCGCCAACTGCTGAATACGGCACAGTTGGTCGCGGCGACGCGCGCTACCGTGCTGATCAGCGGCGAATCGGGCTGCGGCAAGGAAAATCTGGCGCGTTTCCTGCACACCCACAGCCCCCTGGCAAGCCGCCCGTTCATTGCGGTCAACTGCGCCAATCTGCCGGAAAATCTGGTTGAATCCGAGTTGTTCGGCCATCGCCGTGGCGCTTTCAGCAACGCGGTGGTCGACCGTGACGGCTTGGTGCGAGCCGCCCACAACGGCACGCTGTTCCTCGACGAAATCGGCGAACTGCCGATGACGGCGCAGGCCAAACTGCTGCGCTTCCTTGAAAATGGCGAGATTCTGCCGCTGGGCTACGACCAGCCGATCAAGGCCAATGTGCGCGTGATTGCCGCGACCAATTGCGACTTGGAAAAAATGGTGAAAATCGGACGGTTCCGTGCCGATCTGTTTTACCGCTTGCAGGTTGTGCCGATGGAAGTGCCGCCGCTACGCGAACGCGCCGGCGATATTGCGCTGCTGATCACACACTTTATTGAGTTGGCCGCGCAGCAACACGGCCTGCCAACCATTTCTTTCGATATGGCTGCACTTGGAGTGCTCAGGACCTATTCCTGGCCAGGTAACGTGCGCGAGCTGAAAAACCTGTGCGAGCGCCTGACCATTTTGTGCGGTCACCAGCATGGCCCGCTGGGCGTGGGCAACCTACCGCTCAACATGCACGGCGAACAGCGCACCGCTGCAATCGCTTCGCCGGCCACTGCCCCGCTCAATCTTGAACAGACTGAACGCGATATGATTCTTCAGGCTCTGGAGCAGACCAGAGGCAATCGTAGCCGGGCAGCAAAGCTTTTGGGAATCAGCCGCTATACCCTGCTTTACCGCATGAAGAAATATTTCGCAGAAGAAAAATCGCTGACGCTCGGCATCGAATAGCTTTTTACCAGGCACCAGCGGCCCCATCACTTCTTTTTCTTGATGGCGCCCACCAAGTCGCGTTTGTGTTCTTCTTCCTGAATCAGGATATCTTCCAGTACCCGACGCAAGCCATATTCCTTCAGCGCTTCCGCTTGAGAAATACGCTCCTTGTAACGATCGATGGCGTTGTCCTCGCCCTTCAAATCCTGCTCCAGCATTTCCTGGCTGTCGCTGGATGTCACGCGCTTTTCCACGTCGATAGTCGGCACGCCACCAAGAAAGTCAATTTGATCTGACAGCATCACCGCGTGTTGCATTTCTTCCTGGGAATGAATGATCAGTTCCTTCTGGATCGAATCGTATTCCGCGCCGCTGATTACCGCTGCATGTTGAACATATTGTATTGCTGCGGCGTACTCCCACTCCAGATCCTTGTTCAATTCCGCAATCAACTTTTTTCTGGTTATTTTCATAACAGCTCCTTCGATCAAGTTATTTATTGCCGGGATCAACACTTTCCATATTCATCATAGTAGATCAGTTTCCTTTTCGCGCCACCATATCGACCAGCGCCGACTTGCCGCAATGGCCTTCGCCTTCGCAAATTTCATCATCATGCTCGGCAAGATGCAAAATTTCCATGTCGGCAAATTCTTCGCGCAGGGTTTCCTCCGTATACAGATTCTCCGCGCTGGAAGGCCCGCCAGTTTTGTATTCCAATTGCTTGGGCCGATATCCCTGAAGAATCAGCAGGCCACCCGGTTTTAACGCTTTTTTCATAAAGCCGTGCAGAATGCGGCGCTGCTCCGGTCCGACGAACTGGATAAAAATGGCCACAATGGCATCGAAACAGCTCTCCGGCCAATCCAGGGCAAACAGATCGCCGATTTCATGCCGCACCGCCACTCCGTTTTGATTCGCTAGCCTGCGCGCTTTTTCCACCGCCACCGGCGAAAAATCCACGGCAGTGACATTCAATCCCTGCCGGGCGAGCCATACGCCGTTGCGCCCTTCGCCGTCCGCCACCGCCAGAACGCTCTGCCCTGGCCTGAGCCGATGCGCCTGCAAAGTCAGAAAAACGTTAGGCGCGGTGCCGTAAAAGAATTCGTCGCCACTGTAACGCTGGTTCCAGAAATCTTTCAATGTTGCGATCTCTCCCCGTTGAGAAGTCTCTCCAGTTGGGCGGCAGGAACCATGCCGGGAACACGGAACCCATCGGCAAAAATAATCGTCGGTGTGCCGTTAACTTTGAGCTTCGCTCCCAATTCGGCAACTTTCGCCAATGGTGTCGTATCGCACTTGGTGCCGGTCTGCGGCACGCTTCCTTTCTGAACCAAATCTTCCCATGCCTTGACCCGGTCAGTCGCGCACCATACCGCCTTGACCTTGTCTACGGCTTGGGGATGAAGGCTGGCGATAGGATAAAAGAACGTATAGATCGTCACGTCGGTGACCTTGAGCAATTCGGCATCGAGCTTTTTGCAATACGGGCAATCCGGATCCGAAAATACCGCCAGCTTGCGGCTACCGCTGCCCTTCACCTGTTTGATTGCCGATTCGAGCGGCAGTGAATCGAATTTCACTCGCGTCAATTCGCGAACGCGTTCCTCGGTCAGGTTGCGCTGGGTTTTTGCGTCGATCAGGTTGCCGACAAGAATATAGCTGGCGCTCTTGTCGGTATAAAACACCTGGCTGCCGCCCATGACGGCCTCATACAGACCATCGTAGCGGGTTTTTGTCAGGCTATCCAGGTCGATATCGGGAAACCGTTTCTGGACAGCCTTCTTCACTGCCATTTCATCTGCCGATGGCTTGGCGTCGGCTAGTGCCGCGCCAGAAAACAAAAAGCAGGACAACAGGCAGACCAACAATTTAGAACGCATCATGTTTCCTTAATGTTATAAAACTCAGTTAAAATTACGTGCTGCAATTTATTTTGCCGATATGTTGGTGCTGGCGGCAATCATGCCGAATAAATCTTTCACGCCTTTCCCGTCACCGCCTCGATTTCATCCACGGTTTTTGGCGCAGCAGCAGTCAGCACTTCGCAAGTAATGGCTGTGACCAGCACATCGTCCTCGATACGGACGCCAATATTCCACAAATGCGCCGGCACGCCTTCACCGGGGCGGATATAGCAACCCGGTTCGACGGTCATTACCATGTCCGGCTCCAGTTTGCGCCACTCGCCGCCACGCTTGTAATCGCCGACATCGTGCACATCCATGCCCAGCCAGTGGCCGGTCTTGTGCATGTAGAAACGCTTGTAATCGCCCGACTCCAGCACCGCATCGACACTCCCGACGCACAAGCCGAGGTCGATCATGCCCTGCGCCAGCACCTTGAGCGCGGCCTGATGCGGCTCGTCCCAACTCGCTCCCGGCATGATCGTGGCGATAGCCGCCGCCTGCGCTGCCAGCACCATTTCGTACACATCCCTCTGCGCAGGGCTGTAGCGACCGTTAACCGGGAAGGTGCGGGTAATGTCGGCGGCATAGCCGTCCAGCTCGCAGCCGGCGTCGATCAGCAACAGATCGCCATCCTTGAGCACAGCGCTGTTCTCGACATAATGCAGCACGCAGGCATTGGCGCCGCCCGCCACGATGGAAGAATAAGCCGGCGCCGGCGCGCCGTGCAGGCGAAATTCATGCAGCAATTCGGCTTCAATTTCAAATTCATAACGCCCCGGCCTGGCCTGTTGCATGGCACGACGGTGGGCTGCGGCGGAAATTTCAGCAGAACGGCGCATCACGGCGATCTCCCCGGCACTCTTGATCAGCCGCATTTCATCGAGCGGCACGCGCACATCGCGGATTGCCGCCGGCGCAGTGATACCGTTGCGCACTTCGGCACGCACCGCGTTGAGCCAACCCACAGCGCGCGCATCCCAGGCGCTGTCCGCGCCGAGATGAAAATGCAGACTGGGCTGGTCGGCCAGCAGCTTGGGCATCATCTCATCCAGCAGCGTTATCGAATGCGCCTCGTCGAAACAAAATGCTTCACGCGCCGCTTCCGGCCCGTGGCGGAAACCGTCCCAGATCTCGCGCTCGAGATTCTTTTCGCGGCAAAACAGGATGCTCTTGGGCGCCTCCCCGGCAACCAGCACCAGCACGGCTTCGGGTTCGGCAAAGCCGCTCAGGTAGTGGAAATAGCTGTCGAAACGAAACGGGTAATGGCTGTCGCGGTTGCGCACCCGTTCCGGCGCGGTGGGGATGACGGCGACGCCGGACTGCATCTGTTCGGCCAACTGGTGGCGACGCTTGCGGTAAATTTGAGAATCCATCATGGCCTTATCTCAGAGTGCGGCATCCCGCCCAAGGTTCCGCTGCGCAGCGATTTATCCAGCGTTGCCAGCCGTTGCGGCGTGCCGACATCGAGCCAGAAGCCGGCGTGGCATTCGCCGCCGACTCGGCCAGTGACCATTTGCTCACGCAGCAACGGCGCCAGCTTTGCCTTTGAACCGCGAGGAATGGCGGAAAACATTTCCGGGCGATAAATGCCTATCCCGCTGAAAGTGAGTTTGGGCTCACCCTCGCCCGATACTCTGCCGTCCTTCAGCGAAAAGTCCCCGCCAGGGTGGTGGTCGGGATTATCGACCAGCACCAGATATGCGGATAACGCGCTGAGCTCGCGCGGCAAACCGGCAAAGTCATGGTCGCAGAAAATGTCGCCATTGACCACCAGAAAAGGTGCCGGCCCGAGCAATGGCAGGACGTTGGCGATGCCGCCCGCCGTTTCCAGCGCCTCGGCCTCGGGCGAATAGCGAATACTCACCCCGAAGCGGCGGCCATCTCCCAATGCTGCCTCGATCTGCCCGCCAAGATGGGCATGGTTGATCACCAGCTCAGTGTAGCCTGCGCGCGCCAGCCTTTCGATATGCCACACGATCAGCGGCTTGCCGCCGGCTTCCAGCAAAGGCTTGGGCGTAACGTCGGTGAGCGGTCGCATCCGCTCGCCCCGACCGGCGGCGAGGATCATGGCTTTCATTCTGGATTGAACCGCAGAGGCGCAAAGGCGCAGAGAAAATCAAAAACAGCAACATTGAACACAAAAATTCTGTTCTTCTTTGCGCCTTTGCGCCTCTGCGGTGAATAATTCAAAACGTTAACCCTACCTGCACCGCACGGTTCTCCAACTCATCCAGCAGCTTCAGCAGCGGATGCAATTCGCGGTAGCGCTCGCCTGTCTTGCGCAAGTAAGCCATCACCAGCGGCATGTCCTTCAGGTAGCCGTCTTTGTCGTCGCGATGGAATAGCCGGGCAAAAATTCCCAGCACTTTGATATGCCGCTGCGCGCCCATCCATTCGAAATCCTGGTAAAACCCGGCGAAGTCAGGCGACACCGGCAAGCCGGCTTTTTTGGCTTTTTCCCAGTAACGGATCACCCAATCCAGCACCTGCTCTTCTTCCCAGTGGATGTAGGCATCCTTGAACAACGAGGCCAGGTCGTAGGTCACCGGCCCGTATGCGGCATCCTGAAAATCCAGGACACCCGGTTCGCCGCCAGTCGCCATCAGGTTGCGGGAATGGTAATCGCGATGCACGAAAACCTTGGGCTGCGCCAGGTTGTTACGCAGGATCAGCGCAAAAACCTGGTCCAGCATTTCCGTCTGGCTGCTCGTCAACGCCACTTCGACGTGTTTGCTCACATACCAGTCGGGGAACAGCCGCATTTCGCGCAGCAACAGCGTTTCATCATAATCCGGCAGCACATCCGGGCGGCTGGCGAGCTGCATCCTGATCAACGCTTCGGCGGCGGCGGCATACAGGCTGCCGGCAGCGCTTTCATTTTCGTTCAGCGCAACCAGGTAAGTCGTACTACCGAGATCGGTGAGCAGCAGAAAACCCTGCTGCAAATCCTGCGCCAGCACGTGTGGCACATTGACGCCGGCATCGCGCAACAAGCCGGCCACATGGACGAAAGGCCGGCAGTCTTCATACTCGGGCGGCGCATCCATCACAATCAGAGTACGATCCGGCAGGCTTACCCGGAAATAGCGGCGGAAGCTGGCATCGGTCGAGGCGGGGGCAAGTGCATAAGACTCGCCGGGAAATTGCTTTTTTAGCCAAATATCAAGTGATTCAGAACGATCCATGTAATCTCGCATTGCGTAAAAACCGAATTTGTGCGATTTTATCACCGATACTGGCTCAAATAATAATGAGATACACCCATAGCCACGATCTTCGCCATTTGGCATAAATTGTGGCTGTTGCCCTACATTTAAAACATGAAAAAATCTTTCCGTGAAAAGCCAACTCGTTGTTTAGCTGCGCTTCTCCACGATGTTCGACCCACACCGCTAGCCATCGCCCTGATCTGCCTGTTTCCCGTTGCCGTGCAGGCGGCTGGCTTGCCGCCGCTGCAAATCGATCCCGGCCTGCTGCCGCCAGCGCCGCCCGCCGCCAAAAAAGCAGCGGTCAAGCCCGCCGTCGAAAACACCGCCGCCCCCGCGCCCCAATCGCCGGCCAGCACCCACGACGGGGCAACCGTGACAGCAATGCCCCAAGCTGCCGCCAGCAAAATCCCCGTGCCGCTACCGCTTGAAAAAGCGCAGACACCGGACAAGGCGGTTCCCGAATCAAAATCGCAGATCGCGCAACCCGCCTCTGTAACTCCGGCAACCGCCCCTCCCCCGAGTCCGGCGATTGCGCCAAAGGATGAGCCGCAGCAAGCCAGAAATATCGTTGCGGCACCGGAACCCCAAAAATCTGAACCGCTGCCGGCTGAAGAAAAAACACTCGCACCAAGCAAAGCCGCTGCCGAATCAGCGCCCCAGACCGCGCAGCCTGTCGCCGCAGTCCCACCAGCCGATAACCAGCCCGCCGCTCCGATCGTTGCGCCCGCGAAAACGCTGGAAGGCAAACCTCAGCCAGTCCGGAATACGCTGGCCACAGCGGAACCCATGATTCCTGCCAGCAAGGCCGAATCGAAACCACTTAACCTGCCACCATTGAAGGTGGATCCGGGCTTGCTGCCACCGACAGCCAGAGAAGTGCCGATTCGACAGGCAAGCGAAAGCAAGGTCATCACCGGCAACGAACCGGGCCACCTCAAGGAAGCCGCAGAAACAAGCCAGGCAGTGCAGGTAGCCGGCAACGAGATCGAGTCGGCAGAGCCTTTGCCGCTCAAATCCAATCAAAGCCTGACCCTCTCCCCGCCGACCGGCGCGCAGCCCGGCCCGATTTTCATCAGCGCGATGACCATTCAAGGGCATCAGGACGCAGAAACCGAGGCCATCGGCGAAGCCGAACTGCGCCAATGGGGCCAGGTCGTCACCGCCGACCGGCTACGCTACAGCAAGCCCGAGGACGAACTGCATGCCTTGGGCAACGTACGCATCGATCAAAAAGGCGATATCACGGAAGGTCCGGAGCTCAAGCTGCAGATGGAAAAGAAGGAAGGTTTCATGATGCAACCGGCCTTCCAGCTGAATCAGCAGGTTCCGCCCGGTCGGGGCGATGCAAAAATACTGCGCTTCGAAGGCGAGAACCAGTACCGGCTGGAAGATGCGCGCTACACCACCTGTCAGGCCGGTTCGGACGACTGGTTCATTCACGCCGGCGAACTTGAAATCAACCGCACCACCCAAGTCGGCACAGCACGCAATGCCTATGTCGATTTCCAGGGGGTGCCGTTGCTCTATACGCCATGGATGAATTTTTCGCTCAACGACGAGCGCAAATCGGGCTTCCTCAGCCCCAGCTTCGGCAGCACCGGCAAGGGTGGCGCGGAGTTCACCCTGCCCTATTATTGGAATATTGCGCCCGAGATGGATGCCACCATCGCGCCGCGCTACATGGACAAGCGCGGCACAATGCTGCAAACCAAATTTCGCTATCTGGGACGGAGCTATGCCGGCGAGGCCAATGTGGAAGCCCTGCCCAGTGATCGTCTCACCAACACCGACCGAAGTTACATGACGCTACGCCACCAATACACTCCAGGCAACGGCTGGGCCGGCTCGCTCAACTTGGAGCGGGCGTCCGACGACAATTATTTCCGCGATCTGAGCACCCAGGTCGGCGCCACGTCCCAAGCCAACCTGTTGCGCGACGGCTCGCTCTCCTATGCGGACAGCAACTGGCTATTCTCGGCACGCTCGCAGAGCTTCCAGACCTTGCAGGATCCGCTGGCCCTCATCGACACTCCTTACCGCCGTACCCAGATGCTGCTGAACGGATCGAAAATGGTCAACTGGAAAGGCAACACACTCGGCCCCGGCGTAAATCTCGCCCTCAACAGCGAGGCGGTGGATTTCACCCACCCCACCAAGCTTAACGGCAAGCGCGTCACGCTTTACCCCAGCATCAGCCTGCCGTTGTCCCAGGTTTACGGCTACGTCACGCCAAAAATCGGGCTGCACGGCACGCACTATTCTTTCAACGACAACAACTCCACCGCGCAACCCGATGTCAGCCGTTCCCTGCCCATTTTCAGCGTCGACAGCGGCCTGTATTTCGAACGCGACACCGATCTGTTCGGCGCCGGCTACCAGCAAACGCTGGAACCGCGCCTGTATTACGTTCGCACGCCATTCCGCGACCAAAGCAGCATCCCGGTATTCGACACCGGCGACGTCGGCTTCGGTTTGCCCCAGATTTTCACGGAAAACCGCTTTGCCGGCAGCGATCGCATCAGCGATGCCAACCAGGCGACTCTGGGCCTGACCTCTCGCCTGCTTGACCCGATTGGCCTGGAACGCTTGCGTGGCACCGTCGCCCAGCGCTTCTACCTGACCTTGCCCGAAGTCACGCTGCCGAACACCAGCGCGCCCACCCGCAAATATTCCGACCTGCTGGTTTCGGTGGGTGGACGGGTCACAAAAGCACTGGCGATGGACAGCCTGTGGCAATACGATCCTGACCTGCACAAAACCAGCAGCCTGGCGCTCACCAGCCGCTACATGCCGACAGCGGGCAAGGCGCTCTACGCCAGCTATCGTTATGCCCCGGCCACGGCCATCGCCCCAGTGGCGAACAAGCAGGTCGACACCTCGGCGCAGTGGCCGCTGTTCGGACGCTGGAACGGCTTGGCGCGGTGGAACTACTCGATTCTCGACAAGAAGGTTCTGGAAAGCCTGGGCGGAGTCGAATACAATGCGGGCTGCTGGG
This sequence comes from Betaproteobacteria bacterium, assembly GCA_021373185.1. Lineage (GTDB taxonomy): Bacteria > Pseudomonadota > Gammaproteobacteria > Burkholderiales > Sulfuricellaceae > Sulfuricella. The sequence goes on along the minus strand of JAJFTF010000036.1, from coordinate 45,172 downwards.
CGATTCGGACTGTCGTGCACAGCTTTGCGACCGCCACCACGGATCGCACCAACGCGATATTCTTCCAACTGGAATTGAACGGCGTCAGCTCGATCGGTTCCAACCCGCTGGATGTACTCAGACGCAACATCTATGGCTATACCAAAACAACAGATGCTCCCAATGAAAACCCCCTGTCTGAAATACGTTAATGCCACCCTCCTAGGCGCGTGTCTGGCCTTGCTCGTCGGCGGCGTTCACGCCGCCGGAGGCGACACGGCGCAGCCTTCTGCCCGAATCCAACTGGTGGGCCGCATCGTCGCCGTGGTCAACAATGATGTCATCACCCAGCTCGAACTCGATGACCGGACGCGCATCATCATGCAACAATTGCGCAAGCAGGGAACCCAGTTGCCGCCTGAAGAGGTGATGGAAAAACAGGTGCTGGAACGCATGATCACCGATCGGGTGCAATTGCAGTTCGCCAAGGAAACCGGCATCCGTGTCGACGATTTACAGCTCGACAAGACCCTGCAGCGCATCGCCCAGGAAAACAAGCTTTCCGTGGAAGCGTTCCGTAATACCTTGGAAAAAGACGGCGTCAGCTTCAGCAAGTTCCGCGAGGAAGTTCGCGAAGAAATCATCCTTGGCCGCTTGCGCGATCGCGAAGTGGATAACCGTGTCGTCGTCAGCGATGGCGAAGTAGAGAGCTTCCTCGCCAGCCGCGCCGCCCAATCGGGCGGCGAAGACGAGTTCAACCTCGCGCATATTTTGATTCGCGTGCCGGAGCAGGCCAGTCCGGAGCAAGTCCAGGCCAAGCGGGCACGCGCTGAAAAAGCCCTGTCCGAACTCAGCAAGGCGGATTTTTCGCAAATAGCCGCAAGCTATTCCGAGGCACCGGACGGACTGCAAGGCGGCGTGCTCGGCTGGCGTTCCGCCAGCCGCCTGCCCGGCCTGTTCCTGGAAGCGGTCAGCGCCCTGAAACCGGGTCAAACCAGCGCCGTGTTGCGCAGCCCGAACGGCTTCCACATTCTCAAGCTGCTCGACAAACGCAGCAAGGGCGGAGCGATGATCGTGCAAAAAACCCATGCGCGCCACATCCTGATAAAAACCAGTGAAATCGTCTCGGAAGCCGATGCAAAAAACCGCCTGATCCAGCTCAAGGAACGGCTCGACAACAAAGCCAGTTTCGCCGAGCTGGCACGACTTCACTCCGAGGATGGTTCCGCGTCAAAAGGCGGCGACCTCGGCTGGCTTTCGCCCGGCGAAACCGTGCCGGAATTTGAGCGCGCCATGGATGCCCTCAAGCTGAATGAAATCAGCGCGCCCATCAAATCGCCCTTCGGCTGGCACCTGATTCAGGTACTGGAGCGCCGTACCGAAGATGTCGGCAAGGAACAGCAAGCCCTCATGGCTCGCCAGGAAATCCGCGCCAGAAAAGCCGATGAAGCCTATGAAAACTGGCTGCGCCAATTGCGCGACCAGGCGTTCGTCGAATACCGGCTGGAAGACAAGTTCTGAACACAGAGCAAAAGCTTCTGAACCCCGCACACAAATCTCAAGCGATAGCCCTGACCGCCGGCGAACCCGCCGGCATCGGCCCCGACCTGTGCGTACTGCTGGCGCAAAAAACCCGGTCAGCGCGCATCGTCGTCATTGCCGACCGCGACCTGCTTGCCGCCCGCGCCCGCCAGCTCGGCCTGCCGCTCGAACTGGCGGATTTCTCTCCCTCTACCGCCGCACCCGACCAGCACGGCATCCTCGAAGTGCTGCACTGCGATCTGACCCAACCCGCCGTTGCCGGCGAACTCGACCCCGCCAACAGCCGCTACGTGCTCGACACCTTGTCCCTGGCCGCCCGTTGCTGCCTCGACGGCACCTTCGGCGCCATGGTCACCGCCCCGGTACACAAAGGCGTCATCAACGATGCCGGCATCCCCTTCACCGGCCATACCGAATTCCTTGCCGAACTGACCCAAACACCGCAAGTCGTGATGATGCTGGTCGGCGGCGGGCTGCGCGTCGCGCTCGCCACCACCCACTTGGCGCTCAAGGACATCCCGGCTGCCATCACCCGCTCGGGGCTGGAACAAACCATCCGCATCCTGCACCGTGACCTGCAACAGCGCTTCGGCCTGAAAAATCCACGCATTCTGGTGGCAGGACTCAACCCCCACGCCGGCGAATCCGGCCATCTGGGACGCGAGGAAATCGACGTCATCGCACCGACACTGGAAGCGCTACGCAGCGAAGGCATGAACCTGGTCGGCCCGCTGCCTGCCGACACCCTGTTCACGCGGGCGCAACTGCAAGGTTCCGACTGCCAGTTCGCCATGTACCATGACCAAGGGCTGCCGGTATTGAAATACGCCAGCTTCGGCGGCGGCGTCAACGTCACGCTGGGCATGCCCATCATCCGCACCTCGGTCGACCACGGCACCGCGCTGGCGCTGGCCGGCACCGGCAAGATCGAGAGCGGCAGCTTGATGGCGGCAATTGAGCTGGCGCTGAAAATGGCAAAAAATGAAAAAGCCCATTAACCGCAAAGGCGCAGAGACGCCAAGAAAGATTTCTTTGCTTGTACTCTGCGCCTTTGCGCCTTTGCGGTAAGTTTTATGAGCCATATTCCAAGAAAACGCTTCGGCCAGAACTTCCTCACCGACCAGGGCGTCATCCAGACCATCATCCGCGCCATCAACCCCCAGCCGGGCGATACCATGGTGGAAATCGGGCCGGGCTTGGGCGCACTCACCGACCCCCTGCTCAAAATCCTGCCCCACCTCCATGTGGTGGAAATCGACCGCGACATCATCGCCCGTCTGGAAAACAACTACCCGAAAACCAAGCTGACCATCCACGCCGGCGACGTGCTTAAGTTCGATTTTTCGTCACTCGGCGAACGCATTCGCGTGATCGGCAACCTGCCCTACAATATCTCCACGCCCATCCTGTTTCACCTCAGCGAATATGTCGGCAACATCATCGACATGCACTTCATGCTGCAAAAGGAAGTGGTGGAACGCATGGTCGCCGCGCCTTCCACGCCGGAATACGGCAGGCTGTCGGTGATGCTGCAATACCGCTACGCCATGGAACTGCAATTCATCGTGCCGCCGGACGCCTTCCAGCCGGCGCCCAAGGTCGAGTCTGCCATCGTGCGCATGATCCCCTACGCCGAATTGCCGCATCCCGCCAAGGACGAAGCCCTGTTCGGCGCCATCGTCACCGCCGCCTTCGGCCAGCGACGCAAAGTCTTGCGCAATACCTTGAAAGCCTATCTGGATGCCGACGGATTTGCGGCGCTGGGGATTGATCCCGGCTTGCGAGCGGAGAATCTCGGGGTAGCGGAGTTTGTGGCGATTGCCAATTACTGCAAGGTTTAGGCTCCCGCCTCGCAGCTTGCGGTTCTGCGCGCTTCGCGCACTCAAAACCATCCAGCAAACCATACCCTACAAAAATACTACAGATAAGGCATTATTATGCTATTAATAAATCAGACGACCATTTCCTGCTGACTGGCAAGTCAGTCCCCCCGGCGAGGCTTCAATGCCCCGCTTGGGAGACATCTTCACGACACGCTGAAAGGAGGCGCCATGAAATCCCACCCTCACTCCTGGTTCGGCATCGTCTTTTTCACCTTAATCTTCTACCTCTGCCTCATTCTCTGTAGTTTCTGGATCGGCGCTGAAAATCATTCGATGCTGCATCTGGTCGGCTTCGTCACGGTGCTGGCGGGAACGCTAGGCTCGGCATTCGCCAGTTATCCGACAACGGAAATCACCACCGCTCTCAAGGTGGCCCGTAACAGCTACTGCATCCAGCCACCGACCAAGAAAGAGATCGTCGATGCGCTCCTCGACCTCTCCCGAAAATCCCGCATGGACGGCCTGCTAGCGCTGGAAAGCGAAGAGGAGCGGGTCAGCATCCAGTTCCTGCGGCGGGCGCTGTCAATGCTGGTGGACGGCTTCACGGTGAAAGAATTATGCGACATGCTGAATAACGAAGCCTATTTTTTCCAGCAACGGCGCGCCCAGCACGAGCGCATTTTCCGCCACCTGGCCCGGCTGGCGCTCACCTCCGGCATCGCGGGCAGCGTCGTCGTTCTGATCGGCATCCTGGCCAATAACAGTGATAGCGCCATGATCCTCGGCGGCATTCCCGCTGCCCTGACCTCGCTGCTCTACGGCATCATCCTGGCCAACTTCCTGTTCATTCCGGTGGCGGAAAACATTTGCACCAAGACCCACGAAGAACTTCTCATCTTCAAATTGGTTACGGAAGGGGTTGCGCTGATTTCCCGTGATTACAACACCTTGCGCCTCCAGACCGCGCTGGAATCCTTCGTCGCGCCCCAGGTGCGCGACATCCAACACAAGAGTTTCCAGGAAATCCACGATCAATACGGGACATTCAAGCGCACATAACCCAAACAGTTCCGGGGCCAACGCTAACATTCAAACATTAGCGGGCTACTCTTAATCCCCCTCTGCGCCGCGAGGAAGCCTCAGGCCGATGAACTTGTGGGTTCCCGCATAGTAGAAACAAACGCAAAATAGTGTTTTCAAACGACCGATTAGCTGCTTATAATGAGACCTGCATGTCCTTAATCAGGGGCAGCACCATTTCCATTCCAACAGGAGGAAGTCATGTTAAACGTTCTATTCGGTTCAACTACCGGCATCATGTCTGTCGCCACCATCACTCTCACCATCATCGTCGTGTCGGGATGGCTGCTTTATTTCTACATCAAGCAGAGCAAGTCCGAGTAAAACTGCAGCTTTTCCCTTGTTGAAGCATACGCCAGCCTATTCGAGGCTTGGCGGTATGCTTCGAGCTAAAAACAGGGATCAAACATAGCATCAGCACCCCACATCAGCCTTACGCAAACCCCCTACCGCTCAATAAACTCAATCTTGTAGCCATCCGGGTCTTCGACAAAAGCAATCCACGTCGCTCCGCCGTGCAGCGCCGGGCCGTACGTCACCTTGCCGCCCTTGGCCGCAACATCCGCGCAGGCCTTGCGGATGTCATCCACCTGGATGGCGACATGGCCATAGCCGGTGCCCAGTTCATAGCTGGACACGCCCCAGTTATAGGTCAACTCCAGCACCGCCCCTTCCGATTCCTCGCCGTAGCCAACGAAGGCCAGAGTGTACTTGCCGTCCGGGTAATCCTTGCGCCGCAGCAACTTCATGCCCAGCACTTCGGTGTAAAAGGCGATGGATTTATCCAGGTCGCCGACGCGGATCATGGTGTGCAGAATTCTCATAGCTGTTCCTCCTAGAATCGGTGATACCGCTCCCCGCCGGCCTTGAGTGCCTGGTGAGCCGCCTCATAGCGGGGCAGGGTTTCCTCGACGATGGCCCAGAAACGGGATGAATGGTTGAGCTCCCGGATATGCGCCAGTTCGTGCACGACGACATAATCGATCTGGCTGATCGGCGCCTGAATCAGCCGCCAGCTAAGACGAATTTCGCCACGGGAATTGCAACTGCCCCAGCGCGAACGCGCGTTGGACAAGGCCAAGCTCGGCAACGGCAGTCCCATGCGGCCTGCATAATGTTCCAGCCGCTGGCTGAAATGGCGGCGCGCCTCGGCGCGGTACCACTGCTCCAGCTTGCGCCTGACGGCTACCGCATCGGCGATGTCCGGCAGTTTCACGATCAAGTTGTCGTCTTCCGTCAGCAGCGGCTTTGCGCGCAGCCCGCCCGTTATCAGGGACAAGCGGATGTCGCTGCCGAGAAACAGCAGCGGCTCGCCATGACCAAAGCCCATCGGTTCGGGCTGGTTCGCCTGCCATTCGCGCAGCTTGTCGAGTAGCCAATCGGAGCGCTCTTGCAGCACTTTCTCCAGATGATTGTAGGCGGCCCGTTGCGGTGCGTTGACGGTGAGGCCGCGATGGTCGATGCGCATGCCGATGGTGCGGCGTTTCGGGCTGCGCTTCAACAGGTAGGAGATATCCTGGCCGTCGAGCTGAATGATGCGGGTTTCAACGGCGGCGCGAGGTTTGCCGAGAAGGCCCATGCTCAGGCTTTTCCGGCGGCGATGCGCGCCATTTCGCCCTCGATCCAGGCTTCGGCCCGCGCGTTCAGTTCGTCGGCCTTGATACCGTTGGATTCGATCAATGGGCCGAAGCTGATGGTGATCACGCCGGGGCGTTTGAGGAAGCCGTTCTTGCCCCAGTATTCGCCCGCGTTGTGCGCCACCGGCAACACCGGAACACCGCTATGCGCGGCAAGCCATGCGCCACCGATGTTGTATTTGCCCTTTTCTCCCGGCCTGACGCGGGTGCCTTCGGGAAACACCACCACCCAGAAACCTTTCGCCAGCCTATCCTTGCCCTGCTCCAGAATCTGTTTCAATGCCGCCCGGCCCGCGCCACGGTCGATGGCAATCGGACTGGCCATCGCCAGCGCCCAGCCGAAAAACGGGATGCGCAGCAGTTCGCGCTTGAGCACCCACACCAGCGGCGGCAGGATTTCCTGGAATGCCAGCGTCTCCCATGCCGACTGATGCTTGGACAGCACGATCACCTGGGACTGCGGAATATTCTCGCGGCCCACCACGCGAAAACTCAGGCCGCAGGTCAGCGCGAGCCAGCGCAGCATGATGCGCGCCCACGGCGCGATCGCACGATAGCGGGTAACGGCGTTAAACGGCAGGAAAAAGAATGCGAAAAAGAAAAACAGCGGGGTAAAAACCCACATCCCCAGGGCGAAGATGAAAGAGCGAAACCAGATCATGCACTCTTCTGAATAACGTATTTGACGGCCTCGCTGAGGTCTTCAAAAACCACCGTGCCTTCAGGCAAACCGCCCGCCGCCTGGGTCTGCGTGCCTTTGCCGGTAAGCACCAGAATCGGCTGGCAGCCTGCTTCGGCGGCGGCCTGCAAATCGCGCAGGCTGTCGCCGATACAGGCTACGCCATCAAGGCTCACGTTGAAGCGCACGCCGATCTCGCGGAACATGCCGGGCTTGGGCTTGCGGCAGCCGCAGTCGGAATCGGCGGTGTGCGGGCAAAAGAACAGCGCGTCGATGCGTGCGCCAGCCAAGCCCAGCGCCTTGTGCATCTTGTCATGGATGGTGTTGAGCATGGACATGTCGAACAGGCCGCGACCGACGCCGGACTGGTTGGTCGCCAGCACCACCTTGAAGCCCGCCTGATTCAGCCGTGCAATCGCCTCCAGGCTACCGGGAATCGGTTTCCATTCCGCCGGGCTCTTGATGAACTGATCGCTGTCGTAGTTCACCACGCCGTCGCGGTCGAGAATAATCAGTTTGGTAATAGGCATCGATTTGTCCCGTCAGGCCGCCAGTTTCGAAATATCCGCCACCTGGTTCATCAGCCTGCCCAAATCGCGGAGCAAGGCCAGGCGATTGTTGCGCAGCGGCAGCTCTTCCGCCATCACCATCACCGCGTCGAAGAAAGCATCCACCTCGGCGCGCACTCCGGCAAGCGCGGTCAATGCTTCAGTATAGCCGCCGTTGCTTACCGCCGAGAACACCCCCGGAGCCAACTTGGTCACCGCCTCGAACAGCGCTTTTTCCGCCGCCTCGGCCATCAATGCCGGGTCGGGCTCGCCAGCCGGAATATCTCCGGCTTTTTTGAGGATGTTCTGGATGCGCTTGTTGGCAGCCGCCAGCGCTTCCGCTTCCGGCAGTTTCTTGAAAGCGCGCACCGCCTCTATGCGCGGCATCACCAGATCGATGCGGGTCGGCGACTGGCTCACCACGGCGTCGATTTCGTCCGGCGCAAAATCCTTGTCGCGCAGGTAGCCCTTCAAGCGTTCCAGCATGAAGCCGTGAACGTCCACCGCCACGCTGTCCGCCAGCATTTCTGCCGGGAACGAGGCGCGGGTCTGTTGCAGTAATTGCAGCAGATCGAGCGGCAGCCTCATTTCGACCAAAATGCGCAGCACGCCCAGCGCGTGACGGCGCAGGCCGAAGGGATCCTTGTCGCCGGTCGGCACCAGGCCGATGCCGTAGATGCCGATCAGGGTATCCAGTTTGTCGGCCAGCGCCGCTGCCGCGCCGATGTTGTCCTGCGGCAGCGCATCGCCGGCGAAGCGCGGCCAGTAATGCTGCTCGATGGCGCGCGCCACTTCCTCGCGCTCGCCGTCATGCCGCGCATAGTATTGGCCCATGATGCCCTGCAACTCGGGAAATTCGCCCACCATGTCGGTAAGCAGGTCGGCCTTGGACAAAGTCGCCGCACGCTCGGCCAGTTCAGCGCTGGCATTGAGGTGGCGGGCGATCTCGCCGGCCATCTTGCTGACGCGCCTGACCCGCTCCAACTGGGTGCCCAGCTTGTTGTGGTAGACCACGTTGCCCAGCTTCGCCACACGCGATTCGAGCGTCTTCTTGCGATCCTGATCGAAGAAGAACTTGGCATCCGCCAGACGCGGGCGCACCACCCGTTCGTTGCCGCCGATCACGGCGCTGGTGTCGGCAGGGGAGATATTGGAAACAATGAGGAATTTATTGCTCAGTTTGCCGGCTTGATCCAGCAGCGGGAAATATTTCTGGTTCGCCTTCATGGTCAGGATCAGACATTCCTGCGGCACTGCGAGAAATTCCTCGCCGAAGCAGCCGACCAGCACGTTGGGGCGCTCCACCAAACCAGTGACTTCGTCCAGCAGGGCATCGTCCGCCACCGGCTTGACGCCGCCGCCGATTTTCGCCGCCGCGTCATCAAGCTGGCGCGCGATGTCGGCGCGGCGCGCCTCGAAACTGGCGATCACCGCGCCCTCGCTTTCCATCTGCGCCGCATAGCTGTCGGCGGCCTTGATGCTGACCGGACTGACTGCGGCCTCGAAACGGTGGCCCTGGGTGGTGTGACCGGCATTCAGACCGAGGGCGGAAACCGCCACCACCTCGGCACCATGCAAAGCCACCAGACCATGCACCGGGCGCACGAAGTTGACCGTGCTCCAACCGGGTTGTTCGCAGTTTGCATGTAACTGGTAGGCCATCACCTTGGGGATAGGCAGCTTGGTCAGCGCCTCGTCCAGCGCCTTTTGCAGCCCTTCCGCCAAGGTCGCCCCCTTGGTCATGCTGTCGTGAAACAACGCCTCGCTCTTGCCGTCGCTGGCGCGCTTGAGATACGGCACTATCGCCTCGTTCAGCCCCATTGCGGCAAGTCGCTTCAGCAGTGCAGGCGTGGCCTTGCCTTCGGCATCCAAGCCGACATTCACCGGCATCAGCTTGTGCGTAACCGGCTTGTCCGCAGCCCGGGCGGCCACGTCAGCGACATGCACCGCCAGACGGCGCGGCGAGGCAAAAGGCGTGACGGCGGCATCGGCTGCGGCCAGACCCTGCGCCTTGAGCGAATCGAAAATGGCAGAAGCAAAAGCCTCGCCCAGCTTCTTCAGCGCCTTGGGCGGCAATTCCTCGACAAACAATTCGATCAACAGGTTTTTCGTGCTCATGCTTTTACCGCCTTCTCTTCCAGCTTGGCCAGCACTTCGGCTGCCCATTCCCTGGGCGCCATCGGGAAGCCCAGCCGGGCGCGGCTATCCAGGTAACTCTGGGCGACGCTGCGCGCCAGATTGCGGATGCGGCCAATGTAGGCGGCGCGTTCGGTCACCGAAATGGCGCCGCGCGCATCCAGCAGGTTGAAGGTGTGCGCGGTTTTCAGCACCTGCTCGTAGGCCGGCAAGGCAAGCTGGTTTTCCATCAGGATTTTGGCCTGCTTTTCGTGGGCGTTGAACGCGGTGAGCAGGAATTCGACATCGCTGTGCTCGAAGTTGTAGGTCGATTGCTCCACCTCGTTCTGGTGGTAGACATCGCGGTAGCTGAGACCTTTGGTCCAGGTCAGGTCGAACACGTTCTCGACGCCCTGCAAATACATCGCCAGCCGTTCCAGGCCATAGGTAATCTCGCCGGTGATCGGCTTGCAGTCGATGCCGCCGACCTGCTGGAAATAGGTGAACTGGGTCACTTCCATGCCGTTCAGCCATACTTCCCAGCCCAAGCCCCAAGCGCCCAAAGTGGGGTTTTCCCAGTCGTCCTCGACAAAGCGGATATCGTTTTTCTTCAGGTCAAAGCCAAGCGCTTCGAGCGAGCCGAGATACAGCTCCAGAATGTTTTCCGGTGCGGGCTTCAGTACCACCTGAAACTGGTAATAGTGCTGGAGACGGTTGGGGTTCTCGCCATAGCGGCCATCCTTGGGGCGGCGCGAAGGCTGGACGTAGGCGGCGCGCCACGGCTCCGGGCCGATTGCGCGCAAAAAGGTGGCGGTGTGGCTGGTGCCCGCGCCGACCTCCATGTCGTACGGCTGCAGCAGCGCACAACCGCGCTCGGCCCAATAATTCTGAAGCTTGAGAATGATGTCCTGAAAAGTCGGCATTGTTTCGTTGGGCGAATTTTTGAAAGAGGTTGATTTTACTTCTTTTCAGGGCGTGGAAAAACCCTGGCTCAAATAAAAAAGAGGCCACCGCCCCTTTAAATGTAGGGTGGGTTAGCGTTTTTTGCGTAACCCACCAAACGTTGCGTAGCAACTCGACGCTTTTTTAATGTGTGCCTGGCGGCACATCTGGTGGGTTACGGCACAAACTGCGTGCCTAACCCACCCTACATCAATCATGGGATCGCTTAAGCTCGTACCATTGAGGCAACGCCCCCTTTTCTGCTTCAGCCGCACCGGCAAAACTCACTTGCCCAGCAAACCGGCGATCCCCTCAGGAGAAAATCCGGTCATGGTGGCGTCTCCCACCTGGAACATTGGCACGCCCTTTCCGCCAAGCTTGGCAAAGCTTGCCGCGCCCGGAGCTGAATCCACATCCACCTCGTCATAAGGGATTTTTTGCGCGTTCAGGTAGGCCTTGGCCTGCCGGCACACGCCGCACCATGTGGCGGAAAACATCGTCAGCTTCCTGGCCGAAATCGCGGACGGCGTAAAACCCGGCTTCGGCGCTGGCCGAGCATTGACCGGCTCAGGATAAGTCTTGACCTTGATTTCGGTCACTTTGGCGGTCGCGGATTTGGCATCGGGGGCCTGGTCGGTATAAGTCACCGTGCCGTCGGGGTTGACCAGTTTATACATGCCCGCATGAGCGGGCGCCCCGAACATCAGCATGCCAAGCAGCATGAATATGGCCTGTCGCATTCCCATTCCCTTCAACCAGCCTGCATCAAGGCCAGCTTTGCGTTGCGCGGCAGGCGCTTGATCTCAATCTCGCGCCGGCTTGCCGATGCACGATCCGCCTGGGTTTCCGAGTAAACCATTTGCACCGGCAGGCGGCTGCGTGTGTATTTCGATGCGGTGCCGCTGTTGTGCGCCGCCAGGCGTTTTTCCAGATCGTTGGTGATGCCGGTGTAAAGCGTGCCGTCGGCGCATTCCAGGATGTAGCAGTGCCAGCCGCTCATCCGCCCCGGCGTCCCGGCTTTTTTTCTTCTCTGGCGGCGATGATTTTTCCCGCCAGCCAGTTAATCGCCAGCAGCAATGCGGCCAGCCCGAGCATCGGCCAGTTGCCCCACTGCACATAAGGCGTCGCCCCGGTGAAGCCCTGCGCTTCGCCTTCCAGCCGGGTGGCGGCGAATTCGCGCGCGCGCTTCACCACCTCGCCGTGCTGATCGATGATGGCGGTAATGCCGGTATTGGTGGCGCGCAACATGTAGCGCCCGGTTTCGAGCGCGCGCATCTGGGAAATCTGCAAGTGCTGCCAGGGCGCGACCGTAGCGCCGAACCACGCATCGTTGCTGACGTTGACCAGCAGGGTGGCCTCCGGCAACTGGCGGATCAGCTCTTCGCCGAACACGTCTTCATAGCACACCGCCATCGCGATTTTCTGGCCGGCAGCCTGCAGCGGCGGCTGCACTTCCGCGCCACGGGTGAAATCCGACAGCGGAATGTGCAGCACCTTGACGATCCAGCCGAACACCGGCTTGAGCGGGATGAACTCGCCGAACGGCACCAGATGGTATTTGCGGTAAGCCTGCAACGGCCCGCTGCCGAGGCTCAGCACGCTGTTGTAATAATCCCGGCTGTCGGCATATTCCGGCACGCCAACCAGGATATCGCCGTTCAGGTCGCGCGCATGATCCGCCAGCATTTCCAGATAGGACAACGGCAGATTATGCAAAAACATCGGCAGCGCCGTTTCCGGCAGCACGGTCAGGCGTCCGGTGCTGGCCATCGTCAGCGCCATGTAGGCGTCGAGCGTGCTTTTGGCCTTGTCCTCGCGCCACTTCATCTCCTGCGGAATATTGCCCTGCAACAGGCTGACCGTGACCGGCGCGCCGAACGGCTTGACCCATTCGACCTGCTTCAACACCAGCCCCGCCGCGACCAGCGCCACGATCAACGCCGCCGGCAACACCATGGTCGCCTTGCCGCATTTGCTTAACCGAGCCTCGATCAGCAGCGCCAGCGCACCGGCGCAGATCGCCGCAGCCAGCGACACCCCGTACACGCCGAGCAGCGGCGCAAACCCAGACAGCGGGCTCATCGCCGCCTGCGAGTAGCCCAGCGAAAGCCACGGAAAGCCGGTAAACAACCAGCCCTTCACCCACTCCGCCAGCACCCACAGCGCCGGGATCAGCAGCAGAAAGCGCCGCTTGGTCGCGCCGCCGGGACTCGCCTGAAACAGCCCGACCGCCGCCGGAAACACCGACAAGACCACGCAAAACAGAAAGGTGGCGACCACCGCCAGCGCAACCGGCATGCCGCCGAACTCGTGAATGCTGACAAACACCCAGCTCACCCCCGCGCCAAAAAAGCCCAGGCCGAACGCGAAACCGGTATAAGCCGCCGCACGCGGCGAGGCCGCACGCGACCAGAGCAGGAACAAGCCCGCCAGCGTGAGCAACGGCAGCAAGGCGAAATAATCCGGCGCGAAGCCGGAAACGGTCACCGCCCCGAGCATCAGGGCGAGCGCCATCTGGGCGGGCAATTGGGTGAAGAGGTGGGGGGAGGGTTTGGTCATCGGTTACGCCATATCCAGCGGGCTGGTCACACCCCTGCCGCCACGATTGAGGACATGAGTATAAATCATGGTAGTGCTCACGTCAGAATGGCCCAGCAACTCCTGAACGGTGCGAATGTCATAGCCGGATTGCAGCAGGTGAGTGGCGAAGCTGTGGCGCAGTGTATGGGGAGTGGCGGGCTTGACCAGGCCCAGATCGCGTACGGCCTGTTTGATGGCGCGCTGCAAGCCTTTTTCATCGACATGGTGGCGGCGGGTTTTACCGGAGCGCGGATCGACCGACAAATTTTTTGAAGGGAAAATATACTGCCACCCCCATTCGCGCCCTGCATTCGGATATTTTTTATCCAGCGCAAACGGCAAATAAACCTCACCGAAACCTTGCGCCAAATCCTCTTCATGTAGCGCCTTGACGTTGACCAGGTGAGCCTTGAGCGGCGCAATTACCGCTTCCGGCAGCATCGTCACACGGTCTTTGAACCCCTTGCCTTCACGCACAACAATTTCGCGGCGCGAAAATTCCACATCCTTGACCCGCAGCCGCAAAGCCTCCATCAAGCGCATCCCCGTGCCATAGAGCAAGTTCGCGACCAAACCATGCGTACCGGAAAGACGGGACAACACGGCCTGCACTTCGCTGACAGTCAGCACTACCGGCAAGCGCTTCGGAACCTTTGCCTGGATTACGTTATCCAGCCAGGGCAATTCGATTTCCAGCACCTCGCGATAAAGAAACAACAGGGCAGATTTGGCCTGATTCTGAGTGGAAGCCGCCACCTTGCCCGCTACCGCCAAATGCGTCAGAAATTGTTCCACCTCCGCAGCGCCCATCTCTTTCGGATGCCGCTTGTCATAAAAGAAGATATAGCGTTTAATCCAATCCAGATAAGTTTGCTCGGTGCGGATGCTGTAGTGCTTTACGCGCAACTTGTCGCGGACTTGATCAAGCAATTTTGGAGGTTTTGCAGTGGTGCTTTTGTCGGGCAAATTAGGGGGCTCCATAATTTCATCCTCAATCAAAACAGGGCGTTGCACCATGACATCCAGATTATACACCTTGAAGGTGCTTTTGCCGGCACTTTTTAGGGTGTCTACTTTACGTTAGCCGCCAAAAACATGGAATCACGCCACTTCACGACCGTTGCCTTCGCTGCCATTTGTATCTTGGCTGTGCAAGTCGCGTTCGGTCTGGCAGTGTTCTTTTTGCTTCCCGACTGGCCTACAAGGGGTCAGTTTGGAGACCTATTTGGGGCGGTAAATGCTACGTTTTCTGGCCTTGCATTTGCAGGGCTAATTTATGCGATTCTTTTGCAACGTGAAGATCTAGCTCTACAAAGAAGCGAGTTGGAGCTTACTCGACAGGAACTAAAACGCTCTGCCGCAGCACAAGAGCAATCAGAGATTGCGTTGCGCGCCCAAGCGGAATCGTCTGCGACTTCTGCAAGATTGGCTGCCACCAATTTCTTGCTTGCGGAGTACAAGAAAGAACTGGATGCCTTACGCACGGAAGCTCTTCGTGCAAATGATCCAAGGCTTATTCGTAAGAGTGAGCTAGAACGCCGCGTTGATGTACTTACAGGAGTACTCGACTCGGTTTATCGCAATATCACCGGAGAGGAACCATAGAATGTCAAATTTTGAAATTGGCGACACCGTTCGTTTAAAAAGCGGTGGCCCGCTTATGACCGTACATAACATTGGAGACTACACTCAATCTGCTGGTCTCAATCCTGGGCTTCTTTGCGTATGGTTTGACAACAGCAAACGGGTCGAACAAGTTTTTCATCCAAAGACGGTTGATCTTGAGCGTGATGACGGCTAACCCGACATTCAACCCGGACTCCGCAAAAGCGCGGAGCCGGTTAATTTTACGTTAGGGGTGAATATGATGCGATTGGCGACTATCCTCTTCACCTACGTACTGTGGTCTGTCGCACCAACGGCGGTCGCAGATCAAAACCGCACACCGACCGAATACGAGAAAGTTGACACATTTGTAAACGAAGCGCTTGGCTTACCTGTGGTTGAATCATTGGCTAATTTACGAAAGATTGGCTTGGTTACGCGAGAAAAGGTAAGGGTGATTCCAAATAAACACGACCCAAAGCAGGACGATGAAATTCGCATCTTACAATTCGATGGCCTTGCCATTAAGGCATATTTTCCCGCGCGTAATTATGGCCACGGGATCATAGCGGGAGTCACTGTCACCAAACCTCAGTGGAAACTTCGGCATGGGCTAAACGTGGGTGTAATGGCAAAGGCAGTTGAAAGCGTTCTTGGCAAACCCGACGAACGCGACTCTGATCGTATGATGTATTGCGGCGATGTCGTGTGCGGGACATTTTTTCTCCATGGCAATCGAGTGATCCGCGTAGTCTTTGAGGGCGGCGTCGATTGAGTCTCCAGTAAAAAAGCAAGCTACCGCGTGCCAAAATCCGTCCTAACCCTGCATTCGAGAGGGACTGGCCGATAAGCGTTCTCTTTGCGGCCTGCGGTTGTTGAACTTTCTGGGCTCCGGCCAAGTTTTGTGATCGGCCAGCCCCTCAATTTGAACGTTAGGGATTTTGATGCGACGATTCTCGAACCTCGATAATGTTGAGTCTCCCCGCACTTTCGGAGAGAGCGTCAGTTATTGGCTCCGCGCGCTGTTTGAGTTGGTGGTGTTCATTTCGTTTGTTTCGTTCATCCTCGGGGCCGTGTTTGAGGTTGGTTCATTGGCTTTGCGTTTCTTCCTCGCGGGGTCATTGCTGGCTTTTTCCGGGGTCTCGGTCGTCTCGGCTGTGGTGCTTGTTTGGGTGGCAAGGTGGTCTCCCACTCAGCGCATGTTGTTTCTTGCGCTGCCGCCTGTTTTGGTCGCATTCATCGCGCCGTTTATATTGCACTACTTGCAATGAGCCGAGCCATCCCTAACCCTACGTTCAACCCGGACTCCGCAAAAGCGCGGAGCCGGTTAACTCCACGTTAGAGCGCACAAACAATGGACGCAGCTACTATCATTAAGCAATGTGAAGACCATCTCTTCCCTTCGCTGCAACTCAGCGTTCGGGAGCGAGTTCTTTACTATCACCTGCTTCGGCATACCCGCCTCGAAGGCAAATCATCTGCCATCTTCGCGCTGATGCCACTCTCCAAAGCCACTGGCGTTTCCGATAGCTCTTCACGCGAAGACATTCGCAGCTTGAACGAACGTGGTTGCATCAAGATTGAGGACAAATCACGGAACGGACATCTTGTGCGAGTTTTTCTCCCGGAAGAAATTGCTGGTGTATTGCCACTGGAAACATCGGTAGCTGAAATCGACATTGAAACACTCGACTTCTTTGCAAACCGCAAGTTCGTTTCGGCATTGCTTGCGCGCGAAGACCACCGCTGCTTCTACTGCCTAAAGAGCATCCGCGCAGAGTCCTGCGAACTTGATCACGTAGTTGCGCAAACGAACGGCAGGAACAACTCATATCGAAATATCGTTTGCTCGTGTCACGAGTGCAACACAACGAAGCAAGATCAGGTGGCCTCTGATTTCCTGCGCTCTTTATATCGCAAGGGCACTCTCTCTCAGTCCGAGCTGGAAAATCGTCTCAGTGTGCTTGAGCAACTTCAGCTAGGTAAGCTGGCACCAGACAATGGGTTGGTAAAAAGTGCGCTCTAACCCTACGCTCAAGTTCGCTCCCTTTGGTCGCTGGGACGCGCCTTCGGCGCGCCCCTTAGCTGCACGTTAGGGTGAAAATGAGCAAAAGACTCTTGATCGCTACGCTTAAAGCAGGCGCAACAATGCTCATTGCTTTCCTGGTGACTCAAGGCGTCATAGATCACGTTTTGCCACGGCTAAGGGTGACAATTAGCCCACCGGAAAGAGAAATTCTTCTTCTGGTCGCAGTTTGGGGTAGTTTCGCGTATACCGTTCAATGGGTAGTGGCTGTCCTAAAGGCGGAGAAAAACGATGCCAGCAACTCGAAACATCCCTAACTCATCAGTCAAGCGGGACGCCGCGCTGAAGCGCGTCGCCCCTTACTTTCGACGTTGGGCCTCACACCAATGAACCAAGGAGCTTCTACGAAGGACGGTACCAACGCCTATCGGCTGTTGGCGGCCGGGTGCATCGTTCATGCTGCTACCGTTCTTGCTCTTTGGTTGGGTGTGTTCGTGGCGGGCCTCAACCTCATCCCCGGCAAGCTCTGGTTACTTCTCACATGGCTATGGGTTTTTTGGCCTGTGGCACTTCTCGCAGGCAAGGCACGCTCATTCCGTCGAGTGGCCATCCCGGTATCACTTGGCTTGGCGGTTATGGTGCCGTGTATCCCAACGATATTTGCATTTACGGTTTGGTATTTTCGTGGCTTCGCTCCATAACTCACAACACGAATCAAAGGGGCCAGGCTCGATTTAATTAGATTATACTTGGCCGCATCATGCCCCGCCGCCCCCGTATACATTTGGCCGGTGTGCCGCTGCACATTGTCCAGCGTGGACACAACCGCGATGCCTGCTTTTTCGCTGATGACGACTTCCATGCCTACCGCCACTGGTTGGGTGAGGCTCTCAAGGAAAGCGGCTGCACCCTGCACGCCTATGTGTTCATGACCAACCATGTGCATTTGCTGCTGACTCCGCCCCAGCCCGAGGATGTGCCCCGCCTCATTATTTCACTGGGACGGCGCTATGTTCAGTACATCAACAAAACCTACCGACGGAAATCAAAGGGGCCAGGCTCGATTAAATTAGGCTATACTTGGCCGCATCATGCCCCGCCGCCCCCGTATACATTTGGCCGGTGTGCCGCTGCACATTGTCCAGCGCGGACACAACCGCGATGCCTGCTTTTTCGCTGATGACGACTACCATGCCTACCGCCACTGGTTGGGTGAGGCTCTCAAGGAAAGCGGCTGCACCCTGCACGCCTATGTGTTCATGACCAACCATGTGCATTTGCTGCTGACTCCGCCCCAGCCCGAGGATGTGCCCCGTCTCATCATTTCACTGGGACGGCGCTATGTTCAGTACATCAACAAGACCTACCGACGCACCGGTACGCTGTGGAACAGTCGTTACAAATCGTCGCTGGTGCAGGAAGATGCCTATTTGCTGCTATGTCAGCGCTACATCGAGCTTAACCCTGTGCGCGCCGCCATGGTGGAAGACCCGGCTCACTACCGTTGGAGCAGTTATCCTGCAAATGCGCTGGGGCAAAGCGACTCACTGGTCACCCCGCACCCGCTGTATACCGCCATGAATGCGGATGACGAAAGCAGACGAGAGAACTACCGGGCGTTATTTCGCTCCCAGATTGATGCGCCGGCCATTGCAGATATCCGCTTGGCACTGAGTCAAAGTCAGCCTTTGGGTAACGCTCGGTTCATGGATATGATAGAGAAAATGACCGGGCTGCGACGTGAAGTGAAACCGCGTGGAAGGCCCAAGGTGCAGAGGCCGGAGAGTGGCGAGCTAAAGTGAGCCTGGCCCCTTTTATTGTGGCCCCTTTTATTGTCCTCGTATTTCCCGGCGGGGAAGTTCCGCTTAGCCATGCCGCATAATCCAGACGAAATCCTCCGCGCCAAACTGAACCAGGAAACGTCCCGCATTGCGTGGACGGAACTGCTGCGTTTTTTTGCTGCGGGCAGCGTGATTGCGGTTGATGACGGATTGGATTTGATCGAAGTGGCCGTGCAGATTTCCAATGACAACAAGGCGCAAGTCGAGCAGTGGCTGCTGGCGCATCAGGTCGAGAAAGTTTCCGATGCACAGGCCAAGGCATGGCTGGATGCGGATGCGACGCTATGGGCGGTGGTGGTTAATCCGTGGATTCTGGTTCAGCACAAAGACCGGGAGGCCTACCATTAAAATCACGCCTGAAGAAATCATCGAGTTCTGGTATTCGGCAGAGATGCAGAAGCGCTGGTTTTCCTCGACCCTGGAACTGGACGCTGAGATACGCAACCGCTATGAGTCGCTGTGGGCCAGCGCGGCCAAGGGCGAACTGGACGAATGGAAGAACAGCCCGGAAGGTTGCCTGGCTCTGGTCATTGTCCTCGACCAGTTCCCGCTGAACATGTTTCGCGGCGAGGCGCGAAGCTTCAAGACCGAGCATCAGGCCATCGAGACGACGAAGCACGCGCTGGCGAAGGGTTATCACAAGAGCATACCGACAGAAAAACTCGCCTTCTTGTACATGCCGCTGATGCACAGCGAGAATCTTGAGGATCAGGCGCTTTCGGTCAAGCTGTTTGGCGAAGCCCGCCTCGAAAGCAATTTGCGCTTTGCCGAACATCATCGCGAACTCATCAGAAAATTTGGCCGCTTCCCGCATCGCAACGCCATCCTCGGCAGGGAAAGCACGGCAGAGGAAATCGCATATCTCAATTCCAAGGAAGCGTTCCTGGGCTGACGGATCAGCGAGGGCGCACTTCCCGCCCTACCGGGCTGGCGTGAACCGCATTACAATGGGCGGCTCCAAACAAGGCTTGGCCGGAATTCCTGCATGCTGCGACTGACTGAAATAAAACTCCCCATCGACCACCCCGAAAGCGCCATCCGGGCCGCCATCATCAAGCGGCTGGGCATCAGGACGGAGGATCTGGTCGGCTATTCGATCGCCCGCCGCGGCCATGACGCCCGCAAGCCGGAGGCGATCCTTTTTGTCTATACGCTGGATGTCGAGCTGAAGAATGAGAAGGCCGTGCTCAAACGGTCGAAGAAGGATAAACATCTCTCGCCGTCGCCTGACACCAGCTACCGGTTCGTGGCGCAGGCGCCGAGCGGCTTGGCCTCAAGGCCAGTGGTAATCGGCACCGGCCCGGCGGGGCTGTTTGCCGGGTTGATTCTGGCGCAGATGGGGTTTCGCCCGATCATCCTGGAGCGCGGCAAGGCGGTGCGCGAGCGCACCAAGGACACTTTCGGCCTGTGGCGGCAAGGCGAGCTGAACCCGGAATCCAACGTGCAGTTCGGTGAGGGCGGCGCGGGCACCTTCTCCGACGGCAAGCTCCACAGCCAGATCAAGGACCCCGGCCATTATGGCAAGAAGGTGCTGACGGAGTTCGTTACGGCCGGCGCGCCGCCCGAGATCATGTATGTGAGCAAGCCCCACATCGGCACGTTCCGGCTGGTGAGCATGGTGGAAAAAATGCGTTCGACCATCGAATCGCTCGGCGGTGAAGTCCGCTTCCAATGCCGGGTGGACGATCTCGACATCGACAACGGGCAGGTGCGCGGCGTGGTGCTGGCAAGCGGCGAGCGCATCGCCACCGGGCATGTGGTGCTGGCGGTCGGCCACAGCGCGCGCGACACCTTCCAGATGCTTTACGACCGGGGCGTGTATATCGAGGCCAAGCCTTTTTCCATCGGCTTCCGCATCGAGCACCCGCAGTCGTTGATCGACCAATGCCGGTTCGGCAAGAATGCCGGCAACCCGTTGCTGGGTGCAGCCGATTACAAGCTGGTGCATCACTGCGCCAATGGCCGCTCGGTTTACAGTTTCTGCATGTGCCCCGGCGGCACGGTGGTGGCGGCCACCTCGGAGCCGGGCTGCGTGGTGACCAACGGCATGAGCCAGTATTCGCGCAGCGAGCGCAACGCCAACAGCGGCATCGTGGTCGACATCACGCCCGCCGATTACCCCGGCCACCCGCTGGCGGGCATCGCTTTTCAGCGCCAGTGGGAGGCACGCGCCTTCGAGCTTGGCGGCAAAAATTATTCCGCACCGGGACAACTGGTCGGCGACTTCCTCGCCGGCAAGCCCTCCACGGCGTTCGGCACGGTGCAACCCTCCTACACGCCCGGCGTGCATTTGTGCGACCTTTCCAGCGCCCTGCCGGATTACGCCATCGAGGCGATACGCGAAGCGCTTCCGGCCTTCGACAAGCAGATCAAGAATTTTTCCATGCATGACGCGGTGCTGACCGGGGTCGAGACGCGCACGTCTTCACCGATCCGCATCAAGCGCAACGAGAATTACCAAAGTCTGAATACGGTGGGGCTTTATCCTGCGGGAGAGGGTGCGGGCTACGCCGGAGGGATTCTTTCGGCAGCGGTGGACGGCATCAAGGTCGCCGAGGCTGTCGCCTTGAACATGGTCGGAAGCGGCTCAACGCCAGGCGAATCGCCTCAGCCCGACCAGCCCACGCCCGCCACGGCGTAGCCATCCGCTTCGCGCTGCTCGCCGATAACCTGCAGGCAGGCGCGCAGATCATCGGCGGATTGCAGCACCTGCTTCTCTTTCCGGGTGCCGCGCCGACCGATATTTCCCCATGATTTGACGAGCACCAGGTCGCCCAGCAAGTCGTGGTCGAAGGTGACGCAGTACCAGTGGTGCTGGTTCTGGTCGTGGTCGTGTTTTTCCCAATAGAGCATGGCGTGATTATAGATAAATTTCGGTCGCTTTCGTAGCCTGCGAAGTAATTACTTACCGCCCGCCCCGGCTTCAAGCCAGGCCAACACTCCAGAACCGGCGGCACGCCCGCTGGCGAAACAGGCAGTGAGCAGATAGCCGCCGGTCGGCGCTTCCCAGTCGAGCATCTCACCGGCACAAAACACGCCGGGCTGGTCGCGAATCATCAGGCGCTCGTCGAGCGCTTCGAAGGCCACGCCGCCCGCACTGCTGATCGCCTCATCGAGAGGGCGCGGCGCGACGAGGCGCAGCGGCAGCGCCTTGATCGCCGCCGCCAGCCGAAGCGGATCGGCGAACTCCGTTGCCGACAACACTTCGCGCAGCAGCCCGGCCTTCACCCCCTTGATGCCCACCCGGCTCTGGAGGTGGCTGGACAGCGAGCGCGAACCCCGTGGCCGCGACAGTTCGTCGATCAGGCGTTGCAACTCCCAGCCGGGCGCCAGGTCAAGTTGCATGACCGCCGAGCCGCTGGCTTCGATCTCGTCGCGCAAGGGCGCGGACAAGGCATAAATCAGGCCGCCCTCGACGCCGGTTGCCGTCACCACGAATTCGCCCTGGCGGTGAAATTCCGCGCCGGTCGAATCGGTGAAGGACGCGACCACCGACTTCACCGGATACCCGGCGAAGCGCGTGCGTAAGTGCTCGCTCCAGCCGACATCGAAGCCGCAGTTTGCCGGGCGCAACGCCGCCACCGGCACGCCGCGCTGCGCCAGCAGCGGCACCCACGCGCCATCGGAACCGAGCTTCGCCCAACTGCCGCCGCCCAGCGCCAGCACCACCGCATCGACATGCACCAACTGTTCGCCCTGCGGCGTAGCAAAACACAGGACACCGTTTTCGTCCCAGCCGCGCCAGCGGTAACGCATGTGAAAGCTCACTCCGTCTGCGCGCAGCCGGTGCAGCCAGGCACGCAACAGTGGCGCGGCCTTTTTCTCAACCGGGAATACCCGCCCGGAGGTGCCGACAAAAGTTTCGACGCCGAGGCTGCGCGTCCACTCGCGTAGCGCTTCCGGCCCAAATGCGTCGAGCAGCGGTTCAATCTGCGCTCGGCGCGAGCCGTAACGCGACAGGAATGCCTCGGCGGATTCAGCGTGCGTGAGGTTCAGACCGCCCTTGCCCGCCAGCAAAAACTTGCGCCCCACCGACGGCATGGCGTCGTAAAGATCGACCCGCACGCCGCCCTGGATCAGCACTTCCGCCGCCATAAGTCCGGCAGGGCCGCCGCCGATGATTGCAACCGAACGAGGATGAAGACTATCGGTCGACATCGATCTTTAACTGGAACGCCATATCAGGAAGCCCTCAACGGAGTGGAATAGATTGCGCTACGATGAATGCCCACTTCACGGCACAGCAAGAAAAAATGGCGGAGGAACATCGTTCTCCGCCATTTCGTTTGCAACATTACCGGTAGCCCCTAAAACGGAATGTCGTCCTCGAAATTATCGAAGTCGCCGCCGCTCTTTGCTGCCGCCTTCGCGCCGCTGCTACTGCTACTGTTCGCCGCTGGCTTGTCCACCACTTCGAAACTGTTGCCGCCGCTGCTGCGGCTGCTCAGCATCTGCATTTCGTTGGCGATGATCTCGGTGGTGTATTTTTCGACGCCCGCTTTGTCGGTCCACTTGCGGGTTTCCAGCCGACCCTCGACATAGGCCATGCTGCCCTTTTTCAGGTACTCGCCGGCGATTTCCGCCAGCTTGCGGTAGAAGGTCACGCGATGCCACTCGGTCTTTTCCTGCTTCTCTCCGTTCTTGTCTTTCCAGTTTTCGCTGGTCGCCAGGGTGATATTGGTCACCGCATCGCCATTGGGCATGTAACGGGTTTCCGGATCCTTGCCCAGACGTCCAACCAGAATTACCTTGTTCACTGATGCCATTTCACGCTCCCCCCTCAATTAATTTAGTAACGCCTTCTTCATCCCAACCCGCCATCTCCACCTTGAGGTAGGCTGCGCCTTCCTCGGCATCGACCACCGCTTCCATCACCCCGTTCAGGCTGGTCAGGCGGCGCGACAGTTCACGCGCTGCGTCTGCGGCCATCGGTTCAAGATGATACATTTTGGTGCGCACGGCAGGCGGCGTTTTCATGCTGGCGGCCATGCTCAGCCACAACGCGCTCATTACTGCCCCGAATACGAACACGGCCCATTGGCCGACGTAATGCGACAAAACTCCGCCCACCACGCCGCCGACAAACAGGCCGAGCGCCTGCGAGGTATTATACACGCCCATCGCCGTCCCTTTGGCGCGGGCCGGAGCGATCTTGGAGATCAGCGAGGGCAGGCTGGCTTCGAGAATATTGAAGGCGATGAAGAACAGCAGCAGCATCGCGACGATGCCCCAGAAATCGCGGATCAGCACGGTCAGCAAGAGTTGCGACAAGAGCAGCATGGCGACGGCGGAAACGAAGATCGGCTTGAGCTTGGCTTTCTTCTCGCCGTAAATGATCGCGGGCACCATCAGGGCGAATGCGGCCAGCATTACCGGCAGGTAGATTTTCCAGTGCTGGGCTTCCGGCATGCCGCCGGCTTCGCGCAGGGCGAAAGGAATCACCACGAACATCGCCATCTGCGCCGCGTGCAGCGCGAATATGCCGAAATTCAGCCGCAGCAACTGCATGTCGCGCAGCACGTCGCTCAGGCGCGCAGGCGCCACCTCCGCATCGGAATGGAAATGGCTGCCCTTGGGGTCGGGGATGACGGCATAAATCACGCCCATCGCGGCCAGCGCCAACACGCCAGTGAGCGCAAACATACCGGGCACGCCGATCATCTGGTAAATCACCGGGCCGATCACCATGGAGGCGGCAAACGACAGGCCGATGGTGGAGCCGATCATCGCCATTGCCTTGGTGCGGTGCTCTTCGCGCGTCAGGTCGGCGAGCAGCGCCATCACTGCGGCGGAGATCGCGCCGGCGCCCTGAATCGACCGGCCCAGAATCACCATATAAAGGTCGTTGGCGTAAGCCGCGACAAAGCTGCCGAAAGCGAACAGCAGCAAGCCGAAATAGATCACCCGCTTGCGCCCCCAACGATCCGACGCCATGCCGAAAGGCAATTGCAGCATGGCTTGGGTCAGGCCGTAGGCGCCCAGCGCCAGGCCGACCAACATTTGATTTTCGCCGCCCGGCAGGGTGTGGGCGTAGATGGCGAATACCGGCAGAATCAGGAACATGCCCAGCATGCGCAGGCCGAAAATTCCGGCCAGCCCGGTACTGACGCGCAGCTCAATCTTGGTCATCTTTTCAGAAACATGCATATGAATTTGAAGTGCAACGGTAAAGTTGCGTATAGTAGCAGGTTGCCTTTTGCTCTGCACAAAACACATGGACTTGATCAAAATCCGCGGTGCCCGCACCCACAACCTGAAAAACATCAGTCTCGACATCCCGCGCGACAAGCTGGTAGTCATCACCGGCCTGTCCGGCTCCGGCAAATCCTCGCTCGCGTTCGACACCCTCTATGCCGAAGGACAGCGACGCTATGTCGAGTCGCTCTCGGCCTATGCGCGCCAGTTTTTGCAGCGCATGGAAAAGCCAGATGTCGATCTGATCGAAGGACTGTCGCCGGCGATTTCCATCGAGCAGAAAGCGACTAGCCACAACCCGCGCTCGACTGTCGGCACGGTAACGGAAATCCACGATTACCTGCGCCTGCTCTATGCCCGTGTCGGCGACCCTTATTGCCCCGAGCACAATATCCTGCTTTCCGCCCAGAGCATTTCGCAGATGGTGGACACGGTACTGGCGCTGCCCGAGGACACCAAGCTGATGATCCTGTCGCCGACGGTGGTGAGCCGCAAGGGAGAGCAGGTCGACTTGTTCGACGAGCTGCGCGCCCAGGGTTTCGTGCGCCTGCGGATCGACGGCAAGGTGCATGAGATCGACGCCCTGCCGAAACTCGACAAGAACAAGAAACACACCGTCGATATCGTGGTGGATCGCCTGAAAGTGCGCGCCGATGTGAAGCAGCGCCTGGCCGAATCGTTCGAGACCGCATTGCGTCACTCCGACGGCAAGGCGCTGGCGCTGGAGATGGACAGCGGCAAGGAACACCTGTTCTCCGCCAAGTTTTCCTGCCCGGTGTGCAGCTATTCCCTGCCGGAACTGGAACCGCGATTGTTCTCTTTCAACAATCCGATGGGCGCCTGCCCCGAGTGCGACGGTTTAGGCCAGGTCAGCTTCTTCGACCCCAAGCGCATCGTCGCCTTTCCGCACCTGAGCCTGGCCTCGGGCGCCATCAAAGGCTGGGACAAACGCAACCAGTTCTACTTCCAGATGCTGCAAGCCTTGGCGAAGCACTACAGCTTTGATCTCGAAGCGCCGTTCGAGGAATTGCCGGACAACATTCAGCACATTCTGCTCTATGGCAGCGGCAAGGAATCATTGTCGTTCCCCTACCTCGCTGAAAAAGGCGGGATGAAAATACGCAGCCACCCGTTCGAAGGCATCATCACCAATTTCGAACGCCGCTATCACGAAACCGAATCGACGACGGTGCGCGAGGAACTGGCAAAATACATCAACTTCCGCACCTGCCCCGACTGCGAAGGCACCCGGCTGCGCCCCGAGGCGCGCCACGTGCTGGTCGGCGGCAAAGCGTTGTTCGAGATCGGGCGGCTGCCGCTGCGGCTGGCTTACGACTTTTTCGCCACGCTGGAATTCGACGGCCAGAAACTGGCCATCGCCGAGCGCATCATCAAGGAAATCGCGGCGCGAATCCGCTTCCTCAACGATGTCGGGCTGGATTACCTGTCGCTCGACCGCTCGGCCAACACCCTTTCCGGCGGCGAGGCACAGCGCATCCGTCTGGCCAGCCAGATCGGTTCGGGATTGACCGGCGTGATGTACGTGCTGGACGAGCCGTCGATCGGCCTGCACCAGCGCGACAACGACCGCCTGCTCGGCACCCTCAAGCACCTGCGCGACATGGGCAACACCGTGATCGTGGTGGAGCACGACACCGACGCGATCCTCTGCGCCGACCACGTGGTGGACATCGGCCCCGGCGCGGGCGTGCATGGCGGCCATGTCGTCGCCGAAGGCACGCCGGACGAAATCAAGGCCAACCCCGCCTCGCTCACCGGCCAGTATCTAAGCGGCAAGCGCAGCATCGCCGTGCCGAAAAAACGCCATGCACCCGACCCCAAGCGCATGCTCAAGTTGACCGGCGCCAGCGGCCACAACCTGATCGACGCCACCCTCGACCTGCCGGTCGGGCTGTTCGTGTGCGTCACCGGCGTCTCTGGCTCGGGCAAATCCACCCTGATCAACGATACCCTGTACCGCGCCGTGGCACGCCATCTCTATGGCTCGTCGGCGGAACCTTCGCCGCATGAAGAACTGCATGGCCTGGAATTCTACGACAAGGTGATCGATGTCGATCAAAGCCCGATCGGGCGCACCCCGCGCTCCAATCCGGCCACCTACACCGGCCTGTTCACGCCGATCCGCGACCTGTTCGCCGGCGTGCCGCAATCGCGCGAGCGCGGCTACGGGCCGGGGCGGTTCTCGTTCAACGTCAAGGGCGGGCGCTGCGAAGCCTGTGAAGGCGATGGCGTAATCAAGGTGGAAATGCACTTCCTGCCCGACATCTACGTGCCGTGCGACGTCTGCCACGGCAAGCGCTACAACCGGGAAACGCTGGAAGTGCAGTACAAGGGCAAAAATATCCACGAGATTCTGGACATGACGGTGGAGCAGGCGCACGAATTTTTCAGCGCCGTGCCGGTAGTGGCGCGCAAGCTCGCCACCCTGCTCGATGTCGGCCTCGGCTACATCACGCTCGGTCAGTCAGCGACCACTTTGTCCGGCGGCGAAGCCCAGCGCGTCAAGCTGTCGCTGGAGCTGTCCAAGCGCGATACCGGACGGACGTTGTACATCCTCGACGAGCCGACGACCGGCCTGCACTACCACGACATCGAACTGCTCCTCACTGTGCTGCACCGCCTGCGCGACAGCGGCAACACCGTGGTGGTGATCGAGCATAATCTGGATGTAATCAAGACTGCGGACTGGGTGATCGACCTCGGCCCGGAAGGCGGCGATGGCGGCGGCAAGATCATTGCGGCGGGAACGCCCGAGCAAGTCGCAAAAACCCCGGCCAGCTTTACTGGGCGGTACCTGAGTGAAATGCTGCCCAAACGCTGAACGACAAACCGGCATCGAGCACCATCAGCTATGGACGCCGATGGTGCAGTTTCTTCGACGTAATCATGGCATGGCTAGCTGCGCAGATATTTACGACAGGCCTGGTCGGTGCCGACCAGATGGTGCGCCAGCAGTTCATGCATCAGAAACCCCATCATTTTATACCAGGATTTTTTGCAGTCCTTGTCGCAGGAGTCCAGAATTTCCTCGATCTGCTTGATCAGATTGTGATGCTCGTGCCGATGTTCCTTTAGGCTCGGGCAGCCATTCTTTGCAAGAATGCGCTCCTCATCATGGCAATGAGTCCGAAGCGCCTTGACGATCCCTTTGAACAACACCCGCTTCTTCTTTTCGCTTTCTTTACGACTATCCCACATTTGATTCACCAGTTCGAACAACCCTTTGTGTTGTTCGTCTATCGATGAATTTCCAACGCTGAAATCAGCGTGCCATTCCACGAATTCTCCCATGATTTCCCCATTTCAGTGCATCCAAAGATGGCTGATTATGGGGTGGACACATGTCAAACATATGACGCAGTGTAGCTTCTCGCATTCCGTGCCATCAACAGCAAGGAGGCAATGGTCAGACCCTCTTCAAACATGCTCTTGGCGAGACAAAAAGCTTTACTGAACGAGCAACTGAGCGAGTCCATTTTTTTCTGCCACTGCCGCCCCCAGCAGGGCGAAGCCGCGCAGCTTTCCGTCTGCATCCTCGAACAACGCCTTTACGCCATCCACATCCTGTTTCAGACGCCACTGGCCGGCCACACCCGGCTCCGGCGGTGCAACCACGGCAGGGCAAGCGGGTGTTTTGACCGCCACCGGCATGGCCGGATAGCACACCGGGGTAGCATTACCCGTCAAAGTGGGAGCCAGCGCCCGTGCCGCCTGCATGATGGGCATGACGAAGGGCAGCACCTTGCCTTCGACTTCGGCGCAATCGCCTATGGCATAGATGTTCTCATCGCTGGTTTGCAGCAGATGATTGACCATGATGCCTCGATTGACCTGGAGGCCTGCCGCAGCCGCCAGTGTCGTTCTTGGCCGCAAACCCACCGCCGACAACACGACATCGGCTTCCAGCATTTCTCCGTTGGCAAGATTCAGGCGAAGGCCGGATCCGGCGCGGTCAATCTGCTGAATACTGGTACCGAGGTGGAACACGATGCCGGCGGCTTCCAACCTGCGCTGCATGAAAACCCCGGCGTCAGTCGGTAACAGGCGGCCCAGTGGCTGGGCGGCGAGATCGATCACATCAACGGTATAGCCCGCGTTGGCAAGGTCGTTGGCGAACTCACAGCCAATCAACCCGGCACCGAGAATGGCGATACGGCGTTTGCCCTCGGCGGCTTCCCGAAAGCGCCGGTAGTCGTCGAGATTGTTGACCGACAGCACCGCTTCCGCGCCGCTGCCGGTAAGCGGCAGGCGAATCGGATCTGCGCCCAGCGCCAGCACCAGCTTGCCATAGGACATGGTTTCGCCGTTCACCGATAGCTGCCTGCGCTGTATATTGATGGCGGCCACGCTGGTGTGGGCGCGCACTTCGGCCTTGAGTTCATCCGCCATTCTGGTCGCGTCTTTTGCCAGCAGCGCATCGGCGGTTTTCTTCTGGGCGAAGGCGTTGGACAACATAGGTTTGGAGTAGAATCCGCCGTGATCGCTGGAGAGGATCGCGAGCGGGGTTTCAGCATCCAGCTTGCGGAACTCCCGGGCCAGGGTGTAGCCCGCAAGCCCGCTGCCGATAATGACCACGGGCTGATGTCGCACGATCAGACCTCCGCCATTTCAAAGTCGACCTTGGCTACGCCGCAATCCGGGCAAGCCCAGGTTTCAGGCACGTCCTCCCAGCGGGTGCCGGGGGCGATGCCGTCGTCCGGCGCACCGGCTGCTTCATCATAGACATACCCGCATACGATACATTTCCATACTTTCATGATGTTCTCCTGTTTGCTCTGGTTGGTTAGGCGGTAATTTTTGCCAAGGCAGCACGGTAGTGGCCGGCGTGCTTTTCTTCCACCTTGGCCAGCGCAGCGAAGCGCTTTGCGGCTTTTTCCAGGATGGCGCGAAATTGCTGGGCGTGTTCCATGGATTCGGCGATCTGCTGGTCGATCTCTGCCACGGCAGCCCGGTTGCCTTCTTCTTCCGCGGTATGACGGAAGGCGGGGTACATCTCAGTGTATTCGTGGGTTTCTCCTTCTATCGCCATTTCCAGGCACTTGGCGGGACTCATGCTGTTAGCAGGATAGAGCAGGTCGAGATGGCCGAGGGCGTGCTGCACTTCCTGGGCGGCAGTGTCCTCGAACACCTTGGCGGTTTCCTCATCCCCGGCGGCGCGGCAGATTCTGGCAAAGTACAGGTACTTGGTGTGGGCCATCGATTCGCCTGCGAAAGCGGCTTCGAGGTTCTTGATGGTCTGGCGGTTTTCTGTGGCAGTAGGCGTTTGCATTTTATTGCTCCTTTTCCTGTTAGCGGGGCGGCACGTTGAGTACACGCTTTGCATGGTAAGGGAGCGCAAACGATAAATCTAATTGATTGTTACGATATTTGTCATAGCTTATGACTATGAAACAACACGGAAGGATGCTCCGTTAGCCGGCCAACAAGGAATCAAACAACGACCGGTTCCTGGAACAGCTTGGCAACACCAGGAAGATCGGCAGCCATGATCGCCTGCCGCACCGCCTCCACCGCCAATGGGCGGGGGAAGCTCTTGCGCCAGGCGAGCGCCACCCGGCGGATGGGTTCCGGCTGCGAGAAGGGGCGCACTTCGAGCAGGCTGTTGTGCGCGGGAATGAGGTCGGCAGCGGTGGCGGGCAGCACGGTAATACCCACCCCTGAGGCGACCATATAGCGGATGGTTTCCAGGGAGCTGCCTTCCAGGGTCTTTTGAATATTATTGCTGCCGCGATTGAGCGACGGGCAGGCTTGCAGCACCTGATCGCGGAAGCAGTTGCCGCTGGTGAGCAGCAGCACATCCGCTTCGCCGATCTGCTCTGCGGGAATGTTCTTTTGCTTGAGCCAACCATGATTGGCGGGTAACACGACGCGAAACGGCTCGTCATACACGGCCTGGGTGGCTAGGCCGGACTCGGCAAAGGGCAAAGACAAAATCGCCAGATCCAGCTCT
Organism: Betaproteobacteria bacterium; assembly: GCA_021373185.1. Classification (GTDB taxonomy): domain Bacteria; phylum Pseudomonadota; class Gammaproteobacteria; order Burkholderiales; family Sulfuricellaceae; genus Sulfuricella. The sequence continues at coordinate 14,609 of JAJFTF010000036.1, read as the reverse complement.
CCCCGCTTCAGCAGGTCAGCCAGACGCCGGGTGTAATTTTCCTGAAACAGCAGCGGCATCTGCGGTGCCAGCTCGCGCAGAATCGGGAGCAAGCCCGGCATCAGGTATGGGCCGATGGTATAAATGGCACCAAGGCGAAGCGGGCCAGCTAGCTGATCCTTGTTCTGCGAGGCGACACGTTTGACCCCTTCCGCCTCTTCCAACACGCTCTGGGCCTGCGCGACCACCTGCTCGCCGATGGGGGTAAGGCTCACTTCGTTCGCATTGCGCTCGAACAGGGTAACGCCCAACTCTTCTTCCAGCTTGCGCACGGCCACGCTGAGTGTGGGCTGGCTAACAAAGCAAGTTTCCGCCGCGCGACCGAAGTGGCGTTCGCGGGCGACGGCAACGATATATTTTAATTCGGTGAGCGTCATGGCAGAGATTGTATTTCAATGCCGGATTTCCGGCACATAAAAAAAGCCGGGACAAGCCCGGCTTTTTTCACAGCAGACATCTGGACTCAGGCGCCGGCAGTCTCTTCAACTACTTCTGGGCGATCCAGCAATTCGACAATCGCCATCGGCGCATTGTCGCCCTTGCGGAAGCCGCACTTGAGAATACGCAGGTAGCCGCCATTGCGAGTCTGGAACCGTGGACCCAGTTCGCTGAACAGCTTGCCGACGACATCGCGGTCGCGCAGGCGATCGAAAGCCAGACGGCGGTTCGCCAGCGAAGGCTTCTTGCCCAGCGTGATCAGCGGCTCGGCAATGCGGCGCAGTTCTTTGGCCTTGGGCAGCGTGGTGGTGATAACTTCATGCTGCAGCAACGAAACGGCCATGTTGCGCAACATCGCCAAACGGTGGCTGCTGGTGACATTAAGTTTTCTAAGTCCTAAACGGTGACGCATGATCTACCCTTCCCTTGCTTTGCTTTCGTGTTCCACGAACTACTTTTATACGCGCTCGCCAAGCCCGACAGGCGGCCAGTTTTCCAGCTTCATGCCCAGTGTAAGGCCCTTGGATGCGAGTACGTCCTTGATTTCGTTGAGCGATTTGCGTCCCAGATTCGGGGTCTTCAGCAATTCGTTCTCGGTGCGCTGAATCAGGTCGCCGATGTAATAAATGTTTTCCGCCTTGAGGCAATTGGCAGAACGCACGGTGAGCTCCAGATCGTCAACCGGACGCAGCAGGATCGGATCGACCTGTGGAGCGCGCGGAGCTTCGATCTCAGCCGGTGTGCCTTTCAGTTCGGCAAACACGGACAACTGGTCAACCAGAATACGTGCAGCATAGCGAATCGCTTCTTCAGGATCGACCACGCCGTTGGTTTCGATATCGACAACCAGCTTGTCCAGGTCGGTGCGCTGCTCGACGCGAGCGCTTTCGACGGCGTAGCTGACGCGATGAACCGGGCTGAAAGAGGCATCCAGCATGATAGCGCCGATGCTGCGTTCTTCTTCTGCAACACGACGTGCAGTGACAGGCTGATAGCCGCGACCCTGCTCGATCTTGATTTCCATGTTGAGCTTGCCGCCCTTGGTGATGTGAGCAATCACATGATCAGGGTTGACGATCTCGGCGTCATGGCCGGTTTCGATGTCGCCCGCAGTCACCACGCCTTCGCCCTTTTTGGAGAGCATCAGGGTCGTTTCCGAACGGTTATGCAGCTTCAGGGCAATGCCTTTGAGGTTGAGTAGAATATCGACCACGTCCTCCTGGACGCCTTCAATCGTCGAATACTCGTGCACCACGCCTTCGATCTTGACCTGGGTGATCGCATAGCCCGGCATCGAGGACAGCAGGATGCGGCGCAATGCATTGCCCAGCGTATGGCCATAGCCACGCTCGAACGGCTCCATCGAAACGCGGGCGCGCACGGGGGAGATCGCTTCAACGTCTACAACACGTGGTTTCAGAAGTTCGGTAGCACTGCTTTGCATGCTGGATCCTCTATTTAAATACGTTTCAGTTAAATGCGCTTCAGCGATTACTTCGAGTACAGTTCAACCACGAGATGCTCGTTGATGGTTGAGGGCAACTCGGTGCGCTGCGGCTTGGCCTTGTACACGCCTTTAAGCGCTTTTACGTCAACTTCGATCCACTCCGGGAAACCGCGCTGCTCGGCAGCGGCAACCGCAGCCTTGATGCGCAACTGGGCCTTGGATTTCTCGGCGACTTCGACGACATCGCCAGGCTTGACCTGGTATGAAGGAATGTTTACGCGGCGGCCGTTAACCAGGATTGAGTTGTGACGCACAACCTGACGCGATTCGCGGCGCGAAACGCCAAAGCCCATGCGGTGAACGACGTTGTCGAGACGGCATTCCAGCAACTGCAACAGACTCTCACCGGTCACACCCTTGGTGCGGTCGGCAATGGCGTAGTAACCACGGAACTGCTTTTCAAGGATGCCGTAAATGCGGCGGACTTTTTGCTTTTCGCGCAACTGCACGCCGTAGTCGGACAGACGCACCTGCTTCTGGCCATGCTGGCCCGGAGCATAAGCGCGACGTTCGATACCGCACTTGTCGGTGAAACACTTTTCGCCTTTCAGAAACAGCTTTTCGCCTTCACGGCGGCACTGGCGGCATTTGGGATCAAGATTGACAGCCAAAATTTCTCTCCTGCTAAGTAATAACGGCGCGGCGGTTTAAATGCGGCGCTTTTTGGACGGGCGGCAACCGTTATGTGGAACCGGCGTCACGTCAGCGATGGATGTGATCTTGAAACCGACCGCATTCAATGCCCGCACGGCGGACTCACGGCCAGGGCCAGGACCTTTGATCCTGACTTCAAGGTTCTTCACACCACATTCCTGGGCCGCTTTGCCTGCAGCTTCTGCTGCAACCTGCGCAGCAAACGGCGTGCTCTTGCGCGAACCGCGGAAACCGGCACCGCCCGATGTTGCCCAGCTCAAGGCATTGCCCTGGCGGTCGGTGATGGTGATGATGGTGTTATTGAATGACGCATGAACGTGTGCAATGCCTTCTGCCACATTCTTTTTTACCTTCTTGCGTACCCGTACGTTTGTCTTAGCCATGATTCATTCCTCGTTTGGCAACCAGCTTATTTGGTTGCGCGAATAGCTTTGCGTGGACCTTTGCGGGTGCGTGCATTGGTGCGAGTGCGCTGACCGCGAACCGGCAAACCACGACGATGGCGTACACCGCGGTAGCAACCAAGATCCATCAATCGCTTGATGTTCATGGAAACTTCACGACGCAAATCGCCTTCAACCGTAACCTTGCCGACCTCATCGCGCAGCTTTTCCATCTCGCTGTCGCTGAGATCCTTGATTTTGGTCGAGGTGTTGATGCCTGCCGATACGCAAATTTTCTGCGCACGGGTACGGCCAATGCCATAAATCGCGGTTAGTGCGATTACAGCGTGCTGATGGTTAGGGATATTTACCCCAGCTATCCGGGCCATGCTTTACTCCCAGCAAATGACTGATTTAGAAAAAGTCGAAGATTTTAACAGTTCCACGAAGGACAATCAACCTTGACGTTGTTTGTGACGCGGATCTGCACAAATGACGCGCAACACACCATGGCGTTTGACCATTTTGCAGTGGCGGCACAGCCGTTTAATTGAGGCTCTGACTCTCATTTTTTTCTCCTGATAAAACTTTATTACTTGGCGCGGAAAGTAATCCGCGCACGCGATAAATCATAGGGCGTCAGTTCGACGGTCACCTTGTCTCCAGGCAGAATACGAATATAGTGCATCCGCATTTTTCCAGAGATGTGACCGAGCACCACGTGGCCATTTTCCAATTTTACTCGGAAGGTTGCATTGGGGAGGGTTTCAAGAATCTCCCCCTGCATTTCAATCGTTTCTTCCTTCGACATTTCTATCCTGATCTTATTATTTAAGCACTTTGCTAGCGGCCGATCATTCCGCCCTTGAAGCTGGCCTTTTTCAGCAAGCTCTCGTATTGATGCGACATCATGTACGACTGAATCTGCGCCATGAAGTCCATTGTCACCACCACGATAATCAACAGCGAGGTGCCGCCGAAATAAAACGGCACGTTAAACTTCACTATCAAAAACTCGGGCAGCAAACATACTGCCGTTATGTACACCGCACCTGACAGCGTCAGCCGGGACATGATTTTATCTATGTAACGGGCGGTCTGGTCGCCTGGGCGAATGCCCGGCACAAAAGCGCCACTCTTTTTCAGGTTGTCCGCCGTCTCCTTCGGATTGAACACCAACGCCGTGTAGAAGAAGCAGAAAAATATAATCGCCAGTGCATACAGCATCACATACAGCGGCTGGCCGGGCGACAGTGTCGCACCGATATCCTTGAGCCAGGTCATGCCCTCGCTGGAACCGAACCAGCCTGCCAGCGTTGCTGGAAACAGGATGATGCTCGAAGCAAAAATCGGCGGGATCACGCCCGACATGTTCAGTTTGAGCGGCAGATGCGAACTCTGTCCGCCGTACATCTTGTTGCCTACTTGGCGCTTGGCGTAGTTCACCAGTATCTTGCGCTGGCCGCGTTCCACGAACACGACGAAGGCGGTTACCGCAAACGAGCCGACAAACAGAACCAGCACCAGCGGGATCGAGAATGTGCCGGTTCGGGCCAACTCAAGCGTGCCGCCGATGGCATGGGGCAATCCTGCCGCGATACCGGCGAAAATGATCAGCGAAATGCCGTTGCCAATACCACGCTCGGTAATCTGTTCGCCCAACCACATCAAAAACATGGTGCCGGACACCAGTGTTGCCACTGCCGTCACCCGGAACAGCAAGCCCGGCTCGATCACCAAACCAGCCTGCGATTCCAGCGCAATGGCAATGCCCAAGCCCTGGAACAGCGCCAGAAACACCGTGCCGTAGCGGGTGTACTGGGTAATCTTCTTGCGGCCGCTCTCGCCTTCCTTTTTCAGTTGCTCCAGTTGCGGAGAAACTACCGTCATCAATTGCATGATGATGGATGAGGAAATGTACGGCATGATGCCCAACGCAAACACGGTAAAGCGTGACAGCGCGCCGCCCGAGAACATGTTGAACATACCCAGGATACCGCCCTGCTGCGACTTGAACAGCGACTCCAGCGCCACCGGATCAATGCCAGGCACAGGAATGTGCGCACCGATTCGGTAAACAACCAGAGCGGCCAGTACGAACAGCAGGCGGTTTTTCAGGTCGCCGTACTTGGCTGTTGCTTTCTGAGTCGGATTGCCAAGAGCCAAAATCTTATCCTTATTCCGCGATCTTGCCGCCAGCGGCTTCGATTGCTGCACGAGCACCCTTGGTCGCGATCAGACCTTGCAAAGTCACTGCACGGGTAATTTCGCCGGACATGAAAACCTTGGCGCTCAGCGCATTGGCAGAAATAACGCCAGCCTGTTTCAACGCCAGCAGATCAATGGTGTCGATCGGCATCTTGTTGATTTCAGACAGCCGGACTTCTGCGGTTTCGCCCCTGACCTTGGCCATAGACTTGAAGCCGCGCTTCGGCAAACGGCGTTGGAGAGGCATTTGACCGCCTTCGAAACCGACTTTGTGGAAACCGCCTGAACGCGACGACTGACCCTTGTGGCCGCGTCCGCAGGTTTTGCCATTACCGCAACCGATGCCACGACCAACGCGCTTCGCCGCTTTTTTGCTGCCTTCGGAAGGCTTGATAGTATTAAGTTGCATTTAGCCCTCGCACTTAACCAGATAGTAAACGGTGTTGATCATGCCGCGAACCGACGGCGTATCTTCAACTTCAACCGTATGACCGATTCGCTTCAAACCCAGTCCGCGCACGCAGGCACGGTGAGACTCGATGGTGCCGATCAGGCTTTTGACCTGAGTGACCTTCACGCTAGTAGTTTTCTTTGCCTTAGCCATTACTTACCCCAGGATCTCTTCAACGGTTTTGCCGCGCTTGGCTGCAATCTCGGACGGCGTGTTCATTTGCTCCAAGCCGTTGAGGGTGGCGCGCACAATATTGTATGGATTGGTCGAACCGATGCACTTGGCGAGAACGTTATGCACGCCCATCACCTCGAAAATCGCACGCATCGGGCCACCCGCAATAATGCCGGTACCTTCGGATGCCGGCTGCATGTAAACCTTGGCTGCGCCGTGACGCCCGATTACCGCATGGTGCAGAGTGCCCTTCTTCAGGCTGACTTTGACCATGTTGCGGCGTGCGGACTCCATCGCCTTGGTAACGGCAACCGGAACTTCGCGCGACTTGCCCTTGCCCATGCCGACGCTGCCATTGCCGTCGCCGACTACGGTCAGTGCGGCAAAAGACATGATCCGGCCACCCTTGACCACTTTGGTCACACGGTTAACACCGATCATTTTTTCCTGCATGCCGTCGCCGCGGTCTTCCTGCTGGTTCTTTTCAAATTTAGCCATCATCAACCCCGCTTAGAATTTCAGACCGTTTTCACGCGCAGCTTCCGCCAGCGCCTTGATACGGCCATGATAGTGGAAGCCAGAACGGTCAAAGGCCACGGTTTCGACGCCGGCGACTTTTGCCTTTTCAGCAATGCGCTTGCCCACCAGAGCGGCCGCATCCTTGTTGCCGCCTTTCGGCAGATCCTTGCGCACATCGGCTTCGAGCGTGGATGCACTGGCCAGCACCTTGCTGCCGCTGGCATCGATAATTTGCGCATAGATATGGCAATTGGTGCGATGAACCGACAAACGCGCCACCTTCATCTCTGCGATTTTGGCACGGGTTTTACGTGACCGGCGCAGACGCGACTCTTTCTTATCCATCATGACTATTGCCCCTATTTCTTCTTGGTCTCTTTCAGAATCACCACTTCATCAGCATAGCGTACGCCCTTGCCCTTATAGGGCTCTGGGCTACGATAAGCACGAATTTCAGCGGCAACCTGACCGACGCGCTGCTTGTCAGCGCCCTTCAAAACGATTTCAGTCTGGGTCGGCGTCTCAACTTTGACGCCTTCAGGCATTTTGTGCTCGACTGGATGAGAAAAACCCAGCGACAGGCCCAACACATCGCCCTTGGCAGTTGCGCGGTAACCCACGCCAACCAGGGTCAACTTGCGCTCAAAGCCTTTGGAAACACCAAACACCATATTGGCCAGCAAAGCGCGCATGGTGCCGGACATCGCGTTCGACTGCATCGAGTCGTTCGCCGCCTTGCACTGCAACAGACTGCCTTCCTTGGCCACCGTCACGTCGCTGCTCTGACGCTGCTTCAGCGTACCGAGAGGCCCCTTGACCGTGATAACATCGGCGCTCAGCGTTACTTCCACGCCGGACGGCACTTCAACCGGATTTTTAGCTATTCTGGACATCGCTTACCTCACTATGCCACGACGCAAAGCACTTCGCCGCCGATACCGGCTGCGAGCGCACTGCGATCAGTCATGACACCCTTGGAGGTGGAAACAATCGCCACACCCAGTCCGTTCATGACTTTAGGAATTTCGCCGTTGCCCTTGTAAATACGCAACCCAGGACGACTAACGCGATCGATCTTCTCGATCACGGGGCGACCCGCGTAATACTTAAGACGGACGTCAAGCGAAGGCTTGCCGGCTTCATCGCGAACCGCGAAATCATCAATGTAACCCTCTTCCTTAAGCACCTTGGCAATTGCCAGCTTAAGCTTGGAGGAAGGCATACTGACGCTCACTTTTTCAGCACTTTGACCATTGCGAATACGCGTCAGCATATCGGCGATCGGATCACTCATACTCATAACACTATTCTCCCGCTACCAACTGGCTTTAATTACGCCGGGAATCTCACCGCGCATTGCATATTCACGCACTTTCGTACGTGCCATGCCGAATTTGCTGAATACGCCACGCGGACGACCGGTCAGCGCACAACGATTACGCAGGCGAACCGGACTGGAGTCGCGCGGCAACTGCTGCAGCTTGAGTCGCGCCGCATAGCGATCTTCATCGCCAAGCGCCGAATTATTAATTACCGCCATCAGTTCAGCACGCTTTGCAGCGAACTTTTTCACCGTTTCGCGGCGCTTCTTATCTCGATTCATCACAGATAACTTAGCCATGGCAACCTCAGTTCTTGAACGGGAATTTAAACGCGCCGAGGAGCGCACGCGCCTCTTCGTCGGTCTTGGCGGTTGTCGTGATCGAGATATTCATGCCACGCAACGCGTCAATTTTATCGTAATCAATTTCAGGGAAAATGATCTGTTCCTTGATGCCCATGTTGTAGTTTCCGCGACCATCAAATGACTTGCCGGAAATACCACGGAAGTCACGGGTTCTTGGAATAGCCACCGAAACCAGACGATCCAGAAACTCATACATGAACGAGCGACGCAACGTCACCATGCAACCAACCGGGTAGTTGTCGCGAATTTTGAAACCCGCGATCGACTTGCGCGACATGGTAACCACCGGCTTCTGGCCAGATAGCTTCGTCATGTCGCTCACGGCGTGTTCCATCACTTTCTTGTCCGCAACCGCTTCGCCCACACCCATATTAAGAGTGATCTTTTCAATACGAGGCACTTCCATCACGGACTTGTAGCCAAACTGTTCCATCATTTGTTTGACCACGGTATCTTTATAGTATTGCTGTAAACGAGCCATGTTCATTCCTTACGCGTCTAGCACTTCGCCGTTGGATTTGAAGAAACGGACTTTACGCCCATCCTCCAGCACCTTGATACCCACCTTGTCCGCTTTTTGCGTGGCAGGGTTGAATAGCGCAATATTGGACATATCAAGCGGCATCTCTTTTTCCTCGATACCACCGGCCACGCCCTTGGCTGGGTTCGGCTTCATGTGCTTCTTGACCTTGTTGACACCTTCGACGAGCAGATGACCGTCATCCAGCACACGCATGACCAAACCGCGACGACCCTTGTCCTTGCCGGTAATCACAACAACATCGTCACCTTTGCGAATTTTACGCATCTCGATTCTCCTTATAGAACTTCAGGAGCCAGCGACACGATCTTCATGAAGCGCTCGGTGCGAAGCTCGCGAGTCACCGGCCCGAAGATACGGGTGCCGATGGGTTCCAGTTTATTGTTGAGCAGAACGGCAGCATTGCCGTCGAATTTAATGAGGGAGCCATCAGAACGGCGAACGCCCTTGGCGGTGCGCACAACAACGGCGGTGTAGACATCGCCCTTTTTGACGCGACCACGAGGGGCTGCATCCTTGATGGTTACTTTGATCATGTCGCCGATGGCGGCATAACGACGCTTGGAGCCGCCCAACACCTTGATGCACATTACGGAGCGTGCACCGGTGTTATCTGCGACATCCAGCACGGATTGCATTTGTATCATTTAGTTCTCCAACTTAATCCGTCGGCGGTTGCCCTAGTGGCACCGCTCAACTACGGTCAGTTTTGGCATCGCCCCGGTTTAGCGGGGCGTCACGCCCAAAAAGGCGAGATATTAGCGCGTCCCGACGGGATACGCAAGCTTTTTATTATACGAGGCGGCTCTTCTCGACCAGAGTGGTCACGCGCCAGGTCTTGGTTTTCGCCAGAGGACGACACTCTTCAATGATCACCAGGTCGCCCTCGTGATATTCATTGCTCTCGTCATGGGCATGATACTTCTTGGAACGGCTGATCACCTTGCCATACAAGGGGTGCTTGACCTTGCGCTCGACCTTGACGGTCACGGTCTTGTCCATCTTGTCGCTGACCACACGCCCGGTCAGCGTGCGGGTAACTTTTTCTTCGCTCATGCCTGTCTCGCCTTTTCACTGATCAACGTGCGTACGCGTGCAATATCCTTGCGCACTTTGCCCATCTGATCCACCTTGGTGCTCTGCTGAGTGGAGATTTGCATGCGCAGGCCAAACTGGGCGCGCAGCAGTTCCACCAGCTCCTTGTTCAACTCTTCCGTTGACTTGGTTCTTAATTCGCTGGCTTTCATCATTAGCCACCTAACTGTCTGGTTACAAAAGTGGTCTGAATCGGCAACTTGGCTGCGGCCAGGCGGAACGCCTCGCGAGCCAGTGTCTCTTCCACACCGTCCATTTCGTAGAGTACCTTGCCCGGCTGAATCTCGGCCACATAGTACTCCGGGTTGCCCTTACCGTTACCCATCCGCACTTCGGCAGGCTTCTGCGAGATCGGCTTGTCAGGGAAAATCCTGATCCAGATACGTCCGCCACGCTTGATATGACGCGTCATGGCACGGCGGGCTGCTTCGATTTGACGTGCCGTCAGGCGGCCACGGCCAATCGCTTTCAGTCCGAACTCCCCGAAACTAACCTTGTTGCCGCGAGTTGCAATGCCGGTATTGCGGCCTTTCTGCTCCTTGCGGTATTTCCTTCTAGCTGGCTGTAGCATGTTTTGCTCCCGACTTTCTTGGTTTGCGTTCCGGCTCAACCGCCGCAACTACCGGTGTCTCGCCCTTGGCAGGCGTTTCGCCTTTGTAGACCCAGACCTTGATCCCGATAATGCCGTAGGTCGTGTTCGCTTCAGCGGTGCCATAGTCAATATCGGCACGCAGGGTGTGCAGCGGCACACGGCCTTCACGGTACCATTCGGTACGGGCGATCTCGGCGCCGTTAAGACGTCCGGCGCTTTCGATCTTGATGCCCTGAGCACCAAGGCGCATGGCGTTCTGCATCGCACGCTTCATCGCGCGGCGGAACATGATGCGCTTCTCGAGCTGTTGCGCGATATTCTCGGCAATCAACTGAGCATCGATTTCCGGCTTGCGAATTTCCTCGATGTTGAGGTGAACCGGCACGCCCATCAATTTCTGCAGCGCCGATTTCAACGCTTCGATGTCTTCACCCTTCTTGCCGATCACCACACCTGGACGGGCGCTGAAAATCGAAATACGGGCATTGCGGGCCGGGCGCTCGATAATGATGCGACCGACCGAGGCGTGCGCCAGCTTTTTCTTCAGGAAATCGCGCACTTTGATGTCATCGGCCAGCATCCCGGCAAAATTTTTGCTATTTGCATACCACTTGGATGTCCAGTTCTTCAGAACACCCAGTCGAAAACCTATTGGATTAATCTTCTGTCCCATGTTCTTTCCTCTTAGTCTTCGACGGTAACCGTGATATGGCAGGTAGGCTTGAGAATCCTCGCACCGCGGCCCTTTGCACGGGCACGGAAACGCTTCATCGTCGAACCTTCATCAACGCAAATGGTCGCGACCTTGAGTTCGTCAATGTCCGCGCCTTCATTATGCTCCGCGTTGGCAATTGCCGACTCCAGCACCTTCTTGATCAGCACGGCGCCCTTTTTCGGGCTGAAGGTCAGGATATTCAGCGCACGATCAACCGGCAGTCCGCGAATCTGATCGGCTACCAGTCGGCCTTTTTGCGCCGACAGTCTGGTACCGCGTAATACAGCACTAACTCTCATCATCGCTCCTATCTCTTGGCCTTTTTATCTGCCGCGTGCCCCTTGAAGGTGCGCGTCAGTGAAAATTCACCCAGCTTGTGGCCGACCATATTTTCGGAAATATACACAGGCATATGCTGCTTGCCGTTATGCACCGCAATCGTCAAGCCGACGAAATCAGGCAGCACCGTGGAGCGGCGCGACCAGGTCTTGATCGGGCGCTTGTCGTGGGTTGCATGCGCTGCACTTACCTTGGCAAGCAAGTGTGCGTCGACAAATGGACCTTTTTTAATTGAACGTGCCATATCTGTTACCTCTTATTCGCCGGACGGCGATTCACAATCATGCCGGAAGTACGCTTGTTGCTGCGCGTACGGTAGCCCTTGGTCGGAGTGCCCCATGGGCTGACCGGATGACGACCGGCGGCAGTTTTACCTTCACCACCACCGTGCGGGTGGTCGATCGGGTTCATGACCACGCCGCGAACTGTCGGGCGTACGCCGCGCCAGCGCATCGCACCGGCTTTGCCGATGGAACGCAGATTGTGCTCGGCGTTACCTACTTCACCGATAGTCGCCCTACAATCAACGTGCACCTTGCGGACTTCGCCAGAGCGCAAGCGCACTTGGGCATAAGTGCCTTCACGTGCCATCAACTGTACGGAAGCACCGGCGGAGCGGGCCATCTGTGCGCCCTTGCCAGGCTGCATCTCGATGCAGTGAATGATGGTACCGACCGGAATATTGCGCAAAGGCAAAGTGTTACCCGGCTTGATCGGAGAATCCGAACCGCTGACAACCTGCATGCCGACGGTCATGCCCTTGGCAGCGATCACATAACGGCGCTCGCCGTCTGCGTAGCAAAGCAAGGCGACGTGCGCAGTGCGGTTCGGGTCATATTCCAGGCGTTCGATTTTGGCCGGAATGCCGTCCTTGTCGCGCTTGAAATCCACCATGCGGTAGTGTTGCTTGTGACCGCCACCCTGATGACGCACGGTAATGCGGCCATGATGGTTACGGCCCGCATTGCGCGACTGGCTTTCCAGCAGCGGAGCGTGGGGCTTGCCCTTGTGCAACTCGGGCGTCACGATTTTTACAACAGCGCGACGACCGGGTGACGTTGGTTTTACTTTAATAATTGCCATGATTGATCTCCTACTCGCCCGCTGCGAAACTGATTTCTTGGCCAGGCTTCAGGGCGACGAACGCCTTCTTCCAGTCCTTGCGGCGGCCAATCGTCTTGCCGAACCGCTTCACCTTGCCCTTGACGTTCACTACCTGCACGCTGTCCACTTGTACTTTGAACAGCAGCTCCACTGCGGCCTTGATTTCCGGCTTGGTGGCATCGGTCGCGACACGGAATGCGACTTGCTCGTGCTTGTCTGCAATCATGGTGCTCTTCTCGGAGACCTGAGGAGCCAGAATGACCTGCAACAGGCGTTCCTGATTGAATGTGGGCGCGTTCATGCGTACATCTCCTCAAATTTTTTCACCGCGCTGCGGGTCATCAGCACATTCGGATAATGCACCATGCTCACCGGGTCGGCGCGATGCGCTTCAAGCACCAGCACATGCGGCAGGTTACGGGCCGACAGGTAAAGATTCTCGTCCAGCTCATCGGTAATGATCAGCACGCTGTCCATGCCCATGCCCTTGATTTTCTGCGCCAAGGCCTTGGTCTTCGGCGTATCGACCGAGAAGCTCTCGACTACCGAGAGACGACCCAGACGCGCCAGCTCGGAAAGAATCGAGCTGATGCCGGCACGGAACATCTTCTTGTTAACCTTCTGGCTGAAATTCTCATCCGGGCGGTTCGGGAAAGTCCGTCCGCCGCCACGCCACAATGGGCTGGAGGACATACCGGCACGTGCGCGGCCAGTACCTTTTTGGCGCCATGGCTTCTTGGTGGTGTGCGCTACTTCGCTGCGATCCTTCTGCGCACGGTTGCCGCCGCGAGCGTTGGCCATGTAAGCGGTCACCAGTTGGTGAACCAGCGCCTCATTGAATTCGCGACCGAACAACTCATCCGACGCCGACACGCTGGCAGTGGATTGTCCTTGGTCATTGATCAGTTTCAATTCCATCATGCACCTGCCTTTACGCTTGGGCGTACGATCAGATCGCCGCCCTTTGAGCCGGGAATCGCGCCCTTGATCAGAAGCAACTGACGTTCGGTATCGATGCGGACAATTTCAAGGTTTTGTGTGGTGCGCTTAACGGCGCCGTAATGGCCGGCCATTTTCTTGCCCGGAAACACGCGGCCCGGATCCTGGTTCTGACCGATGGAACCGGCGCTGTTATGCGACACCGAGTTACCGTGGCTAGCGCGGTTGGAGCTGAAGTGGTGGCGCTTGATCGCACCGGTGAAACCTTTACCTTGGGAGGTTCCGGTCACGTCCACCTTCTGGCCGACCTGGAACAGGTCGATGCTAACAGCGCTGCCCAAGGTCATCTTGGCAGCTTCTTCGCCGCTGATAACGAATTCATTGAGAACACGGCCAGCTTCAACACCCGCCTTGGCGTAGTGCCCGGCCAGGGGTTGAGTTACGCGGCTCTTGCGGCGCGTACCAAAGGCAACTTGAACAGCGGTATAACCATCTGTCGCAGGAGTTTTGATCTGGGTCACACGATTGTTGGACACGTCCACAACGGTCACCGGCACGGAAGTTCCGTCCTCAGTAAACACGCGGGTCATGCCAATCTTGCGACCGACAAGTCCTAAGCTCATCACAATTATCCTTCTTAACAAGGCCGGTTACGATTGACCGGCGGGTTTCCATGCCGACGGGCAAATCCCGCCCGGCACCATTTACTCTTTACAGCTTGATTTCTACATCCACGCCAGCAGGCAAATCCAGCTTCATCAGTGCGTCCACCGTTTTATCAGTGGGGTCGATGATGTCCATCAAACGCAGATGGGTCCGAATTTCCAACTGGTCGCGCGAAGTCTTGTTGACGTGCGGCGAACGCAGAATATCGAAACGCTCTATCCGGGTAGGCAACGGCACTGGGCCCTTGACCACTGCGCCGGTGCGCTTGGCGGTTTCCACGATCTCCAAAGCTGACTGATCGATCAAGCGGTAATCAAACGCCTTCAGGCGGATGCGAATTTTTTGACTTTGCATTTTTTTTCCAAAGAGCGATGCAACGGGTCGGCATCAATAGATACGCAACCCGCAGCGTGTTTAATTACTCGACGATCTTGGCCACAACGCCGGCGCCAACGGTACGACCGCCTTCACGAATCGCGAAGCGCAGACCTTCTTCCATGGCGATCGGCTGAATCAGCGCAACCGTGATGGAGATGTTGTCGCCAGGCATGACCATTT
>JAJFTF010000019.1 GCA_021373185.1 Betaproteobacteria bacterium | reverse complement strand
GGGTCTGGGCGGCGGCGAGGCCGGAATCCATCAGCGCCTTGAACTCGGCCTGCGGGTCGGATTGTCCGGGGAGAAAGCGCCGCCCGGTCTGGGCGACGATCTGGTCGCCGATGAGTTTCTGCTCGTAGAAACCGTCGCCCAGGCGCTTCTGGGTGAGCTGGGGGTCGAGGTTCAGCCGGCTGAGCATGTAGTCGCTGGAGATGAAGGTGTTGTAGTTGGCGAAGCGCGGGTCGGTTTCGATCAAATATGTCGCTGCCGGGCCGGTGTGGTAGCTGTAGAGGGCGTTGGCGGGGAGAGTGAGGGCAGTGCTGGCGCTGGCCGTGGGGGTGGCGCCGGCTGCGGGCACGCCAAGGGTAGCGGCGTTGCCGCTGGGGCCGCCATTGGGAGCCAGGGTGGTGTTGGCGAGGTTGACAGTCTGGAGTTGCACGCTCTGGCCACCGGAGAGAACGCTGTCAAGGCCGGGCAGCGCGGTGATGCGCTGGCTGACTTGGGGCGTGTTGATCCAGCCGCAGCTATTCGTGTCGTAGCAAACGCCGTGGGTGGTGGTGATGGTTTCGGTGAGCGCGCCGCTGTAGGCGGTGTTGGTGACGGCGGCGCCGGCATTGACGGCGAGGTTGCCGCCGGCGGCGATGGTGCTGGCGGTGTTGGTCAGCGTGCCGGCGTCGATGCCGATGTTGCCGCTGGCCGCGATGATGGAGTTGGCGGCGGCGGAAACGATGCTTTGCTGGACGGCGGTGTAGGTAACGCTACGCTGCCGTTCGTAGCTGAAGAGAGAATGGTATGTGAGGATGTCGTTGCCGCTGACGGCGGCGGGGTTGGCGGGCCATATCCCCCATGGCAAGCCCGGCCAGAGGTCGCCATAGGCGTAGTAGCCGGCACTGGCAGAACCGACAGTGGCGCTGCTGTAGTTGACGTAGGTGCGCCGGTTGATGAGGTTTGTGGCGGCGATGGCGAGGTTGCCGCCGGCTTCGATGGTGGAAGATTCGTTGAGCACCTGGGCGGCGCGGACGGTGGGCAGGCCGTTGGCATCGCGACTGGCGGCGCCGGAGATGACGATGTCGCCCAGGCTGTATACGGTTGCACCGCCGGTGTTGCTGAAATTGCCGGAGACGTTGAGGTCGATGTTGCCGGTGGCGGCGATGAGCGCCGCAGCACCCTGGTTGTCGAGGGTGGCGGCGGTAAGGCTGAGGCTGTCGCCGATGAAGGTGCCGGTGTTGGTCAAGGTGGCGCTGTTGGTGGACAGCGTGGTGCCTTCTATGCGCCCGGCATTGGCGAGGCTGGTTGTGGCATTGAGAGCGGTGGTCTGGGCGTTGATGAGGCCGCTCGCCTGGTTGTCGATCTGGCCGGCGGTGACGGTGACTTTGTTCAGGGCGGTGAGTGTGCCCTGGTTGGTAAAGCCGCCGGTGACGCCGAGGGTGAAGTCGTGATTAGCGCTGAGGAGGCTGCCGGTTGCACTGGTGTAAGGGCCGGTCAGGGTGAGCGCGGCGTCGTTGCCGGCGGCGATGGTTCCGGCGCCGGTAATCCCGGCGGCGGTGAGAGCAAGGTTTTGGTCGCTGTTGATCTCGCCGCCGGTATTGACGATGCTGCCGGCAAGATTGATGGTGATGCCGCTGCCAGAGCCGGCCAGGTTGCCGATCTTGCCTTGGGTGTTGTCCAGGCTGTTGCCGTGGAGGTTGATCTGGCCGGCGGCGATGATGTTGCCTTGGGCGTTGCCGATGGCGGCATTGGCCTGGTCGATGGTGAGGTTGCCGCCGGCATAGAGAGTGCCGCTGCCGTTGTCGATGCGGCTGCTGTCGCCTTGCGAATTGCCGAGAAGAAGATTGCCGCCGGCAACGATCCGGGCGCCCTGGTTGTTGTCGATCTGGGTGGCGGCGATGGTCACGTCGCCGTTGCCGCCGATGGTGCCCATGCCGGATTGGCCGCCGGCGTTGCCGTTTTGCAGGCGGCTGCCGGCATTGACGGTGAGCTGGCCGCTGCCGCTGTCGACGATGCGACCGTTGCGGTTGTCGATGCTGGCAGCGCTGACGGTTGCGGTGTTGGCTGTGCCGGTGGTTTCGATGCTGCCGTCGGTGTTGTCGAGAGCGCCTTGGGCGGTGATGGCGAGGTCGGCCCCGGCATGGATCAGGCCGCCCTGGTTGCTCAGCGCGCCCGTCGATTGCAGGTTGAGATTGCCTTCGGCGTAGAAGGCCCCGTTGTCGTTGCGGAGCGCGCCGGTATTGCCGAGCGCGATGGCGCCGCCGGCGTACAGCGTGCCGTTGCGGTGATCGATATCGCCAGCCGTGGCCGTCAGCGTGGCGTTGCCGTTGGCGGACGTGGCGGCACCGGTCAAGTCCAGGCTGCCGCCGGTAAGGGCGATGTTGCCGCCGGCGAGGTTTTGGCCATTGGCGGCGAGGACGGCGGTGGCGTTGATGCTGAGATTTCCGCTGGTTCCCAAAGTGCCGTCGGCATTGACGCCGGCGCCGAGCGTGCCAGTGGAGTTGACGCTGTTGGCGGTGAGGTCGAGATTGCCTTTGGCGGCCAGCGTGCCGGTGTTGCCGGCTTGCCCTTGCGTGTCGATCCGGGCATCCGCCCCGGCGTAGAGAATGCCGCTGTTGCTGAATTCAGCGCCGGCATTGATGGTCAGGTTGGCGGTAGCATTGGTGTTGCCGGTGAGGGTGACTCGCCCCTGATTGTCGATGACGAGATCGCCGGCCTGTGCGGCGATGTTGCCGGCGTTGACGACGCCGACCCCGGCCTCGGTGCCGACCAGGTGGATTTTGTTGGCGTACATGCCGCCCAACAGCGCGACGTCGATGCCGACGGTGGGGATGTTGGCGTCGCTCTGGATGAGTTGCACGCCAAGGTCGCTGTAGTTGACCTGATTCGCGCCGGCGACGATGTTCAGGTTTTTGGCCCAAATATCGCCGTTGACCTGGATTGAACGGGCGATGAGGTCGATCTGGTCGGTGCTGCTGCTGTTCAGGCCTGCGCCTGAAATCGCAATGCTGCCGCCGGTGACGCGGAAGGCGTCGAGGCTGCCGCTGCCGCCGAACATTGGCGTGCCGGTGACCAGCACGCCGCGAGTGGTGTTGATGAAGCCGCAGCCGTTGCAGGTGATGCCGTTGGGGTTGGCGATCACGACCTCCGCCTTGCTCCCGGCGACTTCGATGTAGCCCAGCAGGGCGCTGGGATTGGCCGAGGTGACTTCATTGAGGATGATGCGCGCCGAGCCGCCCGTCAGGTTTGCGTTGCCTTCCACGAATCCACCCAGCTGGGTTGAGGTAACGCCCGTGCTGTTGTTGAGGATCAGGCCCTGAGGATCGACGTTGAATTGCTGGTATTGGTTGTGGGATACCCCTGCGGCGGAGGGGGCCACGATCTGCACAATAGGCACGCCGCTGAGGGTGGTGCCTACCTGCGGGCGGTTGGCGCCGGCGGCGGGATCGGCTATGACCTGGGCGGTGGCGGCAAGCGGCTGGAAGATGAAGGCCCACAGGGTGACCCAGGCGATTGCCTTGCGCAGAGGGGGGTGTTGCGTTCCCTCGGCGGCGGGGTTGCAAGCGGCTTTTTGCGGGTGGCGAAGCGGCTGATTCATGGCTTTTACCTGGGTGATATTCAATATTGATAAGCCAGTTGGAATCCCGTCGCGATCGAGGTCGGGAAGCCTTCGGGTCTTTTCATGGGGGCGCCGGCAAAAAAGTCGTAAGTGAAGCCTTTGCCGCCGCCGCGCAAGCCGAGCACCGCGCCGGTCAGCCGGTTGTCGGGAAGCAGGGCGGTGTTTGGCCCGCTGACTCTGCCGTGGTCGATGCCGAAATAAATGGCCTGCCCAGATTGTCCCAACGAGGTTTCAATCTCGTTGCGCAAATACCAGCCATCTTCGGCGGCGAGGGTCTGGTCGCCATCGAAGCCGCGCACCGTCCAGCGGTTGCCGATGGAAAAGAATTCGGTGGCATACAGCGGGCTGGAGGACGACTGTCCACGGAAGGTGCCGAGCCAGCGCATCGATTGGCTGCCCAGCTTGAAAGGCAGCATCGTGGCGATGTCGAGGGTTTGCATGCGGTAGCCGAAGGTGGGGCTGCCGAGGGGCAGTCCGGCAGCATCTTTCTGTCCGTTGAGCCAGGGAACGCCTTCGCGGTGGGCAAGGGTCAGGTCGATCTGGGCGGGGCCGATGTACTGTCGGTGGATAAGGCCTATTTCCGCCGCCGTGGTATTGCGGCGCTGGGATCTGATTTCGGCATCTTCAATATAGCTCTTGCTGTAGCGTTTGCTGATGCGGAATTGCGCGGAGGTTTTGCTGTTCTGGTTACGGAGGAGCATGCGCTGGAGCTTGATTTCCCTCGTCGAGGTGTCGCCGCTGGAGATGAAGCTCTGGTTAATGCCCTTGACCGTCTGGTGGTACTGGTACGCGCTGCCGGAAAGCGCCAGTGTCCAGTTTCCCCATGGGATCGAGTACGAAATGCTGTTCCCTTCGGTGCCGCGCAGCTCGTCGTTCCCCTGGACATTGTTGTTGATGCCGAAGCTGAGCAGGTCGTTCAGCCCCAGAGGGCTGTCGTAGGAGAAGTTGAGCGCGCCTTGCAGGCGTCCGGTGGATGTGGCGCCGGAATCATCCAGAGAGGCTGCGATTTTCCAGGATTTCCCTTGTTTTACACTGAGTACGATGTCGCTCTCTCCCGGCGTTTCGCCGGGGACGATGTTGACGTCCACATCTTGTGAGGGAACGCGTTTCATTTGTTCCAGCCCCTGTTCGATGTCCCGCAGGTTCAGGAGATCGCCGGGACGCATGGGGAAAGCGGTTTCCCAGGAGCCATGTTGGTCAGGGTCGGTGATGCGGATGGCACGAATGACGCCGGGCACGAGAACCAGCTTGAGTTCGCCGTGGGACAAGTCCTGTTCGGGGATGCCCACGCGGGTGGTGATGTAGCCCTTGTCGATGATGCGGTTCGACAGGCGCTTGACGATGAGGTTGATGCCGTTGTGCCCGATGCACTGTCCGGCGTAACCGTTGAGGTAATCCTTTGCCCAGGCGAAGGCGTCAAGTCTCTCGCCTTCCAGGCGGATATGGTCTACCTGGAAGCAAGGCCGTTCGGCGGGCAGTTCATCGGTTTCGCGGCCAACTGCCGCAGCTCCTGGAAGCCGGATGTCGGGAGCCTGTTGCAGGGTCTGCCGTTCTTCCATTTCGCGTTGTGCGCGGCGGCGCTGTTCTTCGCTATCCGCCGTTACTTCTATTCCGAGAGCATGACCATGAAGCATTGCCAATAGCAGTAGAGCAGGAAAACGTTGTTTCACGAAGTGGCACTTTCTTGTTTTTAATATTGTGGGACATGCGCCTATCCCCTGAACCATCCGCCCATAAATGACAAAAATCAGATGTTGCACTTGATTGAATCAGGTCTGTGGAAAGTTTCCGTTTTTAAAGAATTTTTGTGTATGTATTTATATGACATTATGTGACATATGCGGACGTGATTAAATGAATTATTTGTCATTATTGCAATTGTCATTAAAATAGCCGTGTAAAACACGATTTGAATCGGCGGGCGAATTAAGATAGAATGCCGTTTCGTTTTTTAGGCGCGTAGCTCAGCTGGTTAGAGCACCACCTTGACATGGTGGGGGTCGTTGGTTCGAGTCCAATCGCGCCTACCAACTTCATAATAAAGTGCGGCATGGCCGCACTTTTGTTTTTGGTAGGGTCGTTATGCCTGTAATTCGCTTACCCGATGGTTCCGAGCGCAAGTTCGATCAGCCGGTGACGGTAGCCGAAGTGGCCGCCAGCATCGGAGCGGGTCTCGCTCGCGCGGCGCTGGCCGGCAAGGTCGATGGCCGTCTGGTGGATACGTCTCATCGTATCGAGACCGATGCCGATCTCGCCATCATCACCGACCGGGATGCGGAAGGGCTGGACGTGATCCGCCATTCCACCGCTCATTTGCTGGCGCAGGCCGTAAAGCAGTTGTTCCCGGAAGCCCAGGTGACTATCGGTCCGGTTATCGAAGACGGCTTTTTTTACGACTTCTCCTACAAGCGCCCATTCACGCCCGACGATCTGCTGGCCATCGAGAAAAAAATGGCGGAGCTGGTCAAGGCGGATTCCAGAATCGAGCGCAAGGTTGTGCCGCGTTCCGAGGCGATCGGTTTCTTCAAGGATTTGGGTGAGCACTACAAGGCCCAGATCATCGAGTCAATTCCTAACGATGAAGATGTGTCGCTGTACACCCAAGGCGCATTCACCGATTTGTGCCGCGGCCCGCATGTGCCGTCGACCGGCAAGCTGAAAGTTTTCAAGCTGATGAAGGTGGCCGGTGCTTACTGGCGCGGCGATTCGAAGAATGAAATGCTGACGCGCATTTACGGCACCGCCTGGGCGAAGAAGGAAGATCAGGAAGCCTATCTGCACCGTCTGGAAGAGGCCGAGAAGCGTGACCATCGCAAGATCGGCAAGCTGCTGGATTTGTTCCATACTCAGGAAGAAGCGCCGGGCATGGTGTTCTGGCACCCCAACGGCTGGACGCTGTACCAGATTGTCGAACAGTACATGCGCGGCGTGTTCCGCGACAACGGTTATCAGGAAATCCGCACGCCGCAGGTAGTGGATCGTTCGCTGTGGGAAAAATCCGGCCACTGGGACAAGTTCCAGGCGATGATGTTCACCACGCATTCGGAAAACCGCGACTACGCGGTCAAGCCGATGAACTGTCCGTGCCATATTCAGGTGTTCAACCAGGGTTTGAAGAGCTACCGCGATTTGCCGCTGCGCTTGGCCGAGTTCGGTTCCTGCCACCGCAACGAGCCGTCCGGCACGCTGGCCGGCATCATGCGGGTGCGCAACTTTACCCAGGACGACGCCCATATTTTTTGCACCGAAGCGCAGATCCAGGACGAAGTTGCGACTTTTATCGACTTGCTGCAGAAGGTGTACGCCGAATTCGGCTTTGCCGACATCGTGGTCAAGCTTTCCACTCGCCCGGAGCAGCGCGTCGGCTCGGATGAGGTTTGGGACAAGGCCGAGGCCGCGCTGGAAACCGCACTCAAGCGCAAGGGGCTGGCGTATGAATTGCAGCCGGGTGAGGGCGCGTTTTACGGACCGAAAATCGAATTTTCCCTGCGCGATTGCTTGAATCGTGTTTGGCAGTGCGGCACCATTCAGGTGGATTTCTCCATGCCAGGTCGTCTGGATGCGACTTATATCGACGAAGACAGCTCCCGGCAGACGCCGGTGATGCTGCATCGCGCCATTCTCGGTTCACTCGAGCGTTTTATCGGCATCCTGATCGAACATTACGCCGGCGCTTTCCCGATGTGGCTGTCGCCCTTGCAGATGGTGGTGATGAATATTACCGATGCACAGGCGGATTATGCGCGGGAAGTCGTGGCTGAACTCAAGAAGAGCGGCTTCCGTGTCGAATCGGACTTGAGGAATGAGAAAATAACCTATAAAATACGGGAACATAGTTTGCAGAGGCTGCCTTATCTCCTGATCGTGGGGGATAAAGAGGTGGCTTCGAAACAGGTTGCCGTGCGTACTCGCAAAGGCGAAGACCTAGGCCAGATGCCGCTGTCAGCATTGATTGAGCGGCTCAAGGGCGAGGTTGCCGAGAGGGTAGTCGCGGCTTAATTTTTTTGATTTGGAGGTTTTGCTATCGCTCAGGAAAAGGAATCGCGAATCAACGGTGAGATTACAGCACCCGAGCTTCGTTTGGTCGGTTTGGAAGGCGAGCCGTTGGGTATTGTGAGCTTGGCTGAGGCTATGAGAATGGCTGAAGAGGCTGAGGTCGATCTGGTTGAGATCGCCCCACAAGCCCAGCCGCCAGTTTGCCGCATGATGGATTACGGCAAATTCAAATATCGTGAAAGCAAGAAGCAACACGAAGCCAAGCTGAAACAGATACAGATCAAGGTCAAGGAAGTAAAATTTCGTCCGGGAACGGATGAAGGCGACTATCTGATCAAGCTGCGTAATCTGATTCGATTCCTGGAAGAGGGCGATAAGTGCAAAATTACGTTGCGCTTCCGTGGCCGCGAGATGGCGCATCAGGAGATCGGTTTGCGACTCCTCAAGCGCGTTGAGGCTGACTTGCTGGAGCATGGCACGGTTGAGCAGTTCCCGAAGATGGAAGGCCGTCAGATGGTGATGGTGCTGTCTCCGAAAAAGAAATAAAGAGTAGCAAGGTAAAGTAGTAAAAAGTAGTGCAAAGAAGTGGTGTCCAGGCTACCAAGTTTCCCCGCTGGGGAGCGCCTGGCGTCAAGCTAAAATAGTGGAGTTATTATGCCTAAGATGAAAACCAAGAGCGGCGCCAAAAAGCGCTTCAAGGCTCTGGGCGGTGGCGGTATCAAACGCACCCATTCCCACCTGCGTCACATCCTGACCAAAAAAACGACCAAGCGCAAGCGTCAGCTGCGCGGGACTTCAATGGTTTGCGCGAACGACATCAAGTCTGTTCGTGCCATGATGCCTTACGCATAAGGGAGACTGAAAAATGTCGAGAGTTAAACGGGGTGTAACGGCGCGCGCGCGCCACAAGAAAGTTCTGGATCAGGCCAAGGGTTTCCGTGGTCGTCGCAAGAATGTATATCGTATCGCCAAACAGGCGGTGATGAAGGCCGGGCAGTATGCTTACCGCGACCGTCGTCAGAAGAAGCGTCAATTCCGCGCACTGTGGATCATCCGTATCAACGCGGCTGCTCGCGAACTGGGCCTGACGTACAGCGTGTTCATGAACGGCATCAAGAAAGCCGCTATCGAGATCGACCGCAAGGTGTTGGCCGATCTGGCGGTGTTCGACAAGCCCGCTTTTGCGCACATTGTCGATCAGGTAAAAGCCCGCCTCGCTGCGTAATAAAATGGCGATAAAAAAGGAGGCTGAAAAGCCTCCTTTTTTTATTTGAAGTGGTTTCATTGCAGGGTGCGCGCGGCGCACTACCCCAAGAAAACGCATGCAAAATCCAGACGAACTACTGAAAGAAGCGCAAACCGCTTTCGCCGGCACCGATAATCCTGCCGTGCTGGAGCAGGTCAAGGCGCGTTATTTGGGCAAGAGCGGCGTACTTTCCGAGCAGCTCAAGCAACTTGGAAAATTGCCCCCGGAAGAACGCCGGGAAGCCGGTGCCCGCATCAATCAGGTCAAGGATCAAATCGAACTGGCACTAAAGGAACGCCGCGAGGCGATCCAGGAGAGCCTGTTGCAGCAGCAACTGGCGCAGGAAGCGCTGGATGTCACCCTGCCTGGCCGCGGCCTGGGGGTTGGCGGTCTGCACCCGGTAACGCGCACGCTCAAGCGCATCGAGGCACTGTTTCATTCCATCGGTTTCGATGTTGCCGAAGGGCCGGAAATCGAAAGCGATTTTTACAACTTCACCGCGCTCAATATCCCCGAGAACCATCCTGCCCGCGCCATGCACGACACTTTTTACGTCGATGACAAGCACGTGCTGCGCACCCATACCTCTCCGGTTCAGGTGCGCTACATGCAGGAGCATCGACCGCCGTTGAAGGTGATCGCGCCGGGCCGGGTTTATCGTTGCGACTCCGACGTGACGCATACGCCGATGTTCCATCAGGTTGAAGGCTTGTGGGTGGACGAGCGGGTAAGCTTTGCCGAACTCAAGGGCGTACTGGCTGATTTCATGCAGCGCTTCTTCGAGCGCGACGACCTCAAGGTGCGTTTTCGCCCCTCGTTTTTCCCGTTCACCGAACCCTCCGCCGAGATGGATATCGGCTGCGTCATGTGCGGCGGCGCCGGCTGCCGTGTGTGCAGCCACACCGGTTGGCTTGAAGTGCTGGGCTGCGGCATGGTGCATCCCAACGTGCTCGGGCATGTCAACGTGGACAGCGAGAAATATCTGGGCTTTGCCTTCGGGCTGGGCGTCGAGCGCTTGGCGATGCTGCGCTACGGCGTGAACGATCTGCGCTTGTTCTTCGAGAATGATTTGCGCTTTCTGAAACAATTCAACTGAACGCAAGAAATGAAATTTTCCGAAAACTGGTTGCGCACATACGTTAATCCCGACTTGGACAGCAACCAACTCGCCCATCAATTGACCATGGCCGGGCTGGAAGTGGAGGCGCTGGAAGCGGTTGCGCCGGTTTTCGACAAGGTGGTGGTGGGCGAGGTGCTGTCGCTGGAAAAACATCCGGATGCAGACCGGCTGAACGTCTGCCGGGTCAATGTGGGTACCGGCGAGCCGCTGCAAATCGTCTGTGGTGCCAGCAACGTCCATGCCGGTGCCAAAGTGCCGTGCGCCCTGGTCGGCGCCAATTTGCCGAAAATCGCCATCAAACAGGCCAAGGTGCGCGGCGTCGAGTCGTCCGGCATGTTGTGTTCGGAAACAGAACTCGGGCTGGCTGAAGAAAGCAGCGGCTTGCTGTTGTTGCCATCCGATGCGCCGGTCGGCCAGTCGATACGCGAATATCTCGCTCTCGACGACAAGCTGTTCACCCTGAAGCTCACGCCCAATCGCAGCGATTGCCTGTCAGTCGCCGGTGTGGCGCGTGAGGTCGCTGCGGTGACCGATGCCGCCCTGAATTTGCCGCAAGCGGTCGTCGTTCCTGCCACAATCCCTGAGAAGCTGGCCGTCAAGGTGAATGAACCGGCTGCCTGCCCGCGTTATTGCGGACGGGTGGTGCGCGGACTCAATCCGTCCGCAGCAACGCCGGATTGGATGGCGCAACGGCTGAAAAGAAGCGGCTTGCGCACGTTCGGCGCCATTGTCGACGTGACCAATTATATTCTGCTGGAACTCGGTCAGCCGCTTCATGCCTTCGATCTGGCTAAAGTCCATGGCGGCATCACGGTGCGCTTCGCCCGTCCCGGCGAACAGCTTGAACTGCTCAATCAACAGACCGTAGCGCTGGACGCCGACATGCTGGTGATCGGCGACGATACCCAGGCACTGGCGCTGGCGGGCATCATGGGCGGTCTGGCGAGTGCCGTAGCGGACGCTACGGTCGATATTTTCCTCGAGAGCGCGTTCTTTAATCCCGACACCATCGCCGGGAAGGCACGCCGCTTGAACTTGTCTACCGATTCCTCTTACCGTTTCGAGCGCGGTGTCGATTTCGCGGGAACGCGCGCTGCCATCGAACGGGCGACGCAATTGCTGCTGGAAATTTGCGGTGGCGCGGCGGGAGAAATTTCTGAGCTTGTCGCCGATTTGCCCCAGCGCACACCGATCCGCCTGCGGACTGAGCGGGTCGATCAGGTACTCGGCATCGATTTGGGTTCAGCCCAAATCGAGGCGCTGCTTAGCCGCCTGAAATTCGATTTTGCCGAAGGCAACGGGATATTCCAGGTCACGCCGCCGAGCTACCGCTTCGATCTGTCCATCGAGGCCGATCTGATCGAGGAAATGGCGCGGCTCCACGGCTATGACAATATCCCCGCAATACCGCCACGCGGCAGCCTGAACATGTTGCCGCAGCCCGAGGCGATGCGGGGCAGGGGCGCGCTGCTGGCGCTGCTGGCCGCACGCGATTATCAGGAGGTGATCAATTACAGTTTTGTCGATGAGACGTGGGAGCGCGACCTTGCCGGAAACGACCATCCGCTGCCGCTGAAAAACCCAATCGCCAGCCAGATGGGGGTGATGCGCTCGACGCTGTTCGGCGGTCTGGTCGACAATCTGCGCTTCAACCTCAACCGCAAACAGGAACGTGTCCGCCTATACGAAACCGGGCGCTGCTTCCCTTCCGCCCAGGACATCTTTACCCAGCCGGAAAAACTGGCCGGCCTGTGCTACGGTAGCGCGCAGCCCGAGCAGTGGGGAGAGCACGCGCGCGCAGTGGATTTCTATGACATCAAGGCTGACGTGGAAGCGTTGCTGTGGCCAGCGTCCGCCCGTTTCGAGGCAGCGTCTCATCCGGC
This sequence comes from Betaproteobacteria bacterium, assembly GCA_021373185.1. Classification (GTDB taxonomy): domain Bacteria; phylum Pseudomonadota; class Gammaproteobacteria; order Burkholderiales; family Sulfuricellaceae; genus Sulfuricella. Next base: position 6,888 of record JAJFTF010000019.1, on the reverse strand, counting down.
TCTGCACCCCGGCCAGAGTGCAAAGGTGTGGCTAGGCAACACGTTTATCGGTTGGATCGGTGCGCTGCACCCGAAATGGCAGCAGAAATACGAGCTGCCGACAGCGCCGGTATTGTTCGAACTGGATGTGGCGGCGCTGTTGTGCGGCAAGGTTCCCGCATTTGCCGGCGTATCCAGATACCCGGTGGTGCGTCGCGATATTGCAGTGGTGGTGGATGAGAATATCAGCGTACAGACGCTGCTCGACGGTATGAGTGAGCACTTGCCGAAGCGCGTAATCGGGCTCGCGTTGTTTGACGTGTATAGAGGCAAAGGCATTGATTCTGGTAAAAAAAGTCTTGCATTCCGGGTGCTGATGCAAGATACTCAACAGAATCTGACCGATGAAGATGTGGATGTGGTGACCGCGCAACTTACAGAATTTCTGACTGTTCGCTTCGACGCGAAATTACGTAATTGAGGAACAAGGATGACATTAACAAAAGCCGAACTTGCTGACATGCTGTTCGAAAAAGTGGGCTTGAACAAACGGGAAGCCAAGGACATGGTGGAATCCTTCTTCGAGGAGATTCGCATCTCCCTGGAAAAAGGTGACGGAGTGAAATTGTCCGGCTTCGGTAACTTCGAATTGCGCGACAAACCTGAACGCCCTGGCCGCAATCCCAAAACCGGCGAGGAAATCCCTATCACCGCACGGCGCGTGGTGACTTTTCATGCCAGCCAGAAACTGAAAGCGCTGGTGGAAGAATCCGACAGATTAGAGGCCGCAAATGGCGGAACTCGCAAGCAAGCCTGATTTACCGCCGATTCCGGCAAAGCGCTATTTCACCATCGGCGAGGTGAGTGAACTGTGCGGGGTCAAGCCGCATGTGTTGCGCTACTGGGAGCAGGAATTTACCCAGCTCAAACCGGTGAAACGGCGCGGTAACCGCCGCTACTACCAGCACCATGAAGTGCTGCTGGTGCGTCGTATTCGTGATCTGTTGTATGAACAGGGTTTTACCATCAGTGGTGCACGCCACCGTTTGGAAGAAGGCGATGACGAGCGTGAAGCGCCAGCAGCCATGGCGCCCGCACTTACAGCTCCAGCACACGGTGGTATGGATTTGGCCCTGCTGCGACGGGAAATCAGGAGTGTGCTGGAACTGCTTCACACCTAGCCGATTCGCGATGTTTCGGCTATAATCCCGTCTTTCGGGGCGTAGCGCAGCCTGGTAGCGTACATGCATGGGGTGCATGTGGTCGGAGGTTCAAATCCTCTCGCCCCGACCAGTATTCACGCGGATTTCAGACATTTCTGAAATCCGCGTTTTTGTTTTCCGTGGTAAATAACTGCAGCGGCAATTCTGTTCGTGCCTCGCTCTTCGCACGAGAAAGACCGTTCGTAATTTCTCATGAGGTATTTTCCAGAGAGAAAGCGCACCGATATGGAATCCTGGAAGTAAGGATATAAAAAAGGGCTCCGTCACCGGAGCCCTTTTTACTGTCGTTGAATGAACAGGCCGTTACCTGTTGGGGATCGTGTCAAGTGTACTCTGATACTGGATGCGGCGTTGCTCCAGAGGGTCCAGTATTCCGACCCGCTTCAGGCATTCTCTGGTTTCACTGACCAGATTGTCGTTTTTCCCATTCTTTTGCATGATGAGTATCGCAGCATGGGTGAAATTAAGCAGGATTTGCTTATTATTCGGCAGCATCGCCTTGGCGTTGCGTAGCCACTGGATGGCTTCTTCCAGTTTTCCTTCCTTGGCGAGAGTGACCCCCTTGTTATTGATGTCGACAACTTCGCTGCGCGAGGTGTCGATTATATTCTGTGCCTTGTCTGCGGTCATGCCGGCATGGTTGAATATTTCCTTAACCTGGTCGATCAGTGTGTCATTGTCATGGTTGTTTCTTACGACAGTTTGCAGCATGCTCTCGGCAGATTTTTTGTCGCCTGCCTTGAATAGGAATTCTGCAGCCTCGATGGCTACTTCCGTGGAAGCAAGATTGGGGTCTTCCTGAAGAATGGCGGCTAATTCTTCTGCCGTTTTGCGGATGTTGACGTGATCGCCGGACTTTTGATAGATCACTCCTTCCATCACTTTGGCGTCCAGATTGGCGGCCTTGTCGTCGAATTCCTTGCGGACGTTTTTCAGGAGCTGCAACGCCTCGTTAGGGTTGTCTTTTTCCGTGCAAATTTTGGCCAGACCAAGGTGGGCGATGGGTGTGTTCAGGATGGAATTTTCGCCGAGTTTTATGGTTTTACGGTAGGCTTTTTCGGCAACGTCCAGATCGCCGCGCTTGTGCGCGATTTCCCCCAGCATTTTTTGTCGGTTCATTGAATTGGGCGATGTTTCCGTGCAGCGCAACAGAATGCGTTGCGCTTCCTCCAGATCCCCCTGCTGCTGATAAGTTTTGACGAGCCAATCGTGCGCCTCCATGTAGGTACGATTTTCACTGATGACTTCCTTGAGCAGCCGCTGTGCCGTTTCCATTTCGCCCAAGTGGAAGGCAGCCTTGGCCAGCCCTGTTTTTGCCCAGGGAACATCGCGTACGGAAAGGATTTTATTGAATAACTCCTTGGCGTCGTCGTAGCGGCCTATATCGAGAAGCAGGTTTGTTTTGATGCGTAATATTTCGTTATTGGCCTTGCCAGTGCCCATCGCCTTGTCGCAGAGAGTAAGCGCAGTGTTGAAATTCTTGGCAAAGATTGCTCTTTCAATATCCTGGAGCTCTGATTTTTTTGCAATCACCTTCTCCAGTCGGCTTCTAAGCGCGGCTTCATTAATCGGTTTGATGATGTAGTCATCGGGCATGTACTCTGCGGCGCCAATCACCATGTCCGAAGTTTTTTCTGCGGTAACGATAATCCAGGCGGTGGCAGGGCCGATCAGGCGGCGAAATTTCGCCTCCTCGAAGACTTGCTGACCATTCTTCCCTTGTCCAAGGTTGTAGTCGCATAACACGGCATCATATTTGTCGCCTTGCTCGAGGAAAGTAATCGCCTCTTTTGCGTTGGCGGCTACGCTGATATTCTTCGATCCGAAATTTTTCAGCATTTCGCGCAGCATTGCGCGCATCCCCTGGAAATCGTCGACTATCAGGAATCGCCTGTTTTCGAATACGGAATCTGATGTAAACATGGTTGTTTGATCTTTTGACTTAGTTATGGAAGGCGCAACACGAAGCAGCCGCCACCGAATTTCCCGCCGTTCTCCAGAACCATGGAGCCGGTTTTCCCGCGGTGCTTGTGGAGTTTGGCGACCATGGCTGTGAAGAACAGCCCAAGTCCGGTACTGCCGGACGCGAAATCCACCCCTTTGTTGACGGCATTGCCCGCCTCGATCATGCCGGAAGAATAGCCGGTGCCATTGTCTTCGACCCGAATGAGCAGGTGATCGTCTTCGTTGGCTACGTACAGCCTCAGTTTATCTTTCGTATAACGCATGGCGTTGTTGAGAGCGTGTGAAACGACGCCGGAAATCAGCTCGCGGTCGAAATACCAGGTCAAATCCTTGTCATAATCCAGTTCCAAGGTGACGCCGAGATCATCGAGCAAAGTCTGGTTCTGCATGACGATTTCGCTGACGAATTCGTCGACGGAATTTTCATTCATTTCGAATGGATAGAATTCGTTACCAACCTTGTAAATAGCCAGCATTTGTACCAGGTTGTTATTAACGCGCTTGACCTCGTACAGCATCGGCGCGACCTTTTTTTTGAGGGTCTCGTCGAATTCTGCGTGATGGCCTTCCAGAAAGTTGATAAGAACGCAAAGCGAATTCTTCATGTCGTGCATCGCAGAGGCGAAAAAAGCCGTGGTGTTCGGATGTGCGTCTTGATTGTCCATGAGGGGGATCCTTTGCGATGCGTATCTGAATAATTGATGCAAATTAAGATTTTGTAATTCAGCTTGATATATTACCTTACTGCAAGGCTCAGCGCCATTGTCGAGCAATTTAGAGTAAAGTGCCGTCCGTTTTTTTGGGGATTGCTGCGGCAGCGATTTTGTTGCGCCACTTTGTGGTTCCGGCGAGCAAAAGGACGCTATAATGTCCATGTTGTAACGCACTGACGCTGATCTTGTTTGGTCGCGTCAGCCTGTAGCCGGGGCTGAAATTTAATGCTCCGGTCAATCTTGTGTGAAGTCGGTGCAACTGCCCCACTTCGGATTTCTGTGTGTCAACCGTGAATGCCAACGATGCGGATTTTGTTGAGTAATGATGACGGTTATTTTGCCCCTGGCTTGGCCTGTCTCGCTGAAACACTCTCTTCTCTGGCCGACATCACTGTAGTCGCCCCCGAGCGCGACCGCAGCGGCGCCAGCAATTCGCTTACCCTGGATCGGCCGCTTACGCTGCGCCGCGCTCACAGCGGTTATTACTATGTTAATGGTACTCCCACCGATTGCGTCCATCTGGCCGTGACTGGCATGCTGGACCATCTGCCGGACATGGTGATTTCCGGCATCAACCATGGTGCCAATATGGGCGACGATACCATTTACTCCGGCACCGTGGCGGCGGCAACCGAAGGCTATTTGCTGGGCGTTCCCTCCATTGCGGTGTCGCTGGTGAACAAGGGCGGCGACAATTTTGCCAGCGCTGCACGGGTCGTCGCCGATATCGTCCGGCGCCATCAGGCTCAGCCATTTGCTCAATCGGTTCTGTTGAACGTCAATGTGCCCGATTTGCCCTATGAAGAACTGCAGGGGCGTCAAATTACGCGGTTGGGCAGACGCCACAAGGCCGAACCGGTGGTAAAATCAAAGAGTCCGCGCGGTGAAACCGTGTATTGGGTGGGGGCAGCCGGTGCTGCGCAGGATGCCGGAGCGGGCACGGATTTCGATGCCGTCGCGCACGGCAGGGTATCGGTGACGCCCTTGCAGATTGACTTGACGCATTACCGGCAAATGGAACCCGTCCAGGAATGGCTTAACCTTGAGCAAAATATTTAACCGCAGGGACCGAGAAGGAATTCAAATGTCGGAGCAAACATTGCGCACCATTGTGTTTAGACGTCATTTTTAGGTTGATACCATGAGTAAACTCAGCGGCATCGGCATGACTTCGCAGCGTACCCGCACTCGCTTTGTCGAGCGGCTGCGCGGCCAGGGCATCAAGGACGAAGTGGTGCTCGAGGCGATGGGGTCGATTCCGCGGCATATTTTCGTCGATGAAGCACTTGCCAGTCGTGCCTATGACGATTGTTCGCTGCCGATCGGTTTCAATCAGACCATTTCCAATCCCCACACTGTCGCACGCATGACCGAGTTGCTGCGCGGCGGCAAAATGCTTGGCAAGGTACTCGAAATCGGCACGGGCTGCGGCTATCAGACTGCCGTACTGTCGCGCGTGGCGCAGGAAGTTTATTCCGTCGAACGGATCGCGCCGCTATTGACCAAGGCGCGTGGCCATCTGCGCGAGATTCGCGCTGCCAACGTCAGGGTCAAGCATGCCGACGGTTCGATGGGGCTGGCCGATCTCGGGCCGTTCGACGGCATCATCATGACTGCCGCCGCCACCCATGTGCCGGAGGCGTTGCTATCTCAACTGGCAGAGGGTGGACGCATGGTGTTCCCGATTGGCACCGGCGAGCAGCGTCTTTGCCTGGTCGAGCATACGGCCCAGGAATATCGCCAGACCACGCTGGAAGCCGTGAAATTCGTGCCTTTGTTGCCGGGGTTGGCATGATGGGATATGGCCGTATGTATGCACGCTTGGGTCTTATGGCTTTTATTTCTGCCTTGCTGGTGGGGGGGTGCACGTCGATGGGCACCTCAGTGCCGGTGATCGAGCGCGCGCCGATAGCCAAAAAGGTGCCGGGCAAAGGCCGGGGCAAGGAAGAGGATTGGCGTCCCCATAGCTATACCGTGCAGAAAGGCGATACCTTGTATGGTATTGCGCTGGAGTATGGCTTCGACTACAAGGAAGTGGCGGAGTGGAACAATATCGAGTCGCCTTATACCATTCGTGTCGGCCAGCAATTGAAATTGACTGCTTCCCATTCCGCAGTCGTCGTTACTCCGCTGAAAAGTGCGTCAGCAGTTGCCAGCGAGGACGGGATGCTGAAGACGCAGCCCAAGGCACTCAGGCAGCCTTATTCGGAAAGAGTGGAGAAGTCGGCAGCGACTGTCGCGAAGGCAGAAGTTCAGGCCAAGCCTGCTGCCGAAGAAAAGCCTGCGCTGGATGAGAAAAAAGACAGCGCTCCGACCGATGACGACGAGCGGGTCGAATGGGCCTGGCCCACTGCGGGCAAGGTGGTGACCGGATTCAACGAGGCCTCCAGCGCCGGCAAGGGCCTGGATATCAGCGGCAAAAACGGCCAGCCGGTTTTGGCTGCTGCGCCGGGCAAGGTAGTATATAGCGGCAGCGGGCTACGCGGCTATGGCAAGCTGGTGATCATAAAGCACAACAAAACCTATTTGAGCGCCTATGCCCACAACCGCCAGATATTGACAAAGGAAGGGCAGAGCGTAGTTAAAGGACAGAAAATTGCTGAAATGGGTGATTCCGACGCAGATCAGGTCAAGCTGCACTTCGAGATTCGCCGTCTTGGCAAGCCGGTCGATCCTGCGAAATATTTGCCTAATGACAAATCCTCATGAGTAATCCGCCCTTTAATGAAGAAGACGAATTCCCCAACGAAGGGAGATCACTTCCAGATGAAGACGAAGTCGATGCAGTGTCTGAGTTAAAGGAAGTGCATGGCGATCATCAATTCGACCCCACGCTGACTTACCTGAACGAAATCGGCCAGAACACGTTATTGACCGCCAAAGAGGAGCGTGAGCTAGCCACGCTGGTCAGGCAGGGCGACTTCAATGCCCGCCAGCGCATGATCAAGTGTAATCTCCGACTGGTCGTCAGCATTGCCAAGCACTATACGAATCGCGGCCTGGATTTG
>JAJFTF010000016.1 GCA_021373185.1 Betaproteobacteria bacterium | reverse complement strand
CGGATATCCAGGGCGAGCTCGACCGGCGCAAGCCCGGCACTTCGCGCCATGTGACCCAGCGGCGCGAGTCCGACACGGTGGAAATCCTCTCTGGCGTGTTCGAGGGCAGGACCACCGGTACGCCCATCGCGCTGATGATCCGCAACGAGGACCAGCGCAGCAAGGATTACGGCAATATCGCCGAGACCTTCCGTCCCGGCCATGCCGATGACACCTACTGGCACAAATACGGCATCCGCGACCACCGCGGCGGCGGCCGATCCAGCGCGCGCGAGACCGCAGTGCGCGTGGCGGCCGGGGCAGTAGCGAAGAAGTGGCTGAGGGAGCGTTACGGTGTGGAAATTCGCGGCTACCTTTCCCAGCTCGGCCCGATCGAGGTGCCGTTCAAGTCCTGGGCGGACGTGGGCGAGAACCCCTTCTTCGTTGCCGATGCCGGTTACGTACCGCAACTGGAGGAGTACATGGACGCCCTGCGCAAGGAGGGCGACTCGGTCGGCGCAAAAATCACCGTGGTGGCACAAGGCGCCCCGGTGGGATGGGGGGAGCCGGTGTACGACCGGCTCGATGCCGAGATCGGCTACGCCATGATGAGCATCAACGCGGTCAAGGGTGTGGAGATCGGCGCCGGTTTCGCCTCGGTTGTGCAGAAGGGCAGCGAGCACGGCGACGAACTGACGCCGCAGGGCTTTCGCTCCAACCACGCCGGCGGCATTCTCGGCGGCATTTCCACCGGCCAGGATATCGTCGCCAACATCGCCATCAAGCCCACCTCCAGTATCCGCATTCCGCGTAACTCGATCAACAAGGCGGGTGAGCCGGTGATGGTCGAGACCCATGGCCGTCACGACCCCTGCGTCGGCATCCGTGCCACGCCCATCGCCGAGGCGATGCTGGCGATCGTGCTGATGGACCATGCCCTGCGCCAACGCGCCCAGAATGCCGATGTGGTGTGCGAAACGCCGAGGATTCCGGGCAAAATCGAAAAATCATGACCGCAAAGGACGCAAGGGTACGCAAAGGTTGTAGATAAAAAGTTCTTTGCGTACCCTTGCGCCCTTTGCGGTAAAAAATACTGCAATGCCGCATTCTCTTCCCTACTGGCGCCTGTCCGGCTTCTACTTCTTCTATTTCGCTTTCGTCGGCGCGATGGCCCCGTTCTGGGGGCTGTATCTCAAATCGCTCGAATTCAACGCGTTCCAGATCGGCGTGCTGATGTCGCTGTTGCAGGTGATGCGCATTTTCGCGCCGAATCTCTGGGGCATGGTGGCCGACCGCAGCGGCAAGCGCGTCGCCATCGTCCAGGTTGCCGTCGGCTTGAGCTTGGCAAGTTTTATCGCAGTGTTCTTCGATTCCAGCTTCGCCTGGCTGTTCGTGGCGATGTCCTTGATGAGTTTTTTCTGGAGTGCCTCGCTGCCGCTGGTGGAAGCGACCACGCTCAGCCATCTCGGTGAAAAAACCTCCAAGTACGGCCGCATCCGGCTGTGGGGGTCGGTCGGCTTCATTGTCGCGGTGATCGGCCTGGGCTACCTGTTCGACTATGTAGCGATACGCTGGCTGCTGTGGGCGGTGCTGGGGGTGCAGGTGGCGCTGCTGCTGTTTTCGCGCCATATCCCGGAGGCGGTGGTGTTGCCGCACCACACCGACCATCTGCCGATCTGGCACATCATCCGCCGTCCCGAGGTGCTGGCCTTCATCGGTGCCGGTTTCCTGATGGCGGCGGCGCACGGGCCGTATTACACCTTCTACTCGATTTACCTGGTCGATCACGGCTATGCCAAGAGCAGCGTCGGCCTGCTCTGGTCGCTCGGGGTGGTATGCGAGATCGGCGTGTTTCTGTGGATGCCGCGCCTGCTGCGCCGCTTTACCCTGCGCCAGGTACTGCTGGCGAGCTTCGCCCTCGCCGTGCTGCGCTTCCTGATGATCGGCTGGGGCGTGGGCTGGGTGGCTGTTGTTGTGATTGCCCAGTTGCTCCATGCTGCCACCTTCGGGGCCTACCATTCGGCGGCGGTCGAGGTGGTGCATCGCTTTTTCAAGGGCAGGCACCAAGCTCAGGGCCAGGCCCTTTACAATAGTTTTTCATTCGGCGCGGGCGGCACGCTGGGCGGGCTGTATAGCGGCATGACCTGGGAATCGCTGGGGCCGGACGTGACGTTCACTATTGCGGCGGCGTGTGCGCTGGGGGCGCTTGGGCTAGTGGCGTGGAAGCTGCGGCTTGAGTGAGGAGTTGTGCGTATGGCGCGCCTGCAACTCAATCTCTTTCCGCTTTGTAACTACCCGATTTGCCGAGAGATATGCAATAATTTAGGTTTTTCAGAATTCCCGCAATGAGCGCGCAAACCCTTTACGACAAATTATGGCAGTCCCACGTGGTGCACACCGAGCCGGACGGCACCACGCTGCTTTACATCGACCGTCACCTGCTGCATGAAGTGACCAGCCCGCAGGCCTTCGAGGGGCTGCGCCTGGCCGGGCGCAAGCCTTGGCGTTTGTCTGCCAACCTGGCGGTGGCCGACCACAACGTGCCGACCACCGACCGCAGCCATGGCATCGCCGACCCGATTTCGCGTCTTCAGGTGGAAACCCTGGACGACAACTGCGCCGGTTTCGGCATCACCGAATTCAAGATGGACGACGTGCGCCAGGGCATCGTTCACGTCATCGGCCCGGAGCAGGGCGCGACCCTGCCGGGGATGACGGTGGTGTGCGGCGATTCCCATACCAGCACGCACGGCGCATTCGGTGCACTGGCCCACGGCATCGGTACCAGCGAAGTCGAACATGTGCTCGCCACCCAATGCTTGCTGCAGAAGAAATCCAAAGCCATGCTGGTCAGGGTGGAAGGGACTCTGGGCAAGGGCGCCACGGCCAAGGACATCGCCTTGGCGGTGATCGGAAAAATCGGCACTGCCGGCGGCACCGGCTATGCCATCGAGTTCGCCGGCTCGGCGATCCGCTCGCTTTCCATGGAAGGGCGCATGACCCTGTGCAACATGGCGATCGAGGCGGGCGCCCGTGCCGGCATGGTGGCGGTGGACGACACTACGATCAATTACGTCAAGGGCCGCCCCTTTGCGCCTAAGGGCGACTTGTGGGACAAGGCGGTAGCCAACTGGCGTACGCTGGTGAGCGACGAGGGCGCGCATTTCGACGCTGTGGTCGAACTTGACGCCGCGGCCATCAAGCCCAGCGTGACCTGGGGTACATCGCCGGAAATGGTGGTTACGGTGGACGACAAGGTGCCCGACCCGGCGCAGGAGCCCGATCCGGTCAAGCGTTCCGGCATGGAGCGGGCGCTGGCCTACATGGGCCTGCAGGCGAATACTCCGATCACGCAGATCGCTGTGGACAAGGTGTTCATCGGTTCCTGCACCAATTCCCGGATCGAAGACCTGCGCGGCGCGGCGAAAATCGCCAAGGGCAAGCACAAGGCGGCGAACGTCAAGCAGGTGATGGTGGTGCCGGGCTCCGGCCTGGTCAAGCAGCAGGCCGAGGCGGAAGGTCTGGACAAGATTTTCATCGCGGCCGGTTTCGAATGGCGCGACCCGGGCTGCTCGATGTGCCTGGCGATGAACGCCGACCGGCTGGAGCCGGGCGAGCGCTGCGCCTCCACCTCCAACCGCAACTTCGAGGGGCGGCAGGGGGCGGGCGGGAGAACCCATCTGGTCAGTCCGGAGATGGCCGCGGCTGCGGCGATTGCCGGGCATTTTGTCGATGTGCGCGAACTGATGGGCGAGGTGTGAAATGAATCCAAAGAAACTCATTGCGCTGATCGTTGCAAAAATCGTGCTGCTGGCGGCGATTGTCGCCGGGGTGGTGAGCATGGTGGGATGCAACACCGTCAAGGGCATCGGTCAGGATATCGAGAAGGGCGGCGAAGCCATCCAGAAGGCGGTGAAGTAAATGGAAAAATTCACCCGGCTTGAGGGTTTGGTGGCGCCGCTCGACCGTGCCAACGTCGATACCGATGCGATCATCCCGAAGCAGTTCCTGAAGTCCATCAAGCGCAGCGGCTTCGGCCCGAACCTGTTCGACGAGTGGCGCTACCTCGACCACGGCGAGCCCGGCCAGGATTGCAGCAACCGGCCGCTCAACAAGGATTTCGTGCTCAACCAGCCGCGCTACCAAGGCGCGCAGATCCTGCTGGCGCGCGAAAACTTCGGCTGCGGTTCGTCGCGCGAGCATGCGCCGTGGGCGCTGCTGGACTACGGTTTCCGCGCTGTTATCGCACCCAGCTTCGCGGATATCTTCTTCAACAACTGCTTCAAGAACGGCATCCTGCCCATCGTCATGGATGCCGAGGAAGTCGACCGTCTGTTCAAGGAGACGGCGGCAACCGAGGGCTACCGGTTGACGGTGGATCTGGAGAAACAGTTGGTTACCACCCCGGGCGGACATGGCATCAGCTTCGAGGTGGATGCCTTCCGCAAATACTGCCTGCTCAACGGCCTGGATGACATCGGCCTGACGCTGCAAAACGCGGACAAGATCAGGGCCTACGAGGAACGGCGCAAAATCGAAGCGCCATGGTTATTTGTTTAACTAGGAAAGAATGATGAAAATCGCAGTCTTGCCGGGTGACGGCATCGGCCCGGAAATCGTCGCGCAGGCAGTCAAGGTGCTGAAGGCGCTGGCCAGCGACGGCATGAAAATCGAGATGGAAGAAGCGCCGATCGGCGGGGCGGGCTATGACACGGCGGGCGATCCGCTGCCGGCGGCGACCCTGAAGCTGGCGCAGGACGCCGAAGCCGTGCTGCTCGGCGCGGTCGGCGGCTGGAAGTACGACACCCTGCCGCGGCCGATGCGCCCGGAGCAGGGGCTGCTGCGCATCCGCAAGGGGCTCAACCTGTTCGCCAACCTGCGTCCAGCGCTCCTCTATCCGGAACTGGCCGATGCCTCGACCTTGAAGCCGGAAGTGGTCTCCGGGCTGGACATCATGATCGTGCGCGAACTCACCGGCGACATCTACTTCGGCCAGCCGCGCGGCATCCATGTCAATGAAAAGGGCGAGCGCGAAGGTTTTAATACCATGCGCTACTCGGAATCGGAAATCCGCCGCATCGGACATGTCGCGTTCGGCATTGCGAGCAAGCGCAGCCGCAAGGTGTGCTCGGTGGACAAGGCGAATGTGCTGGAAACCACCGAACTGTGGCGCCAAGTCATGATCGAAGTGGCAAAGGATTATCCGGACGTCGAGCTGTCCCACATGTATGTGGACAACGCTGCGATGCAGTTGGTGCGCGCACCCAAGCAGTTTGACGTGATCGTCACCGGCAATATTTTCGGTGACATCCTGTCCGACGAGGCCTCCATGCTCACCGGTTCGATCGGCATGTTGCCCTCCGCCTCCCTGGACAGCAACAACAAGGGCATGTACGAGCCAAGCCACGGTTCCGCGCCGGACATCGCCGGCCAGAATATCGCCAATCCGCTCGCCACCATCCTGTCGGCGGCGATGATGCTGCGCTACACCTTCAACCGGGAGGAAGCAGCGCTACGCATCGAGGGGGCGGTGAAGAAGGTGCTGGCTAATGGCTTGCGCACCGCCGACATCTATGTCGATGGCACGAAGAAGGTGTCGTGCAGCGAGATGGGCGATGCGGTGGTGGCGGCTTTGTGATTTTGTTTTGAACTGCGGTAAATCGCTTTTATTAAGGATGGAAACATAATGCGAGTAGGTTTGATAGGCTGGCGCGGCATGGTGGGTTCGGTGCTGATGCAGCGGATGCGCGAAGAGCGCGATTTCGACGTGATCGACCCGGTGTTCTTCACCACTTCCAACGTCGGCGGCAAGGGGCCGGACATCGGCAAGGATGTTCCGCCGCTGAAGGACGCCAAGAGCATCGCCGAACTCAAGGCGATGGACGCCATCATCTCCTGCCAGGGCGGCGACTACACCAAGGAGATCTACGAGCCGCTGCGCGCTGCCGGCTGGCAGGGCTACTGGATCGACGCCGCTTCCGCGCTGCGCATGAAAGACGACGCCATCATCATCCTCGATCCGGTCAACAGGAACGTGATCAAGGATGGCTTGGCCAAGGGCGTCAAGACCTACGTCGGCGGCAACTGCACGGTGAGTCTGATGCTGATGGCGATCGGCGGCCTGTTCGACCAGGGCCTGATCGAATGGATCAGCCCGATGACCTACCAGGCCGCTTCCGGTGCCGGCGCACGCAACATGCGCGAGTTGATCCAGCAAATGGGTGCGGTCAACGGCGAAGTGAAGGCCTTGCTCGACGATCCTGCTTCGGCGATCCTGGAAATCGACAAGAAGGTCGCCGAGTTCATCCGCTCCGACCGCTATCCGACCGATGCCTGGCCGGTGCCGTTGGCCGGTTCGCTGATTCCGTGGATTGACGTGCAGCTCGAATCCGGGCAGAGCAAGGAAGAATGGAAAGCCCAGGTCGAATGCAACAAGATTTTGGGCCGCTCCGGCAACCAGATCCCCATCGACGGCCTGTGCGTGCGCGTCGGGGCGATGCGTTGCCACAGCCAGGCGCTGACCATCAAGATGACCAAGGACGTGCCGCTAGCCGACATCCACGGCATCATCGCGGCGCATAACGACTGGGTGAAAGTGGTACCCAACGACCGCGCGATCACCATGCAGGAGCTTACTCCTGCCGCCGTGACCGGTACGCTGACCGTGCCGGTAGGGCGGATGCGCAAGCTCAACATGGGGCCGCAATACCTGTCCGCCTTTACCGTCGGCGACCAGTTGCTGTGGGGCGCGGCTGAACCGCTACGCCGCATGTTGCGCATTTTGGTCGAGGCCTGATTCCAGCGCCGGCCCATTTGCCTGGAACAATAATGGCATTTTGCCGACCCGTACCAGAGGGCGGGTCGGCATCGGCGGATTCATGATATTTGTCCGCTTTCATGAATATTTATTTAGATGTCTTCTAATGTGTGATATTAGCTTGCATCCCTAACCCCATGATGTTATTTTAGTTAATATAGCCAAAAAATATCGAGGATGGCATGGATCGGAAATTTAAAATAAAAGCGTGGTTGGCTGGCGGCTTGATGCTTTTGGCATCGTCGTCTGCTCTCGCGGCTGGAATGGGTCGGCTGACGGTGTTGTCGACTCTGGGGCAGCCGTTCAGCGCGGAAATCGACCTGCTGGCAGTAGACAAAAAAGACCTCGGTTCGATTCATGCCGGTTTCGCATCGCCCGATGCTTTCAGGGACGCAAAAATCGAGCGCCTGCCGGTGCTTTCTTCCTTGCGTTTCAGCGTAGAACAGAGAAAAAACGGCGATCCCTACCTCAAGATCGTTTCTACCAAACCCATCGATGAACCCTTCCTAGATATGTTGGTCCAGTTCGATTGGCCAGCCGGTCGTCTGGTGCGCGAGTATACCGTCCTGCTCGACCCGCCCGGCTACAGCGAGAAGCAGGCAGCGGTCGCACCCGTAGTGCCGCCGGTGACCAAGGCAGAAACGGTTGCCCCACTCGAAAAATCTCCAGTTGCAGCAAAACCGACCGATATGCCGGCGAGCGCGACAAACCCGGAAATACGGGCAAATATCCCATTGGATAAAAAGCTGCTGGGTAAGGCCAAAGCTAAAACCAAGGCCAAGGACGACGCGGAAGCCAAACCGGTTGCCGATACCAAGGCTGTTCCTGAAACCTATGGCCCGGTCAAAAAAGGCGAAAGCTTATCCGTCATCGCCGCTTCCCTGAAATCCGATAGCGTGAGCCTGGATCAGGTGCTGGTCGCGATGTTCGAGTCGAACAAGCAGGCATTTGCCGGCAATAATATGAACCGGCTGAAAGTCGGACAGATACTCAAAGTTCCTGCAGCCGAGCAAATTGAGGAAGTGAAATCAAGCGAAGCGGCCAAGCAGGTGAAAGCTCATTCCGCCGACTGGAATGCCTATCGCCAGAAATTGGCGTCAGCAGTCGAGGCCAAGCCAGCGCAAGAAGATGTCGCCAAGCCTGCGGCAAGCGGCAAGATCACTACTGCTGTGGAAGACAAGGCGGCGGCAAAGGCGCCGAGCAAGGATGTTCTCCGGCTATCCAGAAATGAAGGGGTGAGCGGCGACAAGCCGGTAGCCGGCGGCGGCAAGGACATGCAGGCCATGAAGTTGCAGATTCAGGCCATGCAGGAAGAAGCCACGGCTAGGGAAAAAGCGGTTAAGGATGCCAGCCAGCGCATTGCCGATCTGGAAAAAAATATCAAGGAAATGCAGCGGTTGCTGGAATTGAAAAGCCAGGGCCTGACCGATTTGCAGAAACAGGCGGCAGCGACCAAGGCGGCACCTGCTGCTTCTGCGCCAGAACCCGCACCAGCCAAGGCGGCAGAAGAGAAACCAGCCGCTCCCGAAGCAGCGCCGACCCCTGCAGCGGTAGAAAAACCGCCAGTCGAACCGAAGAAGGCCAAGCCGGTTCCGGTCGAGCCGAAGCAGCCTGAACTTTCGCCACTGGATGAATTGATGGCGGGCAATCCGCTCTATCTGGGTGGCGGCGCAGCGACACTGTTGTTGCTCGGCCTGCTTGGCGCGAGGGCGGTAGCGGCCAGGCGCCAGAAAACGGCAGCCAGCTTTGTCGACAGCGTCATGACACAGGGCGACCTCAAGGCCAATACGGTTCTGGGCGGCACCAGCGGCGGCAGGGTCGATACCGGCGATACCTCGTTCCTGACGGATTTCAGCCAGGCAGGCTTGGGATCAATCGACTCCAATGAAGTCGATCCTCTGGCCGAGGCCGAAGTCTATATGGCCTATGGCAGGGACGCCCAGGCGGAAGAAATTCTCAAGGAAGCGCTGGTCAAGGATCCGGGTCGTCATGAGATTCGCCTCAAATTGCTGGAAATTTATGCGGGACGCAAGAGCCGGAATGATTTCGAAGCTGTGGCTGGAGAGCTTTATACCGCGCTTGGTGGCCAAGCCAGCCCGATCTGGGACAAAGTGGCCGAAATGGGACGTACGCTGGATCCGCAGAATCCGCTTTATGGCAAGGAACTGAAAGTTGCCGAGACTGTTGATGAGAGCAACACGTTTGACCAGACCATGGTTGCTACCGATGCTGCTGCCTTGGCCGGCGATGCTGAACCTGAAGCCGTTTCTGATGAACAGGGTAGTGCGGAAGAAGTGGCAGAAAGCCTGGATTTCAATCTGGAGGCAGTGGCGCCGACCGAACCGACAGAACCGGCAGAGGAGTCCCTGCCGGTCGAGGAGGTTGCTGCTGATTTAGGCTTCAACCTAGATTTTGGCGCGCTGGCTGGAGCAGGTGAACAAGCTGAACAGCCTGCAGATGAAGTGACTCTTGAAGTTGGAGAAGCTGCCGCCGATACGGGCCTTGATTTCGATTTGGAGATGGAAGCGCCCGCTGAAGCAACAGAAGCGTCTGCTGAGGAGGCCGTGCCAGAGGCGGTCTCGATTGAAGAAGAACCTGTAGTCGACAAGGGTCTCGATTTCAATCTGGAGATGGAAGCGCCCGCTGCGGCTGCAGAAGAGCCTGTCGTGGAAGCCGAGCCGGAAGTGACTCCAATTGCGGATGAACCGTTGGAAAATGTGATGGAGTTTGATTTCAATACCTTACTCCAGAACCCGCCTGAAGCGCCCGTCGTCGAGGAAGCGCCCGTCGTCGAGGAAGCGCCCGTCGTCGAGGAAGCGCCAGTCATCGAGGAAGCGCCAGTCATCGAGGAAGCGCCAGTCGTCGAGGAAGCGCCCGTCGTCGAGGAAGCGCCAGTCATCGAGGAAGCGCCAGTCGTCGAGGAAGCGCCAGTCGTCGAGGAGGCGCCAGTCATCGAGGAAGCGCCAGTCGTCGAGGAAGCGCCAGTCATCGAGGAAGCGCCAGTCGTCGAGGAAGCGCCAGTCGTCGAGGAAGCGCCAGTCGTCGAGGAAGCGCCAGTCGTCGAGGAAGCGCCAGTCGTCGAGGAAGCGCCAGTCATCGAGGAAGCACTCGTCACCGAGGAAGCGCCAGTCGTCGAAGAAGGGCTGATCAGCGCCGATAGCTGGCGAGACGAAGTGATGAGCCTGGATCTCGAAGCTGTTGCGCCGGCAACGCCAGTAGAGGTAGTGCATCCAGAAGACGAGGTAGTCGAGGTCGGCACTATGGAGGAAGCCTCCGTGCTTGATTTGCCTGATTTCCTGGGGAGCGAGGATGTGACATCAGCAGGCAAGGAAGATGAGTCCGAACGGGCTACACCCTCTGCCGAAGATGCCTTGCTGGAATACGATTTCGATCTGAGCCATGAAGAAACTGCTGCGGCTGAAGAAGTGAAAACTACGGCAGTTCCTGATCTGGATTTCTCCAGTATCAGCTTGGAAATGGACCAGCCCGTTGCAGACAAGACCGACGATTTGCCGGATGATTATGGTAGCGAAGAGGTTTCGACCAAACTCGACTTGGCAAGAGCCTACATGGACATGGGCGACAAGGAAGGCGCGCGCGATATTCTGCAGGAAGTCCTTAAAGAAGGTGTGGCCAAGCAGCAGGAAGAAGCCAGGAAGTTGCTCGCTGAACTTGATTGATTCCCGCCGTGGCGTGCCTTTTCAAGCGGGAAGAGAAACCCTGCACCCAGCCAGCCGGATACTGATCTGGCTGGCTTTCGCTTTTTGTCTCCCCTGGCTGCGCCTGTCCGAGCTTGCCGGAATTGTCTTGTTGTTGTCTTTGCCACTTTTCCTGAAACACTCCACTCAATATCTCAAGTTGCTCCGCCGTAGCCGCTGGCTGTTGATTTCGCTGATTTTGGCCTATGCCTTTGCGACACCGGGCGAGGTGATCTTTCCGCTCTTGGGCGATTACAGCCCTAGTCGCGAAGGGCTGCTGTCCGGCGGGGGTCAAGCGTTGCGCCTAGTCGCCTTGCTTGCCGGCTTGTCGTGGTTACTGGCGCTGTCGCCGCGCGACCGGATATTGGCGGGGCTGTATCTGCTGCTGAGACCCTTTGCCCGGTTTGGGCTGGACGTCGACCGGGTCGCCGCACGAATCTGGTTGACCCTGCATTATGCCGAATCACCCAGTTCCGGCGAATGGCGTGAGCGCCTGCAATCGGCATTGCAGGATAGAGAGCCGGAAATGCGCAGCGTCAGGCTGGAACTCGGGCGGCTTTCCCGACTTGATTATACTGTGCTATGCGCTGCCGCGCTGACGCTTGTCCTGGTTGTGGCGCGGGGTGCGGTGTGAGGCTCGCGCTGGGAGTGGAATACGACGGCAGCCGCTTTTGCGGCTGGCAGAGTCAGCCTTCCGGGTGCGGCGTGCAGGATGCACTGGAGCGTGCGCTTACTGCAATTGCCAGCGAGCCGATCCGGGTAGTGACGGCGGGTCGCACCGATACCGGCGTGCATGCACTGCACCAGATCGTTCATTTCGACACTGGCGCGACCAGACCGGATAGCGCCTGGGTGCGCGGCGTCAATGCCCTGCTGCCGGACAGCGTCGGCGTGCTGTGGGCGCGACCGGTAAATGAAGAATTTCATGCCCGCTTCAGCGCGGTCTCGCGGCGCTACCTGTATCTGCTGCACAATCACCCGGTGCGCCCGGCGTTGCTGTCCGGCAAGGTCGGCTGGTTTCATCAGCCGCTGGATGTCGAAGCCATGCGACAAGGTGCCCAATATTTGCTGGGCGAGCACGATTTTTCCGCCTTCCGCGCTGCCGAATGCCAGGCGAAGTCGCCGGTAAAACATATCCAGAACATCACCGTGGCGCAGGACAGCGATTACGTGCTGTTCGAATTTACCGCTAACGCCTTTCTTCATCATATGGTACGCAATCTGGTCGGCAGCCTGGTTTATGTCGGCAAGGGCAAGCACCCGCCTGCCTGGATCGGCGAATTGCTGGGAAACCGCGACCGTACCTGCTCTGCGCCGACCTTTGCGCCGGATGGACTTTATCTGGCAGAAATCGGCTACGAAGCGGAATGGGGTATTCCAGTCCTTTCGCGCATGCCCGATTTTGCGTTTCGTTAGGCAACGATTAAACTCCCTTCTTTCGAAAGCCTGAAATTCTGCGCATGACCCGAGTCAAAATTTGCGGCATTACCCGGAACGAGGATGCACTGGCCTGCGCCCATGCCGGTGCGGACGCCATCGGCCTGGTGTTCTATCCGCCCAGCCCGCGTTATGTTTCGGTGGCGCAGGCATCGGCCATCGCCTGCGTTCTGCCTCCCTTCGTCACCACCGTCGGCCTGTTCGTCAATCCGACGGCGGCAGAGGTGGAAGCGGTGCTGCGCGATTTGCGCCTCGATGTGCTGCAATTCCACGGCGACGAGCCGGCGGAATTCTGCGCCAGCTTCGGCGTGCCCTATCTCAAGGCGGTGCGCGTCAAAGCCGGGGTGGATTTGGTACAATATGCGTTTTATCACCGCGAAGCCCAGGGATTGCTGCTGGACGCCTATGTCGAGGGCACACCGGGCGGTACCGGGCAGGCATTCGACTGGGGGCTGATCCCGGCGGAATTGCCGCTGCCGGTGATCCTGTCCGGCGGGCTTGAGCCGGGTAACGTGGTCGAAGCGATAAAGCGCGTTCGGCCATGGGCGGTGGATGTGTCGAGCGGTGTGGAAGCGGCCAAGGGATTAAAGGATGCGGCGAGGATCGCCGCGTTCATGGAGGGAGTTCGTAGTGCAAGTTTATGATTTGCCGGATCAGTCCGGTCACTTTGGCCCTTACGGCGGCATCTTCATGGCGGAAACGCTGATGACGGCGGTCGAGGAGTTGCGCCAGCAATACCTGCGCTATCGCGACGATGCCGAATTCAAGGCGGAATTTGCCTATGAGCTGAAGCATTATGTCGGTCGCCCCAGCGCGATTTACCATGCCAAGAACTGGTCGGATCGGCTCGGCGGCGCCCAGATTTACCTCAAGCGCGAAGATCTCAATCATACCGGCGCGCACAAGATCAATAACGCCATCGGCCAGGCGCTGCTCGCCCGCCGCATGGGCAAAAAGCGCGTCATTGCCGAAACCGGCGCCGGCATGCACGGCGTGGCGACCGCCACCGTGGCGGCGCGCTACGGCTTGGAGTGCGTGGTCTACATGGGCAGCGAGGACATCAGGCGCCAGGCGCCCAACGTTTATCGCATGAAACTGCTGGGCGCTACCGTGATGCCGGTGGAATCCGGTTCGAAGACGCTCAAGGATGCGTGCAACGAGGCGATTCGCGACTGGGTCACCAACGTCGAGAGCACCTTCTACATCTTCGGCACCGCCGCCGGCCCCCACCCCTACCCGATGATGGTGCGCGACTTCCAGTCGGTGATCGGCAACGAAGCTCGGGTGCAGATGCCGGAAATGGCCGGGCGCCAGCCGGATGCGGTGATCGCCTGCGTTGGCGGCGGTTCCAACGCCATCGGCCTGTTTTACCCATATATCAGCGATGAGAGTGTCAAACTAATCGGCGTCGAAGCCGCCGGCCTGGGGCTGGACAGCGGCAAGCACGCCGCCCCGCTGAATGCCGGCACCCCCGGTGTGCTGCACGGCAACCGCGTCTACCTGATGCAGGACGAGAACGGCCAGATCATCGAAACCCATTCGATTTCAGCCGGCTTGGATTATCCCGGCGTCGGCCCCGAGCATTGCTGGCTCAAGGACACGGGTCGCGCCGAATACGTCGCCATAACCGATGCCGAAGCGCTACTGGCGTTCCACGACCTGTGCCGCTTCGAGGGCATTATCCCGGCGCTGGAATCGAGCCATGCGCTGGCCTATGCCGCCAAGCTCGCCCCGACCCTGTCGCGCGACAAAATCCTGCTGGTCAACCTGTCCGGTCGTGGCGACAAGGACATGAACACGGTGGCGGAATTGTCGGGACTCAAGTTTTAATCACGGGATCACCATGTCACGTATCGCAGCTACTTTTAGCACATTAAAAACCCAGGGCAAAAAAGCCCTGATTCCCTTCATTACCGCCGGCGATCCCCGACCGGACAAGACGGTGCCGCTGATGCACCGGCTGGTCAAGGCGGGGGCGAACATCATCGAGCTGGGCGTGCCGTTCTCCGACCCGATGGCGGACGGGCCGACCATCCAGCGCGCCTCCGAGCGCGCGCTCAAGCATGGTGTCACGCTTCGTGACGTGATCGGCATGGCAGCCGAATTCCGTAAGAAAGACAAGATTACGCCGGTGGTGTTGATGGGGTATTCCAACCCGATCGAGGCGATGGGCTATGAGCAATTCGCGGCAGCCGCTGCGGCTGCCGGGGTGGACGGGGTGCTGACGGTGGATTATCCTCCCGAGGAGAGCGCCTCGTTCGTGGCGCATCTTGCCCGTCATGGCCTCGATCCGATTTTCCTGCTGTCGCCCACCACGCCCGAGGCGCGCATGGCGCAGGTCGGCAAGCTGGCGAGCGGGTTCATTTACTATGTTTCGCTCAAGGGCGTGACCGGCTCGGCCAATCTCGACCATGCCGAGGTGGCGCGAAAAATTCCGCAGATCAGGGCCGCGGCCAATCTGCCGGTGGGTATCGGTTTCGGCATTCGCGACGGCAAGGCGGCCCGGGAGATGTCGCAACTGGCCGATGCCGTGGTGATCGGTAGCCGCATCGTGGAGGAAATAGAGAATTCGACGTCGAAAACATTGCTCAAGAATGTTTTCGATCTGGTAAAAAGCTTTAGGGATGCCATGGATGAAGGCAGAAAGGAATAGAAAATGAGCTGGTTCCAGAAACTGTTGCCCCCCAAGATCAAGCGCAAGGTAGAAGGCGCGAAGAAAAGCATGCCAGAAGGCTTGTGGAGCAAGTGCCCGTCCTGCGAGGCAGTGCTTTATCGCGCGGATCTTGAAAAGAACATGGCGGTGTGCCCCAAGTGCAACCATCATCACCGCGTGTCGGCG
This sequence comes from Betaproteobacteria bacterium, assembly GCA_021373185.1. Lineage (GTDB taxonomy): Bacteria > Pseudomonadota > Gammaproteobacteria > Burkholderiales > Sulfuricellaceae > Sulfuricella. The sequence goes on along the minus strand of JAJFTF010000016.1, from coordinate 38,238 downwards.
CGGGCGCGGCTCGATATGTTGCTCGATCCGGAAGGACGCCTCGAGATCGGCGCGGAACTGCAGCCGGTCGATTTTCTCAAGTTCAAGGACAGCAAGCGCTACACCGACCGCATCAATGAAGCGCAGCGCGACACCGGCGAAACCGATGCGCTGGTGGTGATGCAGGGCAGCATCAAGACCCTGCCGCTGGTGGTGGCGGCGTTCGAGTTCAAGTTCATGGGCGGGTCGATGGGCTCGGTGGTGGGCGAGCGCTTTGCGCGCGGCATCCAGGTTTGCATCGAGCAGAATCTGCCGTTCGTGTGTTTTTCCGCCAGCGGCGGCGCGCGCATGCAAGAGGGGTTGACGTCCCTGATGCAGATGGCGAAAACCAGTGCCGCGCTGACCCAACTTGCCAAGGCCAAGCTGCCGTTCATCTCCGTCCTGACCGACCCCACCATGGGCGGCGTTTCCGCCAGTTTCGCCATGCTCGGCGACACCATCATCGCCGAACCCAATGCCCTGATCGGCTTTGCCGGCCCGCGCGTGATCGAGCAAACTGTGCGCGAAACCTTGCCGGAAGGCTTCCAGCGTTCCGAATTTCTGCTCGAGCACGGCGCCATTGACATGATCGTCGATCGGCGCCAGATGGCGGATCGACTGGCCAGCCTGATTTCCATGATGATGCGCTTGCCGGCAATGCAGTCCTGAGTTGAAGGCTGCGACTCTATTAGTTTTTTTATGAACTCGGCAGGGCGCAATAGCGAAGCGAATTGCGCCGAACATCCAGCGGGGTGCAGCACGCTCCCCGATTGGCTCGGTTATTTAGAGCAACTTCATCCCAAAACCATCGACCTTGGCCTGGAGCGGGTCGCTGAAGTCAAGCAACGTCTCGGCCTTGTCCCTGCTTTTCCTATCGTTACCGTCGGCGGCACCAACGGCAAGGGGTCGACCTGCGCCATGCTGGAGGCGATCCTGCTTGCCGCCGGCTACCGCGTCGGTCTGTATACCTCGCCTCATCTGCTGCGCTACAACGAGCGCGTGCGAATTAACGGTGTGGAGGCCACGGACGAAGCGCTATGCCAAGCTTTTGCGGCGATTGAGCGGGCGCGCGGCGATATCGCGCTGACCTATTTCGAGTTCGGCACCCTGGCGGCGGTATGGTTGTTCGTGCAATCCGGGCTGGATGCGGCAGTTCTCGAGGTCGGCCTGGGCGGCAGGCTGGATGCGGTCAATATCTTTGATTCGGCATGTGCCGCGATCACCAGCGTGGATATGGATCACATGGATTACCTCGGCGACAGCCGCGAGCAGATCGGCTTCGAGAAGGCGGGGATTTTTCGCGCCGCTCGGTCAGCGGTTTGCGGCGAACCCGACTTGCCGCAAAGCGTGGCGGCTCATGCGGCTGAGGTTGGTGCAAATCTGCGCCTGATCAGTCGCGATTTCGGCTATGACAACGTCGAGCCTCATCAATGGCGGTTCTGGAGCGGCACAGGGCAGCGCATGACCTTGCCTTATCCCGCGCTGCGCGGTGCCTATCAACTCGGCAATGCCGCAGTTTGCCTGGCCGTGCTGGAGCAGCTCAGGGTGCAACTGCCGGTGGCGCACGACGATATCCGGCGCGGCTTGCTGGCAGCGGTGGTAACAGGGCGTTTCCAGGTTCTGCCGGGATGGCCGCAGCGGATTTTCGATGTGGCGCACAACCCCCATGCGGCGAGGGCGTTGGCTGCCAATCTGCGCGCCATGCCGCCGACAGGAAAAACCATCGCGGTCTTTGCCATGCTGCGCGACAAGGATATTGCCGGTGTCGTGCGGGCGATGAAGGATCGGATCGATTTGTGGCTGATCGCCGGCATCGACCAGGCGCGCGGCGCCAGCGCCGACGAAGTGCTGGGCGTGTTGGCGCAGGAAGGTCTGGCGAAAAAGGCCGAGGTGTTTGCCTCGGTAGCGGATGCCTATCGTCATGCCTGTGATAAGGCCGCCGAAGATGATAAAATCCTCGTTTTCGGTTCATTTCATACCGTCGCGGAAGCGATGACATCGGTCAAGGCCGGAGGGTGACGAGTTTATGGCGATTCAGCAAGCTTTGAGCGACGACGAAATCCAGCTCCGGCGGCGCGCAAGACGGCGCCTGATCGGGGCCGTTACCCTGGTCACGGTGATGGTGGTTACCTTGCCGATGGTGCTGGACGGCGAATCGAAGCAGCCCGGCCAGGATATCGTGATCAGCATTCCGCCGCAGACCACGACTGGCGAATTTTCTTCCAGGATTGTTCCGGTACCGGAGCAACCCGTTGCCAAGCAGGAACCGGCTCCTGCCGCAGCTCCTGCAGTGGCAGTCACCCCCGCTCCGGTAGTTGCCCCGGCCCTTGCTGAAAAAGCGGCTCCGGCGGAGGTGCCTGCCGCTCCTGTGGTTGCGCAATCCCCTCAGCCCACAATCAAAAAATCCGAAATACAACCCATCAGAACCAAAGAGGAAAAACCGCAGGCACTCGCGCCGGTTCAAGCGGCAAAGGCTATGGAGCCGGAGAGCAAGAAGCCTGTTGTCGCGGCAGCCGAGCCGCAGCCCAAACCGAAAGAGGTGCCGGCGACTCGTAAGGACGATAAGCCCGTTGCCAAGCCGGAGGGCGGCACATTCGTGATTCAGCTAGGCGCATTTTCCAGCCCGGCCAATGCCAAGGACCGCCAGGCAAAATTAACCGCATTGAAGGTCAAGTTCTATACTGAAAAGGTGAAAACGGCGAGCGGCGAACGGCTGCGCGTGCGCGCCGGGCCTTATGCCACCCGCCGTGACGCCGAGCGTGTGCTGGCGAAGCTGAAGGCATCCGGCATCAAGGATGGCGTGGTTGCGGAAAAGAAAGATTGATGCGCCCTGAATGACAGTGCTTGATTACACGATACTGGCGATCATCGGCATTTCCATTCTGCTTGGCATGTTGCGCGGACTGGTGCGTGAAGCGCTTAATCTGCTGGCATGGGTGGCGGCATTCTGGGTGGCCAATGCGTATACGGTTGAAATCGCCCCCCTGTTGCCGGCAGCGATTCCAACCGAATCGCTACGCGTTCTTGCGGCTTTTGTCATGCTGTTTCTCGGCGCGCTGTTGCTGATGAGCTTGGTGACGATTGCCCTGGCCGAACTGGTGAAAACCTTGAAACTGGGCGCTTACGACAAAGGATTGGGTGCACTGTTCGGGTTGATGAGGGGCTTGCTGGTCGTCTTCGCGTTGGTCTTGTTGTCCGGGCTGACCAGCTTGCCGCATCAGGGATTTTGGCGCAACGCCATGTTCAGTGCGCCGTTGGAGGCGTTGGTGGCGGATGTGAAGCCGTGGCTGCCGGAAGGTTTGTCAAAACGGATCAGCTATGACTGATCAAAAATACTATCATAGAGGCTAGACGTTGCGCCGTTATGCGGCGGATTCGCCAGTCTCCAGTCTCCAGCCCTGTTGAATGGGCGTAACGGTTTTTCTTTAGAGTGATCGAATCATGTGTGGAATTTTAGGGGTAGTGGCGAAAAGCCCGGTCAACCAACTGCTTTATGATGGTTTGCAGGTGTTGCAGCATCGCGGCCAGGATGCTGCAGGGATCGCCACCGGCGAGGGCAATACCTTCCACATGCACAAGGCCAACGGCCTGGTGCGCGACGTGTTCCGCACCCGCGACATGCGCAATCTTCAGGGCAACATGGGCATCGCCCATGTGCGCTACCCTACTGCCGGCAATGCCTCCTCCTCCGCAGAGGCGCAACCGTTTTACGTCAACTCGCCGTTCGGCATCGTCCTTGCCCATAACGGTAATCTCACCAACACCGAACAGTTGCAGGAAGACCTGTTCCGTCAGGATCTGCGCCACGTCAACACCAGTTCGGATTCCGAGGTATTGCTCAATGTACTGGCGCATGAGTTGCAGGAAAATGTGACCAATCACCGGCTTGACCCAGCGGCTGTTTTTGCTGCGGTAGCGGGCGTGCACCGGCGTTGTCGCGGCGCATATGCCGTGGTGGCGATGATCGCCGGCTACGGCTTGGTGGCCTTTCGCGATCCCTATGGTATTCGCCCGCTGGTGGTCGGTTACTGCGACACCGAACAGGGCCGCGAGTATCTGGTCGCCTCAGAGAGCGTTGCACTCGACGTGCTGGGTTTCAAGCTGCTGCGCGACGTGGCGCCGGGCGAGGCGATCACGGTCGAGATGGACGGCAAGTTCCACAGCCAGCAGTGTGCGGCCAACTTCTCGCTCAATCCCTGCATTTTCGAATACGTTTACCTGGCGCGACCGGATTCGGTGATCGACGGCGTTTCGGTGTACGAAAGCCGATTGCACATGGGCGAGAGCCTGGCGGAAAAAATTCGCACCGATTTCGGTCATCTCAGGATTGATGTGGTGATCCCGATTCCCGACACCAGCCGCCCGAGCGCACTGCAACTGGCCAATGCACTGGGCGTGCCTTACCGTGAAGGTTTCATCAAGAACCGCTACATTGGACGTACTTTCATCATGCCGGGCCAGGCAATGCGCAAGAAATCGGTGCGCCAGAAACTCAACGCCATCGGCATCGAGTTCAGCGGCAAAAATGTATTGCTGGTGGACGATTCCATCGTGCGCGGCACCACCAGCCAGCAGATCGTGCAGATGGCGCGGGATGCCGGCGCCACTCAGGTGTTCTTCGCTTCGGCTGCGCCGCCGGTGCGTTATCCCAACGTCTACGGCATCGACATGCCAACGCGCCAGGAATTGCTCGCCACCGACCGTAACGATGAAGAAATCGCTCGTGAGATCGGTGCCGACGCCTTGATCTACCAGGATCTCGATGCATTGGAACGCGCCGTGCGGATGGACAATACGGCGATTGCCAGCTTCGATACCTCCTGCTTCGACGGTCGCTACATTACCGGCGACATTACGCCGGAATATCTTGCCAAGATCGAGGCCGCGCGCAACAATCCATCTTCATCGGATAAATCGTCGTCGAGCAAGCAACTGGATTTGAATCTGGGGAGGGCGGGGTGATCGAAGGCAGCTACGAACTGGAGACCCTGGCGATACGCGCTGGTATCGATCGTAGCCAGTTCAACGAGCATTCCGAGGCGCTGTACCTGACCTCCAGCTTTGTCTTCAGCAATGCAGCCGAGGCAGCGGCGACATTTTCCGGGCAAAGGCCGGGCAATATTTATGGCCGTTTCACCAATCCGACCGTCACCGCTTTTCAGGATCGGCTGGCGGTGCTGGAAGGGGCGGAAAGCTGTGTGGCCACCGCTTCCGGCATGTCGGCGATCCTGGCAACCGTGATGGGCCTGCTTTCTGCCGGCGACCACGTGGTTGCATCGCAGAGCCTGTTCGGCGCCACCGTGCAGTTGTTCGGCAACATCATGAAGCGTTTCGGTATCGAAACCACCTTCGTTTCCCAGACGGATGTCGAAGCATGGCGCGCGGCGGTGAGGCCGAATACCAAACTGCTGTTCGCCGAAACGCCCTCCAATCCGCTTACGGAAATCTGCGACATCGCCGCGCTGAGCCAAGTTGCCAGGCAGGCGGGTGCTTGGCTGGCGGTGGACAATTGTTTCTGTACGCCGATCCTGCAGCGTCCGCTCGATCTGGGCGCGGATATCGTGATTCATTCCGCCACCAAATATCTGGACGGCCAGGGCCGGGTGCTGGGTGGCGCGGTGCTGGGGCGCAAGGAAGTGATCGATCCGGTGTTCGCCTTCCTGCGCACCGCCGGGCCGACCATGAGCGCCTTCAATGCCTGGATTTTCCTGAAAGGGATTGAAACGCTCAAGTTGCGGATGGATGCGCATTCGCGCAGCGCTCTTGAACTCGCGCTGTGGCTGGAGCAGCAGCCGCAAGTGGAACGGGTTTACTACCCTGGCCTGCCTTCGCACCCGCAATATGCACTGGCCAAGCAGCAGCAGAAAAGCGGCGGCGGCATCGTCGCATTCGATGTACGGGGCGGCAAGGATGCCGCCTGGCGGGTGGTGGACGCGACCCGCCTGATTTCAATCACCGCCAATCTGGGCGACACCAAAACTACCATCACCCATCCGGCCACCACCACCCATGGCCGCATCACGCCGGAGCAGCGCGCCGTGGCGGGCATCGGCGATGGCCTGCTGCGCGTGGCGGTCGGGCTGGAAGCGATGTCCGACTTGCAGAATGATCTTGCCCGTGGCTTGAAATAGCCATACCGAGGTGTCTATGACGACCTGCTCCGAATTGCTCATTGAACGGATTGTCCAGCCGAACATTCTGACATGTGCGCCGGATGCGCCCATTTTCGAGGCGGCGCAGCGCATGAATGAAGCGCGCTGCAGCTCGATTCTGGTGATGGAGGCAGGCAAGGCGGTGGGGATATGGACGGAACGCGACACGCTGGCCATTGACTTTTCCGACCCCGAAGCGTTGCAGCGACCGATTTCGGCAGTGATGCACGCGCCGGTGAAAACCTTGCATTATCAATGCACGCTGGGCGAAGCCGCGCTGCGCTTTCGCGAAATGGGCGTGCGCCACTTCCTGGTCGTGGACGATGCCGGCGGTCATGTCGGCATGATTACCCAGACCGATGTGGTCAATAATCAGGGCGTCGAATATTACATCCTGCTGCGTGAAGTCAGAACCATCCTGAAGTCGCCGCCTGTGATCGTCCCTGGCTCCTTGTCGCTGTCTGATGCCGCCCGCAGAATGCGCGAAATGCGGCAGGACGCGCTGGTGGTAGAAGGGGCTGGCGGCGAGTTGGGTATCCTGACCGAACGGGACGTGTTGCGCTTTATCAGCGGTGACCGGCCCCCCGACGGCAATGTCTGGAATGTCGCGAGCAAGCCGCTGATTACCGTGGCTGCGGACAGCAGCTTGTACAAGGCGCGCAATACTTTCGCCGAAAAGCATATTCGTCACCTTGGCGTAACCGGTGCGGACGGTCAACTAGTCGGCCTTGTGGCTTATTCCGATATTCTGGCCGGCATCGAACATGCTTATGTGCAGGAATTGCAGAACGCGCTGAAGGAGCGCGAGGAAACCCTGAACCTTTCAAATCGGCGCCTGCGTCTGGCGGAGCGGGTATTCGAGACCACCTTCGAAGGCATCATGGTGACAGATGCCAATTCCGTGATCGAGTCTGTCAATCCGGCTTTTACCAAAATTACCGGCTATGGGATGGACGAGGTGGTGGGAAAGAAACCGGCGATCCTCAGCTCGGGCCGCCATGATCAGGAGTTCTACCGGAAAATGCAGGCCGAGCTGGCGGAGAATGGTTGCTGGCAAGGGGAAATATGGAATCGCAGGAAGGACGGCGAAATTTATCCAGAATGGCTGTCGATGAGCACGGTGAAAAACCGGGAAGGTGAAATCACCAATTATGTTGCGATTTTTTCCGATATCACCGAGCGCAAGGCCTCCGAGGATCACGTTCGCCATCTGGCGCACCATGACGCACTGACCAACCTGCCCAATCGCATGCTGTTGCTGGAGCGGCTTGGACATGCCCTGGTTCATGCACATCGGCAGGGCTCGCTGGTGGTGGTGATGTTTCTCGATCTCGATCGCTTCAAGATCATCAACGATACCCTCGGTCATGCGGTCGGCGACCAGTTGCTGAAAGTCATTGCCGGACGCCTTGCCGAATGCGTGCGCGAGGATGATACCGTGGCAAGGCTGGGCGGGGATGAGTTCATTATCCTCCTTGAAGATGTCGTCAGCATCCAGAGCGTGGCTGGCGTGGCGCAAAAGCTGATTCATGCCCTGGAAACTCCCGTGGTCATGGATCATCAGGAAATGTTCGTTACCACCAGCATCGGCATCAGTGTGTATCCGGACGATGGCGATAGCGCCGACGCCCTGATCCAGCATGCCGACACGGCGATGTATCGCGCCAAGGAGCGAGGCCGGAATAATTACCAGTTTTTTACCGCGGACATGAATGCCCGCGCCTTCGAGCGACTGGCCATGGAAAACAGCCTGCGCCACGCGCTGGAGCGCAACGAATTCCTGCTTCATTACCAGCCGCAAGTGGACACCAAAACCCGGCGTATTACCGGCATGGAAGCATTGCTGCGCTGGCAGCACCCCGATTTCGGCCTGGTTTCTCCAGCCCAGTTCATCCCTATCGCCGAGGAGACGGGGCTGATCGTTCAGATCGGCGAGTGGGCGTTGCGGGCCGCCTGTTTCCAGAACAAGGCATGGCAGGATGCCGGATTGCCGCGTCTGCATGTGGCGGTGAACCTTTCCGCCCGCCAGTTCAAGCAGTCCGGCTTGGTCAAAATGGTGAGCCGAGCGCTGGAGGATAGCGGGCTGGAACCGGCTTATCTCGAGATCGAAATCACCGAAAGTATTGCCATGGAACATGCCGACGACACCATTGCTACCCTGCACGAATTGAAGGCGATGGGCGTACAGATTTCGATGGATGATTTCGGCACCGGCCATTCATCGCTGAGTTATCTGATGCGTTTCCCGATCGATACGCTGAAAATAGACCAGTCATTCATCCAGAACCTGACTTCCGATTCCGGCGATTCCAGGGATGATGCGATTGCAGCGGCGATCACCACCATGGCGCGCAGCATGAAAATGAAAGTGGTGAGTGAGGGCGTTGAAACCAAGGAACAAATGAGTTTCCTGCGCGATCACGATCGCCAGGAAGTGCAGGGCTATTATTTCAGCCAGCCATTGCCGGCAGAGGCTTTCAGTGAATTGCTGGGACGCGATTTGCCGTTTGATTAGAGACCATTCTGACAATGGCCGTATAATGTTAAATCTTGTTAATGGTTTAGAGTGGTGTCATGAGTGATGTAAAAACGGTTTTGATCGTAGACGATAGTCGGGTTTCGCGCATGATGATCCGGGCATTGATCCTGGCCAAACACCCCGACTGGATTATGGAAGAAGCGGTGAGCGGCGAGGAGGCGCTGGAAAAGGTGCGCACAGTCATTCCACACCTGATTACCCTGGATATCAATATGCCGGGGATGGGCGGTATCGCCGCAGCAGAGGTTCTGGTCAAGGAATGTCCGCAAGCCAGAATCGTGCTGCTGACCGGTAACATTCAGGAAAGTTTGCGCCGCAAGGCGGCGCAACTGGGGGTCGGGTTCGTCGAAAAGCCGATTACCGAAAGCTGTATCGCCAGTGTTCTGGCCTATCCGGGAAACTAACCGATGATTACCCTTTCCGAAATTCAGCACGACGCGCTGGTTGAGATTTTCAACATCAGCATCGGTCGTGCCGCCGCCGCCATGAGCAGCATCGTGAACGAGGAAATCGGTTTGGCGGTGCCGTCGTTTCGCTTCATGACCGTCAGCGAAGCGGCAGAAGTACTCTGTGCAGGGGGAGAGGGGCGGCGCATCTGTGGCGTCACGCAGACTTACAAGGGAACCTTCGACGCCGAGGCGATCCTGATGTTTCCTGAGGAAAGAAGCCTCGAGATCGTGCGCATGATGGTGGGCGAGTCGTTGCCGCTGGAAGAGTTGACCGCGCTGGAACAGGAGGCGATGAGCGAGATCGGCAATATTATCCTCAATGCCTGTCTTGGCACCATCGCGAATATTGTCGGCGGCAAATTCATCTCGACGTTGCCGGTATTCCGTCTTGGCACCAGCCGGGAAATTCTGCATGCCGATAACAAGGGCAGCGATGATTTTGTCCTTTTCATCTACATCGACTTCATTATGGAAAAGCGCGAAATACATGGTTATGTCGCTTTTCTGATGAATATCCCCTCGATTGCCGGTTTGCTGGAAAGTGTAGACCGGTTTATTGGCAAAATGGCGCCGTGATATGTTGGCGGGGCAAGCCACAGCCATGATCGAAGCCAAACTGATGCTGGCCATTATGGACGCCATCAATATCGGCTTGATCGTACTCGACCAGGAAGAGTGCGTCGTGTGCTGGAATTCCTGGGTGGAAAATACGTCTGGGATATCCTTCGAGATGGCGCAGGGCAAGCGCCTGGTAGAAATTTTCCCCGAACTGGATGGCAAGCGGACACAGGGCGCAGTGCGCAATGCCTTGCGCAACGGTTACGCGTCGATTTTGTCGCAATCGCTGAATAAAGCTCCATTTCCGCTCTATGCCCGCGATCCCGACACCAATCAGCCGGCTCGTCTGCAACAGGCCATCTACGTGCAACCGCTGGTTGTGGAGGAGATAACCCCGCACTGTATGATCCAGATTTTCGACGTGACCGCTGCCGTCAATCGGGAAAAAATCCTGCGCGAACAGGCGCAGGAAATGCGCGCCTTTTCTCACATCGATGGACTGACTGGCGTCGCCAACCGGCGCCGTTACGACGAGTGCGTCGAGGATGAATTCCACCGTGCACGGCGCAGTGGCACGCCGCTGTCGCTGATCATGATCGATATCGACTATTTCAAGGCTTATAACGACAGTTACGGCCATCAGGCGGGCGATGCCTGCCTGGTGAGAATCGCCGAAACGCTCAACGCCGCGTTGCACCGCTCGGGTGATTTGCTGGCGCGCTACGGCGGCGAGGAATTCGTCGTGGTGCTGCCGGGCGTTGACCGGCAAGGCGCATACCTGATCGCCGAAAACATGCGCGGCAAAGTAGCGGAACTCAATGTGGTCCATCAGAAAAGTCCCGATATCGGCCAAGTGACCATCAGTCTGGGGGTGGTATCTCTGATCCCTTCGCAAGTCGACAAGCTCGACGAACTGCAGCTTGCTGCCGACAAGGCGTTGTATCAGGCGAAGCGGGCAGGGCGCAATCAGGTGGTGGTTTACGGCGAACAGCCGGCGTAAGTTCGATCCAGGTCGTAGAAACCCGCGAGCGGTTCGCAGGATTGGCTGTTTTTATTCCCTACTGGCCGCCAGCAGCTTGACGTTCTTCTCATAAGCCGTCCGCGCATTCTCCACGCACTCCAGAAATACCGGCAGCTCTTCCATCAGCAGCGCCTGCGGCCCATCCACCAGTGCCTTGGCGGGTGCGGGGTGGAAATCCACCAGCACCATGTTGGCGCCGGCGACGATGCCTTGCATGGTGGCGTGAAAGATTTCCAGAATGCCGTCCGGCGCGCGATTGCGGGTGCCAACCGAGTGTGAGGGGTCGACGCACACCGGCATCCGGGTCAGACGCTTGACCACCGGCACGTGGGCAAAATCCACCAGGTTGCGGTGCGGATCGCCCATGTTGGTTTTCATGCCGCGCAGGCCGAACACGATGTTGCGGTTGCCTTCGGAGGCCAGGTATTCGGCTGCATTGAGCGATTCGTCCAGGGTAATGCCGAAGCCACGTTTCAGCAGTACCGGGAATTCGCGCTGGCGGCCAACGATCTTGAGCAGTTCGAAGTTCTGGGTATTGCGGGTGCCGATCTGCAGCATCACGCCGGTCGAGTTGCCGGTTTGCTTCAGCGCTTCGCGGATTTCCTCGACATGGGATTCATGAGTGATTTCCATGGCAATCACCTTGATGCCGTATTTTCCCGCCAGTTCAAATACCCATGGCAGGCAGTCCTTGCCGTGGCCCTGGAAGGCATAGGGACTGGTGCGCGGCTTGTAGGCGCCCATCCTGGTGCAAACCTGGCCTTGTTCCTGGAGTGTCTTCATCATCAGTTCGACATGCTCGGGATTGTCTACTGCACACAGGCCGGCAAAGACGTTGAGGTTGTCCTGACCAAAGCGGACGCCATTGTAGTCGAAGTGGGTCGGACGGTGGTCGTCCTTGTGCCGCCCCAATACCCGGTATTCCTCCGAGATGCGCACCGCGTGTTCCACGCCCGGCAGGCTTTCCATGTTTTCCAGCGATAGCGAAGCAGTATCGCCGATCAGGTAGATTTCCGTCAGGGTTTGCTGCGTGCCTTTTTCCTGGTGAATGCGGGTCTTGATTCGAGGAAGCTGCGCCAAGTGATCCAGCAGATGGCGGTATTCAGGCGTGTCCGGCTGGGTGTCGGGGGAGAGAATCAGGATCATGGCGGGCCACGAGGAGTTAAAAATTCATTGTACTGTTCCGGTGGTTTGGTCGCAATTCGATCGTTACATTAAAGAAAAGTAATGTTCATGCCGTAAATACTTAAAGAATAGCGAGTTGCGGTCGTTACTTAAAATAATATATATTAATATTGTGTAACTTCATTGAATAATATGGAGACTGCCATGCAAAAATTTGATTTTTCATTGAGGACGCGCGATGGGCAAAAAGTCGATCACATCCTGATTGCCGGAAAAGACCAGCAGGATGCTGAGCGCAAGCTTAACCAGATGTATCGCAATTGCCAGGTGATGCGCTGCGAGTCCAAGTGCACGGCGGAAAAACGCAGTCCGGCGATGTACATCGAGGATATTTTGAATTTGATCACCAAGTAGCGCGAATCGGCTACTGATAAGGCGTTAAACAGTAATTCTTCCAATTAAACTTCGTGGGAAATCTCGCGTGCGGAAAGGCGTGCGAGCAACGCAGAACATGAAGTCCGCAGAAACAAAACTCATCAAGGTTCTCAAAGACGAATGGCACGGCAGCCGCTCGCATCGCAATGCAGGTAGCTGCCATGATCGTGCCAACTGCCCAGCACCCAACGTTCGCAGTCATGCCCGTCGATTTGGTGAAGATGACGGGCGGGGCGGTGAGTGTGACCGTGGATCAGACGAGGGTAGCCGTGTTCGCGCAAAGCGGCGGCAACCGCATCGGGCTGCGCATCCATTTCCGCTTCCGATTTCAGTGACTTGTCGGCTTCGCTGCGCTGGCGCAATGCTTCTATCTCGGCTTTTCGTTCCGCCAACGGGCGGGCCAGGAAAGCCGATTGCCATGATGGCGCCCTGACCTTATCGCGGAAGGCGAGATAGCCGGTGTCGCCGCTGCACAGGGTGTCGCCGTGCGTCAGCAGCGTGGGTGTGCCATAAAGGTCGGTCAGGGTTGGGTCGGAGGCGATTCGGGCTTGAGCCGCTTGGGCAAACTTGTCGCCGATGAGGAAGTCGCGGTTGCCGCGCATGATGAAGACCGCCGTGCCGCCCCGACTCAATTCCGCCAGCGCGCTGGCAACTCCGGCATGGTGAGGGTCGGTCAGGTCATCGTCGCCAGCCCAGTATTCAAACAGATCGCCGAGAATGTATAGACTTTCGGCGAAGATGGCGGTGTTGCGCAGAAAATCTTTAAATATCCGCGTGGTTTGCGGGTGTTCTGCGCAAAGATGAAGATCGGCAATGAACAGGGTATGGGGCACGGCGCGGCCAGAAGGGGGGCTAGCCCCCAGTCCGTGGTCCCCTGCGCTCAACAGACTTCAGCGCTCTCAATCACGACATCCTCAAGAGGCACGTCCTGATAGCCGGACTGGTTGCCGGTTTTGGCCTTGCCGATGCGATCCACTACTTCCTTGCCATCAACCACCTTGCCGAATACACAATAACCGAATCCTTGCGAGTTGGGTGCCGTGTAATTGAGGAAGCCGTTGTTCGCCGTGTTGATGAAAAACTGGCTGGAAGCCGAATGGGGGTCTGGAGTGCGAGCCATGGCGATGGTGTAGATTTCGTTTTTCAGGCCGTTGGCGGCCTCGTTCTCGATCTGCGCCATGGTTTCCTTCTGGATCAGGCCGGGCATGAAGCCGCCGCCCTGAATCATGAAGCCGTCGATGACACGATGGAAAATCGTGCCGTCGTAGAAGCCTTTTTCTACGTATTTAAGAAAATTCTCGACAGTTTTTGGCGCTTTTTCGGCATCCAGTTCAAGAGTAATGTCGCCAAAATTGGTGTGGAGTTTGACCATGATTCTTATCCTTTTTTGTGTTTTCGTGATTTTTTGGCGGCTTTGGCGGGCCCGGTCGCTGCCATAACCTTGGGTTCATCCGCCGAAATTTCGCCGGCCATTGCCATTTCCTCGATGATGACCGGTTCAAGCGGGACATCGGCAGGAAGCGGGCCGACGGCACCGGTGGGCAGGGTGCCGATTTTTTTCGCCACATCCATGCCTTTGATTACTTTGCCGAATACGCAGTATCCATAATAGTCTGGGAGGGGGCGATGGAAGTTGAGAAACTTGTTGTCGTCGAGGTTGATGAAAAACTGTGAAGTGGCCGAATCCGGGTCGTAAGTGCGAGCCATGGCGAGCGTGCCACGCTCGTTTCTGAGGCCGTTGTCGGCTTCGTTGGGAATCGGGGCAAGCGTGGGTTTGTACTGGAGATCCTGGGTGAAGCCGCCACCCTGAACAATGAATTTATCGATGCTGCGGTGAAAAACGGTGCCGTTGTAGTGGTGGTTGTTCACGTATTGCAGGAAATTGGCGACGGTTTTTGGCGCCTTGTCGGGGTAGAGTTCGAAGACGATCTCTCCCAGATTGGTGCGCATTTTTACTTGCGGGTTGGCAGCGAATGCGCCAGTGTAGAGGAACAGACCGATGATCGTGAGTATCAAGCGTACTTTCATGCTACCCCCTCGTAAATAATTCTCCATTCGTGGTTTTCAAGCTTCCAGTACTGGCGTTTGCGCATCTGGTTCTTCAGGTTGTTGCTGCTGTAGTCCTGAGTGAATGTTACCACCATCAGATTTTCATTGCCCGGATAGCCGAATATACTGATATCCGATAGTTTGACCTTGATCCATGATTTGCCGGCATTGACCGAGCGCTTCTGGCTATCCCACGAGGAATAATCCTGTCCGGGCGCTTTGAAATTTCTCGAATAATGCCGCAAATATTTATTTGAATCGATACTTTCCCAGTCCTTGCGCCAGCTTTCAATCCGGCTGTCGAGGTCGCTGCGCAACGTCGCCAGTTCCTTGGTGTCAACCCACTCCACCCGATCGCTGATCACCACCGGGGTTAGTCCGACTTGCAAATTTTTGCCGAGCTTATCCAGATCGGGGTTGGAGAGTACCACGCAACCGCTGCTGGCGCGGGGCGGGCGGCTGTAGGTATTGCTCGGTACGCCATGCAGCCAGATGCCATGACCGTTTTTGCCATGTTGCCGATCCCATTCGTTAGGATAGCTGATCGGGAAGGCGCCGTTGCCATAAAAATCGGAAATTTGCGATTTGAGCAGGCTGGAAGTGACGAAATACACGCCCAGCGGTGTTTTCTGATCCCCTTCCTTGATTTTTTCGGCACCGGCTTTGCCGCTGCTGATGTAATAGTCGGCCACATAGCGCGGCGTACCATTATCGTTCTCAAACAGGTAAAGGCGCGATTTTTCGGTGTCTACCACCACGGCGTGGCGCTGTTCCGGTTGTAATTGCACCAGATATCTGGGTACGCGGTTGGCCGGCAGTTGCTCCAGGTGCCGCTGCAGCCGGGCGCGAGCTTCTTCGCGCAGATCGGACATTTGCAGTTGGGATGCGCCGGCGGCATTGCCGATGGTGCTGAGCGGATGCGCTCGCGCCAGCAGCAGATCGCCGCGGATCAGGTGGCCCAGCTTGAATGTGGGATAAATCCTGAGCAGGGCATCGATATCTTTCAGGGCTTGGTCAAGGCGATTCTCGCGGACTTCCAGCAGGCTTTTGACCAACATGGACTCAATATCGCCCTGTGCCTGGTTCTGGGCCTCGTGTTTCAGTGCAGGCGGCTTGGCGCCCATTGCCATTGCGTATGGCGTCAGCAGGCCAGCGAAAACGGCGCATAGCAGCGTGGAGACCAGGCCGAAATGTTTTTTCGCGAGTTGGGCGAGGGGCATCGCCGGGGTTAGCCTTGTCATGCCGAACAAATGGTGTGGTTCCGCCCGAAATCTTGAGGAAGCAATTATCGACCGACCCGCTCTTGCTGGATCAGCCATTTATCGCCGGTCTTGACCAGGACAACGGTTTTCTGGGTTGAAGTCGACAGAGCGGCGGATTTATATCCCTGCCTGAATGTGATGCTGGCGTGATTGGCATCGATCAGATTGACGCGCGGCGAGTCGATGTCGACGTGGATGGATTTTGGCTTGCTGATGCGCTCTTTGCGCGATTTTTCCCAAGACGAACGGCTTTCACCGCCGGGGGTTTTGAAGTCCTTGGCGTAGTAAGACAGATATGCGCCCACATTCTTGCCGGACCAAGCCTTGGCCCAGCCGTGCAGTGTTTTCAGTACTTCGGATTGGGTATCGGATTTGTTCTGATCGGCGGAGACCGGGATGGGTTTGGTTTCGGGCGCTGGCTTGGTTTCCGGTGTCGGTTTGGCTGTTTCAGGCTTGGCTGGCGCGGGTGTCGGCGTTGTCGGTGCGGGCTTGGCGGGTTCCACGCTGGACGGGTTTGGCGCCCGGTTTGCCTTGCTGTTGGCGGAGAATAGTTCTTTTACCATCGCCAGCTTGGTTTGTGCGGTGGCGCTGCTTTTATCGAGCTGCAACGCCTTGTCGTAAGCCTGGCTGGCCATTTTGGCGTAAATGTCGCCCAGGTTCTCGTGCGCGGTGGCATAGCTGGGGTGGGTGCTGATGGCCATTTCCAGCGCATGTCTGGCCTTGTCGTACTGGCCTTGGGAGGCGTACAGCACCGCCAGGTTGTTATAGGGTTCGGGCAACTCCGGGTATTCCTCGGTAAGTTGGGTGAAGACCTTGATCGCTTCTGTACTCTTGCCCAACTCGGTCAGAATCAGGCCCTTGAGGAAGCGTCCCTGGGCGATTTTCGGCCCTTGCGCGTCTTTCGGGCGGCTGGTGAGGAAGCTGTCAAGCCGTTCCAGCGCCTTGTCGTTTTGCCCCTGTTTGTACAACTTGTTGATTTCCTGTAGGTCGTCGGCGTAGACGGGCTGTGCGACAGCCATGAACAGGGCGCAGAAAAGGAGGGTCAGGGTCGGGGCAATGCGGAAACGGCTCATTGGTAGTATACTTTTCGCGGTTTACAGACAGGCTGAATTCTAACAAGAAGCGCTCTTTTCACCAAACCCTTTGCCTTAAATATTTTCAGATAGCCCAACTATGAGCAGCAGCGATAACGTCCGCGTTCCCCATTTCATCCGCAACATCATCGAAAGCGATCTGGCCGGCGGCAAGCACAAGGCCATCGTCACCCGCTTCCCGCCTGAGCCGAACGGCTATCTGCACGTCGGCCATGCCAAATCGATCTGCCTGAATTTCGGTTTGGCGCTGGACTATCACGGAAAATGCAATCTGCGCTTCGACGACACCAACCCGGAGAAGGAAAGCGAGGAATATGCCCAGTCCATCCAGGACGATGTGCACTGGCTGGGATTCCAGTGGAATGGCGAGGTGCACTGGGCGTCGGATTATTTCGAAGCGCTGTACGATTATGCCGCCGACCTGATCGGGCAGGGCAAGGCTTATGTCTGCGACCTCACGCCCGACGAGATGCGCGAGTATCGCGGCACGCTCATCGCGCCGGGCAAGAACAGCCCTTACCGCGACCGTGCCGTGGCGGAGAACCTCGACCTGTTCGCCCGGATGCGGGCGGGCGAGTTCCCTGATGGCAGCAAGGTGTTGCGCGCCAAAATCGACATGGCCTCGCCCAATATCAACATGCGCGATCCGGTGATCTACCGCATCAAGCGCGCCCACCATATCCGCACCGGCGATCAGTGGTGCATCTATCCGATGTACGACTACACCCATTGCATTTCCGACGCGCTGGAAAACATCACCCATTCATTGTGTACGCTGGAGTTCGAGGATCACCGTCCGCTTTACGACTGGGTGCTGGATCAGTTGCCCGTGCCGTGCCATCCGCAACAGATCGAGTTCTCCCGGCTGGAACTGCAATATACCCTCACCAGCAAGCGCAAGCTCAATCAGCTAGTGACGGAAAAACTGGTGGCGGGCTGGGACGACCCGCGCATGCCCACCATCACCGGCATGCGGCGGCGCGGCTACACGCCGGAAGGCATCCGCGAGTTCGCGCGGCGCATCGGCATCTCGAAGAGCGACAACGTGGTCGACATGAGCGTGCTCGAAGGCTGCATCCGCGAGGACATGGAAGTGCGCATGCCGCGTGTGATGGCGGTGGTGAGGCCGCTAAAGCTGGTGATCACTAACTTTGTCGCAGGCGAAACGCAATCGCGCGAGGCCGGGTTCCATCCCAATCATCCCGAGTTCGGCAGCCGGCTGGTGCCCTTCTCGAAAGAAATCTGGATCGAAGCCGACGATTTCGCCGAAGCGCCGCCGCCGGGCTGGCAACGCCTGGTGCCGGGTGGCGAGGTGCGCCTGCGCTACAGTTACGTGATCAAATGCGATGAGGTCGTCAAGGATGCGGCGGGCAACGTCGTCGAACTGCGCTGCTCCATCGACCCCAACACCCTCGGCAAAAATCCCGAAGGCCGCAAGGTCAAGGGCGTGATCCATTGGGTCTCAGCGGAACACGCGCTGCCGGTGGAAATCCGTTTGTACGACCGCCTGTTCACCGTGGCCGAGCCGGATGGCGACAAGGAGCACGACTTCCGCGAATTCCTCAACCCCCATTCGCTGGAAGTGCTGTCGGGCTGGGTCGAGCCTGCCGTGCGCGATGTGCCGCCAGAAACCCGCTACCAGTTCGAGCGCCTGGGCTACTTCTGCGCCGACCGCCGCGATCACAAGCCGGGCGAAAAACTGGTGTTCAACCGGGCAGTGACGCTGAAGGACTCCTGGACGAAAGAACAAGGCTAGTTCACCACAGAGGCACAGAGACACAGAGAAAGGCAATGCGCTCTTGATCTGAATCTCTCTGTGCCTCTGTGTCTCTGTGGTTAAAGGTTTTTAAAAATGCTGAAAATTTACAATTCGCTTTCCCGCTCCAAGCAGGATTTCATCCCCATCGAACCCGGCAAAGTGCGCATGTACGTCTGCGGCATGACGGTGTATGACTTTTGTCACCTTGGCCACGCCCGCGTGCTGGTGGTGTTCGACATGATTCAGCGCTGGCTCAAGGCCGAGGGCTACGATGTCACCTATGTGCGCAATATCACCGATATCGACGACAAGATCATCAAGCGCGCCGCCGAAAACCATGAGGCCATCGATGCCCTGACGGGCCGGTTTATCGCGGCGATGGACGAGGATGCGGCGAAACTCGGGGTGGAAAAGCCGGACTACGAGCCGCGCGCCACCCAGTATGTGCCGGGCATGATTGCCATGATCCAGGCGCTGATGGACAACGGGCTGGCCTATGTGGCGAAGAGCGGCGACGTATGCTATTCGGTGCACAAGTTTCCCGGCTACGGCAAGCTTTCCGGCAAGTCGCTCGACGACTTGCGCGCTGGCGAACGGGTGGATGTCGCCGTGGGCAAGGACGATCCGCTCGACTTCGTGTTGTGGAAGTCGGCCAAGCCCGGCGAGCCGCAGTGGGATTCGCCCTGGGGTTCGGGTCGTCCGGGCTGGCATATCGAGTGCTCGGTGATGAGCGATGCGCTGCTCGGCGAATATTTCGACATTCACGGCGGCGGCGCCGACTTGCAGTTCCCCCATCACGAGAACGAGATCGCCCAGTCCGAGGGCGCGCACGGCCACCAGCACGTCAACTACTGGATTCATAACGGCTTCGTGCGGGTAGACAACGAAAAGATGTCGAAGTCGCTGGGCAACTTCTTCACCATCCGCGAAGTGCTCGGGCGTTACGATGCCGAAGTGCTGCGCTTTTTCATCCTGCGCGCCCATTACCGCAGCCCGCTCAACTACTCCGACCAGCACCTGGACGACGCCAAGAGTGCGCTGACGAGGCTTTACACTGCGCTGAAAAATGTGCCGCCCGAGGCCATTGAAATCGACTGGCAGAATTCATACGCAGCGGCCTTCAAGGCGGCGATGGCGGACGATTTCAACACCGCCGAAGCGGTTGCCGTGCTGTTCGATCTCGCCAATGAAGTCAACAAGACTTGCGATGTTCAACTGGCCGGATTGCTCCGCTCGCTGGGCGGGACGCTGGGCCTGCTGCAGCGCGATGCCAGCGAATTCTTGCAGGGCGGGATGGGTGAAGCCGGCTTGGGCGCGGAACAGATCGAACGCCGTATCGCTGAACGGGTGGCGGCGAAGGCAGCCAAAAATTATGCCGAGGCCGACCGCATCCGCAAGGAATTGCTGGATGCCGGCGTCGTGCTGGAAGATACCGCGCAAGGCACGGAGTGGCGGCGCGGCTAGCCGAATCGCCTTCATAAATCTAACACACGCTTCAGAATAATAACTCAGGAGCCTTATCCATGACTGTAACTGTATTGGAGCTAGCCGAACTCTCGGGGGCAGTCCTTGTTGCTCTTGGTGGCGGGGGGGCGATCGTCGCTGGCTTGTCTAGTTGGTTGGGTAAGGTTTGGGCGGAACGGCTTATGGGGAAGGAACGCATAGCGCATGACCAAGCACTAACTGCACTTCGAGCAAAGTTAGATCGTGACAACCAACAATCTCTAGAGGGTCTACGTACAGAACTTGATTTGCTCAAGCAAAAGCATATGAAGGGTTTTCACGACAGAATCGCCACATATCGTCTTGCCGTCGATATCGTTGCAGAACTTCTCGCAGATTTTGATCAACACTTTCATTTCAAGCAGCAAATTGCACCAGAAAAATTCGATGCTTTTAATCGTTCGAGATTGAAGGCCTATGGATATATGGCAATGCTTGCGCCGCAAACCGTAATGGATGCCCACAATAATTTATTTGACCATCTAATGCTTATTTGGGGTGGAAAAGCCCAGTATGAATGGTCAATAGTCAGATCGTTGGCAATTGCGCTGCTCAACGAAATCCGCAAGGACCTTGGGATTGACGTCTCGCCGATTCAATACAACGGAAAGTTGTGATCGCCCTCTAGCCATTGTGCGACAGAGACCAAATGGCACAGATATCCTAATATCTCCCACGTAAAAATCAATTTAACGCAGGGTACGGTGTGGCGGCGCAGCTAGCTGAATAAAAAAGGGAGGCATCGCCTCCCTTTTTTATTGAAACAGCTTCAGGACTTATTCGCCGAAGAACGCCTTGACCTTGTCCATCCACGATTTCGAGCGCGGGTTGTGGGTTGCCTCGTGGCCCCAGCTCAATGCCTCGAGTTCCTTGAGCAGTTCCTTCTGGCGCTCGGTCAGGTTGACCGGCGTCTCCACCACGACATGACACTGCAGATCACCGTAGACGCTGCTGCGCACGCCCTTGATGCCCTTGCCGCGCAGACGGAACACCTTGCCGGACTGGGTTTCCGATGGAATCTTGATCTTGGCATGGCCGTCCAGCGTCGGAATCTCGATTTCGCCGCCCAGCGCGGCAGTGGTGAAGCTGATCGGCATTTCGCAATGCAGGTCGTTGTGGTCGCGCTGGAATACCGAGTGGGGCCGGATCTGGATCACCACATAGAGGTCGCCAGGTGGCCCGCCGTTGACACCGGATTCGCCCTCGCCAGATAGCCTGATGCGGTCGCCCTCGTCGACACCGGAGGGGATTTTTACCGCCAGGGTCTTGTGCTGCTTGATGCGGCCGCTGCCTTGGCAGGTCGGGCAGGGATTGGCAATCACCTTGCCGCTGCCGTGGCACTTCGGGCAGGCTTGCTGGATCGAGAAAAACCCCTGCTGCATTCGCACCTGGCCATGGCCGGCGCAGGTGGGACAGGTTTCCGGCTTGGTGCCGGCCTTGGCGCCCGAACCGTGGCAAGTGTCGCATGCCGCCATGGTGGGGATGCGGATCTTGGTTTCGGTGCCACGAGCGGCTTCCTCCAGCGAGATTTCCAGGTTGTAGCGCAGGTCGGCGCCGCGATAGACATTGGAACGTCCACCGCCACCACGCCCACCGGCGCCGCCGAAGATATCGCCGAAGATGTCGCCGAAGGCATCGGCGAAGCCGCCCATGCCTGCGCCGCCGCCCATACCGGCCTGCGGATCGACTCCGGCATGGCCATACTGGTCGTAAGCGGAGCGCTTCTGCGGGTCGGACAGCGCTTCGTAAGCTTCCTTGGCTTCCTTGAAATGCTCTTCTGCCTTGGGGTTATCCGGATTGCGGTCCGGATGAAACTTCATGGCGAGCTTGCGGTAGGCCTTCTTGATCTCGTCGTCGCTGGCGTCCTTGTTGACGCCGAGCACTTCATAAAAGTCGCGTTTTGACATTTGTTCTCACCGCAAAGACGCAAAGGCGCTAAAGGTAGACAAAGAAATTTTTATGAAATTCTTTGCGCCTTGGCGCCTTTGCGGTTTGTTACAAAATTACTTCTTCTCGGTTTTTACTTCCTCGAATTCGGCATCGACCACATTGTCGTCAGCTTCTTTCTTGCCGGGTTCAGCACCGCCGGCTTCCGGTTGAGCCTGTTCGGCGTACATCTTTTCTGCCAGCTTGTGGGAGGCATCGGCCAGCGTCTTGGATTTGGCCTCGATGGTATCCTTGTCGTTGCCTTTGAGCGCCTCCTCGGCGTCCTTCATGGCTGCTTCGATCTTGGTTTTTTCTTCGGCGTCGATCTTGTCGCCATAGTCGACCAGGGATTTCTTCACCGAGTGGATCAAGGCATCGCACTGGTTGCGGGCGTTGACCAGTTCCAGCGTCTTGCGGTCTTCATCGGCGTGGGTCGCGGCATCCTGTTCCATGCGGCGGATTTCTTCCTCGGACAAGCCGGAGCTGGCCTGGATCTTGATCTTGTTCTCCTTGCCGGTGGCCTTGTCCTTGGCGGAAACGTGCAAGATGCCGTTGGCGTCGATGTCGAAAGTGACCTCAATCTGCGGCATGCCGCGCTGTGCCGGCGGGATATCGGACAGGTTGAACTGGCCCAGGCTCTTGTTGCCGGAAGCTACTTCGCGTTCGCCCTGCAGCACGTGGATGGTCACCGCGTTCTGGTTGTCCTCGGCGGTGGAGAATACTTGGCTGGCCTTGGTCGGGATGGTGGTGTTCTTCTGGATCAGCTTGGTCATCACGCCGCCCATGGTTTCGATGCCCAGCGATAGCGGGGTCACGTCGAGCAGCAGCACATCCTTCACTTCGCCTTGCAACACGCCGCCCTGAATCGCAGCGCCAACGGCCACGGCCTCGTCAGGGTTGACGTCCTTGCGTGGTTCCTTGCCGAAGATTTCCTTGACCTTCTCCTGCACCTTGGGCATGCGGCTCTGGCCGCCGACCAGGATCACATCGGAAATGTCGTCGAGCTTGACGCCGGCATCTTTGATCGCCATGCGGCAAGGTGCAACGGTGCGTTCGATCAGTTCTTCCACCAGGCTTTCGAATTTGCTGCGGGTGATCTTGACCGCAAGGTGCTTCGGGCCGGTCGCGTCGGCGGTGATGTAGGGCAGGTTGACTTCGGTCTGCTGGCTCGAGGACAGCTCGATCTTGGCTTTTTCCGCAGCTTCCTTCAGGCGTTGCAGGGCCAGCACGTCGTTCTTCAGATCGACACCGCTGTCCTTCTTGAATTCGGACACCAGATAGTCCATCAGGCGCTGGTCGAAGTCTTCGCCGCCGAGGAAAGTGTCGCCGTTGGTGGAGAGCACTTCGAACTGATGCTCACCCTCGATTTCGGCGATTTCAATGATGGAAATGTCGAACGTGCCGCCGCCCAGGTCGAACACCGCAACCTTGCGGTCGCCCTCTTTCTTGTCCATGCCGAAAGCCAGTGCGGCTGCGGTCGGTTCGTTGATGATGCGCTTCACTTCCAGACCGGCGATGCGGCCGGCGTCCTTGGTGGCCTGGCGCTGGCTGTCGTTGAAGTAGGCCGGCACGGTGATCACCGCTTCGGTGACTTCTTCGCCGAGGTAATCTTCAGCGGTTTTCTTCATTTTGCGCAGCACTTCTGCGGAAACTTGCGGCGGCGCCATTTTCTTGTCGCGCACTTGTACCCAGGCATCGCCGTTGTCGGCCTTGAGGATGGTGTAGGGCATCAGGTCGATGTCCTTCTGCACTTCTTTTTCCTCGAAGCGGCGGCCGATCAGGCGCTTGACCGCGTACAGGGTGTTTTTCGGGTTGGTGACGGCTTGGCGCTTGGCCGGCGCGCCGCACAGGATTTCGCCGTCTTCCGCGTAGGCGACGATGGATGGCGTGGTGCGCGCGCCTTCCGCGTTTTCGATGACCTTGGACTGGCCGTTTTCCATGACGGCCACGCAAGAGTTGGTGGTACCCAAGTCAATGCCGATAATTTTTCCCATGAGACTTCCTTTATTAACGAAATTTAGTAGTAAAGATTAACCCTGACTCCCAGATGGGGATGGGCTGTGTTTTTTCAAGACTCTTTCGACTTGGCCACCATTACCAGTGCCGGGCGCAATACCCGGTCATGCAGCAAATAGCCTTTCTGCAAGACATGGACGACGGTGTTGGGCGCAGCATCGGCTTCGATCATGCTCATCGCCTGATGCTTGTGCGGGTCGAATTTCTCGCCCACGGGGTGGATTTCACTGAGGTTGAATTTTTCGAATACCGACACCAGTTGCTTGAGCGTCAGTTCGATGCCGCTTTTCATGCTGGCGATATCGGCAGTTTCTACCTTGATGGCGGCTTCCAGGCTGTCCATCACGGCCAGTAGCTCGGACGAGAAAGCTTCGACCGCGAATTTGCGCGCATTGGTCACTTCGGATTCGGCGCGCTTGCGAATATTTTCCGCATCGGCCTTGGCGCGCAGCCATGCGTCGTGGTGCTCCTGGGCTGTCAGTTCGGCCTGCTTGAGCATTTCCTCCATGCTGGGCATGGTTTCGGTATCAGATGGCCGGCTTTGGCTTGCGGATGAACCCTCACCCAACTGCTCGAGAAACTCTTCCTGGTCGATTTTGTTCTTTTGATCTTCGGGTTGCATGGTGTCCTCCTGATGACAATGCAACCGTATATGGAGTGCGGTCTGCTTATTTCAAGAGGGAAGAGGGGATATTTTTTGGGAGGTGCGAATGTTCTTGTCAGGCCGTGACAAATTCTGTCTCGGCCTGGGTCTGTTTTGATGGATCAAACTGTCAGGTCGACCTGCTGTACCGTGCCGGCGCTGCCGTTTTCATTGAGGTAAATGCCGCTGGATCTGATCTGTCCATCCAGTTGGTTCTGGCTGTTCTTGAGATCGAAGGGTGTGCCGATGTTGCCGAGATAAATTGCGCCGACTTTGTTTTGCGCCAAGGAACCCAAGGTGTCATTGCCGCTCGCATCCTTGCTCCAGACCTGGAGCCGGGAGTAGACCGCATCGTTCTCGTCGATCCAGCCATTTTTATCCTGGTCGTAAGCCGACAGTTCCTGAAAACCGTTGCCGCTGGCGGGGCCGAATAATTCGCTGCCGTTGTTGATTTTGCCGTCGCCATTCTTGTCCAGCGCGAGAAAGCCGCTGCCCGGCGCGACAAAAGATATCTGTTCTGTCGAACCGTCGGCATTCAGGTCGAAACTGAATTTGGTGCTGGTGAGCTGTGCGGCGGTGCCACTGAAATTGATTACCAGCGGATCTTTTTTCTTCGCGTCGCCCAGGCGCAGGCTGGTATCGCTTTCCTCGTAATGTTCACGGCTCATGGCGAGATCGAGATTGAATTTTATTTCCCGGCCATCGGCAGTCCTGACCACGCCTTGTGCGGAGAAGCGGGTCTGTTCCGCTTCATAATGGATTTCGTGGCGGCCGTATTCGACGCCGAAACCCGCCGGCTTGGGCTGTTCCGGCGCTGGCGCCGCCTCGCCCGTGGCGGGAATGTCCTGGGTCGGCAGCGCGGGCTGGACATCCTGCAGTGTGGTCAGGTTGATCTTCTGGCCGGTGAGTGCCTCCATCATCAGTTTGATCAACAGGAAGCGCGGGTCGTTTTCCAATTCTTTTTGCGCATCGGTTTTCGTGGTTCTATTGGCTGAGTCGGCTTGTGCCGCTGCCTGGCCCGCTGTCGACAGGTTGATTCCGTCAGCAGCATGGGTGGCATTCTGTCTGTTGTCGCGTCCCTCGAAATCCGGGCGCTTGTCGTCGATCCACATCTTGAGCGATTCGCGCACCGAGCGTTGTTCAATTGCGGCATGCTGGCTAGTCAGCAGGATATTCGAGCTTGCTATTTTCATGGTGTGTTCCGTCCCGGCAGATAAGTTTCACATCAGGCTTATCGGTTGTTCGGGTCGGAACTTTATGACAACGACCATGAATATTTTGCATTTTATGCAAAATATTCATGGTGTTATGAAGATGCACCGGAAATTCGTACAAAGACTTTAAGAGGGCGCTGCTTGATGTTGAAAACGTAGGGATTTTAGTCTTTTGCGCCCATCGCCAAGGCTCTGGAGCGTTGAGCGGCACCGGTATCGCCCGGTTCGTTACATGTCCAGCCTTGTAGATGCTCGCTAACGATGGCGCGCAATGCCTCTATCCAATCCTGTCGTTCGTTGAGACAGGGAATGTAACGGTATTCCTTGCCGCCCGCGCCGAGGAAAGTCGACTTGCCTTCCATGGCAATCTCCTCCAGGGTTTCCAGGCAGTCGCCGACGAAGCCGGGGCAAATTGCATCCACCCGCTTGATCCCCTGTTTGCCGAGTTCCTCCAGAGTGGAGGCAGTATAAGGCTTGATCCATTCGGCGCGACCGAAACGCGACTGAAAGCAGATGCGGTATTGCTGCGGTTCGAGTTCCAGCGCCTCGGCCAGCAGACGCCCGGTTTTCTGGCATTCGCAGTGGTAGGGGTCGCCTTTCTCCAGCGTGTAGCGCGGCAGGCCGTGGAAGCTCATCACCAGCACATCGGGGCGGCCATTGGTTTGCCAGCTCTCGCGCACGCTGGCGGCAAGCGCGGCAATGTAGCCGGGGTGATCGTGGAAATGCCGGACAGTGCGGATTTCCGGCATGTTGCGCATTTCCCCCAGCGCCTTGAACACGCCATCCATGGCCGATGCCGTGGTGCTGGCGGCATATTGCGGGTAAAGCGGAACGATCAGGATGCGATCGCAGCCTCGTTGCCTGAGTTTTTCCAGCCCGACCTTGATCGAAGGATTGCCGTAGCGCATGGCAAATTCGATCAAAACAGAGCCTCTCCCTCCGCTATCTGGAGGGATAGCCGTTTGCCCCCTCTCCCATTCATGGGAGAGGATTGGGGAGAGGGGCAGTGCGGACAATGATTTAAGCGATTCGCCGAGATAACCTTGCAGCAGCTTGGCCTGTCGTTGGGTGTGAACCAGCAGGGGTGAACCTTCCGTCGTCCAGATCAGGGCGTATTTTTCCGCCGATTTCCTGGGCCGGGTATTGAGAATAATGCCGTTCAGGATCAGCCACCACAGTGCGCGTGGAATTTCCACCACACGCGGGTCGCTGAGGAATTCCCTGAGATAGGTTTTGACTGCGGCGGCGGTGGGTTCGTCCGGCGTACCGAGGTTGATCAGGAGAATGCCGGTTTTTGCGGCAGTGCCGTGGCGGTATGGCGGTTCGGGCTGGTACATGGCTGGTCCTGAGGGGTAAGAATCGCTGCTATACAAGAATTTTGTGGGTAAGCTCTCTGATGCCTTCGATGGTCAGCGGCTTTTCGAGAATGAAATAATTGATGCCATAAAGGAGCCGGTGATCTCTTTCCAGTGGCCGCAATGTCTTGCGCACGGCATCCGGTTTGTTCGATGTCATGACCACAATCGGTACATCGCGGTTGGCTTCACAGAGCGCCTTGACCAGATCCACGCCGGATAGGTCTGGCATCATCATGTTCACCATGACCAGTCCGAATAAACCGGGATTCTTGCGCACCATTTCCAATCCTTCAACCGTATTTGGCACAGTTGCCGGCTTATGGCCAAGGTATTCCAGGGTGTTCTTGATAAGCTCGCGAGCGCCTTCATCGTCATCGATGACCAGAATATTGGCCGGAAGCACGGGCGCATCGTCGGGAATCGCGCCCGCATTTCGCGACAGGATATAGGCTTCCACTTCAGCCACCGGCAATGGTTTGCAGAAGTAATAGCCCTGAATCATGTCACAGCCGAGCAGCTTGAGATATTCATACTGTTTTTTCGTTTCCACGCCTTCTGCCACCACTTCCAGGCCCAGATTGTGCGCAAGGGAGATGGTGGCCGCACAGATGGCCGCATCGCTCGGATCGGTTTCGATGTCCTTGACGAACGAACGATCCAGTTTCAAGCAGTTCATCGGGAATTGTTTGAGATAACTGAGCGAGGAATAACCCGTGCCGAAATCGTCGATGGCCAGTTTCACCCCGATACTGCGAAATATCCGCATGGTCTCAACGGTCCCGCGCGGGTTATCCATGGCGACGCTTTCGGTAATTTCCAGTTCCAGTAAATCGGGGGTAATGTTTTCTCTGGATATGACTGAATCGATCATTTTCGCCAGATCATTTTGGCGGAATTGGCGTGCGGACAGGTTGACGGATACCTGGATGTCCGTCATGCCTTGCTTGAGCCATTGTCCGAGCTGATGGCATGCCGTGTGCAACACCCACTCGCCCAGAGGAAGGATCAATCCCGATTCTTCCGCCAGGGGAATGAATGTGGCCGGCGGGATCAGGCCTTTTTCCGGGTGTTGCCAACGCACCAGGGCTTCCACTCCGCTGACCCGTCCTGTTGCGGTATTGATTTTGGGCTGGTAGTGCAGCACAAACTCTCCACGCGCCAAGGCTGTGCGCATGTCGTGTTCCAATTCCAGTCGTTCCAGAGTGGATTGGTTCATCGATGGCTCAAAAAACTGGTAGTTATTCCGCCCTTTGGTTTTTGCGTGATACATCGCGACATCCGCGTTTTTCATGACTTCTTCAATCGTATTGCCATCTTCCGGGAAGAAGGCAATGCCGATGCTGGGGCTGGAATGAACGTTGTGTCCGTCGAGGGAATAGGTCAGTCCCAGGTTTTTTAATATTTTGTCTGCGACATGGAAGGCCATGTCGACTTCTTCCAGTTCCGGCAGCGCTACCACGAATTCATCCCCGCCCAGGCGGGCGACGATGTCGCTGTTGCGCACGCAGGATTGCAGGCGTTGCGCCACTTCCACCAGCAACTGATCTCCGACATGATGGCCCAGCGTGTCGTTGATGATCTTGAAGCGGTCGAGGTCGATAAACATCACGGCGACTTTTTCCTTGTTGCGCCGGGATGAATTGATCGCCTGCTTGAGGCGTTCAACCAGCGTGAAGCGGTTGGGCAGGCCGGTCAATGTGTCGTGATGGGCCAGATAGCTGATCTTGTCGGCTGCCGCCTTGTGTTCGGTGATGTCGGTAAAGTGGGCGATATAATTGACAACCTGGTTTTGTTCATTGCGAACTGCCGTGATGGATGTCCACTTGGGATAGACGTGCCCATCCTTGCGACGATCCCAAAGTTCGCCCGTCCAGAAATCTCCTGCATTCAGATCCTGCCACATCTGCTGATAGACTTCTTTTCGGGTTTCCTGCGATGCCAGGATTCTGGGATTTTTGCCTAGCACTTCTTCCTGGGTATAGCCTGTCAGCGTATAAAATGCTTCATTGGTGGCGAGAATTTTATTCTCGGCATCGGTGATGATGATGGCCTCGCCACTGCGCTCGAAAGCCGTGGCGTAGAGTTGCAGTGCGGTTTCGGCCTGTTTGCGTGCCGTGATGTCTTGCACCGTGCCGGTGGAACGGAGTGGTTTGCCCTGATCGTCGTAGAACGTTCGGCAACGCTCATTCACCCATTTGATGCGACCGTCCGGCATCAGCAACCGGTGAGCGATTTCATAGGGTTCACGGGTTGCGAGCGAGCTGGCGTAGGTCTGGTTGACCTGGTCGCGGTCTTCCGGGTGGATGGCATTCAGAAAAGCTTCATAGGAAGCGCCGAACAAGTTCTGGTCAATTTCGAACAGATTGAAGATTTCGTCCGACCAATGCAGTTTGCCGCTGGCCAGATCGAGTTCCCAGCTACCGACCTGGGCGGTGTGCTGAGCTTCGTTGAGGCGTGCCGCGCTGTCCTTTACAAACTCTTCGGCAGCCTTCAGCTCTTGCGTGCGAGTTTCCACTCGAGCTTCCAGGTTGGAGCGGGCATCCGCCAGCGCATCGGTCATGTGGTTAAAGGCACTGGCCAGCCGGCCCAGTTCGTCACTGCCCATTTGCGCTGTTTGTGGCGCGCGCTGCGAAAGGTCGCCTCCGGCAATGCGATCGGCCACGCGGGTGAGATCGCGGATGGGGCGCGACAGGGCGCGTCCGAGGAAATAGGCCGCAGCACCGGAAAGCAGCAGGAATAGCGCCAGCGCAAGGTAAGTGAGGCGGCGCAGCCGCGTGGCGGGCGCCAGCGCCTCCTCGGCGTCGATCTTGACCACCATGCCCCAGCGTAGCGCGGGGAGGTAGCGCCAGGCCGCCACGCATTCAATCCCGGCATAGTCGCGGATCATGCCGCGTTCGTGACCGCCCGCCAGCGCTTGCTGCATCGGCAATGCCGCCTGCTGGAGCGGCACCCGGTAACGATAGGCGGCATCGGGTTTGTGTCTGAGCGGGACGGTGTAATAGGCATCGCCGCCTTCCCGTTGGGCAAGCACCGTTTCTCCGGTGCGGCCCAAGCCGGTGCGGTCGGCAGTGACCGATTCGAGGCGGCTCAGATTCACTTGCAAGGCCAGCACGCCGACCGGGACGCCCTTTCCCAGTATTGGCGCCATCAGAAAGGCGGCTGGCTGGTTCCCGGAAGGTGCATAGGGGGCAAAGCGGGTCAAACGGGTTTGCAGGGTTCGCACAGTCAGGTCGAAACCCTGCGCCAACTGCGTCGTGCGGTAGGGGCCGGTGTGCAGGTTGGTGCCCAAGTCTGTTTCGCGCGCTATTGAGAACACCACGTTGCCGGCGGTGTCCATCAAGAGCAGGTCGTAATAGCCGGCATTATCGGTATGATTTTTTAGTTCCTGGCGTAGCCGCAGTTCGACAGCCCGGTAAGCCGGCGAATTCAGCCCGTCTTCGCGAAAGGCTTTGCCGAAGGCGGCAACCGCTTCATGAACGAGACCTCTCTGGCTGAGTTGTTGGGCGTCAGTTAATCGCTCGCTGACGAAAGTGCCGATTTGCTCGACTTTCTTGTCGGCGATGGTCGACACGTTTGCCAGCAAGGTTGCTCGCAATGAGGCTTCGAAGGACGTCAGATAAAAAGCGGACAGCCCAGCCAGAGGCAGCACGGCCACCAGCAAATAGCTCAACAACAGCCGGGCTGAGATGGGCAATGTACTCACGGCGCTGTTCCCGATGATTTTATTTTTTCCTGCCATTCAGATGGCGAGCGATAGCCTGGGAAAGGCATTGGGCGCACGGCTTCCTTCGAGTTCCACACCAGATCGAACTGGCCGTCTGGCCGTGCCTTGCCGATTCGCACCTGTTTCCACAGGTGGCGGGTGGTGCGGTCGATAGCCGCGATCCCCGAAGGCGCCGCAGTGCTTTGTAGCAACATGGCCCGGTTGACTTGTTCCGGTTCGTCCGTGTTGGCATCGCGCACGGCCTGCGCCCACAGGCGGACGCCGGTATAGGCGGCTTCAATCGGGTCGTTGGTGACCTGGTCTGCGCCGAAACGCGCCCGGAAAGCCGCGATGAAACGCTGGTTGGCTTCGCCCGGCACGCTCTGGAAGTAGCTCCATACTGCGTAATGATTGGGATGGAAGGCGTCTGGCCCAGTTGCTTTCAGGTCTACCTCGGATACGCTGAAGGAGATGATCGGCAAGGCATCGAGGCCGGCCTGGTGCAGTTGGCGAAAGAAAGAGGTATTGCTGTCGCCGTTGAGAGTGTTGAGCACCAGATCCGGTTTCAGCGTTCGCAATTCTGCGGTAATCACGGAGAAGTCGCTGTCGCCCAGTGGCCGATAGCGTTCTGCCAGGATCGTGCCGTGGTTGACTGCCACCATGTCGCGGATGATCAGGTTGGCGGTGTGCGGGAAGATGTAATCGGAGCCGATCAGATAAACTCGTTTTCCGAGGGTGTTGAGCGCCCACATGGTGCCGGGGATGATTTGCTGGTTGGGGGCGGAACCGGTGTAGAAAATGTTGGGGGATTGCTCCATGCCTTCATACTGGATTGGGTAGAACATCAGGTGCCGGTGTTTTTCCACCACCGGTTTCACCGCCTTGCGGCACGAGGAGGTCCAGCAGGCGAACAGGGCGCTGACTTTTTCCGATGCAATCAGGCGTTCGGCTTCGGCGGCAAATACGCGGTCATCGGAGCGACCATCGGCTACCACTATTTCTACAGGTCGTCCGAGCAATCCCCCTGCAGCATTGATTTCTTCAACCGCCAGTTTTACGGCGTTTACCAGGGGTTTCTCATTGGCCGACATGGTGCCAACTAGCGAATGCAGCACACCGATGCGGATTGGCTGCGGGGCGGGGCGCTGGGCCAGAAAGATCCACAGCGCTGCCGTCATCACGAGGGCTGGAATTATCCGCCGGAAGCGTGAAAGGGATTTCATCAATCAGAGTCCTGCATGTGGCATTTTCTTGTTCTCGTCCCGAAACTCAGGGTGCAGGAGCGTCTAATGGTACGACAATGCGCTGGAAAGCAGTTTGGCTGTGATGTCCACAATCGGGATGACGCGCTCGTAGGCCATCCGGGTCGGGCCGATCACGCCGACCGTGCCGACAATCTGGCCGTCCACTTCATAAGGCGCGGTCACTACGCTGCATTCGTCGAGCGGCATGCGACCGGATTCGCCGCCGATGAAAATCTGCACCCCCTGAGCGCGCTGGCTGATATCCAGTAGTTGCAGCAGGGTGGTTTTCTGGTCGAAGGCGTCGAACAGCTTGCGCAAGGAGGTCATGTTGGAAGACAGATCCTGCACATGCAGCAGTTTGCGCTCGCCGGACAGCACATAGCTGTCGGCATTCTCGTTCATTGCTTCGCTGCCGGCCTCCAGCGCCACGGCCATGAGCGAGGTCATGTCGTGGTGCAGTTGCTTCAGTTCGACCTGCATTTTGCTGCGCACTTCTTCCAGGGTGCAGCCGGTATAGTGCTGGTTGATGAAGTTGGCCGCCTGGGTCAGTTCCGATGCGGTGTAGGATTTTTCGCTGACGATGATGCGGTTCTGCACGTTGTCGTCGGTGGTGACCAGAATCAGCAGTATCCGCTTGTCGGAAAGGTTGACGAATTCGATATGGCGGAAGGCGATGCCGCGCCGTTTGGGGGTCATCACGATGCCGGCAAACTGGGTCAGGTCGGAAAGTAGTTGCGAGGCGGAGGTGATCAGCTTCTGCGGGTCGTTGAGGTGGAGCTGGTTCTCCAGTTGGTGCACCTCGACAGCGTCCAGCGTTTGCACAGTCAGCAGGCTGTCGACGAAAAAGCGGTAGCCCAGCGGCGTAGGAATGCGCCCGGCGGAGGTGTGCGGGCTGATGATGTAGCCCATCTCTTCCAGGTCGGCCATGATGTTGCGGATGGTGGCGGCGCTCAGATCCAGCCCGGAAAATTTCGACAGGGTGCGGGAACCGATCGGCTGGCCTTCGCTGATGTAGCGTTCCACCAGGGTCTTGAGCAGGATTTGGGCGCGTTTGTCGATCATGATTTAGCCGTGCTTTTTTGCGATATGCACTTTGATTGATAGTACCACCAAAAGTTTAATTATGGTCTAATTCGCGACATGAGTCAGCTCTTCAAAACTGTTGCCCTGATTGGCAAATACAATAGTCCGGCGACCGGCGACCCGCTGTTGCGCCTGGCCCGATTCCTCGAGGAACAGGGGTATGGCGTGCTGGTGGAACGGCAAACAGCCGAAAGCACCGGCGTGGGCGCATTTCCCATGGCCAGCCTGGAGGAAATCGGCGAGCAGGCCGATCTGGCGGTGGTACTGGGCGGCGACGGCACCATGCTGAATATCGCCCGCGCCCTGCACGCTTACGGCGTGCCGCTGGTGGGGATCAATCAGGGACGGCTCGGTTTTCTCACCGATGTTTCCGCGGACACCATGCTTGAAACCATGGCGGAAATTCTGGCCGGCGATTATCTCAGCGAAGCCCGTTTTCTGCTTTCTGTCACCATCCGCCGCCACGGCGAAAATGTCCACGAAGCCTGCGCTTTCAACGACGCGGTGGTGAGCAAGGGCGCCACCGCGCGCCTGATCGAGCTTGAAGTGTTCGTCGACGGCCAGTTCGTCTACAGCCAGCGCTCCGACGGCCTGATCGTCTCCACCCCGACCGGCTCCACCGCTTATGCCCTGTCCTCCGGCGGGCCTATTCTTCATCCCACGCTGGAAGCGGTGGTGCTCGTGCCGATCTGCCCGCATACCCTGAGCGACCGGCCCATCGCGGTGAACAGCGAAAGTACCATCGAAATTCTGCTGCTCCATGCCGACGATGCGCGCGTCCACTTCGATGGCCAGCGCCATTTCGACCTGCAGGAAAACGACTGGGTGATCGTGCGCCGCTCCAGCCATATGGTGCGGCTGCTTCATCCGCTGGGTCACAGCTATTACGACATGCTGCGCCAGAAGCTGCATTGGGGCGAGAAGCTATAAATGCTGCTGCAATTAAATATCCGCGATTTTGTCATCGTCGACCACCTCGAACTTGAGTTCCGGCCCGGCTTCACCGTGCTGACCGGCGAGACCGGCGCGGGCAAGTCGATCCTGATCGACGCCCTGTCTCTGGTGCTGGGCGAACGGGCTGATGCGGGCGTGGTGCGCGCCAATGCGGCGCGCGCCGAGATCGAGGCCGAGTTCGATAGCCATGCCTTGCCTCAATTGCAATCCTGGCTGGATGAGAACGACCTCGGCGGCGACCCCGGCATCTGCCTGATGCGCCGTGTGGTGGATGCGGGCGGACGCTCGCGCGGCTTCATCAATGGCCGCTCCGCCACTCTTCAGCAATTGCGCGAGGCGGGCGAATTCCTGGTCGACATTCACGGCCAGCACGCCCACCAGTCCATGCTCAAGACCGCCGCCCAGCGCGAATTGCTCGACGCTTATGCCGGCCAGGGGCGGTTGGTGAAGGAAACGACAGTCGCTTGGCGCGATTGGCAGGCACTCAGGCGGGCGCGGCTGGAACGGGAAAAGAATGCCGCGGCTTATGCCGAGGAACTGGAGCGGCTCGAATGGCAGGCCAAAGAGCTGGCGACGCTGAATTTCTCGCTTCAGGAATGGGAAGAATTGCAGGCCGAACATGGCCGTTTGTCCAATGCCGCCAGCTTGGTGGAAGGCGCGCAGTATGGGCTTGAGGTCTTGTCCGAGAGCGAGATGGCTTGTCTGGCGCAGGCCAACGGCGTGATCGCCCGCCTCAACAACCTGGTCGAGTACGATGCCGGGCTGCGGGAAGTGCTGGATTTGCTGGTGCCGGCGGAAGTGCAGATGAGCGAGGCGGTCTACGGTCTGCGGCATTATCTGCAACGCCTGGATATCGATCCTGAGCGCCTTGCCCAGTGCGAGCAGCGGCTGGGAGAAATACACGATACCGCGCGCAAATATCGCGTCGGCCCGGAACAGTTACCCGAACTGCTGGCGGAAAAGAATGCGCGTTTGAGCGAATTGAGCGGTTTTGGCACGGGCGGTGACGAAACCCGGCGCGAAGCAACAGCGCAAGCGCATTATCTCGATCTGGCCGGAAAACTCAGCGCAGCCAGAAAAACGGCGGCACAGGAGTTGGGTGAAAAAGTCAGCGTTGCGATGCAGACGCTGGCCATGGCCGGCGGTCGATTCGAGATCGCCCTGACGGCCTGCGACGGCAGCCCGCACGGCCTTGAGGAAATCGAGTTCCAGGTCAGCGCCCACAGCGGGCTGTCGCCCAAGCCGCTGGCCAAGGTGGCTTCCGGCGGCGAATTGTCGCGCATCAGCCTGGCGATACAGGTCATTACCAGCAAGGTATCGCTGGTGCCGACCCTGATTTTCGACGAAGTGGATGTCGGTATCGGCGGCGGCGTGGCGGAAATTGTCGGACAATTATTGAAAAAGCTCGGCGCCGAGCGCCAGGTGTTGTGCGTTACCCACTTGCCGCAGGTTGCGGCGCAAGGCGACCATCACTGGCAGGTCAGCAAGGACATGCGCGACGGCAGCGTGGTCAGTCATATCCGGGTGCTGGATCGGGATGTGCGCATCGAGGAAGTCGCGCGCATGCTGGGTGGAGTGGAAGTGACCGATACCACCCGCAAGCATGCGGCAGAGATGCTTGGAATGTAGGGTGCGTCCCACGCACCACTCTCCCGTTGAGATTAGCGAGAACCTCAATGCCTGAATATCGAAGAGCCAACACCAAGGGCGGCACCTATTTCTTCACCGTCAACACCTACCGGCGCCAACCGGTACTGACCGACGAAGATGTAAGAGATGCCCTGCGGGAAGGGATCGACAAGGCACGAGAATTAATGCCATTCCAGATTCTGGCTTGGGTATTGCTCCCTGATCACCTGCACTGCATCTGGACGCTGCCGGAAGGCGATGCGGATTTCGCCAAACGCTGGGGCATGATTAAACGGCATGTGAGTCAGCGTTGCGGCGAGCGGTTAAACCGTGAGGAATGGCTGAGCGAATCGCGGCGCAAGCGCAATGAAACCAGCCTCTGGCAAAGACGATACTGGGAGCACCAGATACGGGACGAGGCCGATTTTGCAAGGCATGTCGATTATATTCATTGGAACCCGTTGAAGCACGGCTTGGTGGAGAAGGTGGCAGAGTGGCCATATTCGACATTTCACCAACATGTGGCGAGGGGTGTTTATTCGCAGAATTGGTGCGGAGATTTCAGCGGTGAGTGGAGCGATGAGGAGTTTGGAGAATAGTTTGGGTTGGTGCGTGGGACGCACCCTACGCGGGCTTCCATTTTCTGCTGGTGTCATTCGTAGGCCTGCGCCATGAATCGCTTTCCGAAACTATTATTTTTTTCCAAGGTTCTATTAGGGATGTGTTTGTCCTTGGTTTTATTTGCGGCAGTTGACATACGCTGGTGGCAAGATGAAGGAATAGTCATTCCTATTCTGTTATTAGAAGACGCGATAATTAGCTTTTATTTTGTTTATAGGCTTGCCATGGTGTTACATTTCCCATTAAGCAAATTCTCAATTATCCCAATTGGTTATGGAATGTTGATGCCCTTGATAGGAGCTTTCACGTCCACAGTTCTAATCGGTTTTTTTCATAATAGCAACGGCATGTCTTTTTACAGTGCGGCAATTGTCATTCTGATTGTCTCTAGCGTAATCGCAGCAACACTAACTTTCGTTTTTATATGGGTGTTCATGAAGATATGTCACGCCCGAAACCGGGAGCAACCCGCAAGACAAGAGGGCAAATCTTAAATAGCAAGCGTAGGGTGCGTCCCACGCACCAAACCAACCAAGCCGCACGGTCGGCATCACAATGTCGTCAGTCTGGCCAGCCAGTCGCCGAACAGGGATGTGAGCACGATCACCAGCGGCACCGCATAAAAATAGGCACGCATCAGGTTGCGCAGGGTGCGGTTCGCCGTTTTCAGTTCCATGAAATGATCGACGATCATTCTTCCCTTGAAGGCCATGGTCGCCACGATGATCAGCGTGATGGCGAGGCTCGGCTCGGCGGTTTCGCCGATCAGGGCGCCGCCCAGCGTTAACGCCAGCAGCAGCAACCAGAGCAGATCTATGAGTTTTTGATGGGTCATCGGTTATCTTCAGCGCAACAAATAAAGCAGCGGAAATATCACCAGCCACACCAGGTCGGTAGCGTGCCAGTAGGACGCGAATGCTTCCATGCCTTCATGGCTCTGTGGCGAGTAGTCTCCGCTTCGGGTGCGTACGATCACCCATAGCAGTCCTATGATTCCCCAGACGACATGGACGATATGGGTGAAAGTCAGGTAGTAATAAACCGCGAAGAAGATGCCGGTGTCGCCGGTGATGCCATGGCTGACATTCCAGCGGAATTCGAAGGCCTTGGTAATCAGGTAGCCGCACGCCGCAATCAATACCAGAAACAACCAGCGGACGCTGGCCTGTTGTCGGTTCTGGCGGATCGCAAGCACTGCATTGGCGACGAAATAGCTGCCGGAGATCATCAGCACCGTATTGAAGGTGCCGGCAAACAGGCTCAGTTTCAGGGGGCCTTCCCTGAATTCCTGCGGAAAGTGCGACTTGGCGATAAAATACACGCCGAACAACAGCGCGAACTCGGTCATCTCGCTCAGGATGCCGGCCCAAATCCCTTTGTTGCCGGGGATGGCGCCTTCGATGGGAGTTTGCAAATCTGTGACTGTGGTTGCGGACACTGGCGCCTTAAATAAACCGGTGAGAAGTGGCTTGGCTACGGATATACGTGGATACACAAGGATTATCAAAGGGTTGCATGGGCGACCTCTCCTGCGGCCATTGTTTCATCTGTATGAATCCGTGATTATCCGTGGATAAATAGCCGTTTTCAGGTTAAATTCGACAGGTCTCTAGGCTTGGCTCTTCGGCATTGCCAGTCTGAACTCTGCGCCGCCCTCGACATTGCGTGCCTCGATGGAGCCATTCATGTGTTCCATGATCATTCTGGACATATAAAGGCCGATGCCGGTGCCTTTTTCCCGTGTGGTGAAGTAAGGATCGAAAATCTTTGGCAACGCTTCTGGCGGAATTCCGCCGGCATTGTCCCTGACCACGATCCATGCCATGCCTTCATCCTGCCCCATCGTGATGTCGATTTTTCCATTCGCCACCTTTCTGTCGAGC
>JAJFTF010000011.1 GCA_021373185.1 Betaproteobacteria bacterium | reverse complement strand
AGATAGCTGAAGGCGTGAGCCTCGACCGTACCGGGCCGGATACCGAAAGACTTGAGCAGCTTTTCGCCGACCAGGTGCGGCGCCCGGTTGTGGCTTACCCCCAAGCCGATGTTGACGTTGGGCTCACGAAAATAAATCGGCTGCAGCTGGGCATGGCAGTCGGTGATGTGCAACAACGAAACATTGCCGAATGCGGGCAGATCGTAGAAGCTGCCGGCGCTGGCCGCTGATAGTGCGGAACGGCTGTTCAACGCGAAGCCGGAGGCGGCGGCGACCGCCAATATTTGCAGGAACTCGCGACGGTTCATGGACATGGGGGAACTCCAAGTCAGTGATAGACAGAGGCGACGGGCGCGAGGGAATAACCGCGAAGCGGCAGCCGCCTCTCGCCTCGTCTCTCTGGCCCGGGGTTGACTTACTTGCGGAACACCGGCGTCTGCATCGGCAGGCCGTTACTCATATAGGTGAGAAAGTATTCCAGGTTGTTGTACTCTTCGCTGTTGA
Organism: Betaproteobacteria bacterium; assembly: GCA_021373185.1. Classification (GTDB taxonomy): domain Bacteria; phylum Pseudomonadota; class Gammaproteobacteria; order Burkholderiales; family Sulfuricellaceae; genus Sulfuricella. The sequence continues at coordinate 112,541 of JAJFTF010000011.1, read as the reverse complement.
ATTCCAGCGGTACCGAGCGCGTGTTTTTATTGCATTGCCGGAAGCGTCCTTGCAGCGTAAGCAGCTCGGTGCCCTCGCGGAACTCCGGCCAGTGAGCCGCTTGTCCGATCATCATCGACAACTGTTCGCTGCGGGTAAATTTGCCGACATTATCGATATGGCAAATGGAGCAGGAAAAATTCAGTTGTCCACGCCGTCCGTAATAAAACTGCTTGCCTTTTTCATAGGCGGCCAGAGCGCCAGGGCCGGATACCTTGACGTTGACTTTCATGCCGTCGGACAGGCTTTTTGCGTAAGCGGTCACCAGTCCGATTTCGCGGCTGTCGTATTTCAGCTCCGCCTCGCCGTTGGCTTTCAGGCAGGCATTGATCGCGTTTTCGAAAGTGACTACCTTGCCGCTGGCATTGTCAAAATAAGGGTAATTCCCCGCTATGTTTTTCCCGCCATCAGGGAAGCAATCGGAAAAGTGTTTGGCGTTTTTGAAGGGTTTTTCCCAGATTACCCGGCCTACATCGACGTCGAGGACGAAAGGCGGGAATGTCATGATGCTGTCGTATTGATCCATGGCGTCCCGGTTCATTGCCAGAGCGCCCATGTTGTAATTCTCGAATTTGATGTCGGGAAGTTGTTGCTTGTAGTATTCGATCAGTGCCTTGCGGTCTTCCGCCGGGCCGGCGTGTGCGCCCATGCTCGCGCCAAGCAGCAGGCAGATAAAGAAAGTAGTGAGTCTCCGTTGTCGTCTCATCATCGTTCCTTTTTCAGAGATCAATTATTTTTTAAATCCGGCTATACCCTGCCCGGTTTAAGCCTGAAATGTCAGGCTTGTTTCAGCATGGGGCCGACGGCGTTCACTTCGCTTATCCGGTTTCCCGGTCGTTGTGCGCCGCCGCCGTTTCCCGGAACAACATTTTCAGGCTACGGTTGTTTCCCCGCTGATTTTCTCGCCGTTGTTGTCCACCGTGTTGATGACAATCTTGTCGCCGGCTTTTGCTCCCTTGATCTTGAAACCGAGGAAGGGGTTTTTGGAGATTGCCGCGCCCCATTGTGCTTCCAGAACGGTTTTGCCGTTCAGGGTGGCAACGACCTGGTTGATGAAGTGGGCAGGGATCAGTTTTCCGGTTTTCGCGTCCTTGCGCAGGCCGGTTTCCATGATGTGGTTCATCAGCGATTTTACGTCAGCGACATCGCCTTGCAACGTCGCGCGAATTTTCATTCCTTCAGCCATGTTCGTATCCTTATGATCAGTCTGTTCAATATGTTCGAGATATTTGTCAAATCAGTCCGGGTTCGATTAGCCGCCGCAGCCGCCGATGGTTACCTTGACTTCCTTGGCGGCAAAGTAAGCTTTGCCGCCGGCTTTTACTACTGCCCTGACATGGGAGGTGGATGCCATCTTGATGCGCGTGGAAACGTATGGCTCGGCACCATTGGCAAGGGTGAAGTCGGCGAGCAGCGGGTTCTGGTTCTTGTCGACGAAGATCATGATCGACGTGACGCCGGCGATTTTACAGGTGATTTCCACCGGCACGACCGCGCCATTTTCTGCAATATCCGGTGCCTTGATCTGGACATCCTTGCTTTCGGTTGCGCCCGCCACGCCGACGTTTTTCATGGCGTTATCCGTGGTGGTTGCCTCGAAAGCGGCTTTGTTCCATTCAGCAGCCAGCACCTGGCCTGGCTTGAGCAGGCCAGCCGCGATTGCGACCGCCACCGTTCCCGCTGCGCCGGTGCGCTTCAAAAAAGTTCTACGCAATTGATTCATTGTTCGCTCTCCATGAAATTTAGAAATTAAAGGCTTTGTACGTATTCAACTACTTGATCGATTTCCTGTTCGGTCAGTATACGATGTTTGCCGAAAGGCGGCATTGCAGTTCTCGGGTTGGCTTGGGTGGAATCCCATATCTGTGCGCGCAGCTTGGCACGATCGGGATAGCGCTCCTTCATCATGATGAAGGGAGGGCCAATGTTGCCGGTCGATTCAGCCTTGGGATCATTGGGGATGCCGTGACAGGAAAGGCAGTTTCCCTTCGTTCTGTCGAAAGCTATTTTCCGTCCGTCCATGGCAACATCCGCTGCCGAGACCATGTTGGTAATCCCCAGTCCGGCGATAAGCGAAAGTAAAAGCACCGATTTTTTTTGCATCGAATCCTCCTGAGTTCCGGCCCCCTTTTGTCCAACAAGGCGGTCATGGTTTCTTGAATGCGTAGGATTGCACCGTCCAGGTTCAAGGCAAGCATACTGAATTTGTTTTGACCAAGGCAAGCTTTTTTGAAATTAAAAAACAGGACGGAAGTGTCTGGTTAGTCGGGAGATGAATGGCAGCCAATTCGCCGAGGTTCAATATGGGTCGTTAGAGAATAGCTTTATCCGCGTATTCGCTTGCATTTCAAAGGTAAGTGCTATATTTTGTAATTGTGGATTTAACTTACAGTAGAGGTTTCATCATGGATATATCCAGCGCATCCAGTGTCAATGCCTTATCCGGCCAAGCGGTCGGCGACGCGGTTGGCACAAGCATCCAGAAGAAAGCCATGGATATGGATAAGCAGAATATGGCTGCCGTGCTCGCTACGGTGCCGCCGCCCGCCAAGCCCTCGACATCCAACCTGCCGCCGAATCTGGGGCGGAACGTCAATACTACGGCCTAGTCTTCGGCTCGCCGTTCGCGGCGCGTCACGCTGTCTCACTCAGTAACTTTTCAATCATGCTTTCCGCCTGCGCTGAATAACCTCCGCCAAACAGGTTGAGGTGGTTCAGCACGTGGTAAAGGTTGTACAGCGTTTTCCGCACACTGTAGCCGGGATCGAGAGGGAAAGCCTCACGGTAGGCGGCGTAGAAAGTGGCGGAAAAACCGCCGAACAATTCGGTCATCGCCAAGTCGGTTTCCCTGTCGCCGTAATAGACCGCCGGGTCGAAAATAACCGGTTCTCCGCTGTGCGAGCAAGCACGGTTCCCGCTCCACAAATCACCATGCAATAGCGATGGCGGCGGATTATGCCCGGCCAGAAATTCATCCAGCCTGGCCATTAAATGTTCTGCCTGGTGCTGTAGCCTGCCGTTGTGCCCGTTACGTGCGGCCAGTGCAAGCTGGGGCGCGAGCCGCCGGTCGCGCCAGAACTCCAGCCAGTTGTCGGTGACGGTATTGATCTGAAGCGTGGCGCCGATAGTGTTGTCGCGATGCCAGCCATGCTGGGTGCTGGTTACCCGGTGCATGTCGGCCAGTTGCCGCCCCAGCAATTCCTCTCCGCCTTTTTCACGGCTGTACAGATCGATAAATTCCAGTACCAGAAATGCCGAATCCAGTGCTAGTCCGGTGCATATTGGAGCCGGTGCGCGGATGGTGCGCGTTGCCGAGATTTCATTCAGCCCCTCGGCCTCCGCTTCGAACATGGCAAGATTTGAGGCTTGATTGATTTTAACCAGGAAGCGGCGCGCACCGTCTTCGACCAGATAAGCGGCGTTAATGCATCCGCCGCCGACGGGCCGGCCCGTTCGAGCGTGAAAAGTTTCGCCGGTCGTTGCGGAGATTTCCTTGCTGATGCGCTGCCACATTATTCACCTCGCGAACCGCAGTTCGGTGCGATATCATGATCGGCTCCCGGCCCGAGTTGGCCGTCACTGTCCGGTTTAAACATGATTCGGATTACCCCTCTGCTTGCCATCGACGAGCGCGAAATCGAATTGCAGTTCATCCGCGCCTCCGGGCCGGGCGGGCAGAACGTCAACAAGGTGTCCACCGCCGTGCAGTTGCGCTTTAACGCCGCGCGCTCGCCTTCGCTGCCGGAGGCGGTGCGCGAGCGCCTGATGAAACTGGCAGGGAGCCGGCTGACCAATGAAGGCGAAGTGCTGATCGAGGCGAAACGTTTCCGCACGCAGGAGCGCAACCGGCAGGATGCGATCGCACGCCTGGTCGCGCTGATCTGCCGGGCTGCCGAGAAGCCTAAATTGCGCATCGAGACCAAGCCGACCCAAGCGTCGAAACGGCGCAGGCTGGAATCCAAGAAGCAGCGCGGCGAGATCAAGCGCGGGCGAGGCAAGATCGAGGATTAGGCTTTTACCGGCAGACCCCAGTCATTTTCGAAGAAATGCACACCGAGCGGCGTTCTGGCGCGCTCGGCCAGTTCCTGCTGCTTGAGTTCGTCATTGAGAATTTCCGGTTCGTCCTGATAGCCGACGGCGATCATCGCCATGATCGCGAATTCTTTCGGGACCTTGAACGTGTCGCGCACCCTGGCTTCGTCGAATCCCCCCATCTGGTGCGCCATCAGGCCGGAGGCGACAGCCTGCAGGCAAAGGTTTTCGGCGGCAGCGCCGGTGTCATATTGGCCCCAGCGGTTGGGTTCGCCGTTTTTGCGAAACAGGCTGTTGGCGGTGACTGCCATCAGTATCGGCGCATTCTTCACCCAGTTCTGGTTCCATTCCACCAAGCATTCGAAAGCTTTTTGCCAGGCGGCTGCGTCGCTGTTTCTGTCCCAGATGATGAAACGCCAGGGTTCGTCGCCGAAGCAGGAGGGCGCCCAGCGCGCGGCTTCGAGCAGGCCGACGATCTGCTCGCGGCTGACCGCTCGGGTTTTGTCAAAGGCGCGGCAGCTCCAGCGCCTGGCAATGAGGTCGTGAATGTCGGCTTGGGTTAGGGCGGTTTTGGTACGCATGAGAATTCCTCTGGATTAAGAAAGGGCTGGGTAATCGGTATAGCCTTTTTCGTCGCCGCCATAGAAAGTCGCTTGGTCGGGCGTGTTGAGCGGGGCGTTGCGGGCGAAGCGTTCCGGCAAATCGGGATTGGCGATGAAGGATGCGCCGAAAGCCACCAGGTCGGCATAGCCAGAGGCCAGCGCGGCATTGGCGCGCGCTTGGTCGTAACCGCCGTTGGCCATGTAGCGCCCCTTGAAGCAGCGGCGGAATTGGGCGAAATCGAAATCTGGCGGGTTGGCACCGAAATCCAGTTCCATGCCATGCAGATAAGCCAGATCGAAGGCATTCAGGGCGGTGGCCATGTAGTCGAAAGTTCGCTGCGGATCGGAATCGCTCATGTCGTTGAAGCTGTTGATCGGCGAGAAGCGCACGCCGACCCGTTCGGCGCCCCATACTCCGGCTACCGCCCCGACCACTTCCAGCAGCAGGCGGCTGCGGTTTTCCAACGAGCCGCCATAGGCATCGGTGCGCCGGTTGGCGCCGTCGCGGATGAACTGGTCGAGCAGATAGCCATTGGCGGCGTGGATTTCAACGCCGTCGAAACCCGCTTCCACGCAGTTTTGCGCGGCCTTGCGGTAATCCGCAACGATGCCCGGCAGCTCGGAGGATTCCAGCGCGCGCGGCGTGACCAGAGGCTGCCAGCCGGTCGGAGTGAAGGCCTGCCCAGCCGGCAGGATGGCGGAGGGCGCGACCGGCAGGATGCCGCCCGGCTGTAGCGAAGGATGCGATACCCGACCGCAGTGCCAGAGTTGCAGGAAGATTTTTCCTCCCCGGCTGTGGACGGCATCGGTAACCTGTTTCCAGCCGGCGATCTGCCCGGTGCTATGGATGCCGGGCGTGGCCAGGTAGCCGACTGCGGTTGCGGAAATTTGCGCGCCTTCGGTGACGATCAGCCCTGCCGAAGCGCGTTGGCGGTAGTACTCCACGTTCATGGCCTGGGGAGCGTTGCCGGCGCCGGCACGGTTGCGCGTCAGCGGTGCCATCGCGATGCGGTTGGTCAGGGAGAGCGAACCCATTTGCAGTGGCGAGAAAAGATTGGTGGGCATATGTTCTCCTTGATCCTATATGAAATTTAACCACGAATGACACGAATAGAACACGAATGTTCGCGAATAACTAGGCTGTCGTGTTTTTGCCGGACTCTCCGCCACTTCAAGCAAGGCGGTTAATGTTTTTATTCGTGTGAATTCGTGAACATTCGTGTCATTCGTGGTGCATGCTTTTGAAGCTATTGTCAGGCCAGATCAAACAGCAATATTTCGGCGGAACTGCCGGATTTCAAGTGTAGTTCAGTTTCGCCCTCGATGCGCGCGCCATCTCCGGCCTGCAAGGGCTGTCCGTTGAGGAACATTTCGCCCTGCGCGACATGCAGATAAGCGCGCCTGCCCTGCGCCAAGGCATGTTCAGCAGAGTGTTCAGGATCAATCAGAGCGGCATGGATTCTCGCGTCCTGATGGATGGTCACCGAGCCTTCGCTGCCGTCGGGCGAAGCGACCAGCCGCAACTTGCCGAGCTTCTCGGCGCTATCGAAAAACTTCTGCTCATAGCTCGGCGTGAGGCCGTTCTGTTCCGGCATGATCCATATCTGCAGCAAATGCACGGGCTCGTTTTTCGAAGCATTGAATTCGCTGTGGCGGATGCCGCTACCGGCGCTCATGCGCTGCACCTCGCCGGGCCGGATCACGGTACCGTTGCCCATGCTGTCCTGATGTTGCAAGGCGCCCGCCAGCACATAAGTGACAATTTCCATATCGCGGTGCGGATGGGTTGGGAAGCCGCTGCCGGGCGCTACCCGGTCGTCGTTGATGACGCGCAGGCTGGAATAGCCCATTTGTTCCGGGTCGTAATAGTCGGCGAAGGAAAAGGTGTGCCAGGTATCCAGCCAGCCGTGGTCGGCATGGCCGCGTTCGTGGGCTTTACGGATTTCGATCATGATGGCGGTCTCCGGTGGGTTTTCAGGATTTGTTATGATTCGATATGATCGACGCCCATGAGTTTCAAGTTGCCATTCAATAATACGCCAGTTTACCGGGGCCGTTTTGCGCCTTCGCCGACCGGGCCGCTGCACTTCGGCTCGCTGGTCGCGGCGCTGGGCAGCTTCCTTGAAGCCAAGAGTCGCGGCGGCGAATGGCTGGTGCGCATGGAAGACCTCGACCTGCCCCGTGTCGTGGCGGGTGCCGCCGACGATATCCTGCGCACGCTGGAAGCTTTTGGCTTCCAATGGGATGGCGCGGTGATGTTCCAGAGCGCGCGCAATGAAGCTTACCGCGCGGCACTGGACGAACTGGAAAAACTCGGTATGGCCTACCCTTGCGCCTGCACCCGCAAGGAAATCGCCGATTCGGCCATCGGCGGCATCGATGGCCCGGTCTACCCCGGCACCTGCCGTGGCGGCTTGCTTGCAGGCCGGGAAGGGCGAGCGGTGAGAGTGCGCACTGACTCCGATCCGGTCGAGTTTGACGATGGCTTGCAGGGGCGCATCAGCCAAACCCTGGCAGCGGAGGTCGGCGATTTTGTCGTGCGCCGCGCCGATGGCCTGTTCGCCTACCAATTGGCGGTGGTGGCGGACGATGCCGAGCAGGCGATCAGCCACGTCGTGCGCGGCGCCGACCTGCTCGACTCGACGCCGCGCCAGATATACCTGCAACGCTTGCTGGGGCTGCCCACCCCGGCTTACCTGCACTTGCCGGTGGCAGTGAACCAACGCGGCGAAAAGCTCAGCAAGCAAACCTTGGCGCCGGCGGTGAGAACGGATAACCGGGTCGCGCAGTTATATGAGGCGCTGGTTTTTCTCGGCCAGTCGCCGCCGGCTGAATTGAAGGACGCAGACCTGGAGGTTTTCTGGAAGTGGGCGATTGCTCACTGGCGGACGGAATTGCTGTCCGCACGGAGAAACACGATGCGTGCCGGCTGAATCAGGTCGTTGCCGACGCCGACTATTGTCAATTATTTCTTGCTCCAAGCGCCTGTTTGAAATACATTAACCCTGCTCTGCTCAGGGTCAAATAAGAAAAAATGAAACTCAACACTAAAATCAATCTATTTTTCGTTGCGCTCGCCGCTGTCACGGTTGCCATCCTGCTGGTTGTCAGCCTGCTTTCATTCCGTCACTTCTCCATCGCCTCGGCTGAACAGCACGCTCGTACTGCCGCTGAAATCGTGCGCGTCAGCCTGACCGAATCGATGATCAACGGTACTATCGACAAGCGTGCACAATTCCTCTCGCGCCTGGCCGAAGTGCAGGGTTTGGGGATAGCGCGCGTGGTGCGCGGGCCGATGGTCGAACACCAGTTCGGCAAAGGGCTGAATCAGGAACAACCGGCGGACGAGATCGAAGCCCGCGTCCTCAAGGAAGGCAAACCTTTTTACGAAGTGACCGAAAAAGGTTCGGACACCATCTTCCGTGGCACCATCCCCTTCGTGGCAACCAATACCGGCACGCCCAATTGCCTGCAATGCCACCAGGTGCCAAATAATTCGGTATTGGGCGCCGTCACCCTCACCATGTCGATTGCCCAGTTGAAAAACAACGCGCTGTGGACCATCGGCTTCGTGGTTGGCGCCGTTACTCTGGCGATTCTCGTTGCCATGCTGTTCCTGCGCCGTTTGCTGCGCCCGCTTTCGGTGACCGCGAACGCGGTCGAACATGCCGTCCAGCGCGCGGTTCAAGGCGATTTTCATTCCAAAATCGATCGCCTCAGCAATGATGAAATCGGCCAGATCGCGGAAGACCTCAACCGGCTGATGCATTTTCTCCAGGAAGGCCTGGCTGCCATCGGCGACAACGTCGCCCAGTTGATCAAACATGCGCCGCCCCCCGGCCACAACTTGCTGATTACCTCGGTCGAGATGGTCGACGGCCTGGTCAAAGCCGCACACTTCAAGCAGGCCATCGAAGAAGACGAATCCAAGGCGGAAATTTACGACCGTTTGTCCGCGCTGCTTATCAACGAATTCTCGATCAAGCGTTTTTCCCTTTACGAGGTCGGCAGCAACAACAATCAAATTACGCCGGTGATCGTCGATGGCGAAGTCGGCGCGGAATGCCGCTGGTGCGATCCTGAAATCCTGATGCGCTCCGAAGCTTGCCGGGCCCGCCGCACCGGACACACCATCGACTCGATTGAAACGCCGGGCATCTGCTATGCCTTCCGCCCGCAGGACGGCATGAAATCAATGTGCCATATCTGCATTCCCATCATCCAGTCCGGCATGGTGGGCAGCATCCTGCAACTCGTCGTCGAATGCGACGAGAAGGAACTGCTGCAAATGTACATCCCCTTCATCAACATCTACCTGCGCGAAACCGCGCCGGTGCTGGAAGCCAAGCGCCTGATGGACACCCTGCGCGAGTCGAACCTGCGCGATGCCATGACTGGCCTGCACAACCGCCGCTTCCTCGAAGAATATGTCGAAACCCTGGTTGCCACCAACCAGCGGCGCAAAACCCAGGTATCGGTGCTGATGCTCGACCTCGACTACTTCAAGATGGTCAACGACAACCACGGCCACGATGCCGGCGATGCGGTGCTGAAAGCGCTTGCCAAGGTGCTGACCCAGTCGGTGCGCTCATCCGACATGGTGATTCGCTACGGCGGCGAGGAATTCCTCATCATCCTGCAAGACACCGCCGAAGAAAGCGCCGATGCTGTGGCGGAAAAAATTCGTGTCGCGGTGGAAAATCTGAAGGTTCAGGTCGGCGGCATCGTCCTGCAAAAAACCATCTCCATCGGCATCTCGGACTTCCCCAAGGACAGCGAAACCTTCTGGCAAGCCGTCAAATACGCCGACGTCGCGCTATACCGCGCCAAGGAAGAAGGCCGCAACCGGATTGTCCGCTTCAACAAGGAAATGTGGTCGGACAACAAGGATATCTACTAAGGCAGGTTTTTTGCGGTGACAACGTGAGGCTAAGGGGCTGTGCTTTTGCGTGAATCAATCGAGTCTGACCCTATTGATCCGTCGGCCAGCCCCTCTCGAATGCAGGGTTAGATTTCGATTTACCTGGTGCGTTTGATGATGAATCCATTCTCGATTTTGTCGAAGCCGACTTTGGGGTAATACTCCATTGCTTCCGGGGCTGACAATAGTACGAGCGCCACCTCTTCCCCAATAGCAGAGCGAACGCGGGCAATAAGCTCACGCCCGATGCCATGCTTTTGAAAAGCCTTGTCCACTGCGAGATCGGACAAATAGCAGCAATAACTAAAATCGGTTAGTGCGCGACACACCCCAACGAGTTTGCCTTCATGCCAAGCGGAGAGAATCAGGTTGGCATTGGCGAACATGCGCCCGATCCGCGCCAAATCCTTGGTGGGGCGGCGAATGCCGGAGGTGTCAAAAACCGCAGCCACATCAGCAGCCTCAAGAGGAAAGTTGTGGCGGTATTCAATCGTGGACATAAAAACCTAACGTTCAAATTGAGGGGCTGGCCGATTACAAAACGTGACCGGAGCCCCGGAAGTTCAACAACCGCAGGCCGCGAAGAGAACGCTTATCGGCCAGTCCCGCTCGAATGCAGAGTTAGGTTGTTTATATGCAGACATCATTTAAGAAGCCTCCCGCAAGGAAATTTTGAATATGAATTTGAAAATCCCACTTGGTTAAGTTTTTCTTCTTTTTGTGAGTATTGAGTGTTGGTTGAAAGTTGTATATAAGCTGCGATTCCAGGCTATCAAGCAATTCCAGCGCAAGTTTGTCTGGTTGAATCCAGTCGAGCGAAATATATTCGTCGTCGACGTAAAACCAGACTGTGCTTCTGTAAATATTCTTTTTCTTGTTGATGTAATCAGGTGCGTGTAATTTTAGAGCAGCGGAGTGGCCGCCATCGAATCGCGAGGTGTTCTTTGTTTTTCCAACGTAGACCAATTCTTCTTTTTCTTCGCCTACACAGGATATTAAGTAAATTGGTAGTGACGGAGGGGGAGGGTCTCCAAGTTCCGTCTTGATTTGCTCTTGCTCCCACCTGTCGAGCCAACCGCCATCCAAGCCACGTATCAATTCACTTGCTTCTGCAAGGTAGTTTTGAGTTCGCTCTCTGGCATCCTTAAGGCTCAGCCATTGCATCTCAGTCGCTAGGTGAAGCGGGTTGCATTCCTCAATAGATAGCCAAGCACCCCAGTTTTTTGAGGGCGTATCAATATGCCCAGGCGTATAAAAACGCTGAGGAATGGGATGACGCCGGTCCAGCCAGCCTGAGAGTGGTGTAAACATGCGCCGCAAAAACCTAACTAGAAATAGACACCCTAAAAGGCGCTTTATAAAGCACCTCGTGGTGTCTAATCCGGGTTATTAAATAAAAAATCATTTAAAAATCAACGGACATTGTTTGTTGCGCTTGATAAATACACCCTAAATCGTTAGGCAAATGCACCTGCGGAGATTTTCGTCTTGTATCCCTGTTCACGGCAACAACAACGCAAACACCGCCCCGCCCAGACTCCCGCCGTTGCCGAGTTCGATGCGCCCGATTCTTTCCTTGTTGGTATGAAGGCGGGCGCAGACCGAGGAGAAGTACAGGCCGAGGCCGGTTTTTCCGCCGGAGATGTCGAGGCTTCTGACGTTGCCGCCGTTGCCGAGGATTTCTTCGGGAAAGCCGTCGCCGTCGTCTTCTACCCGAATAATCAGGTATCCGTCTTCGGTGTCGGCACTCAGCCGGATTTCCGATCGGGCGCAGTTGAGCGCGTTGTGGATGGCGTTGTTGAGTACGCCGGCGGCGAGGTCGCGGTCGTAGAACCAGCACAGATCGGGGGCGACCTGGCTGGTGAGGCGGATCGACTTGGCGGCGAGCAGCGGGCTGGTTTCGGCGACGATATCCTCGATCAGTTCCGCCGCCGGGCGGTGCTCGAGGTTGACGGGGTAAGCGTTGCGGTTGAAGCGGTACAGCGAGAGCATCTGGATCAGTTTGTCGTTGATGAGCTGGCCGTTGTATTTCAGCAGCGCCAGCCGGGCTTGGGCGTCGGCATCGATGCCGACGCCGGCGTGCCGATCGAGGGTGTTGTCGAGATCGTTGAGCAGCAGGAACAGCAGGTTCTTGAGGTCGTGAATCTGTGAGGCGAACAGCGCGGTGAAGTCGAGCGCATCGAGTTCCTGCAGCGTGTCCCGGCTGTCGCCCGTACTCATAATTTGATTCCGTATTGGCGGGCGACGTCCTTGTACAGCTCGGACAGGATCCGGCATTTCTGGTTGTCCGGGTCGCGCGCTTTCACGGCGGACATGTAGTTTCTCGCGGCTTGGGCCAAGTCATCATCCCAGCCCTGGGTCTGCATGTAGACCAGGATGGCGTGGGCGGCGTTGAGCACGACCACGCTGTTTTCCTTGTATTCCGCCACCGCCTGCATGAGCAGATCGACCGAGCCTTTCAGGTCGCCGGTCTGGGCCAGCCGCACCGCCTGGTTGTTGAGGGTGATGACCGTGCGCGAGGAATCGCGGATGATTTCCTTGCCTACGTCGTGCATGCCGATTTTCTTGAACATGTCTTCGGCATGGCGGTGGATGCGCTTGTCGTCGTGGTTGTTCTTGATGTAGTTCTGCACGATTTTTTTGCCGGCTTCCTCGTCGCCAAGCTGGAAACAGGCGCGGGACAGGTCGAGCGAGACGCCGCCTCTGGCCTGGTTCTGGTCGAAGTAGCCCATGGCCTTGTTTAATTCGGCCTTGGCGGCTTCCTTGTCGCCGCTTTTTTCCAAGGCCAGGCTATCCATGACAGCGCCGTGCAGCAGGGATTCCGGCGAGTTCTTGAAAGTTTTGCGGGCGTCTTTCATGACCGTCATGGCCTTGTCGCAATCGCCCATGTCGATGAAAACCCGGCTCAGGTTGGCGTAATCCTCCGGCGAGGTGAGCGAGGAGTTCTTGCCGAACTCGAGCACCGCCTCGTAGGAATCCTGCGCCGTTTCCAGATCGTTGTTGCGGTAGGCGATTTCGCCCAGCGTCTTGCGCCGGTGCAGAGTGCGCGGAGATTTTTTGGTGGCGTGCATCAGCGCGGTTTGTGCGGTCGTTTCGTCGCCGGCGGCAGTATGGGATTTGGCCAGCCAGTCGTAGGCTTCCATGTAGTTGGGATTGGCCTTGGTGACTTGCTCGAAAATAGTTGCGGCTTCACCGAACTGGGCGCGGTGATAGAGCGATTTGGCGAGGCCCATGCTGGCCCACGGGATTTCGCGGATCGACAGGATCAATTCGTAGATCAGGCCGGATTGGGCGTAGTCGCCCAGCATCATGCAGATTTCGGCTTTCAGCCGCATCAGGTCGATCTGGTGCTGGTTGGAGGATTCCAGCAGCTTGTCGCAGGCCTGGATGGCGCTGCGATAATCCTGCTTGTCCATGAGTTCGTAAACCGGCAGGAAATAGGTTTTTTTCTTCGCCAGCCGTTCCAGCCGCAGCAGCAACACCTGGCCGGCGAAAGGCTTGATCAGGTAATCGTCGGGGGCCAGTTCCACCGCGCTGACCACTTTTTCGTAGCTGCGCTCGGCGGTGACCATCATGAAAATGGTGGAGTTCTTGACCAGCCTGCGGTGCTTGATTTCTTCCAGCAACTGCTGGCCGTCCTTGCCGCCGCCCAGATCGTAGTCGCACAGGATGATGTCGTAGCTGCGCTGTTCCAGGCGGTTGATCGCCTCGATGCCGTTGCCCGCCATGTCGATGCGCACGCCGCCCATGGTGCTGATGGTGGTGCGCATCGACGAACGCATCCCGGAGGCATCGTCGATCACCAGGAAATATTTTTCCTGGAAATTGGTGGTTTCGCCGGAGTCGGTGGCAGCAGCCTTGGCTTGAAAAACGCTTTCGTTCATGATCTTGTATGGGATTCCGGGTTGATTTTTCTGGAACAAAAAATATTCTAACATGCAATGTGAATAGCACAAGGAACCCTGTCGGCTTGCCTGCGGTCTCAGGGTCGTTATAATCCATTTTTCACAACCTTATTTCAGGAGTGGGCCATGCCTTATTTCATTTACAAGATCACTCCCCCCTTCAAGCAACTGGAAAAAATCGACGCATTGCCGACCTTCAAGGAAGCCAGCGCTTTCGCCAAGTCCGTGCGTGCCGGCATGACGGCAGCGGACAAATACACGGTCAAGGTGATTTTTGCCGAAGATGAGATGCAGGCCGAAGACCTGCTGACTCAGGTGCGCGAGCCGGAGCCGATGACCGGCGAGGATTACTGAGAGCGGAGTCCGGCGAAATGGATGAGCAGGCCTTCAGGGAGACATGCCGGGTGGTCAACCCGCTTGCCTGCCCGTTCGAGAAGGCGATTCTGATCTGCCAATGCGGCTGCCGCGAGGCCGGGCGCATCAATATCGCGGAGCGCGAGGCAATCAACTGCCTCGATGTCGCAGCGCTGGAAGATTGCACCCAACTGCTCGGATTGTTGCGGCACAACGCGGCGTTCGCCCTGAAATTGACGCATATCGACGAAGTATTGCCCCATGCCAAGCATGTGAAAGTGCAATGCGGTGGCCTGCTCGGGTTGCAGGGCGTGCTGCAGCCGGAATCGGCGGAGGAGACGCAGGTGGCGGATATTCGCGGCTTGGTGCTGGCGGCGCAGACACGTTTCGGCAGCCTGCAGGAATTGCCTTATAGCGAGATTGTCCGGGGTATCGCCGGGTTTCAGGCGCGGCGTAGAACGGGGCCGAGATAGGCGCTTACTGGCAGGTGCCGCCGTTCTGGTAGACTGCCATGATGGTTTTCAGTTCGACCAGCACCCTCTGTCGTTCGTCGGCATCGAGATGCCCTGCTTCTGCCACCGGCTCCCCTTGCTCCAAGGCGAGAATCACTTGTGAGACCTCCTTGCACCCCTTATGGCACAGGATTTCGACGCAATCGGCGATCTTGGACGAGTTCATTTCTGGCAGGCACGAAGAATCATAATGGCGCTATTTTAATGGAAATACTTTTTTGTCACGAGGAACAATTTGAAGCAGCCCGATAATTTGCAGCGTTTCATGTTCGAACACGCCGCTGTGCGCGGCGAAATCGTCCATCTGGATGCCTGCTGGCAGGCGGTGCTGGAGCGGCGCGATTACCCGCCGGCGCTGCGCGCCCTGCTGGGCGAGTTGATGGCGGCAGCGGCGCTGCTTTCCGCCACGCTCAAGTTCGGCGGTTCGCTGATCATGCAAATCCAGGGCGACGGCCCGGTCAAGCTGCTGGTGGTGGAGTGCGGCGCCGACCTGACGATGCGCGCCATGGCCCACTGGCAGGGCGATCTGCCGGACGACGGGTCGCTGGCGGCGCTGGTGGGCGCAGGGCGTTTCGTGATTACCATCGATCCGAAAAAAGGCCGCCAGACCTATCAGGGGATCGTCGAGCTGGAAGGCGGTTCCGTGGCCGAGGTGCTGGAAAATTACATGCGCCGCTCCCAGCAGCTCGAAACCCGGCTATGGCTGGCCGCTAGCGCTGATGGCGTGGCCGGACTGCTGTTGCAGCGGATGCCCGACGGCAAGGACGAAGACGCGGATGCCTGGAACCGCGCCGTCCACTTGGGTGGGACGGTGACACGGCAGGAACTGCTCGGCTTGTCGGTGCGCAAGATCATCCGCCGCTTGTTCCACGAAGAGGATATCCGCCTGTTCGATGCCGCGCCGGTGCAATTCGCCTGCAACTGCTCGCGCGAGCGCGTGGCTGCCACCCTGCGGATGCTGGGCCACGACGAGATCGAGTCGATTTTGCAGGAAACCGGCTATGTCGAGGTGGACTGCGAGTTCTGCAACCAGCACTACGTGTTCGACGCGGTGGATGCGGAGCAGATTTTTGTCGCCAGCCCGGTGGTGACGCCAACCGGGCAGACCCGGCACTGATGGCCGCCGTCCGCAAAGCCGTCATTCTTGGCGCTGCCGGGCGCGACTTTCACAATTTCAACGTGTTTTTTCGCGACCATGCCGGTTATGAGGTGGTTGCCTTCACCGCCGCCCAGATCCCCTACATCGAACATCGCACCTATCCCGCATCTCTGGCCGGGCCGCGCTATCCCGCCGGGATTCCGATTTTCCCGGAACGCGAGTTGCCCGCGCTGATCGCACGCTTCGGCGTCAACGATGTGTTTTTTGCCTACAGCGACGTGCGCCACGAGCAGGTGATGCACCTGGCTTCGCTGGCATTCGCCTGCGGTGCGTCCTTCCACCTGCTCGGGCCGAACGACACCATGCTCCAGGCCGCCAAGCCGGTGATCGCCGTGGTTGCGGCGCGCACCGGCGCCGGCAAGAGCACGCTTACGCGTTACCTGCGCGCCGCGCTGGCGGGAGCGGGCTGGAACGCGGCGGTGGTGCGCCATCCCATGCCTTATGGCCGCTTCGACAAAGCCGTGGAACGCTATGCCACGCCGCAGGACGTGGTCGGTTCAGGGATTACCGTCGAGGAAATGGAGGAATACCAGCAGCACGTCGATGAGGGCGGCGTGGTGTTCGCGGGCGTGGATTACGCCAGGGTGCTGGCGTGCGCCGAGGCTGAGGGGGATGTGATCCTGTGGGACGGCGGCAACAACGACATGGCCTTCTTTCGGCCCGATCTCACGATTGTCGTGCTCGACCCGCTGCGTCCGGGCGAGGAAGCGAGCTACTTCCCGGGCGAGGCAAACGTTCGCACGGCGGATATCGTCGTCATCAACAAGGCGAATGTCGCGTGTGAGGACGATATCGAGCGAGCCAGGGCTGCGGCGCAAGCGCTCAACCCTGCTGCGACTATCGTGTTGATGGCCTCCGAGGCGACGCTGGATTTGCCGGAACTGGTGTGCGGCAGGAATGTGCTGGTGGTGGAAGACGGGCCATCGGTGACCCATGGCTGCTTGTCCGAGGCAGCGGGGGCTGCTGCTGCGCGTCAGCTCGGCGCTCATCTGGTCGATCCGCGGCCTTATGCGGTCGGCTCGTTGCGCGAGGCTTACACCCGCTATCCGCAACTCGGCCCGGTATTGCCGGCACTGGGTTATGGCGCCGGGCAACTGGAAGAGTTGCAGCAAACCATCAGCCGGGTGCCGTGCGACGCGGTGGTGCTGGGCACACCCGCCGATCTGGCGCGGGTGATGAAGATCGACCAGCCGGTGGTGCGGGTGCGGTTCGTAGCGCGCGACATGGCTGCTCCCGCGCTGCGCGACTTGGTGCTGGCGCGGATGCAGTCGTTCAAGAAACCGGGCGGGAAGGCAACATGAAGGAGAAGGAAGAGAGCGGCAGGCTGCGCATCGACAAATGGCTGTGGGCGGCGCGCTTCTTCAAGACGCGCTCGCTGGCTTCGGACGCGGTTGAAGGCGGCAAGGTGCATCTCAACGGCATCCGCGTCAAACCGGCGAAGACCGTCAATCTCGGCGACAGGCTGGAAATCCGCATCGGCTGCTTCCAGTTTGTTGTCGACGTGCTCGGTCTTTCAGGGCGGCGCGGCCCGGCCAGCGAGGCGGTGAAGCTTTACGAGGAAACCGTGGAAAGCCGCACGGTGCGCGAGGCCCTGGCGGCGCAGATGAAGGCGGAAGCTGTTTCCGGCGAGGCTCGCCAAGGCCGTCCCACCAAGCGCGACCGGCGCCACATCGTGCGCTTTACCGGCGGAGAGTAGATGTCGTCCTGTGCGGTAAAAACAGTTAACCGCCGATGCACGCCGATAAACGCAGATAAAACACGGCATCCCGGCTTACCCTCGTTTCTCTGTGTTCTCTGTGGCTAACGGTTTTTTCCAGGTTGAATCGTCGGCGTTCATCTGCGTTTATCGGCGGTTAATCGCCGTTTGGGATTAGTTGCCAGAGGTCTCTTCAACAGGAACGGCGACGACAAATTGGGTGCCGCCTTCGATATTGAACGCTTCGATGCTGCCGTTCATGCTGTGCTCGATAATCATTTTCGACATGTAAAGGCCGATGCCGGTGCCTTTTTCCTTGGTGGTGAAATAGGGGTCGAAAATCCGGGGCAGAATGTCGGGCAGAATGCCGCCGGCGTTGTCCTCGATCACGACGACAGCCTGTCCGGTCTTGCCGGAAATCGCAATACGGATCGATCCATCAACGAGCCTTTTTTGCTGGATGGCTTCCTTGGCATTGGTCAGGAGATTGAGCAATACCTGGGAAAATTCGTTACGAAAGCCGTAGGCCATAACGTCTTCGACCTCTTTCATCGAAACGGCAATGTTGCCGTTCTTGAAAGCTGCTTCCAGGATGTTCAGGGCATCCGCAACCGCTTCGTTCACGCTGAAGCGAACTTTCTCCTTGTTGGGACGGAAGAAATTGCGGAAATCGTCGATGGTGGTGGACATGCGCTGGATGATGGTTTGGCCGGTATTCACCGACTTGTCGAGGTAATCCTTATCCAGTTCGTTGAACTCGTAGGCATCCTTGATGTTGGCAAGCAGCAAGGTCAGCGCGTTGATCGGCTGGCGCCATTGATGGGCGATGTTGCCGATCATTTCGCCAATTGCCGCGAGACGGGATTGCTGAATCAGCAGGTGATCCTTTTCACGGTTTTTCGCCACCTCTTCCTGCACCCGCCGCTCCAGCGATTCGTTGAGCTGCTTCAGTTCCTCGGTGCGCTGTCTCACCGCTTCTTCCAGCCCTGCCTGGTAATCGGCGAGCGTCGCGCCCCTTTCCTCGATGGCGTCGAGCATGGTATTGAAGCCTTGCGCCAGCACGCCGAATTCGTCACCGCCCTGCACTGGCGCCCGTGTCGAATAATCGTTTTTCTGTGTGACCAGCGTCATCGTTGTCACCAGATTCTGGATGGGGGCGGTGATGGCTTTCTGGAAGCGGACGAACAGGTATAACGCGAATGCCAGCGATACCGTCATCGCGGCGGCGATCAAGGAAAGTTTCTTCAATAATTCCCAATAGATACTGCTCAAATCGGATTGCAGATACAGGATGCCGACGGTTTCTCCCGAGTGAACCACGTTCTTGGCATAGATCAATTGGTCGGCAAAAAACAGGTATTCATTCGCTGCAGGCAGGGCCGGGGGCGGTCTTCTTTGCCCATGGGCCTGAAATTTCGTCGTGATGCCGCCGTTCTTGCCCTGCAATAGGGCGTAAACGATAGTGGTCTCGGTGCCAAGCCGCGCCAGCACTTCGTGCGCGGTTTTTTCGTCGGAAAACATCAGGGCAGGCGCTGCATTGTCGGCGATCACGCCGGCGTGTACCGCCAGAGTGGTTATCGCCCGGCTGCGGTAGCTTGCCCATTCCCCCACGCCCAGGGCCAGGCTGAGAATCACCACCGCCACGCCGTTGGTGATCAGGCCGATCAGCATCAGCTTGCGTTTTATGGGGAGATTTTCGAACAGGTTCATCGGGCGATTAGCGATCTAGCTGAAAATCGACGACTCTGGCGAGCGACAGGAGTTTCGAACTGATTTGCAGGCCGCCCTGCCGGGCGGCATCCAGGTTGATTTCGAAGCGGACTTTCCCGTTTTCCAGGAAGAAATTGACCATCGCGCCGCGTTTGGCGAATCCTTCCGTATCGCCGATCGTCAACATGCCGGCGCCGCGTGAAATAGCGGCGATGCGTTCGAGATGCCGCTCCGCCGGGGCGGCGACAAACAACATGGCGCATTCGCGGGGGTCCGCTCCCGTGTCGAGTAGTGCCACTTCCAGTTTTCGTTCGTTGACCGGTTTGCCGCGAATGGTATTCAGCGCCGCCCCGAACGGATTGCCGCCGACAACGCACAAGCGTAGCGGCGCGCTGGAAGCCGGCCAGTCGACGAATTTGGCGATCTGGTAAATGAACGCGGCCTTGATCTCGTATTCGGACGGGCCGGCGTGTGCCGGGGTCAGCGCCAGCAACAGCACCATGCCGCACAGCCGCCGCATGGCCGCCAAAATGTTGTGACGAGTTCCGCCTAGCATGGTGGGGCGATAGGGGTTAAAACCGCCATGTAGCCGCTCCGAAGACACTGCGCGGAATTTCCGTGGTTCTCGGCCCCGACGAGTTGATGAACTCGGGATGGCTTGGATCGAACAGGTTGCGCCCCGTCAAACTGAGTTCCAGATCGCGCTGGACGCGCCAGCCCACGCGCGCATCCATGCGCGTGTAGGCGGGGATGTTGAGGCTGGGCAGGCTGTCCACATAGTAGAGCGAGGCGCTCAGGTCGATTTTGGCGGTCGGGGAGTGGAACACCTGAAGCTGGAACTGGTTTTGCGGCGACCGCCCAACCTCGCTCTCGATGGAGGTATCGCCGCTGTCTGCGTTGCGGTGGATGTCCATTTTCAGCCAGGTATAAGCGGCCTTGAATTGCCACTTGTCGGTCGGGCGCCAACTGCCGTTCCACTCCAGCCCGCGGGTGGTGGCGCTTGCCTTGTTGAAAAACACGCGCGGCAGGGCCGTATAGGCCGGCGGGCCAGCCACGAGATAGGATGCCGCCGGTTCGATCGTCATCAGGTCGTTATGCTCGGCGTAAAAAACGGCGGCATCCATTTGCGAGCGTTCGCTCAGACGGATGCGGTAACCCGCTTCATAGGTCAGCACATGCTCGGATTTTATCTCCGGGTTGCCTTGCAGCAGCAAGACACCTGCCGGCGTAGCCGTGGCAGCGACTTGCCCATTGGCATCGGTGCGGGAAGGCGTATGCACGGCGCGGGACACCGCTGTCCAGGCGGTATGCCGTTCGTCGATCTTCCAGCGCAGGCGCAGGTTGGGCTGATACTCGAAACCGGAGTAGTGGTTGTGTTCGAATTTGGAGCCGACGGTCAGGTACAGGCTATCTCTGCTCAGCGCGATCTCGTCCTGGAAAAAAGTGCTGACGACATTGTCAGTGCGGCTCGCCGGATTGAACGACACCACGAAAGTATTCTCCATTTGATCGCTGGTCTGGCGATAGCCGAGTCCCCATACGATGTCGTGCGCGTCGCCCAGCAGGAAGCGGTGCTGGAAATCCAGGTCGTAAGTGTCGCGCCGTTCGCCGATATTCTGGTAGCGCCGTTCGTAATAATCGTAATAGAACTGGGTCGTCCATTCCGAGGTGGCGGACAGCGCGTGCTTCCAGCGGGTCAGCAGGTTGCCGCCCTTCTGGTCGATGGTGTAGCCGACGGGCGTGCTGGCGGGCGGAGCAAGGGTTATGGTCGAGCCGGTGTGGTCGGAATCGCTGGTATAAGTGTCGCCCTGCACGGTCAGCGAATTGCCGCCGGTCAGCCCCCAATCCGCCCGGAAACCGGCGCTGCGCAGATCGCGCTGGTCATGCGCCGTGCTGGACGAAGGCTTGAAATTGTCCTGGCCGATGTCTCGGGCATAGATGCGGAAGTGGCCGTCTTCCCCGATTTTACCGCCGTAGCGCATTGTCCCTTGGCGCTCGTAGTTGCCGCCGCCACCGCTTGCCATGCCGCCCTGGGTCGCCGAGGCGGATTTGGAGGTGATATTGATCACGCCGGAAACCGCGTTCGCTCCCCATAACGTGCCGCCGGGGCCGCGTACCACCTCGATGCGCTCGATGTCCTCCAGCACCACATCCATGGCATCCCAATACACGCCGGTGAAGGTTGGCGTCTGCAGGACGCGTCCGTCCAGCATCACCAGCAGATTGTCGCTGTTCTTGGCGTTGAAGCCGCGGCTGCTGATGGCCCAGGTGGAGCCGTCGATGCGCGCCACCTGCATGCCCGGCACCATTCGCAATAACTCGGGCAGGTTGGTCATGCCGGAGCGGCGGATGTCTTCCTGAGTGATGACATGGATGGCGGCGGCGGTATCTTCCAGTTTCTGCGGTTTGCGCGCCGCCGAAGTGACTTCCACGCTCACGTCCATCAACTGTTCCAGCGAATAATCGGCAAGCGACGGTGCATCGCCGGCCTTCATCTCCGAGGGTGTGGCGAAACAGCCTGTGGATTGGAGCAACAGATAGGCGGGGAAAAACAGCAGACGCGGTATTCCGAGGGGCTTGGTTCTTATTATCATGATGGCAGGCGCTTATTGCGGGGTATTTACTGGCAAGACGCCGCAATTATGCCATCAAAGATGTGCCGAACAAGCCTCTTTGTTGAGTTGAATCAACAAATGCCAAAATATTACCTGATTAGCCGTAAAACCCGGACGTCCCCTCGCCCACAAGCTCGTAGGCTGGGGTGAGTGAACCGAACCCCAGCGATTCGGTTCCCGCTCCTGCTGGGGTGCGCTACGCTTACCCCAACCTACAGATTCTGCGAACCTAGAATATTTCCCGTGTCTCGAGAAATTTGATCTCCGGGAAGCGTTCTTGCGTCAGGTTGAGGTTGACGCGGTTCGGCGCCAGGTAGACGTAGTCGTCGGCACCGTCGAGCGCGACGTTGAAGCCGTGCTTGTCGGCGAGTTTTTTCAGTTCCGCATCCGGGCCGCGCAGCCAGCGTGCCGTCGCCACATCGAAAGGTTCGAACAGCACATCGACGCCGTATTCAAATTGCAGGCGGTGCGCCACCACATCGAACTGCAGCATGCCGACCGCGCCCAGGATCAGGTCGTTGCTGGCAATCGGGCGGAACAATTGGGTCGCGCCTTCTTCGGCAAGTTGTTGCAAGCCCTTTTGCAGTTGCTTCATCTTCAGCGGGTTCCTGATCCGGGCGCGGCGGAAGATTTCCGGCGCGAAAGAAGGAATCCCGGTGAACTTCAGGTCTTCGCCTTCGCTGAAAGTGTCTCCCAGCCTGATCGTGCCGTGGTTGGGGATGCCGATGATGTCGCCGGCGTAGGCCTCGTCGGCGGTGTTTCTGTCCTGCGCCATGAAGGTGATGGCATTGCTCACCGTGAACAGCTTGCCGCTCGCCACCTGCTTGATTTTCATGCCGCGGTCGAAGCGTCCTGAGCAGATGCGGATGAAGGCGATGCGGTCGCGGTGCTTGGGATCCATGTTGGCCTGGATCTTGAACACGAAGCCGGCGAATTTGGGCTCGTCGGGCGCCACCTCGCGGCTCTGCGCCGGGCGCGGCAGCGGCGCGGGGGAAAGTTCGACGATGGCGTCCAGCAACGATTGCACGCCGAAGTTGTTCATCGCCGAGCCGAAAAATACCGGCGTCTGCTTGCCGGCGAGATAGGCTTCGCGGTCGAAGGTGTGCGAGGCGCCGCGCACCAGTTCGATGTCGACGCGCAGCTCGTCGGCTTGGTCGCCGATCAGTTCGTCGAGGCGCGGATTGTCGAGGCCCTCGACAATTTCGGCGGTGCCTTTTTCGGCCTTGGGGTCGAACACCGAAACCGTGTCGTTGTACAAATGATAGGTGCCGCGAAAGCGCTTGCCCATGCCGATTGGCCAGGTCATCGGCGCGCACTGGATGGCCAGCACCGACTCGATTTCATCGAGCAGGTCGATGGGTTCCTTGCCCTCGCGGTCGAGCTTGTTGATGAAAGTGAGAATGGGCGTATCGCGCAGGCGGCAGACGTTGAGCAGCTTGATGGTCTGGGCTTCGACGCCGTTCACCGCGTCGATCACCATCACCGCCGAATCGACCGCGGTCAGCGTGCGGTAGGTGTCTTCGGAAAAATCTTCGTGGCCGGGCGTGTCGAGCAGGTTGACGATGCAGTCGCGGTAGGGGAATTGCATCACCGAGGAGGTCACCGAAATGCCGCGCTGCTTCTCCAGCTCCATCCAGTCCGACACCGCGTGGCGGTCGGCTTTGCGCGCGCGCACTGCGCCCGCCATCTGAATCGCGCCGCCGAACCAGAGCATTTTCTCGGTGAGCGTGGTTTTGCCGGCATCGGGGTGGGAGATGATGGCAAAGGTGCGGCGGCGGTGGATTTCGTCTTGCAGGGTAGCCATGGCAACGGACTGTTTCATCAAGTAAAAGAGGCGGCATTATAGCCGTTTCGCGAGTTGATAGACAGGGCGGATAAGGCTATATTTGTATCTTGCAAGGAGTCGTGATCATGCGTTTCGTTCCCAGCCTGCCACCTGTCGTCGCTCCGGTCGGAGAAGAAGAGCCCCGGCCTGTCCGGGCGATCCGTCAAGTGCGGCGGGTTGAAGCGCGCATGCGCGTCCCTCAGGTGTTTCCCCGTTTCCGGCGCAAGGTCAGGCCGGTAGAAGAATCGGTTGAACCGGTTGTCGAATCGGTGGTGCAGGAGACGCGTACTATCGCGGATCGGCGCAAATGGTGCCGTCGTCTGTTGCATGTGCATCCTGTTCTGGATACTCGCAGCGGGGAGGAAAGACGGAAAAGAAGCGGGCGTAGCAAGGATATTGCCACTACGTTGGATGAAAAGGTTTAGTTATCCCGATTTTGGGCTTTTTGCCCGACACGGAAACTTATCCGGCGGATTTGATCCTGTTTATTCTTCGCCTTCCTCGTAATGAAATGTCTGAATCGCCTTGAATTCCTGCTCGATCAGGCAGAATGCTTCCACCAAACGCGGGTCGAAATGGCGTCCGTTCTCACTTTGAATAATCCCGACGGCCTTTTCGTGGCTGAATGCATCCTTGTAGCAACGCTTTGATGTGAGGGCGTCGTACACGTCTGCCAGGGCGACAATGCGCGCTGACAGCGGGATGGCGTCGCCACTCAATTTTTGCGGATAGCCGCTGCCGTCCCATTTTTCGTGGTGGCTTTCGGCAATATCAATGCCCATGCTGACAAATGCGTTGCCGGGATGCTGGTCGTTCACGGCACGCAGGGTTTCTGCGCCTACCGTGGAGTGGGTCTCCATCAGTGTGCGTTCTTCATCGGTCAGTTTCCCCGGTTTCAGCAGGACATGATCCGGCACGCCGACCTTGCCGATATCGTGTAACGGGCTGGCGGCATAGATATTCTCGATAAAGTCTGCGTCGATGTTGAAATACTTTCCCTGGTTCAGCTTGATTGCCAGAATGACGCAGTATTCCCGCACCCTTTCCAGATGCTGGCCGGTTTCCGGGTCGCGTGATTCGGCCAGTTTGGACATGGCAAATATGGTTGCGAGCTGGGTGGAAGCGATTTCCCTGACTTGTTCGCGCACCCTGGTTTTCAGCTCGCTGTTGTGCCCCTCGATGCGCCGACGGTAGTCTTCAGTGAGGTCATGGACGCGTTTTTTTTCAAGGCTGGCATTGACGCGTGCGCGGAGCAGGATGCGATTGAACGGCTTGGGTAGGTAGTCCTCCGCGCCCATTTCAATGCAGCGCACCACATTGTCCATTTCATTCAGCGCGGAGATCATGATGACCGGGATATGACGCAGCTTTTCGTCCGTTTTCAGGCTGGATAGAACCTGGATGCCGTCGAGGTTCGGCATCATGATGTCGAGGAGCACCAGATCGAAATTGCCGACACGTATTTTTTCCAGCGCCTCATGGCCGTCTTCGGCGAATGACAGATGGAAATTGTCCTTTTTCAGGAGACGATCCAGCAGGGTGCGGTTGACCTCCATGTCGTCAACGATCAGGAGGGAGTAGGGTGATGGGCTCATCGTCATGCCTCGGCGGTTATGCAACGGGTCATCAAGAGTGAAACGTCGTCGTGGGCGCTTTTTTCGCCCAAGTGGCGGTGCAGGCGCTCGACCAGATTGTCAAACCGTTTGTCATGGGGGGCTTCGCCCAGCGCCATGGTCAGGTGCTGAAGGCCGAAGTGCATACCCTGGTCGTCCTCGGCTTCGAGCAGGCCGTCGGAAAACATGACAAGCTGTCCGTCGTCGTTCCATTGGTAGATTTCACTGCGCGTCGGGAAGCCGTCGCCGACGATGCCGAGTGGAAAGGAAGTGGCGGGGAAGGTGCGCGTCACCGTTCCGGCATGGTCGCAGAACATGGCAGGCGGCATGCCGCCGTTCCACAATTCGATGATGCGGTTTTCGGTGTCGATGCTGGCAACAATCGCCGCCACAAATCGATCTGGCGGCGATTGCTGCTTGACGGCGCGGTTCATTTCTTCAACGATAATCGGGACGGGAAAGCCTTTTTCCACCATACGGTAAAAAACCCAGTTGACGGGCAGCAGGTTTAACGCGGCGGGCAGCCCGTGTCCGGTGGCGTCGGCCAGCATGACGAAGAGTTTGCCCTGGCTGTTGCGTGCGGCGGCCACAAGGTCTCCGCTCACCAGATCTGACGCGCTGATCCAGTAATGTACGTCGTCATCGCGCAGGCCCGGCGAATGCATCATTTTTCCCATGAGGTGGGCGACCAGGTGGTTTTCCTCTGTCTGGCGCTGCAAGTGGTTTTCCAGCAGAGCGTTGTGTTCCTCAATGCGGTTGCGGTAACGCTGTTGCAGGTCATGCGCGAATTTCTTTTGCAGGCAGGCGGTGATGCGAGCCCGGAGCAGGATGGCGTTGAAAGGTTTTGACAGATAATCTTCCGCACCCAGCTCGATGCAGCGCGCAATGCTTTGAATATCGTCGATCGCCGTGATCATGATGACCGGAATGTGATGCAGGGCTTCTTCTTTTTTCAGCGTTTCCAGAACCTGATAGCCGTCCACGTCGGGCATCATGATGTCCAGCAGGATGAGATCAAAACTATGTTTGCGCACCAATTCAAGCGCCTCGGCGCCGTTACACGCAACAACGACACTGTGCCCTTCCTTGCAGAGACGGCGCGACAGCAGTTCGCGGTTTGCCTCCGCGTCATCCACGACCAGCACCGTGGCGGCGATTTCAATCAATGGCGGCTGCATCGCTGACCTGGATGGTTTGACTGGCGCGCGGTGCCGCCGGCAGGATTACGCTAAAAGAGGACCCTTTGCCGGGATGGCTGGTCACCGTAATATCTCCTCCCATCATGCGGCAGAACCGTCGGCTGATGGCGAGTCCCAGCCCGGTGCCGCCGTATTTTCTGGTGGTTGATGAATCGGCCTGGGTGAAATCCTGAAACAGTTTGTCAACTTGTTCCGGGGTCATGCCGATGCCGGAGTCGGAGATTTCAAGGCGCAATTTTTCCAGGCCTTCGGTATTTTCCCTGGTCACGCAAAGAGAAACAGTGCCGTTTTCGGTGAACTTGGCTGCATTGCTGAGCAGGTTGAGCAAAACCTGCCTGACTCTGGTGTGATCCGTGAAAAATGTTCCGGCTTCCGGGGGGCATATCACTTGCACCGTATTGCCGTTTTTCTGCGCCAATGGACGAATGGTCGCAGCGACATCCCCTACCATTTCTGCGATGTCGAAGTCATGAAGCGAAAGCTCCATTTTCCCCGCCTCTATTTTCGAGAGATCGAGGATGTCATTGATCAGGGATAGCAGGTGGTGCCCGGCGGTGCGTATCCTGTTCAGATCGTCCACCAGTTCGGCTTGCTCATTGCCTTGCAGTTCTTCTGCAATGATTTCGCTATAGCCGATGATGGCATTGAGCGGCGTACGCAATTCGTGACTCATGTTGGCGAGAAAGGAACTCTTTGCCTGGCTGGCTATTTCAGCTTGCTCCTTGGCTCGGCACAACGCCTCTTCCGCTTCCATGCGCAGTCGGATATCGCGGAAAGAGACGACGGCGCCGATAATTTCACCGCTTCCGGTGATGATCGGGGTTGAAGTGGATTCCACGCGCAATGGTTGTCCGTCCTTACGCCAAAACAGCTCGTCCGGCATGTGATAGATGTTGCCGTGGCGCATGGTGTCGCCGATGGGGCACTCTTCCTTTGGAAAGGCACTCCCGTCCGCGCGAGTGTGGTGGGTCAGGGCGTGCAGGGGATGGCCGATGAGTTCATCCTGGCTGTAGCCGAGCATTTGCGTTGCGGCATTGTTGGCGAAGGTGGTTTTGCCATTCATGTCGATACCGCAAATGCCTTCCGCTACGGTATTGAGTATCAGCCGGTTCTGGTGTGCGATGTGTTCAAGCTGCATTTCCGCAGCCTTGCGCGCCGTGATGTCATATTTTATGGCGACGAAGCGGATGATTTGTCCCTCTTCATCCTTGACCGGGGCAATGATGGACTCATCAATGTGTGTTTCGCCGTTCTTGCGCCGATTGGTGACTTCGCCCTGCCAGACATTGCCGGCCAGAATGGTCTCCCACATGGCCTTGTAGAGTTCCGGCGGATGAGTGCCGGATTTGAGCATCGCCGGTGTCCTGCCGACTGCCTCTTCGGCGGAATAACCGGTGGAGCGGCAGAACGCCGGATTGACGTACTCGATGACGCCATTCCGATCGGTGATGAAAACCGTGGCGGCGGTTGCTTCAATGGCGGTCGAGCGTATTCGCAGCGCGTCTTCAGATTCGCGCCGCTGGACGAGTTCCGCCTTGAGTTGTGCTTGTACCTCGCGCAATCTCCGGTTAAGGCGGTAGAAATAAACCGCCAATACAGCCAGAAATACAAGGAGGCCAATAGCGGCAAGGATCAGGTAGTAATATTTCTGCACCACGGATTTTAGACTGATCTCTCCAACGTCCTTGTAGGGGCCAAGATGGAGTTTCAGATACAGTTCGTTGATCGGTTCGTAGTTGAGGGCGATAGTCCAGCCCGCGCTGGACGATGCGCGGGCCGCAGAACTGCTTTCAGGCATGGCCATGAGCGCGATGGCGACTTCTTCCGCAAGATTGCGCGAGGTGCGTTTGAGTGCGGCAATGGGCCATTCTGGATAAAGCCGGGTGCTGAGAGCAAAAGGGAAGTCCTTGTCGCGATCGGCTTTTTCATTCAGCACGACAAAATCGGCGAGGTGAATTTCTCCTTCTGCCGCCATGCGTTCGAGAATGTCTGAACGCACCGTTCCCGCGTCTGCCCGTTTGTCGAGAACGGCATGGACGACCGCGTCGTGGGTGCCGCCGAAGGTCAGGCGCTTGAAATCCTGATAGGGGTTTACCCCGGCGTCGGTCATGGCGCCCCAGGCGGCCTGCCAGCCGCCTAGCGAGGATTCGTCCACGCCGATAAATGTTTTGCCTTTGAGATCGCCGAGACTGGCAATGTCGGGTCGGTCGGCACGCCGGAAAATTACGCCGCCAAACTTGGTGAATACCTTGTCGCGCCAACGGTTTTTCAGCGTGGCGATGCGATTCACGCCATATTGAATGTCGAAATCCAGGTACATGCCGGAATTGGTAATGACGAAATCCACCGTGCTGTTTGCGACGGCATGCTTGATGTCGGAAAAGTCGAGAGGGATGAGCGTGAAATGGTAGCCGGGCAGTTTTTCATTAAGATAATCCGCCGTTGGCTGCCATGATGACGTGGCGCGATCTTCGCCGCGCTTGGCGAGGACGGCGATGCGGATTTCCGGCGGAGAGGGTTGGGGTGCGGCCACCACAGTTTGCCATGCGGCGATCAGAACCAGCCAGAGTGTCGTGCGTAGGGCTACGGAAAACGGTCTTGTTAAAGCGGGAAACATTGATTTGTCGTCATTCCATCAGTCGGCAATATTTTCGCTTTTTTGCAGAAGTGCGGTGATTTTTCCGAGCAGGCGCTCGAACTCGATAGGCTTGGTGTCGTAATCATCGCAGCCTGCGGCAAGGGTTTTTTCCCGGTCGCCGCTCATCGCGTGGGCGGTCAGTGCGATGATGGGTATCGCGCTGGTCGGCGGATGGTTTTTGATGCGTCGGGAGGCTTCCCACCCATCCAGAACCGGCATGTTCATGTCCATCAGGATCAAGTCCGGCTGTTCCTGCTTTGCCAAGGTGATCCCCTGTTCGCCATCCTCGGCGAAAGCCATCTGGAACCCCCTGCGTTCGAGCCGGCGCGAGAGCATGTCCCGGTTCATTTCATTATCTTCAACCAACAATATCTTGGGCATGGCGATTTCTCTCTGAACGTTAGACGGGCAAGGCTTCCGGCATGATGCAGGCGCGTCTGGTGTGAACCAGTTCACGGACATTTTTCAATAAATCCTCGCGGCGATAGGCGCCCTTTTGCATAATCCGCTCGACATGACCGTTAAGGCGCAGCCGATCTTCCTGGGTTAAATCCTTGGCGGT
Organism: Betaproteobacteria bacterium; assembly: GCA_021373185.1. Taxonomy (GTDB): domain Bacteria; phylum Pseudomonadota; class Gammaproteobacteria; order Burkholderiales; family Sulfuricellaceae; genus Sulfuricella. The sequence continues at coordinate 83,159 of JAJFTF010000011.1, read as the reverse complement.
GACGACGAGGATCGGGATGGCGCGCCATTCTTCGTGTTTTTCCAGCTCCAGAACGAACTGAAAGCCGTCCATCTCCGGCATCATCAGGTCAAGCAGGATCAGCTCCGGCGTGCTTTTCGCCACTTTTTCCAGGCCGACTCGGCCATTTTCTGCGGAGGTCACGGACCAACCTTCCTTTTCCAGCATGCGCCGCGTCATGTCGCGAGTGGGTGCGTCGTCTTCCACCAGAAGCACACGCTTGTCGCTGCCGTTCCATCTGTAGCGTTCCAGCACGGTTTTCAGCCGTTCCTTGCTTAACGGCTTGACCAGATAGTCTGAGGCGCCCAGGGCATAACCCATGCTCTTGTCGTCAACAATGGTCATCATGATCACCGGGATGTCTGCCAGATCGGGATCGTTTTTCAGTGCGCCGAGCACCGCCCATCCGTCCATGCTGGGCATGATGACGTCAAGCGTGATGGCGCATGGCTTGAGGTTGCGCGCCAGTGCCAGGCCCTCATCACCTGTGCTGGCGGTGACTACGTGGAAGCCATCTTCACCGAGGAAGCGCTGCATCATTTCGCATGTCGCCGGATCGTCGTCGATGACCAGCACGGTGCAACTGCCTTCGCTGCAGTCGGTGATTCTGAAGTTCTCCTGCACCACCGGCGCATCCTGTTTTTGATCCGCCAGCAGGGCCGGCAAGTTGATGGTGAAAATAGATCCTTTGCCATGATCGCTGCGCACGTCGATGGAGCCGCCCATCATTTCGCAAAAACGGCGAGTAATGGTAAGCCCAAGTCCGGTGCCGCCATATTTTCGCGTGGTTGAAGCGTCAGCCTGGGTGAAGGCCTGGAACAGCCGCCCCATCTGCTCTTCTGTCATGCCGATGCCGTTGTCGGCAACCGTGAATATCAGGCGATCGCCGGCGGCCTCGCTGATCCGTTCGAGGCTGAGTGTGATGGTGCCGTCTTCCGTGAATTTGCTGGCATTGGAAAGCAGGTTGAACAGCATTTGCCTCACTTTGGTGAGATCGGAACGCATTTCGCCCAGATGACCTTGCTGGTTGATTTCCAGTTTGTTGGCATTTTTGGCTATCAATGGGCGAATGGTGGTGCAAACATCTTCCACCATGGAAGAAACATCGAATTCCTCGAGATAAAGCCCCATTTTGCCCGCTTCAATTTTGGACAGGTCGAGAATGTCGTTGATCAGCCCAAGCAAATGTTTGCCTGCAGAATGGATTTTTTGCAGGTCGGCGGTGAGGCTTTCTTCCCCAATTTCTGCAGCTTCTTCCTGCAGCATTTCGCTATAGCCGATGATGGCGTTCAGCGGGGTGCGCAGTTCGTGACTCATGTTGGCGAGGAAGATGCTCTTGGAGCGATTCGCCTGCTCGGCGGCTTCCTGCGCCCGGTTGGCCTCGTCGATCATGCGATGGAGTTCGGCGTTCAGGCGTTCAAGTTCGAGGGTGCGTGCTTCCACGCTTTTTTGCAGGGTGATGTTGCGTTCGAACAGGGAATAAGCGCCGCCGGTATCGTTCACGCTGCGTTCGACGCGCTCCATCAGCACTTTGTTGATCTTGCGTTGCGCCGTCAGGGATTTCTCCAGTTTGGCGACCTGTTCTTTCATGTCATCCATGGACTCCATGTTCAGCATCCCAACGCAATGCCGGTCAGGGTTTGATTGACGTGAATGCCGTTGTATTGTTCGCCATAAGTGCTGAAGCCGATGAATTCACTCTCCTTGAGCGCACCCATGGCCTCGCCGATCAGATTTTTTTGCTGGAGTTCCAGGCGGCGCAGGATGCAGTCGCAGCCGAGCACCAGTTTGACGTTGGGGATGTCCTGGCGGACTTGTTCCAGGCGTTGCTGAAGGTTTTCCAGCAGTGCCTTGCCCTTGGCCACGGTCAGCACCAAACCGTTGTCGATGGCGCAATAGAAAGTCAGGCTGCCATCCGGGTTGGCTTTCTGGATGGAGCGTACATAATATTCGCCGTCGATTTTCAGCATCACCGGGTAGGCTGCAAATACCTGCGGTGTCAGCTCCTTGACCTCGAGGCCAACCGCTTCGGCATATTCCTGTGCGGCAGGGCCGCCGTTGATCTCTTTGACGGTGCGCGTGGCGCAATCGCTTTCGGTGATGACCAGGCGGGTTTCAGTAGGCTCGAAATGCTGGGTCTGGAAGGTCTCAAACGGCAGCGTGGTTTCGAACAACGTGAACACTGCGGCGTTGTTGATGAATTTGCCATCCCAGTAAATATGGGATTTCTGGAATTGGAGGTCGTCCCCTGCCGATCCGCCGATGATGGGTACATTGCCGAGTTGGTTGTAGATCGAGGCAATGACCTGTTCTTCCAGCATCGACAGGCCGTCCACCAACAGCAAACCGAACATGTGGCTGGCGTCGAATTCCGTCGCTAACGTCAGTTCGTTGCGTAATGCGTGCGCCAGATTTTCCGCATCGTCCAGGCCGAATTTGTCGAGAGGGTGGATCAAGCGGGGATGGACTGTCAATTCGCGGGAACTCAGGCTGACGCCGACGATCCCTCCTTGCAGATAACCGGTTTCGGCGGTGATTTCGCCGGCGCTGGTGCAGCCGATTACCGGGCAGTCGAAATTTTCTTTGAGTGCGGCGCCCAGGGCGGGCAAATCATACCGGGATGAGCAGAAAAAGATGACGATACAGGCGTCCGGTTGTTGAAGCTGTGCCGCCAAATCATTAGCCGCTTTTCTGGCATCCTGGGCGGCGGACGCCCCTTTTTTTACCAATAACCTGTCTAGCATTGCCGCTCCAAGTGTAGAGAAAATATAACCATCAATTTTTTGAATTTGATGGTTATATTTGATTAAGTCTGATTAGCCGAGAGTTTCGGATCGCTTAGTCCTGAATTATATTGACATATGTCATGACGATGAAATAGGGGTATCCCCTAATCTGGGGGGCGGCATCCGGCAAAGAACATTAATTCTGGTTAATGATGCGTCTTCGGATGAAAGCCTTGGCGGCTTGCAAAGCCATCTTGGACAATGCGGCTTGCATTCAATGCCGGCGTCTTAAATCTTCTTGCAGGGGGGTAGTATTATGAGGAGTTTGCGGCGCAACCCGGATGGATTGGCAGGCTGGAACCATCGCGTCGGCGATATTCTCGCCATGCGGAATAATTTTAAGTGGGGTTATTCGCGGATTTTCAGAATTGCCGCGCCGATTTCATAATGGTGGCCGGTGGGTAGCTGGACGCAACGCCTGACTTGAACCAGCGCGCGCAGCGGCTGGATGCTGGAGCCTTGCGGCGGTAGTACGTGGATTTCCATCAACTGGCCGAAACGTGGAACGTAGTCGGTGATCAGGCCAACGCCGCCGACGCTGATGTCCTTGGTGGTGCCATAAGCGGTTTCGTCGCTTTCCGTGATGCGGATTTTTACCTGGCAGGTGATGGGAATGCGCCGTGCGCTGCGTCGCTCGCCCCGTTCGGCTTGGAGTCGTCCGCCGGGGATGACTTCGAGCTTGGCTGCTTGATCTTCGATGACGGGCGAAACATCTTCCGAGAAAAATGCCTTGGCTTGTGGCATAAAGCTCCTTTCTGGCAGATCGGATTCGGCATTTACCACAACATGTGGTTAGCTTCTTTTTATTTATATCAATATATTGTAGCGAAGTCTAAAACAAAAAAAACCTTTGGGCAATATGCCGAGGTGATTTTTTTGTAATGTTTGAGGTTGCTGCTGAGAGAGGCTATCGGGTGCGGCGCGGAGTTTTGGCTTTTGCAGTGCTGGGTTTGGTGTGGCTTGAGGCGGTTTTGTTGCGGTTGGGGGATGTGTTCCCAGTGCGGCGGGGCGTGCCGCCGTCGGCTGCATTGCCGGTGCCAGCCGGTTGCCAGCCCGGCACCAGATGCTTCTTGCCATTGCCGATCAGGTCGGCTCTGCCCATCTGCCTGAGCGCTTCGCGCAGCAGCGGCCAGTTGGCGGGGTCGTGGTAGCGCAGGAAAGCCTTGTGCAATTGCCGTGCCCTGCCGCTCTTCGGGATCGGCACCGTTTCGCTGGTGCGGCTGACCTTGTGCAGCGGATTCTTGCCGGTGTGGTACATGGCGGAGGCAATCGCCATCGGCGTCGGCGTGAAATTCTGCACCTGATCGAGGCGGAAACCCTTGGCCTTGAGCCACAGCGCCAGTTCCAGCATGTCCTCGTTGGTGGTGCCGGGGTGGGCGGAAATGAAATAGGGAATCAGGTACTGTTCCTTGCCGGCTTCTTTGGAGAACTTCTCGAACAATTCCTTGAACTTGTCGTAGGCCCCCATGCCGGGCTTCATCATCTTCGACAGCGGCCCTTCGGCGATGTGTTCCGGCGCGATCTTGAGATAGCCGCCGACGTGGTGGCTGACCAGTTCCCTGACGTATTCCGGCGACCGGATGGCGAGGTCGTAGCGCACGCCGGAGCCGATCAGGATGCGCTTGATGCCGGGCAGCGTTCGCGCCTTGCGGTAAAGCTGGATCAGCGGCGCATGGTCGGTACCCATGTTGATGCAGATGTCGGGATAAACGCACGACAAGCGGCGGCAGGCGGCCTCGATTTTAACGTCCCGGCATTTGAGCCGGTACATGTTGGCGGTCGGCCCGCCGAGGTCGGAGATGGTGCCGGTAAAGCCCGGCGTCTTGTCACGGATTTCCTCGATTTCGTGCAGGATCGCCGCTTCCGAACGGTTCTGGATGATGCGTCCCTCGTGTTCGGTGATCGAGCAGAAAGTGCAGCCGCCGAAGCAGCCGCGCATGATGTTGACCGAGAAGCGGATCATCTCGTAAGCCGGAATCTTCGCTTCGCCATAGGCCGGATGGGGGCGGCGGGTATAGGGCAGGGCGTAGACGCCATCCAGCTCTTCGGTGGTGAGCGGAATCGGCGGTGGATTGATCCACACGTCGCGGTCGGCGTGGGCTTGCACCAGCGCGCGCGCATTGCCGGGGTTGGTTTCCAGGTGCAGCAGGCGGTTGGCATGGGCGTACAGCACGGGGTCGTCCCGAACCTGCTCGAACGACGGCAGGCGAATGACGGTGCGGCTGCGGTCGAGTTTTTCCCCATGCGTAGGGTGCGCCATGCGCACCAAAGGCTGGTGCGTGGAACGCACCCTACTTATTTCATCCTCTTCGGCGCAGGGCGCGTCTGCATAGGGGCTGGGGTGGGGCACCACCTGATCCGGTCGGTCCACCGAAGTCGAGTCGATCTCGCTCCAGCCGTCGGGAACGCCTTTGCGCAAGATGGCTGTGCCGCGCAGGTCGGTGATATCGGCAATGGGTTCGCCCTTCGCCAGGCGGTGAGCCAGATCCACCAGCGCACGCTCGGCGTTGCCGTAGAGCAGGATGTCGGCCTTCGAGTCGGGCAGGACGGAGCGCCGCACTTTGTCCGACCAGTAGTCGAAATGGGCGATGCGGCGCAGGCTGGCCTCGATGCCGCCGATCACCACCGGCACTTTGGGATAGGCCTCGCGGCAGCGCTGCGAGTAGACGATCACCGCCCGATCCGGGCGCTTGTCGGCCTCCGCATTGGGCGTGTAGGCGTCGTCCGAGCGGGTCTTGCGGTCGGCGGTGTAGCGGTTGACCATCGAATCCATGTTGCCGGCGGTGACGCCGAAAAACAGGTTGGGCTTGCCCAGCGACTTGAAGGCGTTCGGCCCGTGCCAGTCGGGCTGGCTGATAATGCCGACGCGGAATCCCTGCGCCTCCAGCAGCCGCCCGATCAGCGCCATGCCGAAGCTGGGGTGGTCGATATAGGCATCGCCGGTGATCAGGATGATGTCGCAACTGTCCCAGCCGAGCTGTTCCATTTCGGCGCGCGACATCGGCAGAACCGGCGCGCTGCCGAAGCGTTTGGCCCAGAATTTACGGTGGGAGAAGATGTTCTTGGCGGGTTCCATGAGGCGCCTATTCTACGCGATAGGCGGTAGACAGGCGAACCGGCGGAACGTTCGGGAGGGACTAGGTTTTGGGTTATTCTTTGTTGGGAGAACGCGAGTTTTTATTTCGCGCACAATGCCTCTGATCGACCCGTTTCAGCCGGTCATGGCTTGTTCACTGAAAGTCCACTCAGCAATGGAATGATGGGGTAGCCATTAAGCATGCGCCAAGCTATGAATGGAGAAGAGACGATTGGCGATGTTTTTCTCAGCAGTTTTTAGATCATAACTGGCTTGTAAATTGAGCCAATACTGTGGGGTTTGCTCAAAAGCTTTTGCAAACAGTAGCGCCAGTTCAGCCGTAACAGGGCGCTTGCCTTTAACGATATGGGAAATGCGCATGGGCGACACACCAATAGTACGAGCAAACGACGCTTGAGAGATATGGAGCTCTTCAAGGATTTCGGCGAGGTACTCGCCGGGATGGATAGGTGTTAGGCCGTTATAGATCATGTTGTTACTCCTAGTGGTAATCCACAATTTCCACATTAAATGCATCACCATTTTCAAACTTGAAGCAGACACGCCATTGTTGGTTTATACGTATGCTCCATTGACCAACGCGATTACCTGAAAGAGCCTCCAAGCTATTAGAAGGTGGCAAACGTAGATCATTCAACTCTGTAGCCGCATGCAACTGATTGAGGCGCATAGCTGCACGTTTGAGAATTTCCGAAGGTAAACGACGCGATTTGCCTGTGACAAAAAAGTTTTCTGTTTCAGTGTTGGCAAATGTTTGAATCATGCGCCAATAGTAAACATATTGTTTACAAAATACAAATTTTCTTGATGGCTAACGTTCAAGATCACCTGACCTTGCGCGGATATATGCGCAAGGTCAGGTGCATCGCAGGGTTAGCCATCATGGCAGGCCGCGTAATGTGGTTTTGGAAGCCAGACAAAACGATGGCAGAGGCTATGAACTGGACTTCGTTGATTCTTGGAAATGAAGAGATGGTCATAGAGGATGGCTCTTGTACTAGAACGGTTCGCCTTGACGATGTTGCAGAGGTAACTATTTGGCCTGGCCGTGTCCTAAATATTGGAACGAAGACCCAGCGCCATTAAGAGAATACGTGAACCGGGCCAGTGTTTTTCCGTCATCAGTGGTGGCTTCTCCGTCCAATGACAATGGGCCGTCACGGACTTCAATGCGCAGAGGAGGTAGCGTTTGATGTGCCTCTATACACCGACAGACTTCTTTTTCAATGAAGTCTTGAATGTCTTCTTTTTTGTCTGACGGAAAGCTCGTTGCTTTCCACGCAAAATAATGTTTCATAGGATGGGCTTCCAATGATGATGATGGGACATATGGTGATGGCTAACAGTTAATATATGGACGCTGGCGTCCGTATAACATGGCGCCAAGTATGCTCTTGTAATTGATTGATCTGCAAGCACTTTGATTTTACAGCATCTCTATAATAACCCCCAATAATGCAGGCAGCGCGATCTGTCTTAATTTATTCGGGTCAGAAAATGGCACATCTGCGTTATTCGCATATTTGCAAATCAACAGAAATGAAACACGTACCGAACGTTCCGCCAATGCAGGAGAGCAATGATTTATGGAATGTCCGGGGGTAGTATCAGTCGGCGTTTTCCTGCAACTTCAAGCCCATTTTGCCGAGTTCCTGTTTCAGGTAGGCCGCGCCCAGCGCCACGCGCGGGCGGGTGCCGCGCAGGCCGAATTCCACTTTGCGTTCGCCGTCTTCGCCGATGTGCGGCAGGCTGGAGAAGCGCAGGTCGGGGTAGCGCCGGACGAATTCGTTCATCAGGTCGAGCAGCGGGCTTTCCATGATGTCGAGCACGGTGATCAGCACTTCGGTTTCGGGTGCCTGGTTGCGGATTTCCGGGTAGAGCGTGTCCAGCACCCAGTCCATCATCGGCCAGGCCATTTGCGGGAAACCGGGCAGGAAATGGTGGCGGTTGAGGGAGAAGCCGGGGATGCGGTTGAACGGGTTGGGGATGATGCGGCTGCCTTGCGCCAGGTCGGCCATCAGGATGCGGTGCGGGTAAGCTTCGGCGCCGAAGCGCGCCTCGATCTCGGCTGCGGCCTCGGGGTGGCGCTGAAGCGGCACGTTGGCGGCCTGTGCCGCGCACTGGCGGGTGTGGTCGTCGGGGGTGGCGCCGATGCCGCCGAAGCAGAACACGATGTCGTCCAGTGGCAGGGTTTGTTGCAGGGTTTCGACGATCAGCGCGGGATCGTCGCCGATGATGCGGCACCATTTCAGTTCCAGCCCGCGCTGCGCCAGCGTTTCGATGACATGCGGAAAGTGCCGATCCTGGCGCTTGCCGCTCAGCAGCTCGTCACCAATGATGATCGCGCCGAAATTTGCCATGTTATTGCTGCTCGCAGTCGTCCGTGAAGAACCCATTCTCCCGGATTTTCAGGATTTAGGCGATATGTTAAAACGCCGACTGCGGGTGTGAATCAGTGCTCGCCCTTGGTTCTGAGCAGGCCGGCCAAGCGGTTGCCCTGTTTCTGCGGGCCGCCCTTGGGAAAAATCAGGTGCAGGTAATGGTTGTTGCCTTTTTCCTTGCTCCATACTTTGGAGAAGTGTCTGATCATGAAGCGTACCTGTGCCTGGACGTCATGCTCTTCGTACCAGTCGCGCAGAAACTTGATGACCTCCCAATGCTCGTCGGTCAGTTCCAGGCCTTCTTTCTTGGCCAGGGCAATGGCGTAATCTTCCGACCATTCGTCCAGGTTTCGGATATAGCCTTCCGAATCGGTCTGGATTTCCTTGCCGTTGACCAGCAGGAAATAAAGGTGGTCGGTGGGGTTTGTCTGGGTGGACTCGCTCATGAGTAAACCTTTTTAAATTTACAGCGTGGTTCTGAATAAATGTGAAACATTTAAATTATATCCATGTTATTACAGGGACAAAATATATTTAACTAAAATCCTGATTTTCTCTTTGTCGAGATCTGGGTAGGCGGGCATCGCAATATTGCCCCATACTCCGTCGCCGCCCTTGATGATTTTGTCCGTCAACTTGGCTTCAGCTTCTGGATTGCTGCGATAAAGCACGGCCACTTGTTTCCATGCCGGGCCAAGCAGCTTTTTCTCAATCGAGTGGCAGGCAAAGCAGCCGATATCTTTCGCCAATATCGTAAATTCTTCTTTGGATACGGCTGACGCCGCTGCTGCGTTATTCGTGGCTGGCTGTTGCGCAACCGTTGCTGCAGGAGCCGTGGCTCTGGGTTGTTGCTTGGGTTCTTCCGGCTGGCAGCCATACAGTACTGCCAATAACGGTACTATAAATGTTGCCGGCACGATCCTTTGTGTCTGCATGATTTCTCTTTAGCTTTGGCTGATATTTAAGGTGCAGAATGCGCTGTTCTTCCGTGAAAGAACGGTCGAACAGCGCATGAACACCAAATGGCGATACTTGAATTATCCGAAACCGATTAACGGCTCTGATATTTCACTTTTTTGCTGCGCACGATCTGGTAAGAACGTGCCAGGTAGCCGAACGGTGCGCTCCAGACGTGCACCAGACGGGTGAACGGGAAGATCAGGAACACCGTCATGCCGAAGAATACGTGCAGTTTGAAGACGGTATCAACGCCTTCCAGGAACGCCGGATTCGGGTACAGGTAAATAATACTCTGGATCCACTCCGCCATCGCAGTCACCACGCGCGGGTCGCCGTGGCCGGCATGGCCGATGGATACCGGGATGGTGATCAGGCCAAGCAACAGCGTGACCAAAATCCACGACAGGACGAACTTGTCGGAAGCGCGGCTGGACGCCGAAATGCGCCGGTTGGTATAACGCCGCACCCACAGAATGCCGCCGCCGATCAGGGTCATCAAACCAAAAACCGAGCCCAGGATGATGGCCAGGTATTGGTGCTGAATGTCGCCCATGACCATCAGGAACACGCTATGTGGCGTCAGCAGGCCGACAAAGTGGCCGCCAAAAATGGCGAGGACGCCAATATGGAACAGGTTGCTGGCCCAGCGCATGCCGCCCGTGGAGAGCAACTGGCTGGACGCGCTGGTCCAGCCGTATTGCTCGCGGTCGAAACGCACCCAACTGCCGATTGCAAATACGCTCAGGCAGATATAGGGATATATGCCAAAAAGCAGGTTATTCCAGCTAAAAAGATCTTCGTTCATTTCATTCCTCCTTAAGCAGCTATACAGGCCGGCGTGGCGCGGCTCTTGACGATGGAAAGCAGCGGCGCATACGGGCTTTGGGCCTTGTTCAGGTTGTTGGTCAGCACTGTCAGTACCTTGATGGCGTCGGACAGAAACACCCTTCCCTCGTCCTCATCCAGCATGGCGACGAATTCCAGGATCAGCGGCAGGTAATCGGGCAACTCGTTGGTGACCGATTTCACGCCGTAGTCCTTGTACAATTCGCCCAGGTCGATCAACGCCGGACCACGGTTCCTGTCGTTGTCGTCACCGAACAAATGGTGAGTCAAATGCAGGCTGTGCTCTGGCGTCATGTCGAAAGTTTTGACATAACTCGCCTGGAGTTCGGTCAGGTCGCCGTTCCCCAGCCAGGTCATGAACTGACGCAACGACTCTTTTTCCTCCGCGTCGGCATCGACCGACTCATCCAGCAACTTCTGGATGGACGGCAGGTTGTCGACTAACTCCTGATCGGGGTACTCAAGCAGTGCCGATAGTATTTTGTAGATAAGCATGATATTTCCTCTCAGCTTTTATCCGCGGATGGCGCCAGTTCTGCGGGCTCCGGCGTGTCCTTGCGGCGACGCGGGAACAGCGAGATCTTGCTGATGCCGGACGAAGAATCGTTGCCGAACGTGAAGCCGTTCTGTCCCTGGAAGCCGTAGGCATCGTCCAGACGTTCTTCTTCATGGCCGGTCGGGATGACGAAACGATCTTCGTAGTTGGCAATCGCCAGGTAACGGTACATGTCCTTGGCTTGATCTTCGGTAATCCCGGCTGCTTCCAGAGCGCGAGTGTCGGCAACGCCTTCGACGTGCACCGAGCGCTGGTAGCTGCGCATGGCGATAAGGCGATTCAAGGCGCTGGTAATCGGCGCTTCCTTGCCGGCGGTGAGCAGGTTGGCAAGATACTTGACCGGCGTGCGCATCGTTCCAGCCAGCGGAATGGCGCTGTCCGGGCCGACCGGCAGGTTGCCCTGGTCGATCTGGGATTGCACTGGAGAGAGCGGCGGTACGTACCAGACCATCGGCAGGGTGCGATATTCCGGGTGCATCGGGAACGCGATTTTCCAGTCGATCGCCATTTTGTAGATCGGCGATTTCTGCGCGGCGATGATCCAGTCTTCGTTGATGCCTTCGGCGCGGGCTGCGGCGATAACGGCAGGATCGTTGGGATCAAGGAAAATCTTGCACTGTGCTTCGTACAGATCCTGCTCGTTCTGCGTGGCGGCCATCTCTTCGATACGGTCAGCGTCATACAGCATGATGCCGTTGTAGCGGATACGACCGACGCAGGATTCCGAGCACACCGTCGGCATGCCGGATTCGACGCGCGGGTAGCAGCCGATGCACTTCTCGGCCTTGCCGGATTCCCAGTTGTAGTACACCTTCTTGTATGGGCATGCGCTCATGCAGAAGCGCCAGCCGCGGCACTTGTCCTGGTCGACCAGCACGATACCGTCTTCTTCGCGCTTGTAGATCGAGCCGGACGGGCAGGCTGCGACGCAGGCCGGGTTCAGGCAGTGGTTGCAAATGCGCGGCAAATAGAGATTGAAGCAATTTTCATATTGGCCGTACATCGCCTTCTGAATGTTGTCCATGTTCTTGTCTTCGCTGCGCTTGGCGAATTCGCCCGCCATGTCGTCTTCCCAGTTCGGACCCCAGGTGATCTTCTCGATGGGGTCGCCGGTAATCATCGACAGCGGACGTGCCGTAGGCGCTGCTTCGGACAGCGGCGCGTTCTGCAGGCGAGCGTAGTTGTAGGTGAACGGCTCGTAGTAATCGTCGATCTCCGGCAGATCCGGGTTGGCGAAAATGTTCAACAGCTTCGACATCCGGCCGCCGGATTTCAGTTCCAGCTTGCCGTTGGCGACGGTCCAGCCGCCTTTCCATTTTTCCTGGTTTTCCCATTGCTTGGGATAACCGATGCCGGGCTTGGACTCGACGTTGTTGAACCAGACGTATTCCACGCCCTTGCGGTTGGTCCAGGTGTTCTTGCACGTCACCGAGCAGGTGTGGCAACCGATACATTTGTCCAGATTGAAGACAAAGGCGAATTGTGCACGTATTTTCATGAATTTCTCCTAATTTATCCTGTTCACGCGACGATCAACGCTTGCCGATGCCAGGCGGATTGAGTTGGGCTTCGCGTTCCGGGGTAAGCGGCCGTTCCAGCCAATCGATGTCCTTGTCCGCAACTTTGCGCATGATCACCTCGGTATCGCGGTTGCAACCCACTGTGCCGTAATAGTTGAAGCCATAAGCCAGTTGCGCATATCCCCCGACCATGTTGGTCGGCTTGATGACGACGCGCGTCACCGAATTGAGAATGCCGCCGCGCTTGCCGGTGGTGTTCGATCCTGGCACGTTCACGATCTTTTCCTGAGCGTGATACATCATCGCCATGCCGCGCTGCACGCGTTGCGAAACCACCGCACGCGCCACCGTTGCACCGTTGGCGTTGATTGCTTCGACCCAGTCGTTGTCCTCGATGCCGGCTGCCTTGGCATCGACTTCGGATATCCACACGTAAGGGCCGCCACGGAACAAGGTCAGCATGCGCAAGTTGTCCTGGTAGCTGGAGTGGATACCCCACTTGGAATGCGGCGTGATCCATTGCAGCTTGATGTGCTTCTCAGCCATGATGCTCGGCGCAAGTTTGCTGAACGATTTCATGTCCTGCGGCGGTTTATGCACGCAGAAGCCTTCGCCGAAGTCGAGGAACCACTCGTGATCCTGGTAGAAGTGGGCACGACCGGTCAAGGTGCGGAACGGAATGTGCTCGTGAATGTTGGTGTAGCACGAAGTGTAGGAAACCGTTTCGGACTCGATGCCTGACCATGTCGGCGCGGTGATGATCTTGCGCGGCTGTACCTGGATGTCACGGAAGGTAATCTTGTCTTCGTGACGGGCAGAGTACAGATGGTGATGGTCGATGCCGGTTTTCTTGGACAGCGCGGTCCAGGCCTTGTGAGCGACTTCGCCGCAGGTTTCCGGCGCCATGCGCATGATCGAATCGCAGACGTAAATATCCTCTTCGAGCGACGGCATGCCGAAGGAAACGCCCGGCACCTTGACGCCGCCGTTCATTACCTTGAGCTGCTCGTATTCCGTTTCGGTATTCCAGTCCAGGCCCTTGATGTTGTTGCCCAGTTTGGTCATCAATGGGCCGATGGCGATGTACTTGCGGTAGATGTCGCCATAATTGCGCTCGACCACCTTGAGCAGCGGCATGGTTTTGCCGGGGATCGGCTCGCATTCGCCTTTCTTCCAGTCCTTGACTTCGCCGAACGGCTGAGCCATCTCGAATGCAGAATCATGCTGCATCGGCAGGGCGATGATGTCCTTGCGCGTGCCGAGGTGTTTTTCGGCCAGCGTCGAGAAGGTCTCGGCAATGTTCTTGAAAATCTGCCAGTCGGACTTGGATTCCCAGGCCGGCGAAACTGCTTCCGACAATGGATGGATGAACGGATGCATGTCGGTGGTGTTGAGGTCGTTCTTCTCATACCAGGTCGCGGTCGGCAAAACGATGTCGGAGTAGGCGCCGGTGGAATTCAGGCGGAAGTTGATGTCGACCATCAGATCCAGCTTGCCGATCGGCGCTTCTTCATGCCACTTGACCAGCTTGTTGTCGCAGCCGTCGCCGGATTCCTTCAGCACGCCGTTCTGTGCGCCGAGCAAATGCTTGAGGAAGTACTCGTGGCCCTTGGCGGAGGTGCCGATCAGGTTGGCGCGCCAGACGAACAGGTTGCGCGGCCAGTTTTCCGGGGCGTCCGGGTCGGCGAAAGCGACGTCGAGCGAGCCATCCTTGAGCTTGCCGACGACGTGCTTGGCAATGCTCGCCTCGTCGGTAGCGCCGGCCTTTTCAGCTTCGCTAGCCAGATCGAGCGGGTTGGTGTTCCAGTGCGGCGCAGACGGCAGCCAGCCCATGCGAACGGCGGCGACGTTGTAGTCGGCCAGCGAGTAGCCCTTGTAGTTGCCTCTGCCGGCGGGCGAGGTGAGATCGTCGCCCTTGAGGGTTTCATAGCGCCACTGGTCGGTGTGGAAATACCAGTAGGACGTCGAGTTCATGTGGCGAGGCGGACGCTGCCAGTCGAGCGCGAAGGCGATCGGTGCCCAGCCGGCTTGCGGACGCAGTTTTTCCTGGCCCACGTAGTGTGCCCAGCCGCCGCCGGATTGGCCCACGCAACCGCAGATGTGCAGCAGGTTCATCACGCCACGGTACATCATGTCGTTGTGGTACCAGTGGTTGATTGCAGCGCCCATGATCACCATGGATTTGCCATGGGTCTTGGAGGCGTTGTAAGCAAATTCACGACCGGTGCGCTCGATGTCGGCAGCCTTGACGCCGGTGACTTTCGATGCCCAGGCCGGGGTGTAAGCGACATTGGCGTCGTTGTAGTCCTTGGTGACGTTGGCGCCGCCCAGGCCACGGTCGATACCGTACTGGGCAACCTGCATGTCGAACACGGAGGTGACGAATACTTCTTCGCCGTTGGCCAGTTTCATCTTGCGTGCCGGCACGTTGCGGAACAGCAGCTCGCCTTCGCCCGGTTCAAAGTGCGGGAAGCCGACGGAAACAACGGTGTCCTTGCTGTCGATGCAGGACAGTTCGGCATGGATTTCCTGCTGGTTGGCAGCGTTCTTCGGCAGCAGGTTCCACTTGCCTTCCTCGCCCCAACGGAAACCGATCGAGCCATTCGGCGCAACGAAGGTTTTGGCTTTCTCGTCATAGACGATGGTTTTCCAGTCGGGATTGTTGGTCTCGCCCAGTGCGCCGCTGAAGTCGGAAGCGCGCAGGCAGCGGTCGGACACGTAAGCGTCGCCATGTTTGCGTAGCATGACCTGGATCGGCAGGTCGGTGTACTTGCGGGCGTATTCGGTGAAATACGGGTCCTGCTTGTCGATGAAATATTCTCTCAGTGCCACATGGCCCATGGCCAGGAAGGCGGCGGCATCGCTACCGGGGTTGACCGGCATCCACAGGTCGGAGGCCTTGCAGTATTCGGCGTAATCGGGGGCCATCGAAATGACCTTGGCGCCCTTGTAACGCACTTCGGAAACGAAGTGGGCATCCGGCGTACGTGTGGTCGGCAGGCTGGAGCCGCAGACGATGATGTAGGTAGAGTTATACCAGTCGGCCGATTCCGGCACGTCGGTCTGTTCGCCCCAGGTTTGTGGGGATGCCGCTGGTAGGTCGCAGTACCAGTCGTAGAACGAGCCGCAAGCGGCGCCGATCAGCGACAGGTAGCGCGAGCCGGCAGCGTAGGAAATCTGTGACATCGCAGGGATCGGCGAGAAGCCGAAAATGCGGTCAGGGCCCCATTTCTTGATGGTGTGCACGTTGGCGGCAGCAATGATTTCTTTTGCTTCTTCCCAGGTGGCGCGCACGAAACCGCCCAGGCCGCGCACGGCGGTGTATTGCTTGCGTTTCTTGTCGTCGGCCTGAATGGCGGCCCATGCTTCAACCGGATCCTTGCCAGCCTTGCGTTCTGCGCGATACAGGTCAAGCAGGCGGCCGCGAATCAGCGGGTGCTTGATCCGTTGCGGGCTGTACAAATACCAGGAGAAGGACGCGCCACGCTGGCAACCGCGCGGCTCATGATCTGGCAGGTCTTCGCGGGTGCGCGGGTAGTCGGTCTGCTGCATTTCGAAAGCAACCAGACCGTTCTTGACGAAAATTTTCCACGAACAACCGCCGGTGCAGTTTACGCCGTGGGTGGAACGAACCACCTTGTCGTGCGCCCAGCGATGGCGGTAGGCATCTTCCCACTGGCGGTCTTCGTTGGTGACGATGCCGTGGTCGTTGGAGAAGGTCTCCTTGATTTTTTCAAAAAACTTCAAGCGGTCGAGAAAGTGACTCATTGTTAAAACTCCTATAAAAATTTGGTGCCTGACGTGGAACGGCCTTCAGGCCGAAGTATCGGACTGAAGGCCGTTCCACTAACTTCTTTACGGATTTTTGATTTCCGAACCCGAACGCAGGTAAAACCACCAGTTCAGGATCAAGCATAGTGCATAAAAGATTGCGAAGCCGTACATCGAATTTTCCGGGGTGCCGGCCTTGATCTGCGCACCGATGACTACCGGGGCGATGAAGGCGCCGTAAGCGGCCACGGCGGAGGTCCAGCCCAGTACCGGGCCGGCTTGCTGGCGGTCGAAGATTACGCCGACGGTGCGGAAGGTCGAGCCGTTGCCCAGACCGGTGGCGGCGAACAGCACCACGAACAGGATCATGAAGATCATGAAATACTGCTCAGGCGTGGCGGAGTTGTAGGCCAGGAACATCACGTAGCCGGTGGCTGCGGAAGCGACCACCATGACCACGGAGATCAACTGGGTGACGATGGAGCCGCCCACCTTGTCGGCGATCCAGCCGCCCACCGGGCGGATTAGCGCGCCGACGAAGGGGCCGATCCAGGCGTAGGTCAGTGCCGAGATTGCATTCGGGTTCTTGATGGTATGGGTCATCAGGCCAGTGACTGGATCGGGAATGTGCTGGAAGCCGAAAATCACCGTGATGGACAGCGGCAGGGCCATCGAGAAGCCGATGAACGAACCGAAGGTCAGTACGTAGAGTACGGTCATGGACCAGGTGTGCTTGTTGCCGAAGATGGCAAACTGTTTGGCGATGTTGGCTTTCATTTCACCGAACGCCGCAAGCTTCATCAAGAACAGCGTGGCGATCATGATCAGCGGCAGCGCTACCCACATGTTGAGCAGCCCCAAGCCGGTTGGAGCAGGCAGGTACAGATAGAGACCAACGCCGCCGACCAGGCAAGCCAGGCCCCACAGGTAAAAGATCTTGGCAAAAGCGGCCAGCGTGCTGCCGATGCTCGGCGACAGCGGCTTCAGATTGTTCATGCCGAACCAGGCGGCTGCCACCAGCGGAATCAGGATCGCAGCCCAGATGAAGCCGGCATTCTGGATGAAGGTGGGGGTGCCGGCCTTGATCTTGCCGAGAATCCAGCCGCTGTCCTTGATCAGGGTCATCGGCTCGCCGCCCATTGCGCCAAACACACCGGCGGTCATCATCAGCGGGATGAGGATCTGCATGGTGGTGACGCCGAAGTTGCCCAGGCCGGCGTTGAGGCCGAGTGCAGTGCCTTGCAGGCGCTTGGGGAAGAAACCGCTGATGTTGGACATCGAGCAGGCGAAATTGCCGCCGCCGATGCCGGACAGGAATGCCCAAAGCTGGAATACCCACAGCGGCGTGGTTTTATCCTGCAATGAGATGCCCGCCCCGATAGCCGGGATGAGAAGCAGCGCGGTGGTCAGGAAGATGGTGTTGCGGCCGCCGCAGATGCGGATGAAGAACGAGGCGGGGATACGCAGGGTTGCGCCCATCAAGCCGGCGATGGCGGTCAGGGTGAACAGCTCGGCAGGCTTGAAGGGGAAGCCGAGGTTGAGCATCTGTACCGTGATGATGCCCCACATCAGCCAGACGGCAAAACCCACCAGCAGGTTGGGAATTGAAATCCACAGGTTGCGGTTGGCAATTTTCTTGCCGGTGGACTCCCAGAACTTGTCGTCCTCTACGTCCCATTTTTCAATATTGGCCATGCCTAACTCCTTGTTTAAAATTGACTGCTAATTGCTATTTTTCGAACCCGCATCACTCGATGATGTCGGCTCCCCTGTTTTTGGCACGATGCTTTTCTCTTGCCGCATCAAGCGGCCGCACCTCGGTCCAGTACATCCACATCAATGAAACCCACACTACGCCAAACATCAACATGAAGGCGGAGGAACGAATGCCGGTCAGATCCACCAGCGCGCCGAACATGATCGGCATCAGGAAGCCGCCCAGTCCGCCTGCCAGGCCCACTACGCCGGAAATCACGCCGATGTTGTGGGGGTAGTCGTCGGAGATGTACTTGAACACCGAGGCCTTGCCGATTGCGAACACGATGCCCAGGGTGAACATGATGATGGTGAAGGTGGTCGGTCCAAGGCCTACGTGGAAGGTAGACGGGCCGGTCACGGTCTGGATGGTGAATTCGGTCTGCGGGTAGGACAGGAAGAACAGGCAGATCAACGATATCCACAGCACCCACCAGGTGATGGAATGCGCGCCGTATTTGTCGGAGAAGTAGCCGCCCACCGCACGCAGCACGCCGCCGGGGATGCTGAATGCCGCAGCCAGCAGCGCCGCCGTCTTGAGGTCGAAGCCGTATTCGGAAACATAGTATTTGGTCATCCACAGCGCCAGGGCGACGTAACCGCCGAAGACGATGGAATAGTACTGGCTGTACTTCCACACCTTGGGATCCTTGAATGCGGCGAGCTGCTCGCGGATGGTCACGCCCTTGCCGACCACGTGACTGGGTTCGGTAAAACTGAACATCCAGAACAGGATCGCGGTAATCAGCATCAGCACCGCGTAGATCTGCGGCACCATCGCCCAGCCATAGCCCACTACGATGATCGGCGCCACCAGCTTGGTCACCGCTGCGCCGGTGTTGCCGGCGCCGAAGATGCCCATCGCGAAGCCTTGCTGGGTCTTGGGGAACCAGCGCGCGCAGTAGGCGATACCCACGGTAAAGGAACCGCCGGCAACGCCCACGAACAGGCCGGTGACCAGAAATTCCCAGAACTCCGTGGCGCGGGAAATCATGAAAATCGGAATGACGGTAGACAGCATCAGGATGGTGAACACGATGCGCCCGCCGAACTTGTCGGTCCACATGCCCAGCGGTACGCGGATCAGCGAGCCGGTTAGCACCGGCATGGCGATCAGGATGCCGAACTGGGTTTCATTGAGGCCCAGGGTTTTCTTGATCGGGATGCCGATAACGGCAAACATCATCCAGATCATGAAGCAGACTGTAAAAGCAATCGTGCTTGCAATTACTACCGACCATGCCTTGTATTTTTGTGTAGCCATGTTCCCTCCCCATGAGTTGACAAGCTTTTCGTGTCACGTTGTCACAATAAACCGGTGACACGCGAATACCCATTCATCAAAAGTAGGGTTGGCGTAAAGCAAAATACTTAGGGAGGCTGCCACAAGAACTAGTTCTTTCGGCTAGGTTGTCGGCAGAGAAGTGGCGATGTTTTTATTTCGCTTGGCCAACAACCGTATCAAGCGGCGGCTTTTTCGTCCAGCGGCAACGTCAGCAGCACCTCTACGCCGTCCCCGGCATTTCTGATGGCGATGCTGCCGCCCATGTTGTCCACGATCATTTTCGACATGTACAGGCCGATGCCGGTGCCTGCCGCCTTGGTGGTGAAATACGGGTCGAACACTTTGCCGATGATTTCTTCCGGAATGCCGCCGCCATTATCGCGGATGATAATGGTGGCGGTGTTTTCCCCCTTTTCCACCCTGAGGTGAACTTTTCCGGCGATTTTTCTGGCGGTAATGGCTTCCTTGGCGTTGGTCAGGGCATTCAGCACCACTTGCGCAAATTCGTTGGGGTAGCCGAATACGGCGCAAGGCTCGGCGCTCTTCTCATGGGTGATCTCGATGTTGCTGTTCATGAAGCTGTGGCTGACCAGCTTGATGGCCTCCTCCGCCGAATCGCAAGCGAGGAAACGTTGTTTTTCCTTGCTCGGTTTGAAGAAATTGCGGAAGTCGTCGATGGTGCCGGACATTTTCTGAATCAGGTTCTGGCCGATTTCCACTTCCTGGTCGAGGAATTCCTTGGTCAGGTCGTTGTATTCGTAAGCGTCCTTGATGTTGGCCAGCAACAGAGTCAGCGCATTGATGGGTTGACGCCACTGATGGGCGATGTTGCCGATCATCTCGCCCATGGCCGCCAGGCGCGATTGCTGGATGAGCAGGCGTTCCTGTTCCATGTTTTTCGAGGTTTCTTCCCGAATGCGTTGTTCCAGGCTTTGATTGAGTGCCTGCAACGCCATTTCCGCCAGCTTGCGCTCCGAGATGTCGCGGGTGACGGCCAGGTGCACCGTCTGGCCATTATCCTGCATGGGAACGGCATGGGTCTCCAGCCAGCGGCGCCCGCCTTTGAGGCCAAGTACTTCATATTCCATCTGCATGGTTTCGCCGGCGATCACCCGTTTGTGCAGCTTTGCATAGGCCGTGCGGTATTCCGGGGCGATCACGTCAAGCACCGGGCGCATCGCTACCTGTTTCAGCGAGTCGGCCTCGATCATCGCCAATCCGGCCGGATTCATCTGCACCAGCCGTCCTTGCGCATCGATTATCTTGATGCATTCAGGTTCATTTTCGATGATGGTTTGCAGGTGGGAGACGCTCACCGCGAGCTTCGCCTCTGCTTGTTTGCGCTCGGTGATGTCGCGAAAACTCCATACCCGTCCTGCCGTCACGCCATCGATGCGTTGTGGCGTCGAATAACGTTCGAATATCCGACCATCCTTGAAATGAAGGGTATCCAGGCAGTTGGCTTCGGGGGTTGCGTAGAGTTGCCGTACCTTGTCGAGGAACTGCTCCGGCTCCGCAAATTGGTCAAGGACGAATGCCAAGGCTGCGTTGTCGTCGCCGGTGGCGAGAATATCGGCGGGTATCCGCCACAATTCGGCGAAGCGCTGGTTGAACGTGGTGATGCGTCCAGCGCCGTCGGTTACCAGGATGCCCTCCGCTGTGGCGTCGAACGTGGCTTGCAGCAGAGATAGAGACTTTGTCGTTTGCAGTTCGGCCAGTTTGCGATGGGTGATGTCTTGCACGCTGCCGATGGCGAAATAGGCCTTGCCGTCGCTGTCGAACTCCAGTTCCGCTTGCTCATGCACCCATCTGGTCTCGCCATCCACCACGATGCGATGCTCGATGATATAAGGCGTCCCGCCAAGCGCCGCCTGCCAGGCTGCGCTAACGGCTTCGCGGTCGTCAGGGTGGATCATCAATGCGAAAAAATTCTCTGACGTAAGCTTCGATCCCGGCGCGACGCCGAACAGGCGATAAGTCTCCTCAGTCCAAACCAGATGATTATTGGGAATATCCAGTGTCCAGCTCCCAATGCGGGCGACCCGTTGCGCGCGCCGCAGGTTTGCTTCGCTGTCCTGGAGTTCGTGAGTGCGTTCCGCAACGCGCGCCTCCAGCATTTCGTTCATGCTTTTCAGGCGCTTTTCCGATTCCAGCACACGCAGCCGTTCCATGCCGTTGGCGGCGAGCATTTGCGCAAGATCCTGGAGAAAAGCCATGACTCCCGGCATCCGTTCCTTGGGGACGATGCGCACCTCATTCAGTGCGGCCAGATAACTGGTTTCGTCGAAGCCGAACTCCGCGGCCTGTTTGCGGAAAAACTCGACATCCGGCGGTTCGTGGAGCATCTGGCCGGTAAACAGGTTGGCAAGATGTTCGCCTTCAATGATGACTGGCGTGCAGTAATCCGTCAGCCCCTGCGGGCAGCGGTAACCGACATAGGGGCCATCGTCCAGATGGCTGAGGATGTATTTGTCGCTTTCCAGGCAGCGGGCGCAGGTGGCGGGGTGTACGCGGTGGAAGTCGGTGCAGATTTTCTGCCAGCCGACGGCGGTCAGTACCTTGCTGTTCACGTCGATCAGGGCATGATTGATCCCGGTGGCCCGGTTCAAATCATCCATCAACTTCTGGAGTTGCGGGATATCGATGAGATCTTCGATACGATGCTTCATTGCCGCCTCTCGAAAATTATCACGCTTCAACGAGTACTTATAACTCTTCTTTCGGTACCAGCCCATGCTCCACGGCATACACTGCAGCCTGCACCCGGCTGGTGAGATTGAGTTTCTTGAGGATGCTCTGGACGTGGATTTTTACCGTGCTCTCCGCTACGCCTAGCGCACGCGCCACTTCCTTGTTACTGGCGCCGCGCGCCAGGTGGGTAATGATTTCCTTTTCGCGCGGGCTGAGCTTTTCGTGCTCCTCACCCGGCTGGGGGGCCGCGCCGCCCTTGGGTTGGGTGCGGAATTCACGCACCAGCTTGCCGGTCATCTGGGGAGACATGATCGATTCGCCATTAGCCACGCGTTGAATGGCATCGATCAGATAATCGGTTTCGATGTTTTTGAGCAGATAGCCGCTGGCGCCCGCTCGCAGGCAATCCACCAGGTCTTCGGCGTCTTCGGAAACGGTGAGCATCACCACCCGGGTTTCGGGCACTTCCTCGACAATCAATTGCACCGCCTCGCGTCCGGTAATTCCCGGCATGTGCAGATCGAGCAGCACCACGTTGGGCTGCAGGGATTTGGCGCGCTTCAGCCCTTCCAGGCCGTCCCCCGCTTCACCGACCACTTCGAAATTTTTGTGTCGCAGCAGCAGGGCCTTGATGCCGCTTCTGAACAGGGTGTGGTCATCGACGATCAGAACTCGAATCGGTTGGGTCATGCAGCAGTCACCTTGGGTTGTTTGACCAGCGTCAGGGATACGCATGTACCCTTGCCCAGCGTGGAGGTTATTGTTAGTTGCGCGCCAATCCGGTGGGCTCTTTCTTTCATGATCTTGATGCCGACGTGCTGTTCAGAATCGATGCCGGATTTCGGGCCGAGATCGAACCCCTTGCCATTGTCGGTCACGATAATATGGCATTCCTCATTTTGCGCCATTTCCACGTCAACGCGGGTTGCCTGGGCATGTTTGCGCACATTGGACAAAGCTTCCTGGATGATGTGCAGCAATTGGATCACATATTCCGGCGCTAGCGGAGAGCCGCTGCTGCTCTTGCTGAAAGCGGTTTTTATTCCGGTCTGGCCCTCGAATTTTTCCAATGCGCTGGTAATCGCGCTGGCGAGATCGGCATTTCCCACCCTGGTACGGAAGTGTACCAGCAGCTCACGCACGTCGTCGTAGCTTTCCTGCACCCCTTCGCGGATTTGCCCCAGCCCGTCCATCGCCTCGGTGACATTGCCCTGTTGCAGCGATTCCGCCAGCATCTGCACCTGGATATTCAGGAAGGCGAGAGACTGGGCAATGCTGTCGTGCAGCTCTTGCGCGATCAGGTTGCGCTCCTCGGACACCGCCATTTCCTTCTCGCGTGAAACCAGGCGCTGGTTTTCGATTGCGACGCCGAGATGCTGGCCGATGGTTTCGAGCAGCCGGGTTTCCTGGCTGTTGAACACGCGCGGCTCATAGAAAAACAGGTTGAAGATGCCCAGTACCTGTTTCTTGGAGCGGATCGGGATGGCGGAAACCGACTGGAAGCCTTCATTCTTGCAGCGATACAACAGCGGACGCTCGGTTTTGGCATTGAGATCCCAGGATATCGGCGTTCCGCTCAGTGCCGATTCTCCGCACAGGCATTCGCCCAGGGACAGGCAATTTTCTTCCTGGGTGAATTTTTCCGACATGCCTTCGTGAATGACAATGTGCAGCTTGTTTGAATTCGGTGCGTCCAGGCGTACCAGGCCGCCTTGCGCGGCAAGAATGCCCATCAATTTTCTCAGGATTCCGCCGCACAGATCTTCCACCGAAGCGGGTTTGTTGAGAAAAGCGGTTAATTCATACAATATCGCCAGTTCCTGGTTCTTTTCCTCCAGGCTGCTGGTTTTCTCCTCCACCCGCTGTTCCAGCGTGCTATAGAGATTTTCCAGTCGATCCGCCATCTGGTTGAAGCCGTCGGCGAGCGCACCGAATTCGTCCTTGCTCTTCACCGGCAGGCGCACGCTGAAATCGGCTGCCGCCATGCGCTGGATGCCGTCCTGCAGTCTTTCAACCGGTCGGATAACCATCAGGAAAAACAGGTAAATAAGGAGTATGGTGCCGATCAGCGCCAGCACGACCAGGCCGATCTGGAATGAACGCAGCAGGGCGGTGTTGCGGGAATTGCTGCGCTCCACCATCAGCACCAGATCGTTCGTCGTGCTGACGAAATTCAGCAAGGCCGGGTGGTAAGAGGTCATCAGGATGGATTGCCCGGTGATCTTGTCGCTGTCGAGGATTTGCAGGATCAGCGGCTTCATCCGGTTCATCCATTTTTCGTGCAGCAGTTTCATCTGCTGCTGTACTTCGCGCTCCTTGGGCAGGAACAGAGGCCGTGCGGGATTGCCTTCTTCCAGCGCGTGCAGGGTGGATTCGAAGAGGCGGATCTCTTCCCTGATTTTTACCTTTACTTCGGCATTGTCGGTATCGTCGTGGATGCTACGCGACAGCAGGTAGGCCATGCGGTAGGAACGCATGCGTTCGCTGCCGGCGTCGTTAATTGCTGCACCGGCGCCTTCCAGTTGCCAAGAGATGTACAGCGTCATGCTGATCGCGGCGAGCGCGACGAAAAAAAACAGGATCAGGATGTTGACGATCTTGGTGCCAAGTTTTTGATTAAGGGCGACCATCGGGCATTCATGTCGATTCGGGGAGCGGGTACATTACCGGGAACGGCTTTGGCGATCAAGTCCGGCAGAGACCGCGCCGTGCTCGCAGCCGCATTCTACTGTTGTTACCAGCGGCGGCGTTTTTTGATTAATTCTTTTTCTGCCATCATTTCCGCAATGCTGGCGAGCAGCTCCGCGTGGGCGATATCCTCGGAGGTGAAGCGATCCTGATGCAGCGCCGACTCTGCGGCTTGCCTCCGCGCTTCATCGGCGGCGGCCCGGTCAGCGTGTTTCGCGCGCACAGCAGTGTCGGCCAGGATGGTTACCAGCGTTGGCTGTACTTCGAGCATGCCGCCCGTAATGAAAATCAGCTCCTCGGTGTTTTGCGGCGTAAGGATGCGCACTTCGCCCGATTTGAGCGGGGTGAGCATCGGCGCATGGCGCGGCAGGATGCCGACTTCGCCGAGCAAGGCTGGCGCCGACACGCGCACCGCCAAACCGGAATAGATTTCGCTTTCCAGGCTGACGATATTAACCTGCACGGTCGCGGTTTCGGTATGGGCGCTCATCGCGGATGACATCAAACAGGGTTGCGGTTATGGCGGTATTGCATGGCGAAAATGATCAGTTCAGCCACTTCATCGGGCTTGTTCAGGTGGTCGGTGTTGATCGTCAGGTCGAAGGCGGTCGGGTCGTTGAGGCGCTTTTTGAAAACATCCCAGACGAACTTGGCTCTGCCTTCGTTAACGCGATTTACTTCTTTGACGGCTTCTTCCTGGCTGATTTTTCGCCAGTGCGCGATGCGTTTCGCACAGGTTTCCGGTGAAGCCGTGATCCGTACCCGGAGCACATCCTGATTTGCCAGGATAAGGTGAGCGCCGCGTCCGATGAGGACGCCGCCATCGCCGGTGTTGAGGATGCCCAGCACCACTTTGACCAGATGGCGCAGGTAGTTTTCTTTCAGCACATTTTCGCCGGACAGCATCGAGATGATCCAGCTATCCCAGAAACCCCGCGTTTTTTCGTCGAGCCGCTCCATCAGGTGGGGGTCGGCGCCGGAACGTTCGATTACCGCATCCAGCAACTCCTTGTCGTAAAGCGGCACCACCAGGCGTTTGGCCAGTGCAGCGGAAATTTCCCGTCCGCCGCTGCCATAATCGCGCGAAATGGCGACCAGCGGCTTGGCTCCGGGCGGGCTTCCGCCTTCATGAGCATGGGCCTTGAGCAACGCCTCTATAAGCTTCAACGAATCTGTTGGCATCCGGGCAGTCTCCGAGTGGGTATTAGGTTAAGCCTAGCGAAGGCGCGGGGGGTTTGCAATATCAGCACCGATGTTTTGTCCTGTCTGGCCGCAGGGCTGAATTATTCGTGAACAGGCTCTTCGTCGTGTTCG
This sequence comes from Betaproteobacteria bacterium, assembly GCA_021373185.1. Classification (GTDB taxonomy): domain Bacteria; phylum Pseudomonadota; class Gammaproteobacteria; order Burkholderiales; family Sulfuricellaceae; genus Sulfuricella. Next base: position 57,491 of record JAJFTF010000011.1, on the reverse strand, counting down.
GGGATGTCCATGCGCTCCAGCACCTGTCGGGCCAATCCCCGGCACACGTTGTTCAGCATCGTCGGCAGGTTGTACGGCGCGTCGGTCTGCAGCAGCAGCTTGCTGGCGCTTACCGAATATACCGGTTCGAGCAGGCGCGGGCGGAAATCCTGCATCATTTCGTCCAGCGTGCGTTCCGCCGCCATCTGCTGCCACGGGTTGGTCGGCCATTGCGACGGAATGCCGTAAGCCTCGGGGAACGCCTCAAGATCGCTGCGCACCGTGCGGATATCCTCGTGGGAGTCGCGGAATGGCAACAGGGCAAGGCCCGACATCTCATAAAACTGGCTATCCATTTCCGGGCGGTTGCCGCCGCCGTCAATCACTCCGAGCCATTCCGGCATCGAATCCAGTTTGGCGATGATCTTCTCCAGCTTTTCCGGCGATCTGCCGTCCAGCGGCGTGTAGCGCCGATCTCCGCGCGACAGCGGTTCCCGCGTGACATCGGTGAGTATCGCAATCGAACGCATGCCGAGCAGCCCGAAACCGTGGCACAGCATGTGCGTAATACTGGTCTTGCCGGTTCCGCCCTTGTTGCCGATGACGCAAATCAGCCTTCTCACGCCTTCTTCCTCGCTATTTGTGGATCGGAGCAAAAGCTAGGGTAACGAAATTTTGCGGGCTTGTCAGCCCTGAATCGTTCGGACCCAAATGGATGGTTCACCTTTCCTGCTTCATGTTTTTCGTCAGAAAGCGGTCGAGCTGGTTGGCGAAATTCTGCCGGTCGGACTGGCTGAAAGCCGCCGGGCCGCCGGTATTGACGCCGCTGCCGCGCAATTCATCCATGAAGTTGCGCATGGTCAGGCGTTCGCGAATGTTTTCCTCGGAATAGAATTCGCCGCGCGGGTTGAGCACATGGCCGCCCTTGGCGATCACCGCTGCGGCCAGCGGAATGTCGGCGCTGATCACCAGATCGCCGGCAGCGATTTCCTGCACGATCCTGTCGTCCGCCACGTCGAACCCGCCGGGCACCTGGATGGTTCTGATGTGGCGCGATGGCGGCGTGCGCAGCGGCTGGTTGGCCACCAGGATCAGCGGCACCTGGCGCCGCTCGGCGGTGCGGAACAGGATTTCCTTGATGACGGCGGGGCAGGCGTCGGCGTCGACCCAGATCTGCAGGCTCATGGCGTCACGCTTTCCCACGCCTTCTGCAGGCGCTTCACCGAAACCGGGTAGGGGGTCTTGAGTTCCTGGGCGAACATCGACACCCGCAGTTCTTCCAGCATCCAGCGGAATTTGGCCAATTCCGCATCGTCGATCTTTTCCTTGCGATGCTTGTCCAGGCGCTTCTGGTAATCCTGCCACAGCGCATGGATGGCGGCAGTGGATTTGGCGTCGCGCTCGGCGGCACCGGCAAATTTCTCCAGCCGCCGCACGATGGCCTTGAGGTAGCGCGGCAGGTGCTGCAATTGCTCCCACGGCGTCGCGCTGATGAAACCCTTGCCAAGCAGATGGTTGAGTTGTTCGCGGATGTCGGCGGCGATGTTGCCCGGCAATTTGGTGGCGAGTTTGCCCTGCACGGTCTGATAGTCGGCGGCGATGGTGGCGAGGATGCGGCAGGCGCCGTCCGAGACAGCGGCGAGGCGCGTGCGGGCGCGGTCTTTCTGGGTGGCGAAGGCCTTGGCGGTGCGCGGCAACTCGTCGTCGCCGATGAAAGCGCGGTCGGTGATGGCGGTGAGCAGGTCTTCCTTCAGGTCGTCGGGGCCGGCGATGGCGCGCAGTTGCAGGGCGGACTGGGTAAAGGCGGGCAGGCTTTTTTCCAGTTGCTTCATCTGCGGGTTGAGGACGAGACGCAGCAATTTCCTGACGCCTGCGCGCATCGCGGCATTCGCCGCTTCGGGTGTGTCGAACAAACGGATCGAGACCGAATCGCCGTCGTCTTCCAGCGCCGGGTAGCCGGTGAGGGACTGGCCGTTGTGGGTGAAGGCGATTTTTTCCGGCAGATCGCCGAAATCCCAATTGGTCAGGCCTTCCTTCTCGATGTCGAGTTGCGGCGACTGGGCGAAGGTGAGCCGCGCGGCCTGACCGAGCTTTTCCCTGAGTTCGGCGAGGTCGCGACCGGAAGCCATTTCGACACCCGCCTCGTCCACCACCTTGAAATTCATCCGCAGGTGCAGGGGCAGATCGGCTTCTTTCCAGGCTTCCGGTGGGACGTCCTGGCCGGTTTTCTTGCGGATGAAAGCGGCGAGGGACTCGGTGAGCGCGCCTTGGCCGGCGGGCATCGCCATCAGCGCAGCGGTGACGAAATCCGGCACCGGCACGCAGGCGCTGCGCAGCCGTTTGGGCAGGGACTTGACCAGCACCGTGAGCTTTTCGCGGATCATGCCCGGCACCAGCCAGTCGAAGCGCCGGGCATCGATCTGGTTGAGCAGATGCAGCGGCACGCTCAGGGTTGCGCCATCGAGCGGGTGAGCTGGCTCGAAGCGGTAGCTCAGGGGGCAGGGCGTGTCGCCAAGGATCAACTGCTCGGGGAACAGCTCTTCAGTGACGGCCTCGGCGCCATGGCGCATCAGGTCGTCGCGGCTCATGTACAACAGCCGCTTGTCTTTCGCTTCCGCCTCGCGCCGCCATTTCTCGAAGTCCGCGCCGTTGTGGATGCCCTCCGGGATGCGCGCGTCGTAGAATGCGTGGATGCGCTCCTCGTCCACCAGCACGTCCTGACGGCGCGACTTGTGTTCCAGTTCCTCGATCTCGGCGACCAGCTTGCGGTTGTGTTCGAAGAACGGCGCGCGCGAATTGAACTCGCCCGCCACCAGTGCGCCGCGGATGAAAATCTCGCGCGATTCCTTCGGGTTGATGTTGCCGTAGTGGACGCGGCGGCGCGGGATCAGGGTCAGGCCGTAGAGGCTGACGCGCTCGAAGGCGCCGACCTGGGCGGTGGTTTTCTCCCAGTGGGGGTCGAAATAATGGCGGTGCAGCAGCGGCGCGGCGACCTTTTCCACCCATTCCGGCTCAATCTTTGCGGCGCAGCGGGCGTAGAGCCGGGTGGTCTCGGTCAGCTCCGCTGCCATCACCCATTTCGGCGCTTTTTTGAAAATCGCCGAGCCGGGAAACAGCATGAACTTGATTTCCCTGGCGCCGGCATATTCCTGCGCATCGGCTTTGACGCCGAGGTTGCCGAGCAGGCCGGCGAGCAGGGCGCGGTGCACTTCCTCGTAACTGGCCGGGGTCTGGTTCGGGCGCAGGCCCATTTCGACCGCTTGGGCGTGAAGCTGGCCGTGGATCTCGCGCCATTCGCGCAGGCGTGTGGCGGAGAGGAAATGTTCGCGGCAAAGATCGAGCAGCTTGCGGTTGGATTTCTTGTGCTTCAGCGCCTCGTCGTAGAACGCCCACAGCTTGATGTAGGCGAGGAAATCGGAGTTGTCGTCCTGGAAGCGACGGTGCGCGTCGTCTGCCGCCTGCCGCCGTTCCATTGGCCGTTCGCGCGGGTCCTGCACCGACAGCGCGGAAGCGATGATCAGCACTTCGCTCAGGCAGTTCTCTGCCTTGCCCGCCAGGATCATCCGGCCGATGCGCGGGTCGATCGGCAGCTTGGCAAGCTGGCGTCCGGTTTCGGTCAGGGTGCGCTGCGCGTCCACCGCGCCCAGTTCTTCAAGCAGCTTGAAGCCGTCGGCGATGGCGCGCGAATCGGGCGGTTCGAGGAACGGGAAGTCCTCGATGTCGGCCAGCCCCAGCGCCTTCATGCGCAGGATCACGGCGGCCAGATTGCTGCGGCGGATTTCCGGGTCGGTGAAGGCGGGGCGGCTGTTGAAATCCTCCTCCGCATACAGCCGCACGCACACCCCGCTCATCACCCGCCCGCAGCGACCGGCGCGCTGGTTGGCGGAAGCCTGCGAGATTTTCTCGACCTGCAGGCGCTCCACCTTGGAGCGATAGCTGTAACGCAGCAGGCGGGCGTGGCCGGGGTCGATCACGTAGCGGATGCCGGGCACGGTGAGCGAGGTTTCCGCCACATTGGTGGCGAGCACGATGCGGCGCGTGCCGCCGGGCTTGAACACCCGCTCCTGTTCGGCGGCAGACAGCCGGGCGAACAGCGGCAGGATTTCCGAACCGGGCGGGTGGTGTTTTCTCAGTGCTTCGGCGGTGTCGCGGATTTCCCTTTCGCCGGGCAGGAAGATCAGGATATCGCCAGAACCGGTGCGCGAAACTTCATCCACCGCGTCGAGGATGGCGGTTTCGAGATCGGCATCCTCTTCTTCCTGATCCTTTTTCAAATGCAGCGGGCGGTAGCGCATTTCCACCGGATACAGCCGGCCTGAAACTTCGATTACCGGCGCATTGTCAAAGTGCTGTGAGAAGCGTTCCGCGTCGATGGTGGCCGAGGTGACGATGACTTTCAGGTCGGGCCGTTTCGGCAGGATCTGCTTCAGGTAGCCGAGCAGGAAATCGATGTTGAGGCTGCGTTCGTGCGCCTCGTCGATGATGATCGTGTCGTAGGCGCTGAGAAAGCGGTCGTTCTGGGTTTCCGCCAGCAGGATGCCGTCGGTCATCAGCTTGACGTAGCTGTCCGGGCTGGTGTGGTCGGTGAAGCGCACCTTGTAGCCGACTACCTGGCCGAGCGGGCTGCGCAATTCCTGCGAAATGCGCGAAGCAACCGTGCGGGCGGCGATGCGGCGCGGTTGGGTATGGCCGATCAGCCCGGCTGCGCCGCGCCGGAGTTCCAGGCAGATTTTCGGTAATTGGGTGGTTTTGCCCGAGCCGGTTTCGCCGCAGACGATCACCACCTGGTTGGCGGCGATGGCGGCGGCGATCTCGCCGCGCTTGCCGGATACCGGCAATTCTTCAGGGTAGTCGGGAACAGGCAGGTTGGCCAAGCGTTGCTTCAACCGTTCGGACGAGTTCGCGATGGCGTTTGCCAGTTGCTGCAGCGGGGCGTCTGCCGGCTTGTTGGCGGCGGCCATGGTGCGCAGCTTGTCCAGTTGCCGCCGGAAAGCGTGGCGGTCGGAGATCATGCAGGAGGGAATGGCGGCGGCGAGGTTGCGGAGTGTTTGTGGCACGGCGGTGGCTGGTTTAAGCGAGTTTCCCTGAATTATACACGCAGGGCGTTGGGAAGGATTGCCCAGTCGCGGAAGATGGATTTTTTGCGCATAGATGTTTTATTAATACTTGTATAAGACAGCTCACATAGATAATATGTGAGAAAATTGCAGGGCGTGGCTGGACATGGTATTTTTGTCGGCTAGCTGCTATGTTTCAAGTTCATCAAGTCATATCAAATAATGTCTAAATCAAGAGGTGTTTCGATGTCTCAAGCTCGCATGGTTACGATCGACGGCAACGAAGCCGCCGCTTATATTGCCCATTTGACCAATGAAGTGATCGCGATTTACCCGATCACCCCTTCTTCACCGATGGGCGAATATTCCGATACCTGGACGGCGCAAGGCGTCAAGAATCTGTGGGGCACCGTCCCGGAGGTGATCGAGCTGCAAAGCGAAGGCGGAGCTGCCGGTACGGTGCACGGCGCGCTGCAGACCGGCTCGCTGGCGACGACCTTTACCGCCTCGCAGGGCCTCCTGCTGATGATTCCGAATATGTTCAAGATCGCCGGCGAACTGACGCCTTTCGTCATGCACGTCGCCGCGCGTTCGCTGGCTGCGCAGGGGCTGTCGATTTTCGGCGACCACAGCGACGTGATGTCGACGCGCTCTACCGGCTTTGCCTTCCTCTCCTCCAACTCGGTGCAGGAAGCGATGGACATGGCCTTGATCGCCCAGGTGGCGACCCTCGAATCGCGCCTGCCGATCCTGCATTTCTTCGATGGTTTCCGCACTTCGCACGAAGTCGCCAAGGTCGAGCAGGTGCCGGTGGAAGTGGTGCGCGAGATGATCGACGACAAGCTGGTGTTCGCTCACCGCGCCCGCGCGCTGTCGTCCGACCACCCGGTGATCCGTGGCACGGCGCAGAATCCCGACGTATATTTCCAGGGACGCGAGACCGTCAACCCGTTTTACGATGCCATGCCCGGCATCGTGCAAAAGGCGATGGACAAGTTCGCCAAACTCACCGGTCGCCAGTACAAGCTATATGAGTATGTCGGCGCAGCTGACGCCGACCGCGTCATTATCCTGATGGGCTCCGGCGCGGAAGCGGCGGAAGAGGTTGTCGAGCACCTCAATGCCCACGGCGAAAAAGTCGGCGTACTGAAAGTGCGCCTGTACCGCCCGTTTGCGGCGGACGAATTTATCCAGTCGATTCCGGCCACGGCCAAGCGTATTGCCGTGCTGGATCGCACCAAAGAGCCGGGCTCCGACGGCGAGCCGCTGTACAAGGATGTGATGACGGCGATTGCCGAATCATGCAGCTACAGTGTCTGCCATTTCCCGGCCTTGCCGCGCGTGGTGGGTGGGCGTTATGGCCTGTCATCCAAGGAATTCACGCCGGGCATGATCAAGGGCGTGTTTGACGAATTGGCCAAAGATCAGCCGAAGAATCACTTCACCGTCGGCATCATCGATGACGTGACCCACACCAGCCTGGACTGGGATGAGAATTTCCGCACCGATGCCGGCAAGGGCGTGATGCGCTGCATGTTCTACGGCCTGGGTTCGGACGGCACGGTGGGTGCCAACAAGAACACCATCAAGATCATGGGCGAGGAAACCGAGCTTTATGGTCAGGGCTATTTCGTCTACGACTCGAAAAAGGCCGGCGCGGCAACAATCTCTCACCTGCGCTTTTCGCCCAAGCCGATCCATTCTCCTTATCTGATCGGCAATAACGAAGCCAATTTCATCGGTTGCCACCAGCCGGTGTTCCTCGATCGCTACGAGATGCTGGATTCCGCCGCCGAGGGCGCGGTGTTCCTGGTCAACACGTCGGAAGCGCCGGACAAGGTGTGGAACAGCCTGACGCGCCGGATGCAGCAGCAGATCATCGACAAGAAAATCGAATTCTACGTGATCGACGCCTATCCTATCGCCAAGGCGACCGGCATGGGCAGCCGCATCAACACCATCATGCAGACCTGCTTCTTCGCCATTTCCGGCGTATTGCCGCGCGATCTGGCAATCGAGAAGATCAAGCACGCCGCCGAAAAATCCTACAGCAAGAAGGGCCGCGCAGTGGTCGAGGCTAACTGGAAGGCAATCGACGAAACCATCGCCAACCTGCACAAGATCGTGGTGCCGGCGCAAGCGAGCAGCGCTCACGAGATGCCTGAGCCGGTGCCGGCGTTTGCGCCCGAGTTCGTGAAGAAAATCACCGCCGAAATCATGGCGGGTCGCGGCGACCGCCTGCCGGTCAGCGCAATCCCCAACGACGGCACCTGGCCGGTCGGCACTTCGCAATGGGACAAGCGCAATCTGGCGCAGGAAATCCCGGTATGGGACGAAGAGCTGTGCATCTACTGCGGCAAGTGCCCGTTCGTCTGCCCGCACACAGCCATCCGTTCCAAGGTGTTCCCTGCCGGCCTGGCCGCCAATGCACCGGCGACCTTCAAGCACATCCAGGTCAAGGGCAAGGAATTCGAGCAGGGCATGCACATCAGCTATCAGGTAGCGCCGGAAGACTGTACCGGTTGCACCCTGTGCGCGGATATCTGCCCGGCAGTGTCCAAGGTCGACGGCCACAAGGCGCTTGAAATGCGCCCACAGGGGCCGCTGCGCGAGCAGGAGAAGGCGAATTTCGAATTCTTCCTGACCTTGCCGGAATTCGACCGCACCCAGTTACGCGCTTCCACCATCAAGGGTGCGATGGTGATGGAGCCGCTGTTCGAGTTTCCGTCCGCCTGTGTCGGCTGCGGCGAAACGCCTTATATCCGTCTCGCCAGCCAGTTGTTCGGCGACCGCATGGTGATTGCCAACGCCACCGGTTGCTCCTCGATCTACGGCGGCAACCTGCCCACCACGCCCTACACCACCAACGCCGAAGGGCGCGGCCCGGCTTGGGCCAACTCGCTGTTCGAGGACAACGCCGAATTCGGCCTGGGCTTCCGCGTCAGCATCGACAAGCATGCCGAGCAGGCGCGCGAGCTGGTGGAGCGTCTGAAAGACCGGCTCAGCGCGGACATGATCGAGCCGATCCTGAATGCCGACCAAACCACCGAGGCGGGGATTTTTGCCCAGCGCGAGCGCATCGAAGCCCTGCGCAAGGAACTGGCCGGCATCGATTCCGCCGATGCGCGCAACCTGGAAACGCTGGCTGACTATCTGGCGAAGAAGAGCGTGTGGATCATCGGCGGCGACGGCTGGGCCTACGATATCGGCTTCGGCGGTCTGGATCACGTGCTGGCATCGGGGCGCAACGTCAACATCCTGGTGCTCGACACCGAAGTCTATTCCAACACCGGCGGCCAAGCCTGCAAGGCCACCCCGCGCGGCGCCATCGCCAAGTTTGCGGCGGGCGGCAAGCACACCGGCAAGAAGGATCTGGGCCAGATCGCCATGAGCTATGGCCATGTCTATGTCGCCCACGTGGCTTACGGTGCGAAGGATATTCATACCCTGAAAACCTTCCTCGAAGCCGAATCCTTCGATGGCCCTTCGCTGATCATTGCCTACAGCCCCTGCGTCGAGCACGGCTACGACATGGCCACCCAGCACCAGCAGCAGGAGTTGGCGGTAAGCACCGGTCACTGGCCGCTGTATTCCTTCGACCCGCGCCGCGAGCAGGAAGGCAAGAATCCGCTGTCGCTGGATTCGAAGAAGCCTTCGGTTTCTTACCGCGAGTTCGTCAAGAACGAGCCGCGCTTCCGTGGTTTGGTGAAGGAAATGGACAGCGACGGCGGCGAAGTGCAGGCATTCTTCGAGCACGAGTTGCAGAAGCGTTTCGCTTTTTATGAGCAGATGGCGGGCGACTCCGGCAAAGGCGCAGCGGGTGGCGCCAAGAAGGAACCCGCCGGCGAATAATTGCCTATAGTTAAATCAGTTTAGTCTCCCCTTGCGCCGTACCTGTTTCCCGGGTGCGGCGTTTTTTTGCCTGCTATTTGCGGTGCAGGTAGCGCGCGTCGTCGAAGGTGCCGACCCACTCCGGGTAATAAACCGTCATCAGGGTGATCGCCATGCCGGTGGTGACTGCCTCCGACCATGCCAGCAGGACGAAATAAGGCAGGTAATTATCCTGCAGGTAAGCCGCCGGATAGACGCCGGCAGCTTGCAGCAGCAGCGTTGCGCCCAAGCCGACGCAGGCCATCGCCAGCGCCCCGCCGAGAAAGGCGTTGAGGAAAATATAGATGAACAGGTGATTGGGCAGCTTGCGGTCAACCAGCCGATAGATGCCGTAGCTCACCGCCACCGGCAGCGCGGCCATCAGCACCGCATTCCAGCCGAAACCCTGCCAGCCGCTCATGCCCGCCAGAGTGACCGCCGTGAGAACGATGACAAGCCCGATAAAAGCCAGTTGCGGCCCGAACATCAACGTCGCGGCGGTCGCGCCCAGCAGGTGAAAATTCAGCCCCGGCTTGATGCCGGTCTTGACGCTCCACAGCGCCATCAGCAGCACGCACGCTCCCAGCCACAGGTTGAGCCGGTCGGCATCCTTGAGCCGGTGCCAGGGCGCGGTGCGCACCGCCCAGAACAAGACCAGCGCGAACAGCCCCCAGCCGGGCCAGAGCCAGTCGAAAGGCAGGAGGTGGTCGGGGAGGTTCATGGTTATATTCTAGCCCGGATTTTTCAAATTAATTCGTGTGATGATCGCGGGTGTGATTCAAGCTGATGTGAAATGTAGCATGTAGGTTGGGTTGAGCAGCCTTATCGCGAAACCCAACAAACCTGAACAACAAAACCTGTTCTTGAAGTTTGAGTTTGTCGCCTGGAGGTGCCTACTTCTGGTGGGTTTCGCAAAAAACCGCTCAACCCACCCTACATGGGCTTAAATGGCGAATTCCGCTCCTACCTGAATTGTTATAAAGCATCATTCAGCAAATTCGCGGAATTAAATACGGGATACGGTTGCCAGTGGCAAGAACAAAGACAACGGCGAATCGGGGAGCGGAATAAATCCATGATGTCGATAAAAGGCTGCGGCTTTATCGTCTTTTGCATCAACCAACATGGCATAGGCGGCGATGTCTGAAACGAGGGCGCGATTCAGCGCATCGGCAAGCAACGCACCGCCGAGGCCTTGCCCTTTGAATTTTTGGTCAACCGCCAATCGTCCCATCCGCACTGCGGGTACTAATGGGTATCGAGGCAGTTTTTTTGCGGCACTCGGCGAAAGGCCAGTCAGCGGAATACTTGTTGCCGCCAATGTGTAATAGCCGGCGATAAGTCGCTCGCTCGTCAGCGCCACAAAACATGCGGTCACTCTACGCCGAACATCTTGCGTGACCTGTTGCTGAAAATAGCGATCCAACGGTTCCGAACCGCTACTGAATTCAGCGCGATCATGATCGGCTTCGAGTGCGGCTACCCGAAAAATCGCTTTGCTCATTCAGCACTCAACAGTTTTTTCCGGCGTGCAAAAGCGCGCTTCAGTGCTGCCGTTGGTTTTGGCGGTGACAGTAATGCCGAGGCAAAACACTCTTGATCGGATAGCGACAATCTGAGCACCCCGGATTGTTCAATGGCACGCTGCGCGGCATCCTGCACGGCAGCAATAACAAAATCGGTCACCGTGCGCCCCTGAATTTCGGCGGCGCGCTTGAGCGTGGCGTGCAGTTCGGCGCTAATCCGGGCTTCGAGTCGAGCGGTTGCTGTAGCTGTGGTCATGGTGAAACCTCCTTTTGAATAATGTACGGCCGATTGCCGTAATTGTCAATGGTATGGGTTAGGTGCTGGGCTGAGTATTATTAATCATGTTGCCGATGGCGAATTGTGCCTATAATCTACTTCGCATATCCGTAGCCCCCCGTGTTACTTGAACGGGAATACAACTAAAAACCAATCGTACTTCCCATCCAAGGACATTGCATGCTTACGCCTCAACAACTTGATGAACTCAGAGCTAGCCTATTCGCAGGACACTACAACCTTCTTCTTGGGAGTGGTGCTTCACTTGACAGCACTGATAAAGTACATAAGCCATTGATGGGAGCCACAGAACTCACTACTACACTTTGCACTATTAAGAGCGCAAAACCTGGAACCACTCTTTCTAGGGTATCGTCGCTACTTACCCCGGAAGAAATCACAAAGCATCTTACGGATAGGTATTCCGGTTGCCATCCGGGCGACACAGTCAAAAAAGTTACAAATTTCGTTTGGAAAACTGCGTTTACGTTCAATATTGATGATTCATTAGAGTCTGCCTATGAAAAAACGCTAAAACCTAAGCAGGCAATTGAGCCACTTAACTACGACAGTGCCTACGAAACGCCATCAAATAGGTCTCGGCTACCGATTGTTCATTTACACGGCTTCGTTCGAGAACCAGAAAAGGGTTACGTTTTTTCTGTACCTGAGTATGGCAGAGTGACTCGCGGATTGAATCCATGGATGCATGTGCTCTCAGAGTTGCTTTCTAGTGAGCCATTTATAATTTCCGGGACTAGTCTGAACGAATCGGATCTCGAATTCTACCTAAGTGGTAGAAGTGAAACTTCTCCACGAAAAAACCGTGGCCCCTCCATTCTTGTTGAGCCATTTCCTGACGCTGTTACAGAGAATGACTGTCATCGCCATAGTCTAATCTTAGTCAAGAGTACGCTTAAAGAGTTTCTGGTATGGCTCGTGGAAAATTTAGGTAATCCACCAACCGTAGCACAGCTTGTTGTGCCCCCCGTAGAGAATATATTTAGTCCGTCACCTCCTGCCGTGGAACAAGTAGCATTTTTTAGCGCTTTCCAACTTGTTCGGCCTGTATCGCCCAATCCAGAAGGTACGCCTTCTCCTTTCTTATATGGTCAACCCCCAAAGTGGTCTGATCTAGAATCGGCCTTGGATGTTCCCACTAAACAGGATCTGATTTTGGGCACAAAATCAAGATTACATCTCGAAAGCAAAACGACTGAAAAAACCGTCTTGTGCCTTTTGGCCGACCCTGGAACGGGAAAAACAACTTGCCTAAGACGGGTTGCCTACGATCTTGCGAGAGAGGGGAAAATTGTTTTTTTATTAACCAGTAGAGCGGCCTTGGAAATTGAGGCGATAGTGTCTTGCCTAGCGTTAATTAGTCGTCCCTTCGCAATAGTAATTGATGCCATAGCAGATCAAACTTCATTTGTCCGTTCGATTTTGACAAACCCGAAGATTATTAAGCCTTTTGTCATAATTTGTGCGGATCGTAAATATAGAAGGGATCACATAGATCGACTGCTTGGCGATCTATCAATTGAATACATCGATATAGAAGACTGGCCACAAGCAGAGATTCTACGGCTCATTGAAAAGTATCGGATGAACGGCCTCCTTGGAGAACCAGATGCAATTCGCCATCCAGAGAAGTTTGGGCGCTCTCTCCTAGGTGAACCAGTGGCGATTTGTACGTGTCGTATTTTAAATAATTTTAAGCCTCTCGAAACGATTATTAAGTCTCTTTGGAACGATGCCACCGAGTCAGAGAGGCGGAGTTACGCAATCGCTGCGGTCGCAGAGCATTGCTACGCTGGCGGACTCTACTATCCCATTCTTGAGGCGGCCCAACACAATTCTGGTCTTAGGAATCAAATCACCTACGATTGTCCCTTGCCGCTTGCTTTCTCGGAAGATGACGACTACATCCTACCTTTTCACGCGTTAATCGCTGATCGAACATTATTACTTTTGAGTAGAGAGAGAGAAAATATTCTCTTCGAAGTTTTCGTAAACCTAGCTGATGCATTGGCGCCATATGTAAATCGACGGACTATCATCGATCAAACGCCAGAATCTAGGCTTGCCGGTAGACTCTTCCATGCTGATCGGGTTGTCAGACCCCTCCTCGGCGAACTGTCTGAGCAATTTTACAAAAAAACCCAAGACCGTTGGCAATGGAACTCTAGGTATTGGGAACAACGTGCATTACTGACTCAAACTATCGCTATCGATACTGCAGTGCAGTATGCAAGACACGCAGTCGCTATTGAAGCTCACCCTTTTCCTTGGACAACTCTAGCCACAATCTTGATAAGAAAGCTTGAAGGAAGTCCGGGCCAGCGTGATTCACTGTTCACGGAGGCCATAGATCTTTTGAATGAGGTTTTTAAGTTTGAAGAGAGGCGTAATTGGCGTCCAACACCCCATCCATATTCAGTACTCGTTCATGCAGTTACAATATTCCTCGATCAAAATGGAAAGCTATCACCTAAGCGAGAGGACTGGATAATTCAGCAAATTAATAAAACCAACGAGTTGTTTCCCAGAGATACCGCCATTCTGTCGGGCGGAGCTTCTATTTTGGAGCGACTGAAAAAGGCCAAATGTTAGACAAGACCCAATAAAGCATAGCGGTCATGGCATCCAAATTTACCTTCTTTTGGTGAGAAATTTAGAAAATCAGCACCAAAAAATTCCAGTGTCCAGAATTGCCCAAACCGGCGAGCCAACTAGAACTTGGTATTGTTCGCTGCCTTACTGGCATTTGGCAAACATTCCCATTTTTTGATCTAACAAAATTCCCCTGCGAAACAAAACGCCAGCGATGACGCACTTCAATTTGCGAGTTCCCTTTGGACATGAAATATCCGGCTTAAGCTATACTTCACTCTATTTTTAGAGCGGAGCAAAGAACTTGAAACTGGTGCTTTTCGATTTGGACAACACGCTGCTTTGTGGCGACAGCGATTTCGAGTGGGCGCAGTTCCTGATCGAGCGCGGTGTGCTTGACCGCGAAGTGTACGAGGCGCGCAATCAGACTTTTTACGATCAGTACAAGGCCGGCACGCTGGACATCCATGAGTTCCTCGATTTCCAACTCAAGCCGTTGGCCCGCCATCCGCGCACGCAACTGGATGTCTGGCACCAGCAGTTCATGCATGAGCACATCTTGCCGATCATCAATCGGCGCGCGCGCGACCTGGTTGATCGCTCCCTTGCGGAAGCCGATCTGGTGGCGATCATCACCGCCACCAACAGCTTCGTCACCATGCCGATCGCGCGGGAATTTGGAGTCGAACACCTGATCGCCACCGAGCCGGAGCAGAGCGGCGGCGAGTTCACTGGCAAGGTTGATGGCACACCCTGTTTTCGCGATGGCAAAATTTCACGGCTCGATGCCTGGCTCGCGCAGCGTGGGGTGAAGTGGGGCGATGTGACGGAAAGCTGGTTCTACAGCGATTCGCTCAACGATTTGCCGTTGCTGGCGCGGGTCAGCAAGCCGGTGGCGGTGGACCCCGACCCGACATTGAAGGCGCATGCCGAGAACAGCGGCTGGCCGGTGATCAGCTTGCGCTAACGTGATGATGCGCGGGTGTTTTTTTGCGATCATGCGCGGTTGCTGTATGATACGGCGGCGTTGTCGCGGAACTGTTGGCGAGTGATGGCGACTTACGGGCAAATCCTTAATCTACCTATAGTTCTTTCATTAAAATTCAATCAATGATCCACAAGTTAATCAGCCGGGTTTTTAAAAAGAAATCGCCGAAAAACGGCGAGCCACGCATCTTCAAGCTGAAGTCCCACGGCATCACCGCCGACCATCTCACTCCGTGTGCGCTGAAAACCGTAAGAACCTTGCAACAGGCGGGCTACAAGGCGTTCGTCGTCGGCGGCGCGGTGCGCGACTTGCTGCTGGGCCGTGAACCCAAGGATTTCGACGTCGCCACCGATGCCGAGCCGGACGAGGTGCGCAACCTGTTCCGGCGCTCCCGCATCATCGGGCGGCGCTTCCGCATCGTCCATGTGATGTGCGGGCCGGAAACCATCGAGGTTTCCACCTTCCGCACTGTCGCCGTCGCCACCAATAACGACAGCGATGACCGCCAGACCGACCAGGATAGCGGCCGCATCCTGCGCGACAACGTGTTCGGCTCGCAGGTGGAAGACGCCATGCGCCGCGATTTTACCGTCAACGCGATGTATTACGACCCGGTCAGCCAGGAAATTTGGGACTACCACGACGGCGTTGCCGACCTCAAGGCCGGCGTGCTGCGCATCATCGGCGACCCGGCCCAGCGCTACCGCGAAGACCCGGTGCGGATGCTGCGTGCCGTGCGTTTCGCCGCCAAGCTCGGGCTGAAGCTCGACCCGGCGGCGATCAAGCCGATCAGGCAACTGGCGGAACTGCTGGAAGACGTGCCGGCGGCGCGGCTGTTCGACGAAATGCTCAAGCTGCTGTTTTCCGGCCATGCGGTTGAAAGCATCAGGCTGTTACGCAAGAAGGGTTTGCATCATGGCTTGCTGCCGATGCTCGATGTAATCCTGGAACAACCGATGGGCGAACGCTTCATCATGCTGGCGCTGGCCAAGACCGACCAGCGTATCGAAGAAGAAAAACCGGTTTCGCCGGCTTACCTGTTCGCCGCTTTGCTCTGGCACGAAGTGTTGTCCACCTGGCAGCAGATTCAGGATAGCGGAGAAAGACCGGCGCCGGCCTTGCATCAGGCGATGGATCAGGTGTTGTCGGTACAGCAGAAAAAACTCGCCATCCCGCACCGCTACGATGCGGTGATGAAGGAAATCTGGTCGATGCAGCCGCGCTTCCTGCAGCGCGGCGGCCAGCGGCCTTTCCGCTTGCTCGAACATCCGCGTTTCCGCGCCGCTTACGATTTCCTGGTGATGCGCTGCGAAAGCGGCGAGGTGGATGCCGAAGTTGGTCGCTGGTGGGATACCTTCCAGGATGCCGGCGAAGCCAAGCGCGGCGACATGCTGATCAAGGACGAGGCTGCGCCGAAGAAACGTCGCCGCCGCAAGCCCAAGGGCGCTGGCTCTGCTGGAGTGCAACCGATTAACCCCGAATAACCTTTTAGCCACGGATTACACGGATAGAACCCCAATTAATTCATCTGTGTAATCCGTGTTAATCCGTGGCTAGATTTTTAACCCGACATGCACCCTCTTCCCCCTTACAAGCGCGCCTTCATCGGCCTCGGCAGCAACCTGTCGGAGCCGCGCAGCCAGATACTGAAAGCCTTTGCCGAACTCGACAAACTGCCGCAAACCCGGCTGCTGTCGAGTTCTTCGCTCTACCTCAGCGCACCGGTCGGCTATGCCGAGCAGCCCGATTTCATCAACGCCGTTGCCGAGATCGAAACCGCGCTTGCGCCCCATCAGTTGCTCGATGCATTGCTCGACATGGAACACCGCCACGGGCGCGTGCGCGAATTTCCCAATGCGCCGCGCATCCTCGATCTGGACATCCTGCTGTACGACGACCTGAGTTTCCACGAACATGGCCTGACGCTGCCGCATCCGCGCATGCACGAGCGCGCCTTCGTGCTCCAGCCTTTGCATGAAATCGCGCCATCCTGCATGATAAGCGGGCACGGCGAGGTGGCGGAATGCCTGGAGAGATGCACCGATCAACGCGTTGAGCGGCTGGAGGGATAGCCGGGATGCTGTTCGACAAATATCGTTATGTCGTGGTTGCGGGGCCGATCGGGGCTGGCAAGACCAGCTTGGCGCGCCTGCTTGCCGAGCGTTTCCAGGCCGAGCTGATGCTCGAGAACGCGGATGCCAACCCTTTCCTGGCGCGCTTCTATCAGGATGCGGCGCGCTACGCCTTGTCCACCCAATTGTTTTTTCTGTTCCAGCGCGCTTCGCAGGTGCAGGATCTGAAACAGATGGAGTTGTTCGGACGTGCCACCGTGGCCGACTTCATGCTCGACAAGGATCAGTTGTTCGCGCAGCTCAATCTGAGCGACGAGGAATACCGCCTGTACCAGCAGATTTATAGCCATTTGAAAACCCAGACGCCAACCCCGGATTTGATGATTTATTTGCAGGTGGCGCCGGAGGTGCTGGCTGACCGCGTCAGGGGACGCGGCGTGGAGTACGAAGCGCCGGTCACGCTCGATTACCTGACGCGCGTGGCCGACAGTTACAGCCGCTATTTCTATCATTACGACGCATCGCCGCTGCTGATCGTCAACAGCGAACACCTCAACTTCGTCGATCAACCACAGGCGCTGGACTTGCTGATCGAGCGCATCGGCCAGATGCGCGGCGGACGGGAATATTTCAATTACGCAGCCTGATGTGCGATTAAATGGAGCCAGTATGTCCACACGAACCACATTGAGCACCTTGCAGAAAATGGCGCGCGGCGGCGAAAAGATTGCCGTCCTGACCTGTTATGACGCGAGCTTTGCCGCCCTGCTGGAAAATGCCGGGGTGGACATGCTGCTGGTCGGCGACTCGCTCGGCATGGTGGTGCAGGGCGAAGAAACCACCTTGCCGGTGAGCATGGACGATATGGTTTACCACACCCGTTGCGTCGCACGCGGCGCCGAACGGGCCTTCATCGTCGCCGACATGCCGTTCGGCAGCTACCAGCAAAGCCCGGCCCAGGCCTTGCGCAACGCCGCGAAACTGATGGCGGCAGGCGCGCAGATGGTCAAGCTCGAAGGCGGCGCGGTGATGGCGAAAACCGTGGCTTTCCTGGTTGAGCGCGGCATCCCGGTGTTCGGCCATATCGGCCTGACGCCGCAATCGGTGCACCAGCTCGGCGGCTACAAAGTGCAGGGCAAAGGCGACGCGGCGGCGAAAAAGTTGTTGGAAGATGCGCTGGCCTTGCAGGATGCCGGCGCTGCCATGATGCTGCTGGAAGCGATCCCGGCGACGCTCGGGCAGCAGGTCACGGCAGCATTGACGATTCCCACCATCGGCATCGGTGCCGGACCGGATTGCTCCGGCCAGGTGCTGGTGCTGTATGACTTGCTGGGCATCTATCCCGGCAAGCCACCGAGGTTTGCCAAAAATTTCCTGCAAGACGCAGGCAGCATTCAAGCGGCCATCGAACAATACGTCAAGGCAGTAAAAAGTGGCGGGTTCCCGGCGCCGGAGCATTGTTTCTAGTTTTCATCCATGCAGATCATCTCAACCACCCAGGAATTGCGTGACCGGCTCAAATCCGAGCCGTCGGTCGCGTTCGTTCCCACCATGGGCAACCTGCACGAGGGCCACGTGTCTCTGGTCAGGCAGGCGCGCGAGCATGGCCGCTGCGTGGTGGCGAGCATTTTCGTCAACCCGATCCAGTTCGGGCCGGGCGAGGATTTCGATAGCTACCCCCGCACACTGGAAGCCGACTGTGCCAAGCTGGAAGGCTTGGCTGACGTGGTGTTCGCGCCGGCAGTGAGCGATCTTTATCCCGAGCCGCAGCAGGTGTTTGTCGAGCCGCCGCCGGTTGCCAATGAGCTGTGCGGGGCGTTTCGCCCCGGCCATTTTCGCGGTGTCGTCACGGTGGTGCTGAAGCTGCTCAACATCGTTCAGCCGCAAGCCGCAATATTCGGCATGAAGGATTATCAGCAACTGCATGTGATTCGCGCCATGGCGCGGCAGCTCAACCTGCCGGTTGAGATCGTGGCGGGGGAAACGCTGCGCGCCGCAGACGGCCTCGCCCTCAGCTCGCGCAACGGTTACCTGAGCGCGGAAGAACGGATCGAGGCGGTGCGGCTGTACCGGAACCTTGGGCGCGTGCAGGAGTCTATTGTCGCAGGCAGCAAGGATTACGCCGCGCTGGAGCGCACTGCGGTTGCCGACCTGGAGGCGCATGGATGGCGGGTCGATTATGTTGCGGTGCGCGCTGCCGAATCGCTGTTGCCGGCAGGGGCGGACGACACTGGTCTAGTCGTGCTGGCGGCGGCGTGGTTGGGGCGTACGCGCCTGATTGATAATATTGAAGTTTGTGTCAGCCGCCGCAGAAGTTTATAATGCCCGTCCTTTTTCCAGATAATGGAGTGAGAGCCTTCAATGCAAAGAACGATGCTCAAATCCAAGCTGCACCGCGTTACCGTTACTCACTCCGAGCTGCATTACGAAGGCTCGTGCGCGATTGACGAGACGCTGCTGGACGCTGCGGACATCCGCGAGTACCAGCAGATCGACATCTATAACGTGACCAACGGCGAGCGTTTCACCACTTACGCCATCAAGGCGGAGCGGGATTCCGGCGTGATTTCCGTGAATGGCGCTGCGGCGCACAAGGCGAACCCCGGCGACCTGATCATCATCGCCACCTACGCCATGTACAACGAGCTGGAGTTGCAGAAGTTTCAGCCTGACCTGGTTTATGTGAACGAACACAACCGGATTGTCGGGCAGCGGCACGAAATCCCGGTGCAGGCGGCTTAGTCAGTGCCGAGCGGAAAACAGAAAGGGCAGCCGAGGCTGCCCTTTGTCTTGTTTGGTGCCGGGAGCCGGAATCGAACCGGCACGCTATTGCTAGCGCGGGATTTTGAGTCCCGTGCGTCTACCAGTTCCGCCATCCCGGCTACTGGAAGTCGCGAATTATCAACCAAAAACACTTTTCCGGCAAGTTTCTCCAGATGAAAACCAGTGATTTCGATTTTGAACTGCCTGCCGAACTGATCGCCCAGCTTCCTGCGCCGGAGCGCGGCCAGAGCCGCCTGCTCCATCTCGACGGTGCCAGCGGTGTGTTGGATGACCGCCAATTCAGCGACTTGCAGCAATTTCTCAAGGCCGGCGATCTGCTGGTGTTTAACGATACGCGCGTGATCAAGGCCCGGCTGTTCGGCGTGAAAGACAGCGGCGGCAAGCTGGAGGTGCTGGTCGAGCGCGTGCTGGACCAGCATGACGCGCTCGCCCACATCCGCGCCAGCCATGCGCCCAAGCCCGGTTCAAGCCTGCTGTTGGCGGGCGCCATCGCAGCAACGGTGGTGGAGCGGCAGGGTGAACTCTACCGCCTGCATTTCGCCGGCGAGGTTTCGGTGCTGGATCTGCTGGAGCAGTATGGCAGCTTGCCGCTCCCGCCCTACATCACCCACGCCCCGGATCAATTCGACGAGACCCGCTACCAGACGGTTTATGCGCGTGAGCCCGGTGCGGTGGCGGCACCCACGGCTGGTTTGCATTTCGATCCGGCGATACTGGCTCGGCTCGAAAAGCTGGGGGTAAAATCTGCCTACGTCACGCTCCATGTCGGCGCGGGCACTTTCCAGCCGGTGCGGGTGGAAGAAATTGCCGAGCACAAGATGCACAGCGAGTGGTACACCGTGTCGCAGCCGACTGTGGACTCGATTCGCGCGGCGCGGGCAGCGGGCGGGCGGGTGATCGCGGTGGGCACCACTTCACTGCGCGCGCTTGAATCTGCGGCAGCCGGCGGCGAATTGGAAGCAGGTTGCGGCGAGACCAACATTTTCATTTTTCCCGGCTACCGCTTCAAGGTCGTCGAGCGGCTGCTGACCAATTTCCATCTGCCGAAATCCACGCTGCTGATGCTGGTGTCGGCCTTCGGCGGCATGGATAATATCCGCCGCGCCTACTGCCATGCAGTGGCGCAGCGCTACCGATTTTTCAGTTATGGCGATGCGATGCTAATAGAAAGGCAGCAATGAAATTCGAGCTTCATTCCATCGACAATCTTGCCCGTCGCGGTACGCTGACGCTGGCCCACGGCAAGGTCGAGACTCCGGCCTTCATGCCGGTGGGCACCTACGGCACGGTCAAGGCGATGTCGCCTGTCGAGCTGAAGGAAATCGGCGCCCACATCGTGCTCGGCAATACCTTTCACCTGTGGCTGCGGCCCGGTCTGGAGGTGATTGAAGCACATGGCGGGCTGCACCGTTTCATGGGCTGGGATGGGCCGATCCTGACCGACTCCGGCGGGTTCCAGGTATTCAGCCTGGGAGATTTGCGCAAGATCACCGAGGAGGGCGTGAAGTTCCAGTCGCCGGTGAACGGCGACCGCTGCTTCCTGACGCCAGAAGAGTCGATGCGCATCCAGAAGGTGCTGAATTCCGACATCGTGATGATTTTCGACGAGTGCACGCCGCACCCTGCCGACTTGCAGCAGGCCGGCGATTCGATGCGTTTGTCCCTGCGCTGGGCGGAGCGCTCGAAGCGGGCCCATGAGGGCAATCCGAATGCCTTGTTCGGCATCGTCCAGGGCGGCATGCACGAAAGCCTGCGCGACGAGTCGCTGGCCGGTCTGGTGAATATCGGTTTCGACGGTTATGCCATCGGCGGGCTGTCGGTAGGCGAGCCGAAGGAAGACATGATGCGCATCCTCGATCATGTCGCACCGCAGATGCCGGCGGACAAGCCGCGCTACCTGATGGGCGTCGGCACGCCGGAGGATCTGGTCGATGCGGTGGAGCGCGGCGTGGATATGTTCGACTGCGTGATGCCGACGCGCAACGCCCGCAACGGCTGGCTGTTTACCCGTTTCGGCACGGTCAAGATCAAGAACGCGCAATACCGCCTCGACACGCGGCCATTGGACGAGGAATGCGGCTGCTATGCCTGCTGCAATTTCACCCGCGCTTATCTGCATCATCTTCACCGCATCGGTGAAATCCTCGGCGCGCGTCTCAACACCATTCACAACCTGCATTATTATCAGGAGTTGATGCAGGGCATCCGCCTTGCCATCGAGGAAGGTCGTTTTGCCGAATTCGCGCGGGCGTTTAGGCAAGCGCGGACGGCGTCATCGTGATAAAATTCCCGTTGATTTTTTTAGTCTTGGAGAAACAACATGCTGATTAATATGGCTTATGCGGCAGATGCTGCGGGTGCGCCGGACCCATATATGCAGTTCCTGCCCCTGATCGTGATTTTTGCACTGTTCTATTTCATGATGATCCGACCGCAGATGAAACGCGCCAAGGAGCAGAAAAGCATGCTGGAGTCGCTGCAAAAGGGCGACGAAGTGATCACCGCCGGCGGCGAGTTGGGCAAGATAGCGAAAGTGAATGAATTCTATGTCGGCCTGGAAATTGCCGAGAATGTGGTGATCCACGTACAGAAATCGGCCATTACGACCCTGCTGCCCAAAGGCACGATCAAGGAAATCAAGTAAGAAGAAATGTAGGTTGGGTTAGCGGCTTTATCGCGTAACCCAACAATCACCAAAAATAGGCGCATCCAGACGAAATAAACCTTTCGAAGGAAGCTTTGGTTTGTTGGGTTACGGCGCAAAAAGCCGCGCCTAACCCAACCTACATGTTTAAGTTACGGAGCACTCATGAACCGTTATCCCCTGTGGAAGTACATCGTCATTGCCGTTGCGTTGCTGTTCGGCCTGATTTATACCCTGCCTAATTTCTACGGCGAATCGCCCGCTGTACAGGTTTCGCCGCTGCGCGGCATGACCAAGGTGGATCAGGGGCTGTTGAAGCAGGTCGATGAGGCGCTGAAAAAAGGCGGCTTTGCCGTGCAGGGTATCGCGCTCGATACCGCTGGGGTGAAGGTGCGTTTTGCGGATGCCGAAACCCAGATCAAGGCAAAGGATTTGCTCCAGTCGCAGTTGGGCGAAAACTTCGTGGTGGCGCTCAACCTGGTGTCCAGCTCGCCAAAATGGCTTTCCAGCCTGGGCGCGCAGCCGATGTATCTCGGCCTGGATTTGCGCGGCGGCGTGCATTTCCTGCTGCAGGTGGACATGAAGGCGGCCATCACCAAGGCGATTGAGCGCCATGTCGGCGATACCCGCACCGGGTTGCGCGAGAAGAAGATTGCCTATAGCGGCGTCTCGCGTCAGGGTGAAGCGGTGGAAGTCAAATTTCGCGATGCCGAATCGCGCGGCAAGGCCATCGAGGAATTGCAGAAGAGTGCTCCCGATTTGCTGCTGAAGGAAGTTGAAGAGGGCGGCGAATTCAAGCTGTTGGGTACGCTCAAGCAAGAGGCGCAAAAGCGTATTCAGGAGTTTGCGCTGCAACAGAACATCACCACCTTGCGCAACCGCATCAACGAGCTCGGCGTGGCCGAGCCGATTATCCAGCAACAGGGCGCCGATCGCGTCGTGGTGCAGTTGCCCGGCGTGCAGGATACCGCCAAGGCGAAAGACATTCTCGGTCGTACTGCCACGCTGGAAATCCGCATGGTGGATGAAGAGCATGACGTGGTGGCCGCAGTGCAGTCCGGTCAGCCGCCGTTCGGCAGCGAAATTTATACCGAGCGCAAGGGGCTGCCCCTGTTGGTGAAAAAGGGTGTGGTGCTGACCGGCGATTACATCAGCGACGCCCAGCCCGGCTTTGAAAGCCAGAGCGGTGAGCCGGCTGTGCATATCAGCCTGGATGGGCGAGGCGCCCGCATTTTCAAGCAGGTGACGCGCGAGAACGTCGGCAAGCGCATGGCGATTTTGCTGATTGAAAAAGGCAAGGGCGAAGTGATCACCGCACCGGTGATCCGCGAGGAAATCGGCGGCGGTCGGGTGCAGATATCGGGCCGCATGACTTCCACCGAAGCCAGCGACGTGGCGTTGCTGTTGCGTGCCGGTGCGCTTGCGGCACCGATGGATATTGTCGAGGAGCGCACTGTCGGCCCGAGCATGGGCGCGGAGAATATTGCCAAGGGCTTTAATTCGAATATCTACGGCTTCATCGCCATTGCCGTCTTCATGATTTTCTACTACCGTTTCTTCGGGGTGATTTCGACGGCGGCGCTGGCCGTCAACGTGTTGCTGCTGGTGGCGATCTTGTCGCTGCTGCAGGCCACCCTGACCTTGCCCGGCATGGCGGGTATCGCACTGACCGTCGGCATGGCGATCGATGCCAACGTGCTGATCAACGAGCGTATCCGGGAGGAGCTGAGAAACGGCTTGTCGGCGCAGGCGGCGATTCATGCCGGTTATGAGAGGGCGTTCGCCACGATTCTCGATTCCAACATCACCTCGCTGGTCGCCGGTGTGGCGCTGTTCTGGCTGGGCTCCGGCCCGGTGCGCGGTTTTGCCGTGGTGCTGTGCCTCGGCATCCTGACCTCGATGTTCAGCGCGGTCCTGGTGTCGCGTGGTTTCGTCAACCTGACCTATGGCCGCAAGGCGAGGCTGGATAAGGTTTCGATTTGATTCAAAATTAACCGCCGATAAACGCGGATCAACGCCGATTGATTCGGCTAGGATGAAGAAGCCAGTGTAAGGCTGCATCCAATTGATGTCGGCGTTTATCGGCGGTTAGATTAAAGGGTTCTCAACATGCTGGAATTTTTCAATATCAAACGCGACATCCCGTTCATGAGCTATGCACGGGTGACCACCTTCATTTCGCTGGTGACCTTCATCGCGGCGGTGGCGGCGCTGGGTTTAAAAGGCTTGAACCTGGGGGTGGATTTTACCGGCGGCACGGTGATGGAGGTGAGCTACAGCCAGGCGGCGGATGTCCACAAGGTTCGCGCCACCCTGACCGGGATCGGACTGCATGATGCGGCAGTGCAAAATTTCGGCACTTCGCGCGACATCATGATTCGCTTGCCGCTCAAGCCCGACGTCAGCACCGCCAAGCTTTCCGAGCAGGTGTTCCAGGCGCTGAAGGGGACTGACAGCACGGTCGAGCTGCGCCGGGTCGAATTCGTCGGGCCGCAGGTCGGCAAGGAACTTTACGAAAACGGCGCGCTCGCGTTGCTGGTGGTGTGCCTAGGCATCATGGCCTACCTCGCCATGCGCTTCGAATGGCGCTTCTCGGTGGCGGCGATCATCGCCAACATGCACGACGTGGTGATTATTCTCGGCTTTTTTGCCTTTTTCCAGTGGGAGTTCTCCCTCACGGTGCTGGCCGGCGTGCTGGCGGTGCTGGGTTATTCGGTGAACGAGTCGGTGGTAGTGTTCGACCGGGTGCGCGAGAACTTCCGCAAGCTGCGCAAGGCTTCGGTGGCCGAGGTGATCGACAACGCGATTACCCGCACCATGTCGCGCACCATCATCACGCATACCATGACCGAGCTGATGGTGTTGTCGATGTTTTTTTTCGGCGGCGAGGCGCTGCACTACTTCGCTCTGGCATTGACCATTGGCATCGTCTTCGGCATCTATTCTTCGGTGCTGGTAGCGAGCCCGATCGTGATGTGGCTGGGCATATCGCGCGAGGATTTCCTCAAGCCCGAGAAGAAGGAAGGCGAAGAGGCGGAAGCAGAAGCGGGAACGGTTTGAAACGCCGGTTGTTGCCAATAAAAAAATCGGCTGTTTGTTCCTCGACTATCCGCGGTATGTGAATCATGGAATTCATTCTTTCCTTCGTCGATATCGTCCTGCACCTCGACAAGTATCTTCTGGTGTTGACCCAGGACTACGGCTCCTGGATTTACCTGATCCTGTTCCTGATTATTTTCTGCGAGACCGGACTGGTGGTGATGCCGTTCCTGCCGGGCGATTCCCTGCTGTTCGTTGCCGGCGCCATGAGCGCCAGCGGGGCACTGGAAGTGCAGGTGCTGGCAGGCCTGTTGATTCTGGCCTCATTTCTGGGCGATAACACCAACTACTGGGTCGGTCGCTATGTCGGTCCCCGTGTTTTCCGCAGCGAGACCTCGCGTTTGCTCAACCCCGTGCATCTGGAGCAAACCCATCGCTTTTATGAAAAACATGGCGGCAAGGCGATTATCCTTGCGCGTTTTTTTCCGATTATCCGCACCTTCGCGCCGTTTGTCGCCGGTATCGGCAGCATGGATTATCGCCGCTTTTTGCCCCTTGCCCTGGCCGGCGGCATAGCCTGGGTCGGCTCGCTGGTGCTGGCTGGTTACTTCTTCGGCAACATTCCATTTTTCAAGCAGAACCTGTCCGCGCTGATTCTCGGCATCGTTATCCTGTCAATGTTGCCGGGCGTATTCGGCTATCTGCGTCACCGTAACAACCGCACCCGTAAGTAATTCCGGGCGTTCGCGCCGAGCACTTGGGACGCTAATATTTCGGCAAAATAGCGTTTTTTGGATTCACCAAGTCAGGGCTCGGGTATAATTTTCGGATACATATTTTCATGTTTGGGGAACTGCATAATGGGAAACAAGAAATTTCGTCTGGTGACGCGTAGCGATTTCGATGGTCTGGTTTGCGCGGTATTGTTGAAGCATCTCGATATGCTGGACGAAATCAAGTTCGTCCACCCCAAGGATATGCAGGACGGCAAGATCGAGATCGGCCCGAACGACATCACGACCAATCTGCCCTATGTCGCCGGCGCCCACATCGCCTTCGATCACCATCTTTCCGAGACCATCCGCAATACTGGCGAACGCACTAACCACATCATCGATCCCAAGGCGCCGTCCGCGGCGCGCGTAGTGTACGATTATTATGGCGGCAGCAAGGCGTTTCCCGCTTCGTGGGATGGCATGATGTCTGCCGTCGACAAGGCGGACGCAGCACAGTTTTCTCGCGACGAAATTCTCGAACCGAAGGGCTGGGTGCTGCTCAATTACCTGATGGACGCCCGCACTGGCCTGGGGCGTTTCCGCGATTTCCGGATTTCCAACTACGACCTGATGATGGATCTGATCGATTACTGCAAGAACCACGATATCGGGCAGATCATGCAGTTGCCGGACGTGAAGGAGCGCTCGGAGATGTATTTCGAGCATGAGGGCAAGTTCAAGGAGCAGATTCAACGTTGCGTCAAGGTATACGGCAATCTGGTGGTGCTTGACCTGCGCCGCGAAGAAACCATCTATGCCGGTAACCGTTTCATGATCTATGCGCTGTTCCCGGAAACCAATATCTCGATCCACGTATTGTGGGGGGTCAAGCAGCAGAACACAGTGTTTGCTACCGGAAAATCAATCATCAATCGCAGTTCGAAAACCAATATTGGCGAGTTGATGCTGCAGTATGGCGGCGGCGGCCATCAGAATGCCGGCACCTGCCAGGTGGAAAACGACAAGGCGGAACAGGTGCTGCAGGAGCTGGTCAAAAAGATCAACGCGGACGGTTGATTTCACATGGGTGAGCAGCCCCAAATAGATATCGAGGCATTGCTGCCGCCCAGGCGGCGCATCGTCCGCGATATCGTGATCATCGCCCTGATTTCGCTGGTTTGCGGCCCGCTCGTCGGCCTTTTCGTGTTCGGCGAGGTACGCGGCGTAACGTTGCAATTGTCGCTTGGCACCGGTCTGGCCTGGGGGCTGTCCTTCGCTTTCGTTTCCGCCTTCATTTACACCGCCTGGCTAGTTCGTCATGTTACCAAGGGATACCACCGGCAGGTTCAGGCGCGGAAGATGGCAGAATTTTATCGTGCCACCGATGGGGACAGTAAGCTCGATTGACGGTCTTGCTCCGAGATGAAAAAAGCCCGCAACGAATATTGCGGGCTTTTTTATGGCGGCTACAGCGAGCGGGTGTCAGTTGTTTTTCGCGCCTTGTTCCACCCATTTCTTCAGCACTTCGATCTTTTCCTTGGGCAGCGAGTCCTTGCCGTGCGGCATCTTGATCGAAGGATCGGCGCGGCCCTCCACCAGCATGATCAGCGCACTGGTCATGGTGTCGCCGGGCTTGACGACAGGCCCGAAGCGGGTGCCCTTCATCAGATTCTCATGGCTGGTCATGAGTAAACCGCTCTTCCTGTATCCTTCGCCGCTGTCGACGTGGCATTCCAGGCAATATTGCTTGAGAATAGGCTGGACGTCAGCCTTGAAGCTGACTTCCTTTTGTCCGCAGGCGGCAAGCAGGATGGAGGCGGAAAGAATGGCGCCGCCGCGCAGGATATTTGTTTTCACGATATTTTACTCCTTGGGTGCTTGTCCTGGATTTGTGGGTGGGGCGCAAACAAGCGTGCCTGCGCACGCAACAATCGAATTTTACTATAAACCAGGCTGACGGGAAAAGACAAAAACCATAAACTTTTTATGGTTTTTAAATTCGCGCCGCCAGTTCAACCGCCTTGCCGATATAGTTGGCCGGGGTGAGCGCCAGCAGGCGCTGCTTCGCCTCTTCCGGGATGGCGAGCTTGCCGATGAAGGCATGCAGCGTTTCCTGGGTGATCCCGCCCTTGCCGCGGGTCAGTTCCTTTAGCTGCTCGTAAGGGTTTTCCACGCCATAGCGGCGCATCACGGTCTGGATCGGTTCGGCCAGCACTTCCCAGTTGTTGTTCAAATATTCGGCCAGGCGCTGCGGGTTGGCTTCGAGCTTGCCCAAGCCGCGCAGGCAGGATTCGTAGCCGAGCAGGGTGTAGCCCATGCCCACACCCATGTTGCGCAGCACGGTGGAATCGGTGAGGTCGCGCTGCCAGCGCGAGATTGGCAGCTTCTCGGAGAGGTGGCGCAGCACGGCGTTAGCCAGCCCCAGATTGCCTTCCGAGTTTTCGAAATCGATCGGGTTGACCTTGTGCGGCATGGTGGACGAACCGACTTCGCCGGCCTTCACTTTCTGCTTGAAATAACCCATCGAAATGTAGCCCCAGATGTCGCGATCCAGGTCGATCAGGATGGTGTTGGCGCGGGCAAAGGTGTCGAACAATTCGGCCATGTAGTCGTGCGGTTCGATCTGGATGGTGTAGGGGTTGAACTCCAGGCCCAGACTTTCGACGAAACGTTTGGCCAAGTTTTCCCAGTCGAGATCGGGATAAGCGGAAAGATGGGCATTGTAGTTGCCCACCGCGCCGTTGATCTTGCCCATGATCGGCGCCTCGGCGATGGTCTTTTGTTGGCGCTGCAGGCGGTGAACCACGTTGGCCAGCTCTTTGCCGACCGTGGTGGGAGTGGCGGGCTGGCCGTGGGTGTGAGCCAGCATCGGCATCGCCGCCAGTTCATGGGCGAGGTCGGTGAGCCTGGCGATGACCTTGTCGAGGCCCGGCAGCATTGCCGCTGCGCGCGCATTTTTCAGCATCAGGCCGTGGGACAGGTTGTTGATGTCCTCCGAGGTGCAGGCGAAATGGATGAACTCGCTCACTTTCATGACTTCGCTATTGCCGGCGAGGCGTTGCTTCATCCAGTATTCCACCGCTTTCACGTCATGGTTGGTGGTCTTTTCGATGTCCTTGACGGCCTGCGCGTCGGTTTCGGAGAAATTGTTCGCCAGCTCGTCCAGTTGCGCCAGGGTCGCGGCAGA
The DNA here is from genome assembly GCA_021373185.1 of Betaproteobacteria bacterium. Lineage (GTDB taxonomy): Bacteria > Pseudomonadota > Gammaproteobacteria > Burkholderiales > Sulfuricellaceae > Sulfuricella. Next base: position 28,739 of record JAJFTF010000011.1, on the reverse strand, counting down.
GAACGGCGGCACCTCGGTGATAGCGGTCTCGCGGGAAAGCGCCTTGAGCCACTCTATTTCAACCTTGACGCGGTAGCGGATCAGCGCGAATTCGCTGAAATAGGCGCGCAGGTCGGCGACCTTGCCATGGTAGCGGCCATCCAGGGGAGATAGAGCGGTAAGCGTGGAAAGATTCATGTGCGAGCCCGTGATGAGGTATTGGGAAATACCGTCATTTTACCGCAAACGCCATAAAAATAGTCCAAAGGGCGCGGAGGGCGATCAGTCGAACCGGAATATTTGCGATTCGGCAGCGGTTGCGTAACAGTGTGGCGAGCGATGGGCTGCCTGATTCGGGGTGAACGTGGATTTCAGGCCGCATTTTCCAGGTGGTGGCACAGCATGGTGTCATTTTTCCCGCTGACGGCCATCTGTTCGAGTTCTTCCAGAACCCTGAAGCTGGCTGCTTCCATCTTCCCGATTTCAGCGATGCCGGAATCTAATTCTCCGGCATAAAAATGCATAATGGCGTTCACCCCATGCTGGTGAACCGCCTTGTGAGGCAGCTCGATTTCCTTGTAGCCATGCAGCAAAGAGAAGCAATCTTTGCCGTCGCCTTCGTAGTACCATTTTCCCAGCCGGCAGGAAGTGTGGCTGGCAAAGTCCGAAGGCGTCCTGGCGGACAGCCCCATGAACACCTTGTAAATTTCGAACTTGAAAATGAGGTGGTCGACTTTTGCGGTTTCCACGAAGCTGCGCAGGGCGGAAGCGGCGATTGCGTTCTTCATCTGGTCCGATAGCCCCAGCAATCCCTGCATGCTGCGGGTGGCGTCAGCGCCATCGCGGTTGAATTGTGCCGCCTGCGTGGGTGAAAGCTCCACCAACGCTTTTACCTGGGAAGTTTCGGTCTGGATCGCGGAAACCAGGGAAGAGATTTCGTTGGTGGCATTGGCCGTGCGCTCGGCGAGCTTGCGAACCTCGTCGGCTACCACGGCGAAGCCCCTGCCCTGCTCTCCGGCACGGGCGGCTTCGATGGCGGCATTGAGCGCCAGCAGGTTGGTCTGATCGGCAATTTCCTTGATCATCCTGATAATGCCGCCAATCTGGGCTGCGCGCTCGTTCAGGTGCTCTACCCCGGCGGCGGTTTCATGTGTTTTTTCGGATAGATGGTTGAGATTGCCGGAAATTTTTTCAACAACAAGCAGGTTAGCGCCGAGTGAGGCTGCGGCTTCCACTGCCTGATCCTTTTCATCTTTCATGGTGTGCGCAAGACTGGCCAGAGAGCCTTGCACTTCCAGGAATGAATCGCCAAACAGTAAAATATGCTTGAATAGTTCAATGTGCATATTGCATTTTTCCGTGGCTTCGGCGTGGCTTCGACGCAGTTCTTCCGTTTCCGTGCGCAATTCGGCCATCTCGGCTTCCAGTGCGATTCTTTCCCGGCGCTGTATCTCCAGATCGGAAAGCAGATTGTTATTTTCTTTTCGAATTCGCCGGCAAATCACTCTAAATCTCCCATGTTTAATTTATCGCCGTGGCAAGAATCGCCTGCCGGCGTTTATATGATCGGTATTTGACTATGGGCTATTGTAATTAATTATGGCAACGGGATTAATCGGGGTAACTGCTAATTCCGCCTAGAGGAAACCCTTAGCGGGAGCGCGATTCGCCGACTGCAAGGCAAATCATTGAAATGAGTTTGTGAGCGGGAAGCTCAGAAAAATAATGGGTTATTCAAGGTTGGACGAAAGGGTGCTTGCGAATGGATATTGTCCGATTTGGGGTGGCGACGCAGGACTTATGGAGAAAGCTATTTTTGTGCGCAGCAAATTCGCGTTATTTTGCGGAATTGTCGGGGTCGGCGGTTCCCGACCTTTCGGTCCATTGGACGGCGAAGTGGATGAGTTCTGCCGCGTTTTTAAGATTAAGCTTCTTTTTGAGATTTGCCCGGTGGGCTTCGATGGTTTTGATGCTACGGTTTATTTTTGTGGCAATTTCCGCTGTCCTGAAACCCTGGCCGATAAGCTGCATGATTTCCAGTTCCCGGTCGCCCAGCCTGTTCAGGGGAGAGATATCGGCTTGGGTGGGGGCGTCGGTTACTTGCCGCAGCATTTTGGAGCGGATTTTTTCGCTGACATGAATGTTCCCCCGCAGTATCTGGCGGATTGCCGCGAGAATCGTTTCGGGCCCCTCATGCTTCATGACATAACCTTTGGCGCCGGCCCGCAACGCACGTTCGGCATAGAGCGACTCGTCGTGCATGGACATCACCAACACTGGCAAATTCCCGTTTTTTGCCTTGAGCATCTTGATGAGTTCGATGCCGGAAATGCCTTCCATGGAGATATCTATAATGGCCAGATCATGAGTGCAGCGGCGGCTGGTCTCCATGGCTTCTTCCGCATTTCCTGCCTCACAGCAGATATGTAAATCCGTTTCCTGATTGATTAGCTGGGCCATGCCATGTCGCACCAGCGGGTGGTCGTCAACGATCAGGACTCTGGATTTGACGGCGCTCTTTAATAGGGCCGGTTCGCCAAGGGGATTTTCGGGCTGCACGGATATTTTCCTTTTTTCGTTTATTGGTTCAGAGAGACGCGAACTTCGGTGCCGCCGCCAGCGATTCTCTGGAGGCTGATCGAGGCGTCGAGCATGTTTGCGCGATATCGCATGATATGCAGTCCCATTCCCTGATTTTCCTTATGGGGATCCAGCCCGATCCCATCATCGGTGATTGTGAGATTGGTTCTGTCATCCTCGGTCGCCAACTCGATCAGTATATTGCCTGCTTTGCTGTGCCTTGCCGCGTTGGCGACGGCTTCCTGTGCGATTCGGTAGAGGTTGATCGCAGTGAGCCTGTCGTTCACCAGTATAGGGTTTGCGCAACGGAAAATACAAACAATGCCAAACAGTTTATTCACGCCGGAAGCCAGTTGTTCCAGTGCGGACATCAGGCCGTTATTTTCCAGTTCCACCGGGAAAAGTCCGCGAGCCAGGACGCGGGTCTGTGTGATCGCCTGATTCAGGAAGTTCACGATCTCGGTTGCATCCGCGACTTCCGGCAAGGATTTGGCCGCCAGTTTCTGTTCCAGCGCTTTGCCCAGAAATGCCACGCCGGTAAGGTGCTGGCCAAGGCCATCGTGCAACTCCTGCCCGATGCGCTTTTGCCCCTCTTCGCTGATCTCGATGATCTGCTGCTCCAGGCGTTTCCGCTCGGTGATGTCTATGGAGTAGCCGACAATACCGATATTTTCGTTGTTCGCGTTCTTGAGTAGAGTGAGAATCAGGTGAATGTGAATGATCTCTCCGGATTTCTTGCGCCGCATGATTTCGGTTTCATAAATTCCCTGATCGAACAACTGCAAGAATGCCTGGCGGCGGTTATCGTGTTGTTGCGATTGGGTGTCCAGCATGGAGATGTGTCGGCCCAAGGCTTCTTCCGCGCTGTAACCGAACATTTGCCTGGCGCCGTTATTCCAGAAAGTGATGATGCCGTCGAGGTCGGAAGTGATGACCGAGTCGTGGGTCTGGTCGATAATCTGGGCCTGGCGCCGCAATTTGTCTTCAGTTTGTTTGCGTTCGGTGATGTTGCGCGCCAGCCCGAAAATATAGGGTTTGTCACCGATCTCGATGATGCTGCCAACGACTTCCACCGGGAAGGTGGTGCCGTCCTTGCGCCGGTGCCGCCCTTCAAAAGAGACCGATGAACCGGGTGCAATGCCTTCCCATAATTCTGCGGCCTGTTCTGCAGTAAAGCCGACATCGACGTCCAAAACGGACATGGTAAGCAATTCCTCGCGGCTGTAGCCCAGGCTGTCGCAGGCCTGCCGGTTGACATCGATAAACCGGCCCTGAAGGCTGGTCAGGAAGAAAGCATCAGCGGCTTGCTGTACCAGGATACGGAAGCGTTCCTCGCTTTCCCGTAACGCCATTTCCATTTGCTTGCGTTCAGAAATGTCCTGCACGGTCCCGTGCATGCGAACAGGCCGGCCATCGTTGTCGAACTCTACTTCCGCCTGCTCATGGACGTGGCGGATGGAACCGTCCGGCAGCACGATGCGGTGGTCGATGCTGTAGGGCTTTCCTTCGCTGAGCGCTGTGTCAACCGACTGAACGACGTAGGTACGGTCGTCCGGATGCACGGATTTCAGGAAGGCCTCGTAAGTGGCACCGAACTGCTGCGGGGTGAGCCAGAAGATGCGGTAGATTTCGTCCGACCAGTGCAGGCTGCCGCCGATGATGTCCCAGTCCCAGTGGCCGAGGTGGGCGATGCGTTGGGCTTTCAGCAGGCGGGTCTGGCTATCCCATAATTTTTCCTCTACCTGCATGCGGTAGGTAATTTCCACATTGAGGTCACCGTTGATTTTTGCCAGCTCGCTGGTGCGTTCCTGTACTCGTTCTTCCAGTTCGTCATGGGCGCGGAGCAATGCTGCTTCCATCTGCTTGCGCTCGGTGATGTCGAGAATGACCCCGACCAATCCGCCCAGCTCGCCGCTCATATCGGTGAAGGTGGCCTTGTAGAAAATGACGTCGCGCCGCGTGCCGTCGGCAAGCCCCACCTGACTTTCATAAATTTGCAGGCCCGGCTCGTGGAACAGCGCTTCATCTTTTGCATAATAGATATCCGCAAGATCTTTTGGCATAACATCATAGACCGTGGTGCCCATGATCTTTTGCCGTGGCAGGCCAAAAGCTTTTTCAAATGCCTGGTTGCAACCCAGATATTCGCCTTTCCTGTTCTTGTAAAATACCGGGCTGGGGATGGCCTCGAACAATGCCTGGGTGAACAGCAACTGGTTGTACAGCTTCTCCTCGGCATGTCTTCTCTCGGTGATCTCGGATTTGAGGTGATCATTGGACAATTTCAGTTCAGCGGTGCGTTCGGCGACCTTGGCTTCCAGGCTGGCGTGAGCTTCTCGCAACAAAATTTCAGCTTTTTTGCGTTCACTGATATCGGTGCCGACACATAAAAACCCGGTGAAGCGGCCTTGGCTGTCATGGATTGCCCGGTTACTCCAGGATATCCAGATTCTTTCCCCGTTTTTGCGGATGTTTTCATGTTCGCTGCGGTTGCCCTCTTCGGCGTGCCGGCGTTGCGACATATCCTCGATCATGGCGGCGAGGTTTTCGCCGGGTTGGGCGTCCTTCGGGACAAGAGCCTCGAGGAGACTCAGGCCGAGCATCTCCGATTCATTCCAGCCGAAGAAGTGTTGGGCGTATTCGTTGATGAAGATGATTTTCCCTTGTTCGTCCACCTGAAGAATAATGCTGTTGGCGTCTTGCACCAGATACCGATATTTTTTCTCGCTTTCTCGCAACGCACTGGTGGTCTGTTGCACCATTTGGCGCAATCTGTCGGGGTTGCGCGCCAGGAACCAGACCAGCATTCCCGCCACCAGCGCCAGCAAAATTCCGCCTTGCCGCAGCCAAGCGGAGTCCGGCACTGCCCACTTCTTTTCAGGCATGGCGGCGATTTGCCAGGAACCGTTGGGCAGGGTGATGTCCAACCGAACAGAATCCTTCTCGAAAAGTTCGGGGTCACCCCAGAAAGTCTCGCCGTTTGCGCCAGCTCCGTCTTTTCCGCGCAAGGCATAGTGGAGCGCAAATAAATCCTGGCTCAGGCCGGCTTCCTCGAACAGCGGGGCCATGTCGAGGACGATGGTTGCCAGCCCCCAATATGCGCCGCTACCCGGTTCGCCGCCGGCAGGCGAGAGAAAAACCGGAGTACGGCTGATGAAAGCCTTGCCGCCCTGAACCAGATCGACCGGTCCGGCGACAACGGTGTTTCTGGATTCGATAGCCTGTTGCACCGCACCGCGCTGTGCCGGAATTTCCAGCAGCTTGAGACCCAATGCGGCCTCATTCCCCTTGAGCGGGTAAATATGACTGACGATACTGCCCTTGGCGAGCTGAATGCTGCGTATGCCGGACTGTTGTCGGATCAGGGCGGCGGCAAAAAGCTGGAATTCGGGGGTGGAGATGCCGGGATGGGTGGAGGCGTAGGCAACCAGCCCGCGGCCAAGAAAAACTCGTGAGTTAAGGGTGCTTTCTATTTTGCCCCGGATAATGCTCAGTTGATCCAGCGTTCGTGAACGGTTCTGCTGAGTCAGGTGTTCCTGCTCTAGGCGATCGACCTTGAATACCCCGGCAAGTACGGCTACCGTGGTGATAAGTGCTGCAGCGAGTGGGAAGAAGCGGGCGAGCGGGGACATCGTTTATTGTAGTGATATGGCGAGACTGGAATATATTGCCAATTCAGAGCGCGGGCAATAAGGGTAAACCTTATTCCGTATGACAGGTTTCTGGCGGCCTCAACTGGTTTGTTGCCGGATGGTTTCTGCGGAGAAGGTTTCGGGCGTATCCGCCACCAGACGGTCTTTGCCGGATTGCTTGGCGGCGTACATGCGTTTATCGGCGATTTCGACCAGATCGTGCCAATTTTCGGTGCGTTCGGCAAGGCTTACGGCAATGCCGAAGCTGGCGGTTACCGGTTTGCCGTCGGGACGAAGCCCCAAGCCGCCGGCACGTATGCGTTCGACGACGACAATGGCTTCGTGCCGGTTGGTGTTGGTCAGGATCAGGATGAATTCTTCTCCGCCCCAACGGGCAAGGATGTCGCTGCTGCGTAACGCGTTGCGCATGGCTTGTACCGCGTTGGACAACACCGCATCGCCTGCTTCGTGGCCGTGAACATCATTAACCGACTTGAAATCATCTAGATCCACAAAGGCAATGGCGAGAGGCGTGTCGCTGCGCCGGGAAATGTCGAACTGGATTTCCAGTAGTTCCTCTCCGCTGGCGCGGGTGAAACTGCCGGTGAGGGCGTCGCGCGAAGCCTGGCGCACCAGCGCCATCATGAAGCCCAACTGGCTCATGCCTGCCATGGTAGAAACGGCGGCAATCAGCAGCAGCAACCAGACTGCGCCAAGATGCGAACTCCAGTCGAGCCCGTCGGCGCCTGCCAGCGCTACGCCGATCTCGGCTGCCACGATCGGGAGCGAATAAATAATGCCTTCCACGGCGGTGAGCGGGAATACGCTCAGGCCGGCGACCATGACAAAAGGCAGGAAGGCGTAGCCGGTGGCGATGGCTTCTGCGGCGCCCTGCATCTGGTAATGGGCGAGCACGGAATGGGATGTAACGAAGAAGATGATGGGGATGGCGAACAGGACGCCCAGTTCCCGGTAGGCATTCGATGCCTTGGTTTTGTCGCCGCCGGAGAGCGCGAGTATCGCGAATGCCACGCTTGCGGTTACACGCATAAAGGCAAGTTGCGGCCAGATCGGCCAAGCGAAAACCAGCAGGTCGATGACGGTCCAGAGGGGAGTGAGGATGGCGAACAAGGCGGCCACCATGCGCACCCGCGAGGAAATCAGGGTCATTCGACGGCTGGTCAGCATGGGCGGGTGTTTGCTGGGCATGAAGAGGCAGCGCAGTTCGCTCGTGGACATGTCGTCCAGAATGCGGCCCACGGCATGCATGAGATATTCTTTGGCAGCTTCCATTATTCCGGTTGTTTTTGCCATGCCGTTACGTTCAGCCTTCCCCGTTGAATAGCTGTACTTTAGATGAAGAAGAATACCTGCGAATTTACGCCGCTCTGAAACTTGCGCTTTATCCATGCTATGTGCGCTGATTCAGATGAAATATACACCATTCCGGCGGCGGGTTCCTGTACTTTATTATTATTATGCCAATTAAATGACAAAGGGTCTCGCACAATGCGACCGCGAAGCGGCATTTCTTTGGGCGGACAGGTTATGTGGCGCTAATGCGCGGTGTCACGCGGGAGGCGATAATCCCGCTCAAGGTGATGAGCGCGATTCCCAGCCAACTGCTCAGGGACAGCATTTCCTGCCACAGCAGGATGCCCCACAGACTGGCGAAAGCCACCGTGCTGTAAGCCAGGCTGCCTACCGCCAGCATGTCGCCTTCGCGGTAAGCCTGCGTCATGGCAAGTTGGGCCAGGGTGGCGGTGGTGCCCAAACCGAGCAGAAGCAGGAAATTGGCTGGGGTGATGGCGTGGAAGGTGTGGGCGGCCATCCAGATGCCCCCGCCGATGGTGCAGATCAGGGTGAAATAAAATACGATGCGGTAGGAGGGCTCGCCGAGCCGGCCCAGTTGCCTGACGTTGAGGTAGGCAATGGCGGCGAGAAAGCCGGAAATGAGCCCCATCAGGCCTGCGGTCAACTGGTCGTGGTGCAAGGTCGGTTGCAGCAGCGCCATGACGCCGGCAAAGCCGGTCAGGATTGCCAGCAGCAGCGGCAAGCGCGGCGGTTCTTTCAAAATCGTCACGCTGAGAAAAGCCAGAAACAGCGGTGCGGTATAATTGAGCGTGACTGCGGTAGCGAGTGGCAGTTGGCCAATCGCGTAAAAGAACAGCATCAGCGCGACAAAACCCGACAGTCCTCGCCACAAGTGCGATTTCCAGTGGGGGGTCGCAGCAGGCAGGCGCTGGCTCCTGATGATCATGGCGATGACCACAAGGCCAAAGAAAGAACGGTAGAACACCAGTTCGGCGCTGGAGAAATATTCCGCACCGAGTTTGACGAATACACCCATGCAGCCGAACAGAAAGCCGGCGACAACCATCCACAGGGACTTCAGTTGGGGAAGGCGTGACATGGGTCAGGACGTGGTGCGTTGTTGCGGTTCATGGTGCGGCAGTTTACTCCGAGTTTACAGGCAGCGGCACGAGGTCGAAAGCCACGTGGAGATTGACCGAAACCCCTGCAAGCGGTATTTTAATCCTTTTTTGCGCGTTGAAACCGAATGACCAAGCAGGCCAAAATCCCGACCTTCGAAAGCGCGCTAGCCGAGCTGGAAAACATTGTCGCATCCATGGAAGCGGGCCAGTTGCCGCTGGAACAGTTGCTGTCGGCCCATAAACGCGGCGCCGAGCTGCTCCAGTTCTGCCAGCAAGCCTTGCAAAATGCCCAGCAACAGGTGCGGATGCTGGAAGCCGGGAGTTTGTTGAATTTCTCCGTCGATGCAGATGCCCAAGGGAATACCGCCAAAGCCGGGGCCGACGATGACTGATTTTCAAGTTTGGGCCGCTGCGCAGCAGCAGCGCATTGAAGAGGCGCTTTCCCAGATGTTGCCGCAGCCCACAGTGGCGCCGCAGCGTTTGCATCAGGCGATGCGTTATGTCGTGCTGGGCGGCGGCAAGCGCGTCCGCCCGCTGCTGGCCTATGCTGCAGGCGAGTTGGCCGGGGCCGATCCGCAGCGTGTCGATGCGGTTGCTGCCGCAGTCGAGTTGATTCACGCCTATTCGCTGACCCACGACGACCTGCCGTGCATGGACGATGACAGCCTGCGGCGCGGCAAGCCGACCTGTCACGTCGAATATGACGAGGCGACCGCGCTGCTGGTGGGCGATGGCCTGCAAGCCTTGGCGTTCCAGGCGCTGGCCGGCAAGCCATTGGCCGACGATTGCGCGATACAGCTCGAAATGGTCGGACTGCTGGCGACGGCTTCAGGTTCGCGCGGCATGGTCGGCGGTCAGGCGATCGATGGCGAGAGCGTCGGCAAGGCGCTTTCCCAGCCTGAACTGGAGTTCATGCACATCCACAAGACCGGCGCGCTGATTCGCGCCTCGGTACAGCTCGGCGCTTTATGCGGGCAGACGCTTGACAGCGCCGAGATGGAGCGGTTGCTGCATTTTGCCAAATGCATCGGACTGGCATTCCAGGTGGTGGACGACATTCTCGACGCCGAGTCCACAACCGCCACATTGGGCAAGACCGCCGGCAAGGATGCAGAGGCCAACAAGCCGACTTACGTCACCATCCTCGGCGCGAACCAGGCGCGCGCTTTTGCCGCCGAATTGCACCAGGATGCCATGCATGCGCTTGAGCCGTTTGGAGACCGGGCGGGAAGATTGCGCCAGATCGCCGATTTCATCGTCAAGCGACAATTTTGATGCAAAAAACATTTAGCCACGGATTACACGGATGTCCGCGGATTACTCCTTTCACCTCGCCTTATCCGTGTTCATCCGTGCGCATCCGTGGCGAAAAACGAATTTAATACTGAATGTATCCTCTTCTCGAAAGCATCAACGATCCCACCGAGCTGCGCGTTCTCGACCGTAAGCTGCTGCCGTTGCTCGCCGAGGAACTGCGCGCCTTCCTGGTTGAAAGCGTCAGCAAGACCGGCGGCCATCTGGCCTCCAATCTGGGTGCGGTCGAACTCACCATCGCCTTGCATTACGTGTTCAATACGCCGGACGACAGGCTGGTGTGGGATGTCGGCCACCAGACCTATCCGCACAAGATTCTGACCGGGCGGCGCGAAGCCATGGCGCGGTTGCGCACTCATGGCGGTATTTCCGGCTTTCCGAAACGCGCCGAGAGCGATTACGATGCTTTCGGCGCCGGCCATTCCAGCACCTCCATCAGCGCCGCCTTGGGGATGGCGGTCGCGGCGCAGCAGGCCGGCTCCGACCGGCGCGCGGTGGCGATCATCGGCGACGGCGCCATGACCGGCGGCATGGCGTTCGAGGCGCTGAACAATGCCGGCGCGATGGACGCCAACCTGCTGGTGGTGCTCAACGACAACGACATGGCGATTTCGGAGAACGTCGGCGCACTTAACAACTACCTGGCCAAGCTCATGTCGGGGCGGTTCTACGCGGCGATGCGCAAAGGCAGCGAAAAGGTGCTGGGCGGCGTCGCGCCGCCGATCTGGGAACTGGCCAAGCGCGCCGAGGAGCACATGAAAGGGATGGTGATTCCCGGCACCCTGTTCGAGGAATTCGGCTTCAATTACATCGGCCCGATCGACGGTCACGACCTCGACGTGCTGATTACCACCATGAACAACCTGAAGCACCTCAAGGGGCCGCAGTTGCTGCACGTGGCGACGCAGAAGGGCAAGGGCTTCAAGCTGGCCGAGGACGATCCCTGCCGCTATCACGGCGTGTCCAAATTCGACCCGGAAGACGGCATTGGCGAAGATGGCGGCAAGCTGACCTATACCAAGGTGTTCGGCGACTGGCTGTGCGACATGGCGGCGAAAGACGAGCGCCTGATCGGCATCACCCCGGCGATGTGCGAAGGTTCCGGCATGGTACGTTTCGCCGAGCAATTTCCCCAGCGCTATTTCGATGTCGGCATTGCCGAGCAGCACGCACTCACTTTTGCCGCCGGCATGGCCTGCGAAGGTTTGAAGCCGGTGGTGGCGATTTATTCGACCTTCCTGCAGCGTGCCTATGATCAATTGATCCACGATATCGCCCTGCAAGGCTTGCCGGTGGTGCTGGCCATCGACCGCGCCGGCTTGGTCGGTGCCGATGGGCCGACTCATGCCGGCAGTTTCGACCTCAGCTATTTGCGTTGCATCCCCAACATGGTGGTGATGACGCCAGCGGATGAAAACGAGTGCCGCCAGATGCTCTACACCGCCTTCATGCATGACGGCCCGACCGCAGTGCGCTACCCGCGTGGCGGCGGCAGCGGTGGCGCCATGCGGGAAAAAATGCAGGCGTTGCCGATGGGGCGCGGCGAGATACGCCGCCACGGCGAAGAAATCGCGATCCTGGCTTTCGGCAGCATGCTGGCGCCCGCACTGACGGCAGCCGAGGATCTGGATGCCACGGTCGCCAACATGCGCTTCGTCAAGCCACTGGACGAGGAACTGGTGGTGCAGTTGGCGGGCGCCAACTCACTGCTGGTGACCATCGAGGAAAATGCCGTGATGGGCGGTGCCGGCAGCGCCGTAATCGAAGTACTGGAGCGCCACGGGCTGAACGTGCCGGTGCTGCAACTGGGCTTGCCCGACCGTTTTGTCGAGCATGGCGACCATGCCCTGTTGCTGGCCAGTTGCGGTCTGGACAAGGACGGCATCGTGCGCGCCGTACACGCCAAATTAACCAAGTAATTTACTCGGCTATCTAACCGGTGTTATACTTGGTCTAGATTAATTCAAGGATTTAAAATGAGTGACTGCAACACCCCCTGCGATCAGGCTGCGCCGGCTTGCGAAAAAGACGCCATCGCCGATGTACAGAATTATGCCGACTCGCGCCAGATCGCCATCGACAAGGTGGGCATCAAATCCATCCGCCATCCGGTAAAGGTGGCTGACAAGAGCGAAGGCGTGCAGCACACCATCGCGATGTTCAACATGAACGTGTACCTGCCGCATAATTTCAAAGGCACGCACATGTCGCGCTTCGTCGAGATTCTCAACAGCTACGAGCGCGAGATATCGGTGGAATCGTTCGAATCCATGCTGCGCGAGATGGTGCAGCGGCTGGAAGCCGAATCCGGCCATGTCGAGATGAATTTCCCCTATTTCATCAACAAGAAAGCGCCGGTATCGGGCGTGCAAAGCCTGCTCGATTACGATGTCACCTTCATCGGCGAAATCGTCAAGGGCAAATACCAGCTCACCATCAAGATCATCATCCCGGTCACCAGCCTGTGCCCGTGCTCGAAGAAAATTTCTGAATACGGCGCCCACAACCAGCGCTCGCACGTCACCGTCGCCGTGCGCACCAACGAAATGGTGTGGATCGAAGAGATCGTGCGCATGGTGGAGGATCAGGCCTCGTGCGAGCTGTATGGTCTGCTCAAGCGGCCGGATGAAAAGTTCGTGACCGAACGCGCCTACGACAATCCCAAGTTCGTCGAGGACATGGTGCGGGATGTGGCGGCGGCGCTCAATGCCGATAAGCGGATTGATGCTTATGTGGTTGAAGCGGAGAATTTTGAATCAATTCATAACCATTCGGCTTATGCGTTGATTGAGAGGGATAAAACGGAGGCTTAGTACTTCTTCACCAACGTCATGCTGCTCCCATCCCGTTTCATCTCCAGCCTTTTCAGAAAGCTCATGCCAAGCAGCACGACCGGCATGCTGCTTTCCTGCACCAGACCATCGACCTGATTGAGCGTGATGTTGCCCAGTTTTACCGTGTTTAACGTGACGTGGTAGGCGGGTACCACGCCATTGGCGGTGGAGACTGCACCGCGCTCGCCCTTGAGGTAGGAAATCCCGAGCCGTTTCGCTTCCGCACTACTCATCGATACCATGGTCGCGCCAGTGTCTACCAGCATTCGTGTGCTAGCGCCATTGATGCTGCCGACGGTGAAGAAATGGCCGCTTGAGTCGGCGGTCAGTACTGTGGTGGGGTTGCCGCTGCCTTCCTTCGGTTTGATGTTGGCGGATTGCCCCATGTTCAGGGTCTGGCGTTTGCCGTCGATTTCCAGCACTGCCGCATTGGAATCGGCGCTGATCAGCCTGATCCCTTCCGGCGAGGTTTCGCCGCTGGTCATCATGTGCGGCTTGCCGCCGTTGACCATGACCATGGCCTTGCCGCTGAACAGGCCGACGACGTTGACCTCGGTGGCGTGGCCGGTGCATGCCGTGCCTAGAAGAAGCAGGCCAAGCAGGTTAGAATAGTGCTTTCTGAAGCCCATTAGGAATCCCTCAAATCATGAAGCCAGTCGCGATTTTTCGTCATGCCCCCACCGAGGGCCCCGGTTATTTTGCCACATTTCTCGATAGCCACCGCATTCCGTGGGAAATGATCAAGATCGATGCGGGCGATGTTGTCCCCGCCGACGCAAGCCGTTACAGCGGGCTGGTTTTCATGGGCGGGCCGATGAGCGTCAACGACAGCCTGCCATGGATAGCCGGCTCCCTGGCATTGATCCGGCAGGCGGCGAAAAGCGGCATTCCCGTGCTCGGCCACTGTCTTGGCGGCCAGTTGATGGCCAAGGCGCTGGGTGGTGAAGTGGGTCGGAACCCGATCAAGGAAATCGGCTGGGGCGAGGTAACCGCAGCCGACTCCGCCGCAGCGGCAGCATGGTTCGGCGAAACCCGGAAGTTCAATGCCTTCCACTGGCATGGCGAAACCTTCAGCTTGCCGCCGGGGGCGGAGCTGGTGCTTTCCAGCGCGTATTGCGTTAATCAGGCGTTTGTTCTGGATGGCAAGCATCTGGCGATGCAGTGCCACGTGGAAATGACCGAGGAGATGGTGAAAGAATGGTATGCCGTCGGTGCCGATGAAGTGGCGGCGGCGAGCAGCAGCCCGGCAGTGCAAAGCGCGGCAACCGCGGAAGCAGATCTGGCGCAGCGCGTGGCGGCGCTGAATGCGGTGTCGGAGCGGCTTTACCGCAAGTGGATCGGCGCTCTCGTCGCCTGATTTTCCAAAGCAGCGGTCAGTATTTTCCCGGCCGCTGCAGTCCAGCTTCGACTTCGTCGCGCTTGGCCTTGCCGGCCAAAACCTCAATCAGTTTCAGAGCAAAATCCATCGCCGTGCCGGGGCCGCGCGAGGTGATCAGCTTGCCGTCCTTGACGACCGCGTCATTGCTGTAGCGGGTGTCGGGCAGGTTCATCTTGTCGATAAAGCCGGGGTAGCTGGTAGCGGTCTTACCCGCCAGCAGCCCCGCTTCAGCCAGCACGGCGGGGGCGGCGCAAATGGCGCAGGTGTATTTGCCTGCCGCTGCCATTTTCTTTAACAGGGCGATGATGCGGGGATCGTTCTTCAGGTGGGTCATGCCGGGCATGCCGCCGGGCAGCACGATCATGTCGAATTCCTGGTGCAGCGCCGCGTCCAGCGTGGTGTCCGCAACTAGGCGCACACCCCGGCTGGCGGTGACAGGCTGGTCGTCGAGGCCGGCGGATACTGTCTCGATTCCGGCCCGACGCAGCAGGTCGATGAGGGTGACCGCTTCGACTTCTTCGCAGCCTTGGGCGAGGGGGATGAGGACTCTTGCCATGTCAAAATCCGAAAAAATCAACCGCAAAGGCGCGAAGGCGCAAAGTCAGATAACTCATTTTCTTTGCGCCTTCGCGCCTTTGCGGTAAAGGTATTTTAATCCCGGAAATTCTGGAACTGCAGCGGGAAGTCGGTGATCGATTTTTTGACCAGTGCGATGGTCTCCTGCAAGACATCGCGCTTGGCGCCGGTGATGCGCACGGTTTCGCCCTGGATGCTGGCCTGAACCTTGAGCTTGGAATCCTTGACCAGCTTGACGATTTTCTTGGCGAGTTCGGTTTCCACGCCGGTTTTCACGGTCACGGTCTGCTTGACCTTGTTGCCGCTGATTTTCTCGATCTTGCCCTTATCCAGGCAGCTCACGTCGATGGAGCGCTTGCCGAAGGTCTGGATCACGATGTCGTGAATTTGATCGAGTTTGAAATTGTCGTCGGCGAACACCGTCAGCACATATTCCGCCTGTTCCACACGCGAGTCTGAGCCCTTGAAGTCGAAGCGTCCGCCGATGACCTTGTTGGCCTGGTCGACGGCGTTTTTCAGCTCTTGCTTGTCCACTTCGGAAACGATGTCGAAGGTTGGCATGGTATTACCCCGCGCAGCAGGTGGATTCGGTGAGGAAGTGGCAGACGTAGTCCAACGTTTCGACGGTCTCGATTTCGAAGCTGGAACTGCCTGGCACGCTGAAGCTCTGGCCGGCCTTGAAAGTCTGCCAGTCGCTCTTGCCCGGCAGCTTGACCTTGCACACGCCGGCATTGACTTCCATCAGCTCTGGCGCGCCGGTGTTGAAAGTGAGCGTGCTCGGGAAGATCACGCCGAGGGTTTTCTTGCTGCCGTCCGGGAACACTACGGTGTGGGAAACGCACTTGCCGTCGAAGTAGAGATTGGCTTTTTTGACGACGGAGACATTATCAAATTGGGACATGAACAACTCCTGAAAAAATTAACCGCAAAGACGCGAAGGCGCAAAATAAGAATTAAGCTCTGCTTTTCTTTGCGCCTCTGCGTCTTTGCGGTTGGCAGTTTATCGATTCTGCAACTTCGCCGCGATCCGCATGCGCAGCGCATTGAGCTTGATGAAGCCGCCCGCATCGGCCTGGTTGTAAGCGCCGGCGTCGTCCTCGAAGGTGGCGATGGTCGGGTCGAACAGCGAGTCGGTCTTGGAGTCGCGGCCAACTACGATGACGTTGCCCTTGTACAATTTGACCCGCACCCAGCCGTTGACGTGTTTCTGGGTGTCGTCGATCAGCAGTTGCAGGGTCTTGCGCTCCGGTGCCCACCAGTAGCCATTGTAGATCAGGCTGGCGTAGCGCGGCATCAGGTCGTCTTTCAGGTGCGCCACTTCGCGATCCAGGGTGATGGATTCGATGGCGCGGTGAGCCTTGAGCATGATGGTGCCGCCGGGGGTTTCATAGCAGCCGCGCGACTTCATGCCGACATAGCGATTTTCCACCAGGTCGAGGCGGCCGATACCGTGCATGCCGCCGAGACGGTTGAGTTCAGCCAGCATGGCAGCGGCGGAGAGCTTCTTGCCGTTGAGTGCCACCGGGTCGCCGTTGACATATTCGATATCCAGATATTCGGCCTGGTCGGGCGCTTTTTCCGGCGACACCGTCCAGCGCCACATGTCTTCTTCGGCCTCGGCAGCGGGGTTTTCCAGGTGGCGGCCTTCGTAACTGATATGCAGCAGGTTGGCGTCCATCGAGTAGGGCGAGCCGCCCTGCTTGTGCTTCATCTCGACCGGGATGCCGTGCTTTTCGGCGTAGGCCAGCAGTTTCTCGCGGCTGAGCAAGTCCCATTCGCGCCATGGTGCGATGATCTTGATGTCGGGATTCAGCGCATAGGCGCCAAGCTCGAATCGCACCTGGTCGTTGCCCTTGCCGGTGGCGCCGTGGGAGATGGTATCGGCTTTGGTTTCGCGTGCGATCTCGATCAGGCGCTTGGCGATCAATGGCCGGGCAATCGAGGTGCCGAGCAGGTATTCGCCTTCATACACGGTGTTGGCGCGGAACATCGGGAACACGAAGTCGCGCACGAATTCCTCGCGCAAGTCGTCGATGTAGATCTGCTCCGGCTTGATGCCGAATTGCAGCGCTTTTTTTCGTGCCGGTTCGAGTTCCTCGCCCTGGCCGATGTCGGCGGTGAAGGTGACGACATCGCACTGGTAGGTGTCCTGCAGCCATTTCAGGATGACGGAGGTATCCAGGCCGCCGGAATAGGCGAGGACGACTTTATTGACGTTAGACATGACTATTTTCCAATAAAAGCAATTCTTAACCACAGAGACACAGAGGCGCAGAGAAGAACAGGAAAATGAATTTCTCCGTGTCTCTGTGCCTCTGTGGTGAAAAGGTTTTAGCCCTCAATCTTGCCCAGCAACAGGTATTCCATCAGTGCTTTTTGCACATGCAGGCGGTTCTCGGCTTCATCCCACACCACGCTGTGCGGGCCGTCGATCACCTCGGCGGCGACCTCTTCGCCGCGGTGGGCGGGCAGGCAGTGCATGAACAGAGCATCCTTGGCGGCGACGCGCATCATGTCGCCATCTACTTGCCAGTCGGCGAAGTCTTTCATGCGTTCTTCGTTCTCGGCCTCGAAACCCATGCTGGTCCACACGTCGGTGGTGACCAGATCAGCGCCGCGCGCGGCTTCCATCGGGTCGGGGAATTCTTCGTAGTGGTCGGTGCCGTAAAGTCCGGCGCGTTCGGGTTCGACTTCGTAGCCGGGCGGTGTCGAGACGTGGACATTGAAATCCAGCACTTCCGCCGCCTGCAGCCAGGTGTTGCAGACATTATTGGAGTCGCCGATCCATGCCACGGTCTTGCCTTTGATGCAGCCGCGCTGCTCGATGAAGGTATAGATGTCGGCCATGATCTGGCAAGGGTGGTATTCGTTGGTCAGGCCGTTGATTACCGGCACCCGTGAGTGCGCCGCAAAGCGTTCGATGATTTCCTGCTCGAAGGTGCGGATCATGACGACATCGCTCATGCGTGAAATCACTTGGGCTGCGTCTTCCACCGGCTCGCCGCGACCGAGCTGCGAGTCGCGGGTGTTAAGGTAGATCGCGCTGCCGCCGAGCTGCTGCATGCCGGCTTCGAACGACAGGCGGGTGCGGGTGCTGGCTTTTTCGAAGATCATCACCAGGGTGCGGTCATGGAGCGGATGATAGGTCTGATAGGCCTTGAACTGCTCCTTGATCCGACGCGTCCGCTCGAACAGGTATACATACTCGTCGCGGGTCAAATCGTTGAACTGCAGGTAGTGTTTGATCTGCATAGCCATCACCGGGGCGCCTTATTTCTGCGCGAGAAAGTCCTTGATTAGCGGCGCGAGCAGATCCACGACCTGCTGTGCCTCGTCACGTGACATCACCAGCGGCGGCAGCAGTCTGATCACGCTGTCGGCGGTGACATTGATGATCAAGCCGCGCGCCAGCGCCAGCTTGACCAGTTCGCCGCAAGGCCGGTCAAGTTCGACGCCGATCATCAGTCCGATGCCGCGTACCTCAACGACACCTGAGGTGCCGGCAAGCTGTTTGCTCAAGCCGTCGCGGATGAATGCTCCAATCTCGGCGGCGTTGGCGCAAAGGTTTTGTTCCTCGACCGCTTCCAGAGTCGCCAGTGCGGCGGTGCAGGCGAACGGGTTGCCGCCGAAAGTGGAGCCGTGGTTGCCGGGCTTGAATACCTCTGCGGCAATGCCTTTGGCCAGGCAGGCGCCGATTGGCACGCCGGAGCCGAGGCCCTTGGCCAGCGTCATGACGTCGGGGACGATGCCGGTCTGCTGGAAGGCGAACATGCTGCCGGTGCGGCCGATGCCGGTTTGCACCTCGTCCAGCATCAGCAGCCAGCCATGGCTGTCGCAAATTTTGCGCAGTTCCTGCAGGTAGGCTGGTGGAGGTGCCTGTATACCGCCTTCGCCTTGCACCGGCTCGACCAGGATGGCGACGATGTTCTGGTTATGGCCGGCGATCTGGGCCACGGAGGCGATATCGTTGTAAGGTACGCGCACGAAGCCGCTCACCAGCGGCTCGAAGCCGGCCTGCACCTTGCGGTTGCCGGTGGCGGTCAGGGTCGCCATGGTGCGACCGTGAAAGCTTTTCTCCATCACGATGATGGCGGGAAGCTCGATGCCCTTGTTGTGGCCATGCAACCGCGCCAGCTTGATCGCGGCCTCGTTCGCCTCGGCGCCGGAATTGCAGAAGAAGGCATTGTCCATGCCGGCAAGCTGGCACAGTTTTGTGCCCAGTTGCTCCTGCTTGGGTATCTGGTAGAGGTTGGAGGTGTGGATCAGCGTCCTGGCCTGCTCGCAGATCGCCTGGGTCAGTTTCGGGTGGGCGTGCCCCAGGCCATTGACGGCAACGCCGGCGACCGCGTCGAGGTAACGCTTGCCCTGCTCGTCCCAGAGCCATACGCCTTCACCGCGAGTAAAGGCGACGGGCAGTCTGGCATAGGTGTTCATTAAATGTGACATAAATTGAGTGAGCTTTGTCTGTTGCGTTATTCGCTGTTTAAAAATGAGGCGAATCGCCGTTTTTAAGTAAAAATATAAATAAATACGGCGGCATCGCCGCCGTGTGTTCAATACGCTCGAAAGCGTTATATTTAGTCAAACGGCGGCTTCATGCAAGAACAATTTGATTTTTTTGGTCGGCCTCGATGCGCGGCATGCGGTCGAGCGAGTCCAAAACAAATGCCCGGCTAGCGCAGGCTGCCGGGCAATTCAAGGCGGGTGCGCGGCAGCGTGTGCTGCCGCAGGTTTTAGGCCATCGCCTTGATGGCGGCGCTCAAACGGCTCTTGTGGCGCGATGCCTTGTTCTTGTGCACGATTTTCTTGTCGGCGATGCTGTCAATCACGCTGACCGATGCCTGGTAAACCGACTTGGCGGCTTCCTTGTCGCCAGCTTCAACAGCCTTGATCACTTTCTTGACGGCAGTGCGGAACTCGGAACGCTGGCTAGCGTTGCGCTCACGTTGTTTCTCGGACTGTCTTGCACGCTTTCTGGCTTGTGCGGTGTTTGCCATTAGATGAAACTCCTTGGATATTACTCTGCGGGGCAGACGAAACGCGCAATATTACTTTTCTTTGCCCGACTTGGCAAGTGCATTGAACCTGTGAAAAGCCGGTAACCGCCGGTTAATACAGATAAACTCCGATATTTCATGGTGTTATCAATTTATTTGCCCGCCCGGGTACAGGGCAGGTCGGCGTTCGTCGGCGGTTGGTTACCTCATTAAAGCTCTAAAGATCCTTGGTCGCTTCAACCTGGATCGTAATTTTCACTTCATCGCCGACGTTGGGCACATATTTGACGATGCCGAACTCGGAGCGCTTGATCGAAGTAGTCGCATTGGCGCCGCAGGTCTGTTTCTTGGTCATCGGATGGGGCGCGCAGCGAAAATGGTCGATCGCCAGGGTGACGGGCTTGGTTACGCCGTGCATGGTGAAGTCGCCCTCGGCGCTGGCCAGCCTGTCGCCGTCGAATTTGAGCGATTTGGAAGTGAAGGTGATGGCCGGGTATTTGGCGGTGTCGAAGAAGTCCTCGCCTTGCAGGTGCTTCTCCAGATTGGCCAGCCCGGTGTCGATCGAGGCTGCGTCTATGCTTACGTCGATGCTGCCGGATTTGGCCACAGTGTCGAGAGTGATTTTTCCCGCACTGCGATTGAATCGTCCGCGCTGGATGGAAAAACCGAGGTGGCTGACCTCGAAGCTAGGGAAGGTATGGGTCGGGTCGATGGTGTAGCTGTCGGCGGCAACGGCAGGCATGCCGACGGTGGCGCAGGCAAGGGCAAGAAGGGCGATCAGGGTTTTGTTCATGGTGTTCTCCTTGAATGGGGTTGGACTACTTTAAAGTGAAATGAAACTTGATCTGGACTTCGTCGGCGACCACCGAGGTGTCTCCCCATACGCCGGAACCGATGCCGTAATCGAGGCGTTTAAGCGGAAAGGTTCCGTCCAGAATCAGGGCGCCTCTCTCTTGTCTGAGGGTAAAGGGGGCGCGCATTTCAAGGGATTTGCCCTTGATCGTCATTTTGCCGCTGGCTTCGAAGCGACCGCCGCCGAGCGTCTTGACGGAGCTTGAGACAAAGCTGGCGGTGGGGAACTCGCGTACGTTGAACCAGCTTTTTCCCTTGACCTCATCGTTGGCTTCCGCGCTGCCGGCATCGCTGCCGGCCAGATCGATGTCGATCCTGGCATGGCCGGCTTCCGGTCTGGCCGGGTCGATGCGAATTTGCGCGGTGAATTTCCTGAAAGCGCCTTCGACGGGCACGCCCATCTGTTTCGAGACGAATGCGAGGGTGCTTTTGTCCGCTTGCAGGGCGCCGAATTCGGCGGCATTGGCCGTGCCGCATGCCAGCAGGGCTAGGGCAGTGAGCAGGCGGATCATCATGATGGCTCCTTGTCGAGGAAAGGCAGCATCCGGGCGAGGACGCCGTTGCGGTCGATAAACTGATGCTTGAGCGCGGCGGCAATGTGGCCGAATAGCAGCGCCAGCAGGCCGAAATTCAGCATTTCGTGCACTTCCCTAAGCGCATCGCCCAGCGCCTTGTCCTTGCCGATCAAGTCGGGCAGCGGCAGCACGCCCAGATAAACGGTCTGGAAACCCTTGGCCGAACTCATCAGCCAGCCGCTGAGCGGAATGGCGAACAGCAGCAGGTAAAGCAAGTAGTGCAGGGCTTGCGCGGCGCTACGCTGCCACGCCGGGATGGTCTCCGGTAGCGGCGGCGGGGTGTGGACGGCACGCCATGCCAGCCGTGCTAAGACCAGCAGGAAGACAGTCACGCCGAGCCACTTGTGGTAGCTGATCAGTTTGAGCTTGAGCGGCGAGAGCGGCATATCGCTCATGATGAGGCCGAGCGGGAATGCGGCGAAAATGAGGAGCGCCACCAGCCAGTGCAGAGCGATGGCCGTGGTAGTGTAGCGAGTCGTCGCCATGCTCATGCCTTTCCGGCGCGTTCGGCCAGGAATGCTTCGCGCAGCCGGCGCAGGGTGATTTCCAGGGTGCTTAATTCATTCGCCGAAAGCTGGCCGAAGGCGCGTTCCAGATGGGTGAGGTGTTCGGGAAAGATGCGTTCAAACATTGCTTCGCCCTTTTTGGTCAACTGCACGATCTGGCTGCGGCCATCGCTGGGAGAGGCTACGCGCCGCACCAGCTTCTTGTCGGTCAGGCGGTCGACCACGCCGGTCAGCGTGCCTTTGGTAATCAGCGATTTTTCGCCCAGTTCCTTGAGCGGCATCCCCGGCGTATTGCCCAGCGTGGCGATGATGTCGAACTGCGCCGGCGTCAGGTCCAGGGTGCGGATATGCGTGGCCGAATGGGCCTCAAAAGCCTGATAGGTGCTGGCCAGTTCGCGCAGTGCCGGTAAAAAATGAGTGAGGGGCATAAATCGGTACAATTAGTTCTAGTTAGAACTATATTGATACGATGAAAATGAATTGTCAAGACCGCTGTGTCATTTAAGCTTCCTGGGCTGCCGTCACACGCCGCGTCATCTCCGAGTTGCGCGACTTGATGAAACCGATGAGCTTTTGCGGGTAGTCGGCAGTGACGGCATTCCTGACCGAGGGACGTGCCGCCAGCGCCTGCCGCCAGGCGCGTACCTTGGGCGTGTCGGCGAAAACGCCGAAGTCGGCAATGCCATCGTAGACGTCGAAGTAGCGGAAGATCGGCCCGAAGGCTGCATCGACCAGCGAGAATTTTCCCCCCGCGAAGTAGGGGCCCGCTTTCAGGGCGTTTTCCACCGTTTCGAAGCGCATTTTCAGTTCCTTGCGTTTGGCTTCGAGTGTTGCCGCATCGGGTGCGGTGTTGAAATCCCACAGGGTGACCAGGATGGCCGAGGCAAATTCGATCCATGCCCGGTGCTTGGCGCGTGCCAGCGGGTCTGCCGGATGCAGGCGTGGTTCTATGGTTTCGTCCAGGTATTCGCAAATCACGGCGGATTCAAAAATCACCTCGTCATCGACCTGCAAGAGCGGCACCTTGCCGAGCGGTGAAATCCGGTCGAACCAGTCGGGTTTGTGGTCGAAGTCGATGTTGGTGCGCTCGAACGGCGCATTTTTTTCGAGCAGGGCGATTGCCGCTCGTTGCGCATAGGGGCAGATGGCATGGCCGACCAGATGAAGTTTGGGCATGGCGTATTCTCCTGAATTAACGGCAATACAGACGCTATTGGCCGGCTGGTTTCTTGCGCAACAGATCGACGCGAACCGGGTTGATGAAATCCGCACCTTGCGTTGTCATGTGGCGCATGAACTTGTCTTTCACCGCCTGGTAAAGCTCGGGTGCAAGCCGGTGGTCGGAGTGGGTCACCTTCAGTATGCGCTCCTCGAATTGCTCGAAGCTGTCGAAGTGCCCCGGCGTATTGAAAAACTTCTGCTCGACGAGATCGAACATGCCAATCTGTACGGCGCGGGCAACTGCGTCAAAAGCGGCTTCGCGCACCATCTTCTCGTCGTGAAACATGCGCAAGATGTCGTTGAAATCTCCCGCATAGACCGGCTCGGACAGATAAGCCAGTCCGCCGGGCTTCAACACCCGCCAGATCTCGGCCATTGCCTTGTTCATCACGTCGAGCGGTACATGGTGCAGCGACTTGAACATGAGTACGATGTCGAACTGTTCGCCCTGGACCGGGATCGCTTCCGCGCCGCCGAGGCAAAAGCTGACTTTGGGCAGGCCGGTAATCTGCAGGTTTTTCGCATGTTGAATCCGATCCACCTCGAGGGCCGTCATCGAAGCAATACCGGTCTGAGCGATTGCGCGCGTCTTGTCGGCTTTGCCGCATCCCAACTCCAGGACGTGCGCGCCTTCAAGCGGAAGAAGGCTCTCGTAGATATTGCGTTCGTCGCAGAGGGCGTTTGCCAGGGGATCTGAAATTTTCATTGTTATATGTTCTTTCTGCATCACAGCCATCGTCGATTATTTCAAGCTTCAAAACCAGCCACTCAGGGTAATCATAGCGCGCCATTTGAATGTCATCGAGATTATTCAGCCTGTTTGTAAAGTTCCGGGAACTGGATTTTCAGGTGATCGAGCTTGGGCAGGTCGTTAATGGCGATGTAAGGCTCGTCGGGGTGCAACGTCGCATAGTTCTGGTGATAGGCCTCAGCCGGGTAAAATTCGGTCGGAGACGAAACCCGCGTGACGATTTTTTCAGGATAAACCCTGGCGGCAACAAGCTGGCCGATATAAGCTTCGGCGATTTTCTTCTGCTCCGAGGTGGCCACGAATATTTCGGAACGATATTGCGTGCCGGCGTCCGGCCCTTGGCGGTTCAACTGCGTCGGGTTGTGAGCGACGGAAAAGAAGACTTTCAGCAATTGCCCGTAGCTGACTCTGGCCGGGTCGTAGACTACCTTGACCGCTTCCGCATGGCCGGTAGTTCCGCTGCTCACCAACGGATATTTTGCCGTGCCCTTGGTTCCGCCGGCATAGCCGGAAGTCGCCGAAACGACGCCCTTCACATGCTGGAACACCGCCTGCACGCCCCAGAAACAGCCGCCGGCAAATATCGCGGATTGATTCGCCGGATTTTTTGCGATGGACTGATCCATAACGGGGTTCGGCAAGGGGGAAGTCTGCCCCTCGGCCAGCGCTTGTCCGTGCAGAAAAAATGGCAACGCCGCCAGCCCGGTCAGTGTTCTGGCCAGCGCCCTGAAAACATGTTGTCTGGAATGTGAATGCATGGCTGTTGTCCTTTTCAAGGAGCAGGCTATCCGAACGTGAATGCATAGGCCTCCAGGCCCGGAGAGTCTGACTGGATTTCAATCACACCATCTTTGATCTGTTTCTGATCGATCAGTTCGTAGAGCGTGTTGCGTTCGACGGTCAGCCTGCCTGAGGGTGCATCCTTGCCCGCATCGCCGCCGACTTCCTTGCCGTTCAGCTTGAGGCTGGCATGTGCCGGTTGGCCGCTGGCCGTGCCCAGCACCAGGAATACTTTGCGCGCCTTGAAATTTAGGCGTAGCGCAGCACCTTTTTCACCCGCGACGATTTTTTCCGCTGCCACCTTCCATTTTCCATTCAAAGCCCATTCGCTTCCGGCGAGTGAAGGGGGAAAGCGGAATACGCCTTGGGCGTCAGGCACGACTTTTTCATTGCCGCCGAAGCTATCCGCCCGGCCATAGCCGAGATAGGTTTCTGGCGTTTGTCCGGGCAGGAAGGCGGGCGCCTCCGCCTTGGCGGTATCGGCCTGGTTTTTCAGGCCGAGCAGGTAGCGGATATTGTTCTCCGTCACAGCATATTCGCCCTCGCCAAAATGCGTATAGACCACTTTTCCATCCCGGTCGATGAGGTAATGCGCCGGCCAGTAGCGGTTATCGAAGTTCACCCAGGTGGCCAGCCGATTGTCCAGCGCCACCGGATAACCGATGCCGTGCTGCGCAATCGCCGCCTTGACGTTGCCGATTTTTTTCTCGAATTCGAACTCCGGCGAATGCACGCCGACAATCACCAGCCCCATGTCGCGGTATTTCCGATCCCAATCGGTGATGTAGGGCAGCGTGCGCACGCAGTTGATGCAGGAATACGTCCAGAAATCAACCAGCACGACCTTGCCTTTCAGGCTCTGCATGGTGAGCGGCGGAGCGTTGAGCCATGCCTCGATGCCGGCGAATTCCGGCGCGGCATAAGGTTTGTCCAGCCCTCCTTGAAATACCGGTTGGCCGGTGGTTGCAGCCTGCCTGACCGGGGCGGTGCGAGTCAGCAGGGATTGCACATCCACGCCGGAAGCGATGTAAGCCACCGACAGCAGGATCAGCACGCCGAACCCCTTGCGCACCGCCTCGGCATGGCGGCTTAGGAAACCCAGTTTGCCCATGATTTTCCTGCCGGTCAGCGCAATGATGAGCATCGGCACGCCCGCGCCGATGGCGAACGAAACGATGAGCAGGTTGCCGGCAAAATCGGTCTGCTGGCGGATCACCTGCACCAGCACGGCGGCCAGAATCGGCCCGGCGCAAGGCGTCCACACCAGCCCGATCAGCGCGCCGATCAGGACGCCGCTGAGCAGTCCCTCGCCGCCGCGCGAGGCGAGCTGGTTGCCGAAATTGGCCGCGCCCTGCGTCATCGCGCTGAATTTGTCCGACAGCTTCGACGACAGCAGGATCAGGCCAAACAGGGCGAGCAGCATCAGCGAAGCGTCCTTGATTATGTCGAGGTCGATGCCCAGCAGCGCCACCAGTTTGCGCGCCACGATGGCGAACAGGCTGAACGCCAGCACGAAACCGATGATGATGCCGTAAGGCCTGCGCCTGCCGCCCTCGACCGAAGCTGCCAGCACCAGCGGCAACACCGGCAGGATGCAGGGCGAGACGATCAGCGCCAGCCCTTCGAGAAACGCCAATCCGATATCGATGATCATGTGCTTGCCTTTAAAAAGATCTGAACCGCAAAGGCGCCAAGACGCAAAGTAACGCGTTTCAGGTCAAAATACATTGTTGGGCGATAAAGCCGCCCCTCCCTGCTTACCCCATTTCCTTTGCGCCTTCGCGTCTTTGCGGTTAATGGGCCTTGGTTTTTATGTCTTGTCCGCGATAAATTTCAACACCACGCCGTTATTGCAATACCTCAGCCCGGTGGGCTTCGGCCCATCGTCGAACACATGGCCGTGGTGGCCGCCGCAGCGCGCGCAATGGTATTCGGTGCGCGGCATCAGCAGCTTGTGGTCGGTTCTGGTTTCGACATGGCCGGGCAGAACATCATAAAAACTCGGCCAGCCGGTGCCGCTGTCGAACTTGAATCGGGAAGGGAACAGCGGCAGCCCGCAGGCGGTGCAGGCAAACAGGCCGCTGCGTTTTTCGTGGTTGAGCGGGCTGGTGAAAGCCGGTTCAGTGCCTTCCTGGCGCAGGATGTCATACTGCGTCGGCGTCAGCAGTTTTTTCCATTCGGCATCGGTTCGGTTGATCTTTTCGATGCGCTCCGTTGCCATTGCCCGATCTGGCATGAAGAATTTCGGCAATGCCAGCAGGCCCGTCCCGCTTGCCGTCAATTGGATGAATTTGCGTCTGTCCATGATTTTCCACCTCACAAAGATTGAGTATAGTACGGCGATGAACCGCCCTCTTTGCATGTTCATTCGGGGGGAAACGGGAAAAAGTTACATCTTCGACGAAGCATGAGGTGATGGCACGTTTGAATTGAGTTTGGTTGCCGACCATCCCGAAAAAATCATCGGGCACTCTAGGCCCCGCCCAACTATACTGGATACTTGGATCTGCTGAGATATCATTTCAGCGGTAATCTGCACCCATTGTAGAGAATTTACATTGAAGAACGCATCCTCCACGTACAGCCGTTTTTCCGGCCTGGCGTTGTTTTCCGGTTTCGCCGGCTTGGCAGGGATCATTGCCCTGATGGTGTTGAGCCTCACCAACGAATATCGGGACGCTAACCATCACGCTCAGGCAGAAGTGGGAAATATTTCGCGGATGCTGGATGAGCATGCTCTGGCGACTGTTCATAAGGCGGATCTGCTGTTACGCGAAGTGCAAAGGAATATACGTCCGGGCGATGTGCGGCTGGATCGTAGCGTGAGCGGTTCGCGGAAGCAGGAACTCCATACATTGATGAAATCCCAGCTTGAGAGCATGCCGGAAGTGGCCGTGCTCCATGTAACCAATGCCATGGGAAACCACATTTACAGTTCGCTCGATCCGGTTCCCCGTATCAATATCGCCGACCGCTACCATTTTACACGGCACAAAGACGATGCGGCGGCGGGGCTGGTGATGTCTCCCCCGATTGTCTCGCGCACCACCGGCAAATGGACGATAGTGCTGACTCGACGGCTTGATTTTGAGGATGGCAGTTTTGCCGGCATCATCAACGTCATATTGAATCTGGAGTATCTCCAGCAATTCTATCGTTCCCTTGATCTGGACACACATGGACTGGTTGCGCTTTACGACAAGGAGTTTCGTCTTGCGGCGCGCTATCCGCCGAGAGTGGAGGACATGGGAAAAAAAGTGCCAAACCATCCTGTCATGCCTTATATCGAGAAGGGAGAAAAATACGGCGTTTACCAAGCCCAATCTCCCCTGGATGGGATCGCGCGCACGGTCAGTTTCCGGCAGGTCGGCGACTTGCCACTGATCGTTATTGCCGGTATTGCCGAGGATGATTATCTCGCCGAATGGCGTCGCCATATCTGGCAATACAGTGTTGGAACAATAATTTTCAGCTTGGTGGTAATCGGTTTCGGATTGCGGCAACGGCGAGCGGAGGAGCAACTTCGTGCGGCCTCTGTTTATGCACGCAGCCTGATCGAAGCGAGTCTCGACCCTTTGGTCACGATCAGCGCCGACGGCAAAATCATGGATGTCAATTCGGCCACTGAAAAGGTCACTGGGCAGATGCGCGGCAGTCTTATCGGCAGCGATTTTTCCAATTATTTTACCGAACCGGAAAAAGCGCGAACAGGTTATCAGCAGGTGTTTTCGCAGGGGCAAGTCACCGATTACCCGCTTGCCATCCGTCACGCTTCGGGCAAAGTTACCGAGGTGCTTTACAATGCCAGTATTTATCGTGACGAAAAAGGGGAAGTGGCAGGCGTTTTCGCAGCCGCACGCGATATCACCGAGCGCAAGCTGGCGGAACAGGAACTCAAGCGCTCCAACGCCGAACTGGAACAGTTCAGCTACGCCATCTCGCACGACATGCGCCAGCCCTTGCGCATGATCTCCAGCTACCTGCAACTGCTCGAAAAGCGACTTGCCGGGCAACTCGACGGCGACAAACGCGAATTCTTCGACTTCGCCATCGACGGTGCACAGCGCCTCGACAAGATGCTGCTGGCGCTGCTCGAATACTCGCGGGTCGGTCGCAAAGGCGAACCGCCGGAATGGGTCGAGAGCCGTGCGCTGCTCGACGAGGCGCTGCGGTTCCTGCAACCGGCCATCGCCGAAGCGCAGGCAGAAGTAAAAATCACCGGGGACTGGCCGCGTGTTTTCGTCAGCCGCGACGAAATGATGCGGCTGATCCAGAACCTGATCGGCAATGCGGTCAAATACCGCGTTGCCGGGCGCAAGCCGGAAATCA
>JAJFTF010000045.1 GCA_021373185.1 Betaproteobacteria bacterium | reverse complement strand
AGAATTTCCAGCATGAACTCTGCTTCGTCGTCGTCCAGGGCGAATTCGAGAGAGGCGTCGCTGAGGGAAAATTTGGCGCCGATAAATTTGCTCAGGGGAAGAAGGGTTTCTTTGGTCATGGGAAATGCGAGCCTCTGGCGGTGATTCATCCTATTGTAGCCAATAATGACGCTGGGGTTGTTGGAACCCGATGTGTCACGTTTGCCATTCCGGGGGCGTTGTCGATGCCTTATAATGCGCGATCTACATTATGCGAGTGAAATCATGTCTGCTATTCCCGCCTGCCCCCAATGCACCCTGGAGAATACCTACCAGGACGGCGACAATTATGTTTGCGCCGACTGTGGCCACGAATGGCCGATGAATGCCGTTGCCGGCGCGGATGATGCCGCCGATGCGGTAATCAAGGATGCCGGCGGCAACGTGCTGGCCAATGGTGACTCCGTGGTGCTGATCAAGGATCTGAAGGTCAAGGGTTCGTCGATCACGCTGAAAATGGGTACCAAGGTCAAGAGCATCCGCTTGGTCGGCGGCGATCACGAGGTGGATTGCCGGATGGATGGCGGCAGTTTCATGCTCAAGGCCTGCTATCTGCGGAAGGTCTGAGGCCGCTTCCGGGAATGATTGCCGAACTGAGCGACCTGATCGGTTATTTTGCCGCGTCCCTGACCACGGTGGCTTTTGTGCCGCAGGCCTGGAAATCCTGGAGCACGCGCGACCTGTCCGGAATTTCGCTGCCCATGTATGCGCTTTTTACCTTGGGAGTGGCGTTGTGGTTGGCTTATGGCCTGACGATCGGCAGCATTCCGATTGTGATCGGCAATGCCATTACTTTGCTGCTGGCATCGGTGGTTCTCGGGTTGAAACTGAGAGAAACTCGCTCCGGAGCGAGTCTGAGGATATGAAAAAACGCACCAGCTCAATGGGGATTGGCTTGCCGGGCTTATATCCATTACAATGACATGGCTTTATCTAATCAACAACAACTCAGGAGTCAACAACGTGAACAAAGGTGAATTGATTAATGCTGTTTCCAAACTTACTCAGCATTCAAAGGCTCAGACCGGGGAAATGTTTGACGCCTTCATGGCGGTTGTCCAGAACGCGCTGACCAGCGGCGACAATGTGCAGATGATCGGCTTCGGAACTTTTGCTGTTGAGCAGCGCGCCGAGCGTATCGGTCGCAACCCGGCCACCGGCAAGGAAATGAAGATTGCGGCCAAAAAGGTGGTCAAGTTCAAGGTGGGCGCCAAGCTGAAAGCCGCGGTTGCCGGTGTTCCTGCCAAGAAGAAGTAATCGCTGAAAACGGTGTTTCGTCGCAAAGGGCGCGAAGAACTTCATGAGTTCTTCGCGCCCTTTGCGGTTTAATCAACCGGGAGAAGCGATCCGGTTTCGAGTTTGACTAGTTGAGTCCCTTGGCAATCAGGAATCCGCCGAGTTCCTTGTCGGCCTGGAGAATGTGTCGTTCCGCCCAATCGGAGAGATAGGCGGAAACCAGCGCTGCCTTGTTCCGCCCCGTGGCGCGCAGAACCGTTTTGACCAGGTTGCTCAACTGCTGGTACATCCTGAGGTGTTCCTGAATATGGTTTTCCATGTCGGGATAGCCATGCTCCGCCATCAGCCGTTCCTCAACCGCGAAATGCTCGCATGCAAAAATCAGCATGTCCTCCAGCATTTCCTTCAGGGCGTCACTTTTTGCTTCCATGGCAACCGCGTTGGCAATCTGGTTGACCCGGTCAATGATCTGCCGGTGCTGTTCATCGATCAGGGCAATGCCCACGCCGTGCTGATTTTTATTCCAGACGAGCTCGTGTTTTTTCATGGAGGATATTGTATGGGAGATAACGGCAAGATGACAGTCCTGCTTTTTCGCGGAGAGCCGATTCGCCTTTTGCCGGTTTAATGGTCGGATGCCTCCCGCTCGGCGCGCAAGGTCTGGCCAAGATCATGGACCGCCATCGCGTAGAAACTGCTGCGGTTGTAGCGCGTCAGCACATAGAAATTACGGTAACCCAGGCGATATTCCATCGGTTGTTGCGGCGACACGAGATCGATCAGCGCCGCCGGCTGGTCGGGCGCGCCGTCGGCGACCACGCCCCAAGCGTGCAGTTCGCTGGTTTTGCGTTGCGGGTTGATGCCTTCGTCAATCAGCGCGGCAAACCGTTCGCCTTCGACATGGGCTGCCACGGCGATCGGGCCGTTCGCCTCCCAGCCATGTTCCTTGAGGAAGTTCGCCACGCTGGCGATGGCGTCCGCCGGGCTGGCGCCGAGATCGATGCGATCGTTGCCGCTGCCGTTCACGGCGTAGCGGCGCACGCTGCTCGGCAAAAACTGCGGCAGGCCGATGGCGCCCGCATAGGAGCCCTTGAAGCTGAGCGGATCGCGCCCGGTTTCGCGGGCCAGCAGCAGCAATTCTTCCAGTTCGCTGCGGAATAATGCGGCGCGCGGTGGATAGTCGAAGGCCAGCGTCGCCAGCGCGGCGAAGGTGGAGTAATTGCCGGTGTGGTGGCCGTAAATGGTCTCGACGCCGATGATGGCGACAATGATTTCTTCCGGCACGCCGCTGCGCGAGCGCGCTGCCGCCAGCTCTGTTCGGTGTTCGTCCCAGAAACGCAGGCCAAGGGCGATGCGGCGCGGCTCGACATAACGCGCGCGGTAGTTTTGCCAGGAGCGGATCGCGGGATCGCGCGGTGGCTGGATCGCCCGGATCACTGCCGGAATCGGCTTGGCTTGGGCGAAGGCTCGCGCCAGTGCGGCAGAGTCAAATCCGTGCTTTTCATGCATTTCGGCGATGAATGCCTGCACATCGGAGCGACCGGCGAAGCTGGCGGTATGGGTAGCGGCAGCGGCAGGAAAGGCTACGATGGCGGCCAGCACGGCAAGGAAAAAACGAAACAAAAAAATTTTCATGGATTGCAGTGGGTCGTTATTTTTTTTGTAAAAACCGGGGCTGCGGAAGCGACCGCGATTCACCTGCCGGCATTCTAGCAATACTGCCGCCCGGCAGATAGGCCAATCAAGTAAACGACATGCATCAATGGCGCAAAATTCGCCGGGTGCGATGGCCGACCGTAATCACCTCGTTCAGTGAATCCAGCACGGCGTACATGTTCGCCCAGCGGTCGATCTGCCCGACCGGCAATATCCGGGCGAGCATGGCCTTGCCGGCGTTATTCAAATAGACGATCTTGCCGCCATGGCGGTCATATTCGACCCGGCCATATTCGAGCAGGGTTTCCAGCGCCTGGAGCGGAAGCCCACGTTGCGACATGCGGATTCGTGCGTGGCTGCTGATTTTTCCCAGTTTCATGAAACTCTCCAATCGTTAAATAATCGATTTGTGGCTAATCGGAAGGGCTACATGCCAAAAAGATTGCCGTGGCTTGAGGCGCCGATGCTTTTGCGCAGATGGCGTATCTGCTTGTCCATCTGGCGCAGCGTGGCCGGCCTGACGTTGGTCTTGCCCTCGGCTGCCGCGCGGCTGCAAATCCGGCGTATCGCCAGCATCAATTTCAATCCGTTCTGGTTTTTCATCTTCATTCCTTTCGAGTGGTTTCATCGGGTTGCCCAAACAAGCTGTCTCAACTGGATCGCTCGTCTTGAGGCTATTCTGCGGTATAGTGTGGCTCACCAGATGAGCCACTAAAATCTGATTTTCGGGAAATTGATATGGATCGCACCGAACGCTTCTATCGCATCGACCAGTTGCTGAACGAGCACAAGGTGGTCGCGCTGGAGATCTTTCTCGCCGACCTCGGCGTTTCTCGCGCGACCTTCAAGCGCGACCTGGAATACCTGCGGGATCGCCTCAATGCGCCGATAGAATGGGATCGGCAGGCGCGCGGCTACCGTTTCGGCAAGACCGATCCGATCTTTCCCAGATACGAATTGCCGGGGCTGTGGTTCAGCGCGGCGGAAATTCACGCCCTGCTGACCATGCAGCATCTGCTGAAAAATCTCGGGCCGGGGCTGCTGTCGCCCCATGTCGATCCGCTCTTGACCCGGCTTAACCTGCTGCTGGAGTCCGCCGACATCCCGATGGGCTCGGTTGAGACGCGCATCCGCATCCTGCGGGTCAATGCCCGCCCCTGCGAGCCAGAACATTTCGCCCCGGTCGCCACGGCGGTGTTGCAGCGCAAGCGGCTGGAAATCAGTTATTACACGCGCGGCAGGGATGAAACACGGGAGCGGATCGTTTCGCCGCAACGCCTGACGCATTACCGCGACAACTGGTATCTGGACGGCTGGTGCCATTTGCGCAACGGCATCCGCAGTTTTTCCCTCGATGCCATCCGCCGGATTCGGCTAATCGACGAGCCTGCGCTGGATGTCGGCGAGCGGGAACTGGATGAAACATTGGCCACCGGCTACGGCATTTTTTCCGGCAAAAAGGTGAAGTGGGCGGAGCTGAAATTCACGCCGGAACGGGCGCGCTGGGTCAGCCGCGAAGCCTGGCATCCGCAGCAGGAATCTTCTTTCGACCGGCAGGGATGCTATTGCCTGAAGGTGCCCTACAGCGATGACCGGGAACTGGTAATGGATATCCTCAAGCATGGCGCAAATGTCGAGGTGCTTGGCCCCGCTTCGCTGAGAAAGCGGGTGGTGGACGAGCTGGCGCAGATGCAAAGCGTTTACGGCGAGTAGTCGGCTCAATTTTTGAGTTGGTGTAGAATCACCCTCTTTTTTCGAGTGCCAGCCATGTGGTTCAGAAACCTTCAGATTTACCGTCTCCGCGATTGCAGCATCACTTCCGCGCAACTGGAAAAAGCCTTGGCGGGTCACGCTTTCCAAGGCTGCGGCAATTCCGAGATGCTGAGCCGGGGCTGGTCTGCGCCGAGGGGCAAGGGCGATGCGCTGGTGCACGTCTACCAGGGGCAGATGCTGATTGCGCTTTGCGTTGAACAGAAGCTGCTGCCGGCCTCGGTGGTCAACCAGTTTGCGCAGGACAAGGCCGCTGCGATTGAGGAGCAGCAGGGATACCGCCCCGGTCGCAAGCAATTGCGCGAGATCAAGGAGCAGATTACAGATGAACTGATGCCGCGCGCCTTTGCCCGGCGCCGTACCAGTTTTGCCTGGATCGACCCGATGGGCGGCTGGTTGGTGGTCGATGCGGCGAACCCGGCCAAGGCGGACGAACTGCTGGAAACCCTGCGCAAGTCCGATGTCGACCTGACGCTCGCCTTGATTAAGACCCGGCTGTCGCCGACCGTCGCCATGACCGGCTGGCTGGCCGCCAACGAAGCGCCGTCCAGCTTCACCATCGATCGCGATTGCGAATTGCGTGCCCCCGGCGAGGAGAAGGCAACCATCCGCTATGTGCGCCACCCGCTGGAAGCGGCAGAAATTCGCGGTCACATCGCCGCCGGCAAACAGGCCACCCGGCTGGCAATGACCTGGAACGACAAGATTTCATTCGTGCTGCACGAAAATCTCCAGGCCAAGCGCCTGGCCTTTCTGGATATCCTGAAAGACGAAGCCGAGCAGCAGGCCGAGACGGCAGACGAGCATTTCGATGCCGATTTCGCCATCATGGCGGGGGAATTGTCGCGCTTCCTGCCAAGCCTCATTGAGGCGCTGGGCGGCGAGGGTGAGGCTGCTTAGGGTGGTGTGGGCCGATTCACTGCCGATGGAAAGCGAAATGCTTTCCATGCGGGGGGGATCGGCTGATTCGGCTGATAACTTGCCGCAGTGGCGCGGTCGTTGGTAAAAAGCTTTCCGCCGTCTTCTTTTCTTGCTGCAAGCAGATTTCCCGCGCGCGGTTCGGTCATGCCGCTCACGCTGACAAACGAG
>JAJFTF010000027.1 GCA_021373185.1 Betaproteobacteria bacterium | reverse complement strand
GATCATGTCGCTGATCTGGCCCCCGCCGAAGAAACCACCCTTCACGATCACGCGGGTGTTGCTCATGCCCGTCTTGTGGACGAGGGCGAAGAGCTTCGCCGCATTGTCCGGGTGCAGGCGCACGCAGCCGTGGGAGGCGCGGCGGCCCAAGCTCTTCACGTGGTAGCTGCCATGGACGGCATGGCCCGCGCCCGTGAAGAAGATCGAGTAGGGCATGGGCGCGTCGTCCCACTCCTTCGAGAAGTGCTCCTTCTCCATGCGGAAGGGGCGGAAATTGCCAGAGGGCGTGTCATAGCCGGGCGCGCCCGTGGAGATCGGCCACTTGTAGAGTTCGTCGCCGTCGAGCGTGACGGTCATCTTCTGGCTGACCTTGTTGACGGTGATGATCAGCCGGGGCGGCGGCGGCGGAGCCTTCTTCTTGACGACCTGCTTCTTGGGATCGGGCTTCTTGGCCGGCGGCGGCTTCTTGGCCAGCGGCTTGCTGGTTTCGGGCTTGGTGGGCGCCGCAGGCGTCGCGGCGATGGCCGCCGCCGGCACCAGCATGGCGCCGAGCGCCAGAATTACCTTACGTCGAGAAGCCATGTCACAATCCCCGCCACAACGCGTCGTCGCTCGTTGCAGCGATTATGCCGGAATTGCAAGCCCCCGTGAAGTATCGCCGCAGGCGAGTGAATTGCACTTGCGGGCACCCTCCGCTATGGACCCCCGTCATGAACAAGCAAGTACCGAAAATCGGGCTGGTCTCGCTGGGCTGCCCCAAGGCGCTGGTCGATTCCGAACAGATTCTCACCCGGCTGCGGGCAGAGGGTTACATTATTTCGCCCAGCTATGAAGGCGCCGATCTGGTGGTGGTGAATACCTGCGGCTTCATCGACGCTGCCGTGGCCGAGTCGCTCGACGCCATCGGCGAGGCACTCAAGGAGAACGGCAAGGTGATCGTCACCGGCTGTCTCGGCGCCAAATCCGATGTGGTTCTGGCCGCACATCCCCAAGTGTTGGCGGTGACCGGGCCGCATGCCGCCGCCGAGGTCATGGCCGCAGTGCACCAGTATTTGCCCCAGCCGCACGACCCGTTCGAGAGCCTGGTGCCGCCGCAAGGCGTGAAGCTCACGCCGAAGCATTATGCCTATCTGAAAATTTCCGAGGGTTGCAATCACCGCTGCACTTTCTGCATTATTCCATCGCTGCGCGGCGACCTGGTCAGCCGCCCGGTGGGCGAGGTGATGCAGGAGGCGGAGAACCTGGTGAAGGCCGGGGTCAAGGAGCTGCTGGTAATTTCCCAGGACACCAGCGCCTATGGCGTCGACGTCAAATACCGCAGCGGCTTCTGGGGCGGTAAGCCGATTCGCACGCGCATGACCGAACTGGCGCGCGCCCTCGGCGATCTCGGCGTCTGGGTGCGGATGCATTACGTCTATCCTTACCCTCATGTGGACGAAGTGATTCCGCTGATGGCCGAGGGCAGGATATTGCCCTACCTCGACGTGCCGTTCCAGCATGCCAGCCCGAGAATCCTCAAGGCGATGAAGCGTCCCGGCGACATCGAAGGCACGCTGGCGCGGGTTCGCGCCTGGCGCGAGGTGTGCCCGGAAATCACGATACGCAGCACCTTCATCGCCGGCTTTCCCGGCGAGACCGAAGCCGATTTTGAATTGCTGCTGGATTTTCTGCGCGAGGCAGAACTCGACCGCGTTGGCTGCTTTGCCTACTCACCGGTGGAGGGCGCCGCGGCCAATGCCTTGTCCGGTGCGGTGCCGGAGGAGGTGAAGGAAGAACGCGTGGCGCGCCTGATGGCGTTGCAGGAAGAAATCAGCACTGAAAAACTGGCGCGGATGGTGGGCCAGACGCTCACCGTGCTGGTGGATGAAGTGGACGAGGATGGCGCTATCGCGCGCAGTGCGGCGGATGCGCCGGAGATCGACGGTCTGGTGTATCTCGACGAGGGCGAGGGGCTCAAGCCCGGCGATTTCGTCGAAGTGGAAATCCATGACGCCGATGCCCACGATTTGTGGGCATCGCGCCAGTAGCTTCTTGCCCTTGTTCGGCTAACTGGCCGCTTGCATCGCCTGTTCGATATCCTCGATGATGTCGTCGATATGCTCGATGCCGATCGACAGGCGCACCATGTCTTCCGATACGCCGGCATTCTTCAATTCTTCCGGCGATAGCTGGCGGTGGGTGGTGGTGGCCGGGTGGCAGGCCAGCGATTTGGCGTCGCCGATATTGACCAGTCGCACGATGAGCTTGAGTGCGTCGATGAAGCGCCCGCCTGCTTCGAGGCCGCCCTTGATGCCGAAGGTCAGGATGCTGGACGCCCTGCCGCCCATGTACTTGTCCACCAGCGGTTTGCTCGGGTTGTCGGGCAGGCCGGCATATTGCACCCAGGAGACGCTGGGGTGGTTCTTCAGATAGCTGGCGACCGCCAGGGCGTTTTCGCAGTGCCGATCCATCCGCAGGTGCAGGGTTTCAATTCCCTGCATGATGAGGAAGGCGTTGAACGGCGACAGCGCTGCGCCCATGTTCCTCAGCGGCACGACGCGGGCGCGGCCGATGTAGGCGGCGGGGCCGAAGGCCTCGGTGTAGACCACGCCATGGTAGGACACGTCCGGCTTGTTGAGGCGGTGGAAGCGATCCTTGTGTTCAGCCCAGGGAAATTTCCCGGAATCGACGATGATGCCGCCGATGGTGGTGCCGTGGCCGCCCATGTACTTGGTGAGCGCGTGCACCACGATGTCGGCGCCATGCTCGAACGGACGGCACAAATAGGGCGAGGGTACGGTATTGTCGACGATCAGCGGGATGCCGTGGGCGTGGGCGAGTTCAGCCAGCGCGCCGAAGTCCACCACGTTGCCGAGCGGGTTGCCGATGGATTCGCAGAAAATGGCCTTGGTCTTGGCATCGATCAATTTTTCAAAGCTGGAAATGTCGCGATAGTCGGCGAATCGCGCCTCGATGGCGTATTGCGGCAGGGTGTGGGCAAACAGGTTGTAGGTGCCGCCGTAGAGTGTGCTGGTAGTGACGATGTTGTCGCCCGCTTCGGCGATGGTCATGATCGCATAGGTGATCGCCGCCATGCCGGAAGCCAGTGCCAGCGCGCCAACGCCGCCTTCCATTTCCGCCACGCGTTTTTCCAGCATGTCGTTGGTCGGATTCATGATCCGGCTGTAGATATTGCCGGCCACCTTGAGGTCGAACAGATCGGCGCCATGCTGGGTCGAATCGAAAGCGAATGAGGTGGTCTGGTAGATCGGCGTGGCAACAGCCTTGGTGGTTGGATCGGGTGAATAGCCGCCGTGCACGGCGATGGTTTCGATTCTCATGCGCTCTCCGGTTTATTATTGATATGGATTTGTTTATTATCGCCGAGCTTGGGTGGGTTGTCACGGGGACGGAGCAAGATGAAAAAATGGATAATCGGGTGCATGGGCTTGGTGCTGATGGAGTTGCCGCTGCCGGTTCTTGCGTCGCCCACCACCTTCGAGCCGGTGATCGGCAACGCGCTGCTTTGTCGCGACCAGATCGACCCGACTTATTTCACGGATTACCTGATCCGTTTCTACAAGGAGCCCTACAAGAACGAAGGCGAAGCATACTGGTTCAAGCCGGATGGGGGGCAGAAACTCTACGACATGGTGATGACGGATATTTATGTCAGCACTGAAGACAGCCGGTACTTGTTCCTGGGAGTGATCTTCAGGGAGACGCTCGATTCGGCCAGGAAAAAAATGCTGGCCATGAAAGGCATCGAGTTTTTGCCGTTTAACGGGGATACGGTATTAAGGTCGGCGCAGGGCAGTTTCCTGATCGAGTACGATAACAGTCAGACCAAGCTGTATTGCGTGAAGCACCGCATTGTTCCCCGGTAACGGGATACTCTGAGGTTTCTATTCATTCGGCTTGTTGTTGCGTAGGCTGGATTTGCTGATGGGAACGACCTTGGCTTTCTGCGGCTCGTCGCTGAAGTGGGGCCTTTCCTGCGCGATCCCGGATTCCTTGGCCAGTTCCATTTCTCTTGCGGCAATCAACGCGAAGCAGGCCTTGATATCCTCGATAGTCTGATCCGACAGGGCGTGCTTCATGCCGGGTTGCGGCGTGGTGTCCTTGACGACGCTTCCCAGCACCGTGCGCATCACGCGCAGGATGCGTTGTTCCATCGAAGCTTCATTGTTGCTGTTCATGGTTTCTGATCCTTTTTTTGTGCGTTGGCGGCACCCTTGAGAAATTCGTCGAACTCGCCCATGGAGATATCGACTTCTTCCACCTGCATGTTGTCCAGTGTCAGGTGGGGGGCGAGGTGAAAAGCGCTTTCCTGTTCCATGGATGCGTCTTCGACCTGATGCGATGATTGCGGAATATGGTCTCCGGTTGGCGGGGAAAGAAACGGTTCTTCAAATTCATAATCGGCTTGTTCCGGCCCGGGTGTGTCGCTGTTGTCGGTTTTGAAACGCCAAAATACGGCGGGCACCTCGATGGACAGCGTATCCCGGATGAAATTTTTGATCTGGATCTCGATGATGTTGGAAAATCGCAGTTTTTTCTGCGGTTCGGCCTGGATCAGCACTACCGGCTGATCTTCATAAGCGATAGTGTAGACCTTGAAGTTTTCCACGCCACGCGCTTCGAGAAACTGACAAGTAATTTTGTTGATGGTCTGAAGCGTCCCCTTGTCGATGGTTTCCGGTTCTTGTTTTTTGAGAAAAGGGAAAAAAGCGCCGATTATTGCAACGGATATGGGGCCATGAGCAGCAGGATCAAGCAGGCGAACGAAGTCAGGCAAATTCATGTAAGGGTATTGCTTTCATATAGCGTACATCATGAAGAACTTGGTATCAATTATCAACCACTTCATAGCCGGCATCCTGAATTGCAACCTTGAATTGATTCGTATTGCTCTTGGCGGAGTCAAAAGCGATGACGACCTGGCCGTTATCCAGCGTAATTTCTACTGAGGCGACGCCGGGAATCGGTTCCAGCACATTCTTCACGCTGCGCACGCAGCCCATGCAGGTCATGCCCTTGACGGTGAGGGTGATTTTTTCCATCTACATTCTCCTTTGCGGTCTGATCATTGAATCAATGCGCTTTCCAGCGCTTTAGCAGCAGCGAATTGCTCACCACCGACACCGAACTCATCGCCATTGCCGCTCCGGCGATCACCGGGCTTAACATGCCCAGCGCCGCCAGCGGAATGCCCAGCACATTGTAGATGAAAGCGAAGAACAGGTTCTGGCGGATTTTTCTCAGGGTGGCGCGGGACAAGTCAATCGCATCCGCCACGCTGGCCAAGTCGTTGCGCATCAGGGTGATATCGGCCGCTTCGATGGCGACATCGGCACCGCTGCCGATGGCAAAGCTCACGTCCGCCGCTGCCAGCGCCGGCGCATCGTTGATGCCGTCGCCCGCCATGCCGACTGCCTCACCCAGACTCTTGAGCTTGTGGATTTCCGCCGCTTTGTCTTGCGGCAACACTTCGGCGAGATAGCGATTGACGCCGGCCTGCGCGGCGATGGCCTGAGCCGTGGCCTGGTTGTCGCCGGTGAGCATCACCACTTCAATGCCCATGGCCTGCAACCGCGCCACGGCATGGGCCGAACTGGCGCGCAGCGTATCGGCGATGGCGAGGTAGCCCTGTACTCCTTGCTGGTCGCCAACAGCGATTACGGTCTTGCCCTCGCGCTGCAGGCTGACGATGGCGGCTTCATCGGTTTTCAGTCCCTGCTCGATGAAGAAAGCGGGAGAGCCGAGCCAGCAGAGCCGTATCCCGATTTCGCCCTGCACGCCCTTGCCGGTGATGGAACTGAAGCCAGTGATGGCCTCGGGCGTAATGCCGGCTTCTGCAGCGTGGGCCAGCACCGCCTTTGCCAGCGGATGTTCGGACCCTTGCTCCAGCGTGGCGGCAAGGCGGAGCACGTCGTCCGGGCAGGCGGGGGCAACAGGAATGATGTCGGTTACCATCGGTCGGCCTTCGGTCAAGGTGCCAGTCTTGTCCACCACCAGAGTCCGGATTTTTCCGGCCTGCTCCAGCGCTTCAGCATTCCTGATCAGGATGCCCGCCTTGGCGCCGTTACCCGTGCCCACCATCACTGCGGTAGGGGTGGCAAGGCCGAGGGCGCAGGGGCAGGCGATCACCAGAACGGCCACGGCGTTGATCAAGGCAGGGGTAAACTCGCCGCCGAAGCCCCACCACAGGCCAAAGGTGATGACGCTGATGGCGACCACCACCGGCACAAAAATACCGGAAATGATGTCCGCCAAGCGCTGGATCGGAGCTTTCGAGCCTTGTGCCTGTTCCACCAGCCGGATAATGCCTGCCAGCACGGTATGCGAGCCGACGCCGGTGGCGCGGCATTTCAGCATCCCTTCCTGATTCTGCGTAGCGCCAAACACCTTGGCCCCCATTGTTTTGCCGACAGGCAGGCTTTCGCCGGTCAGCATGGCCTCAGCCACGCTGGATTCGCCATCGATCACCTCGCCGTCCACCGGGATGCTTTCGCCGGCGCGAACGATGAAAATGTCGTCGAGTTTCAGGCTGGCGGCGTCGACATCGACAATCTGGCCGTCGCGTTCCAGATGAGCGGTTTTCGGCTGGAGCTTGAGCAGTTCTTCTATTGCCGCCGAAGTGCCCGCCTTGGCGCGCGCTTCCAGCAGTTTGCCCATCAGCACCAGGGTAATGACTGCAGCGCCCGCCTCGAAATACACGTGCTGATCGAGGCCGAACAAGGTGATGGTGGCGCTGAGGAAGTATGCCATGCTGGTGCCGAGTGCGACCAGCACGTCCATGTTGGCGCCGCCGCCGCGCAAGGCGTGCCAGGCGCCGACATAAAAGCGCTTGCCCGCCCAGAACTGCACCGGCGTGGCGAGCAGCCATTGCAGCCAGTGCGGCAAAAAGTCTTCATGCTGGCCGAAAAACATCGCGCCCATTTGCGCTACCAGCGGCAGCGTCAGCGCAGCGGCCAACCAGAAGATGCGCAACTCTTTTCGATAAGACGCAGCGCGTCGCTGTTTTTCTTCCTCGCGGCTGGTGCCGAGCGATTCGTGAGCGCCATAGCCCGCCCTGGTTACTGCTGCAACCAAGGTTTCCAGCGTGGCAGCGCCCGGCGCGATGCGAACCCGTGCTTTCTCCGTGGCAAAATTTACTACCGCACTGACGCCGTCGATCCGGTTCAGCACTTTTTCGATGCGCGTGGCACAGGCGGCGCAGGTCATACCATCCAGTTCCAGCACCACCTCCTGTTCCGGCACGGCAAATCCGGTTTTGCGGATGGCTTGCACCAGATCGGCTGCGGTCGATTGCGCCGGGTCGAATTCGATATGGGCTTTTTCGCTGGCGAGGTTGACTGCGGCCTTCACGCCGGGCAGCTTGTTCAGGTTTTTTTCGAGGCGTGTAGAGCAGGCAGCACAAGTCATGCCTGCGATTGGGAGTTCGATATGTTGAGAAGGGGCGACCATTTCCATTGGATTTTACATTATCCAATAAATTCCGCCGCATCCCTTTTTTCTCTAAGCCGGGTTCAAATCAGCTTGCCGGTTAATTTCGTGTCAACGCGCCATCAATAATCTTCACCTTTTCGCCGATGGCATAAACAGGTTCGGTTTCCTGCATGAAAGTGCGATGGCTACCGTCATCCATGCGGACGCTGATTTCATAATGTTTGGTGGTTTTGGCCTTTTTCTCGATCTGGTGGCCGGCATAGCCGCCACCAATTGCACCGGCGATGGTGGCGAGATCTTTCCCGGTGCCCGCG
Source organism: Betaproteobacteria bacterium (assembly GCA_021373185.1). Classification (GTDB taxonomy): domain Bacteria; phylum Pseudomonadota; class Gammaproteobacteria; order Burkholderiales; family Sulfuricellaceae; genus Sulfuricella. The sequence goes on along the minus strand of JAJFTF010000027.1, from coordinate 11,343 downwards.
CCGACCTGGTTGCCCAGCAGTCCGCCCACAACGCCGCCGGCTACTGCACCCAGCCCGCTACCCTCGCCAGCCTGCTCAACGACCCGGACGGCGGCGATGGTGCCGCAATTGGCACAGACGTTCGCTGCCACCGGTTTTTCCATTCTGCCGGTTTCGGTCGCGACAGGTTGTGGTGCTTGCTTGACGGCTGCGGTTTTGGCGGTTTGTTTTTTGACGGATTTTGCGGCAGGCTCAGGTTGAGCCGCAAGGGGTTTCTCGACAGCAGGAGGCGCCGATTTTTCCATAGTGCCGGCAGGTTTAACCGGAGTTGCTGCCGTTCCATTCATGGCGGCTGTTTGGGCTGGAGTCGTTGCAGCAGGTGTTTCTGTTTTTGGTGTGTTACCCGGAATCAGGCCGGTCATGCTGCCGACGGCCACTATACTGGCAATAATCACCGCAATTGATGCGGCAATGACGAAAGGGCTGGTTTTGCTGGTGGGTTCAGTCATGGCGAAATTCTCCGTGATAAATTAGGCATTGCTGCCAGATGTTCATGCGCCGATCTTTTATTTATAGTTGAATATGATTAGACGATGGGCGCTATGTGCAATAACGCGTGATAACTGCACCCGGCTATTGAGAATGAATTAAATCTTGGTAATTCGGCAATGAACCGAAATAATCGCACCGCAGTACGATTCCGGTTTTTCTCGGGATCACCGTAAACCTGATTCAGGAGTTATAACGATATGAAACGACTATTTTCAATTCTGGCTGCGTTGCTCTTGACTGCCTGTGCCGCATACAGCGGTAGCGGGCTCAAGCCCGGCGAAGCGGGGGTTGCCGATGTGATCCGCGTCATGGGTGCGCCAGCCGTGCGCTGGCAGAACCCGGACGGTTCCGAGCAGCTCGCCTATCCGCGTGGGCCGTATGGTTACCACACTTATATGGTGCGGGTCGGGTCGGACGGGAAGCTGCAGCTCATTGAAAATGTGCTGGAGCCAAGCGGCTTTGCGCAGGTTAAGGCCGGCATGACCAAGGATCAGATTCTGCGCATCCTGGGGCCATCCTATTCAGGCTGGACGACCTATTTCAAGGCGCGGGACGAACTGGTGTGGGAATGGCGCTATTGCGATGACTGGAAAGAAGCCGCCCGTTTCAATGTGCTGTTCGACGGCACGACCGGCATCGTGCGCTCCGCCCTGAGCCTGAGAGAATCCCAGATGGGCCTTTGCGATATGGGCGGGTGTTTGTGTTCGCGCTAATGCGACCGGCTGTTAATGCCGCACCAAAAGGAAGGGCGCCAACTCGTGGCGCCCGGATATTGTCTGACGTTTTCCCTCAGTCCTCAATCCGCATCTGCGGGAACAGGATGACGTCACGGATGCTCGGGCTGTCGGTCAGCAGCATGACCAGACGATCGATGCCGATACCTTCGCCTGCAGTAGGCGGCAAGCCGAACTCCAGGGCGCGGATGTAGTCGGCGTCGTAGTGCATGGCTTCGGCGTCGCCCGCCTCCTTCTGGCGTACCTGCTCCATGAAACGCGCGGCTTGGTCTTCCGGGTCGTTCAGCTCGGAGAAACCGTTGGCGATCTCGCGTCCGACGATGAATAGCTCAAAGCGTTCCGTTATGCCGGGGCTGGCGTCATTGCTGCGCGCCAGCGGCGACACTTCCGCTGGGTAGTCGACAATGAAGGTGGGCTGGATCAGCAACTGCTCGGTGGTTTCTTCAAACAGCGCCAGTTGCAGGCCGCCGACGCCATCGATCGGATGCTGGTTGGCGCCCATTTTTTTCAGTTCGGCCTTGAGGAAGGCGCGGTCGTTGATCTGCTCGTCGCTGTAGCGTCCCGGATGGTATTTGTTGATCGCCTCGGTGATGGTGAGGCGGTCGAACGGCTGGGTGAGGTTGATGGTGTGTCCCTGATACTGCACCACCGCGTGGCCGAGCACCGCCTTGGCGGTTTCGCGGAACATCTCCTCGGTCAGGTCCATCATGTAGCGATAATCCCGATACGCTTCGTAAAACTCGATCATGGTGAATTCGGGGTTGTGGCGAGTGGACAGGCCTTCATTGCGGAAGTTGCGGTTGATCTCGAACACCTTTTCGAAGCCGCCCACCACCAGGCGCTTGAGGTAGAGCTCCGGCGCGATGCGCAGGAACAGCTCCATGTCGAGGGCGTTGTGGTGCGTGGTGAAAGGCTTGGCCGAAGCGCCGCCGGGGATTGGATGCATCATCGGCGTTTCCACTTCAAGGTAGCCGCGCTCGACTAGGAAATTGCGGATCGTCTGGATGATCTTCGAGCGCACCATGAAAGTCTTGCGTGTTTCTTCGTTGGTGATCAGGTCGAGATAGCGCTGGCGGTATTTCTGCTCCTGGTCGGTGAGGCCGTGGAATTTTTCCGGCAGCGGGCGCAGCGATTTGGTCAATAGCCTGAGTTCGCTGACCTGCACGGTCAGCTCGCCGGTCTTGGTCTTGAACAGGGTGCCGCGCGCGCCGATGATGTCGCCCATGTCCCAGTGCTTGAATGCATCGTGCACTTCCGTGCCGGCGATGTCGTTGCTGATGTAGAGCTGGATGCGTCCGCTCATGTCCTGGATGGTGGCGAAGCTGGCCTTGCCCATCACGCGCTTCAGCATCATGCGGCCGGCGACTGCGACTCCGATCTTGTCTGCTTCGAGCGCTTCCTTGTCCTTGGCGTCATGGGCGGCGTGCAAGTCGCTCGCCACGTCCTTGCGGTCGAAGTCGTTGGGGAAGGCGATCCCTTGTTCGCGCAGCTTGTTCAGTTTTTCGCGGCGCTCGGCGATGAGTTGGTTTTCATCCTGGGCGGGCATGTTTTCTTGTTCGCTCATTTGCTTAAACTCCCTGTTTCAAACTGGCACTGATAAAGTCGTCGAGATCGCCGTCAAGCACCGCCTGGGTGTTGCCGGTTTCGAAGTTGGTGCGCAAATCCTTGATGCGCGACTGGTCGAGAACGTAAGAGCGAATCTGGTGGCCCCAGCCGATATCGGTCTTGGAGTCTTCCATCGCCTGTTTTTCTTCGTTGCGTTTCCTGAGTTCCAGTTCATACAAGCGCGCCTTCAGCATCGACATCGCCTCGGAACGGTTTTTGTGCTGCGAGCGGTCGTTCTGGCACTGCACCACGATATTGGTGGGCAGGTGGGTGATGCGGATCGCCGAATCGGTCTTGTTGATGTGCTGGCCGCCCGCACCGGAAGCGCGGAAGGTGTCGACGCGCAAATCGGCAGGGTTGATCTCGACCTCGATCGAGTCGTCCACTTCGGGGCAGACGAAGACGCTGGCGAAAGAGGTATGGCGGCGGTTGCCGGAATCGAACGGAGACTTGCGCACCAGGCGGTGAACACCGGTTTCGCTGCGCAGGTAGCCGAAGGCGTAATCGCCGGAAACCTTGATGGTCGCGCTCTTGAGACCCGCCACCTCGCCATCGGATTCTTCCAGGATTTCCACCTTGAAGCCCTTGCGCTCGGCGTAGCGCACATACATACGGAACAGCATCGAGGCCCAGTCCTGCGCTTCGGTGCCGCCCGAGCCGGACTGGATGTCGATGAAGCAATTGTTGGGGTCCATCGGGTTGGAAAACATGCGGCGAAATTCCATTTCCGCCACGATTGCTTCCAAAGCCTCAGAATCCGTTGCAACGCTCTCCAGCGTGGCGTCGTCGCTTTCTTCCTTCGCCATCGCGAACAGGTCGGCGCTGTCGCGCAGGCTCTGGTCGAGCTTGGTCAGCGTTTCGACGATCCCTTCCAGGGTGCGGCGCTCCTTGCCGAGTTCCTGGGCGCGCTTGGCGTCCTCCCAAACTGCCGGATTTTCCAGCAGTTGGACGACTTCGGTCAGGCGTTCCTGCTTGGTATCGTAGTCAAAGATACCTCCGCAGGTCAGTGGCCCGTACGGAAAGATTTTCGAGTCGGTTGGAGATGGCGTTGAGTTGTTCGGCTTCCATGATTCGTTGCTCGTGTGGGTCAAAGCGGGGAATTATACATGGTGAGACGGGGGAGGGGTTAGAGGTGGACGGTGCACCGGGAGTGGACAATCGCTCAATATTCGAGGCTGAGCGTGACCGAGCCGAAGGAGTGCGTATTTTCCTGCGCGGTGAATTCCTTGCTGCGGACGTAGCGCGCATAGGTGATTTTGCCGCCAGACCATTGCCAGGCGATGCCGGTGGCGAGATCGCCGACGAAGCGTTTTTTGTCGACACTGTGGCTGTCTGAGAAAGTGTTGCCGTCGAGGAAGATATCGCGAGCGACGGCGCGTGCGTCGGCTGAGAGGAAGGCGTGCAGCCCGCCATCCGAAAAACGGCGGGTGACCGAGCCTTCAAGCGGGGCGTTGCTGTCGCCGGCGGGGCGTATCGGCGAGGTGCCGAAATCATTCGGGATGCGGCTGCCGGCCCGTAGCTCCATGCCAGTATTGAGGTAGGTGCGGATGTTGCCGAGGCTGGCGCCGTAATGGGTGATGGCGTCGAACTGCAGGTTTGCCCCACCTTCGCTCCAGATTCTGTTTTTGCGTTCAGCGACAAGCTGGAAGCCGAGTTCATTGTTGATCTGGTTGTTCCAGCCATTGAAGCGGGCGATGCCGCGCAGGTCATGGACAAACTCCTGGCTTTGCCGCGCCAGAGCAGCGGGGCCGACCACGCCGAGGTTGACTTCGACTGTGTCCATCTGCTGCGCATTACGGGCATTGTAACCAAGCCCAAGGTAGAGCCAGCCGGCGTAGGGCCGGTCATCGCGGATCAGGTCGCTACGGCTGCGGTCGCGCGGAGTGAACATCATCTGTCCGCCAGTGATGACCATGTTGCGTGAGGTGTATTTGCCAGGATGTACGGTTTCGAAGATCTGGTTAAGCTGCCTTACCCAGTGCGGCAGGCAGGGGTCGCTGGTGTAATCCTTGAGGTTGGCCGAAACCCAGGAAAACTTCACGCCATTGGTGTAACCACTGTCAGTACCGCTGAACAGGTCGTTTTCGAAGTAGAAATTGTAGAGTTCGGGATGATGGGCGAGCGCTGCGATGCCGGGCGGGCTTTCCTCGCACAGGCTGGTTTCTCCGTTGTCGGCCAGAATCAGGGGCGAGGCCAGCATCAGGCAGGCCCATGCAACGAGGCGATGGAGCCTCGACATGGATGATCCGGGAGGGGTTTCTGAATCTGGAAGGAGCTTCATGATTCCTCTATGGCTTCTTCCCAATGTTCGACCATCAATTGCAGGCTTTGTTTGCCGTTGTATTCGTTCACATCCAGCCGATAGACAGCATTGATCCTGGCTGGCAGAGGCTCGCTGTGGAAGAACAGGATACCGTCGAATAGCTGGTCGGCCTTGCCGAGTTTGAGGCGCAAGTGCTTTTCGCCGACCACGCGCTGACTTTCTACGGCAAATGTTTCCTGAAAGGCCGGTTGTGGGAAACCTTGCCCCCAGACTTGTTCCGATAGCGCTCTGGCCAGATTCAGGTTCATGGCGGAAATTTCAAGACTGCCGTCGCATTCGATCAAGCCCTCCAGGTCGCCCGGTGCGAGCAGGGAGCCGGCGACTTCTTCGAAAGTCATGGAAAATTCTTCGAAATGAGATTCGTGGATGGTCAACCCGGCGGCGAAGGCATGGCCGCCGAATTTTTGCAGCAGGTGCGGTTTGCGCTTGGCGACCAGATCCAGCGCATCGCGCAGATGCAATCCGGGAATCGAACGCCCTGAGCCTTTCAGTTCGTCCTCGTTGCTCCTGGCGAAGGCGATCACCGGGCGATGGTATTTGTCCTTGAGGCGCGAGGCGAGAATGCCGATCACGCCTTGATGCCAATTGGTATCGTAGATGCTGAGCGAGTGGTTTTCGTGGACTTCGATTTTTTCCAGCGCGGCCAGCGCCTGTTCCTGCATACCGGCCTCGATTTCGCGCCGTTCGCGGTTGAGGGTGTCAAGCTGCTGTGCCATGGCGAGCGCTTGCTCTTCGTTGTCGGTAAGCAGGCATTCAATGCCCAGAGCCATGTCGTCGAGTCGTCCGGCGGCATTGAGGCGCGGGCCGACGACGAACCCCAGGTCGTAGGTTGAAGCTTTTTCCGATTTTCTGCCCGCCACTTTCAGTAATGCGTTGATGCCGGCGCAGGCGCGACCGGCACGGATGCGTTTCAAACCCTGGTGAACCAGGATGCGGTTGTTGTCGTCGAGTTTCACCACGTCGGCAACCGTGCCGAGCGCTACCAGATCGAGCAGTTTGCCGAAATTCGGCTCTTCCTTGCCGGCGAACGCGCCACGGTTGCGCAGTTCGGCGCGCAGCGCCAGCATCACGTAAAAAATAACACCCACTCCGGCCAGGTTTTTGCTCGGAAACTTGCAACCCGGCTGGTTCGGGTTGACGATGCAGGCCGCATCCGGTAATTCGTCGCCCGGCAGGTGGTGATCGGTGACCAGTACCTGCATGCCCATGCGGTTAGCCTGTTCGACCCCCGCGACGCTGCTGATGCCGTTATCCACGGTAATCAGGGCGTCGGGCTTGCGCGTTTGCGCCAATTGAACGATTTCCGGGGTTAGTCCGTAGCCATATTCGAAGCGGTTGGGCACCAGATAATCCACGGTTGCGCCAAACTCCCGCAGTGCGCGCATTGCCACGGCACAAGCGGTGGCCCCGTCGGAATCGTAATCGGCGACGATCAGCAGGCGCTTGCCGGCCTGGATCAAATCTGCCAGCAGGCGCGCCATTTCCTCGATGTTTTTGAGTTGCCGAAAAGGGACGAGTCCGGCCAGTTCGTGTTCCAGTTGACGGACATCGCGGATATCCCGTGCGGCATAGATGCGGGCGAGAACCGGGTGCAGGCCGCTTGCGGTCAGATTGTCGGCGTCGGCAGTGGAATAGGCGCGTGGGGCGATGTTGGGCATGGTTGGGATTATAACCTCGACGGTCCTGGATCAGGACTGTTTAGCCAAGTGCAATAAATCCTGTATCATTACACTTCATTTACGTGAATTTTAAACTGTTGCCTATGAAGACCACTTTTCTGGATTTTGAACAACCTATCGCCGAACTTGAGGCTAGGATCGAGGAACTCCGCTTCGTGCAGGATGACTCTGCCGTGGATATTTCCGAGGAAATCGGACGGTTGCAGAAAAAGAACCAGTCACTGACCAAGGATATTTACGCCAAACTTTCATCCTGGCAGGTTTCCCAAGTGTCGCGGCATCCGCAGCGCCCCTACATGCTCGACTATATTCAAAACCTCTTCACCGATTTCGAAGAGTTGCACGGCGATCGCGCTTTTTCCGACGATCCGGCCATCATTGGCGGCTTGGCGCGGTTCAACGGCAAGCCGGTGATGGTGATCGGCCAGCAGAAAGGCCGCGATACCAAGGAAAAGATTTATCGCAATTTCGGCATGCCGCGCCCGGAAGGCTATCGCAAGGCAATGCGGTTGATGCGCCAGGCGGAGAAATTCGGCCTGCCGATCATGACTTTTATCGATACGCCCGGCGCTTATCCCGGCATCGGCGCGGAGGAGCGCGGCCAGTCCGAGGCTATCGCGCGCAATTTGTACGTCATGGCCGAGCTGAAAACGCCGATTATCTGCACCATCATCGGCGAGGGCGGCTCCGGTGGCGCGCTGGCTATCGGCGTCGGCGACGTGATGCTGATGCTGCAGTATTCGAGCTATTCCGTGATCTCGCCGGAAGGTTGTGCTTCGATTCTTTGGAAGAGCGCCGCCAAGGCGCCGGAGGCGGCCGAGACACTGGGGATTACCGCGAATCGGCTGAAAACCTTGGGGCTGGTGGACAAGATCGTGAGTGAGCCGCTCGGCGGCGCCCATCGCGACCCCGACGTGGTGATGCAAAACCTGAAAAAAGCCTTGCAGGAAAGCCTGAGCCAAGTCCAGGGCAAGCCGCTGGATGAACTGCTCGAATTACGTCTGGAACGCCTGATGGGCTATGGCAAATTCAAAGAAACTGCTGCCAAGTGATCTGCCCGCATTTGTCGAAGCCAAGTTAAAAAATTGGATTCAACCGGGGCAGCGCCTTACGCTGGCCCTGAGCGGCGGGATTGACTCAATAGCATTGCTCGACATCCTCGTGCCACTTGGCACCGTACTGAATTTTCATCTTTCCGCTTTATACGTCAATCACCAGATCAGCCCCAATGCGGCTCACTGGGCTGAGTTCTGCGCCGGATTGTGCGCCCGGCGCGGTGTTCCGTTTATGTCCGTCAGGGTCGATGTCGCTCGTCGTCCTGGCGACAGTCTCGAGGCGCAAGCTCGCGCTGCCCGCTATCAAGTGTTTTCGGAACAGAAGACCAATTTTATCGTGCTGGCGCAGCATCTCGACGATCAGGCCGAGACCCTGTTGCTGCAACTGTTGCGCGGTTCCGGCGCCAAGGGGCTGAGTGCGATGGCGGAGAGGCGCGAGGGGGGGGGGATGGTAGAGCCTCACTATGTCAGACCCTTGCTCGATGTGCCTCGCCAAGCCATCCTCGATTACGCCAGGGCAAATAATCTGGAATGGGTGGAGGATGAAAGCAATATGGACATCGCGTTCGACCGCAATTACTTGCGTCATCAGGTGATGCCGTTGCTGGAACGGCGTTTCCCCGGCTACCGCCAGACATTTGCGCGCACCAGCCGCAATCTGGCCGATAGCGTCGAGCTGATGGACGATTTGGCTCAGTTGGATTGTGCTGCGGCAGCGGCAGGAGGCAGGCTGAGAGTCGATGCGCTTGTCAGCCTGACCATGCCTCGTGGCCGGAATTTGTTGCGTTTCTGGCTGCCCACCCAGGATGTCCCCACGCCTTCAGCCGGGCGGCTGGAAAACATGATGCAGCAACTATGTTCTTCCCGCGACGATGCAAAGATTCGCATCCAGCTTGGCGATGCCGTTATCCGGCGTTACCGGGGCGAAATTTATGTTGAGCGGAGCACGCATGCGTTGCAGCAGGAATTCTGCTTGCCTTGGGCGCTTCAGGACACAATCGATCTGCCCGGCTTGGGCGGATGCTTGCGTTTCGAGTGTGCGGTTGGGCGAGGGCTGAACCATGCGAAACTGGTTGCCGAGCCGGTCACGATCAGGTTGCGCCAGGGCGGAGAGCGGTTACGACCGGATTGTCGCAGACCCAACCGGAGCTTGAAGAATCTGTTGCAGGAGGCGGGAGTCCCGCCGTGGCAGCGACAAAAATTGCCGTTGTTGTTCAGCGGTGAAAACCTGGTGTACGTGCCCGGAATCGGTGCGGAGTGCGGCTACCAAGCCGTAGAAGGCGAACCGGGAGTGATCGTGAAATTTGAAGGGCGGCCTTAGCGCCCTGCCGTCTCTTGTATTAGCGAACCGGTACCACCACCCCGTTTATTCCGAGCGCACGTAACTTCGCAATGGCTTGATCGGCCTCGGCTTTGTTCTGAAATGGACCGACATGAAGCTTGGTTTCAGTATAGGACTTGATGCCGTTTTGCGTCAGTCTTTCCTGTAATTGCTGGGCGTTGGCAAGGTTGGAGAATACTCCGAGTTGCACCGCGTAGCCCTTGGCTGCCGGTTCGGCCACCTTGGCGGGGGCAGGCGGCGGTGCGCTTTCGACCGATTTTTCGGCGACAGCAGGCTTGGCCGGTTGCGTTTTGGTCTGTGGCACTTCAGCCAGACTTTCCACCTTCTTCATGCTTACCGGCTTGGCGGGATGCTGTGCGGCAGCCGGCGCGGCAGGTTTGGCTGGCGCCGGCTTGGCAGTCATTGGCGGTGGTGCGGATGGTGCCGCTGGCTGAACATTCACGACCTCAGGTGGCGGTGGAGGCGGCGTCGACGGTTGGACTTCCGGCTCTGCCGGGGCGGTTGGCGGTGCCGCTATTTCAGCAGGGGGTGGCGGTTCAGCCGGTTCAGGGGGGAGCACAGTGGTTGGTGCTCCAGTTTGCGGGGCGGGTGTTTCCGATTTGTAGTGGGTCAGGACAGTGAGCGCCGAAATGGCTGCTGCCACTAGAATGCCTGCAGCGAGCGCTCTACGGATAGCGCGCTTCTTGATCTCTGTTTGTTCGTCGGGGGATGGTTGCTCCGGCATGGCATTACCCTTAATTTTTATTGGAAAATCCGGCTGCGTTGAATGTTAGCACGATATTCAGGGCTGCAACAGTATCAGTCCCAGGGACGTATAAGACGTTTATTTTAAGCGCTAAATGTGGTATTTTTACACATTTTAAATTTAACGTAATTTTGGAGAAAACGAATGGCTGTTGAACGCACTCTCTCGATCATCAAACCTGATGCCGTAGCAAAAAATGTGATTGGCAAGATTTATTCCCGCTTTGAAAGCAATGGGCTGAAGGTCATTGCTGCACGGATGATTCATTTGAGCCGCGGCGAAGCCGAGGGCTTCTATGCAGTACATCGCGAGCGCCCATTTTTCAAGGATCTGGTCGAATTCATGATGTCCGGTCCGGTCATGGTGCAGGCGCTGGAAGGCGAGAATGCGGTTGCCAAAAACCGTGAACTGATGGGCGCTACCGATCCGAAAAAGGCCGACAAGGGTACGATCCGTGCCGATTTTGCCGAGAGCATCGACGCCAACGCAGTGCATGGCTCCGATAGCCTGGATAATGCCAGGATAGAAATCGCCTATTTCTTCCCGTCAATGGAAGTTTACGCAAGTTAATGCCTGTCAACCTGCTCGACTTCGATCAAGAAAAACTGTCTGTTTTCTTTGTGGAAAACGGCGAGAAGCCGTTTCGCGCCAAACAGTTGTTACGCTGGATCCATCAGTTCGGGGAAAGTGATTTTTCCCGGATGAGCGATTTGTCCAAAGCGTTGCGCGAGAAGTTGAGCGGGCTGGCGGTGATTGAGCCGCCGCGTCTTATTCGCGAACAAGTTTCCGATGACGGCACGCGCAAGTGGTTGCTTGACGTCGGCGCCGGACAGGGCGTTGAAACCGTGTTTATCCCCGAGGACGAACGCGGCACTTTGTGCGTCTCCACTCAGGTCGGTTGTGCACTGGAATGCAGTTTCTGTTCCACCGGTCGGCAGGGTTTTAACCGGAATCTCAGCGTAGCCGAGATCATCGGCCAGTTGTGGTGGGCGAACAAGGCGCTTGGTTGCACGCCGAGGAATGAGCGGGTGATTGGCAACGTGGTGCTGATGGGGATGGGCGAGCCGCTGCTCAATTTCGACAACACCCTTGCCGCTCTCAATTTGATGCTGGACGACAATGCCTACGGTTTGTCGAAACGGCGGGTGACCGTCAGCACTTCCGGTATTATTCCCGCCATGGATCGTCTGCGTGAGCAGTGCCCGGTGGCATTGGCGGTTTCGCTGCACGCGCCGAACGATGCATTGCGCGACGTGCTTGTGCCGATCAATAAAAAATATCCCTTGCGCGATTTGATGGCGGCCTGTCGCCGCTATGTGGAAGATGCGC
>JAJFTF010000052.1 GCA_021373185.1 Betaproteobacteria bacterium | reverse complement strand
CCGCCAGAGGCTCGCATTTCCCATGACCAAAGAAACCCTTCTTCCCCTGAGCAAATTTATCGGCGCCAAATTTTCCCTCAGCGACGCCTCTCTCGAATTCGCCCTGGACGACGACGAAGCAGAGTTCATGCTGGAAATTCTTAAGGAAGTCGATTGGTCAGAGCCGATATGCCGGTTCGGCGAGTATGCGATCCGCCAGCACAGCGCTTGGACCGAAGGCGGAAACGTCGGCATTTTCCTTGGTGACGACATTGTGGGGTTTTACGAAGGGCCGAACCTGTGGGTTCACCCCGACCATCGCCGGCGCGGCTTGGCCATCCCGCTGATCCTGTCCGCCGCCAAACTCAGGGGCGGCAGCGTCCTGCCTGCCGACTTCGACACCCAGGGCTATTCGCCTGCCGGGCTGCTGGCGCACACCGAAGCGCACTTGCAAACCCTGCTGTGCGCGATAAAGCGCGGCGACCCCATCCCCGAAGAAGTGCTGCGCGAATACAACATTCAGGATGCCAGCGAGTTCACCAGCATGTTCGGGGCCAAGATCATCGAAGACCTGACCTGCTGCCAGCCGGCTACTCTTTCGCCTTCAACAAAGCCTTGAGATCGGCGAAGGGATTATGAGTCGCCAGCGACTCGTTCGTCGAGCTTGATCCGGTTCGCCCGACAGAATCCGCATATCTCGAGTGCTCGTTGTCGTGGCAATAGAGACACAGCAACTCCCAGTTGCTGCCATCCGCCGGGTTGTTGTCGTGGTTGTGATCCTTGTGATGAACGGTGAGCTGCTGCAGGTTGGTGCGGGTAAACGTCCGCGTGCATTTCCCGCAAATCCACGGATAAATCTTGAGAGCCTGCTCGCGATATCCCTTGTCGCGCTGCTCTGCGTTGCGCCGGGCATCGGCAATGATCCGGTCGAGTTTTACGGGGTCGGGTTTCTGGGCCATGTCGCGACCTTACGAAGAAAATGCAGGGAGAAATTTGGTGGACCGAATGAGGATCGAACTCACGACCTCCGCATTGCGAACGCGGCGCTCTCCCATCTGAGCTATCGGCCCACGTTTGAAGCAACATATTACCTTATAATCAAGGCCATTTAAAAGAGCGCTTGAGGGGATGAAAATGCAAGGCACGATTCTTTCGCGGATAGGCTGGTTGCTGGTGGCGGTTCTCGGTGCGGCGGCGGTGGGCGGCGTTGCGCTCAACCGGGGCGAGAGCATCAATGCGCTCTGGTTCATTGCTGCCGCCGTCTGCGTTTACGCGCTTGCCTATCGTTTTTACAGCGCCTGGATCGCGGCCAAAGTGCTGATGCTGGACGAAACCCGCGCCACGCCTGCCGAGCGGCTCGACAACGGGCGCGATTTTGTGCCGACCAACAAGTGGGTCGTGTTCGGCCACCATTTCGCCGCCATCGCCGGGCCGGGGCCGCTGATCGGCCCGACCCTGGCGGCGCAGTTCGGCTACCTGCCGGGCACGTTGTGGATTCTGACCGGCGCGGTGCTGGGCGGCTGCGTGCAGGACATGACCATCCTGTTCTTTTCCACCCGCCGCAACGGGCGCAGCCTGGGGCAAATGGCGCGCGACGAACTCGGCCCGGTCGGCGGCATGGCGGCGCTGGTCGGCACGCTGATGATCATGGTGATCCTGATCGCGGTACTCGGGCTGGTGGTGGTCAACGCCATGAAACACAGCCCGTGGGCGACCTCGACGGTGGCCGCCACCATCCCGATCGCGGTGCTGGTCGGGCTTTACATGCGCAATATCCGCCCCGGTCGGGTGCTGGAAGGCTCGCTGCTCGGGCTTGCGCTACTGCTGCTGGCGGTGGCGGGCGGCGGCTGGATCGACCACAATGAAACCCTGCGCCCGCTGTTCGACCATGAAGGGTTGACGCTGGCCTGGCTGGTCATCGGCTACGGCTTTCTGGCCGCGATCCTGCCGGTCTGGCTGCTGCTGGCGCCGCGCGATTATCTCTCCACCTTCATGAAGCTCGGCACGATTTTGCTGCTGGCCATCGCCATCGTGGTGCTGCGCCCGGAAATCCGGATGCCGGCGCTGACCCCGTTCATCGACGGCAGCGGGCCGATCTTCGGCGGCACGCTGTTCCCCTTCGTTTTCATCACCATCGCCTGCGGCGCGGTGTCCGGCTTCCACGCGCTGATTTCTTCCGGCACCACGCCCAAGCTGCTGGCCAATGAGCGCGATATCCGCATGATCGGCTACGGCGGCATGGTGCTGGAATCGTTCGTCGCGATCATGGCGATGATCGCCGCCACGGTGCTCGATCCCGGCGTGTTTTTCGCCATCAACAGCCCGGCCGGCGTGGTCGGCAAGGAAGCCGCCGAGGCGGTGGCGAAGATTTCATCCTGGGGCTTTCCGGTGACGGTCGAGCAGATGGAAACCCTGGCCCGGCAGATGGGCGAAACCACGCTGTTCGCCCGCACCGGCGGCGCGCCTTCGCTCGCGGTCGGCATGGCGAGCATCTTCGGCAGCGCCTTCGGCCAGGGCTGGCTGTCGATCTGGTACCACTTCGCGATCATGTTCGAAGCAGTATTCATCCTCACCACGCTGGATGCCGGCACCCGCGTCGGCCGCTTCATGCTGCAGGATTTCCTCGGCAACTTTTCGCCCCGGCTGGGGCGCACGTCCTGGTATCCTTCGGTGCTGCTCACCAGCGGCATGGTGGTGGCGGCCTGGGGTTACTTTCTCTATATCGGCGTGATCGACCCACAGGGCGGAGTCAACATCCTGTGGCCGCTGTTTGGCATTTCCAACCAGATGCTGGCGGCAATCGCCCTGTCGGTCGCCACCGGCATCCTGGTCAAATCCGGTCGGCTGAAATACGCCTGGGTGACCGGCGTGCCGCTGGCTTGGCTGGCGATCATCACCACCACCGCATCGTGGGAAAAAATCATGAGCGCAGACGTGCGCGTCGGCTTCTTCGCCGCCGCCGACAGCATGGCCGCCAAGCTCGCCAGCGGCGCACTGCCGCCGGAAAAAGCCGCAGTTGCGCCGCAACTGATTTTCAACCTGCATCTTGATGCCTGGCTGACGCTGTTCTTTGTGGCGGTGCTGTGGCTGATTATTTTCGACATGCTGCGAGTATGCACGCGGCATTTGCAGGGCAAGCGGGTTGCCGCGCTGTCGGAATCGCCCCACGAGCCGAGCCGGTTGGTGGAAGACTGGGTACGGGACTGACCATGGCAAACCGGCTCTGGCGCTTTATCCGCCGCCTGTCCGGTGATGATGCCTACGAGCGTTATATCGCCCACCACGCCGCCGCCCACCCCGAAGAGTCGCCGCTATCGCGCAAGGCGTTTTTCAAGCAGGAGCTGGAAAGAAAATGGGCCGGAGTGCGGCGCTGTTGCTGAGTTCTCATGACGAGACCAGCACGCAGAGTTCAGGCAAAGATTTCCCGATAGGCCCGCTCGCTGGCAAAGGCCAGCACCGGGAGCGCCACCACGAACAACGGCATGAGCAACAGGATCGATCCGGCCACGCCGACCGTAAGGATGACGCCCCAGGCGATCATCAAGCCGAAGTTGCGGAACACCGCCCGCACACTGGCGCTGACCGCCTTTGCCAGCTCGATGCGGCGGTCGTGGATCAGGGGAACGGAAAAAGCCGAAATGGCAAAAATCATGAACGCCAGCAAGGCGCCGGTAACCGAAGAAAACAGCAGGAAGGAAAGCCATCTTCCGCCCTTGCCGAATACCGAGAAGAATTCCAGCGCCGACAGCACCGGAACTGTACCGAAATACAGGCTATAGACGATAGCCGCGTCAGTCAGCCAGATCAGGAAAAGAAACATGCAGACCACGGCAAGCACCCACTGCGCCGGCGGGCTTTGCCGGAACCCGGCAAAGAAATCGGCCAGGCGGGCGTTTCTGCCCGAGGCCTGAATCTTTGCGGCATTGAAGAAGCCGACCAGGATTGCCGGGCCGACCAGCATGAACCCGCCGGCCAGCGGAAAAGCCATGGGCGCGAGATCGAGCGCCACCACGCCAGCCAGTAAAAACACGCCGATCAGGGCGAACATGCCGGCATAAACCATGCTGGCGGTCTGGATCCGGCGGAACATCTGCCAGCCATCCCCGAGCCAGTGATTGATCCGGCTAAGCGCAAGCTTGCGGCTGACTGGCGCTTCCATGCTTATCTTGCCCGGTACGCCCAGCCCAGCATCAAAATGCCGACCACGATCATCGGCAGGGAAAGCCACTGACCCATGCTGACCCCCAGCGACAGTAAACCGAAGATGCCGCTATCCGGGTTGCGGAAGAATTCGCCGATGAAACGGAATGTGCCGTAGCCCACCAGGAACAGGCCGGAAACCGCGCCGCACGGGCGCGCCCGGCGCGAGAACAGCCACAGCACGGTGAACAATGCCAAGCCTTCGAGGCCGAATTCGTATAGTTGCGAGGGGTGGCGCGCCACGGTGTCATGCTGCGGAAATACCATGCCCCAAGGCAGGTCGGTGGGGCGCCCCCACAGTTCGCCGTTGATGAAGTTGCCGACACGTCCGGCACCCAAGCCGAGTGGCACCAGCGGCGCGATGAAATCGGTAAGGGCAAGCCATTTCATCCCGGTCTTCCGGGCGAACAGCCACATCGCCGTCAGCACGCCGAGAAAGCCGCCATGGAAGGACATGCCGCCTTTCCATACGGCGAAGATTTCCAGCGGATGGGAGAAATAAAAGCCCGGTTCGTAAAACAGCACCTCGCCCAGCCTGCCGCCCAGGATCACCCCCAACACGCCGTAAAACAGCAGGTCGTCGAGCTGGGCGACATTCAGCCCCGGTTGCGGCCCGTTCTTGATGCGCCGCCGACCGAGCAGCAGAAACAGGGCGAAAGCAGTCAGGTACATCAGGCCATACCAGCGGATGGCAAGCGGGCCGAGGTGGATGGCAACGGGGTCGAACTGCGGGTGGATCAGCATTGAGGCAGGAAGGATTTCGGTTAAAATGCGGATTATACGTTAATCTTGATAAAACCCTTTGAACCGCAAAGGCGCAAAGACGCAAAGAAAATTCGGCGAGGCACTTCAGGCTGAGCTTTTTTCGCGTTTTCCTCTGCGCCTTTGCGCCTTTGCGGTTTATCGATTATTTTTTTGGTTTACTCGATTTAGCAAGGACTGACCATGCCCGCCTACCGTTCCAAGACTTCCACCCACGGCCGCAACATGGCCGGAGCCCGCGCCCTGTGGCGTGCCACCGGCATGACCGACGGCGATTTCGGCAAGCCGATCATCGCCATCGCCAATTCGTTCACCCAGTTCGTGCCGGGCCACGTCCACCTCAAGGACATGGGGCAACTGGTGGCGCGCGAGATCGAGAAAGCCGGCGGCGTGGCCAAGGAATTCAATACCATCGCGGTGGACGACGGTATCGCCATGGGCCACAGCGGCATGCTGTATTCGCTGCCGTCGCGCGAGCTGATCGCCGACAGCGTCGAATACATGGTCAACGCCCATTGCGCCGACGCGCTGGTGTGCATCTCCAATTGCGACAAGATCACTCCCGGCATGCTGATGGCCTCGCTGCGCCTGAACATCCCGACCATTTTCGTTTCTGGTGGGCCGATGGAAGCGGGCAAGGCGGTGATCCAGGGCAACACGCTCCACCTCGACCTGGTGGATGCGATGGTGGCGGCGGTGGACCCGCATTACTCCGACGCCGAAACCCTGACCATGGAACGCTCTGCCTGCCCCACCTGCGGCTCCTGCTCCGGCATGTTCACCGCCAACTCGATGAACTGCCTGACCGAGGCGCTCGGCCTGGCGTTGCCCGGCAACGGCTCGCTGCTGGCAACCCACGCCGACCGCAGGGAGCTGTTCCTCGAAGCGGGGCGCAAGATCGTCGAAATCGCCAAGCGCCATTACGAAGGCGACGACGCCTCGGTGCTGCCGCGCAGCATCGCCACTTTCGCGGCGTTCGAAAACGCCATCACGCTCGACATCGCCATGGGCGGCTCGACCAATACCGTGCTTCATCTCCTCGCCGCAGCGCAGGAAGCGGGCGTGGCGTTCACCATGAAGGACATCGACCGCCTCTCGCGCAAGGTGCCGCATCTGTGCAAGGTGGCGCCTTCGATCCAGACCTACCATATGGAAGACGTTCATCGCGCCGGCGGCATCATGGGCATACTCGGCGAAATCGACCGCGCCGGGCTGCTGCACCGCGACCTGCCGACGGTGCACAGCGCCAGCATGGGCGCCGCGCTGGAGCAGTGGGACGTGATGCGCACGGCCGACGACAAGGTGAAAACCTTTTTCCGCGCCGCGCCCGGCGGCGTACCGAGCCAGACCGCGTTCAGCCAGGACAAGCGCTACCCCGATCTGGATATCGACCGCAGCCATGGCTGCATCCGCGACAAGGCCCACGCCTATTCGCAGGACGGCGGCCTGGCCGTGCTTCACGGCAACATTGCCGAAGACGGTTGCATCGTCAAGACCGCCGGGGTGGATGAAAGCATCCTGAAATTCACCGGTCGGGCGCGCGTGTTCGAAAGCCAGGAAGACTCGGTGGCGGCGATTCTGGCCGACCAGATCGTCGCCGGCGACGTCGTGGTGATCCGCTACGAGGGGCCGCGCGGCGGGCCGGGTATGCAGGAGATGCTCTACCCCACCAGCTACCTCAAGTCCAAGGGGCTGGGCAAGCAGTGTGCGCTGCTCACCGACGGCCGCTTCTCCGGCGGCACCTCGGGCCTGAGCATCGGCCACGTCTCGCCGGAAGCGGAAGAAGGCGGCGCCATCGGCCTGATCGAGGAAGGCGACAGCATCGAGATCGACATCCCGAACCGCACCATCAACCTCAAGATTGCCGCCGCCGAACTGACCAAGCGCCGCCAAGCAATGGAGGCAAAAGGCGCGAAAGCATGGCGACCGGTCAACCGCGACCGCGTTGTTTCCGCTGCCTTGCGGGCCTATGCCGCGATGACCACGTCTGCCTCCAAAGGCGCCGTGCGCGACGTCAGCCAGATTGAGCGACGCTAGACAATGACCCACAAGGGCGCGGCCAAACCGACCGACCACAAGCTGACGCTGCGCGAGCTGCTCGATGCGCTGGTCGCCGACGGCCTGGTCGCGAAGGCCGACGCGGAGAGTCTGCTGTTGCCGACGCGCGGCATGCGCGGCGACGTTCACCCCTTAATGCAGATTGCCGAGCAGAAGTGGGCGTCCGCGCTGCCGCCCCACAAGGTGCTCAACCTAGACACCCTGACCGAGTGGCTGGCAGGGTGGGTCAAGCTGCCCTATTTTCATATCGACCCGCTCAAAATCGACGTCACTGCCATTACCGCCATCATGTCGGATACTTATGCGGCACGCTTCCGCATCCTAGCGGTGGAAGTTTCCGCGCGCGAGGTGGTGGTGGCGACCGCCGAGCCTTTCCTGACCGAGTGGGAGAAGGAACTGGCGCCGATTCTGCGGCTCGACATCAAGCGCGTGGTGGCCAATCCGCTCGACATTCAGCGCTACCTCGCCGAGTTTTACAGCCTGGCGCGTTCGGTCAAGCGCGCCGCCCAGTCGCAAAGTTCTGCCTTCTCCGGCTCGCCGTCCAACTTCGAACAACTGGTGGACATGGGGCGGACGGGCAATATCGACGCCAACGACCAGCATGTGGTTCACATCGTCGACTGGCTGCTGCAATACGCCTTCGACCAGCGCGCTTCGGACATTCACCTCGAACCGCGACGCGACCACGGCGAAGTGCGGTTTCGCATCGACGGCGTGATGCACCACGTTTACCAGATCCCGCTGGCGGTGATGGGCGCGGTGATCAGCCGCCTGAAGGGACTGGGGCGCATGGACATCGTCGAAAAGCGCCGCCCGCTGGACGGACGGATCAAGACGCGCGCGCCGGATGGCAGCGAGATCGAACTGCGCCTGTCCACCATGCCGACCGCCTTCGGCGAAAAAATGGTGATGCGCATTTTCAATCCCGACGTGATCGTGCAGAGCTTCAAGGAAATGGGCTTCGGCGAAGAGGACATCGCGCGCTGGAGCCAGATGACCAGCCAGCCCAACGGCATCATCCTGGTCACCGGCCCGACCGGCTCGGGCAAAACCACCACGCTGTACTCGACGCTGCGCCAGCTCGCCGTGCCGGAAGTGAACGTCTGCACCATCGAAGACCCGATTGAGATGATCTCGCCGCAGTTCAACCAGATGCAGGTGCAGCACAATATCGGCCTGGATTTTGCGAGCGGCGTGCGCACCCTGATGCGCCAGGATCCCGACATCATCATGGTGGGCGAGATCCGCGACCTGGAAACTGCCGAAATGGCCATCCAGGCGGCGCTGACCGGCCATCTGGTGCTGTCCACCCTGCACACCAACGATGCGCCCTCGGCGATCTCCCGTCTGCTCGATCTGGGCGTGCCGCCCTACCTGATCAACGCAACCCTGCTCGGCGTGCTGGCGCAACGGCTGGTGCGCACCCTGTGCCCGCACTGCAAGGAGCGCGAGGCGCTCGACAGCGACACTTGGGAGACGCTGGTCAAGCCGTGGAAGGCCGCCGCACCGGCAACGGCGAACGCGCCGCGCGGCTGTCTGGAATGCCGCATGACCGGCTATCTGGGCCGTATCGGCCTGTACGAAATGCTGGTGATGTCGCCGGGCCTGCGCAAGCTGGTCAAGCCGGCTTGCGATGTGGCAGCATTGCGCGAACAGGCCTACAAGGAAGGCATGAAGCCGCTGCGCATCAGCGGTGCGCAAAAAGTCGCCGGCGGGTTGACGACCATCGAGGAAGTCATCAAGGTGACACCGCCGCCCAGCGGCATCTAAGGCGATTAACCGCCGATGCACGCCAATAAACGCCGATAAAACAGGGGGGATTTGACACTCTTGTCATCCCGCCAAAGATGTGTGGAAAACGAAGTTTCAGTGAAGACTAACCTTCAGGTTATGTCGTAACCAAAATGCTTTGAATCATTGGCGTTTATCGGCGGTTAATTGCTTTAATGCAGCCTTAATACCATACCAAAACAGTCCGGCTTTATGCTATCCTGAACGCCTTATTTCAGGAGCCGCCATGCCCAACCACCTGTCGTCGGAATCCAGCCCCTATCTGCAACAGCACGCCAACAACCCGGTGGATTGGTATCCATGGGGCGGGCAAGCGTTTGCCCTGGCCCGCGAACAGGACAAGCCGATCCTGCTTTCCATCGGCTATTCCACCTGCCACTGGTGCCATGTCATGGCGCGCGAATCGTTCGAGGACGAGGCCACCGCGACGCTGATGAACCGCGATTTCATCTGCATCAAGGTGGATCGGGAAGAGCGGCCCGATCTCGACCAGATCTACCAGAATGCCCACTACCTGCTTGCCGGTCGCCATGGCGGCTGGCCGCTGAACCTGTTCCTGACCCCGGATCAAACGCCGTTTTTCGGCGGCACTTATTTCCCGCCGCAAGCGCGCTACAACCTGCCTAGCTTCAAGGATTTGCTGCAACGGGTGGCGCAGGCCTATCAGGAGCGCCGGCAGGATATCGACCTGCAAAATATCTCGTTGCTGAAGAGCCTGACCGCGACCCCCGCTCCGACCGATAACGTTGAACTCGGCCAGAAACCTTTGGCAGACGCGTTAATCCAGCTCGGCCAAAGCTTTGACCCGGAGCATGGCGGTTTCGGCGGCGCGCCCAAATTCCCCCGACCGGGCGAAATCGCTTTCTGCCTGCGCCGTTACGCCGCAGATGGCAACGAGCTCGCGCGCGACATGGCGCTCCACACCTTGCAAAAAATCGCCGACGGCGGCATTCATGACCAGCTCGGCGGCGGCTTCTGCCGCTACAGCGTGGACGAGCGCTGGCTGATCCCGCATTTCGAGAAAATGCTCTACGACAACGGCCCGTTGCTCGGGCTTTATGCCGAAGCCTGGCGCTGTAGCGGCGATGAAAGCTTTCGCCGGGTGGCGGAGGAAAACGTAGCATGGCTGGCACGGGAAATGCGCGCGCCGGCCGGCGGTTTTTATTCCGCGCTGGACGCCGATTCCGAACACGAAGAGGGCAAGTTCTACGTGTGGACGCCGCAGCAGGTCGCCGCCGCGCTCGCCGCCGACGAGTACGCCGTGCTGTCACGGCATTACGGGCTGGATCAGCCGGCCAACTTTGAAGAGCGGCACTGGCACTTCCATGTTGCCCAGCCGCTTGAACGGGTGGTGCAGAGCCTTGGCATGGAACTGGCCGACGCGCACCGCTTGCTCGACAGCGCACGCGCCAAGCTGATGGCGCTGCGCGACCTGCGTATCCGGCCCGGACGGGACGAAAAAATCCTGACCAGTTGGAACGCCTTGGCGATCAAGGGTCTTGCTCAAGCCGGCAGCGCCTTCGAGCGCGATGACTGGATCGCCCTGGCGCAGCAGGCGGCGGACTTCATCCGTGCCGAGTTGTGGCGCAACGGGCGCTTGCTGGCTTCGTGGAAGGATGGGAAAGCCTACCTTGATGCTTATCTCGACGATTATGCCTTCCTGCTCGATGCCTTGATCGCATTGATGCAAGCCCGTTTCCGCAACGCCGATCTGGACTTCGCCCGCGATCTGGCGGAGGCCTTGCTGGCGCAATTCGAGGATCGCGGCCAGGGCGGCTTCTTTTTCACCGCCAGCGACCATGAAACTCTGATTTACCGACCGAAATCCGGCCCCGACAACGCCACTCCATCCGGCAATGCGGTTGCGGCATTTGCCCTGCAACGGCTGGGCCACCTGCTGGGCGAGACACGTTACCTGACGAGTGCAGAACGGGCGCTCAAGCTCTTTTACCCGCACCTCGCCGCTCAGCCGGCTGGTTTCATGACCTTTCTTTGCGTGCTGGAGGAATACCTGGAACCGCCGCAAATCGTCATCCTGCGCGGCCCGGAGCAGCAAGCCATGTCCTGGCAGCAGGAACTGGCCAGAACATTCAGGCCGGCCACGATGGTGCTGACGCTGCCCAACGGATTGGAAAAACTGCCCGGCTGCCTTGGCAAACCGACCACACCCACTGTCAACGCCTGGGTGTGCCAAGGCGTTAGTTGCTTACCTGCGATTGATGATATCGAAACATTGCGGCGGGTTTGCTCTGCGGGCAACAAGGCTTAAAGCCCGTTAAAGTTCGTTTGCCCTAAAGGACGCCGACTTTACTACGGGCTGAAGCCCGTTAAAGTTCGTTTGCAAAAGCGGAAAAGTTGGATAAGATAGCGTTTTCAAAAATTACCTGTGTTTACAATTCTCAAGGAGTTCCAAATGAAAGTTGTTCTGAATCTTGCTGCCGCTGCAACCCTGCTGATCGCCGGTCAAGCCATGGCCGCCAACGCACCAGCCCCTAAAGAAGCCGGTGCCTGCCTAGCTTGCCATGATGTCAGCGCCAAGAAAATCGGCCCGGCTTACAAGGACGTGGCCAAGAAATATGCCGCCGACAAGGGTGCCGTTGACAAGCTGACCGCCAAAGTCATTTCCGGCGGCAAGGGCGTTTGGGGCGAAATCCCGATGCCGCCAAAGGGCGCTACCGCGCTGAAGGACGACGAAATCAAGAAAATCGTTGCTTGGGTAATGACCTTGAAGTAATCGATTCCGCATGGAATTCGAAAGCCGGCCTTGCGCCGGCTTTTTTTATTTCGCACAATAGTTTACAAGCCGCTCGAATCTTGCCAAGATATGCGAACCGGTTCAGCACCGGACTTTCTGCCAAAACGAAAACATGGAGACAACAATGGAAGACCAGTTCAAGCCAGCCCGCCGCCAATTTCTCAAAATCGGGGGCGCCGCAATCGCCATGATCCCGGTCGCGGCCCTTACCGGCAATGCGCTCGCCGCCACCAATGCCGGCATGCGTGCTTCGATGAAATATCAGGACACTCCGCTGGGCGACAAGGACTGCTCCAACTGCATCCAGTTCGTGCCGGGCAAGACGCCGAAGGATCTGGGCGGCTGCAAGCTGTTCCCCGGAGACACGGAAGTTTCGCCCAAAGGCTACTGTGCCGCCTGGGTGAAAAAATAGTTCGCCCTTATCTTGCTGCTGAAAGAGCCGGCCTTTGCGCCGGCTCTTTTATTTCACCAGCCCGAACAGATAAAGGAAGATGGCGATAATTGCCAGCGGCGAAATGAAACGGATGGTAAAACGCCACAGCCGATAAGGCCGCGAGCTGACATTCAGCTCTTCCTGAACATGATGGGTCTTCATCACCCACCCGGCGAATAACGCCATGAGTAGCCCGCCCAGAGGAAGCAGGATATTGGTGGTGAGCTTGTCGAGGGTATCGAAAATACTGAGGCCGAACAGCAGACGCACATCCTTCCATACACTGAACGAAAGCAGCACGGCAATGCCCAGCAGCCAATCGGTCAGGCCGATCAGCCACGCTGCCTGACGGCGGGTCAGGCGCGTATTTTCGGTGAGCCAGGCAATCGCCGGCTCTACCAGAGAAATCGCCGAAGTCCAGGCGGCAAAAGCGACCAGCAGGAAGAACAACGTACCGATGAAGGCGCCCCCCGGCATCTTGCCGAAAGCAATGGGCAGGGTCTGGAAGATCAGCCCCGGCCCGGCGGCCGGCTCCAGCCCGTTGGCGAATACCAGGGCGAAGATGGCGAGCCCCACCAACAGGCCGACGCCGGTGTCGGCCAAAGCCACGAACAGCGAGGTACGGGCGATGGATACATGGCGCTGGAGATAGGAGCCGTAAACCATCACCGCGCCCATGCCCAGGCTGAGGGAAAAAAAGGCATGGCCCAGCGCCGAGAGCACGGCCACCGGCGTGACCTTGGAGAAATCCGGGGCAAACATGAAATGGGCGGAACGGACGACATCGCCTTCGGCCAGGCTGTAACCAAGCAATACCAGCAGGATGGCGAACAGCGCGGGCATCAGGATGTTGTTGGCCGCTTCCAGGCCTGAGTTCACGCCGCGCGCCACCACGCTCATGGTCATGACGATGAACAGGGTATGCCACAATCCCAGTTCCAGCGGCGCCGCAAGAAACGCATCGAACTGGTTCTGCGCCATTGCCCCGGTGATGCCATTGAAGCTGCCGCTGGCTGCGCGCACCACGTAATCCAGCACCCAGCCGGCGATGACGCTATAAAAAGCCAGAATCAGCAGCCCCGCAACCAAGCCCATGATGCCCACCCAGCGCCACAGCGTCGTCGCGCCAGCTTCCTTCGCCAGAGCAGCCATGCCGTCCACCGGATTGCGCTGGGCGCGGCGGCCGAGCATGATCTCGCACATCATCAACGGGATGCCGACCACGGCGATGCAGGCCAGAAACACCAGGACGAAGGCGCTGCCGCCATTGACCCCGGTCATGTAGGGAAATTTCCAGATATTGCCCAGGCCTATCGCCGAACCGGCCGTGGCCAGAATAAAGCTCCAGCGACTGCTCCAGTGGCTGCGATGTCGGGGCTGGGTCATGGACGGTCAGGTCTTGAAATAACGGTCGGTTTCCGCCTTGACGACCTTGGACAGCAGCAGCAGGCCAATCAGGTTGGGCAGAGCCATCATGCCGTTCATCAGATCCGAGAAATTCCAGACGAATTCCAGGTTCATCATCGCACCGACCACCACCATGGCGATGAAGACGATGCGATAGATACGGATGGAACGCGAGCCGAAGAGATATTCGATGGCCTTCTCGCCGTAGTAATTCCAGCCGATCAGGGTGGAATAGGCGAACAGCGCGGTTGCCAGGGCGACGATAATCTCGCCGGTACCGCCCAGAGTCTCGCCGAAGCTGGCGCTGGTCAACTGTCCGGCGCCGACGCCCAGCGTCCACGATTTAGCGGTAAGTATCACCAGCGCGGTCATGGTGCAGACCACCAGCGTATCGATAAAAGTCTGGGTCATGCTGACCAATGCCTGTTTGACCGGATCGTGGGTACGCGCGGCGGCGGCGGCAATCGGCGCGGAGCCCAGCCCGGACTCGTTGGAAAACACGCCGCGCGCAATGCCGAAGCGCATCGCCGCAGCGATGGTGGCACCGGCAAAGCCGCCGGTGGCGGCTGCTGGCGAGAAAGCGTGGCTGAAGATCAGGTAGAAGGCGTGGGGGATTTCGGTGATATTGAGCGCGAGCACCGTCAGTGCCGAGCCCACATAGCCGACGATCATGAACGGTACCAGAAAGGAAGTAAATTTGCCGATGGAACGGATTCCGCCCAGGATCACCAGCGCGGTCAGTACCATCAGCACAACGCCGGTGACCCACGGCGCAACGTGAAAGGTCGCCTCGAAAATCTTGGCGGTAGCATTGGCCTGCGTCATGTTGCCGATGCCGAAAGTGGCGAGGGCGGTGAACAGCGCGAACAGCCAGCCCAGTTTCGGCAGCCCGGCGCCCTTGGCGAGGTAATACATCGGCCCGCCACGCATGCCATGCTCGCCCTTCTCGCGGTATTTGACCGCCAGCACCGCTTCGGAATACTTGGTCACCATGCCGACCAGGCCGGTCATCCACATCCAGAACACCGCACCGGGACCGCCCAGCGTGATCGCGGTGGCGACGCCGACGATGTTGCCGATGCCGACCGTGGCCGCCAGCGCCGTCATCAGCGCGGCGAAATGACTAATGTCGCCGGCATGGCCGTGATCCTTGTGGAAAACCAGACGAAAAGCCAGCGGCAGGACGCGAAATTGCAGCCCTTTGAGCAGCACGGTCAGATACAAGCCGGTGCCAACCAGCAGAGTCAGCATGGGCGGCCCCCATACCCAGCCGGACAGCGTCGCGATCAGCGCTTCGATGGTTTGCATATTATTTTTCCCCGTTTTTGTGGATTATAACCAGAAATGCTTAACCCTAATAAAAACCGCGATTCAATGCTTTTTTCCCGGTTTATCCAAGCCAGTCCTTCGCCACCAGAAACTCGCGGTACAGCCGCTCCTCCTCCGAGCCCTTTTCCGGCTGCCAGTCGTAGCGCCATTTTACGCTGGGCGGCAGCGACATCAGGATGGATTCGGTGCGACCGCCCGATTGCAGACCAAACAGGGTGCCGCGATCCCACACCAGGTTGAACTCGACGTAGCGCCCACGGCGGTAAGCCTGGAAGTCGCGCTCACGCTCGCCGTAGGGCGTGTCCTTGCGGCGCTGGAGCAGGGGCAGATAGGCTGCGGCAAAATGTTCGCCGACGCTTTGTATCAGGCCGAAGCTGAAAGCGAAATCGCGCTCGTTAAAGTCGTCGAAAAAGATCCCGCCGATGCCGCGCGGCTCGTTGCGGTGGGGGAGATAAAAGTACTCGTCGCAGCGCTGCTTGAAACGCGGATGATAATCGGCGCCGAACGGTTCCAGCGCCGCCCGGCAGGTGCGATGAAAATGCACCGCATCCTCGGCAAAACCATAATAGGGCGTCAGATCCATGCCGCCGCCGAACCACCACACCGGCTCGCCGCTGGCCGGCTGTACGCTGAAGAAGCGCACATTCAAATGAGTGGTAGGCGCATAAGGATAGCGCGGATGCAGCACCAGCGACACTCCCATCGCCTCGAAAGCACAGCCGGCCAGGTCGGGACGCCGAACGGATGCGGCAGCGGGCAGTTTCTGACCGCGCGTATGGGAAAAATTCACTCCGCCGCGCTCGAACACTGTGCTGTCCTCGATCACGCAGCTCAAACCTTCACCACCCTCCGGGCGCTGCCAGGCATCGCGCAGGAAATTGCCGCCATCGACCTGCTCCAGCAGGGTGACGATACGCTCCTGCAAATCCAGCAAAAAAGCCTTTACCTTGTCGCTGTTCATGCTATTTCCGAAATATCCGGCCACTGAGCAAATGCTGGATGGTGGAGGGCATTTTGCGAGTACCGATCCTGCCCGGCATGATCAGGGCGCTCCGGCCGAAAGCCCTGGCGCAGGCGGCGTAGGTTTTCAACGGCATCAGCCCGGCGCGGTTGGCGCTGGTGGAAACCAGTGCCGTACCCAGCGCCCGGCACAACGCCACCGTATCAGGGTGAGCGCTCACCCTGACGGCGATGTCGTCGTGCCTGCCGCGCAACCAGCGCGGCACATGGCGGGAAGCCGGCATCAGCCAGGTATGGGGGCCCGGCCAAGTCCGGTCGAGCAATTTGTGTTGTTCCGAAGTAGGGGGCTGCACATAGCGCTGCAATCGGCTGAAACGGTCGGCGACCAGAATCAGCCCCTTGGATTGGGGCCGGTTTTTTAGCTGGAGAATTTGTCTGACGGCGCGATAGCTGCGCGGGTCGCAACCCAGGCCGTAACAGGATTCGGTGGGATAAGCGATCACCCCACCACGAACAAGGTGGGCGCGCACTTTCCTGATCTGAGCGGCAGAGTACGGCATCAGCCCTTGAGCGAGGCTTGCAACTCCTGGTTTTTGGCGGTGATCTGCTCTGCGGTGCGGGTGCGGTCTTCCTTCAGGCGCTGAGCCAGTTCGCCGTCCTGCAATGCCAGAATCTGGGCAGCGAGATAAGCCGCGTTCTTGGCGCCAGCCTTGCCGATGGCGACTGCGGCAACGGGTACGCCACCCGGCATCTGCACGGTGGAAAGCAGCGCGTCGAAACCATTCAATGGCCCGCCTTCCATCGGCACGCCGATAACCGGGCGCAGGGTGTAAGCGGCCACTGCGCCCGCCAGATGTGCGGCCAGTCCGGCGGCGGCGACAAACACGGCGCACCCGCGTTTGTCCGCATCCACCACGTAGGCCGCAGTAGCCGCCGGCGTGCGGTGAGCGGAAGAAATCTTGACCTCGTAAGGCACGCCTAGCGCGGCCAAAGTGTCGAGGGTGGTTTTCATTACGGGCAGATCGGAATCCGAGCCCATCAGGATGGCGACGAATGGCGTAGTCATGTTATTCCCGATTCAGCGGTTAATGTTTGGGTTTGATCGCCCGGTAGCCGATGTCGTGACGCATCTGGCAACCGTCGAACTTGATCGAATCGGCGATTTCGTAGGCACGCCGTTGCGCCAGTTGCACCTTGTCGCCCAATGCCGTAACGCACAGCACGCGGCCGCCGCTGACGGTCACCTTGCCGTCCTTGAGCGCAGTGCCGGCATGGAACACATGGTAGTCGCGCGGCGCGATTTCCAGCAAATCGGTGAACGGCGGCAGGCCGTTGATGATGTCGCCCTTGCGTGGGTCTTCAGGGTAGCCGGCAGCAGCCATGACGACGCCCAGCGCAGCGCGACGATCCCATTCCGCATCGACCTGGTCGAGCGTGCCGTTGACCGCGTGTTCCAGCAGGGTAAGCAGGTCGCTCTTGAGGCGCAGCATGATCGGCTGGGTTTCCGGGTCGCCCATGCGGCAATTGAATTCCAGCACCTTGATGTTGCCCTTGGCGTCGATCATCAGGCCGGCGTAGAGGAAACCGGTAAACAGCTCGCCCTCCTGCGCCATGCCCTGCATCACTGGGTCGATCACCTCGCGCATCACGTGCGCATGCATCTCGGGAGTGACCACCGGTGCCGGCGAGTAAGCGCCCATGCCGCCGGTGTTGGGGCCCTGGTCGCCATCGAGCAGCCGTTTGTGATCCTGGCTGGTGGCAAGCGGCAGAACGTGCGTGCCGTCAGCCATGACGATAAAGCTGGCTTCCTCGCCCTGCAGGCATTCCTCGATCACCACGCGCGCGCCGGCGGTTCCCAGCTTGTTGCCGTCCAGCATCATGTCGACGGCGGCATGCGCTTCTTCGAGAGTCTGCGCAACCACTACGCCCTTGCCCGCCGCCAAGCCGTCGGCCTTGACGACGATGGGCGCGCCCTGCTGGTCGATATAGGCGTGAGCGGGTGCTACGTCAGTAAAAGTGGCGTAGGCGGCAGTGGGGATGCCGTGGCGCACCATGAAAGCCTTGGCGAAATCCTTGGAGCTTTCGAGCTGTGCCGCGAATTGGGTCGGACCGAATATTTTCAGGCCTTCGGCGCGAAAGAGGTCGACAATACCGGCAGCCAATGGCGCTTCCGGGCCGACTACGGTAAACGCGACCTTTTCCTGCTTGGCGAATTCGAGCAACTCGGGGAGGGTGTGGAGGGCG
Organism: Betaproteobacteria bacterium; assembly: GCA_021373185.1. Lineage (GTDB taxonomy): Bacteria > Pseudomonadota > Gammaproteobacteria > Burkholderiales > Sulfuricellaceae > Sulfuricella. The sequence continues at coordinate 6,631 of JAJFTF010000052.1, read as the reverse complement.
ACGTTGGTCAGATCCGGCTCAAGCGCCGTGCCCGCATTGCCGGGGGCGACGAAAATCCGGGTCGAACGCGGGCTCTGCGCCAGCTTCCATGCGAGTGCGTGTTCACGTCCGCCACTGCCGATAACGAGTATTTTCATGTTTAAGCCTATGCCGGATAAAAGTGAGGGGTAAGGGGTGAGAGGTGAGGCGGAAGGTCAAACCCCATACTGTCGCGGGTTTTCGCCTCACCCCTCACCCCTATCGCCTCACCATAACTTAGTGCCGGAAATGCCGCATCCCGGTGAACACCATCGCCATGCCATGCTCGTCGGCTGCGGCGATCACTTCCTCGTCGCGCATCGAACCGCCGGGCTGGATCACGGCGGCGATGCCAGCTTGGCCGGCTGCGTCGATGCCGTCGCGGAACGGGAAAAAGGCATCCGACGCCATCACCGAGCCGCGCACCTGCAAGCCTGCATGCTCAGCCTTGATGGCGGCGATGCGGGCCGAATTGATGCGGCTCATCTGGCCGGCGCCGACGCCGATGGTCATCTTGCCGCTGACATAAACGATGGCGTTGGATTTGACGAACTTGGCGATGCGCCAGGCGAACAGCAAATCGGCCATTTCAGCCTCGGTCGGGGCGCGCTTCGTCACCACCTTGAGTTCATTATAGAGCGCCAGATCGGCATCCTGCACCAGCAAGCCGCCGGTGACGCGCTTGAAATCCAGGCGCTTGCCGGGTTGCTTCGGCCATTGTCCGCATTCCAGCAGGCGCACGTTCTTTTTCGCCGCAACGATTTCGCTGGCAGCAGCGGACACCTTGGGCGCAATGATCACTTCGACAAACTGGCGGTCGACGATGGCCTGCGCGGTCGCCGCATCCAGCTCGCCATTGACGGCGATGATGCCGCCGAACGCCGATTCCGGGTCGGTCTTGTAGGCCTTGTCATAGGCTTCGAGCAGATTGGCGCCGTAGGCCACGCCGCACGGATTGGCATGCTTGACGATGACGCAGGCCGGCGCTTCGTCGAACTGTTTGACGCATTCCAGCGCGGCATCGGCATCGGCGATATTATTGTAGGAAAGCTCCTTGCCCTGAATCTGGCGCGCGGAGGAAATGCTCACTTCCTTCTCGCCGGCGGCGACATAGAAAGCCGCCTGCTGGTGAGGGTTCTCGCCGTAGCGCATGCCCTGAGCCTTGGCGAACTGAAAATTGAGCCGTTCCGGGAATTGTTGCTTGCTGCCGTCCGGGGTAATGGCCGTGAGGTAGTTGCTAATCGCACCGTCGTACTCGGCAGTGTAGGAGAACGCTTTCACCGCCAGCTTGAAGCGGGTCACGGCGTTCAAGGCGCCGCCATTGGCCTGCAATTCGGCACCCAGCGCGGCGTAGTCGGCGGGGTCGGTCACCACCGCAACGCCCTGGTGATTCTTGGCGGCGGCGCGCACCATGGTCGGCCCGCCGATGTCGATGTTCTCGATCGCGTCTTCCAGCGAGCAATCCGGCTTGGCGATGGTCGCGCGGAACGGATAGAGGTTGACCACCACCAGGTCGATGGCGGGAATGCCGGAGCCTTCCACCGCCGCTTGGTGAGCGGGAAGATCGCGCCGGAACAGGATGCCGCCATGAATTCTCGGGTGCAGGGTCTTGACCCGGCCGTCGAGCATTTCCGGGAAGCCAGTGTAATCGCCCACTTCCGTAACCGCCACGCCGGCCTCCGCGAGCATCTTGGCGGTACCGCCGGTGGAAAGGATCTCGATGCCGAACTGGCGCAGGGTCTTGGCAAATTCGAGGACGCCGGTTTTATCGGAAACGCTGATGAGGGCTCGACTGATTTTGATCATTTCTGTTTTTTCCTAAAAACTTTTTAGCCACGGATTAACACGGATGCACACGGATTACTTATAAAGGTTTTCTCCAAAGAGGGTTTCCCGTTTCGAGTTTTTATCCGTGTAAATCTGTGTTAATCCGTGGCTAAGAATTGATTATCTACTTGAGGCCGTGGGTTTTCATTTTTTTGCGCAGGGTATTGCGGTTCAGCCCGAGGATTTCGGCGGCACGGGTCTGGTTGCCCTGAGCTTGGTCGAGAACCACTTCCAGCAACGGCTTTTCCACACATCCCACCACCATTTCATAAATTGCACAGGGCTTTTCCCCGTCCAGATTCTTGAAATACTGATTCATTGCCTTGCGCACGCAAACTGCGATTTCGTTTTCGTTCATCATGCTGCCATCTCGTTTTCCATAATATAAGTATGTCCGGTCGACTCGGCAAAAAATTGTTCGACAGCATCAAGCTGCCCACGGGTGGTTTGCAACTGGTTCATGGCATGGCGAAACCCGGCGGAATCCGGCAAGCCCTTGGTATACCAGGCAATGTGCTTGCGCGCCATGCGCACGCCGGTATATTCGCCGTAGAAGTCGTAAATATCGTGCAGATGACCGATCAGCATGGCGAGGGTTTCTGTCACGCCGGGGCGCGCCAGCAATTCGCCGGTTTTCAGATAATGCGCGATGTCGCGGAAAATCCATGGCTGGCCCTGAGCGCCGCGACCGATCATCACAGCGTCGGCCTTGGTGTAGTCGAGCACGAAGCGGGCTTTTTGCGGGGTGGTGATATCGCCGTTGGCAATCACCGGGATGCCGATCGCGGCCTTGACCGCAGCAATGGTGTCGTATTCGGCTTCGCCGCTGTAGCCGCAGGCACGGGTGCGGCCATGGATGGCCAGCGCCTGGATGCCGGCAGCTTCAGCGATGCGCGCCACGCTGATGGCATTGCGGCTGTTCTTGTCCCAGCCGGTGCGGATTTTCAGGGTAACCGGCACATCCACCGCCTTGACCACGGCTGCGAGAATGCGCCCCACCAGCGGCTCGTTCTGCAGCAATGCCGAGCCCGCCATTACGTTGCAGATTTTCTTTGCCGGGCAGCCCATATTGATATCGATGATCTGGGCGCCACGGTCGGCATTATATTTTGCCGCTTCCGCCAGCATCGCCGGATCGGCGCCGACGATCTGCATCGACACCGGCTCGGTTTCTCCCGTGCTATCGGCCCGGCGCTTGGTTTTCTCGCTGCCGTAGAGCAGAGAATTCGACGCCACCATTTCCGAAACCGCCAGCCCCGCGCCGAAAGCGCGGCATAACTTGCGGAAAGGCCGATCCGTCACGCCTGCCATGGGGGCGACGATCAGATTGCTATTCAGGAAATAGGGGCCGATTTGCATTGCTTAAAATTTGGGCAGAAAGGGCGGTATTGTAATCCCAAACCCGATGCCGAGGAAGCGATCAGATCAAGGAAAATCACATAAGCTGACGCGAATCATGAAAGCGGGCTGAAGCCCGATTTCAATGTGTTAGGAAAGCGAAGAACGGGGAAACCGTCTTAAAACAAATTCAGAAACCGAGACTGCTGAGCAAATCGTCCACTTCTTCCTGGTTGTTCACGATATCGGCGCGGCCTTCCTTTTTCACCACCGGCCCGTTGAGCAGGCTGTTGTCGTCGCCTTTCATGCCGGCAGGTTTGCTGAGCAGCAGGATGTGCACCAGTTGATGCTCCAGGTTTTGCGTCAGGTGCGCGATTTTCTTGATCACCTGCCCGGTGAGATCCTGAAAATCCTGCGCCATCATGATGTCGGTGAGCTGGGATGAAGTCTCCCGGGTATGGGCGGGAATGCCCTCGAGAAAGGCCAGCATTTTCTCGCCGACCCGTTTGAATTCGCCGTTCCCTTTTGCGCTCCGCCATTCCTCGGCCAAAGCCAGCGCGCCGGTCTCCATTTTTTCCTGCAACGGCATTGCCTTCTCCACTGCGCCAAGCACCCGCTGCGCGGCCTGCTCGGTGAGCTGGGCAATGTAGTTGAGCCGATCCTGCGCATCGGGCAATTCGCCCACCATGCTCTGCATGGCTTCGTCACACCCCAGTTCGTGCAGGGTGCCGTGGAGCTGGCGCACCAGATGGCCGAGTTCGGTATAGCCGGCTTCGGCTGTGTTCAGCGTTTCTTGCGATTGTTCACCCATGATTCCACCATGACGTTCACATTGTAAGCCGCCAGTTTGCCACAGCCGGCCTAGGTTTGCGATATTTGAATCCACATGCGCCTGAAATTTTGTCGCCAGGCATGACAAAAAACGACAGCGCAAAGAAACTAATGCGCCTGCTCCCAGTTCGGCCCTGCGCCCAGATCCACTACCAGCGGCACGGCCAGACTGGCCACGTTGCACATCAATCCGGGCAGCTCGCGCCGGACGATTTCCAGCTCGGCATCGGGCACTTCCAGCACCAGTTCGTCATGCACCTGCATGATGATCAGGCTGCACATGCGGTTTTTCTCCAGCCAACCTTGCACCGCGATCATGGCGAGCTTGATCAGGTCGGCGGCGGTGCCCTGCATCGGCGCGTTGATCGCGGCACGCTCGGCGGCCTGGCGGCGCATGCCGTTGGCGCCGCTGATTTCCGGCAGCCACAGGCGGCGGCCAAACACGGTTTCGACAAAGCCATTGGCGCGCGCGGCGTCGCGGGTACGCTCCATGTACTGGGCGACGCCGGGATAACGGGCGAAATAGCGCTCCATATAGGACTGGGCGGCGCTACGTTCGATGCCGAGCTGCGAAGCCAGGCCGTATGCCGACATGCCGTAAATCAGGCCGAAGTTGATCACCTTGGCGTAGCGGCGCTGCTCGCTGCTGACTTCTGCCGGCGTGATGCCGAACACTTCCGCCGCCGTGGCGCGGTGGATGTCCTCGCCTGCCGCGAAAGCCTTGAGCAGGCTCTGGTCGCCCGACAGGTGCGCCATGATGCGCAATTCGATCTGGGAATAGTCGGCGGCAACGATGTGGCTGCCCGGCGGCGCGATGAATGCCTCGCGAATGCGCCGCCCTTCCTGGCTGCGCACCGGGATGTTCTGCAGGTTGGGGTCGGAACTGGCGAGCCGCCCGGTCACCGCTACCGCCTGGTTGTAGCGGGTGTGGACACGACCGGTTTGCGGATCGACCATACGCGGCAGCTTGTCGGTATAAGTCGATTTGAGCTTGGTCAGGCCGCGATATTCCAGCAGAACCTTGGGCAGGGGGTAGTCCAGCGCCAGCTCTTGCAGCACGTCCTCGTCGGTGGAGGGGGTGCCGCCCGGGGTTTTCTTCTTCACCGGCAGGCCGAGCTGGTTGAACAGGATTTCCTGGATCTGCTTCGGGCTGTTGAGGTTGAACGGCTGGCCGGCCAGCAGATGCGCCTCCCCTTCCAGCCGCATCATGCTCTGGCCGAGTTCCTGGCTTTGCGCGGCGAGCAGCTTGACGTCCAGCAGCACGCCGTTGCGCTCCACAGTGAACAGCACATCGAGCAGCGGCATCTCGATCTGGCGATAAACATAATCCAGCTTCGGGTCGGGCTCGATCTGCGGAAACAGAGCCTGGTGCAGTTGCAGGGTAATGTCGGCATCCTCGGCGGCATAGTTGGCGGCGGTTTCGATATCGACCTGGTCGAAGCCGATTTGCTTCGCGCCCTTGCCGGCGACTTCGGCATAGCTGACGGTCTTGGCGCCGAGGTGACGCAGCGCCAGCGAATCCATGTCGTGCGACTTGTGGCTTTCGAGCACATAGGATTGCAGCAGGGTGTCGTGGACGATGCCGTTCAGGGCGATGCCATGGTTGGCGAACACGTGCTTGTCGTATTTGAGGTTCTGGCCGAGCTTGGGCCGTGCCGGGTCTTCCAGCCAAGGCTTGAGCCGCTGCAGCACCATTTCCCGACTTAGCTGCTGCGGCACGCCGGCATAATGATGGGCGAGCGGAATGTAGGCGGCATGGTGGGCCTCGGTGGCGAGCGAAATGCCGACGATCTGTGCCGCCAGCGGATCGAGGCTGGTGGTTTCGGTATCCACTGAAATCAATTTCGCTCCGGCGATTTTTTTCAGCCAGCGATCAAGCTCCGATTCGCTGAGCACGGTTTCGTAATTCCGCTCGGCCTCGAATAACAGACTCGACTGGGTGTTCTGGCTATTCTGCTCCGGCGCCGGGCAGGGACTTTCCTGCGGCTTGCTCCCCACTTCCAGAATCTCGCGCAGCCAAACCTTGAATTCGCAGCGCTCATACAGCTCGATCAGCTTGGGTACATCTTGCGGTTTGGGGTCGAGTTGCTCCAGGCTGACCGGCAGCGCCACGTCGCACTTGATGGTAATCAGCTCGCGGCCTTTGGGCAGCCAGTCCAGGGTTTTGCGCAGATTTTCGCCGACCACCCCGCCGACTTCGCCGGCATGGGCCATCAGGTTGTCGAGCGTGCCATACTGGGAGAGCCATTTGACAGCGGTCTTGGGACCGCATTTTTCCACCCCCGGCACGCCGTCGGAGGCGTCGCCGACCAGGGTGAGATAATCGACGATGCGTGTCGCGGGAACGCCGAACTTTTCGGCAACGCCGGCCTCGTCGAGCTTTTCGTTGCTCATGGTGTTGACCAGTGAAACATGCGGGTTGACCAGTTGCGCCATGTCCTTGTCGCCGGTCGAAATCACGGTGCGAATGCCCTGTCGCCATGCCAGCTCGGACAAGGTGCCGATCACATCGTCGGCCTCCACCCCGTCGACCATCAGCAGCGGCCAGCCCATGGCGCGGATCGCCTGGTGCAACGGCTCGATCTGCCGCACCAGATCGTCCGGCATCGGCGGGCGA
>JAJFTF010000038.1 GCA_021373185.1 Betaproteobacteria bacterium | reverse complement strand
CGACGCCATCGTGCCGCGCTTCGGCATCGCCAAAATACCCAACGTTGACCCACTCGACGCCGGGACGCCACGTTGGGACTTGGGTGGCCCCGTCTTCATCGGCTTCGGTGTATGTCGCGCGAACGAACGGGCACCGAACCTTGTAGGACTTGCCAACTTCCACTGCGTCACTCATCAAATTACCGGAGCGGCTTATTAGGCCGCCCCGTCCCTGGTTGTGGGGGAACTGGTCAAAAGGGAATTCCGGAATCGTCGCCTCCATCATCGAACGCGGGCGCGTGATCGGGAATGTGCCTGCTCGCCTTGTCTGTGCTCATACGCGGACGAGGGGCTTCGGACTGGCTGGACTGGTCGCGGTCGGAGGGGCCGTCGAGCATGGTCAGCGAGCCCTGAAACGGCGTCAGGTGCAGTTCAGTGACCCAGACGGTGTTGCCGTCCTTTTCGTAGCTGCGGGCCTTGAGCATGCCGGTGAGGGCAACGCGCGAGCCCTTCTTGAGATACGCCTCGGCAATCCGACACAGTCCCTCGCTGGTGATCGTCACCGGAAGCCAGAGGGTGTTCTCCTTCTTCTCGCCAGTGTCGCGTGACTTCCACTGTTCTGACACGGCCACGCGAAGGCTGACGACAGGCTTGCCATCGGGGAACTTGCGGCACTCGGGATCGGCGCCAAGGCGGCCGGTGCAGGTGAAGATGTTGAGGTCGCTCATGCTGCGGCCCTTTCCGTGTTGCCGAACGCCCGGATCTCATCGACCAGTGCGTCAAGTTCGGTGTTGAATGTGTCGATGGCGGCAGCGAGCGCAGTGAGGTACGCGCTATCGCGTTCGATGGTGAGGATCAGCGGCGGCAACTTCGGGCAGTAGCTGACGAAGTGCCAAGTCGGGCGGCCGGTGACGAGCATTGAGCCCTGAACCTGGGCAACGTATTCAGGCGGCAACCGCGCCTTCTGCAACCGTTCGATTTGCACGGCGGGGATGGCGACCTTGATTTCTAGGCCGCTGTCATCGCCCACCAGACTGTCGGGACTGCACCCGGCTCGTCCGCTCCTGACGAAGCCAACCTGAACCGGGTCGGCGTCGTGCATGAACGCGAACATGCGGCGCGCTTCGTCCTCAAGCTCCTTGCCGCGCTCCATGAAGGCGTTGGTGTAGCCTTCCGGCGCCGGTTCCCCGGTGAGGATTTCCCCGGCGAGCTGGCGCATGTACTTGGCGCGGGTAACGCTGGCGCCACCGTCCTTGCCCTTGGCCTGTACGGTCGAGAACTCGGAAGCGGTCACAATGCCGGCGCGAGCTGCGAACCATTCAGCCGTGCCCTGCTCAACTTCGATGATCTCGATCATGACTGCATCGCCTTCATGTGAAAGTAGATGCGGGCGCATGCGGCAACGTCGATCATGGCGTCATGCGCGCCGTCGAGCGCTTCATCGAAGAAGTACCTGACGCACTCCTCCAGTTTTGGCGGCTTCGGCTTGGTGAACCCCGCCGCCAGCATGCGTTCGGTCGGCGGCAGGTTCACAATGGGGGAGGCGGCCTCCATCGTGCAGAACGATGGTTTGCGCAGAGGCATCGTGCGTCCGTAGTGCCGAGCGATAGCCGTCTCAACGACGGCCTTATCAAACTTGAAATTGTGCGCACAGATCAGGTCGGAGCGCTGGTACAGATGAGTGAACAGCCCGAGCGCAGACTCCGACGAAACGCCCAACTGGACGGCAATTTCTTCGGTGATACCGTGAACGGCAGAGGCGCGCTCAGGGATTGAAACTTCGCCAATTCCGGGGTTAACGATCAACGAAAATCCTGCCGTTGCCTTGCCATCGTCGCTGTAAAGCTGGCATGCAAGCTGCACGATGTAGGGCTGTGACGGGTGATCCGGCGGGAGCCGGTCGTCCACAAAGCCCGTCGTCTCTGTGTCAAAAAACAGGATCATTTCCGCTTGGCCTCCAGCATGCGCTTCGCCTCGGCAAAGCGACTGGCGGGCAGCTCTGCCAAGTACTCGATTGCGAAGAAGGCGAAGAACTTTGCTTCGTCCGCGCCGGTCTGGTCGATCAGGTCGGAAAGCGTCTGCCGCTGCTGTTCGTTGATAGCGCGCGCATCGCCGGTCGAGTTGCCGTCCTTATCATCAAGGCCGACAGCCACGTTGAAGATGCCGCGAAGCAGGTAGCGCATGCCGTAGGATGCAGCGGCGCCTGCCGCGTGCGTCTTGGTCATCACGTCGCCGCCCTTGGCGCCCTTGCCATCGGCCGGCATATCGCGATGATAGGTCCTGCTGAACCCCCCGGTATGGGAGACGATGCACATGATACGGATGTAATCGGGCTTGTCGGTCTGCCCTTCATCGAAGCTCAGCGCGAAGCCGTGTTTCGTGTAGATTGGTCGAAGCGCCCGATCCAGCTTGTCATAGGTGGCGTACTGGCTCCGAGTCTGGGTATTGGTCGCGTTGACAGCGACCACGCCCATTTCGCGTTGAGCTTCCGACATGGCTGCGTTAAACTGCTTCTCGGCAGCGGTGCGGTCCATCCGTTCCTTGAGGTCGATGAACCGTTCGATGCGGTCCGGGTCGATCTCTGAGTTCATCGCCATCCGCTCGATAACATTCAGGATGGCGGCCGATTCCGAGGCATACGGCGCGACCGGCAACTGGTCGACGGTCTGGGCAACTGCGGTGTTCATTTCACTTCCTTTCCCGCCAGCACAGGCTTAGCGGCGGCTTGGATTGCAGCGATGATGTTGAGCCAGTCCTTGCGGCGGTCAGAGCGGACGGCGGCAAGGTCGGAGGGGTGGGGGAGGGTCATTTGAGCAGCCACCACAACACGCAGCACGAGAACAGGGTCAGGATGGCGCCGCTCATTTCATCACCCCGGCTTCGGAGACGATGCGGTAGGCCACCAAGTCAGTTCTAGAGCCCGTCTGACGCCAGCCGATCTGGTATGCGCGAAACCTGTACGGGCCAGCCGTGCCGCGAGTCCGAACATCGATCAGGGTGTCAGGCGGCA
>JAJFTF010000033.1 GCA_021373185.1 Betaproteobacteria bacterium | reverse complement strand
GCCATCCCGATGCGCTACACTTGCTCGGCATGCTCGCCCATCAGGCGGGCCAAAGCGAGATCGCCATCGAGCTCATTAATCACGCCATCCAGGCTAGCCCGGCCAATCACCTCTTCCATAACAATCTCGGCACAGTGTTTCAGGCCATTCATCACCACGACCAAGCGGTCACCTGTTTCAAACAGGCGATCTCGTTCAAGCCAGATTACATCGAGGCACGCAATAATTTGGGCAATACCCTCGCTGACCAGGGAAAACTGGACGAGGCTATTGTCTGTTTCCAGAAAGCGATTGCGCTTAAACCCGATTACATTGAAGCGCATAATAATCTTGGCGCCACATTCAAGAGTATGGGTGATCTAAACAAAGCCATAGCCTGTTACAAACAGGTGATTGCCTTCAAACCGGAATTTGCCGAAGCGCACTACAATCTGGGCATTGCTTTCAATGGCCAAGGCAAACTAGACGAGGCAGCCGCCTGCTATCAAACAGCCACGACACTTAAACCGGATTTTGTCGAGGCGTACAACAATCTAGGCGTCACACTCAAGGATCAGGGGAAACTGAACGATGCTATAGAATGCTTCCAGCAGTTGTTAATGCTTAGACCGGAACATGTCGAAGCACTCAATAATTTGGGAGTCGCGCTAAAAAATCAGAAAAAACTTGACGAAGCCGCAACCTGCTTCAAAAAAGCACTATTACTCAGGCCAAATTTTGTCGAGTCCCTCAATAATCTGGGAAATACGCTCAGAGAGCAGGACAAATTGGATGAAGCCGTAGCCTGCTATCAACAGGCACTCGCACTTAACCCAAACTTTGTCGATGCATACAGCAATTTGGGAACCGCACTCAGTGACCAAGGCCGGCATGACGAAGCCATTGCTTGCTGCCAACAGGCGCTGGCGATCAATCCAAACAATGCAGAAGCGCATAGCAACCTGAGCAGCGCATTTAAAAATGCGGGCAGACTGGATGAAGCAATAGCCTCCAGCCAACAAGCCCTTGCGCTCAGACCGGACTATGCCGAAGCATATAATAACCTGGGGAGTGCATTTGAAGATTATGGCAATCTTGATAAAGCCATAGCCTGCTATCGGCAGGCACTGGAGATAAATCCATTCTTTGCGGAGGCGCATAACAATCTGGGTAATGCCTTGAGTAAAATCGGACGGTTCGACGAGGCCATCAAACATTGCCAACAGGCGCTGGAATTAAAACCTCATCTTGCTGCATGCCATAACAACCTGGCATTGATTCTTAGCGCCCAAGGGCAGATCGATGAGGCTGTCGCAAGCTTCCGTACCGCCCTGAAAATCAAGCCCGCTTACAACAATGCGCACAGCGCGCTGATCTTTGCTCTGGATTTAGCCTCCGGAACCGATTTCCATATCTTGCAACAGGAACGCAAAAACTGGGGGAGTATCCATGCCGACCCCTTGACCACAAAACACCGCCCGCATGCCAACGTCCCCGACCCGGAACGCCGCCTGCGCATCGGTTATGTCTCTGCGGATTTCAGGCGACATTCCGCCGCCACCGCTTTCGGCGCCATGCTGGTCAAGTTCGATCGCAAACATTTCGACGTGGTCGCGTACTCCAACACGACCGACGAGGATCAACTTACCCATCTATTCCGACAAAACGTCACACAATGGCGAAAAATAGCCGGTCTGCCGGACGATGCCGTCGCAAAATTGATCCGTGGGGATGAAATCGACATTCTTGTCGATCTGTCGGGACATACGGCGGGCAACCGGCTACTGGCCTTCGCCAGAAAGCCGGCTCCGATCCAGGTGAGCGCCTGGGGCTATCCGACCGGCACTGGGATGCAGGCCATGGATGTGCTGTTCTCCGACCCTGTGGTCATCCCACCTGAGGAGAAACCGTTCTATACCGAACAAGTGTGCTATCTACCCAACGTGGTCAGTTTCTTCAGCCCGGAAACCTTCCCAGCAGTCCGCTCGTTGCCGGCCTTGGCTACAGGAACCATCACCTTCGGTTCGTTCAACCGCTTGGCCAAGGTGTCACGGGAGTCCTTCGAACTGTGGACACGGGTGTTGGCGGCGGTACCCGGCAGCCGCTTGATGCTCAAGTCGGCCGAGTTCGGCGACACGGGAATACGCGAGCGAATCTCCCGGCAGTTCGCCGAGGCAGGTATCGCCCCGGAACGGCTCGTCATGCTCGGAAAAACCACTTGGCGCGAGCACGTGGGAGCCTTCAACCAGGTCGATATTGCCCTGGATCCGTTCCCCCAAGGCGGCGGGGTCACAACCCTGGAATGCCTGATGATGGGGGTGCCAATCGTGACCCTGCGCTGGCCGACTTTCGCCGGAAGATTGTCGGCTTCGATACTGCGCACCTTGGATTTGACCGACTGGGTAGCCGAGACACCAGAGCAGTATCTGGAAATCGCCATCGAGAATGCTCTCAATCTGGAATCACTGGCGACGCTCCATCAGAGCTTACGCAGTCGCTTTACGGCTTCGTCCATCGGGGATGCAGACACCTATGTCAAGGCGGTTGAAACCGAATACCGCCAGCTCTGGCAGGAATGGTGCGACTCAATCAAAGCCTCTTGACCCCCTTGTTAACCGCAGCCGAGTAAAATGGTGCAAAAATCAACCCTGCTGCGCCAAATCCCTGATTTGTCAAACGTTCAACAAATTCGTTGTAATGGGCATCCCACTTAGGAAGAAATGGTTTGTATTGATTAGTAAAGAAACCCTCAATTTCCCCTTCAAGCTTCTCTTCTGACTGATTGGATTCAATACTGTCCAGCAAATAAGAAAAGAAATCATAATGTGCGTTCGCCATATCCTGATTCAGCTTTTTTGTATTTTCCTTAAAAAAAACATATTCATCATAAAGCTCATCATGCGCTTTTTTGTTCATGGGATTTAGCATACGAGAAATCAAATTTCCCGACTTCACTTGTAAGTCATTCACTTTCAATGTAAGAGGGAAACGTGCGAATATATTCTGAAAAAGTCTTGCCATTTTTTCCGCCTGCTTATCAAGCATCAGATACAGGGGTAATTCGCATACATTATTCGACTCAATTACACGATTTTCCGCCTTGAGCATCCGGTATAACTTTGAACCTCGGATAAGCATCATGCCATTGGATATGTGATTTAGATTGTCCGTGGTTCCTACTTCGTGAAGAAAATTGATGTTGGCCCGAAGCGTTGACATTGTCGAATTTGGGCCAAACATGATAAAGCCCGTCAAATAGTAAAAAATATCCATATCTCTGAGGAGATTTACCATTCGATAATTGTCCGCCATGGTGGCGTTTTTCTCGTAAAACTTTAATTCGTCATCCGAACCTGCTTCGACACCGACGATAATCACATCAATTCCCGCCTTCTTATATAGCCTGAGAAGATCCATATCTTCTTCCGTTTTCATCGTGTCACAACGAAGATAAATTTTCGCTGAGACATTAATTTCTCGGCGCAGTAGCTCATTGCAAATTTCAGCAGATCGCTCCTTGCCAATTCTGCCAGGATCATCGAATGAGCTATCGGAAAAATTGATTTTCTTTATTCTGTATTTGTTAACTAAGAGCTCGATTTCATCAACAACCTTTTTTGCGGATCGTCCCCGCCAAAGCTTTCCTTTGGAAATTTCACTGAAGAAATTGACATTACAAAATGTACAGTGGGCCACGCAGCCTCGCGACGTTGAAATACGGGCTGTTTCCAGAGAATCCCCATAACTGTCTCGCCCCCCGGATTCCAGAAAGTCCCGATCTGGAAATGGCAACTCATCCAGATCCTTGATTACTTTCCGTGGGCCGTTTTCTATCACCTTCCCTGTGTTATCCCTCCACACAAGACCCGCGATATGACCAAAGGATTCATGCCCGAGAGCTAGCGATTGGAGCAATTCAAGCATGGTATATTCGCCCTCCCCCATCGCCATGAAATCAATACTGGTTTCATTCGACATGACCAAGGCCGACGATGACGCCAAAAACGGGCCTCCGCAGATAAAATAGGCCTTCCTGCCACGATTCTTGATTTCTTTGATAAGTTGAACAGTCAACGCCAGATTATTCATGTTGAGGCTAAAACCATACACGTCCGCTTTAATATCCGCCGCCTTGAAAATCTCGTTTTCTGCATGCCCGGGAATGCACTGTTGATAGCCAACCGAGTAACCTTGTTGCCTGAGAAATGCGCCGACACTGGCAAGGCCAATTGGAAGTTCGCCCTGGAATTGGTAGTCTCCATCGACGATGACATTAATCAATGCCACTTTGGGAAGATCAAGTTTCGACTTGTCGCCCAGAAGAGGCTCTTCTGTAAGATTAATAGCTTTTGAACTCATTTGATGCTCTACTCTTTAAAAATTCGATGAAAATCAATTGGCTCTTCGTATGAAACTCACATATTGCTGCCCCCGCCCAAACCAAGTCCTGAATGACTTAAAGTCGGCTTGCAATCCCTTGATTTTCATCTCGTGCATACCGGATATGAAATCCTGCAAAGAGCGTGCGGTAATCGGCAACAGATCACCAAGCTTCTTTGAAATAACAGCCATCAAAGGAAGAAATTGGGTGTAAATGGCGTCAATATCCCCATTGAGCCATATCCCCATATGAATCTCATAAGCCTCGTTACAATCCTTTTCCAGAGACGACCAATTACTATGCACCGGAAGCGTCATTTCAGCGGGGTCGATGCGATAATCAATCAAGAATAATGAACTGCAAGCATAGGCTTTTTTTGCCATGTCGTTGGTGCCGAATTCCAAACCATTAACCGATTTATACCAACGCCAATCGGTTAAGAAAGTCGGGGAAGAGCCATAAAAATCGAAATCGTCTGATATCGCCTCAATTGCGGCAGGGATTGAGAAAAACAGGTTCTTTCCCCAAGGATGCAAAATATTATCCAATACCCAATCATCGTGTAATCGGCTCATTCCTGTAAGGGAAAGCAAATCCTCTCTAAAGAATTTAACCCCTTCTTCTACTGCACAATCTATCTCTTGCGAGAAAAAAGGCCTCATTACGCGCCGGCATACTTCAGCCAGGCAAGAAAATGGGCTCATCGTAGTAATGCACACGATGCCGCCCGGCGCAGCAAAAGTAGTTATTTCTTTGAGAAACGCGGATGAATTCTCCTGATTCGGCACCACCCCCTCGCATAGCACAATTTCAAACTGTCGATCATCTTGATAACCAAGGATATTTGAATTGCATATCTCCGGCGTAACTTCGCCAAACGCTCCCTCATTTAATTTCTTGTGCAGCTCACGGATACTGGTCGAGTTGCCGTCAACAAGAACATAGCGGCCGGGCTTCAGGGAAGCCGTAAAAATAGCGTTATCCCCGCTTCCCGGGCCAAACTCGATAACTGACTTGTCTTTTAATAAAGCAGGCGGAATACCGATCTGTTTGTAAAGATTTCCGCGTCGGTTGAAATGC
Organism: Betaproteobacteria bacterium; assembly: GCA_021373185.1. Lineage (GTDB taxonomy): Bacteria > Pseudomonadota > Gammaproteobacteria > Burkholderiales > Sulfuricellaceae > Sulfuricella. The sequence goes on along the minus strand of JAJFTF010000033.1, from coordinate 28,438 downwards.
TTAACCATATCGCTTTTGTCTTGACGAACAGGGATTATCTGGTGCTTCTCGTAGAAATCCAGGTACGCTTTCTCATTCATGGGCAACTTTCAAACTGTCGAAACATCCTGTTCATTTTATTATTTTGAATAAACCTTCCAAGGCCGGACACTGAAGTTCCATATAGTTTCGATGCTTTTGTAATAGATGAAGACTGTTTCTCATCATGAAAAAATCTCAATTTATTTTTAGCAATCACCAAACTATGCGGTTCCACTCTAAAATGCGCTTGCGAAACAAGCTTAAAATCAAAATCGAACTGTTCCGTCAATGCGCTCTCGACATCGATAACATTATTTTTTCTGCATAAGATGAATTTCTCCAGGTCGGCCAAGTAAAGCTGCAAAGTATCGTCTACGTGAACCGCCGCCCCCAAGAAGTTGCGAGACATTTCAAAAATGAATTTCGTTGTTTCTTTAAAATTCAAATAGCATAGCGCCTTGTGATCCAGTATTTCATTATTGCCCAATTCGCCGCTAACATGTTTTTCCAGTACGTCCTTACCCAGGATATATGCTTCGATATCCTTCTTTTCAGCAAATATATCTTTACATGTGTCTTTCACGAAACTATCAAAGATTTCCGCCATTCTGGTGGGAAACCCCTTCCTGTTTTCCTTGATAAACACCAGAAAATCGAAAACTTTCAATCCATGAAGTTTCAATAATTCAAATAACTCTATATACCAATCATTATTGACGAACACTTCGACGACAAAATCCATCACCCGACATTCCACGTAATCGTCGAAAGTCATCGTGTTATTTGCCACAACAATCTCTTCAATCTCGGCCACTCTGAGTTCCGTGTCAAAAAACCGGTAGACTCCTGCACAATTCGGCATCACCCGCCACCTGGTTTGCATACCATATATCACTCTGCTTTCAGGGCTGTTCATGGTTGAACCGACAAGAAGCATCAGCTGATACATCCGGATATTGGTCATACCAAGGTCGACACCCTCTCTTAGAGTAAGATAGTGTTTTTCCAGCGAATCGCCTGGAAGCCCCAAAATCACTTCGGTAAAGTCCACGGAGTCGCGCAACCCAATATCTTCAGCCGCTTCGATCAATTTCAAAGTCGGGATGTTTTTCCTTTTGATATTCTTTAAAACATCCGGATCAGTCGATTGAAAACTTAGGCCAATATGCAGACTGCCATCCATGATTTTTACCGCCTGCATGATTTTCTCTGGCCGGCTTTTCCCTAGTGCCGTTCCAAGGCTCAATGGGAAACCTGTAGTCTTTTTCTGCTGGGCAATAATTTCTGCTGTATCGATATCTTCGTCATACATGCCGAAATTTAAATCCGCAATAATCAGAGTGTCGCTATGCTTGATATGGTTCGATATGTAGCTTATGGAACTCTGAATATTCTGGTGTGATTTTCTAAACACCTTTGATTTCTCATTAATGCCATCAGTGCAGAAAGTGCAGGAAAAAGGGCATCCTCTGGTGGTTTCATAGAGCGGGATCAGCGGCAGTTCAAAAAACTTGTCCATCAACCCTTCTGTGTAAGGACAAGGAAATTGATCCAATTCGACCGTTCTCGTCCACTCGCCTGAAACGACTTCATTTTTGTCATTCGTTAAGTATGAACAATTGATCATTCTTGCTTTAGCTGTTTTTATTTTTGCCACATCAAAATTATGCTTGATGATTTCTCGGAGCAAATTAGCCAAAGCCATTTCACCTTCGCCAAAAATATAAAAGTCGAGGCAGTCATATTCATTCAGAAAATCCTGCCGCTCGCTTTCCTTATGCGGAAAATTGGGTCCTCCAAAAATAATGATTAACTGTGGGTTGATCCGCTTGACCAGTCTGGCGAAGGCTGCCGTTAACCTTAGATTCCACGCATAGTTCGACAGGCAAAGGATATCTGGACATTTTTCAAGAACGGCGCGTTCCAAATCCTTTGGTATCTTAAATAGGCTGACATCAAAAGCCCCCTTGAATTCTCTTTTGATGTAGGAAGCGACAAGTGCCGCACCTAACGGCATGCATTTCGCGTGAATGCCCTGCGCAGTATGCGTCAAATCAGCAAAGTAAATGGTCTTCATATTCCGGGGGCAGGATGAGTTTGAATTTTGAATTTACGAGGCGAGAATGGATTTTTTTTGCCGTAACCGGCGCCAACCCCAAATACACGCCCGCACCTTCCGGCACATCGCGCGGGTGAAGAATCGGTTTTTGAAATAGTTGTTTTCCGCAACGACTGCTATCTTCTTCAACGAAGAAATCAATGGCATCCCCCAAGGCGCCCCCCAACCAGGTTGCTGCGATAGTTGATCCGAAAAATCCGCGGGGGGTGAAACCTGCCAATTCTGTCCGTGCCGATGCCTCAAGTTTGCGCAGCCATTCCAAGTGCATTCTCACCCTTTGTTTCGCCAAGCCGGGAAGTTCTATGGGAACCTTGCCCTGACCGCTATCTGGCTCTAGTGAGAATAAGGCAGAAATCTCCTTGGATATCCAATCTGTTGCGGTTGACATCACGCCATAACCTGCTTTCTGAGCAAGCCGACTCAACGTGGATGGCGTAAAGTGAAGCAAATGATCCGCAATTAAAAGGTCAAATGGATTTTCTTCAAGATTGCAAACCTGCACAAAGAGCAAACCGTGCTGTTCAAGCTTCGAAACCAATCCCTGCAAAATACACGATGGCTGGACGAAATGCTCAAGCGTATGAACCAAGCTAATGAGCGCATACCGGCCAGGAATTGCCCCCGGCGCGCAGGTAAAAAGTTGTTCGAATCCTGGCAACAACTTAAGCGCCCCCTCGCTACGATTGTCAATTTCCTGTCCAAACAAGCTCCAGCGCGGAAGAAGCTCGCTAAATGCTTTGAGCGTAACACCATTGCCACAACCTATATCTAGAATCCGACCGCTGTCAGCCAAGCCAGCCATCTCATGGATTTTTTCGATCAGAATGGCACTGCGACGCCGCAAGCTACCACGACGTTGATCAAAAGCGATTTGTTCGTCGCCGTCCGACTTTCTGAAAGTCGCATATTTTGCGTATATCTCCCCGATTTCTGTCAACAACTGCTCATCTATCCGCTTTTGGACTGCGCCGCAAGCATCGCATACAAACAATCTCCCGCCACGCCTAAATGGTTGCTCATCCGACGTAATACGCAGAAACGCGTCAAATCCGGGGAACTCGGACAATTCGGAAGCATCGCACACCAAGCAACTATTCATAGCATCCCATTTCATATCGCCTTATCTGTCAGATCGGCAATGCAATCTTCAAATAATTGTGGGGCTATAGCCGTGGCCTTGGTCGTTTGATTCATTCCCAACGACGGATGCTTGGGCGCATAAGGCAGATCAAGGTCAGAATCCATGGCGGTCACCGGGCAAACCAGACTTAACGGATAGCCCCAACGCAGTGCGAGCTCCCTGGCAATATCTGCATAGGTCGTATCCCGCGCCCCCGAAAGGTGAAATATGCCGGATTGTTCAAGCATGCCTATTCTCAACAACCCATCCACCACATAGGGAAGCGAAACAGGACTCAAGCGCAAATCCATGAGGGGGGTGATGATTTCCTTTCTAAAGAGGGAATTACGCCAATCATTGATGAGCGCCATATTGGGCGACAGGACTTTTGATAGCCGCACAATTTTTACGGTTGCGGAAACATTCGCCGCTTTTCCCCGCATCGTCAAGGCGCTTTCTACCTCACATTTTTGCCGCCCATAACGAGTAACCGGGCAAACAGGATCGTTCTCCCCGGGATATAGGCGCTCCCCATCGAATACTGCGGAAGTAGATAGGAACACAATAGAGCACCCGCTCTCCATGAGACGGGCGCACAGATGGAGTGTGCCGGTAACATTAATTTGCTGACTAATTGACACGTTAGTCTCAATATCGGTGTATTTTGACAACCCGACACAGAAATAGGCGATGTTATAACCTGAAACATCAAGCTCGGCGACACTCCTCTCATTCTGCAAGTCTAGGAATATGATATTTTTTATGGCATCGCGCTGGCGCCTGGATGTAGTCGCCACGACCCCTCCCTGCAATCGGATCGATTCATTCAGGGCTGTCCCAATTAGCCCTTCACCGCCAATAATCAAAAATCTTTTTTCTTTCATCGACATCTTTACCAACACGCAGATCAAATTTCGTGGGCACTCTCAATAAAAAACAGCCCCCCCAAAGAGCATCTCTGCTAACCGCGCTCCCTTATTACCCGGGCAGGCACACCAACCGCCGTACAATTGGCTGGAATGTTCCTGATCACGACTGCGCCTGCCCCGACAACGGCGCCCCTTCCTATTTCAATCCGGTTAATAATTGTCGCACCGGTATGAATATGACAACACTCGCGCAAAGTCACATTGCCAGCCGTCACCACGCCTGGGTCCACTTGGCAACACTGCTTCAGGACATTGTGATGGTCGATCTGCGCGCCGGTATTGATTAAGACGCCCGATTCAATCTCCGCTTTGTATCCGATCAAGCTTCCGGCATTGATCCAAACTCCAGGCTCTATGGTTGCTCCGTCAAGAATTGTTACCGATGGATGAATCGCGGAAACCAATTCCATTCCATGTTGGCGGCACTTATTGATCTGCTTCAGGCGCACCTCATTATTCGGCGTAAGGGGTAACACTTTATTGATCCCAAGTTTAATCAATTGCTCCAGCCAGTTATCGGATACGATAAAAGGGCGACCCTTGAAGGTGGTCAAAGTGGGGTACTCCATTCGCCTCGTCGCACGTTTCGCATTTTCAGCGGCAACATCGATATTCAGCGGCTCTGCCGCTTCATGCACGAAACAGGCGATATGATAGCCAGTGGCTTCTTCGAACCAAGCCTCAACCTGACCCGCACTACCGTCATGAAAACCCAGAATTGCCACAGAGTTCAACTTTGTCAGCACTTCTCTCTCAGCCATACAATCTTCCAACTAAAATCTGCCTGTTATTGTTCAATTCAGATTCCCGAAGCAAAATGTTCTATCTTGTTTGAGATAATCTTCGAAAGGTCGTCGTCGTTAGCGTATTTGGCGATCAGCAATAAGATCGTTAACGATATAAACAGCCGGGGAAGTAACATCGATTTGCCAAGGTTATGTTCAGATTTGAATTTCTCCAGCGCTTTAGGCGTTTCGGCTTCCACCCGATTTAGTATGTTTTCCATTTCAGGATCGTGCTGCTTATAGTATTTTTTAATGTGCACGTTTTCGTTGCTGCCCGGATTTACAAATATCGTGTCAAACGTGGGATATTTGTCCGAATCGAATATTGCCGAGCCAGGAAAGGAGAGCATTCGAGTTGCGAGATTTATCTGACATGGTTTGTCAGTGTATTCCAGGGCTTGCCGAATGGTATCCAGCAACTCTTCTACCGTACTCTCCGGAATCCCGAGAATCAGGTTAATCGACGTGTATAAATTATTTTCCAACAACCCGTGCAATACAGCGTGGAGGTTTTTGCTGGCCACCCCCTTGTTAATGGAGGGGCTTTTAAGCAGTCGATCGGAAAAGGTTTCGACTCCTATGGAAACATTGTGAAATCCCGCTCTTGAAAGAGCCTGCATTAGCCGATGGTTGACACTTCTGCTGCCATCTGGATTCCGACTTAAAAAACAATGCGCTCTGGTCTGGCAACTGAATCGTACATAGCCGGGGATTTCATTCTTTTGCTTGGCCGCGACAATCAGATCGCAGATTGCTATGGCACGTTCGATTCCGTAAGCATTCCCGATCAGGAAGTCTTCGTCGTTAATTGAGAAACTTTTTGTCCCATATTTCGAAATACTGGAAACGACAAGCTCCATGAATTGCTCAGGAGAGAGGCTTATCGGCCTTGCGGTCGCTCCCTGTGCGCTCTGGAGAAAGTTCGGGCTGCAACAGAAACCGCATTTTGCCATGCATTTGCTGGTTGTCAGCAACCTTCCGTTCTCGATGATGTAAGAACGATTATTTGCCTTTAATATCCCGCTTGCTCTTTTTCTTATGAAGCCCCAATAATCGGCATATGGCAAATTCATGCGCATGACATTGCTGTACATGATTCGCTCAAAATCCTGGTTGGTTAGCGATTTTGACGGGTTGTGCACCACTTGCCCATCCTGGTTCAGGAACGCCACCCCGCCACAATCCTTGAATAGTTCGTATATCGGGGAAGATGCGCCAGCGACTCTATGGCAGACGTCCAATAACGTGTCTTCTGCATATCCCAGACAGATAAGATCGAAACCCCCATCCAGCCATTGCTGGTAATTTATAGTGGCCTGAATGCCGCCGGCGATAAACAGGCACGGCTTGTTGTTTTTTCGGCAGGCCTTCTTCAAGTCATGCAGAAAACCCAAGTCTTCCTGCATTTGCCAATGGGTAACGCTGATGCCGATTATGTCATACAGACCATTTTCAACATTTCCCAGGTAATCGGATTCGGCATTAAGCTGATGGTCTATCACATCGCATCGTATTCCATCGCTTTGCAAGACATGTTGCAGGCTGTATAACCCGATAGGGACAGTCAAGCTATCCGGTGCTTCATCGGATGGAACCTTGGATGTAAAAATCAGGACGTTCGGTTTGTTAGTCATCTTGTATCGGCTTTTTTATTCGCGTCGGTTAAGTCAACAAGGGAATTCTTTGAGCGTATCGATTACTTTATCGATATTTCCCATGGGCTGACTTGGCCCTGACGGCAAAAATATGCCTTGCCGGCCAAATTTTTCTGAATTTGGAAAACGTCCCTCGTTATGAAGATAATTCGCCAGATTCAGATCGGGATAAAAAGGGCGCGCTTGTATGCCCCGACCGGCCAGAAAGTCAATCAATCGTTCGCGTTCCTCGCAGAGTATTTCAATGTAGATAGGAACCTCTCCCCCCTCAATATCCACAGGCACAAACTTGAGGAAAGGCAAGCTGCATATGGCCTCTGCATAACGCGCATAAATCGCTTTGACTTTCTCCATGCGTTCAGCGAGTTGTCGCAACTGGACAAGGCCGATGGAAGCCAGAATATCCGTAAAGCGAAAATTGAATCCCGGTCGAGTCCATTCCGCATCGATAACGCTGCCCACGCCATGGGTTCGTATGGACACCAATTTTTCATAAAGCGCCTTGTCACGCGTCGCGACAAATCCCCCCTGGCCGGTGGCAATGATTTTCGCGACGGAAAGCGAAAAACAGCCCATATCCGATTGCGTTCCCAACAGGCCATCCATGTTGCGGGAGCCTAACGCCTGGGCGGCGTCTTCGATAACGCGCAAACCATGTTTCAGCGCGATACGGCGGATTTCCCGCATGTCTGCAGCACGGCCATTTAAATGCACAGGGATAATGGCTTTGGTTTGAGGGGTAATAGCCTCTTCAATCCTGGCCGAATCGATAATCGGCCTATTCGCTTCGACATCCACCAACCTGACTTTGGCGCCAAGCAACACCGGCGCATGGGCGGTAGCAATCCATGTGCGATTGGGCACAATGACTTCATCGTCGGGGCCGATGCCGAGCGCCATCAGAGCCATCAGCAATGACGCACTTCCGCTTGTGGTTGCAACGACATAAGGCACACCCAGACATTCGCACAGGCGATTCTCGAACTCACTGACGATTGGTCCCTGGCTGATGTGTTCGTTTCTAATCGCTTGAGTGACGCCGTGAATTTCTTCATCGCCAAAGCTGGTGCGCCACCATGGGATCATGGGCGACGGCTCTGCAGAATTTTTCTCGCAGACATCCGCAACCATCAGATCACCCTAAGCTCAGGTACTGGAATGATAAAACAGCCGCCGTTGTCGAGGTAGGCCTGGTTTTTCTTCATAAAAGGTTCTGCGTACCGCCACGCCAGGACAACCACGCAATCGGGCTTGTGCTCATAAAGAGCCGTCGAAGGCAGAACCGGCAGATGAAGCCCCGGGCTATATCGACCCTGTTTTGCCGGATTATCATCGACCAGATAATCAAGGTAGCCGCCGATTTCAAAATGGTAGATCAGCGTCGTGCCGGTGATAGATGCACCGAAACCGGCGATCTTTTTCCCTTCGCTCTTGGCTTGGGCAAGATAGGCCCGCGTTTTTTCCTTGAGATTGTTGACCTTGTCGGCAAAGGCAATAAAAGTTTCCTTCCGATATAAGCCCATGCTGTTTTCCATGACCAGCATAGCCTCCACCGAACCGTCATTCACCAGCGGCCCACCCGAGCGCTGGACAAAATATCGCAACGAGCCACCCTTGGTTGGCACGCGCTGAACGGCAATCAGCTCCATGTTCACACGCTTAAACAATGCCTGAATAGGTTTCACCGAAAATGCAGAAAGGTGCTCATGGTAGATAAAATCGAACACCATGTTCTCTACCAGGTCAGCGAGATAGTAGCTTTCGAATACAAACACTCCGTCAGCAGCGAGCAACAGGTTAATTGCCTCGACCCAGGATGTGAGGTCGTCAATATTGGCGAACACGTTGTTGGCTGTAACCAGCTTGGCGTGCCCATGTTCGGCGACCATCTGCCTGGCGAGATCGGGTGCGAAGAATTTATCGATGGTATCAATGCCGCTGACAGTCGCCTGGGCAGCAATATGGGCGGCAGGCTCGACCCCCAGCACACGCATCCCCCGTGCCTGAAACTGTTTCAGCAAGGTGCCGTCGTTGCTGCCGATGTCGACGACGAGAGAATCCGGCTTCAGCCCCAGCCGCTCAATTACATTATCGGCATAGCCACGAAAATGCTCTGCCAAGCCCAAGGAGCTTGCCGTTATGTAAATGTATTCTCCGTAAAGAATTTCCGGATCAATGACATCCAGTATCTGCGCCAAGCCGCACTGCTTGCACATGTGGAGATCTATCGGATAACTGGGTTGCGGCACGTTTACCTGTTCCGGGGTGACATAAGCATCACCGATCGGGGTTGGCCTCAAACTGAAAACCAGTTCCAGATCGTGACTGCCACAACCACGGCAATCTCTGCGACGATGAATGACATCCGCCATGCCTACCTCTTTAATTGTGCATTGTTAAGGCTGACTCTGTCGTCCAGGTCGGCCATAAAGGCGTTTACACGACCAATGTCGCCGTCTTCCGGCGCCCATGGTGCAAAAACAGTTTCACTGCGGACAAAAGGGCCGTTGGTGGTTTCGTGGAACACAAGCACATCTGAACGAATAATCATGGTGTGAAATGCGGAAACAGCCATCCGGTAATAAAAAACCCGGCCAGAAGCATAGTCTCCCATGTTGATAATGCGGGTTATCCGGCCTTCATCGTCAAATATGACAATATCTGCCTCCCCCTCGATGATGTGCATGGATTCGGTCTTGCCGGGGTGTTTGTGCGGGTGCACGTAAGCGCCACGTTCGTGGACGATCAGCATCTCATGCAATCGATCATCCGGGCTGTCATGGGTACACAATCGAATACGTTTTCTCGAATTATGCGACGATAATTGTTTAAAAAGATCGACATCGGAACGATCAGCCGTTGTTATCGCTACGTCCGAATACAGCACTTCCGGGTTTATGGCGTGGAATTTATTGCTGTTCAAAGCTGACCATCCCTCATTGCGTTCCCATTGCAGGTTAGTCGACAAAAAGAACTGCGGCAAACGTTAGATGTTGTCATTCAAAAATAGATAAATTCGTAATCGCCAGTGTAGCCAAACTGCGAGTACAACCAGATCCATTCCGCAGTATCGAATAGCGACTCCGCCGTCAGCGCCCAGCACTCGAGATTGAACATTTCCTGCTCGTTGCGGTAACTCTCGACCATCACATAAGCATGTTGACCGACACGTTCAATTTCCCCGAGCGCGGCTTTCAAATCGAACACGCGAAGGTTATGCAAGCACCCCAAGGAAATCACCAGATCGAATTGCTTGTCGCCAAACGGAAGGGGGTCCTGTGCGCGATAGTGAAACAGGGCATCGCGGATTCCGTCGGGCGCATCGGCCAGACCATGCCTGGAGACATCGAATCCGACACAGGTCGCCGCCGGCAGCAATAGCTTGAGCTCATACAACAAGAATCCTTTGCCGCACCCGACATCCAGAATCCTGGCATCCGGCGCCAGGTTGTAGGTCGCGATCAATTGCTCGGCGACCGATTTCCAGCGGCCATCGTAACGGTATCCGCCATAGCCGTAGCGACGGTCACCGTCCCAATAATCATGTTCGTATTCTTTCGCCTTGAGCATACACTGCACCTTGTCGTCCACCATGCGCGCCAGGCAGTCACGCTTGGTTTGACGGTGCAGTGGTGTAACGATGTCGAGCAGTCTGCCCATAAAACCTCGCTATGTGGATTTAAACAAACGTACCGTGATCGGGATCAATGGAAAGCAAATCCATGATTGCCAAATTTTTTCCGTGCGAAACGCAATGATGCGAACAGTCTCTGGATGGGTCGAGCCCGAACAAGCGCTGCCGATTTTCCTCGGAAAACCAGAAGTCCTTGAATCTGCGATCCTTGATCGAACCCAGCGTACCGGATTGTGTGAATGCTTTATCCTGGCAGGAGTAAACCACGCAATCGGCGCCAATCACCGTGAGAAACATCAGGTAGGGACACATGGTGTAGGTTTTTTCAAAACGATCATCCAGGTCGTGATAATGATTGATCACGGCAAAACGGTCGTCCGCCAGAGAGCGGGCACGCTCGATCTGTTCGGTGACGATATCACGTATGCGCGCATGATAAACATTGTTTTCCGCCCCTGAATTACTCACGACGACCCCGGAAAACTTCACGTGATTTACACCGGAATTTTTTAGCAACACGCAGGCATCGTACAAATGGCTGCTATTCGCCTCGTCGACGATAAAACTCACGCCCAGCACACATTTCGAACCACGTGCGGCGAACCCGCTCAAGTTGCGTAACAGGCGCGAAAATTCGCCCTCATGAATGCCGCGCGATTTGGCAAAGCTGCGGTCATCCCAGGCGTCGGTCGATACCCGCACCCATGTGCCATATTCGGCAAAAGCATCCGCCACTTTACCCTTGAGGTTGGAACCATTGGTCAGCGTTGCCACCCGTACCCCACCCTCCGCAAGGCGTTTCACCACTTCCGGCAAGGGTTTGTACAGCAGCGGTTCGCCGCCGCCGGAGAAAGTGACCGCTTTCACCCCCATGGCAATCACATCGTCCACGATCTCGAACATCTTGTTTTCGGGAATCGTATCCTCGTAGTCGATATCCTCGCCCAATTGCAAATTGCTGACACGGTAAGCGCAGTACCAGCAATCGTGGTTGCAGCGATTTATCGGCTTGATGCGGATATGTACCGGTGCCACGACGCGCTGCTCACGCAAGGCCTCGATATGATCGGCATAACGCAGAAACTTCAGGTTGCTGTAGAGAGTGGACATTAATTCTTTACCAACAAGCTTCGCACATGCGAAGCGATGTGCGCGGAAGTCAGACTATAATGCGCCCGCATTCCCTCCTGCTTCTTTACCGCGTGGACATATTCCGGCTTGATGCCCATGCGGCTCAAGCGCCAGTTCGGCCTGTTCGCTGCGCTCCATAAAGCGAGTCGGCAACCGAGTCCGCTATCGACGAAATGTTCCTCTATCGTCACCACTTGCCCGATGCCCTCCAACATTTCATCCAGTTGGTCAATCGGGCAGGGATTGATCAACGGGAGTGAAATGACCTTTGCCGATACGCCCATTTCACCGAGTATTCGATGCGCCTCCAGCACTTCGCCGACCACCGTGCCATGAAAAACCAATGCGACATCGCGCCCTTCGGCAAGCTGGATCGGACGCGTTACATCAGGCAGCGCATCCAGGTGTACCCTCGGTTCTCCGCGTTTGGCCAAACGTACGTAGGTGGGTTCACTGCCAGCCAGTGTGAAGCGGGCAGATGCCTCAGCCTCGGTAGGATCGGCTGGCGAAAACACGCGCAGATTCGGCAAGGTCTGGGCAACGCCAAGGTCTTCGACGGAATAATGCGTCATCCCCATCGGCGCGTAACTGAACCCGCTGCCAATGCCGACCAGCGTAACCGGCAATTGCTGATAGCAGATGTCGTTCCGAACTTGCTCGTAACAACGGTACAGAACGAAGGGCACGATGTTGTAGACATAAACCCTGAAGCCAGCCAATGCCATGCCTGCCGCACAACCAATCGCATTCTGCTCAGCCACCCCGAGATTGAGAAAACGGTCAGGGCGCTGTTTACCAAACTCATCGAAAACGCCCAGGCCGGCATCGCCGCTGATGATAAAAATATCATCCCGACGCAAACATTCTTCAATCACCGTGTCGATAAAGGCATTTCTCATCGCAACGCCTCCAGCGACTGCTTACGGATTTCTTCGGTGACGATGTAGTAATGCCAGACCAGTTGATCCTCCATGAATGGCACGCCCTTGCCCTTGGTCGTATGAGCAATTACAGCGCGGGGTTTACCCGCAGTCGGCTCGTTCATCGCCCGTTGCAGGGCTACATGATCATGACCATCCACTTCGACTGTATGCCAGCCGAAAGCCTGCCATTTCTCCGCAAAAGGATGGAAACTGCAAATATCGTTCGGACGCCCATAGCCCTGCAAATTATTGTAATCGACGATCACTGTAAAATTATCCAAGCCCATCGTGGGTGCAAAAAGCGCCCCCTCCCAGATCGAACCTTCCTGGCTTTCTCCGTCGCCGATCACCACGAATACCCGCCGATCCAGCTCACGCTTCTTGAACCCGTAGGCCATTCCCAACCCGATATTGAAGCCATGGCCGAGCGACCCGGCTGACACTTCGACGCCCTTCGCCGAAAACCGATCGAGATGCGCAGGCAATGTGCCATCGTTAAGGCAATAACCTTTAAGCAATTCCTTGTCGATGATCCCTTTCTCGGCCAGAGTGGCATAAAGCGCCATCGCGGCATGCCCCTTGCTGAGTATGCCGATATCGCGCGATTCCCAGTCGTCCAGGCGCATGACCTGAAAATACAGCGTGGTCAAAATGTCCGCACATGAAAGCGCCGTGCCGACATGCGGCCCCTGCGAAACACAGGCCAGTTCGATAATGCTATGGCGTATGCGCTTGGCAATATCCAGGATATTTGGATGATCCATCGTACCTTTACCTATCATCGACAACAGATTAACTCCCTATAATCCATACGCAAAACTACTGGTAACAGCCGTCATTTCAGCAGCGTGGAAATGTATTTCAACAATGCTGAAGCAGCGATAGGTTCGCGGTTACAGACAATTTGTACGTCTATCGCCGCTGCGGCGCTGCCGACAAAAGCCGCGACCTCCGGCGGCAACCCGCGCCCCAGGCAAATCCCCGCCAATGACAGGAACGCATCACCCGCACCGATGCGGTCGACAACTTTCGTGGAAAGTGCCGGCACGTTAAAAAATGATTTATGCTCCCGATCGAACATCATTACACCCAGGACACCCCGCGTGACAGCCAATTGCCCGGCTTGGGCACGCGCCCCTACTTGCTCGGACACGGCTTCGATGGGGTCGTGACGATTATGGGCCGCCATCCGCAGTTCCGGTTCGTTAAGGGAAATAAAATCGACGCGCGGATAGCGGTGAATAACATGATAGCCCCGATTGCCGCTGTTGATTTGCGTGTTGACCGCGAGGAATCTGGACTTGCCGCTCAGTATCGTGGTCATGTTTTGAGTGATAAACCCGTTACCGAAATCAGGCACGACCACCACGTCAAATCCTCCGGCGTTGGCGTCAAGCCACTGGCAAGCCTTATCTTCCGCTTCCCCCAAAGACGGAGAGCCATTGAAGAAATAAACCTCAAACAACTTGGACATATCGGTGTCCACAAAACGGCGCTTGGTAACGGTCGGCGCATCCGCAAAAGAAAAAAAGACCGGAGTGATGTTTTTCTGGAGTTTTTCCCTGATAAATTGCTCGTGGCTATCGGTCGATCCCAATCCAGTCACTAAAGTGACATTTTTTACAAATCCGGCAATATGATTTGCAACGGCGATAGCCCCCCCGGCAAACTGCTCTTCCGAATCGTAGCGAACGGCGGGAAAACTCCCTTTCCCCGTCTGTCCTAAAGGTGTCACATAGTGATATTGATCGATGATGGCATCCCCTACCACCAACACATTCAAATCAGATAACGACATCACCATCTGCTGGATTTCCTTCTCCGCCCATCTGATACGAAAGGCTTTCAGAAAATCCTTGGTTTCCGGCGTAAACACGCCGAAATGTTCGTTCAACAAGCTACTGGAGCTGAAGGTGATCTCATCGGTATAAAAGATTCGACCGCCATGCGATTCGACGGCTTCCTGCTCCAGCGCGATGTTCCCGGTCACGTCTTCGCCGTGCATGCGGTAATCGCTGCCTTTGGCATAAACATTCGGGCGAATATCATGCAACGCCTCGACTGCGGAAACCGCATGGTTGATCGCCACAAAATCGACGCACGCCAGCGCCGCGAGGTTCTCGGCACGCAAATGTTCATTGAATACCGGTCGCCCTGGCCCCTTGTTCACATAAACGTCGCCGGTTACGGTGACCAGCAATATGTCGCCCTCCCGCTTTGCGCACTGCAGGTAACGTATATGGCCGGTATGCATGAGATCGAAAGTACCATGGCACAGGACGATACGCTTCCCCTCCGCCCGCAACCGGCGCGAGAGTTCAGCCAACTCACCTAATGCAAGAATTTTCTGTGTGCTCATGACGAAGCACTCGCACAACCTGCAGCAAGCCGATCTGCCAAGTTGTGCAAAATAAATTGATGGCCGATTTCTACCAGCCCATAGTCGCTCGAATCAAGCCAGATATTGACCTCTCCCATAGAACGCAAGGGATTGTCATGAGCAAAACCGCTCACGGTCATAACCAATCCTCCGCTGTTAACCATCTGTGTGGCCGCATTGCGGATATTTATCGAGCACCCCGAACTGCTGATCGCAATCAATATGTCGCCAGGTCGCGCAACCTTCGCCAATATCCGCGCAAAAGCGTTCTCGTAACCGTAATCGTTCGCCATGCAAGTCAACAGCGAGGAATCGTGGAGCGTAAACGCCCGCAATCCCGCAACATGCAAAAAATCGACAACGGCATGGCCCGCTATGCCGGCGCTACCACCATTGCCTATCACGTAAACATTACTACCGCTTTCGCGCCCTTGAGTCAGCCTTTGCAAGGCGGCCTCTATGCCGGCTTCCACTTCGAGCGCGGCACGGTTCTTTCCGGTTATCTCACAACAACCAAGTAACGCCCCGAACTGATCGATACGGGCGGCGAGAGACAAATCGCCCTGATGATTCGGCATCATTTATCCCCTTCACCCAAGCAACGGAACCACGCTGCAGTGGCTTGATCAATGGCGGCAGGATTCCATACTGGAGCATCTTTCCAATCGTTAATTCTTTCAAGCATCCGATGCACGCCATCGTTGAAGGAGACATGGGCTTTCCAGCCCAGCAAGCGTTCTATCTTGCCGATATCGGCGAACGTGCAATCGGGTTCCCCAGGGCGCTTTGGAATAAACTCCACTTCCCCTCCGAGCAATTCGACTAACTGCTTGACGCTATAGTGACTGCCACTCCCCACGTTCATCGCCTCACCCGTGACATTCGACTCCGCAGCGCACAAGAATGCCGCCGCCACATCCGTCACATAAGTAAAATCTCTCGTTTGAGCGCCGTCGCCGACAACGGTAAACGGTCGCCCATTCAACTTTTGCGCCAAGAATACGCCAAACACCGCACCATATGCACCGGTCGTACGTGAACGCGTTCCGAATACGTTGAATAGCCGTAACGAAACGGCGGGTAATTTGTAGACCGCTGCCCAGTGCAACACCAGCTCCTCCCCCATGTGCTTGGTCAGCGCGTAAGGGTACTGCGGCTTGATCGGCGCCGATTCCGGGGTCGGGTACACATCGGGAATGCCGTAGCTCGACGACGAGGCAGCATAAACAAAGCGTTTGACGTTGTGCTGACGCGCGCATTCGAGAACATTGAAGGTGCCGGTAACATTAGTGCTGTAATATTGGGCCGGCATTTCGATGGATGGAACAATATCCGCCAACCCCGCCAAATGAAACACCCAATCCACCCCGTCGAATAAGGGCATGAGTGAGGAATAATCGCGGATATCCACATTGGCGAATTTAACGCACGGATTGTCGATTATTGTTTTTAGGTTTTCCAGGCGTCCCGAGGTGAGATTGTCGACGACAAGAACTTCATGGCCTCGTGCAACCAACAATTCCGCCAAATGGCTTCCTATAAAGCCGGCACCGCCGGTTACCAAAGCTTTCATAATTTATCCGCAAGTTAAATTTAGATAAAATTCACATGCTGAACGAGATTTTCGCGTAACTGAAATAGATAGCGATTGACTTCGTCCATCCTGCAATTTCTCCGGCATTCCTGAATATTCAGATCATTCCTGACATAACGGAAATTCGCTTCGCGTTTATCACCTTCCCAAATTTTCTGGAAAGCACTCTCGACCAAGTTGCCATATTCGAATCGCTTATCCAGCAAGTAGGCGCTACATCCATATACCGAGCCATCAGCCATGACGTAAGCCCAGAAAAAAGGTGTAGCGTTGCACTTTGTATACCGTCCGCCCTCTTCCATGTATTTCTTCATGGTATTTTCACGAAAAATCACTTGAAATTTGTCGGTATTAAGTTTTTTCAGCGAATCGGACATTGCCAAATAGCTGCTGTAATCGACCTTTTCATAAAGGTGCGTTTCGCTAAAAAGATGCTGCGAGTAGGGTTTGATCACCAGATAGTCCAAACCGATCTCATCCCTGCATATAACGGCCAGCTTCTCCATTTCTTCAGCATTTTCGGGAAGCAGCAACGATTGGGCGCCTATCGTGCAATTGAGCCCCCGCTTCCTTTTCAAGTTGACCGCGTACTTTAAATTGTTGATCACGCGCTCGAAATCGCGCTCGCGCGTCCGATGAATTTTTGCGTAGTTAGCGGCTGTCCCGGCATTGATGGAAACTTTGATCCAGGAAACAAGCGGCAGCGATTGTTCGACAAAAACTTCGTTAAGAACAGTGGCATTCGTCGTGAACGCCACATCTATCCCGGCATCTTTCGTTGCACGGACAATTTCGTTGATTCTCTTATGTAACAGCGGCTCCCCTTCACCCGCGTACATGACACTCTTTATGCCGAGCCGACCCATTTCTGCAAGTCGCTCGGAGAGCAAATCGGCATCAAGCATCTGGCTCTTGTAACCGATATAGTCAACCGCGCAAAAAGTACAGCGATGGTTACATGCGCCAACTGGAGATATTTCAATGTAAATAGGATAAACGCGCTTTGCCTTCTCCCAATCATCCCCAGCCTCAATGAATTGCGCAACCCGTTGGGGGTGAAAAATAAGCTTGTGGCTATCGATACGAAACAAATCGACCATGATGTTCCCTTAAGCAAACTGCCTAGTTTGGCCTGTGGGAATACAATCGAAACCCAAGGAAAATTCGAGCAACGACAAAAGTTGGTCGGGAAAACAGCACAGCACCATCACGGCCAACACCACTAATTATGCCTGCCTGCCCCGACGTGAATGTTTCAGCTTCCATTTAACTCCCGCCTCATTATTCGTCCCTCTTACTAGTGATTTATCGGAAGAACAAACACCATCTTGAATTTTCCCGCCAACCCCAGGCTCGCCATGATTATTCGGCCACGCCGGCGCTTTATGTATCCATTACGTCCGCAAAGCCAAATTGCCGCATATCCTTGACCCGCATCGGATAAAGAATGCCGCGCAGATGATCGCATTCGTGCTGCACCACTCTCGCATGAAAATCACTGACGGAACGATCTATCCGATTGCCGGACTGATCGAATCCCTCGTAGCGCATTCGCTTGTGGCGCGGCACCAAGCCTCGCATACCGGGAATACTGAGACACCCTTCCCAACCCGCCTCCTGCTCTTCGTCCAGCAGTGTCAGCACGGGATTGATCAGCACCGTAAATGGCACCGACTCGGCTTCGGGGTAGCGCTGATTGGCATCGACACCAAAAATCACCACTTGCAGGCCGACCCCGATTTGCGGGGCAGCCAGCCCAACGCCTTTAAGCGCAGCCATGGTATCGCGCATGTCTTGCAACAATTCATGCAATTCAACCGTATCAAAAGCGACAACCGGCGCCGCCGTTTCCAGCAGGCGCCGGTCGCCCATGCGCAATACGGCTTTAATCGCCATCCAGGCCTACCACGTACTCCAGAATATTTCGCACTCGCTGCATCGCCTGCTTCAACACGGCATCTATTTCCTCGAAACTGATGACGTGCTTGCTGGTGTTCCGCCCGGCTGCATGGTTGGCGATCACGGCAATGGCCGCATAACAAAGTCCGATCTCGCGGGCGAGTACGGCTTCCGGCATCCCGGTCATACCCACCATCGTGGCGCCATCGCGGTCGAGGCGGTTGATTTCGGCTGCCGTTTCCAGACGGGGGCCTTGCACCGCCGCATAGACGCCGCCATCGACAAAGGTTTCTCCTGCCAACCTGGCCGCCTGCATGCACTGCTTGCGCATTTTTTCACAGTACGGCTCGGTAAAATCGATGTGGGTCACCTGCTTGCCGTTGCCATCGTAATAAGTCGCCTTGCGACCGTGAGTGTAGTCGATGATCTGGTCGGGGATGACAATGGCGCCCGGCTCGTAATCCGGATGGATCCCGCCCACCGCCGCGACTGACACGACATGCTGGACACCCTGTGCATGCAGCGCCCACATGTTTGCCTGATAATTGACCTCGTGCGGAGGGATAGAATGGCCGTAGCCATGCCGCGCCAGGAAAACCACCTCATGATCCTTGATTTTTCCGAAAGTCAGCGCGCCGGAAGGCTCGCCATAAGGAGTGCGAATCACCTGTCGATGAGTGATTTCAAGATTGGCCAGTTGCGTCAAGCCGGTGCCGCCGATAATTCCTAACATTTTTTCACTCTTCCTTTAATGCATAAATTGCGGGCAAGTTACGCCATGCCCCACGCACGTCCATGCCGAATCCGAAAACATAACGATTCGGCAAACTGGTTCCGACAAAATCGGCCTGGATAGGTTTCGCCCGGCCCAAATCCTTGTCCGAGAATACTGCACAGTGAAACGACTTCGCACCAAGACCGAGAATCTCATCGCGGATCGCCGCCAAGGTATGGCCCTCATCCAGGATATCATCGAGCACCAGCACGACACGCCCCGCCACATTCTCCTTGGGCATCACCTTCCATTGCAGGCTATTGCCCTGTGTTTCAGTACCATAGCGGCTGGCGTGAATGTAATCGAAATCCAGTGGGAAATTGAGCAAGGGCAGCAACTGGCCGCTGAATACCACGGCGCCGCCCATCACGCTCAATACGATGGGGTGTGCATCCCCCAAAGCGGCGCCGATCTCGCCGGCCATCCGTTTGACGATGACAGAAACTTTGTCAGCGGAGCAAATCAGCTCCGCCTCTTCAAGAATTTTTTTTGCTTCTTGCGCAGAGATCATTTTACAGCTCCAGTGTGGAAAGATAGGTTCTAAAATCGCCCTTCACTTCTGAATGCTTCAAGGCGAACTGTACCGTCGCCTTGAGATAGCCGATTTTGCTGCCGCAGTCGTAGCGGATGCCTTGGTATGCATAGGCCAGCACCTGCTCCTTTTTGAGCAGGGAAGCGATGCCGTCGGTGAGCTGGATTTCACCGCCTGCGCCGGCCTGCACCTTCTCAAGATGACTGAAAATACGCGGTGTCAGGATATAGCGCCCAACCACGCCGAGGGTGGAAGGCGCCTCCTCGGGCTTGGGTTTTTCCACGATATTATTCATCTTGTAAATACCGTTCTCCAGTTCCTTGGCATCGACAATGCCGTATTGCGAAGTTTCCTCACGCGGCACGTCCTGCACCCCGATCACCGAGCTGTGATAGTGCGCATAGAGGTCGACCATCTGCTTCAGCACCGGTGGTTCGCCATCCAGCAAATCATCCGCCAGAAGTACCGCGAACGGGTCATTCCCCACCACCTGCTTGGCGCACAGCACGGCGTGGCCCAACCCCAGTGCCTCAGCTTGGCGGATGTAGACGCAGGTCACGTTGGGGGGGATGATGCCGCGCAACACTTCAAGCATCTGGGTCTTGCCGCGCGCCTCCAACTCGGCCTCCATCTCATAAGCCTTGTCGAAATGATCCTCGATCGCGCGCTTGCTGCGACCGGTCACGAAAATCAACTCGGTAATACCGGCAGCCACCGCCTCCTCCACCGCATACTGAATCAGCGGCTTGTCGACGATCGGCAGCATTTCCTTCGGGCTGGCCTTGGTCGCAGGCAAAAAACGCGTGCCCATGCCTGCCACCGGAAAAACCGCTTTGGTTATCTTTGTCATTGTTTTCCTTCTTCCAACAAGGCCGTCAGGCCGGATTCATCCAGAACTGTAACACCGAGTTCCTGCGCCTTTGTCAGCTTGCTGCCTGCTTCCGCTCCGGCCACCACGAAATCGGTCTTTTTCGAAACGCTGCCGCTAACCTTGCCGCCCAGCGACTCGATTTTTTCCTTGGCTTCCTCGCGCGACAAGCTCGGCAGGGTGCCGGTCAGGACAAAGGTTTTGCCGCTGATCGCGCTTTCAACGGGCCGGGGCGCCCGCTCGCCCTCCTCCCAGTGCGCCCCATTTGCTCGCAGCTGCTTGATCACCTCAAGGTTATGCGGCTCAACAAAGAACTGTGAAATGCTCTGCGCCACCACCGGCCCAACGTCGGGTATCTGTTGCAGTTCTTCTGCGTCGGACGCCATCAGCGCATCCAGCCCGCCGTAATAGCGCGCGAGCTCCTTGGCCGTAACTTCGCCCACGTTGCGGATGCCGAGCGCAAAAATAAACCGCGCAAGAGTAGTGCTTTTGCTGGCCTCAATCGCAGCCAACACGTTGGCAGCCGACTTCTCCGCCATACGATCGAGATTGACCAGCGCATTCATACCCAGCGTGTACAAATCGGCTGGCGTGCTGACCAAATTCTTGTCGACCAATTGATCCACCAGCTTGTCGCCCATACCTTCTATATCCATGGCACGACGGCTGGCAAAGTGCAGAATCGCCTGCTTGCGCTGCGCCGGGCAAAACAGGCCGCCACTGCAACGCGCCGCCGCCTCATCCGGCAGGCGGATGACGTGCGAGCCGCACACCGGGCATTGCGTCGGCATGACAAATTCACGTGCATCCGCCGGTCTGATTCCCGGCACGACCGACACTACCTCTGGAATCACGTCACCGGCCCGGCGCACAATCACGGTGTCACCGATGCGGACATCCTTGCGGCGAATCTCGTCTTCATTATGCAAAGTGGCGTTGGTCACGGTCGCGCCACCGACAAGCACCGGCTTAAGCCGCGCAACCGGTGTCAACGCACCGGTTCTGCCTACCTGCACATCAATGCCCACGAGCTCGGTCATTGCTTCCTGCGCCGGAAATTTATGAGCAACCGCAAAACGCGGCGATCGAGAAACAAACCCCAGGCTATCCTGCCAAGCTAGGCTATTGACCTTGTAAACCACGCCGTCGATATCATATGGCAGGCGCTCACGCCGCTCACCAATATCGCGATAATAGCCGAGCAGCCCCTCGACGCCCCGCACCACCTTGCGCTCACGGCTGACCGGCACGTGCAATGTTTCCAGGAAATCCATGATAGCGCCGTGAGTTGCGGGCATTTCCACCCCCTCGGTGCTGCCCAATCCATAGGCAAAAAAGGTCAGCGGGCGCTTGGCCGTAATGCGCGGATCAAGCTGGCGCAGTGAGCCGGCAGCGGCATTGCGCGGATTGGCAAATTCCTTTTCGCCCTTCTCCCGCTGCTGGCGATTGAGTTTTTCGAAATCCGCTTTCAGGATCAGGACTTCACCGCGCACCTCAAGCAGTTTGGGCGGCAGAGCGGAATGCAATCGTAGCGGAATGGCCTTGATGGTGCGCAGGTTGGCGGTGACATTCTCGCCGGTGTAGCCATCGCCGCGGGTCGCGCCCTGAATCAGCATGCCATTCTCGTAAACCAGGCTGATGGCGAGGCCGTCGAACTTGGGTTCAACCGCATATTCCACCTCATCGGCGCCTGCTCCTTCCCGCACGCGCTTATCGAAGGCCGCCACCTCGCCATCCTCGAACGCATTGCCGAGAGAAAGCATGGGCACACGATGAGCGACCTGTGAGAACTCGGCGAGGGGCGCTACGCCAACGCGCCGGGTAGGCGAATCGGGGGTAACTAGTTGGGGGTATTCCGCCTCAAGCCGTTCCAGTTCACGAAACAGCTTGTCATACTCGGCATCAGGAATTTCCGGAGTATCCAGGGCGTAATACAGGTGACTGTGGCGTTCGATCTCGTCGCGTAAAGTCCGAATACGCGCGGCGACATCTGGCGGAACGCCCATTTACGAGAAAAGCCTTAGTGCGCGATTACTGCCGCTCGTAATCTGCTGATTTTCCATTTTGGCGTAGATATCGGAGAGCTGCTGCCTGATCTTGTCGATCGCAGCATCGTTCAGCAGGCGCCGATTATCATCCACCAGTTGCCCGCCCAGCGAAGGCGCCATCTTCTTGGCCATCAGCAACATCTGGTTAAATACATGCAGACCGTCGGCGACCTTGGGCACATCGAACAAAAAGGTAATTCCGTGGGTGCTGAGATTGCGAATATTATCCGCAGTAAACGGCGTCGGATCACGATTAACCAAGGAAAACAGCTCGGCGCCATCGTCGTCGAAGAAATGAAATGCGCCATCCGGCAGTAATTTCATGCCGGCGGACTCGGCAAGGGCGCGAATCTTGGTGGCGGCAAAGGCTTCCCCGCCCTGCGTGGTCACGTTCACGCCAATCAGCACATCGACCTCGACACCGAATTTATCCAGCTCCGCAGCTCGCGCCATGGCGATCTCGCGCTCGGGAAATTCGGCAACTGCCACAATTTCGTCGGCAATAGACTGAACCTGATTGCAGAACGCAATCAAATCCTGTTCGAAAAGCGGCCCGGAGCGATCCGCCAATTGCAGCGTGGCCGCGACATGAAGATATTCTGCCGAACTGCCCGGCACAATTTCCTCCCACCCGCCCGACAACGGATTCAAGCCGAGCCAGCAAACCCGCTTTCCCAATCCCTTCAGGCTCGGCATGCCCAGCAGCGCCGCCGCGCCAACCGGTTCGCCCAGATGAAGTTGAACCACATAATCCACTGCGTCATCCAAAGACGGCATGTATTCGTAGCTGGGATTGGGAACAGGCTGCGCATCAACCTCAACGTCAGCTTCCTCCTCCACAACTTCCGGCTCGTAAAAAGGAGTTGGCTCGACTTCATCGGCCATCCTGTCTTCCTGCTCATCCGCTGTTTCAGAAATAACCGGCTCAATTCTCGGATCATCGCGGAATCCTGACATTTCGTGCTCATCCGGCTGCGTATCCGATTCATATTCCCGCAACAGCACATCCTCATGCCCGGAAGGGAAAGCCTGCTCGGCAACGCGCCGGTGCTTTCTTTCCTGGATGCGATTGAAACCATAGACCCCGGCAATCACCAGGAAACCAATCACCAACAGACTGACTTGCAATTCATTCATGGCATCATTCCGCTCAATTTTTAGAAATTATAACTCACGCCGGCATTTCATCCTTCATTCTCATCGCTTCTTCTATATCCACTGCCACCACACGCGACACGCCCATTTCCTGCATGGTCACGCCAACCAGTTGCTCCGCCATTTCCATGGTGATCTTGTTATGACTGATAAATACGAACTGGGTATACAGCGACATTTTCTTTACCAGTTCGCAGAACCGTTCGGTGTTGGAATCGTCGAGCGGCGCATCCACTTCGTCGAGCAGGCAGAATGGCGCCGGGTTGAGTTGGAACATGGAAAAGGTCAGCGCCAGCGCAGTCAGCGCCTTTTCGCCGCCGGACAGCAAGTGAATCGAGCTGTTTTTCTTGCCCGGCGGCTGCGCGATGATCTGCACGCCGGCATCAAGAATTTCCTCGCCGGTCAGCACCAAGCGCGCCTGGCCGCCGCCAAACAGCGAAGGAAAGAGTTCGCCGAAATTCCGGTTTACCTCGTCGAACGTGCTTTGCAGACGTTCCCGCGTTTCCCGGTCAATGCGCCGGATCGCCTGTTCCAGCGTATCTATCGCTTCGTTCAGGTCGTTCGCCTGGGACTCGAGATAGCCGCGCCTTTCCTGGCTGGTTTGCAACTCATCGAGCGCAGCCAGGTTGACCGCCCCAAGCGCCTCTATTTCAGCCATGAGCCGGGCAATGTCGGCCTGCAAGGCATTCGGCCTGAGACTCTTCTCCGCCTGCTGCGCCAATTCGGCCTCATCCACACCGGCTTCCCTGATCTGCCCGGCATATTGTTCCTGGCTAAGGCGCGCCTCCTGTTCCTTGAGGCGGGTTTCGCCGATCTGGTCGCGCAGCGGTTGCAATTTCTGCTCGCTGGCCATGCGCTGCTGTTCCAGGTCGCGCAACTGGTTCGCCGCGTCGGCCAGCGCATCGCGCGCCATGGACAACGCCTGTTCCTTCTGCTGGCGCTGCGCCAGTGCTTGCTGCAGCGCAAGGTTCTGCGGCTCTTCGCTCAACCCTTGCTGTTCGGCAAGCAAGCTTTCCAGTTGAACGGCAGCCGCCTGCGCCTGCTCGGCGTAAAGCGCCGATGACGATTCCATCTCACCGATCTTGTTCCGGCAATTTTGCTCGATAAAAACCGCCTCCTGCACAGCACGTTCGGCTGTGCGCAGTGCCTCGCGCTGCTGTTCAAGCTGGCGTTCGGCGCCGGAACGCTCCTGCCGTGACGCTTCCATCTGTGTGCGTAGCGCCTCGACCTGATCCCGACAAAGCAGCAGCGTCTCTTCCGTCGCCGCCATCCGCTCGCTCTCGAGTTCGAGCTGTTCTGCGATTTCGCTCTGCTCGGCAGAAATCGCCATATGCCGCTGCTCGGCCTGCTGTTTGACCTGGGCAAGCCGCTGCACCTCGAGTTGCAAGTGGTGCTGCTTCTGCTGTGATTCTTCCACGGTGTTTCTCAGCAAGGCAATTTCTTTCTGCCGCAATGCCAACGCCGCTTCTGCCTGGGCGGCATCGACCTGCTGCTGAGCCAAGGCGGCACGGCAGATATCGAGTTCGCCCTGCAATTCCCCGATTTCGCGCTGACGCGCCAACACGCCGTGCAGATCGCTTTGCGGGCCGTGAAAATGCGCGGAGTAGCGAGTGATGACATGGCCTTCGCGCGTCACCAGCATCGCCCCGCGCGGCAGGTCATGGCGCATGTCAAAACCGGCAGCGACATCCTCGGCGACATAAACGCCGTCCAGCCAGTCATCCAGAAACGCCGGGGCCGCCCCCTCAAGCCAGGAGACATAACGGCGCAACGGGGTAAATTTACCGCCCGGCACGGCAGCCTGATCGGTGCCGACCGCCTCAAATATCGTTAACGCCGCCGGCGGCACAGCATCCGACCAGTCCCGCGCCTGATCAAGCTTTGCCAGGGCGATGCCGTTCAGCCTCTCGCCCAGCACGCTTTCCAGCGCATCATCCCAGCCCGCATCGATACGCAGGCCGCTCCACAGCCGCGGCAGGTTTTCCAATTGATGCTGCGCCAGCCAGGCCTGAAGCTCGTGATTATTGCCGAGGCGGCTTTGCAGATGCTCCAGTGCATCCAGCCTGGCGCCCAGCCCGGTGGCCAGATTCTGCGCCGCTTCCAGCTCACCTCTGGCCTGCTGCGCCCGTAGCCCGGCTTCCGGCAGTTCGGCAAGCAACTGGGCCAATTCTTCCTGCGCCGCCTCGCGTTCATCCGTCAATGCGGCCAGATCCGCTTCCTTGTGCGCCAGCAATGTGGCGTCAAAACGCGGCAGCACATTGATTTCCTGCTGCAGACGCTGCTGTCGTGCTTGCAGTTGCTGGAGGTTGCGCTGTGCGTGGATGCGATGCGTTTCTTCCACCTGCTTTGCCTGTTCGGCCTGAGCCAGCGTGCTTTGCAAATCGTTATAGCGGCGCTGGCAATCGCGAAAGCCTTGTTCGGCCAACGGCAAATTGCCGATTTCCAATTCAAGCTGCTCTTTTCCCTGCACCATGCGTTCCAGCGCCGCAGCATGATCGCCGCGCCAGAGCTCCAGCGCGGCTAAAGCCTCGCCACGCTGCTTAACCAAACGCTCGTTCTGTTCTCGTAGCGCGGCGATCTGCAATGCCAGGCGCTGGCGATTCTCGCGCAGGTGGAGCAGGTTCTGCTCCATCCTGGACACTTCAGCATTGGCTGCATACAGGCTGCCCTGCGTTTCATGCAGCACGTCGCTGAGCGCATAATGGGCCGTTCGCGCCTGTTCCAGTTGACTCTCGGCTTGGCGCAGGCGCGCCGTTTCCGCCTCCAGCTCGTTGTTCAGGCGCTCCACTTC
The DNA here is from genome assembly GCA_021373185.1 of Betaproteobacteria bacterium. Taxonomy (GTDB): domain Bacteria; phylum Pseudomonadota; class Gammaproteobacteria; order Burkholderiales; family Sulfuricellaceae; genus Sulfuricella. The sequence continues at coordinate 2,079 of JAJFTF010000033.1, read as the reverse complement.
GCGCTGCCAGCGCTCGCATTGCGCGGCGGCCTCGCGCTTCCTGAGCAACGCGAGCAGGTTCTGCGCCAGCTTCAGCCGGCCCTGCAGCGACAGATACAGCCCGGCCACCTCGGCTTGGGTTTCGAGCTTGCCGATCTGCTTGTCCAGTTCCTGGCGCACATCCTCTACCCGCAGCAGGTTCTCGCGGGCATCTTTCATGCGCAACTCGGTCTCGCGGCGACGCTCCTTGTATTTCGAGATGCCTGCCGCTTCTTCCAGGAACACCCGCAATTCTTCGGGGCGCGCCTCGATGATCCGCGAAATCATGCCTTGCTCGATGATCGCGTAGGCGCGCGCGCCCAGCCCGGTACCCAGGAAAATATCGGTGATGTCCTTGCGCCGCACCTGCAGGTTGTTGATGTAATAGCCGGATTCGCCGTTGCGGTGCAACACGCGCTTGACCGCGATCTCGGCGTATTGCGACCACTGGCCGGCCGCCTTGCCCAGGTTGTTGTCGAAAACCAGTTCGACGCTGGCGCGGCCCACCGGCTTGCGCGTGCCGGAACCGTTGAAGATCACGTCCTGCATCGATTCGCCGCGCAACTGGCGCGCCGAACTCTCGCCCAGCACCCAGCGCATCGCGTCGATCACAGTGGATTTGCCGCAACCGTTCGGCCCGACCACGCCCACCCGCTGCCCGGGAAAATGGATGGTGGTGGGGTCGACGAAGGTTTTGAAACCGGCGAGTTTGATCTGGGTAAGGCGCAATTTTTTGGGGAATTAATCGTTATAATTGGATTTTACCCGATTTCGACAAAGACACCGACATGGCCAGCCAACCGAGCAAGCAACTGGAAACCTTCGACAACCCCCACCCGGAGCGCGACTTCCACATCCACATGGAAATCCCGGAGTTCACCTGCCTGTGTCCCAAGACCGGCCAGCCCGATTTCGCCACGCTGTATCTGGACTACATCCCCGACCGGCAGTGCGTCGAACTGAAAAGCCTGAAACTGTATATCTGGTCGTTTCGCGACGAAGGCGCCTTTCACGAGGCCGTCACCAACCGCATCCTCGACGATCTGGTGCAGGCCACCACGCCGCGCTTCATGCGCCTGACCGCGAAATTCTTCGTGCGCGGCGGGATTTTCACCAATGTCGTGGCGGAACATCGCCAACCCGGCTGGACGCCGCAGCCGCGCGTGGAACTGAGTGCTTTCGAGCACCAAAGCAATACCCGGGGATAAATGCCATGACCCACGAAGCCGGTTTCAGCGGCGTTTCCTACCAGGCCGAAATGCCGCTCGGCTGGCAAAGCGGGCCGCTGCCGGCGACAACCGTGCTGCAGGAATGGATGCACACCAACGTGGTGCTGCTGCATGCCCTCGCCACCATGGAAACCCAGGCGCCGGCACGCGACAACGAATCCGGCAACGACATGGAGCGCAAGCTCGAACGGGTAGAGGTCAAGCTCGACCTCGCGCTCAACCTGCTCTCCAAATTGCTCGCCCAACACATTCCCCAACCGGCTTCCTGCCCGGTCACGCTGAGCGCGTCCGGGATCGAATGGATCGGCCAGGGTACGCCGCCGGCGGGCAATATCGTGATTTCGCTGTTCATCAACCCGCGCCTGGCGCAACCGCTGCTGCTGCCGGCCAGCATCCGCAATGCGACCGCGGGCGCCAGCGGTACGCGCATCGCCGCCGAATTCTCCCACCTCAGCGAAGAAGTGCAGGAATGGCTGGAGCGCACCGTGTTCCGCAACCACCGGCGCTTCATCCAGTCGCGCCACCGCGATAACAGCTAGCCCTTCTGCTCCAATTTGCCGGAAAACAGGCTGGCGGCGACGATTAGCGCACCGCCCGCCCATTCCCGCATAGTCAGGGTTTCGTTCGCCAGGAAATAGGACGACACGGCGGCGACCACCAGTTCGAACAGGAAAATCACGATAGCCTGGTTGGCCGGGGTATGGGTCAGGCCGTACTGCACGGTTACCGTCACCAGGAACATCACCACGCCGAGCGCCAGCAACAGCCCCCAGGTGACGGGCGGCAGATGCAACAAGACTGCGGCCTCCGCCGGCTGGAAAGCCAGCGCCAG
>JAJFTF010000015.1 GCA_021373185.1 Betaproteobacteria bacterium | reverse complement strand
GTTTTTCAGCGAATACATCAGGCTGGTGGTATCGCCTGTCTTGATGGTGAGATCCATCGACAGGTCGCCGCCGGCGATCTTGTGTACCGCTTCTGCGGCGTAGTCCGGTTCGCCGCCGAGTTGTTTGAGCAGGCCGCGGGTAATCATAAAGCCGATCACTGCACCGAGGATGATCGCGATCACACCGAGGATGGAAATGACGAACAGCGCCGAACTGACTTGCTCTGCCGCATCCTTGCCGAGCTTGATCATCAGGTTGCTGGAAAACTCGATCATCTTGTTGACGGAATTGATATAGTCATTTTGTAGCGGGCGGGTTTCCGTGTACATCAGGTGTTTGGCTTCGTCCTGTTTGCCCGCCTTGACCAGGTCGATGAATTTATCCTGGGAGACGACGTATCTGGCACGCATATCCATGACCACTTTGTGCAGTCTCTTGCCTTCATCGCTGAACATCAGCGCACCGACTTTTTCCAGGTTTTCCCCGATTTTTTTGCGTTCCTCGACGATGCGCGCGAGTTCCTTGGGTATCTCGGCTTTATCTACCAGCAGCGAATTGCGCATGGCGCGGGCAATGACGTTAATGCTGTCGATGGCATTATTGGCATAAACCGTTTTGGGAAACTGGTTGTTGACGATCACATCGATGCTCTTGTTCAAGGAAGACAAATCCTTGATGCTAACGCTGCCAATGATGACCAGTAGCAAGAGCACCGCGCCGAAGCCCAAACCCAGTCGGGTGCCTACTTTCATGGTTGCGAGTGACATTATTTTTCTCCTTGAATATTTTGTTCGGTTGCGATCAGGCTGCGGCCCGATCCATCAGGTCCATGTCTTGGCTGGTCATGAGTTTTTCGATATCCACCAGGATCAGCATGCGCTCGTCCACCGTGCCGATACCCTTGACGTACTGGGTGTCGATGGCAGAGCCAAATTCAGGCGCCGCCTTGATCTGGTCTGCATTGAGGGTGATCACATCGGAAACGCCGTCCACCACCATGCCGACGACGCGGTTGGCGACGTTGAGGATGATCACGACCGTCAGTTCGTTGTATTCGGCATGCCCCAGGTTGAACTTGATGCGCATGTCGACAATCGGCACGATAATGCCGCGCAGGTTGATGACGCCCTTGATGAATTCCGGGGTGTTGGCGATTTCGGTAACGGCATCGTAGCCGCGTATTTCCTGCACCTTGAGGATGTCGATGCCATATTCCTCATGACCCAGGGTGAAAGTCAGAAATTCGTTGCCCACCGCGCTGGTACCGGTGTTTTCCATGTTGTTCTGTGCCATGATTTCTCCTCTCGGGGTACTTTTTAAATTTGAACAGTCAAAAAATATAAATATTGTCGGATGTCGATATGGCTGGTTTTTTCTTTTTAATTTTCTTTAACTCTATTAGAGAGTGCGGGTTTTGCCTTCGCATGGAGTCTGCATCGGCTGAGAGAAACTCAATAATCCATTCTAGGCGGTTTCTGTTTTCAATTCCATGATCGCCGATACGGTTTCCCGAGAAATGGCAGCAAAATCTCCGGCCAGCAGGGATTTGGCGCCCGCCTTGTCGTCAGCATCGACCTTCTTGACCACGTCTGCCGCGCACAGATGGAATTTTGCATGCCTGGCAACCAGGCTTTCGAAATGCGGCGCAGACTTGTATTTTTCCCCGTCGCCATAGATCCATTTGCCCAAGGCGCACAGGTTATCCTTGCACACGGTTGCGCTGTCGAGTTTCTCGTTGAGGGTGCCGTCGATATATCGGCTCAATCTCAGTTTCCAGTTGATGTGCGCGGCAATCGCATCGTCGAAATGCATTGCCGATGAGGAGGTGGGAGATGCAAGCAACGCAACAGGATTCCGTCCGCCAACTGCGGGACGATTTCCAAGTGCAGCCATCCCCGTATTGCTGCTCTCCAGCTTGAACACACTGACCGAAGTGGACAGGTTCTGCGCCTGCTCCTCCAGCGATTCGGCAGCGGCGGCAGCTTCTTCCACCAGCGCGGCGTTCTGCTGGGTCACCTCGTCCATCTGCGTGATCGCCTGATTGACCTGC
>JAJFTF010000014.1 GCA_021373185.1 Betaproteobacteria bacterium | reverse complement strand
GTTTTTCAGCGAATACATCAGGCTGGTGGTATCGCCTGTCTTGATGGTGAGATCCATCGACAGGTCGCCGCCGGCGATCTTGTGTACCGCTTCTGCGGCGTAGTCCGGTTCGCCGCCGAGTTGTTTGAGCAGGCCGCGGGTGATAAATATGGCAAGGATGACCGACAGTATTATCGACAATATTACTGCGGCACCCAACATTCGCTGCGTCGTCGATATCAACCCAGAGAACCCGTTGGATTCTGCTTGAACGCTGCTCTCCGTCAGTTGATAGAACTTGGTTAAAGCCCCGGAAATGGCTTTGTCAGCCCCTGCCACAGCCTTATCAAGATCGGTAATGTCTGCTTTTTGGGATTTCAGTTCGACCAGCCTGGTCATGCCATTACGATAAATCTTGGTGCTATCCTTGATGACGCCAAGCAACTTTTCTTCTTCATCTGAAACATACCCTGTGGCACGGTATGACTGCTCAATTTTATCCATGGCATCCATGTCTTGCATGAATTTGGCGCTGTAGTCGCCGCCACGCAGAATAAAATTCTTGAAATGATGAATACCGTTACCGAGATTGATGTACCCCTCCATGACGGCGCTCTTCTTCATCAGGGTGATTTTCTCAAAATCCTTCCATCGCGTTTCGACTGTTCCCAATTTTCCCCATGCTATCGCCCCAACGACGATCATCAGCAAGGTAACCACTCCAAAGCCGAATCCCAGTTTCATGCCAACCTTCATATTAGCGAGTGACATTTTTCTCTCCTCCATCTAGTTATCCATGGGCCTGATAGCCGCCATCTCACACTTACAATTTAAAGCCTAACAACCACAAAAGCTGCAGACCGAACCAGCCAGCGAAGGCGTCACCACAACCGCGCCGTCAGCACAGTGATACCCACAAATGCCGTCCAATCCTGTGAAACACTAGACAACCCGCGTGCTGCGCCGGCATCCACCACCACCCGTTTGCTGACGTTGTAACTGGCTCCTGCCAAGAACTGGGTGAAAGCCGGCGTGGCGCGGCGGTAAGCGCCACTCAACTCGCCAAACACCGTCCAGTAGTCGTCCAAGCCTCGCGACAGCGCCGCAGCCCAGCCATACTGGGTGCGGCCCTCGCCCTCGTTGATGGCGCCGATGTGGGTGCCGTTGAGATTGAGGTCGAGGCGGTTGCCAAAACCATCGACGCTGTAAATCATGTTGACCAGATAATCTTTTTTACCGCTGCCGATGGTGTCCTTGGCGGTGGGTTCCTTGTAGCCTGCCTCGACTCCCCAAGCGCCGCTTTTTTCCGATTCGCCGCCGATGCGATGTTTCAACAGCAAGGTGGTGTCGCCCACGCCAGTGTAGCTGATGTCGTCAAGATCGGTACGGCGCACACCGGCTTCAGTGCTCACCAGAACGCCCCAATCCTCGCTGAAGGCCAGCTTGGCCGTCAGCGGCTGGCTGTCGCGCTGAATGTCGCTGCCACCGCGAATGCGTTGCCAGCCCAACTCCAGTTCCAGCCAGCCCGGCTCTGAAAGCTCGGCGGGGTTGGATACTGTCGGGCGATAAGGCGTCGCCGCCGGTTCCTTGTCTTCCGCCTGGGCGGCGGGGAGGCCAATGAAAAGACCGACCGTCGCGATGGCGACACCAGTGTTTATGCTTGTTCTCTTCATGAAATATTCCATCTGGATATGATAATTTACAGATAAGCGAGATTCTTCCAGCGTAACCGCGATCAGGCTGCCGCAGCCGTTTCGACAAGATCCATGTCCTGGCTGGACATCAGTTTTTCGATATCCACCAGAATCAGCATCCGGTCATCCACCGCACCGATGCCCATCACGTACTTGGTGTCGATGGCGCCGCCGAATTCCGGCGCCGGCTTGATCTGATCCGGAGCGAGAGTGATCACGTCGGAAACGCCGTCCACCACCATGCCGACGACGCGGTGAGCGACATTGATAATAATCACCACCGTCAGGTCGTTATACTCGGCGTGCGCCATGTTGAATTTGATGCGCATGTCGATAATCGGCACGATGATACCGCGCAGGTTGGTAATCCCCTTGAGGAATTCCGGCGTGTTGGCCAACTTGGTGACTGCGTCGTAACCGCGTATTTCCTGCACTTTGGTGATTTCCATGCCGTATTCTTCATGGCCCAGAGTAAAGGTCAAAAATTCATTGACGCCCGCCGTGACCTTGGAAGATGTGGCGTCTTGCCTGGATTCTGACATGTCGTTGTCTCCTTGATTTAATGTTGTTTTTTATTCGGCCCCACAGGTCCGATCATTGGCGAAATATTGAAAATATTCTGGAAATTTGCCACCTCAAGGATCTGCTGAACAAAACCGTCACAACTGCGCAGGGAGACATCGATGTTAGACAGGTTGGCTTTCTCGCGCAGCAGCAAAAGCATGCCCAAGGCCGAGCTATCCATGTATTCCACCTCGGTTAAATCCACCACGACCTCCCTGAGTCCTTCCGTTTGCAATACGACATCATGGGCATTTTTAAAATCGCGGTGGCTACTGAAATCGAAGCGACCGTTAAGGTGCAGCACGGTTATGTCATCTCTATTTTTTACAGCGATTTGCATCATGATCAAATCTCCTTGCTTAAGAATATCGACGCTTGCGGCAGTTTTCCTGCCCTTTCCACCGCCAACAGGAAGCGCCTAGCCAACCCATTCAAGCGTCTCATGAAACTGGCATTCAACTTAGCGTAGCCAAGCCGCCATCAATTTGCGGCAATCCCGACGCCATTCGCAAAGTTGAGCGCAATCATGGCGCCTTTCGGTGGCAAAGCACGGTTCATCGCCCCGCTCCATTTGAATTTCCCGAATCAACTGGGTCTGCGAAACGCCATGCACGTAATTTTTGAATGCAGGCGATCCCATCATTTGTTGCAATTGCAGGACAGATATACCAGGCATGATTTTCTCCAGTGTAAATAATGTTTACTTACAAGAGCCATGAAGTTCGTCTAACGCCATGTCAAAGGCGGCAAAAACGACCTGAACGCCTTTTTGATGCCATGTCGCGCATCAAAAAAACGACCTTATGCAATTAACATTAGCGAAGAGAAAAGGATATTGATATACGAAATTTCTTTATTTTTTTATAGGGGAAATACCCTTATTCAGGGTAGGGATAACCTGTTTTTTCTGCCAAGCGCCAAATTCGGGTTTTGTTCGGCTATGGTGAATCATCTGCAATTTTTCACACACTTAATGTCAAGGACTCTGAATATGCCGTTAATTCCGAATATTATCGTTACTCCCTTGGCTACAACGGTCTGTTGCACCTGTGAAAAATGGGAAGGCGCCCGTGTGTTGCTGGATGGTTATTGTCACAGCTTGGCGGATACTATCGGATACTGCCAAAACATCCCGGACGGGAGTAAAAAACCCTCATGGCAGCTCCCCAGAAAATTGGCGCCGGAGGCTGCATGCGAGAACTGGAACCCCACGGGGTAAACAGTTTCCACCTTGGGAAATACCGATTGGCATTTATTGCCGGCAAAGCGCCGCAAAATGCCAAGCCCCCCATAATGCATCGGCAGGAGACCCGCCATGAACGTGCCATATGGCAGCAAGAACATAATCTCTCCACAGGCAGCCAACCACGCCTATGGTGCGTCGGTCGCCGGGGAGGCAATCACTTCAATCCACGCTGTGACGAAAAAATCCGTACGGGGATATTTATCAACCAAAATAGATGGCACGCCTCAACACAGAAAACCGCACCTGCTTTACCAACCTCAGGTCGATATGTTCAACGGCAGAATTGCCGGGGCGGAAGCGCGGGTTCACTGGAGCCATGCCGGGCGACCGATGCCTTCCGGTAGCGCACCTACTTCGCGGCTGGGTTGTCTTGCCATGGAAAAGGCCATGTCCGAGTGGGCAGTGCGCAAGGCCTGTATGCACGCCAGTTCGATGAACCGGGAAGCGTTGCCGGTCATGCGCACGACGATTCGACTCTCGGCGCAGCAACTGATGGATCCCCGGCTGGACGGATATCTTCGTGAATCGATCAATGACGCCGCCATCCGACCGGAGCTGATCGAATGCGGAATCGGCGAAAGCGCGCTCCTGGAAAATCATCGGGCGCTGACTCCAATCCTGAGAAAATTGGCCGATACCGGCGTCCGCATTGCTGTCCGCGATTTCGGTTCGGATCGCTCAGCCCTTTCTTACCCGAAACAGTTCCCGGTCAATGCCATCTGGATCGACCATTCATTTTTCTGGCGTTTTGCTGACGGAAGCGGAGCGAGAGAAATCATCGCATCCGTTCTGGCGATGGCGGAAAAACAGGGGCTGAGCATGGTGGCCTGTGGCGTGCAGGATTTGAGGCAAATGATGATGCTGTATCAGGAAGGGTGCAGGGTCATGCAGGGAAACTTTCTTTGCCGCCCACTCCCGCTCGACGCCTTGAAAACCGCATTAAGGGAGATGGGCGGCGTCTTGCAGCAACCGCCCCATGGCGGTTTTCACGTTGGACAACGAACTGCCGCATAGCGCGAAACCCCGACGCGCAAAAACGAAGGTTCGGCGCAAATCAGGTTGATCGCTATCCCAGCTTGACTTTAACCCAGTCGGCCACACCGGCCAGCGCGCCGGGCAGTTTGTCCGGCTCGGTGCCGCCGGCTTGGGCCATGTCCGGGCGTCCGCCGCCCTTGCCGCCCACTTGCTGGGCGACAAAATTGACCAGTTCGCCCGCCTTGACCCTGGCGGTGAGATCGGCGGTGACGCCGGCAATCAGCGTCACCTTGCCCGCCTCCGCCGTGCCGAGAACGATGGCGGCGGATTGCAGCTTGTCCTTGAGTTTGTCCAACGTCTCGCGCAGAGTCTTGGCGTCCGCGCCTTCCAGGTTGGCGGCCAGCACCTTGACGCCGTTCACTTCGACGACCTGCCCGGCGAGGTCGTCGCCTTGGCTGGATGCCAGTTTCGATTTCAGGCGCGCCAGTTCCTTCTCCAGCGCCTTTACGTTATCCATGATCTGAGCGATCTTGCCCGGCAGCTCCTGAGGCGGAGCCTTGAAGGCGCTGGCCGCGCTCTGCAACAGGGCTTGTTGATCCTGAACATAGGCCAAAGCATTGTCGCCGGTGATCGCTTCGATGCGGCGCACGCCAGCAGCCACGCCGCCTTCCATGACGATCTTGAACAGGCCGATATCGCCGGTGCGGGCGACATGAGTGCCGCCGCACAGTTCGCGCGAGGTACCGATATCCAGCACCCGCACCTCGTCGCCGTACTTCTCGCCGAACAGCATCATCGCGCCCAGTTTCTGCGCTTCCTCAATCGGCAGGACGCGAGAGCAGGTTTCGGCGTTGGACAGAATTTCCGCGTTGGCGATTTCTTCCACCTTGCGGATTTGCTCGACCGTCATCGGCGCATTGTGAGCGAAATCGAAACGGGTCTTGTCCGAATCGACCAGCGAGCCTTTCTGCTGCACATGGCTGCCCAGCACTTCGCGCAAGGCCTTGTGCATCAGGTGGGTGACGGAGTGGTTGCGCTGGATGCGGGCGCGACGCGCGCCATCCACCTTGGCGGCAACACTGTCGGCGACCTTGAGGCTGCCGGATTTGAGTTCGCCGTGATGGCCGAACACGTCGGCCTGAATCTTGTGGGTATCCTGCACGGCGAACAACGCGCCGCCGGCGGCCAATTCGCCGGCATCGCCGACCTGACCGCCGGACTCGGCGTAGAACGGCGTGTTGTCGAGCACGATCACGCCGTGCTGGCCGGCTTTCATCTGCTGAACAGGGGTACTATCCACATAAAGCGCAGTGATCTTTGCGCCTTCCACCGTGAGCTGTTCATAACCGCGGAAGGTCGTGGGCTTGCCATCGTATTCCAGCGCGGCGGCCATCTTGAACTTGCCGGCGGCGCGCGCCTGTTCGCGCTGATGCGCCATGGCCGCATCGAACGCCGCCGCATCGACCGCCACATCGTGTTCGCGACACACGTCCTGGGTGAGGTCGAGCGGGAAGCCGTAAGTATCGTGCAGCTTGAATGCGGTCTCGCCGTTGAAGGTCTTGGCGCCGGATTTCGCCAATTCGGCAAGATCCGCTTCAAGAATCGCCATGCCGTGCTCGATGGTCTCGAAGAAACGCTCTTCTTCCAGCTTCAAAATCTCGGCGACACGAGCGCGGTTCTGCCGCAGCTCCGGGTAGGCATCGCCCATCTCGGCATCGAGATCGGCCACCATCTTGTAAAAGAAAGCGGCGCGGGCGCCCAGCTTGTAACCGTGGCGGATGGCGCGGCGGATGATGCGGCGCAGCACGTAGCCGCGCCCTTCGTTGCCGGGGATGATGCCATCGGCAATCAGGAAGGAGCAGGCGCGGATGTGGTCGGCCAGCACTTTCAGCGACGGGCTGTCGAGGTCGGCGCACTTGGTTTCCCGCGCGGCGGCCTTGATCAGGCTCTGGAACAGGTCGATTTCGTAATTGGCATGCACGCCTTGCAGCACGGCGGAGATGCGCTCCAGGCCCATGCCGGTATCGACCGAGGGCTTGGGCAACGGGTGCATGACGCCCTGTTCGTCGCGGTTGAACTGCATGAACACGTTGTTCCAGATTTCGATGTAGCGGTCGCCGTCTTCCTCGGGCGTGCCGGGCAGGCCGCCGGGAATGTGTGCGCCGTGGTCGTAAAATATTTCGGTACAGGGGCCGCACGGGCCGGTATCGCCCATCATCCAGAAATTGTCGGAAGCGTAACGCGCGCCCTTGTTGTCGCCGATGCGAATGACGCGCTCTGGCGACACGCCGATCTCTTTGGTCCAGATATCGTAAGCTTCGTCGTCCTCGGCATAGACCGTGACGTAGAGCTTATCCTTGGGCAGCTTGAATTCCTTCGTGAGCAGCTCCCAGGCGTACTGGATGGCTTCGCGCTTGAAGTAGTCGCCGAAGCTGAAGTTGCCCAGCATCTCGAAAAAAGTATGGTGGCGCGCGGTATAGCCGACGTTTTCCAGGTCGTTGTGCTTGCCGCCGGCGCGCACGCATTTCTGCGACGAAGCCGCGCGGGTGTAGGGGCGCTTGTCGAAGCCGAGGAACACGTCCTTGAACTGGTTCATGCCGGCATTGGTGAACAGCAGGGTCGGGTCGTCATGCGGCACCAGCGAGCTGGACGCCACCACGGTGTGACCTTTGGAGGCAAAGTAGTCGAGAAATTTCTTGCGGATTTCGCTGCTTTTCATTCTTGAGTTCCCATAACACAATATCTCTAAATGTGCGGATGACGCGCCAACTACGCCAAGTATTCGCTACTTTTAAAACGGAATGTAGGAGCGACCTCCAGGTCGCGAATCACAAAATTCGCGACCTGGAGGTCGCTCCTACACGCCATCGTTTCATGTTGACCGATGGCTAGAACCGTTTCGTTTCCTTGATTCGCAATCCGATGGATTGGCCGCCCAGGATCGCGGCACTTTCGACCACGCCCTTGACGGTGACGGTATCGTTCACCGCCGGCAAATCGTTCCCGGCAAGCACGGTCACTTCCCCGCTGCCATCATCCAGCAAATAAAGACGGATATCGACGAGCGGGATTTTGGTCACATCCTTGACCGTTCCCCTTACCCGGATTTCCTTGCCTTCGAACTGGGTGGGCGAAGCGACAATGTCCTTTACCGGCGTAAAACCGAAGGGCAGGTAGTCGCAACCTGACAACAGCAGCAACAGAACCGCGAGGAACGAACCCAACCCTATTTTCTTCATCGAAAATCTTCCATTTTGCGATGCCGGCTTCAATGCTCGTCACCGCGCAGCACCTTGCCGATAATATCGAGGCCGAATCCCCGGCTCTGCAAAAAACGGGTCTGTTTGGCGCGCTCTTTCATATCCTCCGGCTGCCGTCCGAATTTCTTTGCCCATACCGCGCGGGCGGCTTCAAGCTCGCTTTCCCTCAACTGCGGCAGCGCCTGCTCGATCAATGCCTCGGCCACGCCTTTTTCCCGCAGTTCATGAACCACATAGCGGCTGCCGTAGCGACCGCTGCGGGCATGAATCACCTGCTCGACAAAACGCTGCTCGGACAGCCAGCCGCGCTTTTCGAAATCGTCGAGCAGTGCGTCCAGTTCGTCGCCATCTTCGGCGTGCGCGGCCAGCTTGCGCCGCAACTCAAGGCGGGAATGTTCGCGCCGGGACAACAGCCCCAGAGCGCGCTCGCGCAGACTGACTTCAGGCATCCACCGTGTCGGGATCAACCGTGGACGGCAGGCCGCTCACGCCGACAGCGGCGCGTACCTTGGCTTCGATCTCGGTGGCGATATCCTTGTGCTCTTTCAGGTATTCGCGCGAGTTGTCCTTGCCCTGGCCGATTTTTTCGCCGTTGTAGCTGTACCAGGCACCGGATTTCTCGACCAGCTTATGGGCCACGCCCAGCTCGATGATCTCGCCCTCGCGCGAAATGCCCTCGCCGTAGAGGATATCGAATTCGGCCTGTTTGAACGGCGGCGCCACCTTGTTCTTGACTACCTTGACGCGGGTTTCCGAGCCGATCACCTCGTCGCCCTTCTTGATCGCACCGGTACGGCGGATATCCAGGCGCACCGAGGCGTAGAACTTGAGCGCATTGCCGCCGGTGGTGGTTTCCGGGTTGCCGAACATGACGCCGATTTTCATGCGGATCTGGTTAATGAAGATCACCAGGGTGTTGGTGCGCTTGATGTTGCCGGTGAGCTTCCGCAGCGCCTGCGACATCAACCGGGCCTGCAGGCCCATGTGGGAGTCGCCCATTTCGCCTTCGATTTCGGCCTTGGGCGTAAGCGCCGCCACCGAGTCGATCACCACGATGTCCACCGAACCGGAACGCACCAGCATGTCGGCGATTTCCAGTGCCTGTTCACCGGTGTCGGGCTGGGAAATCAGCAAGTCTGAAACATTCACGCCGAGCTTCTGCGCGTATTGCGGGTCGAGCGCATGTTCTGCATCGATGAACGCGGCGGTGCCGCCGAGCTTCTGCATCTCGGCGATGACTTGCAGGGTCAGCGTGGTTTTTCCGGAAGATTCCGGGCCGTAGATTTCCACTACCCGTCCGCGCGGCAAGCCGCCCACGCCCAGCGCGATATCCAGCCCCAGTGAGCCGGTGGACACCACCTGGATATCCTTGACCACTTCGCCGTCGCCCAGGCGCATGATGGAGCCCTTGCCGAACTGCTTTTCGATCTGGGATAGTGCGGCAGCCAGCGCCTTGTTCCTGTTTTCGTCCATGGTAGTTCCCTTTAAAAACAATCGTTCAATTATGGCATAAGAGCGCCATGCTGGTAAGCCGATCCGGCATACTTAAGCAATAACCTCCCCGGAAAAACCATTAGCCACGGATTAACACGGATATTCACGGATTTCAGGGGCTTGGGCTTATTCTCTTGGGAAGAAAGGATAAGGCTTCCAACCCTATGTTTTATCCGTGCTTATCTGTGTTAATCCGTGGCTAAAAAACCTTTTTCCAGCTTAGCTTTCCAGCCGCACCAACAAACCCTGTAGCGCATGCACCACGGCTTGCCGCCTCACTTCGCCGCGGTCACCGGCAAAAATTCGCGTCTCGCTCAAAACCTCTTCATTCGCCAGACTCCAGGCGAAACATACGCTGCCCACCGGCTTTTCCGCCGAGCCGCCGCCGGGGCCGGCGATGCCGCTGACCGCCAGCGCCGCGTGGGCATGGCTGTTTTTCCGCGCCCCGATCGCCATCTCCCGTACCGTCGGCTCGCTGACCGCGCCGAATTTGGCCAGCGTCGCCGCCGATACGCCCAGCATTTCCTGCTTGGCGTCGTTGGTATAGGTGATGAACCCCCGGTCGAACCAGCCGGAACTGCCCGGCACCGCCGTGACCGCCGCACCGATCCAGCCGCCGGTGCAGGATTCCGCTGCCGCCAGCATCATGCCGCGCTGTTGCAAGGCCTTGCCGACTTCCTCGGCCAGTTGGTAAAGCGTTTCGTCCATCATCCTGGAAATCGCAGTTCATTAACCGCAAAGACGCGAAGGCGCAAAGGAAACAAGGACATAAAATCCATCTGGTGACCGGGAAAATTCCAGAAAAACATTGTTTTTGCACGTTGGGCGACAAAACCGCCCACCCCTGCATCTCCGGTTTCCTTTGCGTTCTTTGCGCCTTTGCGGTTCACATGTTTTTTTAGAATCATATTAATTTCCAGTGCGTCATCGCCAGCAAGCAGGCGATGGCATAGCCCGCCGCCAGCAGATCGTCGAACATCACGCCGAAACCGCCATGAATGTGCCGGTCGGCATAACGGATCGGAAACGGCTTCCAGATATCGAACAATCGGAACAACAAAAAGGCTGCGGCAAAACCGATCAGCGTCGATGGCGCGAACGGCAGAATCAGCAGGAAGGCGACGATCTCATCCCATACGATGCCGCCGTGGTCGGCAACGCCAATCGCCTTGCCGGCAATGTCGCAGAACCGGATGCCCGCCACATACAGCAACGCGACCGCAAGGAAATAAACCGCCGGCTCAAGGCCGTGCAGCAGGAAGAACAAAGGGAATCCAACCAGCGTCCCGACCGTGCCGGGAGCGAAAGGCGAAAGCCCCGTGCCAAAGCCGAACGCCAGAAAATGCGCGGGGTGGCGCAGGAGGAAGCGCCAATCAGCGACAACCTGCCGAGCAGGTTGCGGATCAGGTGGAGGCAAAGTGGTCAAAGCCCGTCGCTCCGATTTTCATGTCTGTTCCTGCTGCATCCAGCAGGCGCAGCCCGCTGCCTTCCCTAATGACGCCGATGGCCGTCAGCGGCAATGCCAGCCGGCGCGCAATGGCGACCACCTCTTCGTGCCGCGACAAGGGCGCAGTAAAACACAGCTCGTAATCGTCACCACCGGCCAGCAAGCACCCGCGTACGATTTCCCCATGCAAATGCGCTTGCAGGAATACCGACGTCGGCAG
The DNA here is from genome assembly GCA_021373185.1 of Betaproteobacteria bacterium. GTDB lineage: Bacteria > Pseudomonadota > Gammaproteobacteria > Burkholderiales > Sulfuricellaceae > Sulfuricella. Next base: position 48,300 of record JAJFTF010000014.1, on the reverse strand, counting down.
CGCGGGGAAATTCACTTCCGCCGCCACGCCGGAGGCTTCGAGAATATGGGAAAGATCGGCCAGCAAGCCATCGGATATATCGATTGCGCCATGCGCGACGCCGACCAGCGCTTCGCCCAGCGCCACGCGCGGCATCGGGGTGTGCAGCGCCGGCAGGCAGGCCGCGGCGGCCTCCGGCGCGAGTTCGATGCGCCGTTGCAAATGCGCTAATGCCAGGGCCGCATCGCCCAACTGGCCGGACACCCAGATTTCGTCGCCCGGTTTCGCGCCGCTGCGCCGCAACGCCATGCCGGTTGAAACCTCGCCCATGATCTGTACGCAGATATTCAGCGGGCCGCGAGTGGTATCGCCGCCGATCAAATCGACGCTGAATCTCTCTGCCAAGTCGAAAAACCCCTCGGCAAAGCCTTTCAGCCAGTCTTCATCTGCCTCCGGCAGCGCCAGAGAGAGCGTAGCCCAGCGCGGAGTAGCGCCCATCGCCGCCATGTCGGAAAGGTTCACCGCCAGCGCCTTGTGGCCGAGCTGGCGCGGATCGACATCGGGGAAAAAATGTTTGCCCGCCACCAGCATGTCGGTGGATACCGCCAGCTCGGTGCCCGGCGTCGGCCTGACCAAGGCCGCGTCGTCGCCGACACCGAGCAGCGTGTTGCGGGTTGGACGAGTGAAGAAGCGGCGGATCAGGTCGAATTCGGATGGCATTTGATCAATGACCGCAAAGACGAAAAGGCGCGGAGAGCTTCAAACCCAGCCTTGGCTCGGCATGACAACTCGATTTTCCTGCGCCTCTGTGGTTCACAGCTTGGCGTTGACTTCCACCGCGCGGATCTTGGCCGCGAGCTTGTCGAGCACGCCGTTGACGAATTTGTGGCCGTCGGTGCCGCCATAGGTCTTGGCCAGTTCGACGGCTTCGTTGATCACCACGCGATAGGGGATTTCCGGGTGGCGGTGCATTTCAAAGGTAGCCAGCAACAGAATCGCGTGTTCCACCGGGCTCAAATCCCCGGCAGGGCGATCGAGGAAAGGAGTGATCAGCGCGTCCAGTTCCTGCTCCTGAGCGATCACCCCATGCATCAGGGCAGCGAGATGCTCCTCGTCGATATTCGGATATTCTTTTTCTTCGCGCAACTGCTTGAGGATGGTGTTGGCATCGCCAGCCGCGAGCTTCCACTGATACAAACCCTGTATCGCGAATTCCCGCGCCTTGCGCCGGCTTTTCTTCGGCGCTTTATCCGCTCTTCTTTTGCTGCTCATAGACGCTTTGACAACGTGGCCATCTCGATTGCCACCAGCGCGGCATCCGTGCCCTTCTCGGTCATCCGCTCCAGGGCCTGCTCGTCGGTTTCGGTGGTGAGAATGGCGTTGGCGATCGGCATGCCGCTATCCAGCATCACCCGTGTCACTCCGGCGCCGGATTCGTTGGACACCAGTTCGAAATGATAGGTCTCACCGCGAATGACCGCACCGAGGGCGATCAGCGCATCGAATTTGCCGCTCTTGGCCATTTTCTGCAATACCAGCGGGATTTCCAGCGCGCCCGGCACCGTTGCCAGAACCATGGCCGAAGCCGCCACGCCATGCTTCTGCAAGGTAGCCGTGCAAGCGCCAAGCAAGCCTTCGCACACATCGATGTTGAAGCGGCTCATCACGATACCGACCCGGAGGCCGGTGCCGTCGAGGTTCTTCTCGTGTTCAAAAATGTTTTCGTATCTTGCCATGTCGATTCCTTAATTGGTTTTTGGGGCAACGTACCCGGTCACTTCCAGGTCGAAGCCGGTCATGCTCGGCATCTTGCGCGGCGTGGCCAACAGCTTCATTTTGGTAACCTTGAGATCGCGCAATATCTGCGCACCAATGCCGTAATTGCGCAAATCCACCTTGGCCGGCGCCTTGGCGGTAGTGCGCTGGATGCGCTCCAGCAGGTCGCTGCCCGATTCCGCCCGGCGCATCAGGATGACGATACCCTTGCCCGCCTCCGCGACAGCCTGCATCGCCTGCTGCACGCTGAAGGAATGCTCGTAGCTGTGGACATCAAGGAAATCCAGCGCCGACAGCGGCTCATGTACCCGCACCAGGGTTTCCTCGCCGGCTTTGATCTCACCCTTTACCAGGGCCAGGTGCACTTCGCCGGCGGTCTTGTCGCGATAGGCGATCAGCTTGAATTCGCCGTAAGGCGTCTGCACCGAGCGTTCGGCGGCGCGTTCCACCAGGCTTTCGGTTTCGCTACGATAGTGGATCAGGTCGGCGATGGTGCCGATCTTCAACTGGTGCTCCTTGGCGAACTCGATCAGGTCGGGCAGACGCGCCATGGTGCCGTCGTCCTTCATGATTTCGCAGATCACCGCCGCCGGCACCAGTCCTGCCAAGGCGGAAAGATCGCAACCCGCCTCGGTATGGCCGGCGCGTACCAGCACGCCGCCCATCTGCGCCTTGAGTGGGAAAATGTGGCCGGGCTGGACGATGTCGGTGGGCTTGGCATCGCGCTTCACCGCTGCCTGGATGGTCTTGGCACGGTCGGCCGCAGAAATACCGGTAGTCACGCCTTCCGCCGCCTCGATGGAAACGGTGAAATTGGTGCCCAGCGCCAACTGGTTGGCCGACACCATCAGCGGGATTTCGAGCTGGCGGCAGCGCTCTTCGGTCAAGGTCAAACACACCAGGCCGCGGGCGAAACGAGCCATGAAGTTGATCGCTTCCGGCGTGACGAATTCCGCCGCCATCAGGATGTCGCCTTCGTTTTCGCGGTCTTCCTCGTCCACCAGGACGACCATTCTGCCGGCCTTGATTTCGGCGATAATTTCTTGGGTAGAGCTGATAGTCATGACATCGTTTCCTGAAAAGGGTTAAGCAGGCATTCCGCCTTAAATTTGTTCGTTCGCAAAACTGTTGAGCCGATCCACATAGCGCGCCAGCAGATCGACCTCAAGATTGACTGGTGAGCCCGCTTTTAAATGCTTCAGCGTGGTCATCTCCAGCGTGTGGGGAATCAGGTTGATGGTGAATTCGTCATGCTCCACCGAATTGACGGTCAGGCTGACGCCGTTGACCGTGATCGAACCCTTGTAGGCAATGTATTTGGCGATGTCGTGCGGGGCGCGGATGCGCAGCAGGAAGCACTCGCCGACCGGGTCGAACGCCACCACCGAACCGACGCCGTCGACGTGGCCGCTGACCAGATGGCCGCCAAGGCGGTCGGACAAGCGCATCGCCTTTTCCAGGTTGATCTCCGCACCGGCATTGCCGAGCCCGGCGGTGCAGTTCAGCGTTTCGCGCGAGACGTCGACCTGATAGCCGTTCGCGGTTTTCGCGATCACCGTCAGGCACACGCCGTTGGCGGCAATGCTGTCGCCCAGCGCGACGTCGTCCATCTCCAGCGCACCGGCATCGATGGACAAACGCACACCCTGTTCCAGTGCGTCGATCTTCTCGATTTTGCCGATGGCCTGAATAATTCCAGTAAACATTTACTTCTCCAGTATTCCTATTCGTTACACCAGACGCGCCGTCAGCCGGAAATCGCGCCCGATCTGGCGCAGGTCGCGCACCGACAATTCCTTGCGCCCCGCCATCTCGTCCAATTCCGGCAGGTCGAACAGGCCGCGCGCCTTGTCGCCCAGCAGCAGCGGCGCATAGTACAGCACCAGTTCGTCCGCCAGCCCCGCCTGAAGCAAGGCGCCGCTGAGACGGGCGCCGGCCTCGACGGTAACTTCGTTGCAGCCGCGCCGCGCCAGTTCCGCCAGCAACGCGGCGAGATCGACCCGCCCATCCGCGCCCGGCAGCGCCAGCACTTCCGCACCGGCGGCGCGCAAAGCAACGGCGCGCTCAGTAATTTCTTCGGCGCAAACAATCAAGGTCGCGCCGCCCTGCAAAATTTTCGCTGCAGCCGGCGTCTGCAGGCTGCTGTCCACCACCACGCGCAGCGGCTGGCGCGAAGTTTCCACATCGCGCACCGTAAGGGACGGATCGTCCGCCAGCACCGTGCCGATGCCGGTCAGCATCGCGCAGGAACGGGCGCGCAACCGATGCACGTCGCGTCGCGCGTCGGGGCCGGTGATCCACTGGCTGACGCCGTTATTCAGTGCGGTCTTGCCATCCAGGCTGGCCGCCGTCTTGATCCGCAGCCATGGCCGCTTGCGCGTCATGCGCGAAACAAAGCCGAGGTTCAATTCCAGCGCCTCGGCTTCCATCAGGCCGGTAACGGTGGGAATGCCCGCCAGTTCCAGCAGCGCCATGCCATTGCCCGCCACCAGCGGGTTGGGGTCGCGCATCGCCGCCACTACCCGCGCCACTTTGGCATCGACCAGCGCTTCGGCGCAGGGCGGCGTACGGCCATGATGGCTGCAAGGCTCGAGCGTGACGTAAACCGTTGCTCCCTTCGCCGAGTCGCCCGCCTGCCGCAGCGCATTGATCTCGGCATGCGGCTCGCCGGCGCGTTCATGCCAGCCGGAGCCGACTACCTCGCCGTCACGCACAATCACGCAGCCGACACGCGGATTCGGCGTGGTGGTGGCCAGCCCATTCGCGGCCAAACGCAACGCCTGAGCCATGAATTGATGATCGGCGGGGGAAAACATTTAATTCAAACCGCCGGTGAAAATACACTGTAAAACCACGTTCATCGGCGGATAAATCCTACTCATCCAGATCGCGGATCACATCCCGGAAATCGTCCACATCCTGGAAGCTGCGATAAACCGAGGCGAAACGGATATACGCCACCTTGTCGAGCTTGTACAGCTCATGAATCACCAGTTCGCCGATCTGACGCGAAGGCAATTCGCGCTCGCCCAGGCTCAGCACCTTCTGCGCAATCCGCTCGATGGCGGCATCGACGTATTCCGTCGGCACCGGTCGCTTGTGCAGCGCGCGCATGAAACTGGTGCGCAGCTTGGCACGGTCGAACTCGTCACGATTGCCATTCTGCTTGACCACCTGCGGCATGCGCAGCTCGGCGGTCTCATAAGTGGTGAAGCGCTTGTCGCAGGACGCGCAACGGCGCCGGCGACGAATGCTGTTGCCTTCCTCGTTCACCCTTGAATCGATCACCTGGGTGTCGTCAGACCCGCAGAATGGACATTTCATAATTTTTGTGGGGCGTGAGGCGTGAGGGGTGAAGCGTAAGGCGAAAAAACAGGTGTGGCGGTGGTTTTGATTTCCGCCTCACCCTTCACCTTCTCACCCCTCACGAAAAAAAGCCTCACTCCCGGCTCCTCTATTTGCCGTAAACCGGAAACTTCGCGCACATCGCCTTGACCTCGTTCGCCACGCGGCTGATCACCGCCTCATCGGTCGGCGCGTCCAGCACGTCGGCGATCAGGTTGGCGAGATGCTCCGCCTCGATTTCCCGGAAGCCGCGCGTCGTCATTGCCGGCGTGCCGATGCGGATGCCGCTGGTGACGAAAGGCTTCTGCGGGTCGTTCGGGATGGAATTCTTGTTGGTGGTGATGTGAGCCAGCCCCAAAGCCGCCTCGGCTTCCTTGCCGGTAAGGTTCTTGGCGCGCAGGTCGACCAGGAACACATGCGACTCGGTGCGCCCGGAAACGATGCGCAAGCCGCGCTCCTGCAATACCTTGGCCATGACGATGGCGTTCTCGATCACCTGCTCCTGGTACGCCTTGAATTCCTTGGTCGCGGCTTCCTTGAAGGCGACCGCCTTGGCGGCAATCACGTGCATCAGCGGGCCGCCCTGGATGCCGGGGAAAATCGCCGAGTTCAAGGCCTTTTCATGCTGGGCGGAGGACAGGATGATGCCGCCGCGCGGGCCGCGCAGGGTCTTGTGGGTGGTGCTGGTAACGAAATCGGCGATGCCGACCGGGTTGGGGTACAACCCTGCAGCGATCAGGCCGGCGTAATGCGCCATATCGACAAACAGGTAAGCGCCGACGCCATCGGCGATCTTGCGGAAACGCTTCCAGTCGATGATCAGCGAATAGGCGGAAGCACCGGCCACGATCATTTTCGGCTTGTGCTCCTGGGCCAAGCGCTCCACTTCGTCGTAATCGATCGCCTCGGTTTCGGGGTTCAGGCCGTAGGTCACCGCCTTGAACAGCTTGCCGGACAGGTTGACCGAAGCGCCGTGGGTCAGGTGGCCGCCATGCGCCAGCGACATGCCGAGAATGGTGTCGCCGGGTTGCAGCACCGCCATGTAAACCGCCTGGTTGGCCTGGGAGCCGGAATGCGGCTGGACGTTGACGTATTCCGCGCCGAACAGCGCCTTGGCACGGTCGATGGCCAACTGTTCGGCCACGTCCACATGCTCGCAGCCGCCGTAATAACGCTTGCCGGGGTAGCCTTCGGCGTACTTGTTGGTCAGTTGCGAGCCCTGCGCTTCCATCACCGCCGGGCTGGCATAGTTTTCCGAAGCGATCAATTCGATGTGGTCTTCCTGGCGGCGGGTTTCATCCTGCATCGCCTGCCACAACTCGGGATCGAATTTGGCAATGGTCTGGGCTGCGCTGAACATAACGGACTCTTTCAAAAAAGCAAAATGGAAAATAGTGATTTTACCACGTTCGGCTCATTTCATCTTTTGGAAGCTCATCAATGAGGCATTATTGATCTGATTTCCTGTCGGCCCCGCTTTCCCTGCGCTCCTTTTCCTCCAACATGGCACGCAGATGCGCCACCTCTTCTCGCAACATCTTGATGTCGTGGTGACTCTCGCGGCGCAGGATCTTCTCGTCCTCACCGATGAAGAATGCCGCGATACTCGCCGTTACCATCGACAAAATAGCATAACCAACCAGCACCAAAAGCGCGGCAAAAAAGCGCGACACCGGCGTAGTCGGCACAATATCGCCATAGCCCACGGTCGCGGCGCTGGTAAAAGCCAGCCACAGGCCATCGCCATAGGTTTCCACCGTCGGCTCCAGCCAGTAAAAACCGGCGCCGGCAATGGCCATGGTAACCCCGCCCAAGCCAAGTACATAGGGCATGGCGGTAGGCGAAAACAGATTGCGCAACGAACCCAGAATGCGCACCAGAAACAGCAGCACAATGGTGACGCGCAGCAGGCGCGCTAGCGGTATCCATTCGCCTTCCCAACCAGTCAGGCTGGCGGCGGCGGCGATGATAATCAGCAGGTCGAGCCAGTTGCGCATCAAGTACTGGGCACGCTGGTTGGTCACCCACAGCATCCACAACAATTCGAGGGAAAATGCGGCAAGAACGAAGGCATCCAGCGTCAGGCCGAGCTGCCGGAACGCAGCAAACGTAGCCGCGATTTCAAACAGGAAAGCCGGAATGGCCAGCAACGCTATCCCGATCATCACCCAGTGCAGGCGGCGTTCCCATAAATAAGCGCGTGGACTGTCATGGGGCGGCACGCCGCCCATGCCGATCCAGCGATACAACGGCGTGGCCATTTTTTAATCTCCCGCCACGGTCATTTTCTCAATCAATATCGAGCCGCATTGCTTCGAACCTTGAACCAGCACATCGTTGCCGACAGCCGCGATATGCCTGAACATCTCCTTGAGATTGCCGGCGATGGTGATTTCCTCCACCGGATGCTGGATTTCGCCGTTTTCCACCCAATAGCCCGCCGCGCCACGCGAGTAATCGCCGGTCACCGGATTGATGCCGTGGCCGAGCAACTCCGTCACCACCAGCCCGGTGCCCATCATCTTCAGCAATCCGGCAAGATCCTGGCCGCTGCTTTCGACCACCAGGTTGTGGTTGCCGCCGGCGTTGCCGGTCGTGACCATACCCAGCTTGCGCGCCGAATAGCTGCCGAGAAAATAGCCTTGCAATACGCCGTCCTTGATCAAATCGCGCGCATGGGTGGCCACACCCTCATTGTCGAACGGGGAACTACCCAGCCCCTTGAGGAGATGCGGCAATTCGCGGATCTGGATGAAAGGCGCAAAAATCTCCTTGCCCAAACTGTCGAGTAAGAAAGAAGATTTGCGGTACAGGCTGCCGCCGCTGACCGCGCCGACCATGTGCCCGATCAGGCCGGACGCAATCGGCGCTTCGAACAGCACCGGGCATTCGGTGGTCTTGATCTTGCGCGCCGCGAGGCGACGCACGGTGCGTTCGCCGGCCTTGCGGCCCACCGCTGCGGCGCTTTCCAGCTCGGCGGCATCGCGCCGCGAGCTATACCAGTAATCGCGCTGCATCCCTTGATCCTCGGCGATTACCGCGCAACTGATATCGTGGCGCGAGGATGGATAGCCCGCCAGAAAGCCCAGGCTGTTGCCGTACATGAACAACGCTTCCTGGGTAGAAACCGAGGCGCCCTCGGAATTGTCGATGCGCTTGTCCACCTCGAATGCGGCAGCCTCGCAGGTCTTCGCCAGCTCGATGGCCTGCTCCACCGACAAATCCCACGGGTGATACAGGCTGAGATCGGGGATTTCCCTGGCCAGCAGCTTCTCGTCCGCCAAGCCGGCGAATTCGTCGCTGGCGGTGTATTTCGCGATGCTGACCGCCGCCGCGACGGTATCCTTGACTGCCTGCGGCGACAGGTCGGAAGTGCTGGCATGGCCGCGCTTCTGGCCGAAATAGACCGTCACGCCCAGCCCCTTGTCGCGATTGTACTCGATGGTCTCGACTTCGCCGCGACGCACCGAAATGTTCTGGCCGAAGCCTTGCGACACTTCGGCCTCGCAGGCGGTGGCACCGGCCTGCTTCGACTGCTTCAGGATATCCTGGGTGATTTGCCCTAGGACTTCAACGGAATAGGAAAAACGGGAATCTGACACATGCACCTCGAAAACTTCAGCGATGGCTCGTTGGACGCCATTGGGAATAAGGAGTTAATAAAAAGCATTTTAACCGCAGAGGACGCGGCGGATGCAGAGGAATTCAAAAACCTCATGAAGTGTCCATGTTGTGCCCGAATAAAGGGCTTTGCTACAAGGCTTCTGTCTCTTGCTTTCCCCTGCGTTCTCCGCGTCCTCTGCGGTAGGGTGCTGTTTTTAGGGTTATCATAGCAACTTTGATTCCATTTGCGAAACCATGAACGATTTAGACCATGACACCTCCGACGACTTGCCGGAAGGCCCGAGCAAGACCCAGCGCAAACAGGAAATGCACGCGCTGCAGGATATCGGCGAACAGTTGGTAGCGCTGAACAAAGCCCGACTGGCGCAACTGAACCTGCCGGAAACCTTGCTGGACGCCGTGATCGAGGCGAAACGCCTGACCCGCCACGAAGCGGTTCGCCGCCAGATGCAATACCTCGGCAAGCTGATGCGCAACGTGGATGCCGAACCGATCCAGGCCAAGCTGGACGAATGGAACAATGTAACGCGCGCCCATGCGGCCAAGTTCCACCAGTTGGAACACTGGCGCGACCGCCTGCTGCAGGAAGAAAATGCACTGAGCGAATTGGTGGCAGAGCACCCCCATATCGACATCCAGCAGATCCGCACCCTGATCCGCAACGCGCAAAAAGAGGCTGCCGCCAACAAACCGCCGAAAAGCAGCCGCGCCCTGTTCAAGCTGTTGCGCGAAGCCATCCTCAATCAAAACGAAAGCGACCCGGAGCCGGCATGAACAATCAAACGACAGCGCTGATCGGCTTGGTCACCATCAGCGACCGAGCCACTCAGGGCGTTTATGAAGACCAGGGCATCCCGGCGCTCAACGACTGGCTCGGCAACGCGCTGGCCTCGCCATGGCGCGCCGTGACCCGCCTGATCCCGGACGAACAGGCGCAGATCGAAGCCACCTTGCGCCAACTGGCCGACGACGAAGGCTGCTGCCTGGTGCTCACCACCGGCGGCACTGGCCCGGCGCCGCGCGACGTCACGCCGGAAGCCACGCTGGCGGTGGCCGACAAGGTGCTACCCGGTTTCGGCGAGCAAATGCGCGCCGTCAGCCTGAAGTATGTGCCCACCGCTATCCTCTCGCGCCAGGTCGGCGTGGTGCGCAAACAGTGCCTGATCGTCAACCTGCCCGGCCAGCCCAAGGCCATCAAGGAAACCCTCGACGGCGTGTTCGCCGCCGTGCCCTACTGCATCGACCTGATCGGCGGGCCTTACCTGGAAACGCGGGAAGAAATCATCAAGGCATTCCGCCCGAAATCGGCGATCCGGGCAAAGGCATAACGGCCCGCGGCTTGGCGCTATTATCCGAATGCCCGCCTCGTGCCGCGCTTGCCGCCATGCCATTGCCACAGCCACACCCGTCAAACGAATAGGCATATATCATGTGGAGAACGCTTGATATCTAAAACGACCTTTTGCCAAACGAAGAGTCGTGATAGAGGCATCCACTTCTGTTGACGACCTTACATTGCCAGGTCGAACGTCGTTTCGGCACCCTCGTCCCACCCATCCCACAGATAATCATCGGCCTTGCCATCGGCAATCAGGCGCAGGGCATAGTTAACCTGCGCCTTGTAGAAATCGCAAAAAGCGCCGATCTTCTCCATGCCGCCGTTCATTTCGTGCGCTTCCGCCGGGCAGGGCGAGCCGCAGAAATGGCGGATTGCGCAATCGCCGCAAGGACTGAAAGTATCGACATCGCGCGTCGTCACAGTCTGAAAAGCAGCGGAGGCCAGCGCCGCTTCGACGCCGCCTTCGGCCAGCAGGTTACCGCCGTTAAAACGCGGCAGGCCGATGAACTCGCTGCACGGGTAAAGGCCACCGTCGGCGGCAAGAGCGAAGAAAGCGCGACCGCCGCCGCACGGCGAGATGTCGCACATCAGCCGCCGTGCCGTCGGAGCCAGGATGCCGATGAGAATATTGGCGAAATTGGCGACCATGAGCTTTCGCCCGGTCTCGCGGTAAAGCTGGTGCGTGCGATCCATGGCAGCAAAAAAAGCCTTGGCCATGTCGCCGTCCGCCGGCTTGACGCCGCGTGCGCCGGGCAGAGTGCAGCGCACCGTATTGAGCATGCAGGTCGGCACTTCGTTGGCGTGGAACAGCTCGACCATCTGCGTCAGATAAGGCAGGTTTTCGGTGGTGCAGGTGGTGATGACGCTCCACGAGCCATAACCTTTCAGTTTCTCCATCGCCGCCAGCACCTTGGCATGCACACTCTTGCCGCCCCAGGTGCGGCGCGTGGCGTCGGTGATGTCGGCGAAGGGGCCGTCGAGCGAGAGACCGATGCTGACGTTGCGCGAGGTGAGGAATTCCACCGCCTCGTCGTCGAGCAACGTGCCATTGGTCTGCAGGCCGAAAGCGAAGTCGTCGGCGAAAGCGTCGATGGTGGCGAACACCGCGTCCTTGTTCATCAGCGGCTCGGCGCCGTGGAAGATGGCGCGCGGCTTGCGCCCTTCCGGCATGACCGAGCGGAAATAGTCACGCAACTTGCCGAGCGAGGCGATCAGCGTTTCGACCGGCATGTGGCTGCCGCCGCTGCGCTGCTCACCCGGCAGGTAGCAGTAGGTGCAGTCGAGGTTGCAGCGCTCGGTCGGGTTCAGGTAGACGCCGGAGGGTTTCAGTTCGAAGCGCAGTGCATGCAGCTCTTTGGCGAAGGTATCGGCCTTGTCGCGGTAGGCGTCGAGCAGCGGGCCGCCGGCCAGCGATTCGGCGATGCGGTTCTTGTCGATCAGCGCCCAGAAAGCGGTGCCCGGATCGGTGATTGCCGCGTAAATATCGTGGCCGATGTCCACGGAGAAAAGCGCCGGGCCGGCATTGGCCCGGCTCAGGACGGCTGCCGTCATTTGGCCGCTTTCCTGTCCATCAGCACATAGTGCGAGAGGCCGATGCCGTCCGGGTTGCAGCTTTTGCGCACGGCGATGGTCGGCGCGGCGGGCCGGGTCTTGGCTGCTGCGGCGGGCTGGGTTGCTGCTTGTGTCTTAACGGTCTGTGTCATGATCCACTCCTCGGGATATAGAAAAACAAAAAGGGCTCCGGCTGACGACACGCGCGAGCATGCAGTCAGCCGGAGCCCTTGCCTGGACTCCCAATCGGTTCGACACGTCTTCTGGCTACCGGATCAGCCGGACCGCTGCGCCTTCCCGCCGAGGTGAACCCCGTCAGTGGCTGGTTTTGCAACCTTGCAGCGACCGTCCCCGGATACAGCGGCGGGCCCGCCACGGATTCGCACCGTGTTCCGTTTCGTCGAACCGAACGGTGGCGCGATTCTCCCCGAGTTGGCGGAGTGGGTCAAGACTATCGTTCAGTTTTGTCACGGCACGCGCATGGCGCAGCTTGTCCCGATCCAGAATCACGGCGCATCGTAGAGTTCCTGGATACGCCAAAAATCAGCCCGCCCTCTCGTATCAGAAGGGATCTCCGCGCTTCAACCGCGCCTCGAACTCTTCCAGCGATACCGGCTGGCTAAACAGGTAGCCCTGATAAACCATGCAGCCATTTTCCTTGAGAAAGGACCACTGTGCTTCGGTCTCGACCCCTTCGGCGATCACGTTCAAGCCAAAGTTTTGCGCCATGTCGATGATGGCTTTTACCATCACTGCATTATTGGAATCCGCGATGCTGCCGCGCACAAAACTTTGATCGATCTTGATTTGATCGAGCGGCAACCGCTTCAAATAAGATAACGACGAATACCCTGTACCGAAATCGTCCAGCGATAACGTAACGCCCAGCGTTTCCCTCAGCGCCAACATTTTCGCCACAACCGCGTCTATGTTCTCCAGGGCGACGCTTTCGGTCAACTCCAGTTTCAGGCACGTTGGATCAATATTGTGCTTCTGAATCATGGCTGCAACCCGCTCCACAAATTCGGGTTGCTTGAACTCCTGGCCGCTGATGTTGATCGCAAGCGCCAGATGACGCGTTTGTTCATCATGGCTCCACGCCGCAATCTGCCGACAGGCGGCATCGAGCACCCAATGCCCGATATCCAGAATCAATGAGCTTTCTTCTGCTATGGGAATGAATTCTGCCGGCGGCACCATGCCCCGCTTCGGGTGCATCCAGCGAATCAATGCCTCGGCGCCGACCGGGCGGCGATCATGATCTATCTGTATCTGGTAGTACAACTGAAACTGCCGATCGGCGATGGCCTGGCGTAAATCCGATTCCAATGCGGCACGTGTTTCCACCGATTCCTGCATGTGCGGATCGAAAAACCGGACTCTGTTCCGCCCGGAATCCTTGGCTTGATACATCGCCATGTCGGCACGCTTGATCAACTCGCTGGCCGAATCGTGATTACCGAAAAACAGGCAGGCGCCGATGCTGGGGGAGCTGTGATGAATATTCCCCTTGAGCTGGTAAGGCGTAGCCAGAACTGCACGGATCTTCTCGGCGATCTGTGCGACATTTTGTAATGTGCTTCCCGAGTCTGCGCAGATATTCTCGATGAGCACCACAAACTCGTCGCCACCAAGGCGAGCCACGGTATCGACCTCGCGCACACAGTATTTAAGGCGCCTGGCAACTTCAATCAGCAGCATGTCGCCATATTCATGGCCCAATGTGTCGTTCAGCGTTTTGAACTTGTCGAGATCGAGGAACAGCAGCGCACCGTATTGCTGGTTCCGCTCTGACACTGAAAGCGCAAGGCCGAGCCGATCAAGCAACAAACGCCGGTTGGGCAACCCGGTCAGCGCATCGTAAAACGCCAGATTGCGAATGTCCTCCTCCGCTTTTTTGCGTTCGGAAATATCGCTGAAGATGGAAACATATTGCGTCGTTTCGCCCTTGGCATTTTTGACTGCGCTGATCGTCGATTGCTTGGGATAAATATTCCCGCTCTTGTTTCTGTCCCACACCTCTCCGCTCCAGGTGCCTTCATTCAGCAACGCTTGCCACATGTCTGCATAAAAATGTGCCTCATGGCGACCGGACTTGAGAATGCTCGGATTCTTGCCAATCACTTCCTGTTCGCTATAACCGGTAATTTTTTCAAACGCCCGATTGACACGAATGATTCTGGCCTCGGCATCCGTAATCATGATGGCTTCATTGGTCTCGAATGTCGCTGCGGCGACCCGCAACGCTTCTTCCGCCTTTTTACGTTCGGTGATATCGATCGACATGCCGAGCAAATGCACCGGTCTGCCAACCTGGTCGCGCAGCGCAACCTTTCTGGTATGCAAGTAGCGGGTTTCACCGCTGGCAGTTTTGATCGCCTCTTCCGGAATTTCGAGAACGCCTGGCGATGCAAGCACCTTGCGATCTTCAGAAGTGAAGAAATCGGCTTGTTCTGCAGGGAAAAAGTCGTGGTCGTTCTTGCCGATAAAATCGCTCGCGGGATAACCCAGAAGCGCTTCCCCGGTGTGATTGAACAGCTCGAAACGCAGGTCGCTTGCCCGCTTCATGAACACCATCGCGGGGATGTTCTCGATAATGGAATCCGTCAACTGTTTGGCTTGGCGCAAACGCTCTTCAATTTGCTTGCGCTCGGAAATATCGCGGAAAAAAGCAAAAATCAATTGTGTCTCCGCCATATAATTGACGGAAACTTCAACATCGAATTCATGCCCATCTTTATGGCGATGGCGAGATTCAAACAGGTCGTAACCCTGGGCAAAAATCTTTGCGATATGGGCGGTGACTTCTTCAGGCGCTTCTATCGCTTCCAATTGGTTGGTGTGCATCCCCGTCAGTTCGCCGATCGAATATCCCGACATATCCGCATAAGCCTGATTGGCTTCCAGCAAATGACCTTCCAGGTCGGCCACCCAGAAGCCGTCGCGGGCGGTATCGATTACCACCTTGTGGCGTCTTGAAATGGCTTCCGCCTGTTTGCGCGCGGAGATATCCACTCCCGTTGCCAGCAGACCGACAATTCTGCCGCTCTCGTCGGATACCGGGGAAATCTGAAAGTCGATGGGAACCCGGTTTTCGCCCATTTTAACCGCGACATCGTAGCGCACGGTTCTGCCCTGTCTTGCAGCTTCAATGGCCTCCATCAATTGCGACCGCACCTGTTTGTCATAGGACCACCACGGCACATCGTAAAAATATTGCCCGATCACATCTTCCCGCCGATAACCGCCCTGCTCAAGCGGCGCCTTGTTGATTTCCTGAACCACGCCATTGACATCCAGCAGAGCGACATAGGCAAACAGGTTATCGAGAATTCTTTTCAAGTACTGCGTGCTGCCCTTTAACGCGCTATGCGCCTCCAGGGAATGCTGTAATTCCTGTGCGTATTTCTGGCGATAGCGATGCATCACTTCAATGGAAAAAGATACGACGATCCCATCCATCAGGAACACCATGTTCGACATAAAACTGGTTCGCAAGACTTCGACTGAAAAAGAATAATAGGGCGTGGTAAAGATAAAGGTGGCAAGAAACAACCCTATTGCCGTGGCGAACAAACCGGGCCGGAGTCCCCCTGCAACAGCGGCAAGCGCAACGGCGGGAAAGAAGGTGACGTACTGCAACCCGGCATTGACCGGCGCAATTTTCAAACGCAACCACAAAGCCAGTCCCATCAGGACAATTGCCAACAGGTAGTACTGAATGCTTCCACGTTTTTTCGGGACAAGAAAGGGGGCGTAATCGGCGATTTTCAGCCTTAACTGATGGAAGGTCGCCTCCAGAATTTTCAACATGGTCATCATTGGTTTATCGCGTCAGATATTGCCGGATTATCCTTTCGCGTTTCAAATTCCGCGGGTAGGGATAATCAAGTTGAAATTACAAATGCCACGTGGCCGTTACTCCCTGGACGAACAGGAACACCGGCGATATCGTCCTGCGCATCCATTCAAGGCAGCGTCACCGCCGCCATGGTTCCGGCCCGCAGCAAGTCTTTCACCGCAAACACCGCATCCGCTTCATAGGCTGCGCCGTCCTTGTCCTTGATTGCCTCCAGGCCAAGAGTCCTGAGAGTAGCGGGATAATCCTGCTTGCCCACTTTTACCGTCACGGCCTGCCCGACCTTGAGGCCGCCGATCTGGTCGGCGGACATTTTGAAGCGCGCCGTCATCTCCCCCGCTTTCGCCAGAACCAGCAAGGTCTGGGGCTGGAGGCCGACCGCCACGTTTTGCCCCGGCTCAACCAGCCGCGCCACCACCACGGCGTCGAAAGGGGCGCGCAGCACACTGTCCGCCAGGTTCTTCTGTTCCGCCCGGAACTGCGCACGGGCGCCATCCCGTTGCGCCACGGCGCGCGCATAACGCAGCTTGCCCTGATCCAGCTCGGAGGTCGAAATCACGGTGCGGTCGTAGAGTTCCTGGATGCGCTCGCGGTCGCGCTTGGCCTCTGCTGTTTCTTCCGTAAAACGCGCCACGGCAGCGCGGCTTTCCGCTACCCTGGCTTGATACAGGGCCGCATCCAGGGCCAGCAATGGCTGCCCTTTTTTTACCCGGTCGCCGACATTGACGCCGACTTCGCGCACGATGCCGGAAACCCGTGGCGAAAGCTCCACCCGTTGCGACCATTGCAGCGTGGCGGCGATATCTGCCGCCTGCGCGGCCATGGCAACCATGCTCAACACTCCCGCCAGAACCATTTTTTTCATTTCGCCTGTTCCCCGCTCGAAAAAATCCTGTTCAAAGGGCCGCCCAGCAACGCTTCCAGCCTGGCAAACGCCAGCGACAGCCGGTATTCGGTGGTGCGCTCGCGCAGCTTCGCTTCCATGGTTGCCGCCATGGCGTCGCCGAGATTGGCCTTCAATTCCACTTCATACTGGCCGCGCGCCTTTTCCAGCGCCAGATCGCGGTATTCGACCTGTTTCCTGGCCGCAGTGCGCACACTGCGTTGCAACTGGTCGATGTCCGACCACGCTTCCAGCAACGCATCGGACAAGTCCATTCTCAGTTTGTCAGCTTCGGCCTGGAGCCGGTGGAACTGCGCCTGCTCGCGCGCCAATGGCGCCGACACGCGCCGCCCCTGATACAGCGGCCAAGACAGCACCACCCCGGCGCGCAGGTTGTCGCGGGTGGCGGCTTCGCGGCTCCAGCTTGCGCCCTCGACCTCGGCATCCAGCACTGGTGAATTTTCAGCGCGCACCGCTTCCATGCGCTGCCGCGACGCATCCAGCAGGGCCAGCTTGGCGCGCATGCGGGCATTGCCTTCCAGCATGGCAGGCAGCAGAATTTCATACTCCGGCAGGGTTCGGCTGTTGGCTTCAAGTTTTGGATCTTCCAGTTCGGCGGCAAGCTGGCCGGGCTGGTTCATGGCATTGGCGAGCCGGGCGCGGGCGATGCGCGCGCGCGACTGGCTGGCATTGCGCCTTACCAGGGTTTCCTGATAGCGATGCTCCAGTTCCGCCAGATCGGCGCTGGAAATCTGGCCGACCTTGAGGCGATCCTTGCCGTTATCGGCGCTGACATAAGCCACCGCCATGGTTTCGTTGTCGGCAGTAAACTGCATGTCCGCCGCGAGAACGGCGAAGAAGCGCGCCATCACTTCAATGCGCCGCTGCTCGCGGGCATCCAGAAATTCTGTCTCACGCGCTTCGACTGTGGCTTTGGCCGCCTGCCCGGCAAGGGCGGTGCGGCCGAAATCGTACAGGTTTTTTCGTGCATTGAGCCGAAGCGAGTTGTCGGAAACGCTGCTGTCCGGGCCGGAGGACGGAACGGCGCGGCGCAGGCCCGCTTCGAGATTGACGGCAAGGTCGCTGCGCGCGGCGGAGAGTTCCTGGTCGGCCAGGGCGGCATCGCGATCGGCTTCGGCCAGCGCCAGGTCGGGATGCGCCGCTTCCGCCGCCGTCAGCGCATCGCCGAGCGTGAGCCGCTTGCCGGATGCCGCCAGGCTATTCGGTATCAGGATCGCCAAAAAAACCAGCGCGATGCCGCAACGAACCAACCTCATTTCACCGCTTGCTGCTTGTATTTGGCGAACGGCATGGACTTCCAAGCGCCGTCCGCCAGATAGCGGCCAAACAGCATGAATTCGCCCACATCCTTGGCGGCGCCGGTAAAACGAGCGACAGGTCTGCCATCGAGATCGTAGAAAGCGAACACCGGGGTAGCGCGCACCCGCTGCTCGGCAGCAAATTTCTTCTCGGTGGCTTCCTTGCCGGAGAAATCCACCAGCGGATTGTCGCCATTGATATCGACGCTGAAGATCAGGAAATGCTTGCGGTAATAATCCTGCACTTCCGACTGGTTGAGGATGGTTTGCTTCATGCGATGGCAGAACGGGCAATCTTCCAGCTCATACATCAGCAGAATGCCGCTTTTCCCGCCCTTCCGCGCCGTTTCAAGCTCGGCCTTGAAGTCGCCCAGGTTCTGGTCGAAAAACCCCTGCACATCGCGGGTTTCTGCCAGCCCGGCTGCCGATGAAAGCAGCAGCAGCAATGCAACCAGATAACGTTTCAGCATGATGGGTACTCCCGTCTATAGTGAATTCAAGCCTGCCTGCAACAGCGCCGGATCAGTCGCCGCCATGAGGGCGGTTATCCTTGTCTCCGTCATGCGCCTCCGCGGCATGGGTGAGATACAGAGCCAGCCCGATCAGGGCGATGCTGCCGCCGAGATAGAGTAAATCCAGCGCAGAATTCATTTTCATTTTGAGTGCATGTTCGAACAGGGTGACAATCAGGATCATCAGGATGACTTTGGCCAGGCGCGCCTTCAGATCGTCCAGATTTTCAATCACCAGTATTTTGCTCGATGCCCTGCTGCCATGCGCCTCGTCGATATCGCTGATAAACAGTTCATACAGGCCCAGCGAGAAAATCAGCATCACCGTGGCCAGCAAATAGCCGTCCACCACCTCGACAATATGCGTGATGGTGTTGTCGTGCAGCACCTTGCGCGCCTCTTCTGCCATGTTTGGATCGGCGTAATGAACAATGTGCGCGATCAAATAGTACACATCCACGGTGGCCATGTAAAAAATGCCGAACCCCGCCGCCATGCTGGCAACGACCGCGAACAGGATGACATAGCGACTGCGCCACAGAACGCCTTCAAACAACAATTCCAGCCACTTCATTATTCCACCCCTCCACTAAACTCAGCAGTCAATATCAAGCCGACTTGGAACGATTGATTTCCGGCTTTTCTGCTTGTCCCGCATTTTAACGCCTGCCATGCAATCCGGGCGCAAATGTTTATTTTACAAAAAACCAGAATGTTTCTAGAATCAATCATGTTCAATAACAAAACCGATGAGCCACGGGATTCCATATGCCATTGACGCTGACTGTACCTGCGCCCGATCGAATCGAAGATCCGGGCGTGGAAATACGCCCAAAACAGTTGGAAAAACGGCTTAATGCCCTGCCCTTGACTAATTTTTCCGAAGTTTCACGCATTTTGCGTGAGGATATCGGCGCATTGAATCGGCAGAAAATCGCGATGGATGTGCGGCTGCAACTGCTTGAAGCCTACAATAACGTCATCCTCAAGCTGATGCCCGCCCTGGAAGACCAGTTTGTCACCGCACGCTTGCCGCTGCAGGAAAAGCCCCGGCAAATGGTCGAACTGGCGCTCCATTTGCAAGCCGAGTTGGCCACCGGCCACAAGATCATACTGCTGGATTACCAGAACAAACGCATCAAGCTGGGCAAAGGGAAGATTGCCCTGACTGCGGCCCAACGCGGCATGTCTGCCCTGAGCCGGATTCTGGCGATCCATTATCAGATCTATGCGCCCGCACCCGCTGGAATCTGGTCCGAAATTCACCAGATTTTCCGTTTCGCCATGGAACAAAAAATTGCCGACGGGCCCGGTGCAGATAACGATATCGGCCCGATCTATAAACAGGCGCTCCTGCTCGCGCTGTCTGATCCGTACCACTTAAATCCCGGCGAAATCCGGAAAATTCAGGAATACCTGGTTCTGTTCGGTGACCTGGTGCAGCTTCAAGCACCCATGCAGTCGAGCGATCCCATCGGACGCTTCCTGGTACAAATCGACAGCGACAGCCCGCCCAGCGAAGCGCTGCAAATCCTCGACGAAGCCAGCAATCTCAACAGCATTCTGCTCAACACACAGGAATTGGCCCACGCACTCCGTCACCATGCCGGCCGGTTGGAAACGGGAGAATCGCCGAAGAACCTGCACCTGCCGGACTCCGCCACGGAAGCCGGCTACCATGGCCTGCTGCGACGCCTGCTCAAACACTGGCTGGCCACGCCAAAGCGCACCTACCGACGCACGCAACGCATTGCCGGCACTGAAGTCTGCACCAGCCTGCCGGCCCTGCACCATTTCCTCGGCGGGCATGACGCAGTCGACAGTGCCGACCTCACGTTCACCGCTACGACCAAAGAGTCGCAATTCATCTCGGGAAAGTGGCTGATCGTCAATGAAAGTGCCGGCGGTTTGGCGCTACGCGGGATTTTCAAAGTCCTGCCGCAAATTCGTCCAGGCGAAATTATCGGGCTGAAAATGGAAGGCAGCGACCGCTGGCATGTTGGCGCCGTGCGCTGGGTAAAAAGCGACAAGGCTCGCCACCTCGAAATCGGCGCGCAGTTGCTGGCCCCCAAAGCAATGCCGACCGCAATAAAACCGTCGATCTGCGGCCCCGCAGACGAATTCACGCCGGCATTGCTGCTGCCCGAAGCCCCTTTGCTCCGGCAACCGGAAACGCTGGTTGCGCGCCACGGCACCTTCGGCGCGCAGCGCGAGCTGCTGCTCAAGTTCGACGACAATACGACTGAGACCATACGCGCCGTCAAGCTGGTGGAACAAACCGCGAGCTTTGATCGCTTCGAGTTCAGCCGCGAGCGCTGAACGCCCGCAAGCTCTGCCCCAGCGCTTCGTCCAGACCCGCATCCAGCTTTGCCATCAGAGTCGCCATCTGCCGGTTCTCGAGAACGTACCCCGCGTGAGCCTTTTCCGGATCGAAGACAAACTCGCGATAAATATCGGCAAGCCTGATCGCGTCCGCATTCCGCGTCAGCATCCAGCCGCCGTGCGCGATCTGGCCAACCCATCTCAAGCAACTGAGCCGATCGAGGATATCCTCGACACACTCCGGCCCCAGGCCCGACTCGCGCTGCAGGCGTTGCAAGCCGAGCGGTTCGCCGGATTGCCGGGCTTCGTCAAGCGCCATAAGGATGACCAGCGCGGTAAAAAACCCCTGTCCCGCAGCCTTCCCCGCCGGTCGTATGGCCACATTCCAGTAAGGGATTGCCGCAGCGATCACCGCACCGAACAAAATAACCAGCCAGGACAAATAAATCCACAGCAAAAAAATGGGGATGCTGGCGAAAGCGCCGTACACCAAGGCATAAGTGGGAACATGCGTAATATAGAAGGCAAAACCCTTTTTCATCAGTTCGAAGACCAGCCCCGCCGCCACGCCGCCGATCAAGGCATGGCGGGGTCGAACCGTACAGTTCGGAACGAATAGATACAACAATGAAAATGCAATGATGGTCAGCGCTATCGGCACCGTTTTCAGGACGACCACGCTGATCAGGGGGGCTCCCTTCACCAGTCCGAGGGAGTGGCTGATCAGATAGGACGTCAGTGACAGGCTGGCCCCGATCAGCAACGGGCCAAGCGTCAGCGCCATCAAGTGAATGAAAAAACGGTGCAGCAGGGTGCGTGACCGGCGTACACGCCAGATCACATTGAAGGCATGATAGACGGTCAGCATCAGGATGAATGCCGTCACGCCCAGCAGCAGAATACCCAGCGCCGTCAGATTAGCCGCCTTCTCGGAAAACTGCTGCATGTACACGGCGATGATTTTTCCCGCCGAGGCCGGAACGAAATTGCTCAGGATGAATATCTTGAGCTGGATCATCAGGTCGGCAAATATCGGGAATGCGGAGAATATCGTCAGCGCAATGGTGACGATCGGCACCAGCGCCAGCAGCGTAGTGTAGGTCAGGCTCGCGGCGAACTGGAGGCAGTGCGCGTCCTCGAACCACTGCCAGACAAAGCGCAGAAAACGGGTAAGGCGGGAAAAGTTCTTGGCCATGAAATGCGTTATTATAATAAAAAAGGATACCCCTGCCATGCATGAAATATCGAGTTATTGCCGCGCCGACAATCCACCCATGGAATATGCGCCATGACGACCGCTGAAACCGCTTGGCGCCAGGCGCGAAAGCTGCTCAGGGCAGAGCATGCCGGCTTCCTTTCCACCCTGTCGGAAAAACTCGACGGCCACCCTTTTGGCACTATCGTGTCCTGCCTGTCCGACCAGGAAGCCAGGCCCGTTTTCCTGATCAGCCAACTGGCGGAACATGCCCGCAACATCCAGCAGGACGCGCGCATCAGCTTGCTGGTGCACGAACAATCGAATGATGTTCAGGCCAGCGAACGGCTCACCATTGTCGGCAAGGCGGTTCGAATCGAAACCACGGCAGCACTCAAGGCGCGCTACCTGCGTTATTTCCCCAGTGCGGAACAGTATCTGGCACTGGACTTCAGCTTCTACCGGCTCGAACCCACCACCCTGCGCTATATCGGCGGCCCCGGTCTAGCGCGCTGGATTTCGCCGGTCGATATGGCACCGCCGCCAAATTCGCTGGCCGCCGAGGAAGAGGTGCTTCTCGCCCGCATCAATCGCGATCGGGCGGGCGATCTGCAGTTTTTCTGCCAAACCTATTATGGCTTGAACGTCAGCGGCGCGGCACTGGTCGGGATCGACTGCGACGGCTTCGACATCATGGATGACGGTCAGTTGCTGCGCTTCGATTTCCCGCATGTCGTCACCGACGCGAAACAGGCCGAAGCGGCATTGCTGGCATTGATCGGGGACGGCGCTTGAACAAGACTGACGCGCTGCACAACGCCGGCATCGCCAGCCTGATTGCGCTGATCTTTCTTTGCCTGACCTGGGAATTGTGGCTGGCGCCGTTGCGTCCCGGCGGGTCGGCCCTAGTGTTCAAGGTGCTGCCGCTGCTGTTGCCGCTCCCCGGCATACTTCGCGGCAGGCGCTACACCTTCCAGTGGTCGTCGATGCTGATTCTGCTCTACCTCACCGAGGGCGTGGTGCGCTTCATGAGCGAGAACGGGCTATCGGCGATTCTGGCGGGAGCGGAAATCGCGCTGGCAGCCGGGTTCTTTTTCAGCGCCGTTTTTTACGCCCGTTTAAGCGCCTCTGCCAAGCGGGCGTAACCTCACGCTTTCGACCTGAGCACCTCAAGCCGCTCGCGGATGTGGGCAACGGACAGATCGAAATCCCGCTGCTCCGCTTCGCTAAGATGCAGTCGGATCACCTTTTCCACGCCGACCGCCCCGATCAGGGTAGGTACGCCGACATAGAGTCCATCCACGCCGTATTCCCCTTCAAGATAGACCGCACACGGCAAGGTCACCTGGCGGTCTTTCAGGATGCATTCGAGCAATTCGACCGTTGCCGTGCCGGGCGCGTAATATGCCGAGCCGGTCTTGAGCAATTCGACGATCTCCGAACCGCCGTGCCTGACCCGGTTGACGATGGCCGCGATCTGCTCCGGCGGCATCAGTTCGCGAATGGAAACGCCATCGACCAGGCAGTGATCCACCAGCGGCACCATCTGCGCGCCATGGTCGCCCAGCACCATGGCATCGATCCGGCTGGCGCCGACCGACAGCGCCTCGGCGATGAATGCCTTGAAACGGGCGCTATCCAGCACCCCGGACACGCCGATGACCCGCTCACGCGGCAGGCCGCTGACTTCGTAAGCCAGTTGCGCCATGGTGTTGACCGGATTGGTGACCACCACCAGAACACAGTTGGGGGAATGTTTGACCGCGTCCCGCGCCACCGCCCGGACAATGCCCGCGTTCGCTTCCAGCAGGTCGTCCCGCGACATTCCCGGCTTGCGCGCCAGGCCGGCGGTAATCACCACCACATCGGAATCGGCCGTATCGGCGTAATCGCCGGTGCCGATGACCACCCGGTCGTTACTGGCCATCGCCATCGCTTGGGTGATGTCGAGTCCGATGCCCTTGGCCTTGTCGGCGTTTTGATCGAGCAGGACGATGTCGGCCAGACCCTTGCCCGCCGCATACACGGCAACATGGCTGCCGACATTGCCAGCACCGATAATGGATAGTTTGGTTTTGCGGTTACGTTCTGCCATTATTTTGAGTCCAAATCTTTCGCGGCCAAATCGCCGCCCCCAACCCTCTCTATCTTGAGAGAATTGGGGAGCATCGCCGATTAAACCTGCGGATTCACTCGCTCCAGCTTCCCCGCCAGCTTGTTCAGGGCATTGAGATAAGCCTTGGCCGAAGCGATCACGATATCGGTGTCCGCTCCCTGGCCATTGACGATGCGCCCACCCTTGGACAGCCGCACCGTCACCTCGCCCTGCGCGTCCGTGCCGCTGGTGATATTGTTGACCGAATAAAGCAACAGCTCCGCGCCGCTCTTGACGATCGACTCGATCGCCTTGAACGAGGCATCGACCGGGCCGCCGCCATCCGCTTCGGCAGACTTTTCCTGGCCGCTTTCGCTGACGGTCACACTGGCGTGGGGCGTTTCGCCGGTTTCCGAGCAGACCTTGAGCGCAACCAGCTTGAACTGTTCCTGCACCATGGAATGCTCTTCGCCGCTCACCAGCGCCTGGATATCCTCGTCGAAAATTTCATGTTTCTTGTCGGCGAGTTCCTTGAAGCTGGCGAAGGCGGCGTTGAGCGCCTCTTCGGATTCCAGCACGATGCCCAGCTCGGTCAGGCGACTGCGGAAGGCGTTGCGACCGGAGTGCTTGCCCATCACCATCTTGTTCGCGCTCCAGCCGACATCCTCGGCGCGCATGATTTCATAGGTCTCGCGGTGCTTCAAAACGCCATCCTGATGAATGCCGGATTCGTGGGCGAAAGCATTGGCGCCGACGATGGCCTTGTTGGGCTGCACCGCAAAGCCGGTAATCCCCGCCACCAAGCGGCTGGCCGGCACGATCTGGGTCGCGTCGATGCCGGTATCGCAGGGGAAAATATCCTGGCGCGTGCGCACCGCCATCACCACTTCTTCCAGCGAGGCGTTGCCCGCCCGCTCGCCGAGGCCATTGATCGTGCACTCGACCTGACGTGCGCCGGCCAGCACCGCCGAAAGGGAATTGGCCACGGCCAGGCCGAGGTCGTTATGGCAATGTACCGAGAAAATCGCCTTGTCGGCATTGGGGATGCGTTCGCGCAATGCAGCGATGAGGCTGCCGAACTGCTGCGGCAAATTGTAGCCGACCGTATCGGGAATGTTCAGGGTGGTGGCGCCCGCCTCGATCACCGCTTCCAGAATGCGGCAGAGAAAGTCCGTCTCGGAACGGCCTGCGTCCTCGGGCGAAAACTCGACGTTGTCGGTCCACTTGCGCGCCCATTTCACCGCTTTCACCGCCTGCTCGATCACCTGATCCGGGCTCATGCGCAGCTTCTTTTCCATATGGATCGGCGAAGTGGCGATAAAGGTGTGGATGCGCCCGGACGCGGCTGGCTTGATCGCCTCGCCGGCACGTTCGATGTCGCGCTCCAGCGCTCGCGCCAGGCCGCACACCGTGCTGTCCTTGATGACACTGGCGACCGCCTTGACCGATTCGAAATCGCCGTTGCTGGCGGCAGGAAATCCGGCCTCGATAACATCCACGCGCATCCGCTCAAGCTGCCGCGCAATACGCACTTTCTCTTCCCTGGTCATGGACGCGCCGGGGCTTTGCTCGCCGTCGCGCAAGGTGGTGTCGAATATGATCAATTTATTTTTCATGACTGGCTCCGTTCAAGAAGTCGTAATTCATCTCACATGAAAACCGGTTGCGCCGATTTCCGCAATTCAAAACAATAATATGGGGGGAAAGAGTTTTAGCGCCGGCCGCGCAGCGGCAGACCGACCAACAGAATGTTGGCCTGATAGGACAGAAAAGAGGCGTGGATAGCTGAGTTCATGGTTGGAAATATAAACGGTTTTATTTGTCAGCGCAAGCCACCTACGCGGCGCTGCGTTTTCTCCGAACCAGACGCCACAGCCAGTCCGCATAAGCCGACAAGGCATACAGCACGAAAACGCTGAACAATACCCGTGGCGGATCGGAGGAGATCAGGATGAAGGCCAACACGATCAGCAGGATGCCGACGAAGGGCACGCTTCGGCGCAGATTGATTTCCTTGCCGCTGTAGTAGCGCAGGTTGCTGACCATGGTCAGGCCGGCGAACAGGGTTACGCCCCACACCAGCCAGCGGATGTCTGCGCCTTTTACATGGTAGTCGTTCATCACCCATACCAGCCCGGCCAGAAGTGCCGCTGCCGCCGGGCTGGGCAGGCCTTGGAAGAAGCGCTTGTCGCCGCCGCCATCTTCGTGCTGGGTATTGAAGCGCGCCAGTCGCAATGCGGTTGCTGCGCAGTAGACGAAGGCAGCGATCCAGCCCCATTTGCCCATGTCCCTGAGCGCCCAGACATACACTACCAGAGCCGGCGCTACGCCGAACGATACCATGTCGGAAAGGGAATCGTATTCCGCGCCAAACTCGCTCTGGGTATTGGTGAGACGCGCAACCCGGCCATCCAATCCATCCATCACCATGGCGATGAAAATCGCCACGGCGGACTGCTCGAAGTGGCCGTTCATGGCCTGGACGATGGAGTAGAACCCGGCGAACAACGCCGCCGTGGTGAACAGGTTGGGCAGCAGGTAGATGCCGCGCCGACGCAAATGCCCGTCCAGCAGCGGCTTGTGAGTGGTGTGGTTACGATTTTCGCTCATGGCGCCGGTCTGTTTCAGCCGGTATTCTGCGGCAATTCGGCGAGCACGGTTTCGCCAGCGCGAACCTTGTCGCCGATGCTGACGCGCACTCTGGCGGTCAGCGGCAAATAGACGTCGACACGCGAACCGAAGCGGATGAAGCCGTAGCGCTGGCCGCGCGCAAGCCATTCGCCCTGCTTGGCATAGCACAGGATGCGCCGTGCAATCAGCCCGGCTACCTGAACGCAGGTAATGTCATAGCCGCAATCGGAACGCAGCCACATGGCATTGCGCTCGTTTTCAGAAGAGGCCTTGGCCATGTCGGCGTTGATGAATTTTCCCGGGTTGTACCAGATTTGTTCGACCGCGCCATCCACCGGGCTACGGTTGGAGTGGACATTGAACACGTTCATGAAGACGCTGACCTTTAACGCCTCGCGCTTTAGATACTCGTCCTGACAGCGTTCGACCACGATGATGCGGCCATCGGCGGGAGCGATCACCAGATTGCGTTCCAGCGGCACATTGCGCCCCGGATCGCGAAAAAATTGCAGCACGAACAGGCTGATGATCCACAACGGCAAGGCCCACAGCCAGCCGGCAAGGAAAGTAACCAGCAGCGAAACGGCAACCGCGCCGGCCAGAAATGGCCAGCCCTCGCGGGCAATAATGGGATGGGGATAGTTTTTATTCAATTTGGGGGGAGCGATGCCTATGCACATAAAGGGTGAGGGGTAAGAGGTGAGGCGTGAGGCGTGACGATTGTCGCCTCACCCCTCCCACCACACCCCTCCCGACTTAGTTCTTCGACTGATCCACCAGCTTGTTCTTGGCGATCCACGGCATCATGGAACGTAGCTTGCTGCCCACTACCTCGATCTGATGCTCGGCGTTCAGACGACGGCGCGCGGTCATTTCAGGATAGTTGGTCTTGCCTTCCAGAATGAAGCGCTTGGCATATTCGCCGTTCTGGATGTTCTTCAGCGCTTCCTGCATTGCCCAGCGCGATTCTTCGTTGATCACCTTCGGGCCGGTGACGTATTCGCCATATTCCGCATTGTTGGAAATGGAATAGTTCATGTTGGCGATACCGCCTTCGTACATCAGGTCGACGATCAGCTTGAGCTCATGCAGGCACTCGAAGTAGGCCATTTCCGGCGCGTAGCCGGCGTTGGTCAGGGTTTCGAAGCCGGCCTTCACCAGCTCGACCGCACCGCCGCACAGCACGGCCTGCTCGCCGAACAGGTCGGTTTCGGTTTCTTCGCGGAAATTGGTTTCGATCACGCCGCCCTTGGTGCCGCCATTGGCTGCCGCATAGGACAGGGCAATGCTTTTGGCTTTCTTGGACACATCCTGGTAAACGGCGATCAGGGAAGGCACGCCGCCGCCCTTGAGGTATTCGGAGCGCACGGTATGACCGGGGCCCTTGGGAGCGACCATGATCACGTCGAGATCGGCGCGCGGCTGGATCTGGTTGTAATGGATGTTGAAGCCGTGGGCAAACACCAGGGTGGCGCCCTTCTTCAGGTTGGGTTCGACATCGTTGCGATAGACATCGGGCTGGTTTTCATCCGGCACCAGGATCATCACGACATCCGCGCCCTTGACTGCCTCGGCCACTTCTTTCACGGTGTGCCCGGATTTCTTGGCCTTATCCCAGGAAGCGCCGCCCTTGCGCAGAGCGACCGTCACCTTGACGCCGGAATCCTTCAGGTTGGCGGCGTGGGCATGGCCCTGCGAGCCGTAACCGACGATAGTGACCTTCTTGCCCTTGATGATGGAGAGATCGGCGTCCTTGTCGTAATAAACTTTCATGCTTTCATTTCCTTAATAAATATAAATAACCGCAGAGACGCGGAGGCGCAGAGCCGAGAGAAAATCAAGCGTTTTCCTCGGCGCCTCTGCGCCTCCACGGTTCAAACCAAAATCATACTTTCAGTATTCTATCACCACGCCCGATACCGGACGCACCGGTACGCACCGTTTCCAGGATGGCGCTCTTGTCCAGCGCTTCGAGGAAGGCATCCAGCTTGTAGCCCGCACCGGTCAGCTCGATGATGTAGGTTTTTTCGGTGACATCCACGATGCGGCCACGGAAGATATCCGACATGCGCTTCATTTCTTCGCGCAATTCGCCCTCAGCGCGCACTTTCACCAGCATCAGCTCGCGCTCGATATGGCCGGCCTCGGACAAATCCACCACCTTGACCACGTCGATCAGTTTGTTGAGCTGCTTGGTGATCTGCTCGATCACATCGTCCGAGCCGCGCGTGACGATGGTCATGCGCGACAGGGTTTCGTCTTCGGTCGGCGCCACGGTCAGCGACTCGATATTGTAGCCGCGCGCCGAAAATAGCCCGGCCACGCGGGACAAGGCGCCCGCCTCGTTTTCCATCAATAGGGAAATAATATGCCGCATATTTTTATACCAGTATCATTTCGCTCAGCCCCTTGCCTGCGGGGACCATGGGACAGACGTTCTCGGTCCGGTCGGTGATGAAGTTCATGAACACCAGGCGCTCCTTCAACTCCGGGCCGAAGCCCTCCTTCAGCGCGCTCTCGACATCTTCCGGCTTTTCGATCCTCATGCCGACGTGGCCATAGCTTTCGGCCAGCTTGACGAAGTCCGGCAGCGCATCCATGTAAGACTCGGCATAGCGGTTGCCGTAAAAGAATTCCTGCCATTGCCGCACCATGCCGAGGTAGCGGTTGTTGAGCAGGACAATCTTGAGCGGCAAGTTGAATTGCTTGCAGGTAGCCAGCTCCTGAATATTCATCTGGATGCTGCCTTCGCCAGTCACGCAGGCCACCGTCGCATCGGGATGGGCAAACTGCGCGCCCATCGCTGCCGGCAGGCCGAAGCCCATGGTGCCCAAACCGCCGGAATTGATCCAGCGGCGCGGCTGGTCGAACTTGTAGTATTGCGCCGCCCACATCTGGTGCTGCCCGACATCGGAGGTCACATACGCCTCGCCGCGAGTCACCTCATACATTTTTTCGATCACGTACTGGGGCTTGATCAGGCTGCTGCTGCGGTCGTATTTCATGCAGTCGCGGGATCGCCACAGCTCGATCTGCGTCCACCAGGTCTTGAGAGCTACCTGATCGGGCTTTTCCTTGGCGGCCTGAATCAGCTTGGTCATCTCCGCCAGCACATCCTTGACGTTGCCGACAATCGGCACGTCCACCTTCACCCGCTTGGCGATGGAAGCTGGATCGATATCGATATGAATGATGCGCCGGCCATCCTGGAAGAAATGCTCCGGATTGCCGATAACCCGGTCGTCGAAGCGGGCGCCGATGGCGATCAGCACGTCGCAATGCTGCATCGCCATGTTGGCTTCATAAGTGCCGTGCATGCCGAGCATGCCGGTAAACTGCGGATCGGTTGCCGGATAGCCGCCCAATCCCATCAACGTGTTGGTAATGGGAAAACCCAGCAGGCGCGTGAACCGCGTCAGATCCTCCGCTGCATTGCTCAGCACCACGCCGCCGCCGGTATAGATCATCGGCCGCTTGGCTTCCAGGATCATCTGCACCGCGCGCTTGATCTGCCCGGTGTGACCCTTGATCACCGGATTGTAGGAGCGCATCGCCACTTTTTTCGGGTAGGCGAATTCGGCCTTGGCCTGCGTCACATCCTTGGGGATATCCACCACCACCGGGCCAGGCCGACCGGTAGAGGCGATGTAAAAGGCCTTCTTCAGGGTTTCGGCGATATCATTCGCATCCTTGACCAGGAAATTGTGCTTCACGCAAGGCCGGGTAATGCCCACCATGTCCACTTCCTGGAAGGCGTCCATGCCGATCACTGCCGTCGGCACCTGGCCGGAGATCACCACCAGCGGGATCGAGTCCATGTAAGCGGTGGCGATGCCGGTCACGGCATTGGTTGCGCCCGGCCCGGATGTCACCAGCGCCACGCCCGTCCGCCCGGTCGCGCGGGCATAGCCGTCGGCGGCATGCACCGCGGCCTGTTCGTGCCTGACCAGGACATGCTTGAACTTGTCCTGTTTGAAAACTTCGTCGTAAATGTTCAGCACTGCGCCGCCGGGGTAGCCGAAAACGAACTCCACCCCCTCTTCCGCCAAACAGCGCACGACGATCTCTGCGCCCGTCAATTCCATATATACAGCCTTAAATAATCATTCGGGGGAAACATGAAACACTAATGGTTGCCGACAACTTGGTCAAGTCTGGCATTTTGCCATTAAAGCAGTCTGGCCACCAAGTTCAAACTCACAGAAATACCAGCTTTTTTTCTTTTATTTGTTTAAGATATGGCAAATCACGCTCTCCAAAAGGAACATTTCAACTGGCTACCCACCGGGAACTTTCAACGTTTCTTGCCGAAGTCGAACGCCGTGCCTTCAAACAGGCGCTCTTTGCCGTTCGCGATGAGCATACAGCGCTGGATATCGTGCAAGACGCCATGACGAAGCTTGCGGAGAAATATCCGGACAAGCCCGTCGAGGAATTCCCGATGCTGTTTCAGCGCATCTTGCAAAACACCATCCGCGACCATTACCGGCGCCAGAAAGTGCGTTCATTGTGGACCACGCCGCTGTCGTCCCTGTTCTCCGCTCATCAAGAGGAAGAATTCGACCCGCTGGAAACTTTGGAGGTTGCGGACGACTCGAACAAGCATAATCGCCCGGCGGAAACCCTGGAGCGCTCGCAACTGATTAAATTAATTGAACAAGCCATAGAAAATTTGCCGGCACGTCAACGGGAAGCGTTCCTGCTGCGTTATTGGGAGGAACTGGATGTATCTGAAACCGCTGCCGCGATGGGTTGTTCTGAAGGCAGCGTGAAGACGCATTGCTCTCGGGCCACCCACACTGTGGCGGCCTTCTTGAAGTCGAAGGGAGTTGAGCCATGAACGAACCCATGGATGAAAATAGCCTGGCAAAGAAAATCGTACGGCATCTCGATTACGGCACGTCCGATCTTGATAGCCGTTTGCAATACCGCCTGCAGGCGGCGCGTCAGCACGCCCTGGAAGCTTATGCCAAACCCCGCCACAGCTTCAGCCTGGCATGGGCGCACGCCGGCCACGGCAGCCATGGCAGATCCCACTCGCCTTTCCGTGCCTGGGTACCGCTGATGGTGCTGGTATTGGGACTGATGTTCGTCACCTACTGGCAAACAACCCAGCAGATGAATGACATATCGGAAATCGACACCCACCTGCTGGCGCAGGATTTGCCGATCCACGCTTTTGTTGATGATGGATTCGACGCATGGCTAGAAAGCTCGTCGCAGCAATAGCGGTCGCCTTTTGCCTTCTGACGCAAGGCATGGCGACCGCAGCACCGCAGGAAGTCCGGCAACCCTCGTGGGCCGAGCTAACATACGTACAGAAGCAAATCCTTGCGCCCGTTCACGGCGACTGGGACAACATGCCGGCGATACAGCGCAAAAAATTGCTGGGCGTGGCCAAGCGCTATCCCAATATGAAGCCCGAGGAACAGCAGCGCATCCAGAGGCGGCTCAAGGACTGGAGCAAACTGACGCCGGAAGAGCGCACACTTGCGCGGAAAAAATATGAGAAATTGAAGCAATTGCCGCCGGAAAAACGCCTGGAAGTCCAAAAGAAGTGGCAGGAATATCAACAACTTCCGGAAGAAAAAAAGGAACAACTTCGGCGCAGCAAGGCCAAACCAACGGAAACCAAGCCGAACATCACGCCCGACACACCCAAGACCAATCAAACACCCCCGGTCATTGAGCAGGTTGCGCCAGTCACGTCGCCCAAGGCAGAAACGTGGCCCAGTCCATGGCAATTTGACTCGCGCCCGTGACCGTACCTCCCCCAGGAATACCCAGCATACGGCGCCGTCTCGCCAGCATGTTCTATGAAACTCTGTTGCTGGCCGCTGTATTGTTCATTGCAGGCGCCCTGTTTACCGCCGCTTTTCACCCGCCGCTGCCGCCACTTCTCCGCTATTTTTTCCAGCTTTATTTACTGCTGGTGGCCGCGATTTACTTCATTGGCTACTGGCTACACGGCGGGCAGACCCTGCCCATGAAAACCTGGAAGCTACGCCTGGTAAGCGCAGACGGCCAGCCGATCCGGCTGAAACAGGCATGCCTGCGTTTCGTTTGCGCCCTGATTGGCATCCCGCTCGGCTTCGGCATTCTGTGGGCGCTGCTCGATCGTGAGCGCCGGTTCTGGCATGATCAGATGGCGGGAACTAAAGTGGTGGTAAGCGATAAGTAACGACCTGCATCTCCACCACCCTCCACTTGCATTTAGCGCCTCTCCACCCACCACATCATCGCCGTCGCCGCACCAAGGAAGAATAAGATCGGGAACGTGGCGCTGAACATCGGCGGCCAGTCGTTTAACAAGCCGAGATAGGCAAACAACCGGTTCAGCAAGTGAAACACCAGGCCAAGCATGATGCCGGCAAATATTTTTGCACTCACTCCACCGGAACGACCGTGGTAATAAGCAAAAGGCAGCGCCAGCATGACCATCACCAGGGCGGCGAAAGGATAGCTCAGTTTGGACCACAAGGCGATCTCATAGCGTGTGGTTTTCTGCTTGTTTTCGCGCAGGTGCTCGACGTAGAAATAAAGATTCCAGGCAGACATCTGCTCCGGCACGACCAACAACACATTAAGAATACCCGGAGTCAGCACCGAAAACCAATTGGCTTGGGGTAACGTGCTGACAATAGCCCGGTTCGGCTCGAAACGGGTTTGCGCCACGTCCGTCAGGCGCCAGCCATTTTCGGCCACATGCTCGCCGCGCTTGGCATAGCTGATGGTGCGCAAGCGGAAGTCGGGATCGAACTCATAGATTTTCACCCCCTGCATGGTGGCGTCCGGCAACACCTCTTCGATATTGACGAAATTTCCCGCATCTTTCACCCACAGGCCGGAGCGGAATTCCTGCGCCACCACCGAACTGGTTGCTTTCAACCGCAATTGCTGTGCCGCACGCTCACTGGGCGGGGCAATAAATTCGCCGAAAATGAAAGTCAGCACTGTGAACAGCAGCCCGGCTTTCGCCAGGGACCAAGCGATACGCGGCGAGGACAAACCCGATACGCGCATCACGGTGAATTCGGAATGGGCCGTCAACTGCGCCAGGGCAAACAGGGTGCCGATCAGGGCCGCGATCGGAAACAATTCATAGATATGGCCCGGCAGAGAAAGTAGTACGTACCCCAGAATACTCATCAACCGGTAGTTGCCCTTGCCCAGATCGCCCAACTCATGAATCAGGTCAAAAAAGGCAAACAGCATGAGCAATGCCGAAAACACCAGCAACGTGGCCGAATACATTTCATGCGCCAGGTAGCGATTCAGTATTCTCATGCGCGTGCCCTTCGCCGCAGGGAAGCCCCGCTCCTGAGCCAGGACAGATAGAACGGAGTCAGCACCAGGCGGCGGTAGAACAGCAACAGCAGAATCGCCGCCATCACGCCGTGTACCAGCCACATCCCAATAAATGAGGACAACTTGTCCTGCGCGACCCATGCCTGGCTAATGCTGATGAAGTTGCTGTAAATCATGTACAGCAACACCGCCATAATCAGGTTGAGCGAACGCCCTGCACGCGGATTGACGAAGCTCAGCGGGATGGCCATCAAAGCCAGCACGAAGGCGCTGAGAGGCAATCCAACGCGCCACAGCAGTTCGCCCATATTGGCGGGCGAGCGGTTTTGCAGCAGCATCAACGTGGACAGGGCTTTCTGGGTCGGCGCACTCAGGCTGGCCTCGAAAGCATGTATCCGAATGGCATAGCGCTCGAAGGCCATGATCTTGTAATCCGGCATGCCCGGCGTGCCTTCATAGCGCCGGCCATTGAGCAGCATCAGGTAACGATCCCCGTTCGGGGAAATGGTCTGGTAGCCCTGCCGCGCCACCAGGATGCCCAATTTCTGGTGCTGGATCGAGCGCATGAAAATGTTGCTTACGGTACTGCCGGTATCGGCGAAGCTTTCCACGAAATAGACCCGCTCATCGTGTTTGGACTCCTTGAATACGCCGGGCGCCACCGAGGACATATCGTCACGACTATCCATCTGATGTCGGTACTCATCGCTTTTTCTCAGCGCCCACGGAGAAATGATCAGGCTCAAGACCGCGATGGCAAAGACCGCCGGCGCAGCAAACGCGACCACCGGGCGCACCCATGCCGTAATGCTCAAGCCGGCGGTAAACCAGACCACCATTTCGCTATCGCGGTAACAGCGGGTCAAAGTCATCAAAACGGCAATAAACACCGTCAGGGACATCAACACCGGCAAATAACCGATGATGCTGAAACCGAGAAAGGCGACCACCGCCTCATTGGCCAGAGCGCCGCTGGCCGCCTGCCCAAGGAAGCGGATCAGCATCGTGGTCAGGGTAATCATCAGCAGCACCGAGAAAACCAGCAATGCGTTGCTGGCCATTTCGCGCAGCAAAGAGCGGCGAAAAATCAGCATTCGAGGTTTTCTTTGACTTTTAAGCAGCAGTCTGCCGATAATTGCCGGGAATCAAATTTCATGAAGAAAACTCGGCATACGAGAACCAAGCGAATTTAAGGAGTAAAAGTTGGAATTTAGCATAAAAAGCGGTATCCCGGAAAAACAGCGTACCGCCTGCATCGTCATCGGCGTATTCGAACCACGCAAGCTTTCTCCGGCTGGCGAATCGATCGACCAGCTTTCCGGTCACGCCCTGAGTGACATTATCCGTCGCGGCGACATGGACGGAAAATCCGGCACCACCCTGTTGCTGCACAATGTGCCCAACACGCTGTGCGACCGGGTGCTGTTGGTGGGGCTTGGCAAGGAGCGTGAATTCAAGGACAAGGAATACCGCGATGCCGTGCGCGCCGCGATCAAAACCCTGAGCGAGACCGGTTCGACTGACGCCTCGATTTTCCTCGCCGAACTCCCGGTCAAGCGCCGCGACACGGCATGGAAAATCGAACAGACGGTAGTGGTTGCAATGGAAACCGTTTACCGTTTCGACCAGTTGAAAAGCCAACCTGACGAAACTCGCCGCCCGCTGCGCAAGATCGTCCTCAACGTGCCGCATCGCGACGAACTCGCCATCGGCGAAATGGCTGCCGCACGCGGACAAGCCATCGCCAACGGCATGAATCTCGCCAAGGATCTCGGCAATCTGCCCGGCAACATCTGCACCCCGGCTTACCTTGCCCAGCAGGCAAAGGATTTGGCCAAGACCTACAAGCTCAAGCTCGAAGTGCTGGAACAGAAAGATATGGAAGCCCTTAAAATGGGCTCGCTGCTTTCAGTGGCGCGCGGCAGCCGCCAGCCCGCCAAGTTGATCGTACTGCAATACCAGGGCGGCAATAAAAAGCAGAAGCCGCTGGTTCTGGTCGGCAAGGGCATCACCTTCGATTCCGGCGGCATATCCCTCAAGCCCGGCGCCGAGATGGACGAAATGAAATATGACATGTGCGGTGCAGCCAGCGTGCTCGGCACTTTCCAGGCGGTGGCGCAACTCAAGCTGCCGATCAACCTGGTCGGCATCATTCCGGCAACCGAAAACCTGCCGGACGGCAATGCCAGCAAGCCCGGCGACATCGTCACCAGCATGTCCGGCCAGACCATCGAAATTCTCAATACCGATGCCGAAGGCCGACTGATCCTGTGCGACGCGCTCACCTATGCCGAGCGTTTCGACCCGGAAGCGGTCGTGGACATCGCCACCCTCACCGGCGCCTGCGTCATCGCCTTGGGCGGCCAGGCCTCCGGCCTGCTCAGCAACCACGACGCGCTCGCCCGCGAACTGCTGCATGCCGGTGAGCACACCGGCGACCGGGCCTGGCAACTGCCGCTGTGGGATGAATATCAGGAACAATTGAAGAGCAATTTCGCCGACATGGCCAACATCGGTGGTCGCCAAGCCGGCACCATTACCGCCGCCTGCTTCCTGTCGCGTTTCGCCAAGAAATATGACTGGGCGCATCTGGATATCGCCGGCACCGCATGGAAATCCGGCAAGGAAAAAGGCGCAACCGGAAGACCGGTGCCGCTGCTGGTACATTTCCTGATTGGAAAATGCAAAGGCTAGAGACAGAGGGCAGGAAAAGGCGGGGATATCACCCAGCCAGCCCCCGGCCTCTCAAAATATGACCCAAATCGATTTCTACACGCACGCCGCCGACAAATATCAGACTGCTTGCCGGCTCTGCGCCAAGGCGTTGGAGCAGGGGCGGCGCGTCATGGTTTACACACCCGACGCCCAAACCACGGATCAAGTAGTCAAACTGCTGTGGAATACGCCTGCCATCGGCTTCATCCCCCATTGCCGGACTGCGGACAAGCTTTCGCCGGTCACCCCGATCATCGTCGATCATCTCGCCGAACCGCAGGCACACGACGACATCCTGCTCAACCTGTGCAGCGAACAGCCCTTGTTCTTCAGCCGCTTCCACCGACTGATCGAAATCGTCGGCCAGGATGAAAGCGACCGCATTGCAGCACGCGAACGCTTCCGCTTCTATCGCGACCGGGGCTATGAAATCAAATCCCACGATATCGGAAAAAAGGCCGGCTAAATGGATCCCGTCAGCGATGAACCGGATGTACTCGGAAAGGTAGATGCCCTGTTGACCCGGCATCGCACTGGAGCCCCTTCGCCGCAAGAAACGGCGGAATCAGGACAGCACGCAGACCGCGCATCAATCCCGGTTCTGTCAGAAGTTGTCGCCGAGCCTGCCACGATCCCGGTTCTGACCGCCGCGTTATCGGAAGAGATTCCGTCTTCCGTCGAACCCATGCCAACCGTTCAGGCCGACACGGAAGAGCCTGCCGCAAGCCGCTCACTGAGCGAAGAAACATTGCGCCGGATAGAAGAATTTTTGATCCTTGAACTGGAGGATCGCATCGCGATGGAATTTGCCGCATCGCTGGATAAAGCCCTGACAGAAATGCTCGGCAATTCGCGCGAACACATCCGGCATGCCGTGCGCGAAGCATTGGAAATCCATCTTAACAAGCAAGCCGGCGGTCGCTAGGTTCTACAGGGCAACTGTCCGTTGCCGTTCTCTGCCCCATCCGGCTTGTCGCCAACTGCGTTCAACTGCAGCGCCAATTCATAAAGCGCATTCTTCTTTGCGCCGCTGATTTCGGCAGCCAGCTTCACCGCCTGCTTGAGCGGCATTGCCGCCAACAGGATTTGCAGCGTACGTTGCGCTTCCTCACCGACCCCGACTGCCTCGGAAATCTCGGCACCTGACACCAGCAACACAAATTCGCCCTTCTGCCGGTTCTGATCGGCCTTGAGCCAATCCAGCGCGATTTCCAGGGTGCAAGTGTGAATGGTTTCAAACAGCTTGGTCAATTCACGCGCAATCGTAACGGTACGCCCCCCACCGAGGACTTCGCACAGATCCTCGATGCTCGCCAGAATACGGTGAGGCGATTCATAAAACACCAGGGTATGGGACAAGTCTTTCAGTGCGGCAAGTTCACGCTTGCGCCCCGAGGACGAATGGGGCAAGAATCCATAAAACAGAAAGTGCGGCGCCGTAATCCCTGCCGCCGAAAAGGCGCTGATCGCTGCATTTGCGCCGGGGATCGGTACAACCCGCAAGCCCGCCTCGCGCACCCTGGCAACCAGATGTGCGCCGGGATCGCTCACCGCCGGCGTGCCGGCATCTGAGACCAATGCCACCGATTTGCCCGACTGGAGCATTTCGATCAACCTGGCAGCAGCATGATGTTCGTTGTGTTCATGCACTGCCATCAGCTTGGCGCCGATGGCGAAATGATTGAGCAGATGGGTGGTATTGCGGGTATCCTCGGCAGCAATGACGTCGACAGTACGCAAGATATCCAGCGCACGCAGGGTAATATCCTGCAGATTTCCAATCGGCGTGGCAACTACATATAATGTGCTTTTCACTGCCGGGTTATTTTCCTGATGCAACGTATCCTCGCTTTTCTGCTCGTCCTGTTTGCCGCATTCTACAGTAGCGGGTGCGCATCCACGACCCGCCTTGCCGAGGCCGAGGAAAAAACCTTTTCTCCGCCCGCACAAAGCACCCCGGCCAAACCTGTGATAGCAGCAACCCAGGCCAAACCGGTCGAAAAACCGCTGGTTGAAACCTCGCCACTGGTTGCGCCGCCTGCGCCAAAGGCGGTAGAAACCCCAAGAAGCGACAGCCTGAAAACCTCCATCGCACTGCTGCTGCCACTCAACTCGGCCTCATTCGGGCCTGCTGCCGAAGCGGTCAGGCAAGGCGCCATCGCTGCTGCCAGCATGCGAACCCCGGCGGTGCTGCCGCTGCAAGTCTACCCAACCAATGACCGGCCCGAAGATATTGTGTCCGCATACCGGCAAGCATTACAAGCCGGCGCCAAAATCGTAATCGGCCCATTAACCCGCAATGCGGTCTCTGCGCTGGCGAGAAGCGAGCTGATTACAGTACCGACCCTGGCCTTGAACTATCCGGAAGGGGAAATATCTCTCCCTGAAAACCTCTACCTGTTCGGCCTTACTGCGGAAGGCGAAGCCCGCAGTGCCGCGCGACGCGCTTTTGACGATGGCCGGCGCACTGCACTGACCGTAGCTGCCAATACGCCACTGGCGAAACGGATGCAGCAGGCATTTGCCGATGCCTGGCTCGAAATGGGCGGAAAACTGGCAGGACAAGCCGTTATCCCGACCGACCAGACCCGCTATCCGGCACTGCGCGATAAGGTCGCCAGGCATCCGGCAGACATGATTTTTCTCGCCGCCGATGCCAATCTGGCCCAGATGGTACGCCCCTACCTTGACGCCAACACGCCCACTTACGCCACCTCGATGGTTTTTGGCGGCAACCGGGAAATTGGCCGGAATGTAGACCTGAATGGGGTGATTTTTTCAGAAATGCCGTGGCTTCTGGTGCCGGATCACCCCGCCGTGATGGTCTACCCGCGCGCCGAAAATTTCACCATCGAACAACAACGACTTTATGCCTTGGGCATCGACGCTTTCCGCCTTGCCTCTGTGCTGGCGCAAAATCCGCAGCCGGCTGAGGGTACTGTGTTGGACGGCGTCACTGGACAAATCAGCCTTGCCGCACATCAGTTCACGCGTGAAATGACGCTCGCGCAATTCCAGGAAGGCGTAGCCGTGGCAGTTGAGTTCGTCGACTCGAACCGCACCGGTGAGTCCAGGTAATCGGGGGGCTGAAGCAGAGCAGCTAGCCGCCAAGTTCTTACAGCGGCAGGGCTTACGATTGGTCGAGACCAACTACCGCTGCCGCTTCGGGGAAATCGATCTGATCTGCCGCGACCGCGACGTACTGGTGTTTGTCGAAGTCCGATTACGTGAAGGCGAGGCATTCGGCGGTGCCGCCGCCAGCATTACCGAACGCAAACAGCATAAAATCGTGCTTGCCGCCCGGCATTACTTGCAACGGCAAACCGCCTTGCCCGCCTGCCGCTTCGATGTGGTATTGTTGCGCGGCCTGCGAGATAATGACATTGAATGGATCAGGAACGCCTTTGGCGAATAGGGGTTGCGCACCAACAGGTAATGATTACCGCCATTTGGAACCGATAAGACAATGAAACAAATATCTGTAGACCATGCGGCGAAAATTGTCGGTGTCTCATCGGCCACAATGAGAAATTGGGTAAAAGCCGGACATATAGCATCTGCGAAAACAAGGCCTCTTTCCTTTTCGGAAATGGAAGTGCTAAGCCTTAAAAATCAACTTAGCTCCGGCTCGCTACAGAAGCTGAAAACTCGAGCCAATAAAGTACATTCTGAAGAAAATATTCTGCCAAGTGAATATGCGTCAAACAACGATCTGGTCGAGAGCATTAAAGCCATTATTGATCTCGTTAATTGCAATAAACTTGACGTAGAGATTGTTCTTTTTGTCGCCTCTTTGCGACTGTTAGAGATCGACGAAGAGATGGACAGAGAACCGGACGCTGACATATTTGACTTTAATTCATTTAAAGCATGGCGACGAAACTCAGCAAAGGTCGAAATCGAAAAATGGTGTTACTCATTAGGTGATATTGAAGACAAGGGTCAGTACGCAACTATTTACGATTTATTAACCTCAATAGTGGATGATGATTATCTTGGACTTCTGTACCAGAGCCTATCTATGGAAGGCCGAAAATCAGAGGGGGGCGCATACTATACCCCATCAAAAATAGTTGAGGACTCATTGCGTCAATATGCGAATTCAAAACATGAAACCTTTCTCGACCCATGCTGTGGGACGGGAAAATATCTAATTTACGCTGCAGAATTTCTTCAGCTTAGACCAGAAAATATCTACGGTTTTGATATTGACGCTACGGCGGTAAGGCTTGCACGAATCAATCTGATTAGAGCATTTAAGTGCCATGATTTTTCACCGCACATTTATTGCTTGGACTCCCTTAATGAGCTAGCGACTGGCGAAATGTTTTGTGAGACAAATGACTTAATTGGCACAATAGACATTATTGCAACCAACCCGCCATGGGGCGCATATAAAAACTGCGGCGTTTTGCCGCAATTTTCGCATCAAATAAAGTCGGGCGAAACATTCTCTATGTTTTTGGCAAAATCGCTGAACCTTCTTAGACATGGCGGACAACTTTCGTTTGTGCTGCCAGAGTCGATTCTAAAAATTAAGACGCACGCTGACATACGGAAAATCCTTCTGAGTCAGGGCAGAATCTCAAAAATAGCGAAACTTGGGCGGCAATTTACTGGTGTTTTTACGCCCGCAATACGACTGGATTTCATCAAAGGGGTACCCGATCCAAACTGGCTTGTATCCATAGAGGCAAATAATAATATCTCGCGCGTTGAGCAGAAAAGGTTCCTTTCCAATGACAATTATGC
Source organism: Betaproteobacteria bacterium (assembly GCA_021373185.1). Lineage (GTDB taxonomy): Bacteria > Pseudomonadota > Gammaproteobacteria > Burkholderiales > Sulfuricellaceae > Sulfuricella. Next base: position 7,095 of record JAJFTF010000014.1, on the reverse strand, counting down.
GTTTGACGTAGATGTGAGTGCAAATGAAGAAATTCTTTTAAATAAAATTTATGCAACTAACCACTTAACGCTTTTCAAGAATGCGGAATGGGCGCTTGGGATTGTTACGGGCGACAATAAAAGATACATTCTTGACGTTTATGAAGAAAGCTCAGAAGCCGTTTTTCGTGGGGCGGATGTTCATCAATTTCGGCTAGGCGAACCAAAATCATTCATCCACTTCACGCCAAACAATTTCCAGCAGGTAGCACCAGAACGTTTTTTCAGGTCGCCGGAGAAGCTGATTTACCGGTTTATTTCAAAAACCTTAGTCTTCGCATACGATGACAAGCAGAGATTAACGCTCAATAGTGCGAATATTTTAGTTCCATGCATTCCCAATATTAGTATAAAAGTTGCGCTTGCCTATTTGAATTCAAGCGTCTTTCAGTATGTATTCAAGAAGAAGTTTTCTACGCACAAGGTGCTTCGAGGAGACATGGAAAAACTTCCATTCCCGATAATTACCAAATATGTGCATGACAAGATAGAGGGAATGGTTGAATTGATTTTAGAGGGAAGTGGCGTACACGAAGAAGTTGATGAGTTTATTTTTTCAACATTCCATCTTTCGAGTGAGGACGCAGCGTTAATCAGAAACGAAGTGGGGCATTTAAGATGGAACAGTTAAAAGAGAAGTTGATGAGCCTAGTTCACGAACTCGAGAAAGAGAAGCACGACAGTGTAATGCAGAGGTTAGATGATTTGGTATCAGTTTATCCATTCAACGAATATGAGTTTCTCATCTCATCGCTGATGGGATATCAGAAAATATCAACTGATGAGTACTACGAGCTTCGAGATGACTATATTGCAAGAAATATGTTCATGTATGTCTTTGAAATCAGCGCCCCAAGAGGATTCGGTGAAGCTTGGGCTCAGGGACATCTAAAAGAAATCTGCCCTGAGCTAATAAAACCAACAAAAAAATTAGACCCAGCGTACTCTGGGCAATATGATTTCTTTTTGGACGGGAAAATTCGAATCGAGGTTAAGGCATCCAGAGCCGTCGATTTTGACAGTCGCGAGGCGCTATATGTCAAGGCACTATCTTCCGATTCAAAATTACGGTTTGACATGAACTTCCAACAAGTCAAGCCAGGCTGTTGCGATGTGTTTATTTGGGTTGGTGTTTGGCGTGATGTAATTAGATATTGGGTGCTTTCATCAAATGAGGTTGCAGGGAACAAATACTACTCAGCAGGGCAGCATAGAGGAAACACTGGAGAAGGCCAAATACATGTCAAAGATGATAATGTAAGCGAGTTTGCTCAGTTCGAATCCGCCCCCCGAGCGCTCCTCGATAAAATCCGTGAAGCGTATGAACGGCAGAAAGGCGCATAACAATACAATTCATTCCAGCGGACGCGCAATATAACCGCGCACCACTAAACTCAAACTATAGACGTCAACTAACAAACATGGATTTAATCAGCAGAATCAGTCACCACTTCACCGAGAGCGCCCACCTCAAGTTGCAGGCGATAGACGTTCTCGCAAGCCCGATCGCCGATGCGGCAGAGCGCGTTGTGCAATGCCTGCTGGCTGAAGGAAAAATCCTCGCTTGCGGCAATGGCGGCTCAGCGGCCGACGCCCAGCACTTCTCTGCGGAATTGCTCAACCGCTTCGAGATGGAGCGTCCAGGGCTGGCCGCAATTGCCCTGACGACCGATGCCTCGACCATTACCTCCATCGGCAACGATTACAACTTCGACCAGATTTTTTCCAAGCAGGTGCGCGCTTTGGGACACTCGAACGATTTACTGCTCGCCATCTCCACCAGCGGCAATTCCCGCAATGTAATTCAGGCCATTACCGCCGCCCATGACCGCGACATGAACGTGATCGCGCTGACCGGCAAGAGCGGCGGTCAGATCGCCGAAATCCTGATGCCCGGCGACATCCATCTGTGCGCACCCGGCGAACGCACCGCTCATATCCAGGAAATCCACATTACCGCCATCCATTGCCTTTGCGATGCCATTGATTGTTTGTTACTGGGAGTAGAATAAATGCGCTATCTCTATCCGATCCTGCTAGTCTTCTCCGTTGTCAGCCTGCAAGGCTGCTTCCCCGTTGTCGCCACCAGCGCCGGAACAGGCGTGCTGATGGCCGAGGATCGCCGCACCGCCGGCACCTATATCGAGGACGAGGGCATCGAACTGAAAGCCGCCACACGCCTCAACGAAAAATTCAAGGACACGGTTCACATCAATGTGACCAGCTATAATCGCAACGTTCTGATGACCGGCGAAGTCCCGACCGAAGCGACGAAGCAGGACGCCGAACAGATTGTCCGCAGTGTTTCCGGCACGCGCAATCTCCTCAACGAACTCGCCATTGCCGGCAACAGTTCATATACGGTACGGAGCAATGACACTTATCTGACCTCCAAGGTCAAGGTGCGCTTCGTCGATCAGGGCAAGTTCCAGACCAACCATGTCAAGGTGGTGACAGAAAATAGCGTGGTCTATCTGCTTGGTCTGGTGAACCGCAAGGAAGCCGACAGCGCGGTGGAAATCGCCCGCACCACCGGCGGCGTGCAGAAAGTGGTCAAGGTATTTGAATATCTCGACTGATGAACCCTTTTTCCACTCCCACATTTGAAAACAAGATCTGCACGCCAGATAGCCTGAAAGAGCGCATCGCCGCCCTGCCGCGTCCGCTGGCGTTCACCAATGGCTGCTTCGATATTCTCCACCGCGGCCATGTCACTTATCTGGCGCAGGCACGCGCCTTGGGCGCCAGCCTAATTATTGGCGTCAACTCCGATGCCTCGGTCAAACGTTTGGGCAAAGGCAACGACCGACCGGTAAACACCCAGGAAGACCGCATGGCGGTACTGGCGGCACTGGAGAGTGTGAGCCTGGTCATCAGCTTCGATGAAGATACGCCGCTCAACCTGATCCTTGCCTGCAAGCCGGACGTACTGGTCAAGGGCGGCGACTGGGCCGTGGCCGATATCGTCGGCGCGCGTGAAGTGCAAGGCTGGGGCGGCACAGTCCACTCCATCCCGTTCCTGCATCAACGCTCGACCACGGCGACGCTGGCGAAAATACGCAACCTCTGATGCTTGCCGTCGAATTCCTTGATAGCCTTCAATGCATTGTCGGCGCCGACAATCTGTTCACCGATCCGGTCGACTGCTACGCCTACGCCTACGACAATAGCAAGAAAATCTTCCCGCCCGAGGCGGTTGCCTTTGCACTCGATACCGAACAGGTGCGCGATATCGTCCTGCTCTGCAACCGGCACCGCGTACCTGTCACGCCGCGCGGCAGAGGCACCGGCACCGCCGGCGGCAGCATACCGGAACAGGGCGGACTGGCGTTGTCGCTGGAGCGCATGCGCAAGATTCTCCGTATCGACCCGGCCAACCGCTTCATCGTCGCCGAACCCGGCGTGCTCAATCAGGAAGTTCAGGATGCGGTGCGTCCGCATGGTTTTTTTTGGCCGCCCGACCCGTCCAGCAGCGCCTACTGCAGCATCGGCGGCAATCTCGCCACCTGCGCCGGCGGCCCTCACGCGGTAAAATACGGTGTCACCCGCGACCACGTGCTCGGGCTGACAGCGGTGACAGGTGCCGGCGAAATCATCAAGACCGGTTGTTACACCACCAAGGGGGTGGTCGGCTACGATCTAACCCGCCTCATCATCGGCTCTGAAGGCACGCTGGCAGTAGTCACCGAGGCCACCCTCAAACTCACCCCGCTGCCGCAGGCCGTGGGCGGCTTGACCGCGCACTATGCCGATATCGCGCACTGCGCCAAGGCCATCGCCGCCATCATGGCGCAGCCGCATGTCCCCAGCGCGCTGGAGTTTATCGACAGCGCTGCTCTCGACCTGATTCGAGGTCGCCATCCCGGCATGCTACCGGATAATTCCCGTGCCATGCTGATGATCGAGGTGGACGGCGGGGAAGCGGAAATCGCCGACAGTGCGCGCCACATTCGGCAGGCATGCGTCAATGATGGGCTGATTGCCGCCGAAACCACCGCCGATCCGGCGACACTGTGGGCCGTGCGCAAGGCACTGTCGCCGCTGCTGCGCGACATTGCCCCAAAGAAGATCAACGAGGATATCGTGGTGCCGGTTTCCAGGCTGCCTGAACTGTTGCAAGGATTGGGAGAGTTAAGCCGAAAATATCAAATAGCCAACGTGAATTTCGGTCACGCCGGCAATGGCAACATCCACGTCAATCTGCTGGTCAACCCGGATGCGGCGGATGAAATGCAGCGGGCGGAAGCCTGTCTCGACGAAGTCTTTGACCTGGTATTAAAACTTGACGGCACGCTTTCCGGTGAGCACGGCGTAGGCAGGGAAAAACGCGCTTATGTCGCCCGTGAAATCGATGCGCCGACCCTGGAGTTGATGAAGCAGATCAAGCGGACATTCGATCCCAACCAGATACTGAATCCCGGCAAACTGTTTCCCTAGCGAGGTTACTTCGCTCCATCCGGCTTTCGGCATTCCACTGCCTTCAGCTCACTGCCGGGAAAGTCCGATTTCAGCCTGGTCAGCGTTGCCATGCTGTCGCTGACATCCTTGATTTGGAACGCGATGGCATCGACCTCCTGGCTACGTGGCCCGGAAACCGCCGATTTGACCCCTTTTGCACGGAGCTGTTCGAGGTGTTTTGTTGCAGATTCGGCAGTGGGGAAAACACCCAATGAGATCGCATGCTTCCATTTCAAACCATCGCGAATAATAAAGGGATCAGAGATGCCCAGATCCTTTAGTTCAGTCATTTTATTCTGCGCATCCAGCAAAGTCTTGCGCGGCGGAATATAGACCCAGAAGCCTTTCAACTTTTCGGCCTTGTGCTGCATCGGTTTGCTGCCGAGTTGCAGTTTGTCCAGCGCCTGTGCTGCACGCTTCATTTCATTGCCGGAAAAATCGCCCCAATCCAGGCAAGCATCGGACTTGACCATGCCCGTCGCTTCACCTGATTTTTCTATTGATTCCGGCTTTTTAACCGGTTCGGCCAATAATTTTATTATTTCTGCCTTTACCGGCTCATGCTCCTGCTGGGGATCAACGCCATGATTACTGGCAAGTCGCATCACCGTAAAGAACAGCACATTGACCACCAGTAATATCGCTAATATCCATTTCATGCCATTGCAATCCTGATCAGTCCATCCAGAACCAGATTATCCACCATCGTCACTTTCCCGGACAACAAAGGCAGCAAAAATATCGCATCGCCACCGCTAAGCAAACAAACGGGCGCCTCCGATTGCGCCTTGGCCAGTGCTGCGACCATGTGATCGACTGCGCCGGCCAATGCCGCCAAGGAACCGCTATAAACGGCGTCAGCGGTGTTGCCCGGGAAAACCCTGAGGCTGCCTGCTGCTGTTTCGACGCCAGCGGCGGCTTCAGCCAGTGCGCGCTGCATCGTTGCCAAACCGGGAACAATCAACCCGCCGAGAAATACGCCTTCAGCGGACAGGGCATCGACGGTCATCGCGGTTCCCACATTGACAACGACAGAGCCCTTCGGCGCAAGCTGGCGAGCTGCGATTAACGCAGCCCAGCGATCGCCGCCCAACTGCGCCGGATTTTCATAACTATTGTGAACACCACACTGGTCTTGCATGGCAGTGACCCAATGAATTTCAATCGGCCAACGTCGGCAAGCTTCATTGATCTGGTTAGCAACATCTTGCCCGGCAACATTCGATGCGACAATTCGATCAGGTTGCGCGATATTCCCCCAGGAATCGCCCAGCAGATGGGCATCCCCGGTGGCAACCCAACCTCGATCCAGCCACGATTTCCCGTCATGAAGCCCCCATTTGATCCGGGTATTGCCGGCATCCACGGCCAATATCATGCGTTAGCTCCGCGCAAACTGATTTCGCCGGAGGTGAAGCGCTGCTTGCCTGTCGCAGTGCGCACCAGCAGAGCGCCATCGTCAGCCACATCCAGTAAATGTCCCTGATGCTGGCTGCCGTCCGGCAATATCAGACGAACCTGTTTTTCATGGTATGCATGGTGCGCCAGCCACTCGTTGCGCAGGCAGGAAAATCCGCCTTGTTCGAATTCATTCAGCACATCGACCAAGTGTGACAAGACGTACGCCAGAAGGAGGTTGCGCTCAGGCATGTCGCGGGTAATGGAATGAACGTCTACCGCCGCTTGGTCGATCCGATCCAATACTTGGTCGGAGAGCTTGAGATTGAGCCCGATCCCGATCACGGCCGCGCTCGGGCCAAGCATGTCGCCCTGTAGTTCAATTAGAATGCCGGCCAGCTTGCGGTGCTGGTGCAACACGTCGTTCGGCCATTTCAGGCCGGCGCCGGCGATGCCCGCCTGGCTCAACGCCCTCATAAGTGCGACGCCGACCGCGAGGCTCAAGCCGGACAAGAAGCCCGCGCCCTGATTGAAGCGCCACAGCAACGAGAAGGTCAGGCTTCCGCCCAGATTGGCATGCCACTCGCGGCCACGCCTGCCTCGCCCGGCAGTCTGCATTTCGGCGATCACACAACTGCCATGACGCGCGCCCTGCGCAGCCTTCTTCAACATCCGGCCATTGGTTGAATCAATGCTGTCGACGACCTCCAGATCGAACAAATCAGCCTTGTCGCCCAGTGCGGCGGCGACCTTGGCGCGGTCGATCCAGTGCAGGGCTTCGCGCAAGCGATAGCCACGTCCTGGCACGCGGAACACAGCCACGCCGGCTTCATCGAGAAAGCGCATGGCCTGCCAGATGGAAGCACGGGATACATCCAACTGGCGTGCCATCGCCTCGCCGGAATGGAATTCTCCATCGGAGAGCAGGCGCAATACGGCAAAAGTCAGGGGTTTCACGGTGATCGAATGGGGTTGCAATGCAATGAACGCATGTTAGCACATGCTGCATAAGCAGAAAAAACAAAACCCCCTGCAGCTTTCGCTGAGGGGGTCTGTCTTATAAGGAGCCTGGCGGTGACCTACTTTCACATGGGTAATCCACACTATCATCGGCGCGGGTTCGTTTCACTTCTGAGTTCGGGATGGGATCAGGTGGGTCCAAACTGCTATGGCCGCCAAGCATAACTGGCTGCTGAAAGG
>JAJFTF010000029.1 GCA_021373185.1 Betaproteobacteria bacterium | reverse complement strand
TTGGCGTCTGCGTTGCCAGTTTTGGCAGACACCGCCTTGCGAATGCCCTCAAGCGGGTTCGCGACCTGAGCCTGCAATTTCCGCCCCTCAGCCGGGGTAATTTCCCGATTTGCAACCTGTTCGGCAATCGTGGCCATCTCAATCGAATAGGCGTTGATCGCCTTCATGGTCTGGAGAATGCGCTGATTGCCGCCCGGCTGGTTGATGAGCTGCGGCAGCGATGCCTTGAACAAGGCCAAGTCAGAATCCGACATGGTGCCAGAGCCTGCCGGGCGCTGCTGCGGGACCATCTGATTGATGATCGCCTGCATGGCCTGCACATCGCCAGCACCCTCAACGTCAAGGCCCAGCGAACCGGCAAACTGCGTGATGACGCCCTCGGCGCCCTGCGGCGTCGTGCCGAGAAGCTGTTCAAGCTCGCCAAGCCTGATTTGGTTGCTGCGGGCATTGGCGCCGGCCGCGATTGTATCGGTCGTCTGGGTGGCCAGGTTCTTGTCGAGCTGATTGTAAAACTCGTTCGTCCCGCCAGTCGAGTTGTTGATGACGGTCTGCGGGCCGGTCTTCAACTTCTGCCACTCGGCGAACGTGCCTTTGTGCCCCTGCTGGACAGCGTACATGTATTCGGCAATGTCATCGGTGGGCTTGGTGGGCATGGTCCCCGCCTGCGCCGCCTTTGCAATCTCCGCCGCAAAGGCACGCGTTTCCGGGTTCTTGAACAGCGCCATCATCACTTCGCGGGGAGGCAGGCCGTTGCCAGTGACCGCCATTGGCTGAGAATTGCCCGCTGACGGCATTGCGGCAGTCGGAGCGGCATATCCCCCATTACCGTTGCCGCCCTTGCCAGCGGCCCATTCCTGGAACTGTCCAACGGTCATATCAGCAAGGAAAGGGTTGGCCTGAATGACCTGCGGGTCAACCAGCGATGCGACACGCGCATTCGGGTCGGCGGACAGCACCTTGGGGCCAGCGCCCGCGCCAAGAAAATGCGTGGCGTATAGATTGCCGGGATTGACCGGCAGGCCAGATGAACCAAGCGCCCGCGCATTGTCGGTGGTGAACTGGCGAATAAATCGCTCCTGCTGCGCAGGGTCCAGTCGCCCGTCAGGCGTCAGGCCAAGTTCGGGGTATCGCTGGCTATAATCCGCCCAAGTGCTTTCGAGCACCTGATAGCGGCCGGTTGCCGAGCTGTTCGGGTTCTTGGCCGCGTCGTTGCCACCGGATTCCGCGCGCCGGGTATTGGCGAAGTAGCTCGCCAGCATCGGGTCTTCGGCGCCCATGGCAGCGTCAACCGAGCCCATGACCATGTTGTCGGACGGGGAGCGCGGGGGTTGCATGGGCGGCGGCTGGCCCGGAGCGCCTTGCGGCCCGTAAAGGGATTCCGCGTACTTCTCCAGCGCAAGCTCGGCTTCCTGCTGCTGGCGGCGAGACTTACCCTGATCGAAGGCATTGAGCGTGCCATCCACCACATCACCTAGCTTTGTCGTCGTCGGCTGGGGGACGGCGTAGCCGGGATACTGGAGCGCCATGTCAGAACCCCCCGTAGCCCATGAAGCCGCCAGCCACCTTGCCAATGGCCATCAGCGGATCGAGCCATGCGCCCTGCCCGGCTTCCTTACCGCCTGCCACCTGGTTGTTTGCACCCATGCGCGCCGAGGCCACAGAGGAGCCGAAATCCGTCAGGTTGCCCAGAGCGCCAGTGTCGGCGCCAACGCCGGAAGCATAGACGCCCTGATATCCGCCGAGACGGTCAAGGTAGCTGCCATATTCGTCGTTGGCGGCACCGACGCCATACTGCAACAGGTCGATGTCGGTATTGCCCGACTGCATGCGCCCCTGCGAAGCGCCGAGGCGCTGAATACCCTGCAAGCCTTGGTCGAGAGCGAACTGGTAACCCGGCGACGTGGTAAAGCGTTCCTGAGCCGCTGCCGACCCTTCCGCACCGTTCAGCCCAAGGGCATCGGAATATGCATCGGCGCCGGTCTTACCATAATCCAGATAGTCCGACGTAATGCCGCGCGCATCGTTCAGATACCCCGTGCCGAGCGTTTCGAGGTTATCCAGCACGCCCATATTCTGCCGGGCGGCCTTGGCGGTCGCCTTGCCCTTGTTGAGCCCGAGACCATCGGCAATAGCGTCGAAAAAGCCCATTCTTACGGCTCCAATGCTGCAATTCGGCGTTCCTGATCCCGTGTCCGGGCATCAAGGTCGCGCATGTATTCGAAGAAGGCTTGGGTCGGCTTGCCAGTCTTGGGGTCAAACCAGACCGCGTTCGGTTCCGGCAGTTTGCGGAGTACCTGGACCGTGCCGCTCATGCCGCGCGCTCCTGTACATCCATCGCCGCGCCCATGAAGCCGATCCGTACCGGGTCACTGATTTGCAGGCGCCACTGACGGCCACGCTCGCCCGTGACCCCAGCGCGATTGACTTCGATGGTCACGTCCTGTCCTTCGGTGCCCAGCTCGCGCTCGACAGGATTGCCAAAGGTGCGCCCACCATTGTCGGACCACGAGACCAGCACGCGGGGGTTGGTCTCGATTGGGTCAATGCCCGCATCGTCGCCAACACCGGTCACGAAATCGAAGCTGGCGAGACGGACAAAGAACCGGCCGGGGAAGCGGTGCGCCTGTGTCGAGCGCAGCTCCCACACCAGCGGGCCGCCATCCTCTTTCTGGTAGTCGCTTTCAATGCGAAACACCTTGCCGCTATCGCGGTCAAAGGTCAGCCAGTCATCGAAAGCCCGTACGGAATAGACGTTGCGCGCCCGATCCTCGCCGTACGACTGGCGCTCGTGCCAACGTTGCTCGCTGATGTCATAGACCCATGTCCACGACGGGCCATTGATCTGGCAGAACTGGTGGCCGGCAGCGACGTAAACCGAGCACTGAATATCGTCCACGTCCTCAACGTCTTCGATGAGCCTTTGCAGATCAGGCGTCGAAATGATGACAGGGGTGTAGCCGTCAAGCCGCCTCACGGTGCGGTCGGAAGCAACGAAGATGACGGTATCGGAAAACCCCGGCTCGAACCCGGCAATGGCCTGCGGACCTAGCAGCCCAACCGAAAGCACCGGGCCGCGCGTGAAGGGGAAGCCCGTCGCATCGGCGCTGACGTTCCAGAACTCAATGGAGCTGAAACCCATTGCGAGAAGATTGCCACCGACAGCGACAGCGCGCACAAGGCCGTCTGGCTCGCTTTCAGCCGTGGCATAGTCAGTCGAGGCAAAGGTGATCGCGTTGTTCGCGGAGGCGAACATGCGCCCATCCTGCGAGGTCACAACGAAATAAGTGTCCGTCCAGCAAATCGAGTTAGCGGCCGGAAGGTCGCCATCGGAGAAGCTCGACACGGTATCGGTCGACGTGTTGATCTGCGCCATGCCGGCAGAGTGAACGATGAGCACCTGAGTGGTCGCGTTCATGTTCTGCGCGATGTAGACCGCCCCGCTACCGCCAATCGTGCCGGTGCATTCCGTGACGGTGTAGACGCCAGCCGCCTCAAGCACGACGTACACCTTGTCCCCAGAGACAAGGTAGAGCTTGGCGCCGACATAGATCGCTCCGCGCGGCTCGACTTCCACGGTCTCAAAGATCGTCCTGAGACCGGGCGGGCGGCGCCATACCACGCCACTGCGGCCACCCTGAGCCACCGTCTCGGCATAGGCATTGATGAGCCTACCGCCGTTCTCGGTCGGGTTGACGCCGGGGGCAGTGGAGACGGGAAACGTGATCTCCATGTCAGAACCACGTCACTTCTTGCGGCTGGCCGGAGAGCATCGCTGTGTGCAGCGCACGCAAGCGGCGCTCCGCCATCAACCGGGTTTCTTCCGAAGGCGCGAGCCCGAAAACCCGCGCCTTCGAATTGGCGATCAGCACCGCGAGATGCACGAATGCATCATCCTCAATGCTGTCGGAATCGCCGTAGTTGTAGACGCCGCGCGAGGCGAGGTCTTGCAGCACCGGGTCGATCTCAAGATCGATGGTCTGGCTGTCCTCGGCAGAGGGCGTTTGCCCAGCCGCCAGCACGCCAAGTTCCTCAAGAACCCGCGTGGTGAGATCCTCGCGCGACTTCGTCATGGTCAGGGGCTCGACGGGACGACGTAGTTGATGATGAGGTAAGCCTCACCAGCCGCCGCGTCGTTGTTCTGGCCATTGTAGCGCCAGGTGACAATCGCATCCTTGGTCTGGCGGATGTTGGTCGTCGCCGCCAGCTCATCAAGAGCGATGTAGCCGACCGCAGACACGGTCAGCAGCGTGGCGTAGGCGTCGGGATCGTCCGTGGACGAACCGTCGCGGAAGCCAACATCGAGCGTATCGGTGCCAGTGTCCGCAAAGGCCGTGACCACATGGACACCGCCGCCGATAACCGATGCGCCAGCCGGCAGTTTGCCCGCCGTCACGTCAACGATGGTGTTTTCCTGTGCATAGGTGATGCGCTGCACGAGGGTATGCACGACGCCCTGATAACCCATATCGCGGGCAGTGGGCGTAGAATTGAGACCCGTCATTTGAACGGTCCTTTCTTCAATTTGGGGGAAAGGGGCGGCGTTAACCGCCCCAAGGATCGCTCAAGGATCAGGCGTCAACGGGCGCGCTGAAGAAGCCGGTACACACCCCCCACTGCTTCAGGTTGCTGCCGTCGTTGGGATGCTTCTTGAACATCTTGCCGACGCCATAGGCCATTTCAGTGCCGACGCCCTTGATGAAGCCGTAATCGTCTTCCTTGCGGAAGGTCGGACGCGGCATCTGGCCCCAGCCCATCGCAACGGCCTGCTGACCGCACAGGAACACCGGCTCGACACGGCCCGAGGAATCGCCGGCCGTGGTCAGCGAGGTCCAGACTTCCGTGACGAAACGGGAGATTTCCGGCACCTGACGGATGATGATCCCGTCGTACATCAGGTCGCCATCCTGGAAGATGGGGTTCTTGTCCATGCCGCCGCTTTCGCGGGGACGGGCCGACTTGTTGATGTCTTCGAGATCCGCCTGGAGGTCGCGGAAGGCGTTGGTCCCGGCGAAGGTGACAAAATACTCGTACCCGTCCTTGGTCTTGAACGGGCGGATCGCCGGGGTTGCGTTCATGGCGCGGCGCTTGAGCAGGGCAAGCGGGCCCTTCTTGAAGCGGTCGGCGGTGCTGTCGATGTTGGCGAGCGCCGTCGCGTGGGTGGCGTTGTAGTTGGAGACGGCAGCGCCATAGAGCACGCGGTCGGAGTTGGCCGCATTCCAGGTGTTGCGCTCGGCAGCGGTCGCGAGTTCATAGCGGATGCCGTTCACGGTCTCGCCGGCATCGGAGCCAAGGCCCGACTGCGACGATTCCGAGGGCAGCGACATGAACGCCGAGATGATGTCGTCGCGCTGGCGCTCCTTGCCCCAGTCGGACAGCAGCGGCTTGGCTTCGCCGAAGATATCGGCCGAATCCTTCTGCTCCTCGGACTTCTTGGTCGTCACGGCGTGACGGGCCCAATCGATCCAGAGGCGCATGCCGTAGTTGTCGATCTTCTCTTCGTTGCCGACGAGAGTACCGGAGCCCTTGCCACCGCCGCGAAGCTTGGTGACGAGCGGGATATTCATCTGCTCGCCGCCCTGCTTCAGCTCGTGCTTCAGCCGGATAATCGAGTTGACGGCCTCGCCCATGTAGGGAGAGAACAGATTCTCGCGCACAAACTCGCGCGCGATTTCCTGGGTGTACTGGACCAACTTGTTGTTGGCCTGGACAGTGGTCGTTGCCATTTTTCAATGGACCTTTCGTGCCGGGCAGAGCCGGGTCAGCGGCCCGCCATTGCGTGACGGAAAAGTCCCTCGCTGCTCAGATCGGCATCCGTGACGGCGTTGCCGCCGGTCGGGATGCGCGAAAGTGAGGGAGGAACCGAGGTGAGTGGCTGTTGCTGCGACTGACCGTTGGCGCTTGCCGATCCACGAGCGGTTTCGAGAACCTTGGCCTGAAAGGCGGGGTCCGCGATGCGCTTCTGGATTTCGGCCTCAAGCCATGCGTCGGGGTCGGTTCCGACGCGGGACATGGCCTGATGCTTGCGATGCCATGCGACCATCTCATCATAGGGATGATCGGAGGCCATGATCTGTTGGTACTCAAACCGCGCCTGCGGCGTGGTCTGGAGCGCTTCACCGAGTGCCTGAAAGGCTTCCTGCACCGTATCGCGCCCGTGTGCCTGAACAGCGAGCATCTTGGAGGTGCGGAGGTTGGACGCCTGCAACTGCTGCTGTATGGGCGTCAGTTGCTCTGCGACGAACGCATTCGGATCTTCCCAGAAGTCCTTGGGCTTGGCGGGCGCAACTGGAGCGGGTGGCGCGGCGGCCGGACGCTGCTGGAGCGCCTGGATTGATGCCTGCATCTGCTGAAGCTGGCGCGCGAGTTCCTTGTTCTTCTCGCGTTCGGCATGAAGGGCTGCGAGCGGAACTTCTCCGCCTTTGGCCGCTGCCGGTGGCTGTTGCTGATCCTGCGCCGGCTCTGCCGTAGCGGGGGTCGGGTCGCCTGCCTTGGGGGCAAAGCGGCCTAGCTCGTCGCGGCTTGTGTCGGGGGCGGGTTCAGGCTGGGGAGGCGTCGTTACGGTCGGCTCGGTGACGGTTTCCGCACCGCTGGGGATTCCAGCAGACGCAAGAAAGCCGTCCAGATCGTTCTGGTCGGTCACAATATTCTCCATGACGTAGGAAGACGTTCGCCCGGCTCACCCGGCGGCGGTGTCACGCCCGTTACAGTCGGCGGCACTTGGCTCTTGCGTTTGGCCATACGAGCGCCCGTTAACCCCGGCGGCGGGAAATCTTGAAAGGCAGGCTAGCGCCTATTCCTCAGGCGGCCCTTACGCCGCGCGGGGCGGTTGTGGCGGGGGCGTCTCGCGCAGCCGCTGAATGTCAAGTTGCTTGCCGACAAGGTCCAGTTCCTTGCCCCGGATATCGAGTGCGCTCTTGGTCTGGTCCGCCTGTGCCTTGGCAACCGTATTGGCCAGTTTGATCTGGCCTTCCTGCTGCCGAACCGAGGCTTCCATCATCGCGGCGCGCGGGTCTTCCCCTGCCCCAATGTTCTGGGCTTCTGCCATCGTCTTGACGGTCTGCGCCTGTGTCAGCTTGTTCTCGGCATCCTTGCCGGCCATTTCCAGTTGCATGGCCTGCTGCGCCTGGGGCGGCATCTGTGCGGCACGCTGCTGCGCCTGCTCAATCATGCCCATGATCTTCTTCTTGACCGAGCCATGAAGCGGCGACAGCTCGATAAGCACTTCCGGCGGCACTTCCTGCCCCTTCTGCGCCATGATCGTCAGCGTATCATAGGCATCCGCCTGCATGTTGATGGTGTCCGGGCCCTCATCGATGATGATGTCCACGTCTAGCGAGCCCAAGGCGTTCTCAATCGCCGGAGCACCGGTCCTCGGGTCAACGGTTAGCCGGTTCACCGACATGAACTGCGCAACGCCCTCGTCATCGGTGACGCGCACCCACCGCTCCGCCGTCCAGTGGCGCTTTACCGTCTCCCAGATGGCGCGATAGACGCGGAGCTTCCAGCCGCGATAGGCCAAGAGGTACGGACCAAGCTCGGCAATGCCGGCCTGCTGCTGCAACTGAATGGCGCGGCCCGACATGTCCTGCACGCCGGTGCCGATCAATGCCGGGTTGAAGCCGTAGTTCTCAATCTCTGCCTTGGCCTCCTCGAGGAAGCCGAGCTGCGCTGCGAGTTCCTGCCCACGGGCAGCGTCATCGAAGACCGGAGGGGCGGTGCCATTGGGATAGGTGATCACACCATCAGGCCGGGCCGCCTCGCGACGGACCTTTTCGATCTCCAGCCCGCCGCCTTCCTCGATAATCATCCGGCGCGAGTTGCCGATATGCAGCCCCTTGGACCGGCGCTGGTTGATTTCGTCATTGGCCGACTTCATGTTGCGCACAAAGCCGTAGCGGTCGCCGTCGTGGTCCACGTTGGACGAGAACATGATGTACTTGCAGGCGAGCTTACCGCGCTCATCGGTGATGAACGACTGCCCGCGCGCCAGCTCAACCGCGCCAGTGTAGACGCAATAGTTCCACTGCCCGCGCTCGACATACCAGTGATCGACCAGTCGGACCTTGCGGCTACCCTCCGAGCCGTCGATCCACTTCACGTCGCTGTCGGGGTTCGAAGTCAGGTCAGCGCCGGAATCGATGGACGCGCGGATGCCCTGTTCCTTGTCGGGGAACATCTCAATGACCGTGTCAACGTCCGCCCACTTTCCCAAGCCCATGTAACGGGCATCGGCAAAGTCGGGACGCAGCGAACGCGGGTCATAGAAGAACCCGGACGGGTCCACGATTTCGAAGCCCACGTCCATGTCACCGGTCGCGGCCTGCTCCAGAACAATCTCCACGCCGCCGATACCGTCGACAGCACCATTGAGGCCGCAGAGCGGGTCTTTCGTCTCCCACTCCTGAGCATCGCAGACGTAGCGCAGCACGGCGGTTGCGACCTCGGCGCCCTGCTCGTGGCCCTGAGTGCGTGGAAAGCCGCGCGGGTCCTGCCGCTGCTTGGACAGCAGGCCAACAATAGCGTTGATCTTCCGGCCAATGCGATTGTAGGTCACGATCGGCTGCTTGCGCTTGTTCAGCGTCTTGATCTGCTCTGCCGTCCAGTGTGCGCCGTGATAGTACCGACGCGCCTCCTGCTGCTCCCTGATCTCCTCGCGCTTGGTGTCGAGATAGTTCAGGTACTGGCGCTTGAGGGCGTCATGGGTCTGTGTGCCGTCCGCACTGGCGGAACTCGCGCCGCCTCCTGCAATGTAGCCAGCATCTGCCATCAGATTGTCATCCAGTCGTCAGGTTCGGCTGTTGCGTGCTTAGTGGCGTAGTCGGAGAAGGTTTGCTTCTGCTCGACCTTCTCGGGCGCGTTCTTGAACATCTTGTCCAGCAGCTGACCCACGAGGCCGAGCGCATCGACCTGGTCGTCATGCACCCCCACGGGAAAGCTCATCATCTCGGTAATGAGGTCTGCTTTCCACGGCGCATCGGCTGGGACATAAAGCCCGTCAAGCGCCATACGGCCACGAATGGACTGCGCACGCACTGACTTGTCGCCGCGGGTCGGGAACTGCTCACGTGCAACGAATGCCCGGCGCTCGCGAATGCGGCGCGTCAAGAACGGGCCAACGCCAGCCTTGATCTGCCCGGTTTCTTCTGCCCACCCTATGGGCTTCCACTTGAGCACCAAGTCGCAGAAGGCTTCGACCCACACGTCCGACGCTGTCTGCCCGCGCCATAGGTCCAGCAGCCATAGCCGCCCCTCGGCATCGATACCGACAATGACGTGCACAGTGTAGTCGCCGCCGTCAGAGGTCACGGCATAATCGCTGCCGCCATAGATGCTCAATGTCGAACGGTCGGGGGCCTTGTCGTATGGCCGAAGCCATTCGCGCTTGAAGTAGTCACCGGTCTCAGGGCTTGGCCGCTGCTGATAGAGCGCTGACCAATCACGCGGGCCAATGGCCTGCCTGATCTTTTCCAGAGCCGGCACATCGTATTGCTCTGCCCAGAGTGCCTGCCCGTCATCGCTGATGGCCGGGAGGTCCAGCCGCACCCAGCCCTCATGGCCATGCTCGGCTTGGAGCCAGCCAGCTAAATCGTCCTCGTGCCATCTCGTCTGAATGACGATGATGCGCCCGCCAGGCATCAGGCGGGTGTAGGCGGTTGAGGTATACCAGTCCTTGGTCTTCTTCCGAATGATTTCGGACTCGGCTTCCTCACGGTTCTTGACCGGATCATCGATCAACAGCAGGTGCGCGCCACGGCCGGTCAGCGGGCCACCCACACCTACGGCATAGAATGCGCCACGTTGGGTCAGCGCATGCTCAAGCCCGCCCATCTGGCCTTCGATGTG
The DNA here is from genome assembly GCA_021373185.1 of Betaproteobacteria bacterium. Classification (GTDB taxonomy): domain Bacteria; phylum Pseudomonadota; class Gammaproteobacteria; order Burkholderiales; family Sulfuricellaceae; genus Sulfuricella. The sequence goes on along the minus strand of JAJFTF010000029.1, from coordinate 2,018 downwards.
GAAGCGCTTGGCGCTCTTGCTATCGTCAGCCAGACCCACACCGGGAAAGATCCCGGCAAAGGCTGCGTCCTCGATTTGGTTCTTGACCTTGCGGCCGAAGTCGTCAGCCAGTTCCTGCGCATAGGTGGCCGTGACAACGTAGTGGTCAGGGTTGCGCCCAAGATACCATGCCGGGAAGAACTCGCTCGCCAGCATGGATTTGCCATGCCGAGGCGGCATCGTAATCATCAGGCGCGTGATCTCGCCACGCTCTACAGCCTCAAGGTGGCGAGCAATCAAGCGATGATGCGGAGCGTCTCGATAACCGGGCCATTGGTATGCGGCATAGGAGATCAGCCGCGAGAACGCGAAGTCCTCAGCTGTCGGCGCGTATTGCGGCTGCAACGGCTGCGTCTCGCTGTTCCTTGTTCACAAGGTCAATTGTGCCGGAATGGTTGTGGTCGACCTTGTCCTGCCAATTCTGGCGACGACGGTTCTTTAGCCAGTTGAGAGCTGCGCCCGCATCGCCTGGAATGTAGGTCATGTACTTGATGGCGGCGTGCTGGCCGTCCGGGCCCTTGACGACCTTCTCCATCTGAACGTGCTCGCCAGTGGCCCGCTTGTAGAGGCTATCGGCCACATTGGCGTCGGCTACTGTCTTTCCGTCATTGACCGCCTGACAGAAAGCCGGTTCGTCGGCTAGCCAGCGATACAACGTGCGTTCGGACACGCCGAAGAACTCCGCCATTTCTTCATTGGTCAGGCCGAGCAATGCGAGCTTGCGCGCTTGGTCGTTCATAGACGGGTCGTATAGGCTATCGCGCCCAGGGCCAGGCACTGGCAACTCAGCCATTGGCTCACCTGTGTTTGTACGGGACGCACTGGATTGGCCGGCGTACATGCCCATGAGGGACCGCGCCCGGCTTTGACGCTATGCGCTAATCTTCCTCAGACCCGCTCAGGAACGATAGTGCTGGGAGCTTGACGCGGGCCTTTTGCTTCTCCAGCGTGCTCCCTGTCGGCCTATAGAGGCGGGCCGATTTTGGACGCGCCCGAGCTAGGTCGCCAAACAGCTTCGCGTCTTTTTCGGAAAGCGGCGCTACACGGAGCCTCCAGCCTACTGGAGCGTGCATAAACTCTTTCGACATACGGTGCCTCACAAGCTGAGATACGCCGTTACCCGGCTTGGGGGTGGAGACGCGCGGCGATGAATTTGCTATTGGATGGAAGCAGCCCGACGGCGTTCCCACACCGCCAGCGCCGTAGCGCGCCGCTTTTCGTCCTTGGGCTTTTCAGGCGCCTTTGGCTTCTTGTGTTTGCGTCTGTCTAAACGGTTCAACTCCCGCCCGTGCAACCGCAAATGGTCGAGGCACTCGATCAGCACTAAATTCTTCGGGTCATCATTCGCGTGGTCGCCATCCAAATGGTGGATGTCAAACCCCTCAGCCATCTTCTCTTTAAGCCACTCCTCCGAGCGATGAGGATGCACACCAAGCCAAGAAAAATGGTATGATTTCAATCAGCCACCTGTTGACACTGCACATATATGGGCGCCATATAGGGTCATCGAAACACGGAGAACGCAGATGACCAACACGGGCCGCATCCAGATCACGAAGCAGAATGAATACGTTGCGATTACCAATAATGGTGCAGGCCTCAAGGGTGGGCACACCACAACGATGAACTTCCTCGAGGCGAACCGCCGCCACTTTGACCATGTCGCCTTCGGCACAGGGCACGCCACTCTCGCAATCAAGGCTGAACGCCTGCCCAAGTTCCTTGCCTACTGTGAGGACAACGGCATTGAAGTGGTGGGGGCATGACCCCCGCCGATTTCGCCCTCTGGCGTGAACTCATGGGCTTTAGCCGCACCGCAGCGGCTGAGGCCCTTGGGCTTTCGAGGAACATGCCTGCGAAGTATGAGGCAGGAACTGCATCCGTGCCGCTCTATGTGGCGCTGGCATGTGCCGCGCTCGTTCGAGGAATTGCACCGTGGCCTAGCTGAGGGATGCCCCGGCTTGTCGACGCTTGGCGAC
>JAJFTF010000013.1 GCA_021373185.1 Betaproteobacteria bacterium | reverse complement strand
GCGTCACGCCCAGCATTACGCCCAGCGCGCCGAAGGGCAGCAACGGCTTCAGTTCCCGCCAATCGATGTGCTGGCGGATTTTGCCGCCGAGCGTAATGGATGCGGTGAAATCCAGTACCAGCACAAATGGCACGACAAATTGCAGGGGCATGAAATGCGCCAGCAGCGGCACCGCAATCAGGCCCGAGCCGAAGCCGGTGATGCCGCGGATGAAGTAGGCGAGGAGCAGAATCAGCAGGGCGGCAGTCAGGCTCCCGATGTCGATGGCCGCTCTCCCCGTTCAATTACTACCCCCAGGCGCTTGACGCCGCGCAGCATGCCCAGCTTGGCGACGGAAACCTTCACCCAGGGGGCGCCGAACTCACTGCGGATCAGGGCGGCGATATGCTCCGCCAGGGCTTCAACCAGAGAAAAATGCCGCTCGGCCGCGGTTTGCCGGATGCGTTCCATCACCGCGCCATAGTCGATGGTGTCCGCTATGCTGTCGCTAGTACCGGCGCGGCTGTGCGGCAGGCCGATTTCGATGTCGATGCGGATGGTTTGCGGGATCTTGCGTTCCCACTCGTAGATGCCGATCAGGATATCGAGCTTGATTTCTTCGAGAAAAACGATGTCCATCGGATGGTTACGCTCGCACGGTAATTTGCCGTAAAATTGGAAAACGGCCATTTTAAGTGATTTGATATGAATACGGTAATTTTCGTCCTTGCGGCCTACCTGATCGGCTCGATTTCCTTTGCCGTCCTCACCAGCAAGGTATTCGGCCTGCCCGACCCACGCACCTTCGGCTCGAAAAACCCGGGCGCGACCAACGTGCTGCGCACCGGGAAAAAGCTGGCCGCCGCGGTGACGCTGCTGGGCGACGGCGCCAAAGGCTGGCTGGCGGTTTTCCTCGCACTGCGCCTGGCGCCCGTTTACGGACTGGATGAAACTGCCGTCGCCGCAGCGGCCATCGCGGTTTTCCTCGGCCATGTCTATCCGGTTTTTTTTGGTTTTCACGGCGGCAAGGGCGTGGCCACGGCGCTGGGCATCCTGCTGGCGCTTAATCCCTGGCTCGGCCTCGCCACGCTGGCAACCTGGCTGCTGGCGGCATACATGTGGCGGATTTCTTCGCTGTCCGCTCTGATTGCGGCGGTTTTTGCGCCGCTTTATGCGCTGGTGATCCTGCAATCCGGCGTGCTGGTCGCGGCGGTGGGTGTGTTGTGCACACTGCTGATCTGGCGGCACAAGAGCAACATCCGGAATTTACTCTCCGGCAAGGAGGGCGCGATCGGTAAGGCGCAGCGCCCCGGCGACATGCCGCCCCAATGAGCACCTATACTAAAAAGTAGGGAGTGCAGCCGTGGCCTGGTTCGAAAAGGAAATGGATTACGCGCGGGAAAGCCTGGAGCAGGTTTCCCGTACGGCCATCGAGGAGGCAGCGGTCAAGCTCGACGATGTCGTGCGCGAGGGTATTGTCCAGGCCAGCGACGAATTGCGCGAGGTGGTGTCGGGCGCGAGCCGGGAAGTGGACGCCAAGCTCGACAAGATTTCCGCCGAGCTGCACAGCCAGCGCCAGTTCACCAAGGACGACGTGAAGGAGCTGGTGGACTACGCCGCCGACAGGCTCGGCGCGACCATCGACAACCGGGTGCGCGTGATGAAGACGGAAATCACCGGACTGGTGCAGGACCGGGTCGAGTACCTCAAGCATGAGGTGGACAGCTTCTTCATCCAGCGCCAGCAGGACCTGGCCCGCGAGCGCCGGCGCCTGATTGCCAATATCCTGATCGCGGTAACCGCCTCCGTTGTCATGGGGGGGCTATCGCTGATGTATCACCGCGCCATGCTGGGCGGCGGCCTGGATATGTACGGCCTGTTCCGGGTGGTCTTCCTGTCATTGACCGGCGGCTACGGCGTTTACCTGCTGGTCAAGCTGGTGCTCAAATACCGCAGCATGGCGGAGCATAAAAAAGACCTGGTGTTTCTCGCCATGAAATACTGGGGTGTGCTGCGGCCGGAAAGTGTGTTTGGCCACGTGCTGCTGATCCTGATTTTGCTTGTTTTTTATGCGGTGCTGTTCTTCCCGCAGGAGATTGCGCACTGGATCGGCAACGAAACCCTGATCCGCTGGGTCAGCGTGCTGCGCGGAATCAAATAGCCGCGAGATCCCAGCGCGGCCTGACATGGAACTTCCACTCCCCGCGCGATGCGTGCTTGAGCCGCATCGCGCCGGCAAAGGCGATCATGGCGCCGTTGTCGGTGCAGAATTCCAGTTTTGGGTAGTAGACTTCAAAGCCCCTGCGCGCGGCGAGTGCGGAGAGTTGCTCGCGCAGCTGCCGGTTGGCGCCCACGCCGCCGGCCACCACCAGCCGGTCCAGGCCGGCCCGGCTCAGCGCGGCCAGCGATTTGGCGGCGAGGACTTCGACAATGGCCTCCTGGAAGGCGCGGGCGATGTCGGCCACGGTCTGTTCGTCCAGCGTCTGCTGGTTGGCCAAGGTCAGAACCGCGGTTTTCAGGCCGCTGAAGCTAAAGTTGAGGTCGCCGCTGTTGAGCATCGGCCGCGGCAGCTTGAAGCGCCCCGGCACGCCTTTTTCTGCCAGCCGCGACAGCGCCGGTCCGCCGGGGTAGCCCAGTCCCAATAATTTGGCGGTCTTGTCGAAGGCTTCGCCGGCGGCATCATCCAGCGTTTCCCCGAGCGTTTCGTAGGTGCCGACTCCGGAAACCCTCATCAATTGGCTGTGGCCGCCGGAAACCAGCAGTGCGACAAAGGGAAAGGCGGGCGGACTGGGTTCGAGCAATGGGGCGAGCAGGTGACCTTCAAGGTGGTGGACGCCGACAATCGGCACCCCGAGCGCGCACCCGAGCGAGGCGGCGATGCTTGCGCCGACCAGCAGTGCTCCGGCCAGTCCCGGCCCCTCGGTATAGGCGATGGCCCCGATGTCGTCCAGCGTGCAGTCCGCCTCTTTCAGGATCTGCCGGGTCAACGGCAGGACGCGCCGAATGTGGTCGCGCGAGGCGAGTTCCGGCACCACGCCACCGTATTCGGCGTGCATCGCCACCTGCGAGTGCAGCGCATGGGCGAGCAGGCCACGCTCCGTGTGGTACAGGGCGACGCCACTTTCATCGCAGGAGGTTTCGATTCCGAGGACTAGCATGGTCCGGTATCATACCGGTACCGGAAGGGCGCAAGCAATCCAGGCTTTGAAAAAAACGCTTTCGCTGGTAAAATAGAAAATTCCGTTTCAAATCTATAACTTTATTTAAGGTGATTGCTCATGCCGAGTGTACGCGTCAAGGAAAACGAACCGTTCGATGTAGCCCTGCGCCGCTTCAAGCGCGCCGTGGAAAAAACCGGTCTTCTGACCGAGCTCCGCGCCCGCGAGTTTTACGAAAAGCCCACTGCCGAGCGCAAGCGCAAGATGGCCGCAGCGGTCAAGCGTCACTACAAACGCCTGCGCGGTCAGACTCTCCCTCCCAAGCTCTACTAAGCAATGAGCCTCAGGCTTCAAGTCGCCGAAGACATGAAATCGGCGATGCGCGCCAAGGATGCGCCTCGGCTCGCGGCTATCCGTTTGCTTCTGGCTGCGATGAAACAGCGCGAGGTGGACGAGCGCATCGAGCTTGCCGACGATCAGGTGATCGCGGTGATCGAAAAAATGCTCAAGCAGCGGCGCGACTCCATTTCCCAGTACGAGTCCGCCGGACGGCAGGATCTGGCGGATGTCGAGAAGTTCGAGGTTTCGGTGCTGCAGGCTTATCTGCCGCAGCCCCTCTCCGAGGGCGAGATCGATACGCTGGTTGCTGCCGCCATCGGCTCTTCCGGGGCGGTTGGCGTGAAAGACATGGGCAAGGTCATGGCGGTCGTGAAGCCGCAGATGGCCGGCCGTGCCGACATGGGCAAGGTTTCCGCGCTGATCAAAGCCAAACTCGGCGGTTGAACATCCTGCTTCTTGCGGATTCGGCCACTTGGCGATCCGTTCCTGCATCAAAAAACCACAGGCTTTCCCGTTAACCCGGAAGGCCGCAGTATTGCGGGTGGCTTGATATGATTCCGCAGTCCTTCATCCAGGATCTACTCAATCGCCTGGATATCGTCGACGTGGTGGACCGTTATGTCCCGCTCAAAAAGGCGGGCGCGAATTATGTCGCCTGCTGCCCTTTCCACAGCGAAAAATCTCCCTCCTTTTCGGTTAGTCCCACCAAGCAGTTCTACCATTGTTTCGGCTGCGGCGCCCATGGCTCCGCCATCGGTTTTGTCATGGAGCATCAGGGGCTGGGCTTCGTCGAGGCGGTGGAGGATCTGGCCAGAAGCGCCGGCATGGCGGTGCCGAAAGAAGAGTCCGGCCATGCCGAACAACAAAAGGCGGCGGGCAATTTCGATGCCCTGCTCGAAGCCACACAGTTGGCGACGCGCTATTACCGCGAAGAACTGAAGCGTTCCGAAACGGCGATTGAGTACCTGAAAAAACGCGGGCTTTCCGGTGAGATTGCGGCGCGTTTCGGCATCGGCTACGCGCCGGGCGGCTGGCAAAATCTGGCTGCGGCGGTACCCGATTACCAAGATAAATCCTTGGTGCAGGCCGGGCTGGTGATCGAGGGCGAGGAAGGCAAGCGCTATGATCGCTTTCGCGATCGCATCATGTTTCCTATACTGGGCCAGCGCGGCGCGGTGATCGGTTTCGGCGGGCGGGTGCTGGGGGCGGGCGAGCCCAAATACCTGAATTCCCCGGAAACGCCGTTGTTCGAAAAAGGTCGTGAATTGTATGGCCTGTTCCAGGCCCGTCAGGCGATCCGGGCGGCCGGCAAAGTGATCGTGGTGGAAGGCTACATGGACGTGGTGGCCCTGGCGCAACACGGCGTGGAATATGCCGTGGCCACGCTGGGAACAGCGACCACGCCGGTGCATGTGCAGAAATTGCTGCGCCAGAGCGACAACGTGGTGTTCTGTTTCGACGGTGATAAGGCGGGGCGCAAGGCGGCATGGCGCGCGTTGGAAAATGCGCTGCCCCACGTCGCCGACGGCAAGCTGCTATCCTTTTTATTCCTGCCCGATGGCGAAGATCCGGACAGCTATGTGCGCACGGTGGGCAAGGAGGGTTTTGAGAAGCAGGTAGAGCAGGCGCTCCCGCTATCCGAATTCATGCTGCGCGAACTGGCCGCGCGCTCCGACATACAGACAGAGGAAGGCCGCTCCGGTTTCTTGCTGCAGGCCAAGCCGCTGTTCGTGCAAATCCATGCCCAAGGCCTCAGCCTGATGCTGCGCAAGCGTCTGGCCGAGATGGCCAGGATCAGCCAGGCGGAACTGGAAGTGCTATATCAGATCAAACCGGCGGCAAAAGGCCCGGCGCCGAAAGCCAGGCAAGAGCGCAAGTCGCTGACCTCGTCTGCCAAATTGTTGCTGCGCTGCATTATCACTCAGCCGGCCCTGGCTCAGCATATTGACCGGGGATTGCTGACGGATGGGGATGCGGAGACTGTCGCCCTGTCGGCGGTGCTGGAATTTATTCGCTGCCACCCGCAAACAGGCAATGCGGCCCAGATCATCCAGCACTTTGACGGCAGTCCGCACGATGCGGCATTGCAATCGGCGGGAGGCGAGATTCTGGGGTGGGAAGCGGAATACGATATCCGGGCGGATTTCGATTGCGCCGTTGCTGCATTGCGCGAGCAGCATGGCAAGCGCACAACCCGCGCCCTGGATCAGAAACCCTTGAGCGAGATGAGCGATGAAGAAAAGCAGCAATATCTGGCGGCGGTAAGCTATAAAAAGATAGATATGCTGCGCCTCAAGGCTGGAGATTCGGACAACGGAGCAAAATCATAGTTTTACACACTGATTTGGTGTACAATTTAGAACTTTTTTTAGCATTAACCTCTCACCTAGAGACTTGAAAAATATGGCGATTGAAAACGACAAACCGGAAAACGACGTTGATGCAAGGCGCATGCGCTTGAAGAACCTGGTGGTTCTTGGCAAGGAACGCGGCTACCTGACCTACGCCGAAATCAACGACCACCTGCCGGACGATATGCTCGACGCCGAACAGATCGAAGGCATCGTCAGCATGATCGGCGACATGGGAATTTCCGTTTGCGACGAGGCGCCGGACGCGGAAACCATGCTGATGTCCGATGCCGCGCCGGCAGTGGCCGACGAGGACGTGGTGGCGGAAGCCGAAGCTGCGCTCTCCACCGTCGATTCCGAATTTGGCCGCACCACCGACCCGGTGCGCATGTACATGCGTGAAATGGGTTCGGTCGAACTGCTGACCCGCGAAGGCGAAATTGAAATCGCCAAGCGTATCGAAGAAGGCCTGAAGCACATGGTGCAGGCGATCTCCGCCTGCCCGACCATCATCACCGAGTTGCTTGAACTGGCGGACAAGATCGAGCGCGACGAAATGCGCGTGGACGAACTGGTCGATGGCCTGCTGAATGCGGACGGAGAACTCGGCGAGGACTTGGCTGATTCCGCGATGGAAGCGGAAGCCGAGGAGAGCGATGAGGAATTGACTGACGAGGAAGAAGAGGCGGCCGGTGCTGCAGTGGCGGCTGCCAACCTGGCCCAGCTCAAGCTTGATGCCATGGAGCGCTTCGCGGTTATCCGCAAGGCATTCGGCAAGATGCAGCAGGCGTTGTCCAAGAACGCTCCCAGGCCCAAGGGGTACAAGGATTGGCAGGAGCAGGTGTCGAACGAGCTTCTGTCCATTCGTTTCTCCGCCAAGCAGGTGGAATTCCTGTGCGAAAGCTTGCGCTCCCTGGTGGAAGAGGTGCGAGGCCATGAACGCGAGATCATGTCGCTGTGTGTGACTAAATCCGGCATGCCGCGCCCTCACTTCATCAAGACTTTCCCCGGTAACGAAGGCAATCTGGAGTGGGTGCTCGAGGAAATTGCCGCCAAGAAGCCCTACAGCGAGAAATTGTCGCGCTTCCAGCACGCCATTGTCGACCAGCAGCAGCGTATGCTGGACTTGCAGGTGCGCGTGCAGATTCCGCTCAAGGATCTCAAGGAAATCAATCGCCAGATGTCCACCGGTGAAGCCAAGGCACGCCGCGCCAAGCGCGAGATGATTGAGGCCAACCTGCGGCTGGTGATTTCCATTGCCAAGAAATACACCAACCGCGGCCTGCAGTTCCTCGATCTGATCCAGGAAGGCAATATCGGCCTGATGAAGGCGGTGGACAAGTTCGAATATCGCCGCGGTTACAAGTTTTCTACCTATGCCACATGGTGGATTCGCCAGGCGATTACCCGCTCCATCGCCGACCAAGCGCGCACCATCCGCATTCCGGTGCACATGATCGAAACCATCAACAAGATGAACCGCATCTCCCGGCAGATCTTGCAGGAAACCGGGCAGGAACCCGATCCGGCGGAACTCGCGACCAAGATGGAAATGCCGGAAGAAAAAATCCGCAAAATCCTCAAGATTTCCAAGGAACCGATCTCCATGGAAACGCCGATTGGCGACGATGAGGATTCGCATCTGGGCGACTTCATCGAAGATATGACCACGTTAGCGCCGGCCGATGCTGCGCTGTACGCATCCCTGCGCGAGGCCACCAAGGAAGTGCTGGAGTCCCTGACCCCGCGCGAGGCCAAGGTGCTGCGCATGCGTTTCGGCATCGAGATGAATACCGATCACACCCTTGAGGAAGTCGGCAAACAATTCGACGTCACCCGCGAACGTATCCGCCAGATCGAAGCCAAGGCCCTGCGCAAGCTGCGCCACCCTTCGCGCTCGGAGCGTTTGCGCAGCTTCCTGGATAACGAGGCTTAAGTCGGGCCAAGTGTCGCTGCAAGGCAGTTTTTCGGGTCTGTAGCTCAGTTGGTTAGAGCAGGGGACTCATAATCCCTTGGTCCACAGTTCAAGTCTGTGCAGACCCACCATATAAAACAATGGGCTATGTCGTTTCGACATGGCCCATTTGTTTTTCATGCCATCAAGAAGTACAGTAGAAGATCAATTCGGTTTTTTCAGGGTTGGTTGACTCAATATTCATGTAATTAAAAATTGGGATGGCCACAGCAAATTAGGGATGCACTCATGCCAGAGTCCATTGCATTGGTTGTTGATACTTCACCGGTCATACGAGATTATGTCCAGAAAATTCTCAACGACGAGGTGTTGGTTATCGATGAGGTTCATCAGGCGAAGAATGCAGATGAAGCCTTGCAGATTTTGAAATCGAATGGCCCGGTTAATTGGGTCTTCATCGAATATGACATGCAGGGCGTTTCCCATCCCGATTTGCTGGAAGAATTCCGCAAGATACCCGGTTGCGCCGAGACTTATTTCCTCCTGATGACCGCAATGGGAGAAAATGAGGCCAGGAATATTGCCATTGGCGAAGGCGCCTCCGATTATATTTGCAAGCCGTTTACACCTCAGCAATTTGCCCGCAAGGTGCACCGGCTTTCCGGTTTGGCGGAATGGCGCAGGGCTAAACGCCATTATGTCTGCTTGCCCTGCGAATTCGGCCTGGGTTCCGATTCCTTTCACCATTATGGCGCTGAGCTGATGGATGTCGCCATGACAGGCTGCCGTGTGAGGTCGTCACAGCTTCATCCCGGCAAGGGCAACGAAAACGAGTCTGGCACTGTGACGTTATTTCCGCAGGGCGGCTCTCCGTTCCATGTCGAGGTCAAGGTAAAAAGGGTTGAATTCGATAAATGGTGTGCCGACCCATTGCGAAATACCCAGGTAGCTTTCGAATTCGTTAATGTCAGCCCGCCGGTGAAGACCAGGTTGGAAGGGTATATCGATCTATGCAGGAAAAAAGCCGTAGTCAATTAATCCTGAAGACTGGCGCATGTCGGCATCAAAAGAAGCGAGACTCCGTGGCATAATCCATTCATGAACCTTCATCACTTATCCCATCGTTTCAGGATTGCCCTGAACAAGCTTTCCGCATTTCTGGCAGGAAAGTGGCAGAACAGCTTTTACCTTTACCTGGCGGCACTGTTTAGCGCGCTAATCGTGTTCGACGTGCTTTTCCTGCATTTTGCGACCGATATGCGGCAGGCGGCGTTCGACATGATGGTGCGCTACCGCGTGGTCGTGCCCAAGCCTGACAAGGATATCGTTATCGTCGACATCAATGAGGCCAGCCTTGCCGCCATGGCCAAGGAATATGGCCGCTGGCCGTGGCCGCGGCAAGTGCTGGGGGAGTTCGTCGAGCAGTTGGAGAGGCAGCAGCCCAAGGCGGTGGTGTTCGATATTTTGTTCAGCGATCCGGATGTGTATAACCCGGATAGCGATGCCTATTTCGACTCGGCTATCGCCGCTACCAGTAACACTTTTTTTCCAATGTTGCGGCTTGACCCGGCGGATGATCGCCTGAGCCAGATCAAGCCGGGCATGATTCCCGGCGTAATGGCTTTTGACGACGCCAGCCGCGATGCCACGATAGCCGTCGTGCTGCCGCCTTTCAAGGCAATACTCCAGGGTGGCAGGCTGGGCCTGCACAATATTTATCCCGATGCCGACGGCATCGCGCGCCAGTATCTGGCTTATCTCGACGATTACGGCTGGAAAATCCCTTCGCTGCCCCTGCGTGTTGCTACCGAATTGGGGTTCGCCCAGCCCGATGCGCAGAGGTTTCTCCTTAATTGGCGCGGAAAGCCGTTCTCCTATCGCACGGTGAGCTTTTCCGATATTTACGCCGACATGGTGAGCAAGAAAAAGATGCGCTCCCAGGATGAGTTCAAGGGCAAAATCGTAATCATCGGTTCGACTGCGCCCAGCCTTTTCGATGTCAAGCCGACGCCGATGAGCAAGATGCACCCCGGTGTGGAAATTCTCGCCACCGCTATCGACAACCTCAAGCACGGCGATTATTTGCGTTTCCCTGATGCCCGCTTCGCCTACCTGCTGTTGACGCTGGCCATGGTATGGGCAACTGCCTTGGGGTTCTATCGTAGCGTCGGGCAGGACAAATTCGATGCGCTGTTCGGCGCCTCGCAGTTCATCCTGATCGCCATTTCCTACGCCAGCATCAACTTCACCACTACTTATATCAACCTGACCGGCCCGGTGACGATCGGCCTGGCTTATTTCACTATCGCCCGGCTTTATGCCCTGGCCACCGGCAGGGTGCTGGAAAAGAATTCGATACGCACTTCCCAGAGCTGTAGCGGCAATCAACATGCCGTTATCATGTTGATCCGTCTTGAGGGGCATGAGCCGGCCATGGGCGAGCGCGAATGGGAAAAAGTTCGCAAAGGGCTGGAAAAAATAAAAGGCGTGCCGAAGAGCGTCGAAATGCTGAAGGGGCGCCAAAAAGGCCTGTGGGGCTTATTCGAAAACACCCTGGCTATTTCATGGATTCGCCAGGAAGATGACGCCCTTTGGCGCGGGCAGATTTCCTGCGATATCGAAGCGCTCTCACAAGCGATCGGGCCGCTTTTGCAAAAGAATGGCGCATCTGCGGATAATGCTGTCGAGTGGTTTGTCCACGAAGCGTCCATCGAGGGCGGTGAGAAGGCGCGGATGGAATGGCGCAACTTGTTTGTGGAAGCTCTGCTACGTTGGGAGCAATCAAAGAGCCGGGGGAATTCATGATGGGCATGGTTCAAACTTTTCGTGGCGCATTGCTGGCGACCCTGTTGTTGGCCGCAACAAGCGCGGTCGCAGCGACGGGTGGTGCAGCGATCAAGGCCGATAATATCAAGGGCGAACCATTCAGCGATGCGCGGACTGTCGGCGCTCTGGCGCCCGGCGACAAGGTTGAAATCATCAAGAAGGATGGCGGCTGGCTTCAGATCAAAAGCGCCAAGGGCGCCGGTTGGGTGCGCATGCTGAGCATTCGCAGGGGCGACGCGCAAAAAGCTTCTGCCGGCAGCGAAGTCGCTGGCTTGCTGGGCTTGGCGTCAGGTCGCGCCGGTACCGGGCAGGTGGTCGCTACCACGGGTGTGCGCGGGCTCAATGAAGAGGATCTCAAGTCCGCCAAATTCAACGAGAAAGAACTCAACCTCGCAAAATCCTTCCTTTCCAGCAAGCAGGAAGCACAGGTATTCGCCGCCAAGGGCAAGCTGGTTTCGCAGCAGGTGGAGTACCTGCCGGAGCCGGCAGCGGTACAATCGTCCGACAAAGGAGAAAGCTCATGGTAGCCCGCATGCGCACCCCTATCGCCTGCCTCGGCTTGATGCTGTGTATCGGTGCGGCACATGCCTTTGATCTGGGACAAATCCTGAATGCGGTGGGACAGCAGGGGCAAAATCCCCAGCAGCAGGAAGGCCAGCCTGCATCGGCTGCCGATCTGATCAAAAGCGGCATTGACATGATGTCGGGTGTGGCCGGATGTTCCGAGCCGGAAGAGGCGGCGATCGGCCAGCAAATCGCCGGCAATTTGCTGGGCGCTGCGCCTTTGGTCAAAGACCGTGGCCTGCAGAAATACGTCAACAATGTCGGGCGCTGGGTCGCCAATCAGAGCGAGCGCCCCGATCTGGAATGGCATTTCGGCGTGATCGAATCGAACGATATCAACGCGTTCGCAGCGCCGGGCGGCTATATCTTCATTACCCGCGGGCTTTATCGTTTGCTGCAGAACGAGGCGGAGCTGGCGGGCGTTCTGGGGCACGAAGTCGGCCACGTCATTCAGAAGCATCACCTGAAAATCCTGCAGCAAAGCAGGATGGTGGATTTTGGCGGCAAGCTCCTGTCCATGAAGGCGGGAGGCAGCAACAGCTATGTTCAGGGGCTGATCGGCAGCGGTGCGGAAATCGTTTCGCGTTCTCTCGACAAGAGCGCCGAGTTCGAGGCTGATCGTATTGCCATGGTGCTGACGGCTCGCGCCGGCTATGACGCGTTCGCTTTGCCCGAAGTGCTGCAGCAAATCGGCCATGTCGGCGGCGGGGACAGCAGCGTGGCATTGCTATTCAAGACGCACCCCCATCCCGACGAGCGCCTTGCCAGGCTGGATGCTGCGGTGGACAACCGCTTCGACAGCCTGAAAGGGCAAACTTTGGCGGACAGGTTCTACCGTATTAAGTAATCCCTTTTTTGATAATTTGATTTGGAGTGGCAATCAATGAAATTACGGATATTCGCTTTTGTTCTCGGCTTGTTGCTTTCTTTCGGCGCACAAGCCGCCAACCCGATGGTGGAAATGAAAACCAATCTGGGCAGCTTCACGCTCGAACTTTACCCGGACAGTGCGCCGAAGACGGTGGAGAATTTTCTGCGTTACACCAAAAACGGGTTTTACAAAGGCACGATATTCCATCGCGTGATCGATAATTTCATGATCCAGGGCGGCGGCTTCGATGCCGGCCTGAAAGAGAAGGAGACTTTTTACCCGATCCAGAATGAGGCCGCCAACGGGCTGAAAAACGAGATTTATACCGTTGCCATGGCGCGCACCAACAATCCGCATTCCGCCACCGCGCAATTCTTCATCAACGTCAGGGACAACGCCTTCCTCAACCACACCGTGCCGAAGGGGCAAGGGTGGGGCTATGCGGTGTTCGGCAAGGTGGTCAAGGGGCAGGAAGTGGTGGCGAAAATCGCCAAGGTGCGCACCGGCCCGCGCGATCCACTGCCGTCCGACGTGCCGCTGGAAAACGTAGTGATCGAGGATGTGAAGCTGCTGCAATAAATCAGTTCTGAACCACTGAGACACAGTTGGGGTAGGGTGCGCATGGCGCACCCTACGGATTGCGCTTCTGTGGTGAATGTTTCTTCTAGGGAATTCAATGTCTGCCGTTTATAGCTGGTCTTCCATTCTCGCCATCGTTCGCGAGCACCGGAAAGGCCTGATCGTCGCCAATATCGTCGCCGTCCTGGCGGCGGTGGCGAGCGTGCCGATCCCCTTGCTGATGCCTCTGCTGGTTGACGAAGTGCTGCTGCACCAGCCCGGTCGGCTGGTGGCGCTGGTCAACGGCTTTTTCCCCGATTCCTGGCATGGCCCGGCGTTGTATATCGGCGCGGTGCTGGCGGTCACGCTGGTGTTGCGGATGACTGCGCTGATATTGGGTGTGTGGCAGGGGCGCAGTTTCACCCTGATCGCCAAAGACGTGGTTTTCCGCATGCGCGAGCAGATGCTGCTGCGCTTGTCGCGCATCGCCATGTCCGAGTATGAAGCGCTGGGCAGCGGCGCGGTGGCTTCGCACTTCGTCAAAGACCTCGATGCGGTCGATAATTTCATCGGCGCGTCGGTTTCAAAATTCCTGGTCGCGGTTTTGAGCGTCGTCGGTACCGCCATCGTGCTGCTGTGGATGCACTGGCAACTGGCGCTGTTCATCCTGCTGCTCAACCCGGCGGTGATTTATTTCACCACGGTGCTGGGCAAGCGGGTGAAGGATTTGAAGAGGCAGGAAAACAGCGCCTTCGAGCTATTCCAGCAGGCGCTCACCGAAACCCTGGATGCGATCCAGCAGATTCGCGCCATTAACCGCGAGCGGCATTACATTGCGCGGGTGATCGGTGCCGCACGCGACATCCGCACCCATGCTGCGGCCTTCTCATGGAAGAGCGATGCCGCCGGGCGTCTGTCGTTCATGGTGTTCCTGTTCGGCTTCGACGTCTTCCGCGCCATCAGCATGCTGATGGTGGTGTACTCCAATCTTTCCATCGGCCAGATGATGGCAGTATTCGGCTACCTGTGGTTCATGATGGGGCCGGTGCAGGAAATCCTCAACATCCAGTTCGCCTACTATGGCGCCAGGGCGGCGCTCACGCGCATCAACCGGCTGCTGGAGCTGAAGGAAGAACCCCATTACCCGCACCTGAAAAATCCTTTCGCCGACAAGCACACCGTCGGCGTCGAGGTCGCCGATGTTCATTTTAGTTACGGCGAAACGCCGGTGCTGAACGGCGTCAGTCTGAAAATCCGCCCCGGCGAGAAGGTGGCGCTGGTCGGTGCTTCCGGCGGCGGAAAATCGACCCTGGTGCAAGTAATTCTCGGGCTTTACCCGCCCACCTCCGGTGTGGTGAACTTCGATGGCGTGCCGATGACGGAAATCGGCATGGAGGTGGTGCGCAGCCATGTCGCCACCGTGCTGCAGCATCCTGCACTGTTCAATGACACGGTACGCATGAATTTGACCCTGGGGCGCGAACTGACTGATGCACAGTTATGGCAGGCGCTGGAAGTGGCGCAACTGGCCGATGTCGTGCGCGAACTGCCGAACGGTCTCGATGCCATCGTCGGTCGTCAGGGCGTGCGACTTTCCGGCGGGCAACGCCAGCGATTGGCGATTGCCCGCATGGTACTGTCCGATCCCCAGGTCGTCATCCTGGACGAAGCCACCTCGGCGCTCGATGCCGAAACCGAAGCGAAACTGCATGAGGCGCTCAAGGAATTCCTGAAAGACCGTACGACCCTGATCGTCGCCCATCGCCTCAGCGCCGTGAAACAGGCCGACCGTGCCTACGTGTTCGACGATGGCCGGATCATCGAGGAAGGCGTGCATGACGACCTCATTAAAGGCGATGGCCTGTATAGCCGGTTGTACGGACGTCTGCAGCATTGACGACAGGCTGCGCCAAGAAATCATGGACA
>JAJFTF010000021.1 GCA_021373185.1 Betaproteobacteria bacterium | reverse complement strand
TGGACTTCGCCGTGCTGGCGCTGGCGTTCGCGGTAACGCTCCTCCGCCTGCGGCAGCTCCACGCTTTCCTGCTCCAGCCGTTCGCGCCGTTCCTCCAAGCGCAGTTGCGACAATTCCTGTTCTTCGCGCCAATCGGACTGGCCGGCCTGCGCTTCCTCGCGCTGTTTGACCAAGCGCGCTTCCTGCTCGCGGGCGGCAGCGATGCGGGTGGTCAGACGCTGGCGGTTGTCGCGCTGATGCTGCAAGCTCTGCTCGATGCGCACCACTTCGGCATTGGCGCCGTACAGTTCGCCCTGCGCGGCATGGAGCACGTCGCTTGCGCTGTAATGCGCTTCGCGGGTCTGCTCCAACTGGGTTTCGGCTTGGCGCAGGCCGGCGGTCTCGGCTTCCAGTTCGGTGGCGAGGCGTTGCACTTCGCGCTGCCAGCGTTCGGACTGCGCCTGCGCCTCGCGCTTCTTGAACAGGCGGAAAAGGTTTTGCGCCAATTCCAGCCGCTGTTTCAGTTCGAGGAGCTGGCGCGCCACCTCGGCCTGCGATTCCAGCTTGAGCAGTTGCCCCGCCAGTTCCTGGCGGATGTCGTCGACGCGCAACAGGTTTTCGCGGGTGTCCTTCAGGCGCGATTCGGTTTCGCGGCGACGCTCCTTGTATTTCGAGATGCCGGCTGCCTCTTCCAGGAACACGCGCAGGTCTTCAGGCCGCGCCTCGATGATGCGCGAGATCGTACCCTGTTCAATGATGGCGTAGGCGCGGGCACCCAGGCCGGTACCGAGAAAAATATCGGTGATGTCGCGACGGCGAACGTGAAGATTATTGATGTGATAGGAGGATTCGCCGTTGCGGGTCAGCACGCGTTTGACGGCGATTTCCGCATACTGCGACCATTGCCCGGCAGCCTTGCCCTGGCTGTTGTCGAAAATCAGCTCGACGCTAGCGCGACTGACCGCTTTGCGCGTGCCGGAACCGCTGAAGATCACGTCCTGCATCGATTCGCCGCGCAGCTCTTTGGCGCGGGATTCGCCCAGCACCCAGCGCACCGCATCGATCACATTGGACTTGCCGCAGCCGTTGGGGCCGACCACACCCACCCGCTGTCCGGGGACGGGGATAGATGTCGGATCGACAAAGGATTTGAAGCCGGCAAGCTTGATGTGGGTTAGGCGCACTATGAAATAATGTCGGCTAAAGTCTGGATTGAGAAAAGTGGCGATTTTAACGCCTGCGTTATAATAACGTCATTCTAACCGATTTGACGAAAGCGCAATAATGTCCAGCCAACCCAGCAAAACCCTGGAAACCTTCGACAACCCGAACCCGGAGCGGGATTTCCATATCCACATGGAAATTCCCGAGTTCACCTGCTTGTGCCCGAAAACCGGCCAGCCCGATTTCGCCACTCTGACGCTCGACTACATCCCCGAGCGCCATTGCGTCGAACTGAAAAGCCTGAAAATGTACATCTGGTCGTTCCGCAACGAGGGCGCGTTCCACGAAGCCGTGACCAATCGCATTCTGAACGACCTGGTGACAGCAACACAGCCACGCTTCATGCGCCTGACCGCAAAATTCTACGTGCGTGGCGGGATCTTCACCAATGTCGTGGCCGAACACCGCACGGCGGGCTGGGAACCGCAACCGCTGGTCGACCTGACGGCTTTCGCCCACCAATCCAATACGCGTGGCTGACAGCTATTTAGGCATCGATTTCGGCACCAGCGGTGCCCGCGCCATTGCGATCGACAGCGACGGCGCCATCCTTGCTGAAGCACAGATCGCGCTAACCGAGCAATCCGCCCCATCCTGGCGAACTGCGCTGTTCGGCCTGATCGGGCAAATCCCGCCAGACATCCGGCAGCGGCTGGGCGCCATCGCCATCAACGGCACCTCGGCCTCGGTATTGCTGTGCGATGCCGACAACCAGCCGCTTTGCCCACCGCTGCTTTACCATGATTCCCGTGCACGGGTCGAGGCAAAGAGCCTGGAACAGCTCGCGCCGCCAGGTCACCCGGCCTTGAGTGCCAGTTCCAGCCTGGCGAAGTTGCTCTGGCTGCAGAAGCAACCCGAGTTTTCCCGCGCTCGTTTCTTCCTGCACCAGGCCGACTGGCTGGCCGCCTTGCTGCACGGCAAGCCGGGCATCAGCGATTACCACAACTGCCTCAAGCTAGGCTACGATCCCGCGCCAATGGCCTACCCGGACTGGCTGCTGAACCTGCCCATCGCCCCGCTACTGCCGCAAGTCCAGGTGCCGGGCACAAAAATCGGCGAGATCACCCCCGAAATTGCCGACCGCTTTGCCCTTCCCCCTGACTGCATCGTTCGCGCCGGCACCACTGACAGCATCGCCGCCTTCCTCGCCAGCGGTGCCTGCCGACCGGGTCAGGCGGTGACTTCGCTCGGTTCGACGCTGGTCTTGAAACTGTTGAGCCGGAAGCGGGTGGACGAAGCCCAATTCGGCATTTACAGCCACCGCCTTGGCGATTTATGGCTGGCAGGCGGCGCATCCAACAGCGGTGGCGCAGTGCTGCGCCAGTTCTTCACGGATCGGCAAATAAAAAGCCTGAGCGAACGCATTGACCCGAAAACCGGCACTGGCCTCGATTTCTACCCGCTGACCGGGCCGGGCGAACGCTTTCCGCTCAATGATCCCGATCTTGCCCCACGCATGACCCCGCGTCCCAAGGATGACGCCGAATTTCTGCATGGCCTGCTGGATGGGATGGCGCGGATCGAGGCGCACGGATACCGCCTGTTGCAGGAACTGGGCGCGACTCCGCTGGAATCGGTGCTGACTGCCGGCGGTGGCGCCAACAATCCCGCCTGGACCACCATCCGTAGCAAATGCCTGGGCGTACCGGTCAAGACGGCACGCCATGCCGAAGCCGCCTATGGCAGCGCACTACTGGCCGCAAAGGGGGAAAGTTTGTTATGCTATTTCAAATAAACCACTGGAGTCGTCAGCATGGAAAAAATCTTCGCCCAGGACGGTGTTTCCTTCCACGCCACTCTTCCCTTGATCTGGCGCACCAAAACCGAACTGTCAGATGACGAAATCACCATATGGATGTATGACAATGTCACCCTGCTGCGTGCTTTAGCCACAATTGAAGCATTTCAGCCGGAAAATGAGGGGGATTCGGCAACCGGCACCGGCAAAACATTGCAGCGCCTCGAATTCAAGATAGACCTGACGCTTAATCTGATTGCAAAGCTGCTCACCCAAACCCTCACCCTGCCCCCTGCCCGCCCGGTCTTTCTGAGCGCTGGCGGCATGGAATGGATTTGCGGAGAGCACACCCCGATGCAAGGGGAAGATATCCTGATCTCGACTTTCATCAGCCCGAAACTGCCCCAGCCTCTGGTTCTGCCTGCCAAGGTTGCTGCCGTCCGCAAAGAAGAACGCGGCACCCGTATTTACGCCACATTTACCCATCTCAACGAGGAAACGCGGGACTGGCTTTCACGCACGGTCTTCCGCAACCACCGCCGCGCCATCCATATTCATCACCACGAATAACCGGGAAGTGCGTAGGAGCGGCCTCCTGGCCGCGAAAATCAAATATCGCGGCCAGGAGGCCGCTCCTACATCCCGCAAGACAACTAGGCGCTGTGTTCCTCCAACTTGCCTGAAAACAGGCTGGCCGCCACGATCATCACGCCGCCCACCCATTCCTGCGCCGTCATCACCTCGCCCGCGAGCAAATAGCTGGTTACCGCCGCGACCACCAGTTCGAACAGAAAAATCACAATCGCCTGGTTGGCCGGCGTACGCGCCAGACCGTATTGCACGGTGAGCGTCACAATGAAGATCAGGATGCTGATCGTTAGCAGCCACCCCCAACCTGAGATCGGCAAAGCCGGCAGAACCGCAAGCGTAGCCGGTTGCCAGGCCAGCGCCAGTAGCGACAACACCGCCACGCCGATCCACACGCTCAGCGATTTCAACCAGATATCCGACTCCGCAGCGTGGCGCGACAGCACATTGGTCGCGGCAAACATCAGGCCGGCGGACAAGGCCAGCCACTCCGCCGCGTTTTGCGGCAAGGGCATGCCCAAACTGGGACGCCACAACATCACCACCGCGCCGGAAAAAGACAGCACCATCACCAGGTAGCCATGGAAGCGCAGTCGCTCGTGCAGGATCAGGCGCGCCAGCAGCACCGTCCACAACGGCGACAGATAGAACAGCAGCAGCACCCGCATCACCTCGCCATGGATCACCGCCAGCACATAGGCGAGATTGGTCCAGCCCGACGTCAGCCCGATCAATAGCAGAATCGGCGGAAAATGCCGCAGCCGCACACGTTCCGAATACAACATGAAACCGAGCAACACCGGGATCAAATAGGTGATGAGGCTGGAGAGCGCGCCGGAAACCCCCATCTGCTCGAGCAGCCGATAGGGATACCAGATCACGCCCCAAATAATCGCGCCGGACAGCAGGCCGGAAACGGCCAGAAGTTTTTCTTTGGATGCCACGCGGCAAGCCCTTATAATATTGAACTTCTAGATAATAATCTCGTTCAGGCGACCGTGAACCCTAACCTCGATCTGCTCCATCTCTACCCGTTCCAGAAGCTGCGCGACCTGTTCCGCGGCGTCACGCCTGATCCGGCCTATAGTCCGATCAATCTTTCCATCGGCGAGCCCAAGCATACCACCCCCGAATTCATCAGGCGCGCACTGGCAGACAATCTGGATGGCCTGTCCAATTATCCCACAACCCAGGGCAGCGATGCATTGCGCCAGTCGATTGGCGCATGGATCGAACGCCGCTACGGCATTCCCCCGCTCAACCCGAATACCCAGATCCTGCCGGTGAATGGCAGCCGCGAGGCGCTGTTCGCCTTCGTCCAGGCGGTCATCGACCCCTCAAAACCGAATCCGGTGGTGATCTGCCCCAACCCGTTCTATCAGATTTACGAAGGGGCTGTGCTGCTGGCCGGCGCGACCCCATACTTCCTCAACGCCACGCCGGAAAACGGCTATACCATGGATTTCTCCAGCGTCCCGGAAGAAATCTGGCGCAACACCCAACTGGTTTTTACCTGCTCCCCCGGCAACCCCACCGGCAAGGTGATGGATGTCGAGGAATGGTCGCACCTGTTCGATCTGTCGGATCACTATGGCTTCGTGATCGCCTCCGACGAGTGCTACTCCGAGATTTACCCCGAAGAACACGTGCCGCCGCTGGGCGCATTGCAAGTCGCCCACCAGTTGGGCGGCGAGGATTATGGCCGGCTGGTGGTGTTCAACAGCCTGTCGAAGCGCTCCAACGTGCCCGGCATGCGCTCCGGCTTCGTTGCCGGTTGCGAATCCATCCTGGAAAAATTCCTGCTCTACCGCACCTATCATGGCTGCGCCATGAACCCGGCGGTGCAGGCAGCGAGCACTGCAGCCTGGGATGAAGAGACGCACGTGACGGAGAACCGCCGTCTTTACCGCGAGAAATTCGCCGCCGTTACGCCGCTGCTGCAACAGGCGCTCAAAGTGGAAGAACCCCAGGCATCCTTCTACCTGTGGGCGCAAACGCCAATCTCGGACACCGAATTCGCGAAAGCGCTGTATCGTGATTATAATGTTACGGTTTTACCCGGCAGCTTCCTCGCGCGCGAAGCCCACGGTCGCAATCCCGGCACCAATTTCGTGCGCATCGCCTTGGTCGCGCCGCTGGAACAGTGCATTGAAGCCGCAAAAAGAATACAGAATCTGGCAAAAACCTTGTGAACCGCCGATGAACGCCGACAGAGGCCGATAAACGCGGATTGAAAACAGAGAGATCGGCGTTTTAAATTTTAAGGATAGAACATGAACGAACTGCAAAGCATCATCGAAGAGGCGTTTGAGCGCCGTGCCGACATCACCCCGCGCAATGCCGACGCCAAGCTCAAGGACAGCATTTCGCAAGTTCTGGGCATGCTGGACAGCGGCCAGGTGCGCGTGGCGGAGAAAATCAACGGCGACTGGGTCACCCATCAATGGCTGAAAAAGGCCGTGCTGCTGTCGTTCCGCCTGGAAGACAATTTCTTCATCAAGGGTGGCTTCACCAACTACTTCGATAAAGTGCCGTCCAAGTTCGCCGACTACAACTCCAAGGATTTCCGCGACGGCGGCTTCCGCGTGGTGCCTCCGGCCACCGCCCGCAAAGGTTCGTTCATCGCCAAAAACGTCGTGCTGATGCCGTCCTACGTCAACATCGGCGCCTACATCGATGAAGGCACCATGGTCGACACCTGGGCCACGGTCGGCTCCTGCGCCCAGATCGGCAAGAACGTCCACCTTTCCGGCGGCGTCGGCATCGGCGGCGTGCTCGAACCGGTACAGGCCGGCCCCACCATCATCGGCGACAACTGCTTCATCGGCGCGCGCTCCGAAGTGGTGGAAGGCGTCATCGTCGAAGACAATTGCGTAATTTCCATGGGCGTCTACATCGGCCAGAGCACCAAAATTTACAATCGCGAAACCGGCGAAGTCAGCTACGGCAGGGTTCCCTCCGGCTCGGTGGTGGTTTCCGGCAACCTGCCCTCCAAGGATGGTGCCTACAGCCTCTACTGCGCCGTGATCGTCAAGCAGGTCGATGCCAAGACCCGCTCCAAGGTCGGCATCAACGAACTGCTGCGCGGGATTTAAGCCGCCGATAAGGCATTAGCCATCACCAAGCCATGCGCACATTTATTTTTTTGGTTCTGATGGTGTTGGCACCACTTTGCAATGCCCAGTGCGATGTAGAGGCGAAAGAACATTTTGATGATTTCTACGCCCGTTTTGCCAAAGACAAGACCTTCGCAATTAGTCGGACACCATACCCGACAACGACCATCCGGCATGAGTATGGGCTAGAAGACGGAAAGGGCGTTGACACAAAGATTAAGGTCAAGGTTACCAAGGCGATGGACGCGGCAACCCCGACCATCGAACAGATACTGCAACGCAATTCGATGGCGTTCGAGCTGAAATCACGTTCTTCTCGTGCAGCAGTTATTGAGGTATTCAAACCTGGCACCGACTGGTTGCTCAGCTTTCACTTCGTAGCGAAGGGCAACTGCTGGTACCTTGACCATATTGAGGATCACTCGCTTTGACCGACAGCCCGCGTAGGGCGCAATAACCAACGGGCATTGCGCCGTATGTCATTCGGTGCAATGCGCTCCGCTTATTGCACCCTACACGCTCTCAACAAGCCCTGTAAAACGACGAAATCCATATAAGATTATGTGCGGCATCTGCGGCGAACTGCGCTTTGACGGCGCTTTACCCGACACCTCCGTCATCCAGCGGATGTCGGACAAACTTGCCCGCCGCGGCCCCGACCACGCCGCCCTGATCAGCGACGGCCCGCTCGCTTTTGGGCACCGGCGGCTCGCCATCATCGACCTCACCCCCGGCAGCGACCAGCCGATGGTGGACAAGGAACTGCGCCTCGCCCTGGTTTTCAACGGCACCATCTACAACTACAAGGAACTGCGCAGCGAACTCGCGGAGATGGGCTACACCTTCTTCTCCGAGGGCGACAGCGAGGTCATCATCAAGGCCTACCACGCCTGGGGCGAGAAGTGCGTCGAGCGCTTTTATGGCATGTTCGCCTTTGCGGTGTGGGACATGCGCCACACCATCCTGTTTCTGGCGCGCGACCGCTTCGGCATCAAGCCGCTGTATTACTCGCTGGACGGCGCCAGCTTGCGCTTTGCCTCCAGCGTCCAGGCGCTGCTTGCGGCAGGCGGCGTAGACACCAGCATCGACCCGGTCGCGCTGCACCACTACTTCACCTTGCATGCGGTGGTGCCCGCCCCGCGCACCATCCTCAACGGCATAAAAAAATTGCCGCCGGCCACCACCATGACGGTGAGCGTAGCCGGGCAGGTTACGCAACGCACCTACTGGACTCTGGACGCCACGCGCCCGGCGCACAACCTGTCCGAGCAGGACTGGCTCAACGCAACCCGCGTTGTGCTGGCCCGCGCCGTGGAACGCCACCGCCTCGCATCCGACGTTCCTGTCGGCGTACTGCTCTCCGGTGGGTTGGACTCCAGCCTGCTGGTGGGACTGCTGGCCGATCACGTGGACGACCTGCTGACTTTTTCGGTCGGCTTTGAAGATCTCGGTGACGGCGCGGAAAAAGCCGACGAGTTCGAATATTCGGATCAGGTGGTGGAGCGCTTCAAGACCCGGCACCACAAATACCTCATCCCCAACTCTGAAGTATTGAAACGCCTGCCGGAAGCGGTCAGCAACATGGCGGAGCCGATGGTTGGCCAGGATGCGGTCGCTTTCTACCTGCTCAGCGAACGCGTGGCCGATGAAGTGAAAGTGGTGCTTTCCGGCCAAGGCGCGGACGAGGTATTTGGCGGCTACTTCTGGTACCCGCAGATGGATGCCGCCGCCGGCTCGCCCATCGATTGTTTCCGCAGCCACTATTTCGACCGCGACCATGCCGAATACCTGGATACCGTTGCCCCGGCCTACCATGTGCCGGATGTCACTGCCGAACTGGTGGAACGGGAACTCGCCAAGCCCAAAGCCGATTCCTTTCTCGATCAGGTGCTGCGCTTCGATGTCACCACCCTGATCGTGGACGACCCGGTCAAGCGCGTGGACAACATGACCATGGCGTGGGGGCTGGAAGCGCGCGTACCTTTCCTCGATCACGAACTGGTGGAACTGGCCGCGAGAATGCCGCCTTCACTCAAGCTCAAGGGAGGCGGCAAATTCCCGCTTAAGGCCATCGCCCGCGGGCTAATCCCGGATGCGGTGATCGACCGGCCAAAGGGCTATTTCCCGGTGCCGGCGCTGAAATATGTGCGGGGCGAATTCCTCGAATTCATGCGCGACATCCTCGATTCGGATGCCTGCCGAAAACGCGGCCTTTACCAGCGCCCGTATGTAGAAAAGCTGCTGGCGGAACCGGAAGCTCACTTCACGCGCATTCAGGGCAGCAAGCTGTGGCACCTGGCACTGCTGGAACTGTGGCTGCAATTAAATGTAGATGCGGATAAGATTGAACCATGAAACTTTACGGCATCCCCAACTGCAATACGGTCAAGAAAGCCCGCAGATGGCTTTCCGAACACAGCATCGACATCCCTTTCCATGATTTCAAGAAACAGGGTGTAAGCGAAGAGTTGCTCAAATCCTGGCTGGAACAAGTTGGTTGGGAAAAACTGGTGAACCGCCAAGGCACCACTTGGCGCCAGTTGCCGGACGAAGCCAAGGCAACCGTCAGTTGCGAAGCCGGTGCGATCCGCCTGATGCTGGAAAAATCCAGCGTGATCAAGCGCCCGGTTCTGGAAAAGGACGGCAAAATCATCCTCGGTTTCGATGAGGCCGCTTATCAAACGCTATTCGGAAAGAAATGATGGACAACTGCACATTGGAACTGGCCAAGGCCCTGATCGCCCGCCGTTCGCTCACGCCGGACGATGCCGGCTGCCAGGAAATCCTGATCGAGCGTCTGGGAAAAATCGGTTTCAAAATCGAACGCATGCGCTTCGGCGAGGTGGACAATTTTTGGGCGCGGCGCGGCGATAGCAAACCGCTGATCTGCTTTGCCGGCCACACCGATGTGGTGCCGACCGGCCCGGCGGATAAATGGGGCAGCGAACCGTTCACGCCGACGTTGCGCGACGGCATGCTCTACGGTCGCGGCGCAGCAGACATGAAGACCTCGCTCGCCGCCTTCGTCACCGCCATCGAAGCATTCGTCGCCGCGCATCCCGTTCACCCCGGCTCGATTGCCCTGCTGGTTACTTCCGACGAGGAAGACGTCGCCATCGACGGTACCGAGAAAGTCGTGCTGGCGCTGCAAGCGCGCGACGAGCTGATCGACTACTGCATCGTTGGCGAACCTACCTGCGCAGCCAAACTCGGCGACACCCTCAAAAACGGCCGGCGCGGCTCGCTGTCCGGCACGCTGACGGTGAAGGGCATCCAGTGCCACATCGCCTACCCGCACCTCGGCAAGAACCCGATCCACCTCGCCGCTCCCGCCATCGCCGAGCTGGCGGAAACAGTCTGGGACGAGGGCAACGAATACTTCCCGCCGACCACCTGGCAAATCTCCAACATCCACGGCGGCACCGGCGCCACCAACGTCGTGCCCGGCACGGTGGAAATCCTGTTCAACTTCCGCTTTTCCACCGCCAGCACGGTCGACGACCTGAAAGCCAGAGTCCACGCCATCCTTGACCGACATGGTCTGGACTACGAACTGAAGTGGGCGCTCTCCGCCAAGCCCTACCTTACGCCCAAGGGCAACCTGGTGGATGCCGTAGCGCAGGCGATCAAGGACACCACCGGGTTGGATGCCGAACTTTCCACCAGCGGCGGCACCTCGGACGGACGCTTCCTCGCGGATATCTGCCCGCAAGTGCTCGAAATCGGCCCGCTCAACGCCACCATCCACAAAATCGACGAATGTATCGCCGTGGCCGACATCGAACCACTGAAGGAAATCTACCGGCGCACGCTGGTTAATTTATTGGTGACAAAATGAGTTTTGAAACAGAAAAAAACCGACTAATCACCGTGCGCGACCTGCTGCGCTTTGCCGTGAGCCGCTTCAACCAGGCCGATCTGTTCTTCGGCCACGGCACCGCCAACGCCTACGACGAGGCGGCTTACCTGATCCTGCATACCCTGCACTTGCCGATTGACCGGTTGGAGCCGTTTCTCGATGCACGCCTGCTGCCGGAGGAAATCGAAAGCGTGTTGGAAATTCTGCGCCGCCGCGTGGAGGAACGCCTACCCGCGCCCTACCTCACTCATGAAGCATGGCTTGGCGAGTTCCGTTTTTATGTGGACGAGCGGGTCATCGTGCCGCGATCTTTCATCGCCGAACTGTTGCGCGAGCAACTGGAACCATGGATTGAAGAACCGGAAGATATCGCCAGCGGGCTGGACATGTGCACCGGCTCGGGCTGCCTCGCCATCCTGATGGCGCATGCCTTCCCCAATGCCCAGATCGATGCCGTCGATCTGTCGCCCGATGCGCTTGAAGTGGCGAAACGCAATGTCGCCGACTACGGCTTGGACGAGCAAGTCAGCCTGATTCAGTCCGACTTGTTCACTGCCCTGAACGGGCGTAGCTACGACCTGATCGTAAGCAACCCGCCCTATGTCAACGCGCCTTCGATGCAGGTTCTTCCCGAAGAATACCGGCGCGAACCGGTCGCTGCGCTGGCCAGCGGTGAAGACGGCCTGGAGCATGCGCGCGTGATCCTGCGCGAAGCGCCGAAGCACTTGAACAAGGGCGGCCTGCTGGTCGTGGAAATCGGCCACAACCGCGACGCGCTGGAAGAAGCTTTCCCGGAATTGCCCTTCACCTGGCTGGAAATCAGCGCCGGCGACGAACATGTTTTCCTGCTCAACCGCGAGGACCTGATTTAAAGAACTATTTGCAATCTTATGTGCAAAATCTGGTTGAGACAGGACTTTGAGTCAATTCGCTTTTAAAGTTGATTCCTGAACCGAAAGCCGTATATGGATCACATCGATAAACTCCAGCAATTCGGGTTCTTGCGCATAGGCGTGTTTTCAGGTGGCGAAGACCTGATCGCCCTCAAGCAAGAAGGCAATCTGTCTAGCTACATCAACGACAAGCTAAAGGCAATGGATGAAACGACGAAGAAAAAGAACGTCATCTACGCCTATGTTGTCGATGGCATGGTCGTCTACCTTGGTGAGACGGAACGTACATTCCGCGAGCGTTACAACAACCACATCAGAAACCTTGTCGATTTCGCCATCGAAAACAAGCCAGCCTACCTGCACTGGGTGGAGTTCTTCAAGACAACCAACCGCTATGAGATCTGGCAAATGCCTGCGCCACAGGTCGAATTTAGGGGATTGAAAGTCACTATTCGGCAGGATTTTGAGACGGTGCTGATCGGCGAATTTGATTTTCCGGTGATGAACACACGAACGAAAGGCAACCGAATATTACAGAAGCAGTGAAGCGGTGCTATCTGCAATTTGGCCTCTGACGGGGAATACGGGTAATCGGCGCATTGCCGACCGATTTGGTCACTAAACCGAACAACGGCAATGGCCGAGAAACTAACTGTTATCATCCCAGTCTTGATCGGCGGCTTCGTGTTGGAAGCAGCCATTTATGGGCTCAATGCCAGAGCCATAAATACGACAAAAACGAAATGTTATCGTAGCTGAGCAGGCTATCTGGCGGCCGGCGCCTTGCGCGGGTGCCGGGCAGGCTTTTCCGGTGCAACGGGATGATGCGACTTGACTCGGGTTGTTCTTCTGACTTCGTCGGATTGGCGCTGCGCGACAGTCACCCTGGGCGCTTCTATCCCCGCCCACTTCAGCACCTTGGCAACTTCCGCCGCTTCCAGTTCAAGAGTCTGCCCGCGCTTTAACCGCGAGGGCAGATTGATCAGGCCAAAGCGCACCCGCATCAAACGGCTGACCATCAGGCCGATGGCCTCGAACATGCGCCGCACTTCACGGTTGCGGCCTTCACGCAGCACCACGCGATACCAGTGGTTGGTACCCTCGCCGCCCTGATCGCCGACCTGGTCGAACTTCGCCGTGCCATCCTCGAGCTCGATGCCGTTGGTGAGCTGCTTCATCTGCTCGGGCGTGAGCGACCCCATGGTGCGCACCGCATATTCGCGCTCTACCTCGAAACGCGGATGCATCAGGTGGTTGGCCAGTTCGCCGGAAGTGGTAAAAATCAACAGCCCGCTGGTATTGAAATCGAGACGCCCGATGGCAATCCATTTCGAGGTTCTCATTTGCGGCAGGCGGTCGAATACGGTTGGACGGCCATCCGGGTCGTCGCGGCTGACGATCTCGCCTTCCGGCTTGTGGTAAAGCATGATACGCGGCATCCGGTCAGCCGGGCGGACGCGCACGTTCTTGCCGTCCAGCCTCACCCAGTCGTCATCGGCAATGCGTGCGCCCAGTTCGGCGACTTGGCCATTGACCGTCACCCTGCCGTTCTTGATCAGTTCTTCCATGTCGCGGCGCGAACCGAGTCCGGCCTGAGCCAGGATTTTCTGCAGCTTCTGGGTAGGCGGGCCACGGCGACGGCTTGGAGCGCCGGCTTTATCGGCTTGTTCGATTACGTCTTCATCCTCTTGGTAAAGTTCTTCATCGAGAGGGATGTGAACCTCTTCGCTCTTGGCCGGCTTGGCTTCGGTGCGCGCATTCAGCGGGCGACGAAACGGCGTATTCTTCCCCCCCCGTTTTTCCTGGTTGACCGCTTTCGTTTTCGGCGGCGAATCAGAGCGCGGCCCGGTTTTTTTCCTGTTTTCTGCCATGACTTCCTGCTTTCTTTATTCGTTAGGTGTAGCGAGAAGATCCCCATTTGGCTGCTGCTCGAGCGGAGGCAATTCCTCCAGCGAGAGCAAGCCGAGATCGTCGAGCATCTTTTTCGTAGTTGCGAACAACTCGGGCCTTCCCGGCACATCGCGGTGACCGACCACATCGATCCAGCCGCGCCCTTCCAGCGATTTCAATATCTGGCTGCCGACCGCGACGCCGCGGATGTTTTCTATGTCGCCGCGCGTCACCGGTTGCTTGTAGGCGATGATCGACAAGGTTTCCAGCACAGCACGCGAATAGCGCGGCGGCTTTTCCGGGCTGAGACGATCGAGGTATTTCTGGTACTCGGCGCGCACCTGGAAACGCCAGCCGCTCGCCACGCACGCCAGCTCCACGCCGCGTCCCGTCCAATCAAGGCGAAGTTCATCCAGCAGCTTGCGCAGGGTTTCCGTGCCCAGATCGAAATCGAACAATTTCTTCAATTCGGCCAGGGAAAGCGGTTCGTGGTTCGCAAGCAGGGCGGCTTCCAGCACCCGCTTGATTTCTACAGGATCAGGCGTCTGCATGTCTCAATTTCACATAAATCGATGCGAATGGTTCCTGCTGGGTAATCGTGATCAGGCATTCCCTGGACAGTTCCAGCAAGGCAAGAAAAGTCACCACCAGTTCAGGCACACCGCGTGATGGGTCGAACAGTGCGGCAAACTCGGCGAAATGTTCGTCTTTCAGGCGGCGCAAGATCCGACTCATGTGCTCGCGCACCGACAACTCCTCACGACTGACCTTGTGATGGCGGTTCGCCTTGGCTCGCGCCAGCACACCCATCCAGGCCTGTTTTAAATCATCCAGACTGACTTCAGGCAGGCGCTTCGCCGCAGCCTGCTCAAGCCACACCTGAACCAGCGCAAAATCGCGTCCGGCGACCGGCAGCTCATCGAGGCGTTGCGCCGCCAGTTTCATCTGCTCGTATTCCAGCAATCGTCTCACCAGCTCGGCGCGCGGGTCGGCGTCCTCTTCAACCGCTGCATCGCGGCGCGGCAGCAGCATGCGCGACTTGATCTCGATCAGCAGCGCCGCCATCAGGAGGTATTCCGCAGCCAGTTCCAGTTGGCTGGCATGCATCATCTCGACATAACCCATGTACTGCCGGGTCAGTTCCGCCATCGGGATATTCAGCACATCGAGACTCTGGCGGCGGATCAGGTATAGCAGAAGATCGAGCGGGCCTTCGAACGTCTCAAGAAAAATCTCGAGCGCATCCGGCGGAATGTAAAGATCATGCGGCAGCACGGCGAGCGGCTCGCCGTGAATGCGGGCAACGGGGGCGGTTTCAGCGACCTCATGCATTGCTTCTCACCGCAAAGGCGCAAAGGCGCAAAGGAAGCGCAGGGCATTCCTCCAGACAATTTTTGAATTTTCTTTGCGTCTTCGCGCCTTTGCGGTAGGGCATTTGAAAGTTTGACTTCGCAAGTTCAGGCAAAAACGATTTTCACCACATCTTTGAATTGTCTCACGAAATGCGCTGTCACGCCTTCCTTTATGTAATCCGGCAGTTCATCGAAATCACGTTGATTGGCTTCCGGGAATATCAGTTCCATGATGCGGATGCGTCTTGCCGCGATCACTTTTTCGCGCAGACCGCCGATCGGCAGCACTTCGCCGGTCAACGTCAATTCGCCGGTCATCGCCAGCGGACGAGAGATTTTCTCCTTGCGCGCCAGCGACAACAGCGCGGTAGCGATGGTAATGCCGGCACTGGGGCCATCCTTGGGCGTTGCGCCTTCCGGCACGTGCAGATGGATAAAAGCATCGTCGAAAAACTGCGGATTACCCTTGAAAGCCTTGAGGTGTGAAGATATATAGCTGTAAGCGATCTCCGCAGACTCGCGCATCACTTCGCCGAGCTTGCCGGTCAGCTTGAGGCCGCGGCTCTTGTTATGTACGCGAGTCGCCTCGATCGAAAGCGTCGCGCCGCCCATCGCCGTCCAAGCCAGCCCCGTCACCACGCCAACACCGGTAATCGGCTTTTCCGGCATGAATACCGGCTTGCCGAGATATTCCTCGACTTCGCCCACACCCAGATGAATTGGTTTTTTTGCTCCGCCGGCAATTTTTACCACCGTCTTGCGTACCATACTGCCAAGCTGCTTCTCCAGGTTGCGCACCCCTGCCTCGCGCGCATAGCCTTCGATAATGCGCTTGAGCGCGGCTTCGGTAATGGTCAGCTCGCTACGCCTCACTCCCGCCTTCTCCAACTGCTTCGGCCACAAGTGGTGCCTGGCGATCTGCACTTTCTCGGCAGTGATATAGCCGGAAAGTCGGAGCGTCTCCATCCGGTCGAGCAGCGGCGCAGGAATGGTGTCGAGCTGGTTGGCGGTGCAGATGAACAGCACCTTGGACAAATCGAAGCGCACGTCCAGATAATGGTCGAGAAAATCCACGTTCTGCTCGGGGTCGAGCACTTCCAGCAGAGCGGAAGCAGGATCGCCCTGATAAGAGGCTCCGATCTTGTCTATTTCATCCAGCATGATTACCGGGTTGGCCACGCCGCACTCCTTGATCGCCTGGATGAATTTGCCCGGCATGGCGCCAATATAGGTGCGGCGATGCCCCTTGATCTCAGCCTCGTCGCGCATCCCGCCCAACGAAAAACGATAGAACTTGCGCCCCAAGGCATTGGCAATCGAGTGGCCGATGGAAGTTTTGCCGACTCCCGGCGGCCCCACCAGCAACAGGATGGAACCGGCAATCTCGCCCTTGAGCGCGCCCACCGCCAAAAACTCGACAATGCGTTCCTTCACGTCCTCCAAACCATCGTGGTCACGGTCAAGTATCTTGCGCGCGCGCATGAGGTCGAGCTTGTCTTTGGAGAATGTTCCCCAAGGCAACTGACTCAGCCAGTCGAGGTAATTACGCGTTACCGCGTATTCCGGCGAACCGGATTCGAGTACGGAAAGCTTCTGCATTTCTTCATCGATGCGCTTCTGCGCCGATTCGGAAAGCACCAGCTTGGTAAGCCGATCACGGAAACGCTCAATGTCGGCGGTCTTGTCATCTTTGGCCAGCCCCAACTCTTTCTGAATTTCCTTGAGCTGTTCGCGCAGAAAAAACTCGCGCTGCTGCTTGGTCATTTTCTGCTCGACCTGTTCACGGATCTGCGATTGCAGCTTGGCGACTTCAAGCTCTTTTTTGATCAGCACCAGCACTTTTTCCATGCGACGGCGCAAATTGAACGCATCCATCACCGACTGCAGCTCCTCTTTCGAGGCGGTGGTGAGAGAAGCGGCAAAATCGGCCAGCAGCGAGGGTTCGTTCGGACTGAAGCGGTTAAGGAAAAATTTCAACTCTTCGCTATACAGCGGATTGAGCGGGATCAATTCCTTGATAGTATTGATGATTGCCATCGCATAGGCTTTGAGCTCATCCTCGTTGCGCGCAATCTCAAGGGGATATTCGACCTGAACCAGATAAGGCGGCTTGTCCGATATCCATTTCACGATGCGAAAACGACTCTGGCCTTCGGCGATGAACTGGATCTTGCCTTCCGAACGCACCGGGTGGTGCATGCGCACCAGCGTGCCAACTGCATAAAAATCTTCCGGCTTGGCTTCTTCGGCATGAGGCAGATTGACCAGAGCAAGCCCCGCCATCTGGTGGGATGTTTCGCCGATCATCTTCACCGTGCCCAGCCATGGCCCTTCGTTCATCAGCAACGGCAGGGTCTGTGCCGGAAAAAACGGGCGCTCCGACAAGGGCAGAAGATAAAGCGTAGGAGGATAAATGCCGGCCAGAGCCGGCAGCGGCGCGTCTTCTTCGGTTTCGCTGGAGTGTAGCACCTCGCCTTCCAGCGCCCCCGATTCGTTTTGAGGTTTCTTTTTTCTCGGCATGATGCTCCCTTAGGTGGAGTTCAATTAGCCGTAATTCAACCCCATCGCTTCGCGCACGTCGCGCATGGTCTCGCTAGCCAACTCGCGCGCTTTTTCGCAGCCATCCGAAATGATGTTGCGCACCAACGTGGGATCATCCATGTACATCTGGGCTCGTTCACGCATCGGCTTCTGCTCTTCGAGCACCGCGTCGATCACCGGTTGCTTGCACTCCAGGCAGCCGATACCGGCAGTGCTACAGCCCTGTCGTACCCATTGCTGACGACTTTCTTCAGAATAGACCAGATGGAACTGCCACACTGGACATTTTTCCGGAGTGCCCGGATCGGTGCGTCGCACCCGCGCCGGATCGGTCGGCATGGTGCGGATTTTCTTCACCACGCTGTCTTCGTCCTCGCGCAACGAAATCGTGTTGTTGTAGGACTTCGACATCTTCTGGCCATCCAGGCCCGGCATCTTCGATGCCGCTGTGAGCAGCGCCTGCGGTTCGGCCAGAATCATCTTGCCGCCGCCCTCGAGATAGCCGAAAAGTCGCTCGCGGTCTCCCAGGCTCAGGTTCTGCTGATCGTTGAGCAAGGCGCGCGCCGATTCCAGCGCTTCCTCGTCGCCTTCCTGCTGAAAGCGGGTTCGCAGATCTTCGTAAAGCTTGGCGCGCTTGCTGCCGAGTTTCTTGATCGCGGCTTCGGCCTTTTCCTCGAAGCCCGGCTCCCGGCCATACAAGTGATTGAAGCGCCGCGCCAATTCGCGCGTGAACTCGATGTGCGGCACCTGATCTTCGCCCACCGGCACCTTGTTGGCGCGGTAAATCAGGATGTCCGCCGCCTGCAGCAGCGGATAGCCGAGAAAGCCGTAAGTGCTCAAATCCTTGCCGCTCAGCTTCTCTTGCTGGTCCTTGTAGGTGGGCATGCGCTCGAGCCAGCCCAGCGGCGTCATCATCGACAGCAGCAAATGCAGTTCGGCATGTTCCGGCACGCGCGACTGGATGAACAGGGTCGCCCTGGACGGATCCACGCCGGCAGCCAGCCAGTCGATTACCATGTCCCACACGCTCTGCTCGATCACCCCCGGTGTATCGTAATGCGTGGTCAGCGCATGCCAGTCGGCGACAAAAAACAGACATTCGTACTCGTGCTGCAGCTTGACCCAATTTTTCAGCACTCCATGATAATGGCCAAGATGCAGGCTGCCGGTCGGGCGCATGCCGGACAAAACGCGTTCAGTAAACATGTTCTTGTTTTCTTCCTCTAAATACCGAAAAGCAATGAAATCAGGGTCATCGTAGCATCGATCAACGGCCACATGATGCTGCCCAGCACCCCGCTGAACAGCAGGATCACCAGCAAAATGATACCGTAGGGCTCGATCATGGCGTAGCGGTAGGCCAAGCGGTTCGGCAGCAGACTGACCGCAATGCGCCCGCCGTCAAGCGGCGGCAGCGGCATCAGATTGAGTACCATCAGCATCGCGTTGATGGTGATGCCGGCCCGCCCCATCAGCGCCATAGGCAGGGACAGCGCGCTGTCCGGCATCATGTTGGCGATCTTCATCACCAGCGCCCAGGCCAGCGCCATGGCGAGATTGGATGCGGGGCCGGCCAGCGCCACCCACAACATGTTTTTTTTCGGGTTGCGCAACTGATTGAAGTTGACCGGCACCGGCTTGGCCCAGCCGAACAATATCCCGCCAAAGAACAGGGTCAGCAGCGGAAGCAAAATGGTACCGATCGGATCGATGTGGCGTAGCGGGTTCAGGCTCACCCGCCCCAGCATGTAGGCCGTGTTATCGCCGAAATACCTGGCGACATAACCGTGAGCCGCCTCGTGCAAAGTGATGGCGAAGACTACCGGAAGGGCATAAATGGCGATCTGTTGCACAACGTTTAATTCCATTATTCTTCCAGTCCGAATGGTTGGATATCGCCTTTGCCGCGCCTGATCAGCACCGGTACTTCCCCGCTCAAATCGATAATGGTGGAGGCGTCCACATCGCCATATCCGCCATCCATCACCAGATCCACCTGACGTTCCAGCAAATCACGCATCTCATAAGGATCGTTGAGCGGTTGATCGTCCCCGGGCAACTGCAGGGTAGTGCTCAGCAAAGGGCCGTCGAGTTCGGCCAGCAGCGCCTGAGCAATCGGGTGATTCGGCACGCGCAAGCCGATGGTCTTGCGCTTTGGATGCTGGAGGCGCTTGGGCACCTCCCGCGTCGCTTCGAGAATAAATGTATAGATGCCGGGTGTATTCGCCTTGAGCAGCCGGAATTGGCGATTATCCACCTTGGCGTAAATGGAGATTTCGGCCAGATCACGACAAACCAGTGTCAACGGGTGGTCCTCGTCCATACCGCGAATGGCGCGGATACGATCCAGCGGTGTCTTGTCGCCCAAGCCGCATCCCAGCGCATAACAGGAATCGGTCGGATAGACGATCACCCCGCCGTTCTGGATGATTTCCGCCGCCTGGCGGATCAGGCGCGGCTGGGGATTCTCGGGATGGATGACAAAAAACTGGGCCATCTTTAACCTCTGCCCTCGACATTGAGCGAAGCCAATTGGGCAAAGCCGGCCTTCGACTCGGGGCGGTTCATTACCTCCGGCCAGTCGAGCCATACCGGCTGGCAGCCGGACGGCAATCCCGGCAGGCGGCCCAGATCCATATAACTTTCGCCCTTGCCATGAAAATCGGAGCCACAAGAGGTCAGCAAGTCGAACTCGCTGGCATATTGGGCAAATAGCGCGAACTGATCCGCAGTATGACTGCCCGTCACCACCTCGATTGCCGTGCCGCCCGCCTCTTTGAAGTCAGAAATCAGATTGTGCAGATTGGTTCTGCCCAGATCATAACGCCCGGGGTGAGCCAGTACTGCAATTCCGCCACTTCCCAGAATCCAGCCGACAGCATCGGCAAGATCGGCCCAGCGATGCGTCACATAACCCGGCTTGCCCTTCACCAGATATTTCTTGAATACGGTGCGGTTATCCTTGGCCACGCCTTTTTCCACCAAAAAGCGGGCGAAATGGGTACGGCTGATAATGCCGGGGTTGGCGGCAAAGGCATAAGCGCCTTCAAGGCTGCCAGTAATACCCACCTTGTCCAATTCGGCGGCCATCAGCTTGGCGCGCTCGCCGCGCCCGGCGCGGATTGCGGCCAGCCCTTCGCGCAATGGCCCATAAGCGGGGTCGATGCGCAGGCCGACAAGGTGCACACTACGGTTATTCCATGTCACCGATATCTCAACGCCGTTAATCAACGTAATACCGGCGGCTTCTGCCGCCGCGCGCGCTTCGTCCAGACCGGCGACATCGTCGTGGTCGGTCAGCGCCAGCACGTTGACGCCTTGGGCTGCGGCGCGTCCTACCAGTTCGGAGGGGGTGAGCAAACCATCGGAAATGGTTGAGTGACTATGCAGGTCGATAGCGGAGGACATTAATTTAAAGGCGCGGAGGCTTGTTAAAACAACCCGAATCATAGCAAAATACCGGTCTCTATGAAATGACGGATCAGTTGCCAAGCCCCAGATGAAATTCCTGTTCGACCTTTTCCCTATTATTCTGTTTTTTGCCGCCTATAAATTTTTTGGCATTTTTACGGCCACCGCAGTCGCGATCGGCGCCACCTTCGCGCAAATCGGCTGGGTCTGGTTCCGCCACCACAAAATCGACACCATGCTCTGGATCAGCCTGGCGATCATTACGGTGTTCGGCGGCGCAACCCTGTTGCTGCATGATGTCACCTTCATCAAGTGGAAACCCACCGTACTTTACTGGCTGTTTGCCACAACGCTGATCGTCGGCCAGCTTGGCTTCAAAAAAAATCTGATCAAGTCGATGATGGGCAAACAAATGACCCTGCCGGAAAACGTCTGGCTCAAGCTGAATTTCGGCTGGGCCGCTTTTTTTGCCATCGTCGGCGTTATCAATTTGTACGTGGCCTTCAACTTTTCCGAAAACGCCTGGGTCAATTTCAAGTTGTTCGGCATTCTCGGACTGATGGTGGTATTCGTCCTCGGACAGGGCATGCTGCTGGCAAAATACGTTGTTGAAGTTGAAGAAACCAAGGACGCCCAATAATGTTGTATGCGATTATCGGCGAAGACACCGCCAACAGCCTTGAAAAACGCATGGCTGTCCGCCCCGCCCACTTGGCGCGACTGAAATCCTTGCAGCAGGATGGCCGACTGGCGATTGCAGGGCCATTTCCCGCCATCGACAGCCCCGATCCCGGACCAGCCGGATTTTCCGGCAGCCTGATCGTCGCCGAATTCGAATCGCTGGAAGCCGCCCGTTCCTGGGCCGATACCGATCCTTATGCTGCTGCCGGGGTTTACCAGCGGATTACGGTCAAGCCATTCAAAAAGGTGTTGCCGTCATGAATACGATAGAAATGATCCGCGCCAGGCTTGCTCCGCTTTCGCCAGAGCGACTGGAAATCGAGGACGAAAGCGCCCGACATGCCGGCCATGAGGGCGCCAAGGGTGGCGGCGGACATTACCGCCTAGCGATTGTTTCGGCCCAATTTGCCGGAAAAACGCTG
This sequence comes from Betaproteobacteria bacterium, assembly GCA_021373185.1. GTDB lineage: Bacteria > Pseudomonadota > Gammaproteobacteria > Burkholderiales > Sulfuricellaceae > Sulfuricella. Next base: position 23,031 of record JAJFTF010000021.1, on the reverse strand, counting down.
ATTTCCCGCCACCGCATGATCAACGAACTGCTGGGAAACATGATGCAAAAAGAGATTCACGCAATCAGCATAAAGGCGTACACTCCCGACGAAAATCAGAGTGCCAATTAGCCGTTCGACCTTATTTATCAACAACCTTTTAAGGACAATATTGATGTTTTCATTCAAATCCAAGATTCTCGCAATTTCCATTGGCAGCATGCTCACACTGGCCGCCTGCAATGCGCAGGATGCCAATAAATCTGCCGCAGCGCCTGCCAGCGGCAGCGCGGTCGCCACGGTAAATGGCGCCCCCATCGGCCAGGCGCGCCTCGATTTCCTGCTCAAGCAAACCAAGCAGCAAGGCCAGCCCGACACGCCCGAACTCAGGAAAAACATCCTGGACAAACTGATCATTGAAGAAGTTGTCGCTCAGGAAGCCGTCAAGAACGGCCTGGACAAGTCCGCCGACGTGCTCACCCAGATCGATCTGGCGAAACAGTCCGTGCTGATCCGCGCCTTCTTGCAGGACTACGTCAAAAACAATTCCGTCAGCGATGATGTCGTAAAAGCAGAATACGAGAAAATCAAATCCCAGATGGGCGACAAGGAATACCACGCCCGCCACATCCTGGTAGAGAGCGAAGCCGAGGCAAAATCGATCATCGCCCAATTGAAGAAGGACCCCAAGAAATTTGAAAAACTGGCCGGCGAAAAATCCAGGGATCCCGGCTCCAAGGTAAAGGGCGGCGACCTGGGATGGGCTGCCCCTGCCAATTTCGTGCCGGAGTTCAGCGCCGCCATGACCAAACTGCAAAAAGGCCAGGTCACCGCCGAACCGGTAAAGAGTCAGTTCGGATGGCATGTCATCAAACTGGATGACTCGCGCACCATGCAGGCACCTCCGTTTGAAGAAGTGAAGCAGAACCTGCAACAGCGCCTGCAACAGCAACAAATCGACAAAATGATCGCCGACTTGCGCGCCAAAGCAAAAATTGCAGAAACTGCAATAGCCGAAAAGAAATAGCACCGGAAACGAACAAGGGCGCCTCAAACCTGGCACCTCTCAAAATCGGCTAATAATTTGAGAGGGGGCGTAAAGCCCAACAGAGCAAAAGGGGAACCGCATCGGTTCCCCTTTCTCTTTGTCTTGAATGACATTTTCAGGCAGTTCGCAGGCGCACCCGCTATCGTTCCGAACCTTGTAAATGATGTGCAATAACAAGGTGGTTACGAGACGACAAAACAAACCGGATGAATTTATCGAAATTTCTTATATAACAATAAAAAGAATGGATAACACCCCTTTTACATCCATGTTATTCTTCGCCGACTCAAGAATTATAGCCCTCATAAAATGGAGAACATGAATCATGTCTAAACTGGTAAGACCGCATGGTGGCGGCGAACTCAAACCTTTGTTGCTGAACGGTGAAGCCCTGAAAAAAGAATTGGCGCACGCCCAAACCTTGACCAAGGTAAACATGAGTTCACGCGAGACCGGCGACCTCATCATGCTCGGCATTGGCGGTTTCACGCCTCTTGACGGTTTCATGACCCATGCCGACTGGCAGGGCGTATGCGACGGCTACAAAATGGCTAACGGTTTGTTCTGGCCGATTCCGGTCACACTTTCTACCGACGACGAAGCCATCAAGGCAGGCAGCGAGATCGCGCTTGTCAACGGCGAAAATGGCGAAATCATGGGCACCATGAAGGTGACCGAGAAGTACTCCATCGACAAGAGCCACGAGTGCATGCAGGTCTACAAGACCACCGACATGGAGCACCCTGGCGTCAAGATGGTCATGGCCCAAGGCAAATACAACCTGGCTGGCCCGGTCAAGGTTCTGTCCACCGGCACTTTCAAGGAAGAGTACGGCGATCAGTTCATGACGCCTGCCGAGACCCGCGCCGCCTTTGAAAAAATGGGCTGGTCCAAGATCGCAGCATTCCAGACCCGCAACCCGATGCACCGCTCGCACGAATATTTGGCCAAGATCGCCATCGAAACCATGGACGGCGTGCTGGTTCACTCCCTGCTGGGCGCCCTGAAGCCCGGCGACATTCCTGCCGACGTGCGCTCCGAAGCCATCAGCGTGCTGGTCGAGAATTACTTCGCCCCCAACACCGTAATCCAGGCTGGCTACCCGCTCGACATGCGCTACGCTGGCCCACGCGAAGCACTGCTGCACGCCCTGTTCCGCCAGAACTACGGCTGCTCGCACCTGATCGTCGGTCGCGACCACGCTGGCGTCGGCGACTACTACGGCCCGTTCGATGCCCAGAAGATTTTCGACGAAATCCCCAAGGGTTCGCTCGAAACCCAGAACATGAACATCGATTGGACATTCTGGTGCAACAAGTGCGGCGGCATGGCTTCGCAACGTACTTGCCCGCATACCAAGGATGACCGTATTCTGCTGTCCGGCACCAAAGTGCGTTCGATGCTTTCCGAAGGCCAGGATCTGCCAGTTGAATTCAGCCGCCCAGAAGTGGCAAAAGTACTGCAGAAGTATTATGCCGGCCTCACCGCCGAGCAGAACGTCAAGGTGGAACTGAAAGGCCATTCCGCCAAATAAGGTTGTTTAAGGTTGGCCGATTACGCAAGTAACCGGCTTTTGTTAATGGCAGTACTGTAATAACTCGAGGAGTAAAATCAATGCCAACATTTGTGCGCACAGAAAAATGTGATGGCTGCAAAGGTCAGGACAAAACCGCATGCATGTATATTTGCCCGCATGACCTGATGAAGCTGGATAAGGATGGTTCTGAAACCGGTCACGCCATGAGAGCGTTCAACCAGGAACCAGAGCAGTGCTGGGAGTGCTACTCCTGCGTCAAGATCTGCCCGCAAAACGCGATCGAATGCCGTCACTACGCAGACGTCGTGCCACTGGGCGGTTCTGTTCAGCCATTGCGCGGCACCGATGCCATCATGTGGACCATCAAGTTCCGTAACGGCAGCATGAAGCGCTTCAAGTTCCCGATCCGTACCACGCCTGAAGGTTCGATCGATTGCTACGGTGGCAAGCCGACTGCAAGCATGGCCAACATCACCAAGACCGGCTTCTTCAACCAGGAAAACGGCTACCGTGCCGGCAACCCGGCCGAACTGATCCGCAAGTAAGATCAGCTACAGAAATTAGATTAACGAACATTGAAAGGTATACACAATGTCTGGAACTTTTGGAAATCCTGAAGTAATCCAAGAAGAAGTTGACATTCTTCTGATTGGTGGCGGCATGGCAAACTGCGGCGCCGCCTACGAAATCATGCGTTGGGCTGATGCAGCCAAGGCCGAAAATGGCGTTGACCTGCGCATCAAGCTGGTCGACAAAGCCGCCATGGATCGCTCCGGTGCCGTGGCTCAAGGCCTGTCCGCCATCAACACCTACATCGGCGATGCGCAAGACCCAGCCGACTACGCTCGTATGGTCTCCAACGACCTGATGGGTATCACCCGCGACGACTTGGCCTACGATCTGGGCCGTCACGTTGACGAATCCGTTCACCTGTTCGAAGAGTGGGGCCTGCCAATCTGGAAGACCGACGAAGCCGGTGAGCGTCATGACGGTTCCGTTGATATGCCCAAGCTGAAGGACGGCGGCAAGCCTGTTCGTTCCGGCAAATGGCAGATCATGATCAACGGCGAATCCTACAAGTGGATCGTTGCTGAAGCCGCCAAAAAATCGCTGGGCATGGATCGCATTCAAGAGCGTATCTTCATCGTCAAGCTGGTAAACGACAAGAACGACAAAAACCGCATCGCCGGTGCTGTCGGTTTCTCCGTCCGTGACCACAAGATTGTCGTTTACACCGCCAAGGCAATTCTGCTGGCCGCTGGTGGTTGCGTAAACTTGTTCCGTCCTCGCTCCGTAGGCGAAGGCCAAGGCCGTGCATGGTACCCAGTATGGAACGCAGGTTCCACCTACACCATGGCTGCTGAAGCCGGTGCTGAGCTGACCATGATGGAAAACCGTTTCGTGCCAGCCCGTTTCAAAGACGGCTACGGCCCGGTCGGCGCATGGTTCCTGCTGTTCAAGGCCCAAGCCACCAACGCCAACGGCGAAGTGTACATGGTCAAGAACAAGGAAATGCTGAACGACTATCCTCCGTATGGTCAAGCTGCCGTTCCTGCTTCCTGCCTGCGTAACCACCTGATGCTGAAGGAAATGCAAGAAGGTCGCGGCCCGATTTACATGGACACCGTTACCGCTCTCGCGAAGCTGCGCGAGACCCTCTCCCCACGTGAAGTGAAGCATCTGGAAGCTGAAGCATGGGAAGACTTCCTCGACATGTGCGTAGGCCAGTGCGGCGTCTGGGTTGGTGAGAACATCGAGCCGGAGAAGAAAAACTCCGAACTGATGCCAACCGAGCCCTACCTGTTGGGTTCCCACTCCGGTTGCTGCGGCATCTGGGTGTCCGGTCCTGACGATGTCGGCGCACCGACCAGCGAAACCAAAGATGGCGTTCCTGCTCACCTGCCAAGCGGCTGGAACTGGGGCTACCGCTCCATGACCACCGTCAAGGGTCTGTTCACCGCCGGCGACGGCGTGGGTGCATCCGGCCACAAATTCTCCTCCGGCTCCCATGCCGAAGGCCGCATGTGCGCCAAGTCGATGGTCAAGTACTGCATCGACAACAAAGACTGGAAGCCTGAACTGGATACGCCTGCTGACGAACTGGTTGCTCAAATCTACCAGCCAGTACGCAACTTCCTGGAGTTCAAGGACTACACCACCGCTATCGACGTGAACCCTAACTACATCACGCCGAAGATGCTCCAGTTCCGCCTGCAAAAAATCATGGACGAGTACGTTGCTGGCGTCGCCACCTACTACAAGACCAACGACAAGATGCTGGCCGTTGCTGAAGAGAAGCTGGAGATGCTGAAAGAAGACGCCAAGAAGATGCGTGCGAAAGACCTGCACGAACTGCTGCGCGCCTGGGAAAACTTCCACCGTATCATTACGGCAGAAGCCCACATGAAACACATCCAGTTCCGTGAAGAGTCCCGCTATCCGGGCTTCTACTACCGCATGGACAAGAACTTTGTCGATGAGGAAAACTGGAAGTGCTTCGTAAACTCCATCTACGACAAGACCACCCACAAGTGGACCGTGTTCAAGCGCGCCCACGTGGATCTGGTTGACAAGACCAAGCTGTTCAAGCCTGCTGCTCACTAAGGCGCAAACAGTGTAGTAAAATTAAGCCGGGCGCCGTAAGGTGCCCGGTTTTTATTTCTGGTATAACGAATATCCCAAACGATGATTAGCCTGTAGCGCAATCAACCGTTGCACGACAAGCAGTCCCTCTGTAAGACCGCCCCCTTCAAAATGGCCGGCAAGATTATTGAATTTATTGCAACTCTGCATCGCTTGCAGAGTCGAACTGTTTTTGATTTTTTGCAGCGAACTACGAGGTAGAACTAATGGAAAATACAGTTGATATCAAGGAATCCCCCTTTGTCCAGAGCCCGGTGGTGCCCACCTCCTACGACGGCTCCAAGGTCATCCAATTCCGTTGCCACAAGGAAATCAGCTGCTTTAATGCCTGCTGCAAAAACATCGACATTACCCTGACCCCTTACGATATCCTGCGCCTGAAAAACCGCTTGAACCTGACATCAGGCGAATTCCTGCTGGGCTTTACCGAGCCCTACGAGATGGACAAAGACAGCATCGCCGGTGTCAAATTCAAGCCCGTGGAAGGCGGTACCGCCTGCCAATTCATGACCGACGAAGGCTGCAGCGTCTATGAAGACCGCCCCACCGCCTGCCGCTACTATCCTGTCGCCCTGGTCTCAATGCGCAAGCAGAACGAATACACTGACACCGACTCTTACGCTTTGGTCGAAGAAGCACATTGCAAAGGACACCTGGAAAACCGCTCGCTGACGATTGACGAATATCGGAAGGAACAAGGGCTGGACGATTATGATGTACAGGGTCGCGGCTGGCGCCAACTCATCCTGAAGAAAAAATCCTCCGGGCCGACTGTCGGCACGCCCTCGAAGCGCAGCCTGCAACTGTTCTTCATGGCCTGTTACGACATCGACCGTTTCCGCAATTTTGTCACCAGCGACACCTTCAACGAGGTCTATGATCTGCCCGAAGACCTCAAAAAAACGATTGCGGAGAATGAAGTCGAACTGATGCAATTCGGTTTTCGCTTCCTCCGGCAAGTCATGTTCAGCGAAGAGACCATCGCCATGAAGGGCGACGCCTACGACAAACGTTTGGCGAGAAAACAGGAACGCGAAGCCGCCGGTCTGGTATCCGGCGAATCCGTAGCGACGCCGGATTCGTCTTGCGATCATTCCGAATGCAGCGACAATTAACACCATTCTGTGCAAGCACGCGCGCTAACGCCTGAGGAACATTTTATCGAATCGGAGCCTTATTACGAGGCTACCGGCGATGAAATCGCCATCTTCGAAGCGGCTTACAAAAACAAGCTGCCGGTCTTGCTCAAAGGCCCGACCGGTTGCGGCAAAACGCGCTTCATGGAATACATGGCATGGCGCCTCAAGCGCCCGTTGATCACGGTTTCCTGCCATGACGACCTGACCGCTTCCGATCTGGTTGGGCGCTTCCTGGTCAAAGGCGGCGAAACGGTATGGGTGGACGGCCCCCTGGCGCGTTCCGTGCGTGCCGGTGCAATCTGCTACCTGGATGAGATCGTCGAAGCACGCAAGGACACCATGGTGGTCATCCATCCGCTCGCCGACGACCGCCGTGTCCTGCCCATGGAAAAACTCGGCACCCTGCTCCAGGCCAACGCCGACTTCTGCCTGGCGATCTCCTACAATCCCGGCTACCAGAGCGTGCTCAAGGATCTCAAACAGAGCACGCGCCAGCGATTTGTCGCCTTGGAATTCGACTACCCAAGCATGGACATGGAACGCAAAATCGTCGCCAGGGAATCCGGCGTGGCCGCCGATCTGGCCGAAAAACTGGTGAAGTTCGCCCACATGACCCGCAACCTCAAAGGCAGCGGCCTGGAAGAAGGCGCCAGCACCCGTCTTCTGGTGCATGCCGCCAAACTCATTGTTTCCGGCGTAGCGCCGGTTGCTGCCTGCCGCAGCGCCATCGCCCAGGCGATCACCGACGATGCGGAAATGCTGGCCGCGATCCAGGAACTCTCCTCCTCACTCTTCTAACGCATGGCAGATAACACCCCGTTATCAGCCGCACAAATCGAGCAAGCGCTGGGGCACTTGCTGGAGGTGGAATTCACCTTTATCCGCGTCGATGAATTAGTCCCATTGATTGCCGCCCTGCCGCGTGAAGACCAGGACTTCCTGCTCGGCTGGATACGGCGCATCGCCACCATCAATACCCAGATCGCCCATCAGTTCGCCCTCCGCGCCATTAGCCGGATCGCACACATGGATCGGCGCATGATTGAAGCCTGGGCGCTGCACGCCATGGACACCTATGATCGTGCCGGCTCGCGCCCCGCCTTCAAGGTGATCAATGAAATAGACAACTTCGCTCAGCTCAGCCACGAACACGCTGCCGGCGCATTGTTCGATGAAATTGGCGGCATCCTGCTGACTTTCATACGCGGCCTGTCGGGACGACACCTCAAGCTGGAACAGGCCGACACAGCCTATACCGACAGCGAAACCTTGTTCCTGCCCGCCGTAGTCGCCCGAATGCAGCGAGCAGAAGACAATTTCAAGCTGTGCAAAGCCATGGTCGTCATGCTCTGGGCGCAAACTCGCTTCGGCACTTTCCGCGCCGACTTGGATGCCGCGCTAAGCGGCTACCCCGACAGGGAAAAAGCACTGAACCAATTCCACGCGCTCGAAACCCTGCGATTGGAGGCCTGCATCGGTCGCGAACTACCGGGCCTTTACCGTGACATGCAACATCTGAAAGCCGAGTCCGGCGACAATCTTTCGCCTGCCTGGGAGCACTTTGCCGCTGAACTGTCCAAGCCGGAAGCCGATGTTACCGACAGTCTGCGCCTGCTGGCGCAAGCCTACCTCGACGCAACACCCGACCTCATCTGCTACCAATGCGATTTGAAACCAGATGCGGTAACTGCCCGTGCAACTGTCCGAATAGAACGAGAAAAAATCCTTCTGCGAGTCCATCTGGCTCGTGAGCTGGAAAAACTTCAGTCCGAAACTCGCGACGGCAATCAACGCTTTGAAGTCAAAATTACGGAAGAAAACCGCAGCAGCTTGCCGGATTTCGAGCTCACCCTGGACGATGCACCGGCCACTCCACCGGCTAATGTCGCCCAACTGCTCACCTCAATCTATCTCGATCTGGGCGAGATTCCCGCTGAATATCTGGTTCCCGCCGGCCCTGGCGAATATGACCCCGGCCTGTTCGACGAAAAGAAACTGGATCCCGACACGGTATGGCAGGGAACCTACCATGAAGAAGGTGCCAGTCTTTATCCGGAATGGGATTTTGGTCGCCAGCACTACCGCAAAAACTGGTGCGTACTGCGCGAAAAGGACGTAAAGCCGCTGAATGACGGATTTGCGCAAAAGACCCTGGAAAAACACAGCGGCCTGGTCAAACATTTACGCCGCACCTTTGAAGCCATGCGCGACGAAAACCGCTTGTTGAAACGCGAAACCTCCGGCGACGAAGTGGATATCGATGCACTGGTGGAAGCCCTGGCCGATAGCCGCGACGGCAGCGAAATGAGCGACCGCCTGTTTATGCGGATGCAGCGCAACCAGCGCAACATCGCCGTCATGTTCATGGTCGACATGAGCGGCAGCACCAAAGGCTGGATCAATGATGCGGAGCGCGAATCACTGGTGCTGTTGTGCGAAACGCTTAAACTGCTCGGCGACCGTTATGCCATCTACGGCTTTTCCGGCACCACGCGCAAGCGCTGTGAAATTTTCCGCATCAAAAGTTTTGAAGAGCCTTATGGCGAACTGATACGGCAGCGCATCGCCGGCATCGCGCCGCAAGAATACACCCGCATGGGGGTCGCAATCCGCCATCTCAGCACCCTGCTCAATCAGGTCAATGCCCGTACCAAACTGCTGATCACGCTCTCCGACGGCAAGCCCGACGACTACCATGACGGCTATCGCGGCCAATACGGTATCGAGGACACGCGTATGGCCCTGATTGAGGCCAAGCGCAGCGGTATCCACCCTTACTGCATTACCATCGATACAGAAGGACGCGACTACCTACCCCACATGTATGGGGCGGTCAACTATACTGTGGTGAGCGAAATCAGGGAACTGCCGCTCAAGGTTAGCGACATCTACAAACGGTTAACTCGCTAAGCATCATATTTGACAGCAACTAAAAATTAGTGCAATATTTAGACAGGTTCTAAACCAAACCCGCTAAATCAAGGAGAAAAACATGGCTGTTCTCGTAGGCAAGGCTGCACCCGACTTTACCGCTGCTGCAGTGATGGGCGACAACAACATCGAAGCAGGCTTCAACCTCAAATCCCACATTAAGGGGAAGTACGCGGTTGTTTTCTTCTACCCACTGGATTTCACCTTTGTATGTCCATCCGAATTGATCGCTTTCGACCACCGCCTGGAAGAATTCAAGAATCGCGGTGTTGAAGTGATCGGAGTCTCCATCGACTCCCACTTCACCCATCTGGCGTGGAAAAATACCGCCATCAACAACGGCGGCATCGGCAAGGTAGCCTACCCCCTGGTGGCAGACATCAAACACGAAATCTGCAAGGCTTATGACGTTGAAGCCGATGGTGGCGTTGCCTATCGCGGCTCCTTCCTGATCGACAAAAAAGGCGTCGTGCGCCACCAGGTCGTCAACGATCTGCCGCTGGGCCGGAACATCGACGAAATGCTGCGCATGATCGATGCCCTGCAATTCACCGAAGAGCACGGTGAAGTCTGCCCAGCCGGCTGGAGCAAAGGAAAATCCGGCATGAAAGCCGATACCAAAGGCGTGGCTGACTACTTGGCCAAGCATGCTGGCGAATTGTAATTCTCGCCCAAAGTAAAGTAACCGGACTATGTAGCGAAATAATCTGCTAGCCAGCGCATGGCTAAGTAAATACGTTAGTGGCCACCGTAAAAACGGTGGCCACTTTCATTTCTGCTGAACGACCAATTCACCATCCTCAACAACAAGCCGAGAACGCTGGCCAAGGCAATCGCTGTCACCAGCCTGATAATCCCGGCAGATGTTCGGTCGATGCTCGTAGATAGTGCATAACATGGTGTTCCTATCCAGCGCCGCGCACCAACCGTCGTCAAGGCGGCGCATCACCCACCCGCCCCACCGATCCTGAACCGTGAATTCATCAGGTACGCCATCGTCGCCGATCAGCATGACTTCCAGCCTGCAACAGCAGGCTTCGCAGGTGGCACAAGATACGGCCCCGTCGTCGATATTGTTTTTTGTGTTCATAGCCTGATATTGTCCCATAGGTTAGCGGCCATGAATTTCATTATTGAGGCCAGGTTGGGTTAAACTTCTACCCCCGACAGCGAGTCGTGCCGCCCTTGCCTGCGCGATTCGGGGTCATCGGATGACATGGGGACGACCCAATAAATTTGGCAGTGATATGACGACATGAATATAGCAGTCAGCGAATTGATCGTAAGGTATCTTGAGCGCCTGGGCATTGAGTATATTTTTGGCATGCCGGGCTCGCATATCCTGCCGGTCTACGACAGCCTGTACGACTCGAAAATCAAAAGCATCCTGGTCAAGCACGAGCAGGGCGCGGCGTTCATGGCTGGCGGTTATGCGCGCGCTTCGGGCAGGATTGGCGCCTGCATCACCACCGCGGGGCCCGGTGCGACCAATCTGGTAACGGGCATCGCCAATGCCTATGCCGACAAGCAGCCGATCCTGGTGATCACGGGCGAAACGTCCACGCATATTTTCGGCAAGGGCGGCCTGCAGGAAAGCTCCGGCGAAGGCGGCAGCATTGACCAGGTCACGTTGTTTGCCGGTATCACGCGCTACCACAAATTGATCGAACGCACGGATTACCTGCCCACTGTGCTGAACCAGGCGGCCAAACACCTGCTTTCCAGGACGCCCGGCCCGGTGGTATTGAGCATCCCCTATAACGTGCAGAAAGAAATGGTGGACTCATCCATCCTGGATCAGATTTCCTTCTCGCGTACGACCGGCGAATGCGTGCTCGCCGAGCAATACATCGACAAGAGCGTGGAACTGATCCGCGAAGCCAAGCGCCCTTTGCTCATCGCAGGCTATGGCTGCATCCGCTCGGGTGCGCAGAAACACTTGCGCCGCATCAGCGAGCGCCTCAATATTCCGGTGACGGCCAGCCTCAAGGCCAAAGGCGCGATCGACGAACGCTCCGCGCTGTCGCTGGGCAGCCTCGGCGTCACCTCCGGCGGTTACGCCATGCGCTATCTGGAACAGGAAGCCGACCTGGTGCTGGTGCTGGGGGCGGGCTTCAATGAAAGAACCAGCTATGTCTGGGACAAGAATTTGTTGACGGGCAAGAAACTCATCCAGGTGGATATCAGCGCCCAGCAACTGGAAAAGGTCTACCGCGCCGACCTGGTAGTGCATGCCGACCTCGGCGCCTATCTGCAAGCGCTGGATTCAGCCCTTCAGGCGCAACAGGTGGCGGCAAAAGAGCCTGTAGATATCGCCGCTTTTGTCGCAGCGGCACAAACCCAGTCCGATGCCGCCGGCGAGACGATTTTCAACCGGCAGTTCGACCACGTGCGCGCCTTTTATGGCTGGCTGGAACAACGGTTTCCGGATGGCCTGGTGATGTTCGACGACAACATCGTTTTCGCACAGAACTTCTACCGGGCGTCCGCCAAGGATCGTTATTACCCCAACAGCGGCATCTCCTCGCTGGGCCACGCCATCCCGGCGGCCATCGGCGCCGCCAGCGCAGTCGACCAGCCCCTGTTCGCCATGATCGGCGATGGCGGCTTTCAAATGTGCGCCATGGAAATCATGACGGCGGTCAATTACGACATCCCGCTGAACATCGTCCTGTTCAACAACAACACCATGGGATTGATCCGCAAGAACCAGCACCACCTCTACCGTGACCGTTTCATCGACTGCGATTTCACCAACCCGGACTATGTGCTGCTGGCGCAATCCTTCGGCATCAAGCATTGCCGGGTGGAAAGCGAGCAGGACCTATCGAAGCTGGAGACGATCGATTTCCATCACGGCATCAATCTCATCGAGATCATGCTCGATCAGGATGCATATCCGAACTATTCCTCGAGACGCTAGTTGCACATGAAGGAAACAGCCATCAAGTGCCTGCTGGACTGCCTTGCGCGCTATGAAGAATCCGCCATTCCCGCCCTCGCCGATCTCGGCAAGCAACTGCAGAGCCTTCCCCCATTGACCGAATCGAGCACGCCCGATGCGCTCATCGACCTCTATGAACAGGGTTACCCCTTGCTGGAAAAAGCGATGTGGACCACTGGGTCGGATTTTCACCCGCTGCTGGCCTGCTATCAGGCCCTATTCCGCGAGCAGGAATCCCTGATCCAGCAGCGCGGCCAAGATGATGATCGCCATCACTTCATCCTCAGCATCCCGGTGGCGGATCGCCCGCCCCACTTGCGTGCCTGCCTCGAAAGCATTTACCAGGTCTGCGCGCTGTTCAACTATGGCGGCAACGCGTCCGGCGCGTGGGATAAGATCAAGGTCATCGTCGCCGAGGACAGCCGCGATGAAGACAACATCCACCGGCACATCGAACTGGTGGAGGAATACCGGCAGAAAGGCTTGCAGGTCTTTCATTTCGGCCTGGACGAACAGTATGAACTGCTGCACGCGCTGCCCCCGCGCCAGCGCGAGCAATTAGGCAACCTGCTCACCACCCAACCACGGGGAAAGTTTTATCGCAAGGGACAGGCCGCCAACCGCAACCTCAGTTACCTGAAGTTTCTGCAACTGACAGAAGACAAGGACAGAACACTGTATTACCTGGTCGACAGCGACCAGCATTTTTGCGTGAACCGGCGAACCGAATCCGGCGAAGAAGTGGTGTACGCGCTGAATTATTTCCACGCCATCGACAAAATCTTTCGCGCCACCGACATTCTGATGCTCACCGGCAAGCTGGTGGGCGACCCGCCCGTCTCGCCCTCGGTGATGGCCAGCAATTTTCTCGACGACGTGACCGCCTTCTTTGCCCGCCTGGCTGAACTAAATGGCGAGCGGGCCTGCCAGTTTCATGGCTCGCAGGGGCCAGTTGCGGGCGATGCCGCCTATCACGACCTGGCCGGGCTGTTCGGCTTTGAAAACGGGGCGACAAGCTTCCCCTATCAATGCCGGCTTTCCGGCGAACACAACCATGGCGCATGCCTGCAGGATTTCGCCCGACAGCTCAACGCCTTCTTCTTCGGCGAACACCTCACGCGCAAGACCTGGTTTTCCTACGGCAGCGGCTTTGCCCAACTCAGCCCCGCGCGCACGGTTTACCCCGGCAATTACATCGCCAACTACGCCGGGCTGAAATACATCATCCCCTTCGGCCACCTCCGACTGCGCATGTCCGGCCCCACCGCGGGGCGGCTGATCGCCGCCGAGATCGGGGAGCGTTTCTCCTCCTTCAACATGCCCAACCTGCACCGGCGCACCACCGAAGCGGGACTGGACGACGACTTTCGCCCCGGCGTGGAACTGGACGAAGCACAGCAAAGCGTCGATCTGTCCGACGAATTCGAGCGCCAGTTCTTCGGCGACCTGATGCTGTTTTCAACCGAAGAACTGGTCAAGCAGGCAGATGTGAAGCAGCCCTTTGCCCAAGAAGGAATCGAGACGGTCATCGCCCGCAAAGAGGCCGAACTACTGGCGCTGTACCGGCAAAAGCATGAAGCCATCGTCGGCAAGAACAAACAATTGCACGACCTCGTGTTCACCACCGGGCATTGGTGGCTGCGCTCGCCCGAACTGGCGGTAGCCTTGCGCCAAGTCCAAGCCTTCATCGACAACATCGAGCGCAATTTCGGCGAACACTCGCTGGCCTGGCGCAAAATCCAGTCAGCCAAGCATCGCGCACAGCGCAAACAGCAGATCGTCGAGGCATTGATGAATTATCGGGCGGAGCGGGATGCCTGGGATAGCCTGTTCTAAGCGCGTAGGCGATAAGCTGCGCCCCCACCCTCCTTGAACACCAACCTGTATCATTCCGCTCAGCCGCAGACAGAGATTCGCACATCCTCAACCTGATTCGCGATAACCCAATGCCAGGCCAAGGCTGCGCGATATGGTACTTTTTAAGACCTAATCTTCCAGGATCACGCAAGGTCGAAGCGATCCAGGTTCATCACCTTGTTCCAGGCCGCCACGAAGTCGCGCACGAACACTGGCTGCGAGTCGCTGCATGCGTAGGCTTCCGCGATAGCGCGAAGCTGGGAGTTCGAACCGAAGATCAGATCGACGCGGGTGCCGATCCATTTGACTTCGCCGGTCTTGCGGTCGCGCCCGTCGAACACGTCTTCGGCGTCCGAAACTGGCTTCCACGCTGTGCCCATGTCGAGCAGGTTGACGAAAAAGTCGTTCGTGAGCGCCTCCGGTCGCTCGGTGAAGACCCCGTGCCCGGACTGACCGACATTCGCGTTCAGCGCGCGCATGCCGCCAACCAATACCGTCATCTCGGGTGCGGTGAGCGTCAACAGTTGCGCCTTGTCTAGCAGCAGCTCCTCGACCGAGACGGAATACTTGGCCTTCTGGTAGTTGCGGAAGCCATCGGCGATCGGTTCGAGTACGGAGAAGGAGTCCACGTCGGTTTGTTTTTGCGAGGCGTCCATGCGGCCCGGCGCGAACGGTACCGTCACTGCATGGCCAGCTTTCCTTGCTGCCTCTTCAACACCGGCGCAGCCGGCCAGCACGATCAGATCGGCCATCGAGACCTTCTTGCCGCCGGCGTTGAACTCACTCTGGATGCTCTCAAGCTTGCCAAGCACTTTGGCCAGTTGCTTCGGCTGGTTGGCCTCCCAGTCCTTTTGCGGCGCAAGGCGGATACGCGCGCCGTTGGCGCCGCCACGCTTGTCGGAGCCACGGAACGTCGACGCCGAAGCCCAGGCGGTCGAGACCAGCTCCGCAACACTCAGCCCGGACGCCAGCACTTTGGCCTTGAGGGCGGCGACGTCATGGTCGTTGATCAGGGGGTGATCGACGGCAGGGATGGGGTCTTGCCAGATCAGCGCTTCCTTGGGCACTTCGGGGCCAAGATAGCGCGCACGGGGGCCCATGTCGCGGTGGGTCAGCTTGAACCAGGCGCGAGCAAAGGCGTCGGCGAACTCGTCAGGGTTGTCGCGGAAGCGGCGTGCGATCTTTTCATAGGCCGGATCCATGCGCATCGCCATGTCAGCGGTGGTCATGATGATCGGCACCTTCTTCGCGGCATCGTGCGCAGCCGGCGCCATATTGCTGTCGGTCGCCTGTTTCGGTGTCCATTGCCAGGCGCCCGCCGGACTCTTGGTCAGCACCCAGTCATTGTCGAACAACATGTTGAGATAACTCATGTCCCATTGGGTCGGTGTCGGTGTCCACGAGCCTTCCAGGCCGCTGCCGATCTGGTCGCCGCTCTTGCCGCTTCCGAAGCTATTCTTCCAGCCCAGGCCCATCTGCTCGACGGGCGCGGCTTCGGGCTCCGGCCCCACGTGCGTGGCCGAAGCGGCGCCGTGGCATTTGCCGAAGGTGTGACCGCCGCAGGTGAGCGCCACCGTCTCTTCGTCATTCATCGCCATGCGCGCGAAGGTCTCGCGCACGTCGCGAGCGGACCCGATCTGATCCGGGTTGCCGCCCGGGCCTTCCGGGTTAACGTAGATCAGGCCCATCTGCACGGCGGCGAGCGGATTTTCGAGGTTGTGTTCGCCAGAATAGCGCGCCTTGTCGTCCAGCCACTTTTCTTCATGGCCCCAGTAGACGTCGATCTCCGGCGCCCAGATGTCCTCGCGTCCGCCACCGAAACCAAAGGTCTTGAAGCCCATCGATTCCATGGCGACGTTGCCCGCAAGAATGATGAGGTCGGCCCAGGAAATTTTCTTGCCGTATTTCTGCTTGATCGGCCACAGCAGCCGGCGGGCCTTGTCGAGGTTGACGTTATCGGGCCAACTGTTGAGGGGGGCGAAACGCTGGTTGCCGTGGCCTGCGCCGCCGCGGCCATCGCCGGTACGGTAGGTGCCCGCGCTGTGCCAAGCCATGCGGATGAAGAAAGGTCCGTAGTGGCCGTAATCCGCAGGCCACCACTCTTGCGAGTCGGTCATCAGGACGGTGAGGTCTTTCTTCACTGCCGCGAGGTCGAGCGTCTTGAATTCCTCGGCGTAGTTGAAGTTCTCGCCCATCGGGCTGGACTCGGGGGTATGCTGGTGCAGGATTTCGAGGTGCAACTGGTTCGGCCACCAATCGTGGTTCGACGTACCGCTGCCGGCTTTATGTACAAACGGGCATTTGTTGTCAGACATGGCTTTCTCCTCTGGTTAACTGAATGCACGATCCAGTGTATGGTCTCGAAAACGAATAATCTAATTGATTTTAGCAATGTGATCGATAGTGTAATGCGATCCGAATAAACACCAGCCGGCCAGGCGCCTGCGCGGAAAGCCCTAGTAGATTCAGCGCCGCATCACTATCTCGCCCGCCATTTCCCTGGAAAAACATACTATTTTTTTCTAGGCGAAAGATGGCAGTAAAAAGAAGGCACGCTATAGCTCGGTTGCTCGTATAACGCTACGTTGCCTGAAAGCTGCCGTTGGTCATCGTCGGCAATGGGTGAAAGGCTGTTCATGGTCTGGCAGTATGTGCCAGATCATATCTGGATTCAATTTCTCTCTACTAATCCAGGCTGACCGAATCCGCCGCATTCCCAATAATCTGCCGGCGGCATTCCCGGTAAACCTCTCGCGCCGCGCGCAGCACCTCTTCCGGGATGGCGACATGGGAGTAATCGACCGGCGTCCGGTCGATGGTTCCGCGATGAATGCGCTCGGACGAGTCGCCTTTTCTGGCCTTGCCGGTGTGGCTGAAAATTTGATAGCGCTCGCTTAACGGCGAATCCAGCTCCAGCCAGTCAGATAGCCTGGGGAGCAGTGTCTCCGGCGCGCGTTGCCACAGCTCGGCATCGAAATAGTAGTAGGGCTGCGTGGCCGTCCGGCTGAAGTCGGCGAGCGCCTGGATGCGGCCGATATAGTAGTTCGCCGCCTCGACCGGCGAGGCATAAAGATCGTCGATCTCTTTTTGTGCGAACAGATCGACGATGCTCTTGATCGTGTGCTCCGGTTCCATCAGCGAGACCAGCATCTTCATGCTCGCCATACCCAACTGCTCGGGCTTCAACACATAGTCGTTGTGCAGCAGCTTGTCGAACAGATAACGGCTGCTCTCCTTGATCTCATCGCCTTCCAAGAATACCTCAAGCTGCCTGTCCAGCGCGGAGGCGTCCTCATAGCTGATGTGCATTTCATAGTAGCCGTTGATCTGCGGGTGCGAGCCGAGAATATGCCCGGCCAGGCTGGTAAAGGCGCGCATATGGCTCAGCAGGAAAATTCTGGCGTGGCGTTCAGATGAAGGATTCATACAATCGGACAAGTTGGGTCGCTTGCCGCAAGTCTAGCATTCGGGGAGCCGCACAATCTACATCGACAGCATCGAAGAGGGTAATTGGGTTCAGATCGGCAGAAACACGGCGGTGGCGACGCTCTGGATGACACGGACGATGGAGCGGTTGGTTTTCTCGGCGATGATTCTGGCGATGGTATCCTGCTGCGCGATCAGTTTGCCGAATTCACGTTCGAAACTGAGATTACGGTTTGCGGCATCGTTTTCATTGCTGACCAGAAACAACACGCCCTGGCTATCGCGCGTATTGCTCAGTTTCCATACTGCGATCTCGATATTGCGCGCGCTGTTGTAGAGTTTCTGCGGATCGATCTCGTCAAAAACATGGAACTCGGCTTTGTCGTTGTATGAAGCCATCACCATGGTCGCCATGCCCGAAATGAAAGCCAGCACCCGGTCGCCCTGATAGCTTTCCTGAAAAGCCAGACTGAGGCATTCCGCCCCGCGCTTGCCGTTCAGCTCGGGAAAGCGCCAGTCCTGCCCCGAATCGAACGCCCGATAGACCGCGCTTTCCACCGAAGTCTGCCCGGATTTTTTCCATTCGCGCGGATTGCGCCGGTACAGTTTTTCCATCAAGGTGTGCAGATGAGCGAAGCTCTCCTGCTGGTGAATTTCGGTCACCGTATCGATGTCTGATTTGATCAGGGAACCGATCCTCAGCCCGGGCGAAGCCGGCGGATTTTTCTTGTTTTCCGTCCTGATTGGCGTGGAAGCGCATGACGAAAGAAACATGACCAGAAAAGCGAGGAGCAAAGCACTTCTTGCATTCATCCTGAGCGAGCGCCGTTTGTGAGTTGCCACAGTATAACGGCTTCCCTGCCGGCCACCAAGATTGGCGCGCAGAATTTCAGTGCGGAATCATCGCTCTTCCGGCCATGCTTTGCCTATACCGCCAGCGCCTCGAATTCGTGTTTCTCCACGCCTTCGCTGGCACGTTCCGCCCATGGGTCTTTTTCACCCTTCAGGGCAAACAGCAAGCGCTCATTCAGCGCCTTGCGGCATGCCTCATCCATCACTTTGGACTTCACATATTCCAGCCCTACCCGCTGCACCCAATGCACCGTCCGATCCAGGTAGCGCGCCTCTTCGCGATAAAGTTGCAGGAACGCGCCGGTGTATTCCAGCACCTCTTCCGCCGTTTTCACCTTGACCAGAAACACCGCCACCTCGGTCTTGATGCCGCCGTTTCCACCGACGAAAATCTCCCAGCCTGAATCCACGCCGATGATGCCCACATCCTTGATTGCCGCCTCGGCGCAATTGCGCGGGCAGCCCGAAACCGCCAGCTTGAACTTGTGCGGCGTCCACACGTTCCACAAGGCTTTTTCCAGGGCGATGCCCAGACCGGTCGAATCCTGCGTGCCGAAACGGCAGAACTCGCTGCCAACGCAGGTTTTTACGGTGCGCAGCGCCTTGCCATAGGCATGCCCGGATGGCATGCCGAGATCACCCCATATCGCGGGCAAGTCGGCTTTCTTCACGCCCAGCAGATCGATCCGCTGGCCGCCAGTGACCTTCACCATCGGCACCTGGTACTTGTCAGCCACGTCCGCAATGCGGCGCAGCTCGTCCGGCGTGGTGATGCCGCCGAACATGCGCGGCACCACCGAATAGGTGCCATCCTTCTGGATGTTGGCATGAGCCCGCTCGTTGATGAAGCGCGATTGCGGATCATCCTGCACCTCATGCGGCCAGGTGGAAAGCAAATAGTAGTTGAGCGCCGGACGGCAACTGGGGCAGCCGTCCGGGGTGCGCCATTCGAGAAAGCGCATCGCAGCCGGAATGGACAGCAGCTTGTGGTCGCGGATCGCGGCACGCACTTCTTCGTGGGTGTGCTCGGTGCAGCCGCACAGCGGTTTGGTCTGCGGCGCGGGGGAATAATCGCCGCCCAGCGTCGATGCCAGAATCTGTTCCACCAGCCCGGTGCAGGAACCGCAGGAACCCGACGCCTTGGTGTGCTTGCGCACTTCATCCAGCGTAAACAGCCCCTGCTCCTTGATCGATTTGACGATCATCCCCTTGGTGATGCCGTTACAGCCGCACACTTCCATTGTGTCCGGCATCGCCGCCGCCTGGGTCTGGCCTTGGTGGCCGGCATTCCCCAGATGGGCGCGGCCATACATCAGTTGGCCGCGAATTTCGGCAACGTTGCGCCCTTCCCGCAGCAACTGGAAGTACCATGAGCCATCGGCTGCATCGCCGTAGAGCACGGTGCCGACCAGCTTGTCGTCGCGAATCACTAGTTTTTTGTAAATCCCGCCAGCCGCATCGTACATGACGATAACGTCGGCATCGCCATCGCCCTCGAAATCCCCGGCGGAAAACAGGTCGATGCCGGTCACCTTGAGCTTGGTCGACGCCACCGATCCGGTGTAACGCCCGATGCCCATCATCGACAGATGATTGGCGCACACCTTGGCCATCTCGAACAGCGGCGCAACCAGGCCGTAGGCCACGCCACGGTGGGAGACGCACTCGCCCACGGCATAAATACGCGGGTCGTAAGTCTGCATGGTGTCGTTGACTACGATGCCCTTGTTGCAATGGATTCCCGCAGACGCGGCCAAGGCGTCGTTCGGCCTGATGCCGACCGCCATCACCACCAGATCGGCGGGAATTTCCTCACCGCTCTCGAAGCACAGCGCAGCTACCCGCCCATCCTTGCCGCCGATGCTTTTGCTCACCTTGCCGAGCAGGAATTTCAGCCCCCGCGACTCCATGGATTTTTGCAGCATCCGCCCAGCGGTTTCATCGAGCTGCCGGTTCATCAGCCAGTCCGCGTTATGAATCACGGTCACGTCCATGCCGCGCAATTTCAAGCCGTTGGCCGCTTCCAGTCCCAGCAGGCCGCCGCCGATCACCACCGCATGCCGGTACTTACCCGATGCGTCCACCATGGCATCCACATCGCGGATGTCGCGAAAGCTGACCACGCCGTCCAGGTCGTGCCCCGGCAGCGGCAGGATCACCGGGTTGGAGCCGGTCGCCAGCAGCAGGCGGTCATACGGCGCTTCCGTGCCATCCTCGGCATAGACCACGCGCTTGACGCGGTCGATCCGGGAAATTTTCTTGTTGAGATGCAGAGTGATGCCGTTGTCGGCATACCAATCCACGTCGTTCAGCATAATGTCCTTGAGGGTCTGCTCGCCGGACAGCACCGGCGACAGCAGAATCCGGTTGTAGTTGGCGTGAGGCTCCGCCCCGAACACCGTGATTTCGTAGAGATTGGGAGAAACCTTCAGGATCTCCTCCAGGGTGCGCACCCCGGCCATGCCGTTGCCCACCATCACCAGCTTCATCTTTTCCATCATTGTTCCTCTCGCTAGCTCGCAGCACTCAGATTTGAACAAACACCATGCCGCCTTCGATCTTCACCGGATAGGTATCGGTCTTGCCCACATCCGGCGCAGCCGCCGTGCCGTCCCGCAAGCCGATGCTCCAGCCATGCATCGGACAGGAAACGCGCTGGCCGCACACCATGCCCTGAGACAGGTGGCCGCCCTTGTGGGGACAACGGTCGGCGAGCGCAAACACCTCGTCGGCATCGGTGCGAAACAGCCCGACGCGCCCCTTGCCGCTTTCCAGCACGCGAGTTCCCATCGAGGGAATTTCTTCCAGCGCGCAAATTTTTATCCATTCAGTCATCACATTAACTCCTTGAGTTTCAGGCTGCGGGGCGCAGTTGACGCCGATAGAGAAAATCCAGCACCTCTGCGCGCAGCTCGTGGTAGCGCTTGTTGTTGGCCATCTCCAGACGGTCGCGCGGACGCGGCAGATCCACGGTGAGGGTTTCTCCTATGGTCGCCGCCGGGCCGTTGGTCATCATCACAATGCGGTCGGACAGCAGCACCGCCTCGTCCACGTCGTGGGTCACCATCACCACCGTGCCGTTAGTTTCCGCCGTGATTTTCATCAATTCGTCCTGGAGATGGGCGCGGGTAAGCGCGTCCAACGCGCCGAATGGCTCGTCCAGCAGCAGCACCTTGGGCTGCATGGAGAGCGCGCGGGCAATGCCGACGCGCTGCTTCATGCCGCCGGAAATCTCGTGCGGATGCTTGTGTTCCGCATGGGTCAGTCCCACCAGCGCCAGCGCCTCGTGGGTGCGAGTTTTCAGGCTGGCCTTGCTTTCGGCCTGGCCGAACACCCGCTCCACGGCGAGATAAACGTTATCGAAGCAGGTCAGCCAAGGCAGCAGGCTGTGGTTCTGGAATACCACCCCGCGCTCCGGGCCGGGGCCGGCGATTTCTCGCCCGGCACACAGCATCGCGCCGTCACTGGGCAAGGTCAGCCCAGCCACAAGGTTCAGCAGCGTGGATTTGCCGCAGCCGGAGTGACCGATCAGGGCGACGAACTCGCCCTTGGCGATGTTCAGATTGATGTCGCGCAACGCCACGAAAGGGCCTTTTTTGGTGTTGAACACCATATGCACGTTTTCGACTTGTACGTATTTTTCCATTTGTGTCTCCTTGGAGGTGAGGCGGGAGGGGTTAGGGGTGAGGCGATAAAACCGGTGCGCGGTAGATTTTGACTTTGCCGCCTCACCCCTCACGCCTTACCCCTCACCTCACTCATAACTGAATCTTTTAGCCAGCAGCACCAGCACCTGTTCCAGCAACAGCCCGACAATGCCGACGATGAAAATGGCGATGATGATGTGCTCGACGTTGAGGTTGTTCCATTCGTCCCACACCCAGAAGCCGATGCCGACGCCGCCGGTGAGCATTTCAGCCGCCACGATCACCAGCCAGGCCACGCCCATGGACAGGCGAATGCCGGTCATCATGTAAGGCAGCACGGCAGGGAACAGAATTTTGGTGAATATCTTCCATTCGGACAGGTTCAGCACCTTGGCCACGTTCATGTAGTCAGCCGGGATTCGATTCACGCCCACGGCGGTGTTGATGATCATGGGCCAGATGGCGGAAATGAAAATTACCCAGATCGCCGCCGGGTTGGCCGCCTTGAACACCAGCAGGCCTATCGGCAGCCAGGCCAGCGGCGAAACCGGGCGCAGCAGGCTGATGATGGGCGCGCTCAGGTCGTCGAGGAACTTGAAGCGCCCGATCATGAAGCCCAGCGGGATGCCGATCGCCGCCGCCATGCCGAAGCCGATGGCAACCCGTTGCAGCGAGGCGAGGATGTTCCAGCCTATGCCCTGGTCGTTCGGCCCCTTGCGGTAAAACGGGTCGCTGAACAGCTGCGCCGCCGACGCCCAGGTTTTCAGCGGCCCCGGCAATTGCGGGCTGGACTGCGCCACCAGCGCCCACACGCCGACGAACAGCAGCAGGCCGAGCAACGGCGGGAGCAGGGGCTTGAGAAATTTGTTCATTTGAAATCCTTTTGGTGATGGGTAATGGGTGATGAGTGATGGGGGAGATGGTCTTCCATCACCCATTCCCCATCACTCGTCACTAGCCCTCAAGCCTTGATCTTGAAACTTGCGGCATAGGCTTTCGGTTCCTTGCCGTCCCACACCACGCCGTCG
>JAJFTF010000024.1 GCA_021373185.1 Betaproteobacteria bacterium | reverse complement strand
GCGGGGGGGATCGGCTGATTCGGCTGATAACTTGCCGCAGTGGCGCGGTCGTTGGTAAAAAGCTTTCCGCCGTCTTCTTTTCTTGCTGCAAGCAGATTTCCCGCGCGCGGTTCGGTCATGCCGCTCACGCTGACAAACGAGATGCCCGGATAGAGTATCGACTGCAATGCTTGGAATTTCTCCCTGCTGGAAATTCGGCGCAGGCAGTTTCTGCTCTCATTTTCATACCCCTCGTCGAGCAAGGCCATGCTCAAGTAAAACCAGGCATCGTCTCTCTCTCTCTGATCTTCTTGCGAGCGCACACCCAGAGTGGCATTCTCGGAATAGAAGGATACGGCTTTTTCGTAAGCCATCGATATTTTCGCCGGAGACTTGGTCGTCCGGGCGATCAGTCGGCCCTGGTAATACCATGCCGCGCCGCTGTCGGGAATTTCGTCCAGCCATGTTTTCAGATGTTCGGATAGTCCGTTCCAATCACCTCGGTTATAGAGCGCTTGTGCGAAATCGGTATGTTTCTGGTTAATGATAAGAATGTCGGCTTTATCAAGGCGTTCAAGAAATCCTGGATGAGTATTGAGGTAGAGCGGGCGATCACCGGAAGAGGGGAAGCGGCGCATCATCTTTTTGACGAAGTTTTTGAAGCCTTCGGCATCATATTTGGCCAGAATAACCGCCATGGAAAAGCCTTTATCATCGGCTTCCCGTTCCATAATTCGTGAAAATCTTGCCGATTCCACGTCGAAATATAATTTGCCTCGATTTATGGCTTTTTTAACGCTTCCGCTTTTTTGATAGTTATCCAGCGCAACTGTTTGGGCGCGGGACGCCAGGTTGGAGTTCATTTTGTAACCTAACCGTGAATGATCCAGTAACACATGAGAGAGTTCATGCGCCATTACCGCGGCAGTTTCATCCTCGTTGCCATCAAGCAGTTGAAGCATTGGTAGATCAAATATAATTACCCCGTATTGGGCTGTTCCGCTAGCCACAGCGTTTAACCCAAGGGCATCGTTATTGCATGCGAAAAGTGCCGGTTTTATTTTCGCTACGATGGAAATGCGCTGATAAGCCGATTTGAGTGGCGCGATGAATTTATCGCCGATAGTCGCCATGACATCCGCTGCATTTTCGGGCGGTTGGTCGAAACCCGGCAATTCGGGGCCGTCGATTTGGGCGCAACCGACAAAGGGTTTACGTTCTGGCTTTGGCGCGGGAGCGGTTGCTGGCTTCGCAGCGGCGGGCGGGGGTGACTGCACAACGAGTTTTTCCAGCTTCTCAAAATTGGCTTTGACTGGCCGTACAACGAATTCTTCTATGGACGAACCGTAAAAAAACAGGCCTGCCAGAATCAGCACCGTTAAACCGCCGCCGCCGAACAAAATCAACCGCGACTTTTTTGCCGACTCAGTGTCTGGTGCTGTTGGATCGCTCGTCATGACATTCCCGTCCGCAACTGACTGCTCTGATTTGGAGGTGGCCAGGCAAACAGCCCGGTAGCCGAACCAAATTGTAGAAAAATTATTTCGGCATTATGTCATGAGATTAAATTCGCGCGCCATCGGCGCCCTGCAAGTACACGGCTCGTTATTTGGCTGTTGCCTTGCACTCGGAGTAAGCGATTGCCGGGCCATCCGTCAGCATTGTTCCATCGTCATTGATGGTGAGCGTGGCGATGCCATTGCCGTATTGCTTGCCGGCGGCGGTGTCGACTTTGTTCAGGCGCACTTCCCGGTCGGGATAAATCAGCCAGGCCGCACCGCCGTTGTCCAGGTAGCGCACATAGAAGCGTTTGTTGCCCTTGCACTGGTATTCGGTCGAGTTGGCCGGGGTGAGGTCGCGTACTTTTTCTCCGGTGAACGGCAAGGAGGGCATGCTGATGTTGATGCCGCCGCAGCCTGACAGCAGCAGGGATAAGCCGACGGGCGCCAGCATTGCGGTTTGGAGGTATTTGTTTTTCATGAATGTGCCTATGTTGCCGAAAATGGGCATGTTGCCACAGTTCAGCGGAACTTCACAGCCGGCCCATTTGCGCTTTAGTTTGGCGTGATGCCAATCCAGAAATCATGATCCTTGCGCAGGAACTCGTCATACGGGATGTAATGGGAACCGTCGCAGGAGAAGGTGAGGCCGACCAGGCCGTTGAAGATATTCAGCGTGCCGGAGCGCAGATAGAACATCTCGTCCATGAAACGCAAGGTGCGAAAGGCTTCAAGCACGGCACGAACCTGTTCCGACGGCACCTGCGCGCCGGTCGGATAGGGCGTTCTGGGATAGGCCAGGCAAATGTCGGGATCGATCAGCTCGCTGAAATCCAGCAGGCGATAGCGATAAGGGTCTTGCATCACCCAGACGATCGCGCGGCTGCTGGAGAAATGCAGGATCACATGGTAGACCCCGTGATAAAGCATCAACTCCGTCACCACGCCCAGCACCGTATCGATCTGCTGGTCCATCTCGCTATCGGCCCGGGTCTGGTGGAATACCGTGCCGCGAATCGAGGGGTCGCCCTTGATCTGGCGCCAGTATCGCGGTTCTTCATACAGCTCGCGTGTCAGCGGCAGGTCGCGCAGGCCGAAATAGGCGCCGACGAACCCCAGGGCGGCACCTGCCGCATCGCGCACGATCTGGGTCGCCGTCAGGGAGGGGCGCCGCCCCTGCAGGCTGATGTAGGCATCGGAAAGGAAGAAGTCGGTGCTGGCGGTGATCTCGCGCATGTAAGGCCGCTTCGACCGGTTGCGGCCAAAGCCTTCCTGCAACCCATCATGGCTGACGTTGTCGCTGATCTGGACCGCATCGGCGTCCAGCGCATAAAGATGCTTGCAGTAAGGCAGCGCCTTCAGCGCTTCGCGCAACAACGCATCGAGTCGGTCGCGATCACCCCACACCGGGACGCATTGCGTCGCCAGTCGCTGCAGCGGCTCCTGCAGCAAGCTGGTCAGCGCTTCGCGTTGATGTGCGATGCTTTCTTGCAAAGTGTCCTTGGAGGTGTTCATAGAGCGGAGTTCATGTATCGACTGTCAACGGGTTGTCCTGAAAAAACGCTTCCCATTTTAGGGTAATCCGCCTTATATGTTTATGAAATATTTGTTAACGCCGATGCTATCATCACAGTGTATCTCACGGCAGGAGCCTATTCATGACCACCTCTTCCCATAACATCCGCAGCATGGCGCTATTCTGCGATTTTGAAAATATCGCTTTGGGCGTGCGCGATGCCAAGTACGATAAATTCGATATCGGCAAGGTGCTCGAGCGTCTTCTGCTCAAGGGCAGCATCGTGGTGAAAAAGGCTTATTGCGACTGGGATCGCTACAAGGAATTCAAGGCGCCGATGCATGAGGCGTCGTTCGAGCTGATCGAAATCCCCCATGTGCGCCAGTCCGGCAAGAACTCTGCCGACATCCGCATGGTGGTGGACGCACTCGACCTTTGCTATACCAAGTCGCATGTGGATACCTTTGTCATCATCAGCGGCGATTCGGATTTTTCGCCGCTGGTGAGCAAACTGCGCGAGAACAACAAGACCGTGATCGGCGTCGGCGTCAAGAATTCGACTTCCGATCTGCTGATCGCCAACTGCGACGAATTCATCTATTACGACGACCTGGCGCGGGAAAAGGCGGAAAAAGCCAAAAAGCGCACCGTCAAGAAGAAGCCCGCCGCCAAGGACGTTGCGGAAGCCGCGCCTAAAGCTGCGCAGGAAGGCGACAAAGCCCAGGAGGCGCTGGATCTGGTGATGGAGACGGTGGAGGCGCTATTCGCCGAGCGGGGTGAAGAAGAAAAAATCTGGGGTTCGATGGTGAAGCAGGCGCTGAAACGGCAAAAACCGGGGTTCAACGAAAGCTATTACGGTTTTCGCTCGTTCAGCAAGCTGCTGGAAGAGGCTGCCGTGCGCAAGCTGCTGGAGGTAGAGCATGATGAAAAATCAGGCCAGATCATCATTCGGAACTTCAACCCCGAGTACTAGATTTGTATTACGTTGCGGCCAGATAATTCGGCCAGCAAGGCTGGCCGCGCCGCATTTCGTTTCCGCCTCAACTCGGTTATGATTCCACCTTTATCTATTTGATCCGGCAGCATGGAAAAGACCACACACTTCGGTTATCAAACCGTCAACGAATCCGAAAAAGCAAAAAAGGTCGCGGAAGTATTCCATTCCGTGGCGCAGCGCTACGACCTGATGAACGACCTGATGTCGGCAGGCATGCACCGCCTGTGGAAGCATTTCACCATCGAACAGAGCGGCGTTCGTGCAGGCAGCCGGGTGCTGGACATCGCCGGCGGCAGCGGCGACCTGTCGCGCGCCTTCGCCAAGCGGGTCGGCAAGGCCGGCGAAGTGGTGCTTACCGATATCAACAGCTCGATGCTCCAGGTGGGCCGCGACCGCTTGCTGGACGACGGCATCGTGCCGCTGGCGGCGCAATGCGACGGCGAAAAATTGCCTTTCCCGAGCAGCCATTTCGATTGCGTAACCGTGGCTTTCGGCTTGCGCAACATGACCCACAAGGATGCGGCGCTGAAGGAGATGTATCGCGTTCTACGCCCCGGCGGGCGGCTGCTGGTGCTGGAATTTTCCAAAATATGGAAACCGCTGCAACCCCTGTATGATGCCTACTCGTTCAAGGCGCTGCCGCTGATGGGCAAGCTGGTGACCGACGACGAAGAAAGCTACCGTTACCTCGCCGAATCCATCCGCATGCACCCCGGCCAGGAAGAGCTCAAGCAGATGATGGAACAGGCCGGCTTCGAGCGTGTCGAATACTTCAACCTGACGGCGGGCGTTGTTGCCCTGCACAAGGGATTCAAGCTCTAAAAATCCGGTCTTTGCGACCGGCGTTTTATTTGTTCTATTACCGGATGATTTCTGGAGATCTTTAAATATGAAAAATTTCTTGGTTGTTTTTGTCGTGGCAATTCTCGGTTTCGGTCTGGCGATTCAGGATGCCGACGCTCGGCGCATGGGTGGCGGCAGCAGCATCGGCAAGCAACGCCAGATGTCGCCCGCCCCGGCCAAGCAGGCACAAGCGCCTGCCGCAGCGCCGGCTCCAACCGCACCGCCCGCAAAATCCGGCGCCGGAAAATGGCTCGGCCCGCTGGCTGGTCTGGCGGCTGGCGGATTGCTCGCTTCCATGTTCATGGGCGGCGGCCTGGGCGGCCTTGCCGGCGGCATCGGTAACATCCTGATGATTCTGGCGCTGGTTGCCGGCGTGTTCTTCATTATCCGCTTGTTGCGCAAACCTCAACCGCAGCCGGTGCAATATGCCGGTTATGGCGAAAACACCGTGCAGCGCATGATGGACACACCCGTCAGCGCAACGCCGCTAGCCGCACCAATGGCAGCCAGCACGCGCCCGGCCTGGTTCGAGGATGAGCCTTTCCTGCGCGAGGCGAAAAAACAGTTCATTCGCCTGCAGGACGCCAATGATCGCGGCGATATCAAGGACATCCACGAATACGTCACGCCGGAAATGTATGCCGAACTCAGCATGCAAATTCAGGAGCGCGGCGGCAAGCCGAACAAGACCGAAGTGGTCACGCTCAACGCCGAGATTGCCGATGTGGTGACCGAGGGCGATATGGTGATCGCCAGCGTGCGCTTCTCCGGCATGATCCGCGAAGAGGAAAATGCGCCGGCGGTTGCGTTCAGTGAAGTCTGGCATATCCAGAAATCCCAGTCGCAGGCCAATGCCACCTGGTTCATCTCGGGCATTCAGCAGGACTGAACGTTGATTTCCGTTGTGCCGAGCAAGCAGCCCGGCAGCGCGCTTTTGTCCCTGACAGAAACCGCGCTGACCGGGTTTTTCAATCACTTCGCCAGCCGGCCTCTTGAGTCGAACAACTCGCGTCTAAAACAATGAAAATTCTGCGCCTCGCCAAAATCCTTTATGTCACCCTGCGCTTCGGCCTGGAAGAGTTCATCCTCGGCCATGAGCGCTTCCGCTGGCTGCGCCCGCTGGTCATGGTCGCATTGTTCTGGCGACCGCTCGAAGAATCGCGTGCAGTACGGCTGCGGCAGGCGCTTGAGGCGCTCGGCCCGATTTTCGTCAAGTTCGGTCAGGTGCTGTCCACCCGGCGCGACCTGATCCCGACCGATATTGCCGACGAACTCGCCAAGCTGCAGGATCGGGTACCGCCCTTCGCGCCGGAAATCGCCCTGGCGGCCATCCAGCACGCGTATGGCAAGCCGGCCAGCGAAGTGTTTGCCGAGTTCGACCCGGTGCCGGTGGCCTCCGCTTCGGTCGCCCAGGTTCACTTCGCCCGCTTGCGTGATGGTCGCGAAGTGGCGGTGAAGATCCTGCGCCCCGACATCGGCAAGGTCATCGGTCACGATGTGGAATTGCTCTACGCCGGCGCCGGGCTGGTGGAGTCGCTGTGGGAAGACGGCAAGCGCTTGCGTCCGTGCGAAGTAGTGGCGGAATTCGAGAAGCACCTGGAAGACGAGCTCGACCTGATGCGCGAAGCCGCCAACGGCAGCCAGTTAAGACGCAACTTCCAGGATTCCGAGCTATTGCTGGTGCCGGAAATTTACTGGGACTGGTGTCACAAGAGTGTGATGGTGATGGAGCGCATGGCGGGCACGCCGATCAGCCAGGTCGACAAGTTGCGCGAACAAGGCGTCGATATTTCCCGGCTGGCCAGGGAAGGCGTGACGATCTTCTTCACCCAGGTGTTCCGCGACGGCTTTTTCCATGCCGACATGCATCCCGGCAACATTCTGGTCAGCCCGGACGGGCGCTATATCGCGCTCGATTTCGGCATCATGAGCACCCTCACCGACCGCGACAAGAACTACCTGGCGCAGAATTTTCTGGCCTTCTTCAAGCGCGATTACAAGCGCGTCGCCCAGGCGCATATCGAGGCCGGCTGGGCGCCAGCCGATACCCGCGAGGATGAATTCGAAGCGGCGATCCGTGCGGTCTGCGAGCCGATTTTCGACCGCCCGCTCAAGGAAATTTCGTTCGGACGTTTTCTGCTGCGCCTGTTCCAGACTTCGCGCCGTTTCGGCGTGGTGATCCAGCCGCAACTGGTGATGCTGCAAAAAACCCTGCTCAACATCGAGGGTCTGGGGCGGCAGCTCGACCCGGAACTCGACCTGTGGCAAACCGCCAAGCCTTTCCTCGAACAGTGGATGAGTGAACAGCTCGGCTGGCGCGGACTGGAAAAGACCCTCAAGGCGGAAGCGCCGCACTGGGGAACTTTACTGCCGCAATTACCGCGGCTGGTGCATCGTGCCCTGAGCCGCGACGAGGGCGGCGAGCTCCAGCTTCTGCGCGAGGAACTGCGCGCGCGTCACGCAAGTGAGCGGCGCTGGATGATGGTGATTGCGGTTTTGCTGGGATTGTTGCTGCTGGGCCAGTTGCTGCCGTGGCTCAGCCTGTTGCTGATCGAGCCGATGTGACGCTTCAGACTGCCAATCCGGGATTGGCATTCCGGCAATTCATCAAGGGCCCTGGCGCTTCTTTTCTTCCTGCTTAAGTTTCTTGTCAGCCTTCTTTTCCTTCATCGTTTTAGCGGGTTCTTTCTTGACCGCTTTTTTCGCGTCCTGACTCTTGCCCATGATTATTGCTCCATCGTTGAAAAAATAAATTCAGCATCGCCGATCCAGCCTTGCCGGTCGCGGTCTCAGCTCATGTTGCGTATCCACTGTCCTCGCCACCCTTGGGGGAGTTCAAGGGACTGGGCAAACGCCAGTATTTCTTTTGAAGGAATCTGGCGAATGACCTCTTCGCTGTCTTTGTCCTTGAACTGGATAATTTCAATTCCCGTGATTTTGTCTTTTTCAAATGAAGCGTAAAGATTTTGCCCTTTTTGAGTGAAAGCGTCATTCACTTGGCCGATGGCTTGCTCAATCTGGTTAGGAGAAGGAGATGATTTGACAACGGGGGCACTTGAAGCGCCTGTTGTCGAAGAAACGGGGCTGGCAACGACCGGAGCCATCTGAACCGAGCTTGATGCGCCGCCAGAATTCTGGCGGCTAGCGGTGGTTACAGGCTGGGGGGAAACCGGCAGAACGTCCACTCTGAATTATCTCCTTCCAAACCGCCAACAACCGTCAAAATATCATTCCCTGCGGTTGCGGGTGAGGTTCAACTTGTTGTATTAATGTTATTTCCTGTCGTCTGACCTTGGGCGTTTACGACGGGCTTGGCCTTTGGTTCTTCTGTCGGCTTGGCTTGCTCGGCCTGTTTGGCTTGTTCCGCCTTTCTGGCCTGTTTTGCTTGCTCGGTTTGATCCGCTTGCGGTTGCGGGCGGGCCGCTTGGTAACTGGAGCCGGATGTAACAGGGTTAATTGCCATTTCTCCACTCCTTTCGAGCTGGGACATGAAATTAATCAACAAGTTTGATTATCTCGCGTCCTGAATTATAGTTCTAAAAATAAAAAATTGGCAGAACCTTGCGGAACCTTAACAATGCCAGCCAAATATCAGGCAGCCCACTCCGCCGGATTAACGTCTACGCTGTGGCCGCGTGCTGGAGTGCAATAAGCAGCCTGTGGATTTCAACTGGTTTTGCGATATGGTCGTCCATGCCTGCCTGTAAACACATTTGCTGATCTTGTGGCAAGGTATTGGCGGTCATGGCGATAATCGGAACATGCCCGCCGGTTTGTCTTTCTCGTTCCCGAATCTGGCGGGCCGCTTCCAGTCCATCCATGACGGGCATTTGCACATCCATCAGGATAATGTCGAACGACTGGTGTTCGAGGATATCCAGCGCTTCCTTGCCGTTTTGTGCGACCAACACCTGATGCTGCCTCCTGCTGAGCAGGGCGATCATGAGCTGCTGGTTGACGAGGTTGTCTTCCACCACCAGCACACGCAGTGTTGGGGCGTCATCGGTTGTTGCGTTGAACGAGTCCGGGCTGGGCGTCATGGGTTTTTCTGGTTATGACCGGATGGTTATTGATCGGGGCCTTTCAATTAGCATATTTTACGATATTTTTCGGGCCGGAGGCGAGCTAGCGTGAGCCTCCGCTATGGTTAAAACCTGAAAACCAGTTGTAGATGGCACGCTTCTCCGGTTTTTATTCATCGAGAATGCCCGGCAATTTTCTGTTGCGATGTCCTGAGCATGGGGAAGTGCGCTGAGTTGACGGATATCTGTTAAAATTTTATCGATTACAATTACGAATCTCTGCAACCGGCCCACGATTGAACCGGGGGCATCGCGATCCGCACTTAAATTTTTTGGTTGCGCTGGCAGCCTGCTCTGGAGAAACCTATTCATACCGAACCGCTAATTCTCAGCAAGCCCGTGCCGGGCATCAACGAGCTTCCCGCCCTGGGCATGGATGCCGATAGCATCGTCCAGGACTTTCGCCGTTATTTCAGCCATACGCTGGGGCAGGACAAGATGTGTCTGGCCGCTTACCATGTTTACACCTCGCTCTCGATGTCGCTGCGCGACCGCTTGGTGGAGCGCTGGAAAAATACCCAGTATGCCTATGAGGAGCAGGACTGCAAGCGCACTTATTACCTGTCGCTGGAATTCCTGATGGGGCGCGCGCTGGGCAATGCCATGCTGAACCTGGAAGTGGACAAATCCACCGAGGAAGCGCTGCGCAATCTGGGTCTGGTGCTGGAGGAAATCGCCGATCAGGAACACGATGCGGGTTTGGGCAACGGCGGCCTGGGCCGCCTGGCAGCCTGTTTTCTCGATAGCTGCGCCACGCTGCAATTGCCGGTGATGGGCTACGGCATTCGTTACGAATACGGCATGTTCCGCCAGAAAATCGACAATGGCTACCAGTTGGAGGAACCTGATCACTGGTTGCGCGACGGCAACCCGTGGGAGATCGAGCGGCCCGAGTTCACGCTCCGGGTCAAATTTGGCGGTCGCACCGAGCTTCACGCCAATCCCGACGGCAGTTTGTCCGCCCGCTGGATGCACTCGCAGGATGTCATGGCGGTGCCTTACGATGTGCCGATTCCCGGCTATCGCAACGGCACGGTCAATACCCTGCGCTTGTGGAAAGCGGCGGCGACCGACGAGTTCGACCTGGGCGAATTCAACGCCGGCAGCTATACCGAAGCGGTGGGCGCGAAAAACGCCGCCGAACACATCACCATGGTGCTCTACCCCAACGACGCCAGCGAAAACGGCAAGGAACTGCGCCTGCGCCAGCAGTATTTCCTTGCTTCGGCCAGCCTGCAGGACGTGTTGCGTCGCTGGGTGCTGATTCACGGCGAGGATTTCAGCCAGTTTGCCGAAAAGAATTGCTTCCAGCTCAACGATACCCATCCCACCTGTGCGGTGCCGGAACTGATGCGCCTGCTGATGGACAAGCACGGCCTGGGTTGGGATGCGGCCTGGGATATTACCCGGCATACCGTCGCCTACACCAACCACACCCTGCTGCCGGAAGCGCTGGAAAGATGGCCGCTGGGCATGTTCGGTCGGCTATTGCCACGGTTGCTGGATATCGTCCGCGAAATCAACGCCCGCTTCCTGGTCGATGTGGCGCGGCGCTGGCCGGGCGACACCGAGCGGCAGCGGCGCATGTCGATCATCGAGGAAGGCGACGAACCGCAGATCCGCATGGCTTACCTCGCTGTGGTGTCCGGCATGTCGGTGAACGGCGTCGCCGAGTTGCATTCGCAACTGCTGCAGCAGCACCTGTTCCACGATTTTTACGAGTTGTGGCCGGAAAAATTCAACAATAAGACCAACGGCGTCACGCCGCGCCGCTGGATGGCCTGGGCCAACCCCGGCCTGAAAGACCTGATCAACCGCACCATCGGCGAAGGCTGGATTGCCGACCTGCCACAGTTGAAGCAGCTCGCGCCCCGCGCCGAAGATGCCGCGTTCCGCGCCGAATGGCGCGCCATCAAGCAGGCCAACAAGGCGCGCCTGGCAGGGATGGTGCGGCGCGACTGCGGCGTCGAATTCGGCGTCGACGCCTTGTTCGACGTGCAGGTGAAACGCATCCACGAATACAAGCGGCAACTGCTCAACGTGCTGCACGTGATCCACCTCTACGACCGCATCAAGCGCGGCGACACTGCCGACTGGACGCCGCGCTGCGTGCTGATCGGCGGCAAGGCCGCGCCGGGCTACATGATCGCCAAGCGCATTATCAAGCTGGTGGGCGCGGTGGCCGAGGCGGTCAACGCCGACCCGGCAACCGATGGCTTGCTGCGCCTGGCCTTCCTGCCCAACTACCGGGTGTCGGCGATGGAAGTCATCTGTCCCGGCACCGATCTGTCGGAGCAGGTATCCACTGCCGGCAAGGAAGCCTCCGGCACCGGCAACATGAAATTCATGATGAATGGCGCGCTCACCATCGGCACCCTGGATGGCGCCAACATCGAAATCCGCGAAGAGGCCGGGGAAGAAAACTTCTTTCTGTTCGGCCTCAACGCCGAGGAAGTGGACGCCACCCGCGGTCATTACGACCCCGCCGCGATCATCGCGGCGGACGAGGATTTGAAGCGCGTCATGCAACTGCTGGAAAGCGGCCATTTCAACCTGTTCGAGCCGGGTATTTTCGATCCGATCATCCACTCGGTGACCAATCCCCACGACCCCTGGCTGACCGCCGCCGATTTCCGCAGCTACGTCGATGCGCAGCGGCGGGTGGCAGCAGCCTATCGCGATCAGGAAAACTGGACGCGCATGAGTATTCTCAACACCGCCGCCAGCGGCAAATTTTCCAGCGACCGCACCATCCTCGACTACAACCGCGATATCTGGCACTTGCCGCAAGTGCCGGCATGGCCGGTGAAGTAATGATGAATAACCGCCGCCGCCTGCTGCAATATTTGCTGGCTTCCGGCGCCCTCATGGCCGGCGGCGTTTCCGGTGTGATCCGCGAGGCGCTGGCGATGGGCAGCCGACCGATCATGCCGGGTATCCACAGCATGCGCGGCAGCGTTACGGTCAACGGCAAGCCGGCGCAGGAGGGCGATCAAGTGGCAAGGGGCGATGCCGTGGCCGTCGGGCCGAACAGCCAGGCGATTGTGGTGATTGAGCGCGATGCCTTCCTGCTGCGTGAAAACACCCTGGTTGAGTTTGGCACGGATATCGTGAAACAAACCCTGCGCCTGGTCAGCGGCAAGATCCTGTCGGTATTCGCCAAAGGCGAACACCGCATCCTGACCTCGACCACCACCATCGGCTTGCGCGGCACCGGCGGCTATGTCGAGGATGTCGATCCGGCGCGCGTGTATTTCTGCCTGTGCTACGGCGAAACCGAATTGCAGACCAGCGGTGGCTATCGTGCCAATTACCGCACCACCCATCATGAATCGCCGCGCTATATCTACCGTGATTCGGGTATGGTCAAACCGGTAACTGAAGCGCCGATGCTGAACCATACCGACGCCGAACTGATCATGCTGGAAGGCTTGGTCGGGCGCTATCCGATGTTTTATGGCAGCGAGAACAGCGGCGCTTACTGAGGCCGTAACATTTGGCGGCTGCCGCAAGCGGCGGCATGGCCAGTGAAATGGCGAACTAGTTTCTATTCACCGCAGAGGACGCAGAGGACACGGAGGAATTCAAGGGCTTTGAAGTCATTGTGCGTTCATCAAGAAAGGTGATTGGCACAAAGTATCAACGCCTTGTTTTTACTCTGCCCCCTCCGCGTCCTCTGCGGTTCAATAGTTTTTTCCGGGAAGAAAAGAAGCGAATATGAATACAGAAGAAAAACAGGCGCTGGCCGAGCAGGCCTATGACAAGGCGCTGCAATACGAGCTGGACTACGGCTGCTGCCCGCAATGCGTCCTCGCCACCGTGCAGGAAACCGTCGGCATCGTCGATGACGCCACCATCAAGGCCAGTCACGGCCTTTCCGGCGGCGGTGGGCTGATGGCGCTAGGCGCATGCGGCGCATTGACCGGCGGCCTGATGGCGCTGAGCGCAAAATACGGCCGCGACCGGGACAAGCTCGACAAGGGCCGCTGCATCAACAACTTCAAGAAAAACAAGGAACTGGTCGAGCGTTTCCGCGCCGAGTTTGGCGGCATCACCTGCGCCGAACTCCAGCAGCAATTCACTGGCCGCACCTACGACATGTGGAATGCCGAAGAATACAAGGCGTTCGACGATGCGCGCGGCAACCAGTGCGCCCATGCGACCGGAACGGTCACCAAGTGGGTGATTGAAATGCTGTAGGGCGGGGTAATAGAGTTTGGGAAATCAAACCCAAGCCTGACGAGCCGGAATCAAAAAATGTAGGTTGGGTTAGGCGCGGTTTTTTGCGCTGTAACCCAACAGACCTATAACCAAACCTGCATGACTCACGAGTGAAGCCATGAAGTCTTTCATCCTCGGGATCATCAATCGTTTCAAGCCAGCAGACGATACCCCGCCGGAAATCCGTCGTGCCAGACAATTGATCGCCGCCATTGACGCCGGCGGCATCCCCCTCGATCCAGCCAGGATCACCCGGATCGCCGAAGACATGGGTTTGGAGGTTTCGAAAAAGGCTCGGTTGGAAGTCACTGTTGAGCGCATTCGGGTGGCGTTAAAGCGCGCTTGAACTTCTGCTTTCGACCCGTTCCAGCCGGTCAGGGACTTGCCATCCAAGGTCAGTTCAACATCATAAAACAGACACTCGGCCTACCTGTCTGTACTATTACATCATATGCGGACAGGGGGTTTTATCGAGTTGCTATGAATCAACAGCTTATCAAAAAACAGCACGCCTTATTGTTAACAATAACCCTGACCGCTGGGTCCGTTGATTAACTGTTGGGGCTCATAACACATGCCACTTCCGCCGCCGCCACCAAACTGGGATGCAAACGAGATAGCGAAGTTTTTCGATGCAGCGCGTTCCAATGAATTTGCAACGTTTGCAAACCAACCAGGGGAAGTTGCACGCCTGTCCGACATCGATCTTGGGTACCGAAAAGCAATCGCTGGGGTTAATCATTCTAAAGACTGGTTCGCCGGCTTATTTTTGCTTCGGGCGCACTCAAACTTTCTGGCTGCATGTCGGCTTTGTTGGAGCGCTCAAATCCCCGAGAGCTACGCCCTTCTGCGATCCTGCCTGGAGAACGCTGTCTATGGGCTGTATCTAGCCAAACATCCTGAGTCGCGCGAGACATGGCTGCGACGCCATGATGATGATGCATCGAAGCAGAAGGTAAAAAATGAATTCAAGATCGGCGTGATGCTAAAGCTCGCTGCTGAGATGGATGCAACAGAAGGTTCTGTGGCGAAACTTCTTTACGAGCGAACCATCGATTCCGGTGCTCACCCAAACGAACTGGCGCTTATGCAGACGCTACAGATCAACGAGAGCCCCGATCAGATCGAGTTCAAGAGCAACTACCTTGACCAAGATTCCGTCGCGCTGAGGTCCGCGTTGAAAACGACGGCACAAGTTGGCATTTGCGCTTTATCACTGTTTCGGGTGATCTATCCTGAGCGCTTTGACATCATGGGTGTGACCGACTTGTTGCGTCATGTGAAAGTGGACCTATGAGCCCCAACCCGGCAGTCGAGTGGACCTGCGCGAAAAACCGCGCAGGCCGCTCACTTCTACGTTGACGCTGTAAAAAATCCCGGCAATTCCTTGTCTGATTGACCGTTGCTCGCCATATTCCAGCCAATCCTTTTAGGTGATCCATCTGGCAGCTTATAGTGCGAAGCAGCCTCCCGACCTGAAAACCCGCCGTTATTTTTAGTCTTTTTGGGTATAATTTCGCCACTCCACCCACCGGCTGGCATTCGATCATGTTGATCTGGTTCGTCGTCATCTATCTGCTGGTTTCCATCAGCATTGGCCTGTACGCGGCCACCCGTGTCCACAGCGCCAAGGACTTCGCCGTCGCCGGTCGCCACCTGCCGTTGCCGGTGGTCACCGCCACGGTGTTCGCCACCTGGTTCGGCGCGGAAACCGTGCTCGGCATCTCCGCCACTTTCACCAAGGAAGGCCTGCGCGGCGTGGTCGCCGATCCGTTCGGTTCCAGCCTGTGCCTGATCCTCGCCGGGCTGTTTTTCGCCCGCAAGCTGTACCGCATGAACCTGCTGACCATCGGCGATTACTACCGTTTGCGCTACAACCGCACGGTGGAAATGGTGACCACCTTGTGCATCGTGGCTTCCTACCTGGGCTGGGTCGCGGCGCAGATCAAGGCGCTCGGGCTGGTGTTTTTCGTCGTCACCGACGGCGCCATCAGCCAGGAGTGGGGCATGGTGCTGGGCGCGGCCATCGTTCTCACTTACACCACTTTCGGCGGCATGCTGTCGGTGGCGGTGCTGGACTTCGTGCAGATGACGGTGATCATGGGCGGCATGCTGTATATCGGTTACATCATCAGCGGCATGACCGGCGGCGTGGGCGCGGTGGTGAGCCACGCCTCTGCCGCCGGCAAGCTCGACCTGTTCCCTGCGGCCAAGGCATCGGAGTGGGTGCCTTTCATCGGCGCTTGGGTCACCATGATGCTCGGCTCGATTCCGCAGCAGGACGTGTTCCAGCGCATCACTTCGGCCAAGGATGAAAAAACCGCTGTGCGCGGCTCGGTGCTGGGCGGCTCGATCTATTTCGCCTTTGCTTTCGTGCCGATGTTCCTCGCCTATTCGGCGACGCTGATCGACCCCGCGATGTTCGGCGAGCTGCTGGAAAAAGACCCGCAACTGGTGCTGCCGACCCTGATCCTGCAGCACACGCCGGTGTTCGCCCAGGTGATCTTTTTCGGCGCGTTGCTGTCGGCGATCATGAGCTGCTCCTCGGCGACCCTGCTGGCGCCGTCGGTGGCCTTTTCCGAAAACATCCTGCGCGGTTTTTTCCCAAACATCGGCGACCATGCCTTCCTGCGCATGATGCGTATCGTCATCGTCTGCTTTGCTGCGGTGATTCTGGCTTTCGCCCTGAACACCGAGGCCTCGATTTTCAAGATGGTGGAGAACGCCTACAAGATCACGCTGGTGGCCGCCTTCATCCCGCTCTTCGCCGGGCTATACTGGAAACGGGCGAATACCCAGGGCGCGCTGTTCGCCATTGTCTTCGGCCTGCTGTCATGGGTGCTGCTGGAGGTTCTCCAGCCCGACACGTACTGGCCGCCGCAACTGGTGGGCCTGCTGCTGAGCGCCGCCGGCATGGTGGCGGGTTCGCTGCTGCCGCACTTTGTCGGCAAGCCGACGCCCTTGCCTCTCGCCCATGAGGAACTGCATCACCACGCAGCGGCGCAGACCGAACACGTGCCGGAACACCCGCACCACCCTTCGCCGGTGCGTAACGAACCCTGACTTTTCTGACGAGGAGGGCATCGAAAAATGGCGCTCCTGCCTGATCGGTTCCGGCAATCCCAATCTCGCCGCCATGCCCTGCATCAAGCTGCACTAACAATACCTTCGCCAGAATTAAACAGGGTTGAATATTTCCTCATGCGGGTTATGCAAATTCAATCAAATCAACGAGCTATATCCAGTCTGTGAATATCTCGGTAAAATACCGCTTTATCTCCAAGCCCGTACACTGTGAGAATCCCACTCGAAACTCGGCATTCAACGACCCTTCATTCAACCGTCATCAAGCGGTTGGCGGTTGGCGTCCTGCTGGTCAATTTGTTCGTCGGCGCTCTGGCAGGGCTGTCCTTGCGCCAAAGCTGGGTTCAATATCAGGAGCGCGCAGAAACCACCACCAGAAACCTGTCCCACGTTCTTGAAGAGGAGATTGGCGGCGACATCGAAAAAATCGATTTGGCGCTGCTTGTCGTCAGCGATGAAGTTACGCGCCAGATCGGCGCCGGAGGTATCGGGGAAAAAGCATTAAATGATTTCCTGCTGCGCCAGCAATCGCGCTTGCCGGAGATCGTCAGCCTGCGTGTAACCGATGAACACGGAATGGTCATGTACGGAGCAGGCGTTACGCCTCGCACAATCAACGTGGCCGACCGGAAATATTTTGCCAGCCAGCGCGATAATCCCGATGCGGGGCTGGCCATCGCCTCCCCCGTGCTGGCGCG
Source organism: Betaproteobacteria bacterium (assembly GCA_021373185.1). Lineage (GTDB taxonomy): Bacteria > Pseudomonadota > Gammaproteobacteria > Burkholderiales > Sulfuricellaceae > Sulfuricella. The sequence continues at coordinate 406,197 of JAJFTF010000024.1, read as the reverse complement.
CATCGACAAACAGTGGTCCATCCCCATGTCAAGGCGCATCAACCGCCCGAACGGGTCTTTTGCCGGCGTGGCATATGTCAACCTGTCGATCGAGCATTTGGCAAAGACCTTCGCAACGCTCGACCTTGGCCGCAACGGAATCGCCAATCTCCGGGATATGGAACTGAATATCATGGCACGCTACCCCGAGCCACGGGGGATGGGTAGCGCTATCGGCAAGCCCACCTTGACGCCGCCCCTCAGGCAGCTTGTCGAGGCGGGGAAATCCACCGGCACGTACAGGGTTCATGCCGTTCTGGATAATATCGAACGAACCTATACGTACCGCAAGATTTCCGATTACCCACTTTATGTCACCGTGGGTTTGGCTACCGACGATTATCTGGCTAGCTGGTGGAGCGAGACCCAAAAAATGTTGGCAGTGGCCGGGCTTTTTCTCCTGATCACCCTGTTTTCATTCTGGCTGGTATATCGCGGCTGGAAACGTCAGGCATTGGTTTTCGACTCCTTGCAAAACAGCGAGGAACGCTTCGAAAGCATGCTGGAAAATGCGCCGATCGGCATGGCTATCGTTTCTCTTGATGGGCGATTCGAGAAGGCCAACCGCGCTCTTTGCAATATCGTCGGTTACGGAGAGCGGGAACTCAGGAAGCTGACTTTCCGGGAGATCACTTGTCCTGACGATCTTGCCTCCGATCTGGAAAATGCAAAGAAATTGCTTGATGGCGAGATCAGCTCCTATCAGATCGAAAAGCGCTACATTCATAAAGATGGGCGGATCATCTGGGTTCAGCTTACCGGTTCGTTGTTGAGGGACTCTTCGGGGAACCCTCTGCATTTCATCGCGCAAGTCGAAAATATTTCCCATCGCAAGCTGGCAGAAGAACAACTGAAACTTTCGGCCAAAGTTTTTGAGAGCAGCGGCGAGTGCATCGTCATCACCGATGCCAATGAACACATTCTGACAGTGAACAAGGCCTTTACCACGGTGACCGGGTACAGCGCCGAAGAGGTGATCGGGCAAACGCCGCGGGTGATGAGTTCGGGTCAGCACGATGCGGACTTTTACAGCAAAATGTGGCGATCCCTGCAAAGCACCGGCTACTGGCAGGGCGAAATATGGGATCGGCGCAAGAACGGCGAAACCTATCCGAAATGGGTCAGTATTTCTACCGTAAGGGATTCCGCCGGGCAACCCAGCAACTATATCGGGGTTTTTTCCGACATTACCGAGCGCAAGGCGGCAGAGGCGCAAATCGAATTCCTGGCGTACCACGATGCGTTGACCGAACTGCCTAATCGGCGGCTGGCCGTGGATCATCTGGAGCTGGCGCTGGCTTATGCCGATCGTTCGGCGACGAAAGCGGCGGTTCTTTTTCTCGATCTCGACAATTTCAAGACGATCAATGACTCCTTCGGCCACGCCACCGGCGATGCTCTTCTGAAAGCCGTGGTAAAGCGTTTGCGCGAGTGTACCCGCGAGACGGACACCATCAGCCGCCAGGGAGGGGACGAATTCCTGGTCGTGCTCACCAACGTCAGCGATACCGATGCCATCACCGGCGTCGCAGAAAAAATCCTCGAGAAAATAGAGGAAACCTTTCACATCGAAGGCAATGAAATTGCCACTTCCTTGTCGATCGGCATCGCCGTCTATCCGGACGACAGCCGGGATGTCGATACCTTGCTCAACCTGGCGGATACGGCGATGTACCACGCCAAGGAAGCCGGGCGGAATGCCTACCGTTTTTACACCGAGCAGATGAATGAGGATGCTCACGAGCACCAGCGCATTCGCGTCGGCTTGCGGCGAGCCCTGGAGCGGGATGAGTTTATTTTGTATTACCAGCCCCAAATCGATTTGACCAGCGGGGCGGTGGTCGGGGCTGAAGCGCTGATTCGCTGGAATCACCCGGAACAAGGCTTTTTGCCGCCGGGGCGCTTCATTCCGATTGCCGAGGAGAGCGGGCTGATCGTACCGATGGGGGATTGGGTCTTGCGGGAAGCTTGCCGGCAGACGGTCGCATGGCAGAAGGCCGGTTTGCCCGAACTGGTCGTGGCGGTGAACGTCTCGGCGATGCAGTTCAAGCGCGGCGATCTGGAGCAGAGCGTGTTGCAGGCGCTGGACGAATCCGGTCTGGCGCCGAAATTTCTGGAACTCGAACTGACCGAATCGATCCTGATCCAGGATACCGAGAAAGTGCTGGAGACGGTACAGAGACTTAAATCTCGTGGCTTGCTGCTGTCGATCGACGATTTCGGCACGGGATATTCGAGCCTTTCCTATTTGAAGCGATTCAATGTGGACAAGTTGAAAATCGATCGCTCTTTTGTTTGCGACATGGCCAATAATCCAAACGATGCCGTCATTATCCGGGCCATTATCCAGATGGCGAGAAGCCTCAATCTCAAGACCATTGCCGAAGGCGTCGAGGACGAACACATGCTGGCCTTTCTGCGCCTGCAGTATTGCGACGAGGCACAGGGATATTATTTCGCCCGACCGATGCCGGCTGACGAGTTCGCCCGATATCTCGCAAATGCGCAAATAACTTCGGTTTGATGAAGCCCGCACGGTGCGGGTGCTGGCGGGTTTGTGGCGCGCCAAACCGCCGGCCAAAATTATGATGTTAAGGAAACAACCAGCATGCCTAACGAGATAAAAAATACTTCGGCATCCGACGCAGACTCTTCCCGTGTCGGCACCCTGCTCGAAAGTGCGATTCGCGACATCGGCATTCCACCCTGCCCCGCCATTCTCGAAAAAATCAACACGGAAATGCGCAAGGACGAGCCGGATTTCAGGCATCTCACCCGCATCATCAATTCCGATGTGGGGATCGCCGCCGGCCTGATTGCCATCGCCAACTCACCCTTCTTCGGCTTCAGAAACCGTGCGCGCTCCGTCGACGAGGCGCTGTTGATGCTCGGCCTGGCTGTCGCCGGTCGAGCCATCGCCGGGATAATCCTACGGAAACTGTTTCCGCTCACCCCCAGCCTGGAGCGCTTCTGGCATGCTTCCGCGTGCATTGCCCGTCTTTCCGGCTGGCTGGTGCAGCAAGATCATCAGGGCATCAAAATCCGCGCCGACGATGCCTACACTTTCGGCCTTTTTCGCGATAGCGGCATCCCGATGCTGCTGAAGCGTTTCAATCATTACCCCGAGGTTCTCAAGAATGCCAATGCGGAGAAGGCGCTGAGCTTTACTGCGGTGGAGGAGGCGTCGTGTTCGACCAACCATGCCATGGTTGGCGGTTTGCTGGCGCAAAGCTGGTGGCTTCCCGATGATATTTGCCTGGCGATCCGCTACCATCACGACTATTCGCCGCCAGAGCCAGGCAGCCGCTCCGTGCTGCCGCCAACCTCGCGTGGCCTGATTGCCACGGCCCTGCTGGCGGAACATCTATTCCAGCATCACACCGGCCTGAGCCCGACTCAGGAATGGCCCAAGGGTGGGCCGGTTTGCTTGCGCCTGCTCGGCCTCACCGATGAGGATTTACCCCGGCTTTATGATGAGAGCGCGACGATTGCCACCAGCAATGAGTAATGATCGTCGAAGTCGGATTCCTCTTTATCCGCTTAACCCCAGGCTGCCCGGAACTGCGCTGCAAACTCCTCCACTCGCGCCTCGGGCAGGCCGTTGATGCCTGCCGCCGCCTTGCGTCCGCCGCCGCCGAAGCGCAGGCATAGCTCGTCGGCGCCGGCCAGCGCCGTGAGCGGGGCGCGCACGCTGACAGTGTAGCCGTCGCTGCTGCGGGTCAGCAGCGCATGGGCGCGCTTCGGCCAGGCCTGCGCCAGGCGGTTGCCGAAGGAGCCGCTGACGCGCCGGCTCCAGGCTTGATCCGGCAGGAAGTAGAGGGCGCAGTTTTCGGTGGCGAATTCCGGCGTCAGTGCTTCGGCTTCGGCGAGATCTTCGGCATAGCCCTGCTGCAGGCGGCGGAAGGCCGGCTCCTCGTTGATGAAGGCGAAAGGGTCGGCGTAGCGGTGCACCTGGCGGTACAGCTCGTCGGGCGGGAAATGCAGGTCGGCCACGGTTTCGCCGTAGGCGTTGTAATTGAGGCATTCGCCCAGGCTTTGCAGCTCGGTGAGCTGGCCGGCATTCAGCGCCAGCGGTGCGGCGGCGTTCAGCGCCGACTGGCGCAGATTGTCGCCGAAAGCGCCGACTACCGCCCAGATGCGATGGCGATTCTGGAGGTGCCGGTTTACCAGCAGGCTGGTGCAGATATCCGGCGTCCGGTCGATGTGCGCCGTGAATGCGGGATTTTGGGGGATTTCTCCGGGGAAATGATGGTCGAAATATTCGACCCGCGCACCCTGCTCCAGAACGGCCAGCAAGGCGGCGCGGTTGCTGTCGAGAGAGATGTCGAGCACGGTGATTTCGTCGCCGGGTTTCGCCATGACCCGGTCAAGTAAGGTAATATCCCTTTTCACCCCGGTCACCAGCCGGCTGTCCGCCGGATGCGCCATACGGAGCTGGTGCAGGGCGCAGATGCCGTCGGCATCGCCGTTGAATACATCGTAATGAGCCATGAATGCTTAGAGCCTCTCAGTTGGCTGACATGCTAGCACAAAAAAAACACCCGCCCAGCGCCAGCCCCATGCTGGCTACAGTCTATGCCCTGCTGATCGTTTACGGCAGCCTGTACCCGTTCAGCGGCTGGCTGCCGACCGAGGGCATGCTGGATTTCCTGACTGCGCCCTGGCCGCGTTACATCATTCGTTCCGACCTGTTTATCAACTTTCTGGCGTATCTGCCGCTGGGGCTGCTGACTGCACGTGCGCTGCGCTACCGGTTGCGACCGGCTGCTGCGGTGATTGCCGCCACGCTGCTTGGCCTGTTGTTGAGTCTTGCCATGGAGAGTCTGCAGGCCTTGTTGCCGGAGCGGGTATCCTCGCTGTTTGACCTGTTGCTCAATGGTCTGGGCGGTCTGGGCGGCGCGCTGCTGGCGGGGCTGTTCGTCAACCTGCCAGGGCCGCTGCACCGGCTGGCCGCGCTACGGCGCGAATGGTTCCTGCCGGGGCGCGCCATGGATTTGGGCCTGACCGCCATCGGTTTGTGGGTGCTTTCCCAGTTGAGCCCGTTGTTGCTTTCGCTGGATACGGATTACCTGCGCAAAGGCTTGTTGCCGTTATGGACGCCAGGTTTCCCCACGGTGTTCAACTGGCCGCAACTGATCGCCAACACCTGCATCATCGCGGGCCTGGGGTTGTTCGGTTCAACGCTTGCCCGCCCGGAAAAGAATAGTTCAGGGCCATTTGCCGGTTTGTTCGTCGCCGTGCTGCTGGTGAAAATTCTGGTGGTGGGGCGTTATCTCATGCTGGAAACAGTCATTGGCGCAGCCATGGGCATCGCCCTGGTGTTCGCTCTATATTTCGCCTCCCGCCCGATCCGGTCGATCGTCAGCGGGCTGGCGCTGCTCATCGGCTTCGCGCTGATCGAACTCGAACCGGCGACAGGGGTGATTTTCAGGCCGGCCCAACCGTTCAACTGGATTCCGTTCCATGGCCAGATGCACAACCTCGCCGGCTTCAGCGGAATCCTGTCGTTATTCTGGCCGTTCCTCGCACTGGGATGCCTCGCCGCCTTCGCCACCAAACCGGCAAAACGCTGGCTCATGGCTTGGCTGGGCGGGTTGCTGGTGCTGGCCTTCCTGTTTGCCCTGGAATGGCAGCAACAGGTCATTCCGGGGCGGAATGCCGATATCACCGATATCCTGCTGGCGCTGGCGGGCTGGTTCCTGCCCTGGTGGAGCCGGATTCATGCCGCACGTGGAGAAGCCGAATGGACAGCCTGACCAAGTTGACCCATAAATTGCGCGAATTCGCCCAGGAGCGCGACTGGGAACAATTTCACTCGCCGAAAAACCTGGCGATGGCGTTGATCGTCGAAGCAGCGGAACTGGTGGAACATTTCCAGTGGCTTACCCCGGAGCAAAGCTGCCAGCTCGATGCCGTGCAACTGGAGGAAGTGCGCCAGGAAATCGGCGATGTGCTGATTTACCTGACGCGGATTGCCGATCGGCTGGGGATCGACCCGGTAGACGCAGCGCACGACAAGATGACAATCAATGCTGCAAAATACCCGGCCAAAATTGCCTTCGGCAGCGCAGCAAAATCCACCCAATTCAAGAAACCATGAAAGACGACACCATGAGCTATTATCAAAAACATGTTTTCTTCTGCACCAATACCCGCGAGGATGGCGGACCGTGCTGCACCAACCACGGCGCCCAGGAAATGCGCGACTATGCCAAAAGCCGGATCAAGAAACTGGACCTGAATGGTGAAGGCAAAATCCGCATCAACAGTGCCGGCTGTCTCGATCGTTGCAGCGAAGGCCCGGTGCTGGTGGTCTATCCTGATGCGGTCTGGTACACCTATGTGGACAAGGATGATATCGACGAGATCATCGACCAGCATCTGGTCAACGGCAAGGTGGTCGAAAGGCTGAAAATTTGAGCGCAGTCCGGGAATTGTTTGTCGACGGCCCGGCTGGACAACTGGAGGTGGTCGCTACTGCCGCCGCAGGCGAGTGCCGTGGCATTGCCCTGGTCGCCCACCCGCATCCGCTGTATGGCGGCACCATGGACAACAAGGTGGTGACTACCCTGACCAAGACTTTCAGCCGCCTCGGACTGGCCGCTTTCCGCCTCAATTTTCGCGGCGTCGGCCAAAGCGCCGGCGCGTTCGACCACGGCATCGGCGAAACCGAAGACATGCTGGCGCTGGCCGCGCATGCGCGGCGCGAACTGGGCGATTTGCCGATCATGCTGGCAGGTTTTTCCTTTGGCGCTTACGTTCAGAGCCGGGTGCAAGCGCAGCTTGAGGCCCGGCAATTGATCCTGGTGGCGCCGGCGGTGAAGCGTTTTGAAGTGGGCGCCGTGCCGGACGACACCGTGGTGATTCACGGCGAACAGGACGAGGTGGTGCCGCTGGTCGATGTGCTCGACTGGGCGCGACCGCAAAATCTGCCGTTGACGGTGGTGCCGGGCGCGGGGCATTTTTTCCATGGGCAATTGCCCTTGCTGGGCCGGATTGTGAGCAACCTATGCCGCTACTGAATATCCGCAACCTGCGCAAATCCTACGGCGGCCTTGAAGTCGTTGCCGGACTCGACATTGCCGTGGCCAGGGGCGAATGCTTCGGTCTGCTCGGGCCGAACGGCGCGGGCAAGACCACCACCCTGCGACTGGCACTGGGGCTGACCGCGCCGGATGGCGGCGAGATTGCCATGCTCGGCTTGCCGGTGCCGGCTGAGGCTCGCGAAGCGCGAATGCGGATCGGCGTGGTGCCGCAAATGGATAATCTCGACCCGGATTTTTCGGCGCGCGAAAATCTGCTGATTTACGGTCGCTATTTTGGCTTGAAGGATGCCGAAATAGCGGCGCGTATTCCCGCGCTGCTCGAATTCGCCGGCTTGAGCCATCGCGCCGATGCGCGCATCGAAGCGCTCTCCGGCGGCATGAAGCGGCGGCTGACGCTGGCGCGCGCGCTGATCAACGACCCCGACCTGATCTTCCTCGACGAGCCGACCACCGGCCTCGATCCGCAGGCGCGGCACATGATGTGGCAGTGGTTGCGGCGGCTGCTCACCCAGGGCAAAACCATTGTGCTCACCACCCATTTCATGGAAGAAGCGGAGCGCCTGTGCGACCGGGTCGCCATCATGGATCATGGCAAGATTATTGCTACCGGCAGCCCGCACGAACTGATCCGCAACCATATCGAACCGCAGGTGGTGGAGGTTTATGGCGAAGGGATGGCCGGCTGGATGGCGGCGCACAGCCGCGCCTTTTGCGAGCGTGTCGAGAAAGTGGGTGAAACCGTGTTCTGCTACACTCACGACAGCAAGGATCTGCTGCCGCACCTGCACGACCGCAGCGATTTGCGCTACCTGAATCGCCCCGCCAGCCTTGAGGATGTGTTTCTCAAACTCACCGGGCGCGATCTGCGCGATTGATATTTATGATCGGAGGAAATCAACCATGAGCGTTCTGCAGGAATTCAAGGAGTTCGCGGTAAAGGGCAACGTCGTCGATCTCGCCGTCGGCATCATCATCGGCGCGTCGTTCGGCAAGATCGTCACCTCTTTCGTCAACGACATCATGATGCCGCCGATCGGCAGGCTGCTGGGCGGGTTCGACTTCAGCAACCTGTTCATCAACCTTTCCAGCAAATCGGTGACGACGCTGGCGGAGGCCAAGGCCGCCGGTATTGCGACGATCAACTACGGCCTGTTCCTCAACACGCTGATCGATTTCACCATCGTCGCTGCCGCCGTGTTCATCCTGGTGCGCCAGATCAATCGCCTCAAGAATCAGATCGTGGCGGATGAGGCGCCGGTTGTCGCGCCGACGACCAAAGAGTGTCCCCACTGTCTCAATGTCATCCCGCTCAAGGCGACTCGTTGCGGCTTCTGCACCTCGGAGCTGAAATAGAACCTGCCATGATGCAATTCCTGCGCCTTCCCATCCTGAACTTGCGCTTCATTCCGGTGTGGCAGCGCAACTTCCTGGTGTGGCGCAAGCTGGCCATTCCGTCCATCCTCGGCAACCTGGCCGACCCGGCGTTTTACATGCTGGGCCTGGGCTACGGTCTCGGCGGCCTGCTGCCGGAAGTCGGCGGCGTGCCATACCTGACCTTCCTCGCCGCCGGCACGGTGTGCTACAGCACGATGAACAGCGCCACCTTCGAGGTGTTGTATTCGGGCTTTTCGCGCATGCATGTGCAGAAGACCTGGGAAGCGATTCTCAATGCGCCGCTGACCCTTGACGATGTCATGCTTGGCGAACTGGTGTGGGCCATCAGCAAGAGCCTGCTGTCCGGGCTGGCGATTCTCGCCATCGTCTGGGCGCTGGGTCTGGCCGGGCTGGGGCAGACCCTGTGGCTGATTCCGTTGATCATCCTGATCGGCTTCTGTTTCGCCGGCATGGGGCTGGTGATGAACGCGCTGTCGCCCAACTATGATTTTTTCATGTATTACTTCACCCTGGTAATCACGCCGATGGTGCTGCTGTGCGGCGTGTTCTATCCGGTCGACCAGTTGCCGGCCTGGCTGCAGGCGGTGTCGGCCTGGCTGCCGCTGACCCACGCCATCGAGCTGGCGCGCCCGCTGGTGCAGGGCGGCATGCCGCAGCAGATATTCGCCCACATCCTGGCGCTGCTGGCCTACGGTGGCGTCGGCTACTACATCGCGCTGGTGCTGACGCGGCGGCGACTGCTGAAATGAAAAAACTTGAACCGCAAAGGCGCGAAGGCGCAAAGAACATCGGAACAAGAGCCCATGTAATTCGCTCCTCGAGGCGTTAGCCATTAAAAATGGTTTTGATTTTCTTAGCGCCTTTGCGGTTAACCCGCTTTAATTCCAGGATTTATCCATGACAACTACCCAGCAATTTTTCGCCCCCTGCCCGCGCGGCTTGGAAGCCGTCCTCGCCGATGAACTGACAGCGCTCGGCGCAACTGCAATCAAACCCGCCGACGGCGGTGTGGGCTTTGCCGGCGATTTCGCCTTGTGCTATCGCGCCAACCTGCATAGCCGCATCGCCAGCCGCATTCTGTGGCGTCTGGCGGAGCAGCCTTATCGCAGCGAGGAGGACATCTACCATGCCGCCTACGCCCTGCCCTGGCAGGAGTGGTTCGACATCAAGCAGACTTTCCGCGTCAAGGTCAGCGCGATTCGCTGCCCGCTGCGCAGCCTGGATTTCGTTACCCTGCGCATCAAGGACGCGGTGTGCGACAAATTCCGCGTCCACTACGGCGAGCGCCCCAGCATCGACACTGCGGCACCCGACATGCGCATCTATGCCTTTCTCACCGCCGACATGGCGACGCTTTATCTCGACACTTCCGGCGAGGCGCTGTTCAAGCGCGGCTATCGCAAGGAGCAGGGCGAAGCGCCGCTGCGCGAAAACCTCGCGGCGGGCATCCTCACGCTGGCGGGCTGGGAGCCGGGCAAGCCGCTGCTCGACCCGATGTGCGGCAGCGGCACCTTCTTGATCGAGGCCGCCCAGATGGTGCTCAACATCGCGCCCGGGGCGGAGCGCTGGTTCGCTTTCGAGCAGATGAAAAATTTCGACGCCGATGCTTGGGACAGAATTTACAAGGAAGCGGAGGCGGCGGAACTGCCGAAGGTCGCATTGCCGATTTTCGGCAGCGATGTTTCCAGCACAGCGCTGATTGCGGCGCGCGCCAACTTGGAAGCCGCCGGGCTGACCGAAGTAGTAAGCTTGAAGCAGATCAACATGCTCGATATTTCGTCGCCCGCGCCAGAAGGCATTCTTGTTACCAATCCTCCCTACGCCATCCGTATCGGCGAACAGGAAGAAATGGCGCCGCTCTATCCCAAACTCGGCGATTTGCTCAAGCAGAAATTCGGCGGCTGGCGCGCCTGCTTCCTCAGCGCCGACATGCGCTTGGCCAAGCTGATCCGGCTTTCGGTCACGCGCCGCATCCCGCTTTATAACGGCGCGCTCGATTGCCGGCTGTTCGTTTACGACATGGTGGCCGGATCGAACCGCAAAAAAGAAGCCAAGCCGGATGGAGCGGGGCCGGATTCCGTGACACAATAGGCGCAATCCATTCCGAAAGAGGCATACCATGTTGATCCCACCCCCAAAACTGACCCCCGAACTCGTTGCCGAGCTGAATTTTCTTGCCCACTACGACCTCGATACCATGCAGGAAGGCATCAAGGTGCACAAGGACGCCGATGCGTCGACGATTGCCGCCGTGCAGCGTTTGCACGACAAAAAACTGGTGACGTTGGCCGACGGCGGCTACCTTACTGCGCTCGGGCGCGAAGTGGCGGAAGCGCTGCAATCGACGCTGACCATTCTCACCGCGAAATAAAGTCATAGGCCGCCGATGATCAAGCATCTCGTCATGTGGCGGCTCGACGAAGCGGCGGGCGACAAGGCCGGCAACGCGCGCAAGCTGAAGCAGTTGCTCGAAGGCCTCAACGGCAGGATTCCCGGCCTGTTGAAGCTGGAGGTCGGCATCGATTTCAGCGGCGAGGGCGAGTCGGCCGACGTGGTGCTGTACTCCGAATTCGAAAGCAGAGCGGCGCTGGCGGCCTACCAGAATCATCCCGCTCACGCCGAGGTTGCGCCCTTCGTCAAGTCGGTTCGCGCCGAACGCCGGGTGGTCGACTACGAAGCCTGAATGACCAATAACCCAATCAAGGAACGCCCATGATCCCCCGCAATGCAGGCAGGAAAATCGCCTTCGGTTTCGCCGTCGCCTCATTCATCTGCACGGTTCTGAGCTTTGGCGGCTTCGTCTACTCCATGGTTACGCGCGGCGGCCAGGATGTCATCACCGCCAGCCTGCTCGCCACTATCCTGTTCTTCCTCAGCGCCGGCATCGTGCTCTATTTGATGAGCAAGCCGCCGCGCCACAAGCTGGAACCGTGGGACAGCGTTGACCAGCCGAAATAAGCTCATTCCCCTCACGGCTGCGCTCTGGGTCGCGGTCTATTTCGTCACCCTGATCTGGTCGGGCATCCATCCCAAGGATACCCTCACATGGCTGCTTGAAGTCCTGCCGGCAATGATCGCCTTCGTGCTGCTGGCGGTCACGCGCCGTCGTTTCCCCTTCACCTCGCTGGCGTATTTCCTGATCCTGATTCACTGCCTGATCCTGATGGTCGGCGGCCATTACACCTATGCCGAAGTGCCGTTGTTCGACTCACTCGGGAATTATTTCGGCTGGCAGAGAAACAATTACGACAAGCTGGGCCATCTCGCTCAGGGATTTGTCCCGGCCATCGTGGCGCGGGAAATCCTGATCCGCAACGCCGTGGTCGCACCGGGAAAGTGGCTGTCCTTCATCGTGGTTTGCATCTGCCTGGCGATCAGTGCGTTGTACGAATTGATCGAGTGGTGGGTGGCGCTTGCGTCGGGACAAGCTGCCGAGGCCTTTCTCGGGACGCAGGGCTATATCTGGGATACCCAGTCGGATATGGCTTATGCGCTGATGGGCGCCATTGCCGCGCTGGTGTTGCTGGGCAGGATGCACGACCGGCAGATCAGACGGTTATCTGAAAACGGCGATTAACCGCCGATGCACGCCGATAAACGCAGATGATTCAAAGCGCTACAAAGAATTTCTTCATCTTTTGGGTGATGATGAGAGTATCAATATCACCCTGTTTTATCGGTGTTCATCTGCGTTTATCGGCGGTTAACTGTTTTTAGCCGGATCAAACCTTCCGCGCGATGATCGTTACGAACGCTTTTTCGGTATTTTCCGGCGCGGGGAAAGTCTGAAAAATCTGTTCCAGCACTTGCCAGCCGGCAAAGCGTTGCTCAAGTTCGTTGCGGCCAAACAAGGTGTAGTGGCCCGGCTCGAACATGCCCATGTAGGTGGTGCCTTCGATCAGGACGTTGATCACGGCATGGCCGCCCGGCTTCACATGCCGCTGGATATCCTCGAGCAGCTCCAGCGCCCGCGATTGGCCGAAGAACATCAGAATGCCGATGGCCACGATGGTGTCGTACTGGTCGTCGACATGGTAATCCGACAGATCGGCCAGCACTCCTTCCAGCTTCAGGTTCTCCCGTTGCGCCAGTCGCTGCAAATGGTCAATGGCCGTCGGACTGGCATCCACCGCCACCACGGGGAAGCCCAGCCGTGCAGCCTCAGCCGCCAGATTTCCCAGGCCGCAACCGAGATCCAGCACTTCGCCTTGCAGATAGGGCAGAGCCGCCTGCTCGAAGGGGTTGAGGGCGAAGGTTCGTTCGCCGACCTGTTTCTGGAATTGCTGTTCGAAGAATGAAACGGCATGTTTGGTGTGCATCTCATCCTCTCCTGAATCGCGTCAGACAGTGTGTTTCATCGCTAACCACTAACGGTTTATAACGTTAGGTGCTTTCAGCCTCATCCAGGGCGGGCGGTGCTGCGCAGTTTGAGTTTACACTTGAGTGGGATTTTCTGTCACGTTGCGAGAGAAATGGGCAAAGCTTCGCCCAAAATTCAAGGCCGCATCCGGTTTCACCAAGGGGCAAGGGTTCTTTAAATCGGCGCAAAGGCGTTTAGATGGCGTTACTGCCTTTCGTCGAGCAGCGCCCGCAATTGCGCCGCCATGGCAGGACTGTCGAAATCCCGCCCGCCCACAGCGCGCCATGCCACGCGGCCCTGCTTGTCGACGATGAAGCTGGTGGGCAGCCCTTTCACCGGCCACTTGTGCAATGCGCCGCTGTCGCGGTCGAGCAGGAGCGGGAAGGCGGGAGACGGCTCCAGCGTGCCGGTGAAGGCGAATACCGTGCCGTCATCCTCGCCGATATTCACCGCCAGGATTTCGAAGCGCTCCTTGGGCTGGCTTTGGTAAAGGCGCTGCATCGACGGCATTTCGCGGCGGCAGGGCGGGCACCAGGTAGCCCAGAAATTCACCAGCACCACCTTGCCGCGCAAGTCGGCAAGGTTTTGCAGTTTGCCGTCGAGGTCTGTCAGGCGCAACTCCGGCGCGGGTTTGCGTTCGTTGGCGGGGATCAAGGGGGATGCGGTTTCACCGGCGAGGGCAGCGCCCGCGACCAGCATTGATACCAGGCTAATTGCCGCTAACGTCGTTCGCACAAATGACTCCTTTCAGGATGTTTTCCTGTTGCTTGCCCTGTACTGTCCAACGGAACTTGAGGTCGAAGCGGCTGCCGTGCGGCAGCGCGAAGGTCGCCATGCCCTGATTCCAGTCACCCGGTTCGAAAGTTTGCTCGCTGGGAAACTGCGACCACTCGAAGGCGATTTTGTGGGCCGGGGCCAGTTTGCGCGCTTCCCATTCCTTGAGCCAATCTTCCTTGAGCTTCGGCGGGCGGGCCCGTCCGCCGGCAGTAACGGCGCGCCACTCGGCCAGCTTGTAGGCGATGGCGGCAGGAGCCGATTCGTTGCGCAGGATGGTCATGAACACGCAGGCCGTGGCGTAGTGTTCCGCATCGGCAGGCTCGAAACCGCGCCCGAGGAAGAAAGCGCGCGCTTGATCTGGGGTGAGTTGGGTCAGTTCCAGGGTGACGCCCTGCCTGGTGGTTTTCCAGCTTTGCAGGCCGGTTTCCGGGTTGTGCCGGGCAAGGGCATCTCCATCCTTCGCATGGGCATTGCCGATCAGCAGCAATGCCAAAAGCCATGAATACCGGCGTATGCTTGCTCCCCTCATCACGCTAGTGCCTGCTCCAGATCGGCGATCAGGTCGGCGGCGTCTTCCAGGCCGATGGAGAGCCGGATCATGGTATCGCCGATGCCGCGTCGCGCCCGCTCTTCCGGCGCCACGCCATGGTGGGTGGTGGTCACCGGCATGGTGGCGAGGCTTTCCACGCCGCCCAGGCTCGGGGCGATGGCGAAGAGTTTGAGCTGGTCGGTTGTCTTTACCGCATCTTCATAGCCGCCCTTGAGTTCCAGCGTCAACATGCCGCCGAACCCTCTCATCTGTTTCCTGGCCACGGCATGGCCGGGGAAATCGGGCAAGCCCGGATAATAGACCCGCGCCACTCTGGGATGACGCGCCATGGTTTCCGCCACGATTTGCGCCGTGGCGTTCTGGCGTTCCACCCGCACGGTCAGGGTGCGGATGCTGCGCATCAGCAGCGAGGCGATTTCCGGCGAGATCGTGGTGCCCAGGTTCTTGCGCCAGTTCCACACTGCGCCCAGCAATTGTTTCGAGCCCATCAACGCGCCTGCGGTGAGGTCGCTATGGCCGCCGAGATATTTGGTGGCGCTGTGAATGACGAAATCCGCGCCGAGCGCCAATGGGTTCTGGTTCACCGGCGAGGCGAAGGTGTTGTCCACCGCCACCAGCGCGCCGTGTTCGTGAGCGATGGCGCTGATTTTGGCGATATCCAGCACTTCCAATGTGGGGTTGGTCGGCGTCTCGAAAAACACCAGGCTCGCACCCGTTTTCAGGGCTGCTTCCAATCCATGCAACTCGCTGCCGAGTAGAAGGTGGGTGGGGATGCCGAGTTCGGGTAGCTGCGCGGCCAGCAGTTCCATGGTGCCGCCGTAGGCGTCGCCGATGCAGACGATGCCCTTGCGCCCGTGAGTGAGAAACAGCGCGGTTTCCGCCGCCATGCCGGAGCAGAACGCCCACGCCGCTTCGGCGCCTTCCAGTGCGGCCAACTTGGTTTCCAGGCTGAAAATGGTGGGGTTGAGACCGTAGCGCGTATACAGGCTGCCCGGCTTGCGCCCGTCCACCACGTCGAGCAGGTCGGCGGTGGAAGCGAATTTGAAAGTGGTGGAAGTGTAAAGCGGCGTGTGCGGCGAGCCGTGAGCGTCATCGAGTTCGCCGGCGTGGATGCAACGGGTGGAAAGTCCTGCTGGGTCGGTCATGTCAGATACCCTCTAAAAAATTATCCTGGATGGCTTCCAGGCGTTGCACGATACCTTGCTTGCTCGAAGAGGGATGATAATTCCAGCGCATGGCGGGCGTAAAGGGTGTAGCGCCCGCCGGGCGGCTGCTGCGAAATGACGCGAAGTCGAAACGGAGCGCCTTGAGCATCGATCGGTTTGCTTAACTCCAGATCTTTTAGAGTGCGCTTTTGAGCAACAGATACGTGGCGACAATCACCAGAAATACTCCAAAGGCGTGTTTCAGGGTTTCCTGCGAGAAGCGGTGCGCCAGACGGGTGCCGACGAAACTGCCGACTACCGTGACGGCGGTAAAGGAACCCATCACCCCCCAATCGACCGGCACCGCGCCGACATAGCCGGCAAAACCGGCGTAGGATTTGGCGGCGACGATGGCGAGCGAGGTGCCGATCGCCATTTTCATCGGGATGCCGGACAGCAGCACCAGCGCCGGCACGATCAGGAAACCGCCGCCGACGCCGACCAGACCGGTGAGCACGCCGACGCCGATGCCGTGCGCGGCGATATGGGTCAGATTGGCCGAGATGATGGCTTCTTCATCGAGAGGCGGGCCGCCGGCAGTGGCGAGCTGTGCAACCTGCACCTGCACCGTTTTTCTTTGCAGCATCTTCCAGGCGGCGGCGTACATCACCAAGGCGAACAGGACGAGCTGCACCGTCACCGGCGTCACCACGCCGAGGCGCGCCCCGCCGTAAGTGCCGATCACGCCGAAGAAACCGAACACCACCGAGATTTTCATGTCCACGTTGCCGCGCCGCCAGTTGTCCCATGCCGAGATGGTGGCGGTGATGGCAACGATGCCCAGGCTCATGGCAATGGCCGATTTGGGCGGCACGTCGAGCAGCACCATCAACGCCGGCATGGCAATGATCGAGCCGCCGCTGCCGAACAGGCCAAGCACGATGCCGGTAACGGCGCCGGCGAGTATGGCAAGAAAAATCATGGCATATGCTCTCTAATTAAATTGAACATTTGAATATAGGTCAAAAAAAGGGACCGGCTAGAACGTCAGTACCTTGTCCGCCCATTCCGTCCATTCGGCCAGATGCTCCAGGGTCGAATGCTGCGCGCCGGGAATCAGTTCCTCGTCGCGCAAGGCGCGGGCTTCCATGCATGCGCCGCACACGCCGATCAGTCCGCCGCGCTTGAGAATGCTCTGCGCGAAAAATTCGATGTTGTAGTAGCCTTCCGGCACCTTTTGCCCTGCCTTGGCGCACAGTGCGGCATCGCCCAGCAGGAATACGCGAATCTCGTTGCCTTCGTGTTTCGACAGCGCTCGCGCCAGGCGAAAACCGTTGTAGCTGCGCTCGGTGCCATAAGGCGGGTCGTTGAGTATAAAAAGAGTTTTCATCATTTCCTCCTTGCCGGAAAATCAGGCTGGGTTGAAACTCGGATGCATCCTTTCTCCTCGCAACCGAGCAGATACAGCAAATAACAACAATCAAACGAACGTTTGAATATATTATTCAGCAATAACCACAAAGTCGTCAAGCTAATCTTTTGAATAGCTCTCCGACTTGAAGGGCAATGCTTATTGGAGAGATTTTTTCAGGGGGAATTACTGGTCGACAGGAAGGTGATCGACCTTCCATTCAGGAAAACCGTCTTCCAGTCGGCGGGCACGATAGCCGTGCTGGCGCAACTGTTCAACCGCATCGAAGGCCAGCATGCAATAGGGGCCACGGCAGTAGGCAACGATTTCCTGGTCATGGGGCAGTTTGCTTAACCGCTCCGGCAGGGACTCCAGAGGGATGTTGACCGCCCCCGCGATGTGGCCGGCATCGTATTCAGCGGAGGGGCGAACATCAATCACCATCGCCTCCCCGGAACTCACCATCCCCATAAGCTCATCGCGACGGACAGGGGTCAGCTTGTCCCGGCTATCGAAGTTTTCGCGGACGATGCGCTCCACTTCAGCCAAGTGTCGTTCAGCCACGCAACGGATATCCGCCAGCAGTGAAAGCACTTTTTCGTCGGTCAAACTGTAGATAACCTGGGTGCCTTCCTTGCGCGACTGAACCAGCCCGCCACCACGCAGGATTTGAAGATGGTGGGAGGTGTTGGCCACCGACATGCCGCTGGCTTGCGCCAACCCGTCCACGCCACGCTCGCCCTGCGCCAGCGCTTCCAGCAATTCAAGCCGATTGGCGCTGGCCAGCGATTTCGCGACAAGGGCGAAATTCTCGAAGAGTTTCTTTTTGGGATTAACAGCGGCCATTGAGATAATTTATAAATTCAAATCCGAGTTTGATTATATCTCAGGATCAAGCGACAAAACGGCCAGTGTAATTTCCATTGATCATTTATCCCATCCGATTATTTGTTCTTGCATTTTCCATTGCTAACCACTAACGTTTCATAACGTTAGGTGCTTCTGGCCTAAAATTCCATCGCTGGAGGCTGCTGGTTAGAATGCCTATCAGAACCATTCCCAAAAACTACCGGAACGTGACCGGCATTGCAGCGTCATCCAAGGCGGGCGGTGCCGCGCAGTTTGAGTCTACACTGGAGCGGGATTTTCTGTCACTTCTAGAATTTTCGCCGGAAGTTAAAACCATCGACCCACAGCCGGTGAAGGTTAAATGGCTGGATGCGAGCGGTGGCCAGCACAGTTATACGCCAGACGTATTCGTCGAATTCATTGAGAGCGATGGCAAGGTGCCATGGCTCTGCGAGGTCAAGTATCGAAGTGAGCTGCGAGAGAAATGGGCAGAGCTTCGGCCGAAATTCAAGGCTGCATTACATTTCGCTAAGGAACAAGGCTGGCGGTTCAAGCTCGTTACCGAGCGCGAAATCCGCACCCCTTATCTTGCCAATGCACGTTTCCTGATAGATTTTCGTCTCCCTATACCAGATGCAGGGTTTGTGCGGGATATTCTCGGGCATTTGAGGGAAATCAATGAGGACACTCCCCGCGACCTGATTAACGCTATTAACCCCGATGAGACAAGCCAAGCGCAGTTGATCCGGGTGCTGTGGCATCTGATCGCAACTTTTCAGATCGGCGCCGACTTGAACAACCCCTTAACCATGAAAAGCCGTATTTGGAGTTTGTCGTGAGCACATTGCGCACAACGCTGTCGTTAAAGCCGGGCGTCGAGGTGTTCTATAAGGAACGTCGCTGCCATATTACGCACATCCTGGATTTGAGCCTGGTCCTGGTGTCCGATAGCGAAACCAATCATGTCGAACAGGCGAAAATTGCCGACCTGAAACCTGTGCCGCCTGCACAGGTACCCCAGCCGAAGGCCGATATTAGCCAAATTCCAGATGCAGCCTGGCAGGCCGCAGAACGAAAATACGAGATCATTCGCCCTTTGCTGGAGGTTCGTGGCCGAACGCTTAAAGACGTTGAAGCGCGGGCGAAGGAATACGGCATTCATGCCACCACGCTTTACAAGTGGATCAGGAAATATGAAGCGCAAGGGCGCGTTACTGCGCTTCAAGTAAATGCTCGCAGCGACAAAGGGATGGTCAAGCTGCCGAAAGAAGTTGAGGCAATCATTGCGGCTACGGTTGAGAGCGAATATTTGACGAGGAATCCCAAGTCAATTTTACGTATTTGCCAGGAAATCAGAAGCAAATGTGAGCGTGCAAAATTGCCGGCGCCACACTGCAACACCGTGCGCAAGCGGATCGACATGCTGTCCGATGAGATGCGTATCTCCAGAAGAAGGGGAAGAAAAGCCGCCGCACAACAGTTCTCTCCGATAAAGGGTCATTTTCCCGGTGCAGATTATCCGCTGTCGGTAGTCCAAATCGACCATACCAAGATGGATATCATTCTGGTGGACGACATCCACCGCCGACCGATAGGCCGCCCGTGGATTACGCTGGCCATCGACGTGTTCAGCAGGATGGTAGCTGGATTCTATGTCTCGTTCGACCCGCCCGGCGCCTTGGCTACGGGGCTTTGCATCGCGCACGCCATTCTCGCCAAGGATAAATGGTTGGCAAAACACAATGTCGTTTCTGAATGGCCGTGCTGGGGGCTGCCCAAAACAATTCACCTGGATAACGCCAAGGAGTTCAGAGGAAATATGCTGCAACGCGCCTGCAAAGAATATGGCATCAATCTGGAATGGCGTCCCGTCGCACGTCCACATTTCGGCGGGCACATCGAGCGTTTGGTCGGCACGCTGATGAAGGAAATTCACACCCTGGACGGGACGACGTTCTCCAATACCCGCGAACGTGGCGATTACGACTCAGAGAAGTCTGCCGCCATGACATTGAGCGATCTCGAGAGTTGGCTCGCTACTTATATCGTGGACGTTTACCACCAGCGCGAACACAAATCCATCGGTATGGCGCCCATTGAGAAATTTCGCGAAGGCATTTTCGGTTCCGATGATAAACCTGGCACTGGCTTACCGGAAAAGATCGCGGATGGAGACCGCGTGCGCCTTGATTTCATGCCTTTCGAGGAGCGCACCATTCAGAATTACGGTGTGGTCATCGATGAAATCCACTATTACCATGATGTTCTGCGCAGATGGATCGGCGAAACAGACACGAGCAATTCAAAAGCGAAGCGGAAGTTCATGTTTCGTCTCGACCCGAGAGACATCAGCACTGTCTGGTTTTACGATCCGGAAGTGATGGAGTATTACCCAATCCCCTACCGCGATACTTCGCATCCGCCGATCAGCCTTTGGGAGATGCGGGAAATGCAGCGTCAGGTTAAAGAGTCCAGGAAGGAAGTGGATGAACGAGCCATTTTCGAAGCCTACGAGCGTATGCGCGAAGTCGAGGTAGAAGCGCAGGGCAAGACCAAGGCAGCAAGGCGTTCTGAGCAACGGCGCAAATCAGGATTGAGTGCAAGCAAGCCCGCTGTCAAAAAAGCCGCGCCGGTAGAAATTCCATCGGCTGCTCCGCCGCTGCCAGATTTAAAGCCGTTCGACGAACTGGATGATCTGTCGTGACAACCGCGTTTAACCATCTTTCCCCCAAAACGGCAGAACTGCTGACGCTTTCCGACCATGAGCGCATACAGCGCATCCGCTCTCCGCGCTGGATCGGCTATCCGCAGGCCAAGGAAATACTGGCCAAACTCGAAGACCTGCTGACGTATCCAAAATCGCACCGCATGCCCAACTTGTTGATCGTCGGCGATACCAACAACGGCAAAACAATGTTGGTGGAACGGTTCCATTCGCTGCATCCCGCAAGCGATGAGTCAAATGGATCTGCGATAAAGGTTCCGGTGCTGGTGGTGCAAGCGCCTCCCGTCCCAGATGAGGGCCGTTTCTACAATGCCATACTGGAGCTGCTTTTTGCGCCGTATAAGCCGGCAGACCGGGTGGATAAGAAGCAATTTCAGGTTCTGAAGATATTAAAGCAGGTTGGGCTTCGGATGCTGATCATCGATGAAATTCATCATATCCTTGCCGGCAACCTCAATCGTCAGAAGGGGTTTCTCAATGTCATCAAATATCTTGGCAACGAACTTGAAATTCCTGTTGTCGGTGTCGGCACCAGGGATGCCTATCGTGCCATTCAAACCGATCCGCAGTTGTCCAATCGCTTTGAGCCAGCGGTACTTCCGCGCTGGGAGCTTGATGAGCTTTTCTTACGGCTGCTGATGAGTTTCGAGCGGATGCTACCGCTAAAGGAAGCATCCAATCTTCATGAGGCGACCTTGGCCACCCGCCTGCTTTCTCTGAGTGAAGGATATATCGGCGAACTGTCGCAGTTGCTTTCGGCTGCGGCGGTACACGCGATTCAAAACGGGCAGGAGAAAATCGATGGAAAAATCCTGGATGAGATTCGCTGGACATCCCCATCCCAAAGGAAACACAAGCTCGACAAAGTAAACTGAAAGGTGAATGGATCATGCTTTCCAGCAAGCTCTGGCCCGCGCACCCCAAGCCATTGCCGGATGAGTTGCTGTCTTCATGGATAGTGCGCATTGCCAGAGCCAATGGCGTCAAATTGCAGACCATGACTCACCAACTATTCGGTGATGCACTTACGCCATGGAACCGGGACATTGACCGGCTGGCGCCGAAATGGCTGCTGAAAGCGGTCAGTGAACACACGGGAACCCCTTATTGGGACGCCTATAGAACAACGTTGACCTGTTATCGGGATCGGCTTTACCCAAGACGGCTAAGTAGCGGGCAATTGCGGTGGATTTTGCCTTTGAAGCTACATAGCACCAACAGGCAGGGCTACGGTTTGCAATATTGTCCGGAATGCCTCGCCGAGGATGTCGAACCGTATTTCCGCCGAAAGTGGCGGGTCGGATTTTTCACATTTTGTCCAAATCACAAGGCACTGGCCCACGATGCTTGCCCAGGCTGTGATTCACCGGTGGCATTTCATCGCCGAGATTTCGGGCATGGTATCAATGAAGCTGGCGAGATGTGCTTGTGCAATGTATGCCGGTTCGATCTTCGGCGAGCGCCACATATACCTGCATCTGTACATGATCCTGAAGTATTTGCGCTGCATAAAGAAATGTTGCTTGCTCTCGACATGGCAGTTTCTGAAACAGGGCGTTTTGACATCGGTTTTCACGCGGTGTTGCATCAACTTTGCAAAATCATGGTTTCCAAACCCAACCATGATCGTTTGCGGATGTATGTCGCGGAGCGGTTGGGAATTGTTACGCTTGACGTGGCTCACGGCCCTTTCCCGTTTGAACAGCGGCGCGTTGCTGAACGCCATCATGTGTTATCGCTGGCGTTGTGGCTGATGCAAAAGCCGGAGTTAAGACTGACGGAGGCATGGGAGGCCAAGGTGGTGCGGTACAACACGCTGTCCAAGGATTTTAAAGAGCGACCGGCTTGGTTTAGAGGGCTTGCGGCGAGATTTTCAGACTGGCGGAAGGTAAATGAGTTTGCCGCAAATTCCACCAAATTCATTCAGAAACGCCCTAATTGGCGACCTGAGTGACCGGTTTCATCTTATACTCCGATAAGTTAACTTAATTGTGATGCGACTTGCATACTCTGGTCAGCTTAATGGTTTGTTTATAATATGTGCAATGCGACCGACACAATTGACGATATCTTTTTGTATCTCGTGCTGCCACAGTCGAATGACGCGCCAGCCCAAGAACACAAGTTTTTTGTCGACTTGCCGGTCACGCTCTCGGTTCCTGGCAATTTTGGTTTGCCAAAATTCGACGTTTGTTTTCGGTTGCGATCCATGGATAGGGCAGCCGTACCAAAAACAACCATCGACGAAGATCGCGACCTTTGCGTTAGGAAGCACCAAGTCGGGCGACCCCGGTAACTTTGATGAGGTTCGCAGACGGTAACGGAGGCCGGAAGACCACAAAGCCTTCCGCAGTAGCATTTCGGGAGCTGTATTATTGTGGCGTACGCGCGACATCAATCTGCTACGCTTTTCACTAGATAGTTTATCCATCATTTTCTGGAAAAATGCTATGAGTAGAAAACAACGAGAACTAATTCCGTCCGTCTCGGAAGAGATGAAATTGGCCGCTGAACTTGAGATAGAAAGCAAACAGAAAATCACAGATCACGACATACGTGAATATCCTGTCGAAGTTATTGTAAACAAATACAACCAAGGCAGGGACAAAGACGAAGGAGAAATCTTCGTTCCTGACTATCAACGCGAACTGGTATGGCCCGAAAAGAAGCAGGCACGCTTCATTGAGTCGATTCTATTGAATTTACCGATTCCATATTTGTTTGTAGCAGATAATGCCGAAGCAGGCGGACGATTAGAAATCGTCGATGGATCTCAGCGGATCCGTACCTTGGTGCGATATGTAGAAGACCAACTGAAATTGAGAGATTTGGAGCTGCTGCCATCGCTAAACGGCTTTTTTTTCTCCGATCTTCCTCCCGAACGACAAAGACGATTTCTACGCAAGACGCTACGAATGATTGAGTTGACGCGAATGATGGATGAGGAAGCGCGTCGCCAGCTTTTCGACAGACTCAACAGCGGCGGTGTTCAGCTGGAAAATATGGAACAACGCTTCGGATCTCGCAGCGGACCATTTTTGGACTTTATCAAAGAGCAATCCAGTAAACTGAAATTCAGAGAATTATGCCCTGTCAGTAAGACCCGTTCTATTCGGAAGGAATATGAGGAGCTTGTACTGCGGTTCTTCGCATACACTAGTAATTACGAAAATTTCGAAAAAAGTGTCGACGATTTTTTGAATCAATACCTGGATTCAAAAAACGAACATCCTTTCGATGCGGATGCTATGGGTGCGGAGTTCGACAGGGTGCTCGCTTTTGTCGAGGCGAAGCTGCCTTTTGCGTTCCGTAAAAATCAATCCAACCTGACTGTACCGAGGATTCGTTTTGAAGCCATATCGGTCGGAGTCGCGCTAGCCCTGAGAGAAAACTCGGATCTTAACCCAGACGATCAATCCATCAAGCTATGGATTGAAAGTGATGAGTTTAAATTTCATACTAGATCAGATGCAAGTAATTCCCGTCCGAAAGTGGTCAATCGTATTCGCTTCGTTCGCGACAAACTCCTCAATAAAGAGCTGGAATATGTCGAATCCCCCGATTGACGCGAATTTTGCCGACGTTCGAGACCTTTTCTTTCGCAGAACAGAAGAGGTTCTCAGATATTTCGAGTTTTTAACTGCAGTGACGGACAATAAGGCCAATTTGTTGGGTGTCTTGCAGCCGGATCAGTCGATGACAAAAGTCGAAAATTTCGTTCTATCCCGTGATTTAGTAAAGACGCTCAGGGCAAATGGATATTTACTACTATACAATCTTGTGGAGTCAACAATGACAAATGCGATCGACGGGATTCATCAAATTTTCCATTCTGGAAATTTGAGTTTCGACGATCTTCGTGCAGAGGTTCAGCAAGTCATTTTGAAAGATTTTCGTGCCGCATCGTTGGATGTAAATATGATCTCAAATAGATCTCATCCAATCCAAATCGCAATGCTTCGGATGGGTTACAACAAAATGAGTTTATTCTCGGGAAATGTTGACGCTCGAAGTATAAGGGACACAGCCAAAATTTATGGGTTTGATATCGCTGAACATGATACGAGTGTAAGCAGGGACGGCCGCCGGCTTTTGAATGTCAAAGAAAAGCGAAATCAGCTGGCACACGGTAAAATATCGTTTGAAGACTGCGGCCATGAAACTTCGCACGACGAACTTATCGCGATCGCAAACGAGACGATCGCGTATCTCAAAGCGGTTCTAGGAGGCATAGAGGCATACGTTACTCAGCGAGCTTATTTGGCAAACCTTCGCAATGCTTCTTGATGCTCAAGCCGATTACCTCGCCCAAACGAACCGGCACGGCGTTCCCTATCAACCGGCCTATTTTTTTCATGCATGGCTTATTGTCCGGCGAAGTGAATTTGTACGTCGCCGGGAAAGTCTGGAAAATTGCGGCTTCACGTAACGATATGGCTCGATCTTGATCCGGATGGCCGAATCGTCCATTGCCGATGCCGTAGCACAACGTCGTCATCGTCGGAGCCGGACTATCCCAGGTCATTCGACCGTAGACGCTAGGATATGATTTGCCGGATTTTTTTTTGTGACACGCCAACATTAGGTCTTCGTCCCAATCTCTCCACGTCCCCCCTTGCTTGGACTGCCTGATTCGGCGAAGGTTGACCTCCGACAGTCGAGTCGACATATGAAGGGGGTCTTTTTTATGATGTTCACCTGCAGAGATGGCGGGCAGGTGTCCAATGGCTTGCTTTACGGTAACGAAGTTTTCCGGAGAATGCGATGGACTTATGAGATTTATGCCGCCGTGTTTGGAGGCAAGTAGAACCAAACGCTTTCTGCTTTGCGGCACCCCATAACTAAGGCAATTTATAATGCCATGCGTGACCTGGTAGCCTCTATCGATCAATCCATTTGCAAAGTCGTCGAAAACTTTGTGCCCCTTAAGTTCAGGGACATTTTCCATCGTAACGACATCTGGCTCGGTTTCGTCGACAAGCCGAGAAAATTCATACAGCAATTTCCATTTTTTGTCTGCGCTGGTGTCCTTGCCTTGGCGATATTTCGAGAATGGTTGGCACGGTGCGCATCCGGCAAGAACCCTGATATCGGCCTTGTCGGTAAAAAGGTTGTGGATGTCTTCGCCCTTTATGAGAGCGACGTCAGATTCGATGAAAGTTGCGCCATTATTTTCTTCGAAGGGATACCGACATGCGGGGTCAAAATCAATGCCGGCTAATATCTTTATTCCGGCCTTCCGAAGGCCGAAAGATAACCCCCCTGCGCCACAAAACAGGTCGACGGCCTCAATTTTCAATACTTTTTTCATACTACTCTAGTATATCAAGATACGCTTGAAAACTCGAGCAAAATATTGTGGCCATCATCGAAGCCTAAGCTCACGGCACCGACTCAAGATAAGAGCCCCATCTTGCTTCGTTTTCCCTTTAATATATGATCTATCGCCGCTCTATACCCTCATAGAACAACGAGTTTACAAATTTTGTCATGCACCTCTTTGGCATGGCCACCCAGCAGCGCCCTTATTTGCGGCACGCTTCTGAATTGTAGAACATTGGCTAGTCAACTCATTTGCCCATATCCTTACGTTTCGACTCAAATCGAGCGCTACGATGCCAGTAAATATTGCTTTAAAGCCCTTCGCAATACCAGACTTAACCCCAGACGCGCGTCCGTGGCGTGTTGACTGGTTTGGCGAGGTCGCATACTCGCCCAACGGTCAACGCCGCAGCCAACCCGTGTATAGGGTGTTGATATCGCCGGTTATTGGCGATTTACCTGTCCCGAACATCGTCACCGATGATGGTGATCAGCGTGAAGCATGGTTGCCCATCGGAACGCTTCCAATGGTGGTCATCGGCGACATCTGGCAAGGTGGAGTGAAAGTGGCGCAGCCAAATTATCAGCAGGAATCCTTTAGTGTGGATGTTTCCTGTTCGTTAGCACACATCATCAAATCCGGAATTTCGATTGAAAATCATTTTTTGCTGCCGCTGGTAGAACACCGCTTGCATCGTGGTGCAACACAATCTTATTGCATCTGTGTTTCCATGAATGACGGCAAACGCCTGATTGTGCCGTGCATGGAACTCATCCGTTTCTATTTTGGAACAACAAGCACTGTGCTGCACAAACTCTTCACCGGCCTACTACGGGAAGAAATGTTGTGGAGCGAAAAGTCATTTGATCCGGCTAACGGGCATCTACATATCAAACTGGCGAGCAGAATATCCGGCGCTTCGGCATCGGATATTGGTCGCATCGCATTGAGCAAGGGGGCATGGCGTTCAGCGGCTGGTATCTATGCATCATGCGTTGCCGCGACCAGCCAAAAGCGCACAGCCTACCCCCATACCGGCTTCCCTTTTACAGGACGAACTACTCTTCAAGTCAGTGGCAGTTGGCTATCGTTTGCAAGTGAACCAGATTCCACGTTCGTTGTGTACCGCTTACATTCCTGTTCTCACCGATTTCCGTTTGAAACCTTGTCATATGAGGTGGATGCACTCAAAGCGCATCAAGACGCGCAGAAGAGGGAAAATGCGGGCGGCGATAATAGAAATGGTGCATGGGCGAGAAAGGGCGGTGGCACCGCCAAACCAACCATCTCAGGCCACGATCCAGACATAAAGAAGAGTGGCGTCACTCATATGACATTCGGCAAAGCCAAGTTTCCTGACCTGAGTCACAAAGCTGTCTGGCTGGAAAAAATGGATACCATGGGCACATCCGGCGTATTTATAAAACACACTGATGGCTCAGTTGAACAAGTTGCTTTCGGGGAAGCGGAGCATGGTGGTCAAGGGCGCGAGACGGATATCGTCCATGCTGGTGCGGAACGCGGACATGAGCCCAGCAAACTCAAGCTGCCCGGATTTGTTACGCTTGGCATCAAGATGGCGACGGCCGATGTTTCCGCGCTAGGCAAAGAAGCCTTTGCGAAAGTCGTGGTTGCTCCGGGCTGTTCGGAGCCAGTGTTTCCATTGCCGCGCTTGGTTGATGAGGATGGCGTGGTTGATCCTATAACGGATTGCAACAACGCGGATATGACGATTCGTCAGCGGCGCGCGTGCTTCTTGCGCATTGAGGATATGGCGGGGGGGCTTTTTCAGCTTGTCGTTGTGATTGAAGCGCAGAAGTTGGCGATGCCGCCGGTGGTCAAGGTTGTGTGGAGGGTGGAGTTGGCGGAGGTGGTAAGGATTCTTTAAAAGAAGAGTCTTGACATGTGGTTAGCACAAGAATATCGTTGTGTTGTATCTTTCGTCTGAGGCGTACCGTGATTCCCCCATTTGACGTGACCGGGTTGTTGCCTCCTGGCATCCATGCGGCGAGTTGGTCAGAAATAGCTGCGCGATTTTCATTCAATCCCCATCGACAATGGCTAATGGATAGCCTCATGCGTGCCGCGACCGCCTTGCGCGTGGCAGGGTGTCAGCGCGTATTTCTTGACGGCAGCTTCGTTACAACGAAGGCCTTGCCAGGCGACTACGATCTTTGCTGGAGCATAACTGCTGTCAACCACTTGCTTCTAGATCCAGTCCTCCTTGATTTCTCCAATGGAAGGCAAGCAATGAAAACGAAGTACCACGGAGACCTCTTTCCCGCCGAGACAAAGGAAGGCGCATCTGGCCGGATTTTTCTCGATTTTTTTCAGATCGATAAAGCGACTGGCAATCCAAAAGGCATTGTCCAGTTGGATCTGTGGAGTCTGCCATGATCAAGAATGAGCGGCAGTACCGCATAACTAAAGCGCAGTTGGCTACGTTTGAAGAAGCGTTCGTGGTGCTTTCCAAGCAACCAAGCGAAAACCTCCATCCTGTCATTCGACAAGCGCAAATTGATGCCGCAAATAGCCAAATAGCGGATCTTCAGGCCGAGGTTCGTGAATATGAGGCACTAATACAAACTCGACCGACGGTAATCGAGGCGGATTCTCTCGATGAACTTCCAACGGCCGTTATTCGCGCCAGAATTGCACTAGGCCTTACCCAAAAGGATCTAGCTGAAAGAATGGGGCTAAAGGAACAACAAGTACAGCGTTACGAAGCAACCAACTATGGATCAGCGAGCTTGTTACGCGTCCAAGATGTAGTGAAGGCACTCGGCGTAACTATCACTGAGCGAATTTTTTTGCCGCCTCAAACAGTGCCCGACGAGGTGCTACCACATGCGTGCA
Organism: Betaproteobacteria bacterium; assembly: GCA_021373185.1. Classification (GTDB taxonomy): domain Bacteria; phylum Pseudomonadota; class Gammaproteobacteria; order Burkholderiales; family Sulfuricellaceae; genus Sulfuricella. The sequence goes on along the minus strand of JAJFTF010000024.1, from coordinate 377,721 downwards.
TAAGAAACGCTATCGACCCACTCAATGCACTACAGGAGTCGCTGAACGAGATCGCACCGCTGATAGACAACCCTCTACAGCTAGAACGATTTGTTAAGGGTATTCCGCACCTTGTGCAATCTCTACTACACAAATCGTTATTGATGTCGACAAACACCATCTGGCCGGTTATCCGAAATTCCACACAAATGTTCGCGAGTGACAACACTTGTCGTTGGGAGTTTGATCTAGGGTCTAACATTGGTCGAGTAAGCGTTACTGCATTTTTGACAGAGAAAGAAATACTGGTTGAGCCTAGGATTCATGGAAACCTAATCGAATACAGGATGTATTTCATCAATGAACTGGCGAGAGCCGTGATTGAATGGCCATCTTCGGATGTGATAGGAGTTACGATTGGCAATCGCCGTCGGAAGTTAAGTTTCAAATCGAATTCTGATTGGACAGCATTGAAGCCCGTTATTCTAAAAATGAGTGATGAGTCTGTATCCAAGGAGGCCAAGTGAAGCCCAGTTCAATTGCATTTCCAATCGTTGACGATGATGGTTCCGGAATTCTTCTTCGGTTGTGGGAAGACACCCCTAACGGTCAAAGTACCGTTCACTGGGAGGGCTCCGACACGACTTTTGCGACACTCCTGGGAAATCAATATGACTGGGTAGACATGCAACTGCTTGCCCAGGGAAGGACACTACTGATTAAGCCTGGGTATGAACTTGAGGGAGGAAATTCTACCACCCCCCTTTCAAAACGACTCGGGACTCAAACTAACGGGGTCTCGGGCAATTCTGCAGCACTTGCGCTCTACTTTGCGACTCTCTTTGAACTGCCTAAATTTCACCCAGATTTCGTTTCGTCGTGGGTAATGACAGGTAGTTTGGTACAGGATATCGACAGCAGTGGCGTGGGCGTCAAGATAAAATCCTATACTTTGAAAAAAACTCACTTGAACACTAAGAAAAAATTGGTGGACAGCGACTTCACAACCCCCAATCAGGCGCTGATTTGCCTCAACATAGACCTCGAAACGCTTACATCTGGCGCAAACACGCCGTCCGTCTCGTTCGCAGCTGGTCTACAAAAGAGGGTCGCGGTTTCCTCGGACAGCAATGTGGCATTCTTTGATGCAGACAACCTGAAGACCCAAATCTTGTCCTTTGGCGTAGAACAAGGCTTCGCCAAGAAAAATCCAGAAGCCCTTCAGCTCGTTGACGTCGAAGCGAGTTCGATTGTAAGCGTGGCAAGCGCCAAATCACCAACCTTTGCAGACCTGCTGGTATGCGCAATGGCTGGCTACCCCGAAATTGCAGCGGTTCAGCGCGCCCTTGATTACATCAACTCAATTGATATGGGTTCTGTAGAAGAAGGTTACGGGCGGGCGTTGTCTCCATTTGAACTCCAAATGAAGGCACATTCCGGGGAGGTTAGCCGTGAACTGTGGAACCGCGATTGCGCCGGTCTGCACGTCCTTTTGAGCGGGCCGACGGGGTCCGGAAAGACGGCTCTACTCGATATACTAAACTTAAGAGCCATCGTTGCTCAGGAGGGCATGGCGTTGTATTTGGCTCCAACGCGTGCTCTTGCGAACGAATATCATAGATCCTTCACGCAACGCTATGCGGCGCTACTCAAGCACGCGATGCTCTGGGAAGAAAGTGAGTTAAGGGCTCAACTCGTACTTTCCACGGGCGAAGACTTTGAACATGATTCAAATATTAGGGCGGGCTTTGTTAGCTTGGCCGCCGTGGTAACCGAGAAAGCCAATGTCCTAGTAACGGCGCAGCAAAGCGAGCTGCTAACACCTACTAGTCGACTGCGAGTAGTAGCGCTCGATGAGATACATATGCTTTGCGAGCCACATCGCGGAGGAGTTCAAGATATCTTGCTTGCGAAGTTGCGTCACCACGCAACTTTTGGTGGAAGACCCGCTTCGGCGCCACTAAGAATCGTGGGCGTCACAACGGAAACGTTCGTATCAGAACTAGCGGCAAGTCGCGCCTTTTCTTCAGGGAATCCGACAAGTGGACGCCCAGGGGGTTACAAGCATCCCATTGTGATCTCCACAAATGCCCGTCCTATGGCTGTGCGCCATATCGTGCAACTTTTAGCGCCAGTGCATGAACTGCCAAAGGAAATCACCATTTGTGAATTTTCGTCCACAGAACAAAGGGCTTTAGCCTCAGATGCGATTGATTCAATTGCGACGCAGTGCGCAACTGGATCAGCCGTGTTAGCCAAAAGATACAATGAATCACCGCCCCTTTCACCCTCCTCAGCTGCGGGGGGGAATCCAGTTTTTGCTGTGGAACTTTGGAAGCTTAGGGAGCAGGGGGTCGTAGGTTCAGGCAAGAACGAACGTCCGAAACGCGCGCAATCTGCTGCTTCAGTTATTAAAGCCCAGTTAGAGGCTGGATATAAGTCAATCATTGTTGCCTTTGGAAGTACTGATAGCTTGATCGGAATCGGCCATCAACTAGCAAAGGCAATGCCGCAAACAAAGCAGCAAGATTTCGACAACCTCTGTAGTGAATCAGACATTAGTGACGACTTGAAGTCAATCCTAAAAAATTTCGCTTCAACTGGCGTATATATTCATAGTGCAGATCAACCGAGAAAGCTGCGTGATTACATTGAAACACTATTTTCGGATGTCAGCGACAACCGAGCGAAGATTCTTCTAACGACGGAGACATTGAGTTACGGCGTAAACCTCACTGCAGACTGTCTTGTGCTAATTGGTGCAAATTTTCCAAGGGAACGCCGCTTTGATGATGTAGCGGGCGTGGAGAATTCAATACTCCTCTCAGCGAATGCCTTTCACAACTTGCTGGGGCGTGCGGGGCGATATGGGAAATCGGTGACAACTGAAGGACTGAAGCCCAAGGCGATGTTTCTAATTGATGCACTGCATGTCAAAAGTACCTCTGCTCAACCCGTTAATCAATCGGAATACACCGCGATCCTGTCTCGGTACTACTCAAAGACGCCAGGGAGGCCCTCGTTTGGTCTGAGCGCGCTTTTCTTCCCTGGAGACTCATTCATTGGGGAAAAAGGGAGAAGCGAAGCGAGTTTGGCGGCGGAAGATGGAAGGGCTACAGATTCCCTGAGGTTACAGGACTTCAGCTATAACACTTTTCGAACTGTGTGTGACACCTTAAGGCACCTACAGTTTCTACGAAGCAGTGTTTACCCACAGGATGTTGATGGCATTATTCGATTTCTCAGCGATTGGACCGTCTATTGCGACCTTGAATGTGGTCGCTACGAGGAATCCCCAACTGTCCTTCAAAAGTGGGAGTCAAAGGGCGTAGAGATTCTTGTTAGAAACATCACTGCAAATCTAATTAAGGGTGGCTACGTTCTCAAAAATGGTGGATTACTGTCGCTAACCCCGAAGGCTGAAGCGTTGATCAATACAGGCGTACGTCCAACCGCAATTGAACCAATTCGCAAGTATCTTAATCTTCTTAAGCCGGAGTGTGAATTGCCTGTCGAATGTGTGGCGTTCGCGTTCTGTGCGACACCTGAGTTCTGGAATATTGCCGCGAGGGATCTTTCCCAAATAATGCATTGGAATGAGTTGACCGAGTACGAAGGTGACGGAGCCACTTATCTGAGCCATAGCAAGGCAGATTTCCTGTCCACTCTCAAAAACTTGTCGTTTAGCGAAGAGCAAATTGATGCATGCGCGATGCTGCTCGAGGCGCTGTACGACGCAACTATCATGGAGGACCAGAGTGGTCGTCTATACGCGTCGTCATCTTACCGACCAGGCACGACGGAGAAGTTTCAGCCTGTACTTAATCGGACAGCCTTTTATACGCTTTGCTCTGTAGTAATTGCGTGGGTCAATGGCGTGAATGAGAATGAGCTCGTATCAAAGTACTGGGTCAGGAAAAAGGCGAATGGCGATCCTCTACCCGCAGCGCCGGCCCAAGAGAAAAAGCCCAACAACATTAAGGTTTCGATCAGCGACAAATTGGGGTGGCTAACGAGTGCGGCATATAAGTATTTTTCCGATACGCCAGGCTTTGACCCAAAGATCAAAGCGGAGCTCCTCGAATTGACTGATCGATTCAGATATGGCGTTACGGCCAAAGGTCTCCCATTTCTAATGCCCATTCGGCAAGCTGGCCGATATACCCCCCCACCTTCGAGAAAGGCTATACATGAGTTTGTGGCTTCAGAGAGCCCAACAGAATTGATTCAAATTTGTTTGAAGCTATCCGAGATGGCGTTACGCGCACGCTGTTTTTTTAAGCGTGAAATTAGTTCGAAGTTCTTTCAGTTCGATAGAGACAATACGGAAGCGACGCGTATGCTAAAACGGGCGCTGGAGAATCTCTTCGATTTGAAGGGAGCGCTCCAATCAAACTCGATTGATAAACGGACAAGAGCCTGCATTGTGAATTGGATTAGCCAGGACAACTTCGTGAGCCCAGCAGCAGCTTCGTATGCTTCGGATCACCTCCCTATAACTTGCGCACCGGACGGTGAATGGGTTATTTTGTCCTTCAGGAATGGTGGCAAACTCAAGATTCGATTCGCAGGAGAGCTTGAGGACGGCGAACTTGACGCCAGTGCCATATACCTCGATTCTTCAAGTGTGGGGGCGCGAAAGATGTCCGTGTTTGGCGGCCTACTGGTCGTCCGTTTTTTTGTCCGCGGATTCCTAAATCCAGACGTAATAGAAACGCTCATAAAAGTGAGGGGGGCCTTCTCAATCCGAATGATTGTGACTCGGCTTTCAGAGGAGAATGCGATGGCCCAGGCCGGGTCATTGGATGAGACGTTGCTTAGCCTCAGAGAGCCAGGTTGGTAAAATCACCCCACCTGATAGACTTCGATTGCTGGCGATGACGTGCGAGCATAGGTGGCAAAGGCAAGGCTACGTAACAGATTGGCCTCCAGAGCGTCACTGACTTTCCGTACATTGGGGGAAGCTTGGAAGATGTGGTGGATGTATTAAGCAGTTCGGCCCTGCCAAGTCGGCACTCATAGTGTCGTCACGGCGGGGGAGCCACGTAATACAAGGTCTGCTTTCGATGCATACTGATGTTTGGTTTGGTAACCGCTTTTCGACAGCTGAGGAGGGAGGGACGGCTTAGGCCGATAGGTCAGATATTCAGACAAATTTTGGTTGGCGAATGGCGATGTAGATTAGTAATTAGCGATGTTCATTCGCAATTATCGATGGAATTAACAGCCAGCCCCGCTTCCTTTGCCTGCCTGTCCGCATGGTAACTTGAGCGCACCATCGGCCCGCAGGCGGCGTTGGAAAATCCCATTTCCGCCGCCGCCGCCGCAAAGCGGTCGAACTGCGTCGGCTCGACGAAACGCACCACCGGCAGGTGGTGCTGGGTCGGTTGCAGGTACTGGCCGATGGTCAGCATTTCCACGCCATGGGCGCGCAGGTCGCGCATCACGGCGAGGATTTCCTCGTCGGTTTCGCCGATGCCGACCATCAGGCCGGATTTGGTCGATACGCCCGGATGGCGCTGCTTGAATGCTTGCAGCAGTTGCAGCGAATGGGCGTAGTCGGCGCCGGGGCGGGCCTGTTTGTACAGACGCGGCACGGTTTCCAGATTGTGGTTGAGCACGTCGGGCAGGTCGTTGTTCAGGGCTTCCAGCGCGACATCGAGTCGACCGCGAAAATCCGGCACCAGGGTCTCGATGCGGGTTTGCGGCGATTGCGCGCGTATCGCCCGGATGCAGGCGGCGAAATGGCCGGCGCCGCCATCGCGCAGGTCGTCGCGGTCGACGCTGGTGATCACGACGTATTTCAGCCCCATCAGGGCGACGGAAGAGGCGATCTGCTCCGGCTCCTGCACGTCGGGCGGCAGCGGCGTGCCGTGGGCGACGTCGCAGAACGGGCAGCGGCGCGTGCACAGGTCGCCCAGGATCATGAAGGTGGCGGTGCCGTGGCTGAAGCATTCGCCGATATTCGGGCAGGAAGCTTCCTCGCATACCGTGTGCAACTTGCGCTCGCGCAGGATCTGCTTGATCTCCTGGTATTTGACCGAAGTCGGCGCTTGCGCGCGAATCCAGCTCGGCTTGCGCAACGGTGCCGCAGGCACGATCTTGATCGGGATGCGCGCGGTTTTTTCAGCGCCGGTTTGGCGTTCAGCCATGATTTGTTCCTTCCAGCTTGGCGACAAGTTGTTGCGCCAGTTTTTCACTTAATATTTCGACGCCGTCCGCAATGCCTTGCGCCCGCGTTTGCGTTACTGCCAGCCCTGTATAGCCGCACGGGTTGATGGCGGCGAACGGCGTCAGGTCCATGTCCACATTCAGGCACAGGCCGTGGTAGCAGCAGCCGTTTTTGATGCGCAGGCCCAGGGCGGCAATTTTGGCGTTGCCGACGTAAACGCCCGGCGCCTTGTCGCGCCGCTCGGCAACGACATGATATCCCGCCAGCAGGTCGATCACGGCCTGCTCCATGCGCCGCACCAGTTCCTTGACGCCGAGGTTGCGCCTTTTCAGATCGAGCAGCAGGTAGGCCACGATCTGCCCCGGCCCGTGGTAGGTAATCTGGCCGCCACGGTCGATATTCACCACCGGGATGGCGGTGGCATGTAGCAGATGTTCCGGCTTGCCGGCCAGTCCCAGCGTGTAGACCGGAGGATGTTCCAGCAGCCATAGTTCGTCCGGGGTTTCCGGCCCGCGCCTGGCGGTGAAGTCCTGCATCGCGCGCCAGGTCGGCAGATATTCGACCTGACCTAAATGCTCGATGAGAAGCGAGGCGGAGTCCTCCCCACTGGTTTTCTTCGCTGCACTCATCAACCCTCACTCTCCACTGATCAAAGCGCCATCGCCACCATCGGATGCGCGCTGATTTCGCGGTAAAGTGCATCGAGTTGCTCCTGCGAGGTGGCGGTGATGGTGCAGGTCAGGGAAACATATTTGCCGGCGCTGCTAGCTTTCATTTCCATGCTGGCAGGGGCGAAATCGGGGGCGTGGCGCAGCACGATTTCGAGCATGGCATCGGCAAAGCCGTCCTTTGCCTCGCCCATGATCTTGACCGGGAAGGCACAGGGGAATTCGAGCAGGGTAGTTGGTTCAGTCATTTGCGCATCACGTTGTTCTTGTAATCCTGATAGAGGCGGTGCATCTGCTTGAACAGCGGGCCGGGCAGGCCATCGGCAACCGGCTGGCCGTCGAGGTGGGTGATTGCCAGCACTTCCTTGTTGGATGAGGTCAGCCACAGTTCCTGCGCCGACCGCACCTCGGCTTCGGCGATGCGCCGCACTTCGCACGGGATGCGGGCAGCAGCGGCCAGTTCCAGAATCACGTCGTAGGTGATGCCGGGCAGCATCAGGTTGTTTTTCGGCGGCGCCAGCAAGGTATTGTCGCGCACTACGAAGATGTTGCTGGCGGCGCCTTCGGTCAGGAACCCGTCGCGCAACAACAGGGTTTCCGCCGCGCCGGCATCCACCGCTATTTGGCGCAACAGCACATTGGGCAACAGGGAAATGGCCTTGATGTCGCAGCGCAGCCAGCGATTGTCGGCGGCGCTCACCACGGCCACGCCGCTTGCCACCAGTTCAGCCGATGAGGTTATCAGCGGGTTGCTCATCATGAACACGGTTGGCGCAATGCCGGGCGGAAAGGCGTGGTCGCGTTTGGCTACGCCGCGCGTGATGTGGAGGTAGATCGATTGATCCTCCTCGGAATTGAGTGCGATCAGTTCTTCAATCAGGCGTTCCCATTCTTGCGTGCTGTGCGGATTGGCGAGGCGAATGCCGTCCAGGCTGTGTTGCAGGCGGGACAGGTGTTCGCTGAGGCGGAATGGGCGGCGCGAGTAAACCGGGATCAGTTCGTACACGCCATCGCCGAAGATGAAGCCGCGGTCGAGCACCGGTATGCAGGCTTCTTCCGCCGGCATGAAGCGGCCATTGAGATAGATCATTTGAGCCACAGTTTGATGCTGTCCCAGCCGCGCTTGAAGATGTTGGCGGTCGACACCTCTTCCAGCGCCACCAGCGGATATTCGGCAAAGAGCTTGTCATCCACGGTCAGGCGGATTACCCCGATTTTCTGTCCGGCGGAAATTGGCGCCAGCAGCGGCTGTTTGCTGATCAGCGTAGCCTTCAGGTGTTTGTAATGGCCTTTCGGCAGCGACACGAACAAGTCCTTGGCAACGCCGGCCTTGAGGTTGTTGATGTTGCCTTTCCACACCGGCAGGGTGGCGACCACCTGGTCCTTCTGGTACAGGTGGTGAGCGTCGAAATTCAGGAAGCCGTAATTCAACAGTTTCTGGCTTTCGCTGGCGCGCATGCTTTCCGAAGAGGTGCCCAGTACTACCGAAATCAACCGGTGCGATTCGCGTTTCGCCGAGGCAATCAGGCAGAATCCGGCGGATTCGGTATGGCCGGTTTTCATGCCGTCAACGGTGGGGTCCTGCCATAGCAGGCGGTTGCGGTTGGCCTGGGTGATTTTGTTGTACTTGTATTCTTTCTGCGAATAGATCGGGTAAAACTCGGGGAAGTCGCGAATGATCGCCTGCGCCAGCAACCCTAAATCATATGCCGTGGTGTAGTGCTGGAGATGGGGAAGCCCGGTGGCATTCATGAAATGGGTATTTTTCATGCCAAGGCGTTGCGCTTCCTGATTCATGCGGCGAACAAATTCTTCTTCGCTGCCGGCGATGCTTTCTGCCAATGCGATGCAGGCGTCGTTGCCCGATTGCACGATCATGCCGCGGATCAACTCATCGACGGTGACCGGCGTTTTCGGGTCGATAAACATGCGCGAGCCTTCGGCTCGCCATGCGCGCTCCGATACCGGCAGCGCCTGGTTGAGCTTGATTGTTTCCTGATGCAATGCGGCAAAAGTCAGGTAAGCCGTCATCAGCTTGGTAAGCGATGCTGGTTCTATGCGCTCATTGCCGGCCCGTTGCTGCAAAACCTGGCCGTTGAGATAGTCGATCAGGACATAGGCGCGGGCGGCAATTTCCGGCACAGGAGGAAGAGGTGGGGCGGTGGTTTGCGCTGCGGCAAAGACCGGCGCAGAAATCAGCAGGAAAATCAGCAGGCAGAGTTTTTTCATGTCGGCAAGTCGTCTGAAAGTTAGCGTGTTGTCATAACCGCTTTAATGTTGAGAGAATTCCTGATGGTGGAGGCGATCTGGCTGGCCTCGGCGATGCTCGGATACGGCCCGGCGCGCACCCGGAACAGCCCGTCGGCGGAATAAATTTGCAGTTTGTCGGAAAGCTGCGCCAGCTCTATCTTGAGCCGGTCGCGGAAATGCTCGGCATTTTCCTGCATGCCGAATGCGCCGATCTGAACAAAGTGGCCGCTTCCTGCGGCAGCTTCAATGGGCGCGGCTACCGGTTGTGCTGCCGCGACAACTGGAATCGTCTCAACCTGTTTGGGTGCAGCGGCGTAGACCGGTGCGGCAGAGTAATTGGCCGGATCGATCGATTCCACCAGCACCGGCGTGCTGCCGCCCGCGAGCACGCCCAGCTTGTAGGCGGCGGTGTAGGACAAGTCGATCAGGCGGTCGCTGTGAAACGGGCCGCGATCGTTGACGCGCACCACGACCGATTTGTTGTTCTTCAGGTTGGTGACGCGCGCATAGCTCGGCAGCGGCAAGGTGGTGTGCGCTGCCGTCATGGCGTACATGTCGTAAATCTCGCCGGTCGAGGTTTTCTGCCCGTGATAGCGCCGGCCATACCACGACGCCACGCCGGTTTCCTTGTAGGGTTTCAGGCTGGCGGAAGGGGTATAGGTTTGCCCCAATACGGTATAAGGTCGGCTGGTGGCCTTGTTCAGCGGCTCGGCCTTGGGCACGGCATCCGGGATGGCATCCAGGTTGGCGGGCGGGTTGTCGCCCGGGCCGTCGTTGAGGTAGTAGCCACCGCCCTTGCTGGCGGCAACGGCGGGTTTTTCCGACTTCCAGACGGCAACCGGAGTGTCCTGCCGCGGCAGGATGCTGCCGCAACCGGCCAGGATAGCGGCAAGCGGGAGCAATGCGAGCCAGTGAGAGCTTTTCATTTATGACTGCACCAGTTTTCTGTGGGTTTGAATACTCATCAACATACCAAATCCGACCAGCAGTGTCACCATGGATGTCCCGCCGTAGCTGATCAGCGGCAGCGGCACCCCGACCACCGGCAAGATGCCGCTGACCATCCCCATGTTGACGAAAGCGTAGGTAAAGAAGGTCAGCGTGATGCCGCCCGCCAGCAGCCGGCTGAACAGGGTCGGCGCCTTGGCGGCGATCACCAGGCCGCGACCGATCACCAGGACATAGAGCGCTACCAGGATGAGATTGCCGGCCATGCCGAATTCCTCGGCGTAAACGGCAAAAATGAAATCCGTGGTGCGCTCCGGCAGGAAATCGAGATGCGCTTGCGTGCCGTTGAACCAGCCCTTGCCGAAAACGCCGCCGGAACCCAGCGCGATGTTCGACTGGATGATGTGATAACCCGAACCGAGCGGATCCTGCGAAGGATCGATCAGGGTCAGGATGCGCTGGCGCTGGTAATCGTGCAGCAGCGACCACAGGATCGGTGCGCTTGCCGCAGCGACAATCAGCATGCCGAGGATGATGCGCCAGCTCAGCCCGGCCAGAAACAGCACATAAAAGCCGGCGGCGGAGATCAGCAACGCAGTGCCGAGATCCGGCTGTTTGATGATCAGCCCGACGGGGGCCAGCAGCATCAGGGCGGCGACGCCGAAATCCTTGAGGTTGAGGGTCTTTTCGCGTCGATCCAGGTACCAGGCGAGCATTAGCGGCACAGCCAATTTCATCATCTCCGAAGGCTGGATGCGGATGCCGATATTCAGCCAGCGCCGCGCGCCATGGCTGACGTCGCCGAACAGCGCCACGCCGATCAGCAGCAACAGGCCCAGCACGTACGCCGGCAAGGCGAACCGCGCCAGATGCGGCGGCGGAATCTTGGCAACAATCCACATCAGGATCAGCGCCACCGCCATATTGACCATCTGGCTGGTGGTTTTGCCGAGATCCTGGCCGGATGCGCTATAAAGTATGACCAGGCCGAGCATCATCAATGCCAGGATAAAATTCAGCAGCAGGCTGTCAATGTGCGTACCGAGGTGCAGCCGGATCTGTCGCAGGTGGGTTTTAATCATGCGGCCCTTCCTCCTCTTCTGCGGCGGGCAATACGGGGATCGGCGATTTGCCCAGCAGGTAGAAATCCAGCAGTGTGCGGGCGATCGGCCCTGCCGTCGATCCGCCGTGACCGCCATTTTCCACCAGGATGGCGAAAGCAATCTTGGGGTCGTCAGCCGGTGCGTAGGCGATGAACAAGGCGTGATCGCGATGGCGCTCGGCAACCCGGCTTTCCACGTATTTCTCAGTTTGTTTGATGGCGATTACCTGGGCCGTGCCGGTCTTGCCTGCGGTCAGGTAGGGCGCATTGGCGCCGACGCGCGGCGCCGTGCCGCCCGGTTGGGTAACCGCCACCATGGCTTCTCTGACCAGCGCCAGGTTCTCCGGTTTCAATGCCAGGGTGGCGGCGGGCTTGACCGGCATGAGCTGTTCCTGACTGGCGCCGGCATCGCGTACGGAGCGCACCAGATGCGGGCGGATGGCTGTGCCGTTGTTCGCCAGAATCGCGGTGGCGAACGCCAGTTGCAAGGGCGTCGCCAGATTGTAACCCTGGCCGATGCCGACGCTGATGGTATCGCCGGCATACCATTTTTGCTTGTAGCGTTTCATTTTCCATTCGCGCGAGGGAAGCAGGCCGGAGGTCTCGCCTTCGATGTCGATGCCGGTCTTTTTGCCGAAGCCGAACTGGCCGATAAAATTGAAAATGTTATCCGGCCCCAGATCGTTGGCCAGTCCATAGTAGTAAGTGTCGCAGGAAATGGTGATGGATTTCTTCAGGTCCACCATGCCATGTCCGCCCGGTTTCCAGTCGCGGTAATGGTGGGCATTGCCGGCCAGCGTAAAAAATCCCGGATCGGAAATGGTGTAGGAGGGCGTGCGCTTGCCCAGTTCCAGCCCGGCCAGCGCCATGAATGGCTTGAATGTCGAGCCCGGCGGGTATTGGCCGCGCAGGGCGCGGTTGTTGAGCGGTTTGTCGGGCGAGTTGTTAAGCGTATCCCAACTGATCGGGTCGATGCCATCGATGAACAAGTTGGGGTCGAATCCCGGCTTGCTGATGAAGGCCAGCACTTCGCCGTTCTTCGGGTCGATCGCCACCAGCGCGCCGCGATGCGCCCCAAACGCCTGTTCGGCCACATCCTGCAGGCGGCTGTCGAGCGTCAGGGTCAAGTTCTTGCCGGAAATCGGCGAGCGGCGATTGAGAACGCGCAGCGAGTGGCCGCCGGCATCGGTCTCGACCTGCTCGAAGCCGGTGGTGCCGTGCAGTTGTTTCTCGTAACTCTGTTCGATGCCCAGCTTGCCGATATGGTCGGTGCCGCGGTAATTTGCCATTTCGTCAGCTTCTTCCAGTTGATCGAGGTCGGCATCGTTGATCCGGCCAATATGGCCGATGGCGTGGGAAGCCAGTTCTCCCTTGGGGTAATGGCGGAACAGCCGCGCCTTGATTTCCACGCCGGGAAAGCGGTAGCGGTTGGCGGCAAAGCGGGCGACTTCGACATCGTTCAGCCGGGCGCGGATTGGCAGGCTCTCGAAGTTGCGGCTTTCATCCAACAGTTTCTTGAAGCGTTTGCGGTCGCGCGGCTGGATGTCCACCAGAGTCGCCAGGTCATTGATCGTCGTATCCAGGCGTTTGACCTTGCTGGGCGTGATTTCCAGCGTGTAGGCCGAGTAGTTGTACGCCAGAACCACGCCGTTGCGGTCGAGGATCAGTCCGCGGTTGGGTATCACCGGAATGATGGAAATGCGGTTGTTTTCCGCCAGCGTGGAGAAATAGTCGTGCTGTACCACCTGCAGGAAGAAGAAGCGTCCGATCAAGAGTGTGAACAGCAGCACGGCACAGGCTGCGGCGATGCCGAGCCGCCATCTGAAATAATACAGCTCTCTCTGGTTGTTCTTGAGTTCGGTCGGGCGATTCACTTGTGACCTGTCGAGTACACCGGATCGGTGTCCTGCCGACCGCGCTGCGGAAGCAGGAACAACTGGCTTATCGCCGGCCATAACACCGTGCCGGTGAGGCAGGAGAGGAAGTAGCCGAGGCCGGGAGAAGCGGCGCCGCCGAACAGCCGGATCAGCATCATGGTCGCCTGCAGCAGCAGCAGCAACGGCAGCACATGGGCGGCCTGCTGCCACAAGGTGAAACGCTGAATGCGGCGATGCAGCAGGATTGCCGCATAAATGCCGACGACGTAAGCCAGCGCATGCTGGCCGAATGCCGCGCCGTCGCTGATGTCCATCAGCAGGCCGGCGACCCAGGCGGCGGTGAATCCCAGCTTGCGCGGTTCGTGAATGGCCCAGAACAGCAGGATCAGGGCGACAAAATCAGGGCGGAACAGCAGCGCCAGCCCGTGCCAGGGCAGTAGATTGAGCAGCAAACCGCATACCAGCGTCAGTAGGATGAATTTTCTGCTGGCTGGCCTGAGTAATTCTGGGGATCCGGCGAAATGCATCAGTTTCTCCGTTTTTTCAGGGCGGGCGCTTTGCCGTCAGCGGTTTTCGCGCTGTCCGGGTCGACGGGTATCGGCGGCAGCACCGGTCTCACTTCGCCGATCAGGATCAACAACTGCTTGTGGCGGTTTACTCCCGCGCTCGGCGTGCAGGTGATCTTGGCGAAAGCGGCGTTGCGTTCGATTTTCGACACCACCGCCACCGGCAACCCGGTGGGGTAAATGCCGTCGATGCCGGAAGTAACCAGCGTGTCGCCGTTCTGGATGTCGGCGTTGGCGGCCATGAACGGCAGTTCCAGCGCGCCGTCCTGGCCGTGGCCGAAGGCGATGGCACGGGTGCCGTTGCGCACGATTTCCACCGGAACCGCCTGATCCTTGTCGGTCAGCAGGGTGACTTCGCTGTTGAACGGGTAAACACGGGTGACCTGGCCGATGACGCCGACATCGTCGAGCGCCGGCTGGCCGGCCTGGATTTTATGGTTGGAGCCCTTGTCGACAATGATTTTCTGGGAAAACGGGTCGCGTCCGGTATAGATGATTTCAGCCGTTACCATGCTTTCGCCGCGCCGTTGATGGATGCCCAGAATTTTTCGCAGGTAAGCGTTTTCTCCCTGTGTCGCCTGCATGCTCTGCAATTGCACGGCCTGCACCAGTTGCCGCTGGCGGAACGCGGTGTTCTCGCTTTGCAGCCGTCCCTGGGTAACGAAAAAGTTGCCGGTACGGTCGAGCAGCTCGGCAGGAAGGTTGGCCAGGCGCTGCAACGGGGTAATTGCGACTGAAAGTGCCTGGCGCAGGGAGTTCAGGGTGTTCAGGCGGGCGTCCAGCGCCATCAGCATCAGGGAAAGGAAGGCGAAAAACATGAAACGCGCTAGCGGACTGGGGCCATGCTTGAAAAATGGCGGCGCTTGATGGTCCATATGCTCAGATCATGAATGCCGGGTTACGTTATGCAACCCGACATTGATTAATCATTCGTGAAGACGCTGCCGAGCTTGTCCATCTCTTCCAGCGCCCGACCGCTGCCGCGCACCACGCAGGTGAGCGGGTCTTCGGCGACGATCACCGGCAGCCCGGTTTCTTCCATCAGCAGGCGATCCAGGTCGCGCAGCAGCGCACCGCCTCCGGTCAGCACCATGCCCTTTTCGGCGATGTCCGCGCCCAGTTCCGGCGGGGTTTGCTCGAGGGCGGACTTGACCGCGCTGACGATGCTGTTGAGTGGATCGGTCAGCGCTTCGAGGATTTCGTTGCTGGAAATGGTAAAGCTGCGCGGGATGCCTTCGGCCAGGTTGCGGCCCTTGACTTCCATTTCGCGTACTTCGGAGCCGGGGAAGGCCGATCCGATCTGCTTCTTGATGTTCTCCGCCGTCGCTTCGCCGATCAGCATGCCGTAATTGCGGCGGATGTAGTTGATGATCGCCTCGTCGAACTTGTCGCCGCCGACCCGCACAGAAGCGGCATAAACGATGCCGCCCAGGGAGATCACGCCGACTTCGGTGGTGCCGCCGCCGATGTCCACCACCATCGAACCGGTGGCTTCCGCCACGGGCAGGTTGGCGCCGATTGCCGCCGCCATCGGCTCCTCGATCAGGTAGACTTGGCGGGCGCCGGCGCCGACCGCGGATTCGCGGATGGCGCGCCGTTCCACCTGAGTGGAGCCGCAGGGCACGCAAATGATGATGCGCGGGCTGGGGGAAAGCATGCGCGAATCGTGAATCTTCTTGATGAAGAATTTGAGCATCTGCTCGGTGATGGTGAAGTCGGCGATCACGCCATCCTTCATTGGCCGGATCGCAGTGATGTTGCCCGGCGTGCGGCCAAGCATCTGCTTGGCTTCAAGACCCACCGCCTGGATGGTCTTTTTCGAATTGGGCCCGCCTTCCTGGCGAATCGCGACCACCGAAGGCTCGTCCAGCACGATGCCTTTGCCGCGTACGAAAATCAGCGTATTGGCGGTGCCCAGATCGATCGCCAGGTCGTTGGAAAAGTATCCCCGCAAGAATCCAAACATCATCGTATATTCCTAGTGATAGAGGTGTGCCGGTAAATGAATCATGATACCATTTTATGCATATCTCTTTAAAGTTCTCTGGGTAAAAATATTTATGTCCTTGAATCTGGCCGACGTAAAGCGCATTGCTTATCTTGCCCGCATCGCGGTGGAAGAGGATGAGATGCCGGGCTATTTGCAGCAGCTCTCCAATATTCTCGACCTCGCCGAGCAAATGCAGGCGGTCGATACCACCGGCATCGAGCCGATGGCGCATGCCCAGGATGTGGTGCTGCGCCTGCGTGACGATGTGGCGACCGAGCCTGATCGCCACGCGGCATTCCAGGCGGTTGCGCCGCAGGTCGAAGCCGATTTGTATCTTGTTCCCAAAGTCATCGAATAAAAATGTTCAATACCTCGTTAAAAAAACTTTCCGGCTTGCTGGCCGGCAAGGAAATCTCCAGCGTCGAACTGACGCAAATTTTTCTCAAGCGCATCGGCGAATTGAATCCGTCCCTGAATGCCTTCATCACCGTCGATGAAGGCAAAAGCCTGGCCCAGGCCAAGGCCGCCGATGCCGTGATCGCAGCGGGAAAAGCCGGGCCGGTCACCGGCGTTCCGATCGCGCAGAAGGATATTTTCTGCGCCAAAGGCTGGCGCACCACCTGCGGCTCGAAGATGCTGCACAATTTCATCGCACCGTATGACGCCCATGTGATCGAACAGTTCAATCGGGGCGGCGCGGTCAACTTGGGCAAGACCAACATGGACGAATTCGCCATGGGGTCGAGCAACGAAACTTCCTACTACGGCAAGGTGAAGAACCCCTGGGATTTGAACGCCGTCCCCGGCGGCAGTTCGGGTGGTTCGGCGGCGGCGGTGGCGGCACGCTTGTGCCCGGCAGCCACCGGCACCGACACCGGCGGCTCGATCCGCCAGCCCGCCGCATGCACCGGCATCACCGGCATCAAGCCGACCTATGGCGTGGTATCGCGCTACGGCATGATCGCCTTCGCTTCCTCGCTCGATCAGGGCGGGCCGATGGCGCGCAGCGCCGAAGACTGCGCGCTGCTGCTCAACACCATGGCCGGCTTCGACCTGCGCGATTCGACCAGCCTGGAGCGCGAGAAAGAGGACTACACGCGCGACCTGAACCTGCCGCTGGCCGGCTTGAAGATCGGCCTGCCCCGGGAGTTCTTTGCCGAAGGCCTGTCGGCGGATGTCGCCAAGGCGATTGAAGAAGCGCTCGCCGAATACCGCAAGCTGGGCGCGCAGACCGTCGAAGTCTCGCTGCCCAACAGCAAGCTGGCGGTGCCGGTTTATTACGTGCTCGCTCCGGCGGAAGCCTCCAGCAACCTCGCCCGCTTCGATGGCGTGCGCTATGGCTACCGTGCGCCGGAATACGGCGACCTGGTGGACATGTACCAGAAAACCCGCGCCCAGGGCTTCGGCGCCGAAGTGAAGCGGCGCATCATGATCGGCTCCTATGTGCTGTCGGCAGGCTATTACGATGCCTATTATCTCAAGGCGCAGAAACTGCGCCGCCTGATCGCGCAGGATTTTACCGATGCCTTCAAGCAGTGCGACGTGATCATGGGGCCGACCGCGCCGACCACCGCCTTCAACCTGGGCGAAAAGAGCGACGATCCGGTCTCGATGTATCTGTCCGACATCTACACCATCGCCGTCAATCTCGCCGGCCTGCCGGGCATGTCGGTGCCCGCCGGCTTCGGCGCCAATGGTCGTCCGGTCGGCTTGCAGATCATCGGCAACTATTTCAGCGAAGCGAAAATGCTCAACGTCGCGCATCAGTACCAGCAGGCGACCGACTGGCATACGCGCATGCCGCAAGGAATATAACAGCTTGAACCGCAAAGGCGCCGAGGCGCAAAGAACCCATGAAAAGACGTTTTTTCTTTGCGCCTTTGCGGTTAGTTAAAAAGGGTTTAAAACATGCAGTGGGAAATCGTCATCGGGCTGGAAACACACGCCCAGCTCAGCACCCAGTCCAAAATCTTCTCTGGCGCGGCCACCGCTTATGGCGCCGCGCCCAACAGCCAGGCTTGCGCGGTGGACATCGCCCTGCCCGGCGTGCTGCCGGTATTCAACCGCGTCGCGGCGGAAAAGGCGGTCAAGTTCGGCCTCGCCGTCGGCGCCCGGATCAACCGCCGTTCGGTGTTCGAGCGCAAGAATTACTTCTACCCGGATCTGCCCAAAGGCTACCAGATCACCCAGCTCGAACTGCCGATCGTCGCCGAGGGCGGCAAGCTGCGCATCCAGGTGGGCGACCACGAAAAAGACATCCGCATCACCCGCGCCCATATGGAAGAGGACGCCGGAAAGTCGCTGCACGAAGATTTCCACGGCATGACCGGCATCGACCTCAACCGTGCCGGCACGCCGCTGGTCGAGATCGTCACCGAGCCCGACCTGCGCAGCAGCGCCGAAGCCGTGGCCTACGCCAAGGCGCTGCATTCGCTGGTGCGCTGGATCGGCATCTGCGACGGCAACATGCAGGAAGGCTCGTTCCGCTGCGACGCCAACGTCTCGGTGCGGCCCAAGGGCACCGAAACGCTCGGCACCCGCTGCGAGATCAAGAACCTCAACTCGTTCAAGTTCATGGAAAAAGCCATCGACTACGAAGTGCGGCGGCAGATTGAGATTCTCGAGGACGGCGGTCGCATCGTGCAGGAAACCCGCCTCTACGACCCCGACCGCGACGAAACCCGCTCGATGCGCTCGAAGGAAGAAGCCAACGACTACCGTTATTTTCCTGACCCGGACCTGTTGCCGCTGGTGATCGACGAAGCGTTCCTGGATCGCGCCCGCGCATCGCTGCCGGAGCTGCCGCAGGCGATGCGCGAGCGCTTTGTCAGCGAACATGGCTTGCCGGTTTACGATGCCGGCGTGTTGACGGTGGCCCGCGAGCTGGCGGCTTATTTCGAGGAAGCGGTGCGCGCCTTGGGCGGCGAGGCGAAACTGGTCGCCAACTGGCTGATGGGCGACCTTTCCGCCCAGCTCAACAAGGATGGCCTGGAAATTGGCGCCTCGCCGATTTCGGCGGTACGGCTTGCCGGATTGCTGAAGCGCATTGTCGACGGCACCATTTCCGGCAAGATTGCCAAGGAAGTGTTCGCGGCGATGTGGGCGGGCGAGGGCGAAGCCGATGCCATCATCGAAGCGAAGGGTTTGAAGCAGGTTTCGGATTCGGGGGCAATCGAGAAACTCGTGGACGAGATCATCGCCGCCAACTCGGCGCAGGTGGAGGAATATCGCGGCGGTAAGGAAAAGATGTTTGGTTTCTTTGTCGGTCTGGCGATGAAGGCTTCAAAAGGCAAGGCCAACCCGGCGCAGCTCAACGATATCCTGAAGAAAAAGCTGGCCAGCTAGGGCGCAGCCGTTTTTTATTGCGGTTCGCTGCACCCCACGCAGCGATCCTTCCCCGCCAGCTTTGCTTGATACATGCGCTGGTCGGCGATTTCCATCAGTTGCCGCCAGTCCTTTGCCTGATCGGTCAGGCGTTCGGCAATACCGAAGCTCGCGGTCAGTCGATTGCCGTCTGGCCGTGATCCCATCCCCTGCTCGCGCAGCCGGGTAATCACCTGGTTTGCAGTAACGCAGTCGGTGCCGGGAAGGATGATGGCGAATTCCTCTCCGCCCCAGCGCAGCAGGACGTCGCCGGCGCGCAGGTTGGCATGGAGCGCAGCGGCTGCCGCTTTCAGGATGCGATCGCCGGCATCGTGACCAAAGCCGTCGTTCACTTTCTTGAAATTATCCAGATCGGCAAAAACCACCGATAGCGGTGCGCCGCTTCTGGCGGCGATGTGAAACTGGATATCCAGCAACTCTTCTCCGCTGGAACGGGCGAAACAGCCGGTAAGCTCGTCATGACTTGCCTGCCTGACCAACGACATCATGAAACCCAGTTGGCTCATGCCGGCCAAGGTCGCTACTGCGGCGATCAGAACCAGTAGCCAGAAAGCGCCCAGATGCGAACTCCAATTCAGCATGTCCAGTTGCATGAAGGCGACCAGCGCTTCTGCCAGCAACACCGGCAGTGCGAAAAGCACCCCTTCCACGGCGGTGAGGGGGAATACGCTCAAGCCCGCCACCATGACGAACGGCAGAAAAGCATAGCCGGCAGCAATTGCCGCAGCCGGCCCCACCATCTGAAAATGGGAAAGCAGGGGATGGGAGTAGATAAAAAACAGGGTCGGGATGCCGAACAACATGGCCAGTGCGCGGTAGGCGTCGGCCATTTTGGTCGATTTGCCATAGGATAGCGCCAAAGCGCCGAAAGCCATGCTGACCAAAACGCGACCGGCGGCCAGCATGCCCGAGACAGGCCAGCCGAACACCCACATATCCACGATAATCCACAATGGCGTCAGCAGCGCAAACAGCGCCGCTACCATCCGCACCCGGGACATGATCATTTCGGCACGCCGACGCGCCAGCAGAGGAGGGTGGCCGGCGGGCAAAAGCAGGTCGCGCAATTCCTTGCTGGACAGCGCGCCGAGAACGTGGCCCGCCACTATTTGAAAAAATATCGTCAGTTTTTGCATGTCAGGATTTCTTGTTGATCTGATTTCGCACAACCTTAAGGTTGGCCGCTTTGGCGCAGGCTTGAAAGCGCTGTTGTTCCGAGAATGATGCCAGCGATTCTTTCATATCAAAAAAAGAATCCCACATCATCGAAGAAAGTTGCAGGCAGGCTTTCATCGGTGTGCGTGCAAATCGGCGTTTGGCATCGATTCTGAACTGTAGCCTTTCCAGTCGGGCATGGTTTCTCTTTTGCGCACTCGAGATTGCCACCTGAATCCAGGCCAGCCGGCGGCGGGCAAAGCCCTCTGGATCGGTTCTGGCGAGAGCGGCCCACTCGTTAAAATCGAAGTCTTGTTCAATGGGTTTTTGGCTGCTTCCCATTTTTTCCCCAGTATAGGATTTATCTACCGGAATGGCACAGCAGGCTGGTGTCGCTTTCCCCGCTTTGCGCCATTCGCTCAAGGTTGGCCAGAACATCCATGCTGGCTGATTCCATTTCGTCGATGGCGGCGAAACCCTTCTCATATTCGCCGTCCTTGAAATATCTGAGCGACGCGGTTCCGCTGTCGTGGAAGATTTTGTGCGGATGTTCCATTTCTCGGTAGCCCGGCAGTTGGGAAAAACAGTCCCGTCCTTCGCCTTCGCTATACCATTTGCCGAGCCGGCAATGGGTATGGTTGGCGAAATCGCCGGCATCCTTATGCGACAGGCACATGAAAATCTTGTAGATCTCAAATTTATAGACCAGATGGTCGATTTTCGCCACTTCCACGAAGCTGCGCAGGGCGCTTGCGGCGATGGTGCCTTCCATTCGTTGCGATAGGGCAAATAAATTTCCCATGCTTTGCGTGGCGGCGTTGCCTTCCTGGCTGAACGACTCGGATTTCTGCGCCCATACTTCCATCTGATCCTTGGTTTGCCGGGTTTCATTCTGAATGTGCAGAACCAGCGTCGAAATTTCGTTGGTGGCGTTGCCGGTGCGTTCGGCAAGCTTGCGCACTTCGTCGGCGACCACGGCGAAACCTCTTCCCTGCTCTCCGGCTCGTGCCGCCTCGATGGCGGCGTTGAGGGCGAGCAGGTTGGTCTGGTCGGCAATCTCCTTGATCAGCTTGACGATGCCGCCGATCTGGCTGGCGCGCTCGCTCAAGGCTTCGACATTTTTTGCGGTGGTCTGGGTGTCCGTCGACATGGTTTGCAGGTTGCCGGAGATCTTTTCCATCGCACTGCGGTTGGCTGCAGACACGCTGGCCGCTTCTATCGCGTGGATCTTTTCTTCCTTCATACTGCCGGCGATCATGAGCTGCGATTTCTGGATTTCCAGAAATGAATTGCCGAATGCCTGCATGGTTTGGTAAATGCGGGCGCATTTGTCCAGTTCGGTCTGCATTTCGGCGACCTGGGCGTCCAGGGCAAGTTTTTGCCGTCGTTCGCCTTCCAGTTCGGTGCGCAGGTTCTGGTTTTCCTGGGTGATATTCTGGAGTTGCTCGTCTAGTCTGCGAGCTTCGTTTTTATGTCTTGTGCCGAACATTTGCTTATCCTTAATTAATGCTATTTTAATATTGTGCGGCGGTTAAGCCCTACGCGGCCTTAGGGGCGGCATGTCAGTTCACTACTTCGAAGAATTTCACCAGGGTCCGCAGTTCCTCGGCGGTTTTGGCTAGTTCCTCCGTGGCTTTCCAGGCTTGCTGGGCGGCGGCGGTATTGCTTTCGATCAGCTCGGATATCTGCTCAATGTTCCGGGATACCTCTTCGCTCGCCGCCGACTGCTGCTGGGACGCGCTGGCGATGTGCTGGGACATGTCGGTGACGTGTTCCGAGGCCTGGGAGATTTCTCCAAGGCTGGAGGCACTGTCTTTCATCAGGCCGATGGATTGATCCACTTCCTGAACCGAACGATCCATGGAGAAAACGGCCTGCTGGGTGGCAGACTGGATCTCGGTCACGGTCACGGTGATATCGTCGGTGCTGGCCGCAGTGCGCTCGGCGAGTTTGCGTACCTCGTCGGCGACCACGGCGAAGCCGCGGCCTTGTTCGCCGGCGCGGGCGGCCTCGATGGCGGCGTTGAGGGCAAGCAGGTTGGTCTGGTCGGCGATTTCCTTGATTACGCGAGTGATATCGCCGATCTTGCTGATCGACTGAAACAGTTCCAGCACTGTGGTGCTGGAGGCGCGAACGCTGTCGACCACGCGACTGCTGGCTTCCATGCTCTTGCCCATCTGCCCGTTGCTGCGCTCTACCACCTCCTGGCTGGTTACTGCGGCAGCGGCGGCTTCTTTGGCGCTTTCCGCCACTTCCGTCACCGACTGGCTGACTTCTTCCACTGCCGAAGCCACTTCCCGGACGCGGTCGTGCTGGTGCTCGGAATGTTCCGCCACCTCCAGCATCTGACCATGGAGATCGCTGCTGCGTTCCTCGATCGCCGTGGATGCCACCGCGATTTCGTCCAGCATTACCTTGAGATGAACCTGCATGGACGCCATGGCGCACAGCAATTGTCCGATTTCGTTATGGCTGCTGATGTCGATCTGGTTGCGCAGGTCGCCCTGGGCGATGCTGTCGAAGAATTTATTGGCCTGCCGCAGCGGGTGGACGATGGCGCGAACCAGCAGCATGGCGGCGATGGCGGCCAGCAGCAAGCCGACGATCGTGCCGCCGACCGCCAGATTGCGGATCAGCTCATACCGCGCCACCGCATTTTCATAGTCTGCCTTGGCGTCGGCCTGGGTCTGTTTCAGCAGGGCATCGGCGGACGCGGCGGCGGTCTGGTACAGCGGATTGATCTGCTTGAGCAGGATTTCGTTGGCCTTGCCGAAGTCGCTGGCGAGAATCGCTTCGCGGGCGGCCATTAGCCCCTCGGTGACATAGGCCTTGCGGTCGGCGGCATAGCGCTCGGCCAGCGTCCGTTCCGCAGGGGTCAGGTTGCGCCGGTTGTATTCCTCCACGATTGCCGTGATCTCGTCCTTGTTCTTGATGATCGCATCGGCATGACGGGTGGTCGGATGGTCGTGCATCTTCGACAGCGCATTGTCCGGATTATGCTGCAACGCCAGCATCACCTGGCTGCGATTTTCGTTCATCAGCAGCATGATGCGGTTGATCATGTTGGAAGGCTCCAGCCGGTCGCTGTAAGTGGCTTCCAGCGTCTTGTTGGCGGTGACGTTGCCGTAAAGTCCGACGCCGCCGCTGCCCAGCATCAGCAGGGCCATGAATGCCATGATCATCGCCAGGCGGGCGTGGATGGACAGGTTTTTCAGGAATCCGGCAGCCGGGATCGGCGCCTTGGTCTGGTTGAGCTGCTTGTACAGCGCATCGGCGCCGCTGATCTGTTCGCGCGAAGGTTCGGTGCGCACCGACATATAGCCGACGATTTCATTGTTTTTGCGGACAGGCACGACAAAGGCATCTACCCAGTAATGGTCGCCGTTTTTGCAGCGGTTCTTGACGGTGCCGCGCCAGGGTTGCCCCTTTTTGATCGTGTCCCACAACCAGGCAAAAGCCTGCGGCGGCATGTCCGGGTGGCGCACGATATTATGGTTTTTGCCAATCAGCTCTTCCCGGCTGAAGCCGCTGAGTTCGATGAAGAGATCGTTGGCGTAGGTGGTGATACCCTTGAGATCGGTTTTGGAAACGATCAGCCGCCCCTTGGGGAAAGGCTTTTCGATTTGCGTGACGGGAAGATTTATTTTCATGGCGACTCCATCTTTTTTATTGTGCTAGAACGGGGCGTTGAAAAGCGTAGGGTAAACTTTGTCGGTACCCGTCAGGCGTGGGTTTGCCGATCCATGGCGCACCATCCCTGGCCGGGTGGGCGGACATTTTGTGCGGATATCGATTGCGGTGTGGCAGCGAGAAAGCGTTCCCGCTGCGCGGAATAGGGGGATTACAAGGGGCTGCTGCTTGGGGGGGGGTGAAGGTGCTGCGAACGGCTTCAGGCGGCTGAAAATGGCACGGGATCGATAGCATTTTTCTATGTCGTTGACGGATTCTAGGCTAAAAAAGCGGGCGACTTAATCGCTCACCTCCCCTTTTGCCTGGCAATCCCTCGGTCATAGAGCCAACGCTCCTTAGATCGGGTCTTTGCGTCCCCGCCTTTCGGTCGGGTATGCCTTTTCAGGTTGCTGCATGGCGCTGCTTAAATTCAGGGTTGCCAAGCTTGCTGCTTTGCCTGGCGCCGCAGAATTTACCTGTCATTCACAGATGCGGCCATCTTAATTTGTCCATGGTATTTGTCAAGCGTTAATAAGTTGACCCAGATCAACGTCGCTGGTTATTTCTTCGCGCTGTCCTCGGTCTGGCGCAGTTCGCGGAAACGTTTCTTGTCATCCTCGAACCGGGCGCGAACGGCCTCCATCTCCAGCCGCCGCTGCTTGACCATCTCCTGCAAATGCTGCATTTCCTTTTCGGTTTCCTGGACTTCCTGCTGCAAGTAGACCGGCACCGGCTTGTTGCTCCCCTTGAATGCTTCGGCTTTTTTGCGGGATTCATTCAGGCGCGGCTGGATCTGTTTCATGCGCAGCTCCATACCCTGAATCTGCAAGGTGCCTTGCTGCAGGTTGCGGTCGCGCACCAGGTCGATTTCCTTGTCGGTGGTGTAGGTGTTGAGCAATGCGCTATCGCGGCGTTTCGATTCCTCTTTTTTGCGCTCGTCTTCTTTTTTCTGCGCTTCCTGTTCCTCTTTCGCCTTGCGCTGTTCCGGCGTCAGGGCGGCATCGGTCTGCTTGACCACCATGCCCGTTTTGTTGAGCTCGACATTGCCCTGCTTGGCATATTGGGGCGGGATGGTGTCGCCGAAATGGGTCTTGCCGTTCTCGTCCACCCATTTGTACATCTTCGCCGCAGCGGGGAAGCTCAGCAGCATCAGGATCAGCAGGGAAAGGGCGTAGCGCATGGAAATTCTCCTGGTTAAACGGCTGAAACGCCGTAGCGGTTCCGGTATTCTAAAACAGCGTGCAGATTTTGCGCCATCTCCGGCTGATGTTGCAAATAGCCGATCATGTCGTCGAGCGTCGCGATGCTCACCACCGGGATGCCGTAACCCTGCGTAACCTCCTGGGTGGCGGACAGTTCCCCCGTGCCGCGCTCCTGCCGGTCGAGCGCGATCATCACGCCGCAGGGCGTCGCCCCGTTTTCCTTGATTAGCGTCACCGATTCGCGCACCGAAGTGCCTGCCGAGATCACGTCATCGACGATCAGCACCCCGCCGGTAAGTTTGGCGCCGACAATCGCGCCGCCCTCGCCGTGATCCTTGGCCTCTTTGCGGTTGAACGCAAACGGCAGGTTGCGCCCGTGCCCGGCGAGCGCCACCGCAATCGCCGCAACCAGGGGGATTCCCTTGTAGGCCGGGCCGAACAGCATGTCGAACGGGAACGGCGCGGAAAGAATGGCTTTGGCGTAAAATTGCGCCAGTTGCCCCAGCGATTCGCCGTCGTTGAACAGGCCGGTGTTGAAAAAATACGGAGAGAGCCGCCCCGCCTTGGTCTTGAACTCGCCGAAGCACAACACCTTGCGCTCGATCGCGAAGCGGATGAAATCCTGACGAAAATCCTGCATGGTTCTGCCTTAATTCATTGGAGAAATAGATTGCGCATTATAACCCTGAACCTCAACGGAATCCGCTCCGCCACCAGCAAAGGCATGCTCGAATGGCTGCCGCAGCAGCAGGCCGATATCGTCTGTCTGCAGGAGCTCAAGGCGCAGTTGCCCGATCTGACGCCGGAAATGCGCAATCCGCCCGGCTTTCATGGCTATTTTCATCCCGCTGAAAAGAAAGGCTACAGCGGCGTCGGCATCTATAGCCGCAAACAGCCCGACCGCATTGTCGAAGGCATGGGCATCGCCGAAATCGACGCCGAAGGCCGCTATCTGCAAGCCGATTTCGGCCAGCTCAGCGTGATCTCGCTGTACCTGCCCTCCGGCTCCAGCGGCGAAGAACGGCAAGCCGCCAAATTCCGCTTCATGGATTATTTCGCCCCCCACATGGCAGAGCTGAAAAGCCAGGGGCGGGAAGTGGTGCTGTGCGGCGACTGGAATATCGCTCACAAGGAAATCGATCTCAAGAACTGGAAATCCAACCAGAAAAATTCCGGCTTCCTGCCCGAGGAACGTACCTGGCTGACCAAAGTGTTCGACGAGATCGGCTGGGTGGATGTGTATCGTCAGCTACATCCCGAAGCCACCGGCGAAGCCTATACCTGGTGGTCGAATCGGGGGCAGGCTTGGGCCAAGAATGTGGGATGGCGGTTGGATTATCAGATTGCTACGCCGGGGGTGGCGGCGAAGGCTAAGGAGGCGGTCGTCTACCGGGAGCAGAGGTTTAGTGATCATGCACCGTTGACGGTGGATTATGAGTGGAATTTGTAGTCGGCACTGAATGGCGTGATTCGGGTCACAGGGACATTCAGCGTTCGATATGAGCGATTCTGTTAAGTTTCTTGGCGAGCAATGAGCTGATTTTCGGTATCGGCAACAAGGTGAGTACATTGCTTCACAAGCTCTATGATGGTCTCACTTTTAATTTCCTGTTGATTCCCGTCTTTGTCAAAACCGTTGCGATGAACGCAATCGTGTCGGATGAGGATGGCTTGGAAGAGCCATGCAACATCGCCGAAGTCAATGTCAAGAACCGACAGGTACATTGGTTTAATCTTTTTGAGATCGTGAAAAATGAGATCTTTGAGGTAGCGTGCGACGAGGAGTTTCAGACCTTCCCATTGAGTGAATATTTCCTTCAGGGAGAACTGTCGCTTCGCCAGTTCTGGATCAGTTTCGATAAGGCGCCGGATTAGCGCATCGTCGTTCATTACGGTCGAGATGAAACTGCTTGAAAGATAGGCCTCAACAGCGGTAACCACCTGTGCAAAAAGCATGTTGTTCAGCGTTGCCTGGACTTCTTGGGGGTATGGATGTCGAAGCAGCGAGACTACATCAGTCGAGACCTTGCGATAGACGTCCAGTTGATGCGTACTCTCAATCTCTGCGGCGACGTCCTCTTCCTCGAAAAGGTCATGCACATCGAAGTTTAGGTCGACAACGTTCGGAATTCGGACATTGGTATCGGACAGTGTGCATAGAATATGTGTGTCATAGTCTTTGCCACAGCCGTCACAGATCAACGTCTTCCAATACTCCCGAAGGCTTGCTGCATTGCTTTTGGCTAACACGTTGGGACCGTCGCAATAAACGGCCTCGTCAATAAAGGCCCCACACTGACATGAGAAGGTGATGTTGATTTCCATTAAGAGCGGCTTAACAGTTGTTTAGGAGGCATACGTTCGGAGTTCTTAGAATATTAAGAATATTTATAATGCCATGTTAATTGCTTAATATGCAAAATGATTGAGATCTCTGTGGCTTTGTGTGCGCTTCGCGCAGATGTTTAGATGCCGGGGGCTGCCCGGCAGCAGGTTACTTTATTTTGCTTGTCCAAAATAGAAGTAACCAAACAAAAAGACACCCACCCGCACCGGCCCTACGGGCTTCCCTCGATTTTCCGCAAAGATCGGGCGGCTACGGAAACTCGCGCTACGCGCTCAGACAGCCGCAGCCGACGGCTCCCGATCTTTGCGGAAAATCGAGGCGGTGCAGAGGGGGATTAGAAGCGGTAAAGCGGTTTTGTGGGCGAGGTCTCGCCACTGCTGCCCCTCTCCCCAGCCCTCTCCCCGCTGGGGAGAGGGAGTTACAGTTCCTTCCCCTTCAAGGGGAAGGCTAGGATGGGGATGGGGTGCCTGGTTTGAATACCCCTTGAGCCGCCGCCGAGTAGCGCAGACAAGCCGGGAGATTTCTGCGAGGACTGTTTGAGGCCAAAGGCCGAGTTCCGCAGCAGCCCGGCTTGGCGAGCAACGCAGGGTACCTGTAGCGAAGCGAAAGGCGGTGGATGGGGGCGGATTTCTTTGGTTAACTTTCTTTGGCCGTTCAAAGAAAGTAACCAGCCGCCGGGCTGCCCCCGGCACCTAAAACTCGGTGCGCATGGCGCACCCTACCAAACCCAAAACCTAAATTACCCACGCGAAGCGCACCAAACCCCTGCCCGTTGGAGTAATTGACAACAAAATTCTGTGTTGTTATTCTCTCCAACATGAATGCGCATGAGCTGATCCGTCGCCGCGTTATCCTGAGCAGTGATTCATTTGCCGATATCGTGGTCTGGCAGGTGCCGCAACCGGTGTCTGGTTGTTCACATGCTTTCAAATATCGGCTGGCGTTTGTGGTCAAAGGCGTGTGTATGCTGCGCTATGATAATGAAGTGGACAAGGGCGATCATAAGCATTTCGGCAATGATGAAATGCGCTATGAGTTTTTCAGTCCGCGCCAGCTAGTGGCTGATTTCATGAACGATGTGAGGAGGTGGCAAGATGAACATAGTCACACTTGAGGTGCGCTCGCTGGCTGATACGCTATCTGATGTGGCGCTGGCGATGGAGACCGGCGAAGCGTCTTCACCGCGTCTGGCTTTTGAGTCGCCGGAGCTTTTGTTCAAAGTGTTGACCGCCAAGCGCTGGGAATTGCTGCGCACCATGGCCGGGGCGGGGCCGATGACGATCCGCGAGGCGGCGCGGCGTGTGGGGCGCGATGTAAAGGCGGTGCATGGCGACGTGACTGCGTTGCTTAATACCGGCATCCTGGATAAGAAAGCCGATGGCAAGATCGCTTTTCAGTTTGACGCGGTGCACGTGGATTTCATGCTGAAAGTCGCATAAAGCACTAGCTGGCCGAATAAGCCGAGGGCGCGTAACCCTCAAATGTGCTTATCCTCGCCATTCTTTCATGGCGCTCACCTTGAGCGCAGCGTTATTCTAAAACTCCGCATTCTTGTGGAAAAATTCAAAGCATTTTTTAAGCATGCCGCGTCTGCTGTCGTCCACGTTGACGAATTCCACGCCACACAGGTGATTGTTGCCTTGCTTTCGTTGCCAGGAGATGCGTCCCTTGAGAAGCAAAGGATTCTGGTGTTCATACTTGTCCAGGTTGTCGTCGGGCAGGTACAGGGAAAGATCGATTTGCGCGCGCTCGTTCAACGGATGGGGAAGTCTCAGGCGCAGGCCGGTCATCGAAAAGTCGCTGCTTACGGCTTCTACCATATCGCCGCCTTGGGCTATTTTCACCAGCAGGCTGTTTTGCGCCCTGGGCGCGCGTCGATGTTCGTTTTGGGCGGCTTCGATAACGATCCCGCTGTTGAACGTGAAGCCGGACATGATGTTGTTCAGCCGGCCTGTCACCATGCGTAAATCGTCGCCGATGGCTGCCGTGGTTTCAACTTTGGCGCCACTTTCCTTCAAGATTGAGAACAGGGTTTCCATTGTCGACTGGAGCAAGCCGAACTGATCCAGTTGCTGGTGGCTCGCGCTGGAGATTCCCTGGTTGGATTGCGCGGTTTCAACCGCGTTGCTGGCCATTCCCTCAATGGTGTGGGCGGTTTTGCCGGCTTCTTCCTGCGTGACGTTCACTTTCTGCACCACCACGTCCATGGTCGCCGCCACCTGCTGCACCTTGCCGGAGAGGTGGCCGATGATGTCGCTGACTTCGGTGGCCGAGTTGGTGGTGCGCTCGGCGAGCTTTCTTACCTCGTCGGCCACCACGGCGAAACCGCGGCCCTGCTCGCCGGCGCGCGCGGCCTCAATCGCCGCGTTGAGGGCCAGCAGGTTGGTCTGTCCGGCAATTTCCTTGATGGTGTTGACGATGTTGTGGATCTGCTGGGCGGATTGCTCCAGTTCCTGAATTTCATTGGATGCCTGGTTGACCTGCTGGGTAGTTTCTTCCATGGAGCCGATGTTCTGCCGCACGTTCTCGATGCCTTCCCGCGCCAGCACCTCGACTTGACGCGAGCGCTCCGCCGCTTCGATGGCTTGCGTCTGCACATCGGAGGAAATCTGGTGCATCTGCTGCATGGCGCCGGATACTTCCCCGGAGCGGCTTTCCTGCTGCTTGCTGACCTCGGAAATTTCGTTTGAAATCGTCGCGACCTGGAATGCCGATTGCCCCATGTAACGACCGCAGTCCTCGACTTCCCGCAGGATGCTGTTGAGCTTGTCCTGCATCGCCATCAGGGCTTTGAGCACTTGACCGATTTCGTCTTTGCGGCAGGCGTCGATCGTGGATGAGAGATTGCCTTTGGTGATTTCCTCGAAATGGTGGATCACCGTTTTAAGGGGGTGGGCAATCGAACGAACGAGGAAGATGCCCATGAAAATGGCGATGACGATACCCAGCAACGTCCCGCCGATGGCGACATCGCGGATCAAGGTGTATCGCGTGATGGCGGTATCGTAATCGGCCTTGGCGTCGTTCAGGATTTGATGGAGAAGCTCGTCCGCAGCGGCATTGGCGGTTTTGTAATGCGGGTTGATTTTTTTCAGCAGAGTTTCATTGGCCTTGACGAAATCCCCGGCAAGCAAGGCCTCGCGCGCGACGGCCAGGCCGTCTTTGACGTACTGGGTGCGCGCTTCGGCGAACTTGCCCGCCAGCACCCGTTCTGTGGGAGTCAACTCATGCTGCATATAGGCATCGACAGCGGCGGTGATTTCATCCCTGTTCTTGGCGATGTTGTCGGTGTGCATCGCGAGCGGATGATCGTGCATCTTGTGAAACTGGCTGTCCGGGCTATGCTGCAAAGCCAGCGCGACCTGGGTGCGGTTTTCG
Source organism: Betaproteobacteria bacterium (assembly GCA_021373185.1). Lineage (GTDB taxonomy): Bacteria > Pseudomonadota > Gammaproteobacteria > Burkholderiales > Sulfuricellaceae > Sulfuricella. Next base: position 347,034 of record JAJFTF010000024.1, on the reverse strand, counting down.
TTCATCAGCAGCATGATGCGACCGATCATCTTGGTGGGCTCCAGTCGATCCCTGTAATTGGATTCCAGCGATTTGTTGGCCATGATGATGCCGGCCAGGCCGATGCCGCCGCCCACCAGAATCATTAAGGACATGAAGCCCATGATCAAGGCCAGCCGGGCCTTGATGCTGAGATTGTTGAATTTTTCCATGTTCGTTGCTCCGAAGTCTGCTTTGCGCTTCAGTTGAATTTTTCCGTCACGATGCGGTCGATTGCGGCCAGCACCTGGTCGCTGGCCTGCTCGGATTCGGTGAAGGCATCGATGATTTTTTTCTGGACATCGCGGTTGCGCGTCCAATCTTCCGCCAGATGCTGCATGGCCTCGTGGATTTTCGTGTGCAGGCGGCGATGCGGCTCCTCCATGCTGCCGTAGGACGGTACATGGCTGAACAGATCCTTGCCGTGGCCGCTGTCGTACCACAGCCCCAGATTGCAATGGTGATGATCGACCTTCACGACCTCGGCTTCTTGCGAATGCGCGCCGCCGGTCACCACCATGTAGGCATTCTGCTTGTAGAGCAGGTGTTCGACCTTGATCAGCGAGGCGAAGGTGATGCCCTGTGCGTAACTGATTCTGTCCTGGGTCGTTTTGGCGGAATTCGCCAGCTTGCCGAACTGCCCCTCGAATGACATGAAGGTCTGCTTGGAGGTGTCGATGGCTTCTTTTACTTGAACCGAATTGCCCGATATGTCGCTCAACTCCTGCTGGAACAGTTGAATCACCGACCTGATTTCGTCGGTGGCGTTCTTGGTTTTTTCCGCCAGCTTGCGTACTTCATCCGCCACTACTGCGAACCCGCGGCCCTGCTCGCCGGCGCGCGCCGCTTCAATCGCGGCATTGAGCGCCAGCAGGTTGGTCTGGTCGGCAATTGCGGTAATGATCGTCACGATCTGGGCGATTTCCGTGCTGCGCACGTTGAGATGGCCTATCTCGTCGTTGGTTCGTCCGATCAGCTCCACGCTATGGTTGAGCGAAGTGACGATCTGCTGGATCGACTGCTTGCTTTCCTCGGCCTCGCGCACCGTCTCGCGCGAAATCGCCGTCACGTCTTCCATCTTGTTGCTCATCGAAGCCAGGTCTTCTTCGTTGAGCTTGAGATTTTTCAGCAGTTGGCTGGAGCTGAGCCGGCTCAGGCTCGACAGCAATTCGTTCTTCAAGGCATTGCGGGAATTTTCGATCACGCCGTCGAAGGATTCGCCCACCCCTTCCAGCGATTTGCGAATGGAGCCGTGCAGGCCGACCGGCATCGGCCTGCGGTAGTATTTCCCTGCGCTGATGCACGCCGCCGAGGTCTGTACTTCGCGAAAATAGGCTTCGAGCTGGTCGAGCGTTTCATTGAGCGCCCAGGCAATCTGCTGGATTTCGTCCTTGCGCTTCAATAGCACGATGCGCTTGCCGAAATTGCCGCCGATGGCCGCATTGAGCACTTCGGAGATTTGCCCGATGGGAGCGATGAATTCCCGAAAGCGGTTCTGGATGAAAAATGTGTAGGCGACACCCAAGGCCAACAGGGTCGCCAGAAACGGGTTGAAGCCGCCTTGCAGCATGCCGCTGCCGGCAACGACAATGATCAGTCCGGCATATGCCGTGTTGCCGACTTGAATGCTCTGCCGGATGGGGAGGCGATTAAAGACTGAAAATAAGCTCGTCATAGCTGATACTCTTTTCGGCAAGAAGATTGACCAGAATTTTGGTGGAGGCGGCGATGGCGTCGCGTGCGCCGGCTCTTTGTTCGGCTTCCAGCATGGCCTGGTAGAGGCCGCTGACGACCTTGACGGCTTCGGGTTTTGGCTTGCGCCGCACCGAAAAGTAGCCGGTGATATTGCCGCGTTCGTCGAAATCCGGCGTGACGTTGGCAAACACCCAGTAGAAACTGCCGTCCTTGGCCATGTTCTTGACGTAGGCGGAAATTTCTTTGCCCTGGGCGATGGTGTCCCACAGCAGCTTGAATACTGCACGCGGCATGTCCGGGTGGCGGATGATGTTGTGCTGGGTGCCGATCAACTCGTTTTCGTCGTAGCCGGAAAACTCGATGAATATCCGGTTTCCGTAGGTGACGATGCCCTTGGTATCGGTTTTGCTGACGATGAAGTCGTTCTCGCGCATCACCTTTTCTTTGCCGTTCGGCGCAACCTTGTACTTCATCTGCACGCTCCAAAGTTAATTATTCCCGGTATTGAAAGCCATTTTCCGAACGCATCAAAGGCGCAGGAAAGCCATGTGCCGACCAAGGTGGCACGCTTGATTTCATCTGGATGAAAATGTAATGAGGTGGCTGGCAGGCAGACAGGTGCAGCGCTATTGCCGGATATGCTTTTTTCGATCATATGAATCGCCAGTTTAGGAGCCGGGTATTCCGTTCCTTGTTTAATTTCCTGGCAATCCCGCCGTCGTAAGAAAGGCAGCGTCTGTTAGATCGGGATTTTGCGTCTCCGCCTTTCGGTCGGAGTAGCCTTTTTCAGGGACTCTCCAATCCGAATAATGGCTGGAGGATAACCTTAATATGTACGAATTTTACTCTTAAACGAATTGAGTCGACAATATACTTTCGACATTTATTCCGGCATTACAAATACCGATCCTCGCCATCCTTCCACGGCGCCACCTTGAGCAGCAGCGCCATCCCCGGCAGCGCCAGCGCGGTGCACAGCAGGAAGAAGGAAACCCAGCCCAGTTGCTCGACCAGAAAGCCGGTGGAGGCGTTGATGAAGGCGCGTGGCACCGCCGCCAGACTGGTGAACAGGGCGAACTGGGTGGCGGTATAAAGCGGGTTGGTGGTGCGGGCGATGAAGGCGACGAAGGCCGCCGTGCCGAGGCCCACGCCCAGCGCTTCGAAGCTGATCACCAGCGCGAGCACCACCTTGTCGTGGCCGATCATCGCCAGCGCGGCGAAGCCCAAAATCGACACCACCTGCACCACGCCGAACAGCCACAGCGCGCGATTGATGCCCAGCCGCATCATCCAGATGCCGCCCAGCAGTCCGCCGATGACGCTGGGCCACAGGCCGGCGTGCTTGGCGATCAGGCCGATGTCGGTCTTGGTGAAGCCCATGTCGAGATAGAACGGTGTGGCCAGGGCGGTGGCCATGCTGTCGCCGAGTTTGTAGAGAAAGATGAAGCCGAGAATCCACAGCGCGGAGCGCCAGCCTCGGCGGTCGATGAACTCGCGGAACGGCTCCACCACTGCCGCCCGCAAGGTGCGCGGGCCGAATTTGACGAGGTCGGGTTCGCTCACCATCAGCGTCATGACGAGGCCGGGCAGCATGAACAGCGCGGTGATCAGGAACACGCTGCTCCACGGCAAGTGGTCGGCCAGGATCAGCGACAGCGAGCCCGGCACCAGGCCGGCAAGGCGGTAGGCGTTGACGTGAATCGCGTTGCCCAGCCCCAGTTCCACGTCGAGCAGTATCTCGCGGCGGAAGGCGTCGATCACCACATCCTGCGTGGCGGAAAAGAAGGCGACCGCCAGCGCGAGGTAGGCGATGCTCCAGAGATCCATTTTGGGCTCGTACCAGCCGAACAATGGGATCGATACCAGCAGCGCGAGCTGGGTCAGCAGCAGCCAGCCGCGCCGCCGGCCCATCGCCGGCCAGGTGAAGTGATCGAGCAACGGCGACCAGAGGAATTTCCAGATATAGGGCAACTGGATCAGCGCGAACAGGCCGATCACCTTGAGGTCGACTTGTTCGGAGCGCAGCCAGGCAGGCACCAGGCCGATCAGGAAATACAGCGGCAGGCCGGAGCTGAAACCGGTAAAAATGCAGATCAGCATTTTGCGGGTAAAAATCGACTGCCAGAGATTTTGGGGTTTGTCGGACATGAAGGGCGCTAATTGTTCTGGAGGCGTTACCTTACCTTAAAATTTGGCATAGAAATAGCAAGTCACGCGCTTGGTAGGATGGGGGCGGCTGTGTCAAAATGCGCGACCATGATTTTTTATATCGCTCCAATCCATGCCTGAAGTCGGCCTGATCTCGGCGCTGCTGGTCGGCCTGCTCGGCGGCACGCACTGTGTCGGCATGTGCGGCGGCATCGTCGGCGCACTGAGTCTGCAAATGCCCGCCAACGTGCCGCAGTGGCGTTTTCATCTCGCCTACAATCTCGGTCGGCTGGCCAGCTATTGCGCGGCGGGCGCGCTGGTCGGCGCAGCCGGGGCAAGCAGCATGATGCTGAGCAACATGCTGCCGATCAAGCTGGTGCTGTACCTGCTGGCCAACCTGATGCTGATCGCCTTGGGCCTGTATCTGGCCGGCATGTCCCATGTCGTGATCCAGATCGAACGTCTCGGCAGCGCGATCTGGCAGCGCCTGCAGCCTTATTCCAAACATCTGCTGCCGGTGAAAAGCGTGGGCCAGGCGTTCGGCCTCGGTGCGTTGTGGGGCTGGGTGCCGTGCGGGCTGGTCTACAGCATGTTGGTGTCGGCCATGGCCAGCGGCAATGCCGCGGACGGCGGCATGATGATGCTGGCATTCGGCCTGGGCACCTTGCCCAACCTGTTGGCGATGGGCTATTTCGCCCGGCAGTTGAAGAACTTCATGCAGCACAGGGGGGTGCGTCTCGCCGCCGGTTTGCTGGTGGCGGGCTTTGGCGTGCTTGGCCTGTACCGAGCGGGCGGGAATTTAGGGTATTTCTAAGGATTCGGGTTACATCTTTTCGAAGCGGTAAACCGCCAGACTGCCGAACAGGTTGGGCAACACCGAAACGGCGCTCTCGCCGCACATCACATGGCGTTCGAGAATGCGCACACCGTGGTCGCGACAGAACGTCTCGAAATCGGTAAAGGTGCACAGGTGGATGTTGGGCGTGTCGTACCACTGGTAGGGCAAATCCTTCGATACCGGCATCCGCCCGCGGATGATCTGGATGCGCCGCCGCCAGTAGCCGAAATTGGGGATGGTGACGATGCCCTGCCTGCCGACGCGCAGGATTTCCTTCACCACCAGTTCGATGTTGTGCATCGCCTGCAGCGTCTGCGACAGGATCACCAGGTCGAACGACTGCGGCTCGAAACCGGACAGCCCCGCTTCCAGGTTCATCTGGATCACGTTTACGCCCTTTTCGACGCAGGCAATAATGTTGGCGTCGGCGATTTCGATACCGTAGCCATGCGCGTTGCGGGTTTCCTTCAGATATTTCAGCAGGCTGCCATCGCCGCAGCCGAGATCGAGTACATTCGCATCCGCTTTCACCCAGCGGGCGATAGCCGCGAAATCGGCGCGAGTATTGATCGACGGACTCATAATCCCATCCCCTTGGCAGCGTTGTTCAGGTAGGCCCGCACCAGGCTGAGGTAATGCGGGTCGGGCATGAGGAAGGTATCGTGGCCGTGCGCTGCGGTGATTTCCGCGTAGCTCACGTTGCGGTCGTTATCCAGCAGCGCCTTGACGATTTCGCGCGAGCGGCTTGGCGCAAAACGCCAGTCGCTGGTGAAGGAAACCACCAGGAATTCGGCTTGGGCCGGTTTCAGCGCCTCGCTCAGCGAAATGCGGTGATGGTGGGTCGGGTCGAAATAATCGAGCGCCTTGGTCATCAGCAAATAGGTGTTGGCATCGAAGCTATCGGCGAACTTGTCGCCCTGGTAGCGCAGGTAGGATTCGACTTCGAACTCGACGCCGTAGCCGAACTGGAACACGTCGTTCTTCAGGATGCGACCGAATTTCTCGCCCATCACGTCGTCCGACAGATAGGTGATATGGCCGAGCATGCGTGCCAGGCGCAAGCCGCGCCGGGGCACCACGCCATGGGCGTAGAAGTCGCCGCCATGGAAATCGGGGTCGGTCAGGATCGCCTGGCGCGCCACATCGTTGAAGCCGATATTTTGCGCGGTCAGTCCCGGTGCCGAGGCGATCACCAGCGCATGGCGCATGCGCTGCGGATGCAGGATGCTCCAGGAGAGCGCCTGCATGCCGCCCAGGCTGCCGCCGATTACCGCAGCAAAGGTTGCGATGCCGAGCCGATCGGCCAGCCGCACCTGAGTCTCCACCCAATCTTCCACTGTCACGATGGGAAATGCCGCGCCGTAGGGCTTGCCGGTTTTCGGGTCGATGCTGGAAGGGCCGGTCGAGCCGTGACAGCCCCCCAGATTGTTGAGGCCGATGACAAAGAAGCGTGTGGTATCGACCGGCTTACCGGGGCCGATCATGTTGTCCCACCAGCCGGGCCGTTTTTCCTCGGCGGAATGGAAGCCGGCCACATGATGGTTGCCGGAGAGGGCATGGCAAATCAGGATGGCGTTGGATTTGTCCGCGTTGAGCGTGCCGTAGGTTTCATAAACCAGGTCGTAAGCATCCAGCACGGCACCGCTTTTCAGCGTGATCGGCGTGTCGAAGTGCAGGGTTTGCGGCGTCACGACGCCGACAGAATCGGGTTGCAGGTGCATGGATTAACTTATCGCGTTATGGGTGGCATCAGGCATTCAGGCGCGCCAGCAACTGGTGCAGCTTCTCCGGCTCGTGGGTTTTCAGCATTTTTTGCGCCAGGCGGGTGACGTGGGGCAGATCGGACTTGAGTATCTGCTGCTTGACCCGCAACACGTGAGCCGGATGCATGGAAAATTCGCGCAGCCCGAAGCCGAGCAGCAGCCGGGTGAGGCTGGCGTCGCCGGCCATTTCGCCGCACACCGACACCGGGATGCCGGCCTTGTTGGCGGCGGCGATCGACATGGCGACAAGTTGCAGCACAGCCGGATGGAGCGGGTCGTAAAGGTGCGCCACGGTGTCGTCGGTGCGGTCGATCGCCAGGGTGTACTGGATCAGGTCGTTGGTGCCGATCGACAGGAAGTCGAGGTGTTTGGCAAACGCCGGCACCGACAGCGCGGCGGCGGGCACCTCGATCATGCCGCCGATCGGGATGTTGGCGGCGAACGGAATTTCCGCCAAGGCCAGTTCCTGTTTGGCATGCACGATCAGATGCAGGGTCTGGCGCAGTTCGCTCAGCGAGGACAGCATCGGGATCAGGATCTGGATGTTGCCATAGTGGGAGGCGCGCAGGATGGCGCGCAACTGGGTATGGAACATCTGCGGCTCGGCCAGGCACAGGCGAATGGCGCGCAGTCCCAGGGCCGGATTGTCGCCGCTGCGGTCGGCGAAGCGGAGCTGCTTGTCCGCGCCCAGATCCAGGGTGCGGATGGTCACCGGCAAGCCCTTCATGTCCTGCGCTACCTTGCGGTAGGCGGCAAACTGCTCCTCTTCGTCGGGCAGATCGTCGCGGTTGAGGAACAGGAATTCGCTGCGGAACAGGCCGATGCCGGTAGCGCCGGATTCCTTGACCTGCGGGATATCCTGCGGCAATTCGATGTTGGCGTGCAGTTCCACCACCGTGCCGTCGAGCGTGGTGGCGACCGTGGACTTGAGGCGCTTGAGCTTCTGCCTTTCGATTTCCCACTGGCCCTGGCGCAGCTTGTATTCGGCCAGAATCTGCTTGTCCGGGTTGACGATCACCACGCCCTGCTGTCCGTCGACGATCAGCAATTCGCTTTCGCGGATCAACTGGCGGGCATGGTGGAGCGCGACAATCGACGGGATGTTCAGGCTGCGGGCCAGAATCGCGGTATGCGACGTGGTGCCGCCGACATCGGTGATGAATGCGGCGAAACGCTGTTGCTTGAACAGCATCATGTCCGCCGGGCTCAGGTCGTGCGCCACCAGAATCCGGCTCAGATCTGGGCTGGCCGGCTGGCTGACCGGGCCGGGATGGCCCAGCAGCGTCTTGAGCACGCGCTCCACCACCTGCACCACGTCGGCCTTGCGCTCGCGCAGGTAGTCGTCCTCGATCTGGTCGAACTGGGTCAGCAATGCTTCCATTTGCTGTTTTAATGCCCATTCGGCGTTGAAGCGTTTGCTCTGGATCAGATTGACGGTTTCCCTGGACAGCATGCTGTCGCCCAGGATCATCAGATGCAGGTCAAGAAACGCACCGAACTCCGCCGGCGAGCCGGCTGGGATGTTCGCGCGCAATGATTCCATCTCAAGGCGCGTGGTTTCGATCGCGGCCTTGAAGCGGGCAATCTCGTCGGGAATTTGTGCGGCGGGCAGGATGAAGAGGGGTACTTCCAGTACCGCATGGGAGATCAGGTGGGCATAGCCGATCGCGATGCCGCCGGATACGCCGACTCCGTGCATGGCAAAACTCATGATAGCTCCCTGGTGCGGTTCATCCTGATTATTCACCCTCGCCGAAACGATCTGCGATCAGGGCAACCAATGCCTGCATTGCTTCGGTTTCGTCCGTCCCCTCGATTTCCAGGCGGATGGCGCTGCCCTTGCTTGCCGCCAGCATCATTACGCCCATGATGCTCTTGGCATTGACCCGGCGCTCGTTGCGCGTGATCCAGATCTCGCTCTTGAATTGTCCAGCCAACTGGGTGAGTTTGGCGGAAGCGCGTGCGTGTAGGCCGAGCTTGTTAATTATTTCAATGTCTTGTTGTAACATCACAGGCTTCCTGGGTAACGTGAACAACGCCTTCGCGACCGCCGGACAGCGCCTTTTGCGCGACCGTTTCCAGCGACTCGTTGCGATAAGTAAGCGCCCGCACCAGCATCGGCAGGTTGATCCCGGCGACGCATTCCACCCGGGCGGGTTCGACTAGGCGGCAGGCCAGATTGCTGGGCGTGGCACCATACATGTCGGTCAGAACCAGTACGCCGCCACCCGAATCGAGTTCGCCGATCAGCTTCTGCACCTGCGGCAACAGCGTGGTCGGGGTGTCGTGAACGGCCACGCCAAACTGTGCCAGTTGCGCCAGGGGGCCGCCGAACACATGGTTGGCGCAGTGGATCAGGCTGTCCCCCAGCGTGCCGTGCGCGATAATCAAGATGCCGATCATGGTTTGTCCTTAACTTGCCGCCAAAACAAAAAAACGATTTTACCTCATGAATCAGGGAACTTCATGCAGGGCCAGGTTTTTTTCCTGAAAATCCAGACGTTTTTTCATTGCCGGCGTCAGATAAATTTCGCCGCGCTCGTCGATCAGCATGGCGTTTTCCACGCCCATGGCCTGCACTGCCGCGCGCCAGCCCCTCACTCCGGCGATGAAGGCCGGCTTGGAGGCGACGTCCGACAGCGTGCCGGCCAGGTTCCCTTTCGGCACGACCACGGTGACGGCCTGCACGCCTTGCGCCGGGTAGCCGGTGCGCGGGTCGATGATATGGCAATAGCGCTTGCCGTCGAGCATGAAATAGCGCTGATAATCGCCGGAAGTGCCGATGGCCTCGCCATCCTGCAGCGCCAGCGAAGCGATTGCGCCGGGCTTGCGCGGGTGCTGGATGCCGACGCGCCAGGGTTGGCCGTTGCGATTGCCAACCGCGATGATGTTGCCGCCGATGTTGATCAGTGCGCCCTTCACGCCTTGCGACCGCAAATATTCCGCTGCCAGGTCGAGCGCGTAACCCTTGGCGTAGCCGCCGAGGTCGAGGCGGACGGCGGGGTTCCTGCTGTAAAATTCGATGCCCTCGAACACGATATCGTTCATGCGCGGGTTGGCCTTGACCAGCGCTTCAATTTCCCTGGGGTCGGGGCGGCGCGCTTCGAAAGTGTCGCTCTGGAATCCCCAAAGTTTGATCAGATTGCCGATGGCCGGGTTGAACAATCCACCCGATATTTCCGAAAAACGCGTGGCGTCGTTGATGATCGGAACCAGGCCGGGCACCACCGCCGCTTTCGCCGGGCTTTGCGCGAATACCGCATTCATCCGCGACAGCGAGCCCGGCTCCCAAGCGTGCAGGGTGCGGTGTAAATAATCGAAATCGGCCAGCACTTTGCCTGCCAGCTCCTTGGCGCGTGTCTCGCTCTCGTCGGCAATCGTCACCTCTACCATGGTGCCGAAGACGAAGCTTTGCTCGCGGTGGACGGGGGCTTCCCTGGAACATCCGGCCAAGGTTGCCAAGCAGGCTAAAGCAAAAAGCGTTATTAACCGCAAAGGCGCAAAGGCGCGAAGGTTTTCTTGCCCCCATTTTTCTTTGCGCCTTTGCGCCTTTGCGGTAACAAAACTCAAGCGCATTTTCGCTCCAGCGCTTCCACGAACATCTTCGCCACGTCGAAACCGGTTTGGGTGAGGATTTCCTGCATGCCGGTCGGGCTGGTGACGTTGATTTCGGTGAGGTAGTCGCCGATCACGTCGAGCCCCACCAGAAACAACCCGGCTTCGCGCAGCTTTGGCCCGAGCGCGGCGGCAATTTCCTTGTCCCTGGCCGACAGCGGTTGCACTACGCCTTTGGCGCCGGCAGCGAGGTTGCCGCGAGTTTCGCCCTCCTTCGGGATGCGTGCCAGTGCGTACGGAACCGCTTCGCCGTCGATCAGCAGGATGCGCTTGTCGCCCTGCGCGATCTCTGGGATGTAGCGCTGTGCCATGACTGTTCTGGTTGCCAGTTGCGTCATGGTTTCGATGATCACATTCAGGTTGGGGTCATGGCGCTGAACACGGAAAATGGAGCTGCCGCCCATCGCATCGAGCGGTTTGAGAATGATGTCGCCATGTTCGGTGATGAACTCGCGGATCAGCTTGTCCTGCCGGGTAACCAGCGTCGGCGGCATGAACTCGGGAAATTTTGCGGTTGAGAGTTTTTCGTTGAAGTCGCGAATTGCTGCCGGTCGGTTGAATATTCGCGCCCCCTGCGCTTCTGCCAGCTCCAGCAAGTAGGTACTGTAGATGTATTCCAGGTCGAATGGCGGATCCTTGCGCATCAACACGCCGTCGAATTCGCTGAGCGCATGCCAGGCAGGTGTTCCTTGCGTGTACCAGTGCAGCGCGTCGTCGAGCAGATCGAGTTCGCAGGCCAGGGCAATGACCACGCCTTCGGCAAGCACCACGTCGCGTTGCTCCATGACGTGAATGGTGTGGCCACGGGCGTGCGCCGCACACATCACCGCATAGGTGGAGTCCTTGTAGGTTTTGATGCTTTCCAGCGGGTCGAGGATGATCGCGAGCTTCATGGCGCAAGCCGCTCCAGTTCGATGGCGGCAGCCAGCAGCGCCAGTCGGGCCACCACGCCGTAAGCATAAAAACGATTCGGCTCGGCATCCGGCATGCAGCAAGGATCGGGCAGGGTGCAGGCGGTTTTGAACGCCAGCGGCTCGAAACGCATCCCCGGCGCATTGAGATTCTCGTCCTTGCCGCGTTCGGTGTGGACGCGGTAGAAGCCGCCGACAACGAAGTGGTCGATCATGTAGACCACCGGTTCGGCCACCGCGTCGTGGATGCTCTCGAAGGTATAAACGCCTTCCTGGATGATCACTTCGCTGACCGCCAGGCCTTCCTTGACCACCGCCATTTTGTTGCGCTGCTTGCGGTTCAGATCCCTGACTTCGGCTGCGTCCTTCACCGTCATGATGCCCATGCCATAGGTGCCGGCATCCGCCTTGACGATGACGAAGGGCTCCTCGTTTACGCCGTATTGCCGGTATTTTTCGCGGATGTCCTGCAGCATCTCGTCGACATAAGTCGCCAGGCATTCCTCGCCCTGCCGTTCGCGGAAATTGATTTTGCCGCAGGTAGAAAAGAACGGGTTGATCAGCCACGGGTCGATATGCACCAGCTTGGCGAATTCCTCGGCAACTTCGTTATAGGCGCTGAAGTGGCCGGATTTGCGCCGGGCGTGCCAGCCTGCCGCCAAGGGCGGAATTACCGGCTGTTTGAGGTTTTTCAGGATGTCTGGAATTCCGGCGGAAAGGTCGTTGTTGAGCAGGATGGCGCAGGGATCGAAGCCGTCCAGCTTCAGGCGGTCGCCCTCGCGCCGGACCGGTTCCAGCGTCAGGCTGGTGCCGTCCGGCAGGCTCAGCGTGGTGGGTTCGGTGATCTCCGGCAGCAGGCTGCCGATGCGAACCTGCAGGCCGGCATGACGCAGGATCGCGGTGAGCGCGGCGACATTCTGCAGGTAATAGGTATTGCGCGTGTGATTTTCCGGGATCAGCAGGAAGCGTTGGGCCACCGGGCACACCTGCTCTACCGCCGTCATCGCCGCTTGCACGCACAGCGGCATGAAATCGCGATTGAGATTGTTGAAGCCGCCGGGGAACAGGTTGGTGTCGATCGGAGCCAGCTTGAAGCCGCTGTTGCGCAAGTCGACCGAAGTGTAAAACGGCGCGGTATGCTCTTGCCACTTGGTGCGGAACCAGTGTTCTATTCCGGGCTGCGCGTCCAGAATGTGCTGCTCCAGCGCGAGCAGGGGGCCGGTAAGGGCGGTGGTCAAATGGGGAACCATTGTTGTCCGTGTCTGGATTCGGGATTGATTACGATTGTAGCGGATAAGGCCGGATTCGTCAGGGTTGGTTAGCCCGGCGTGGACGTTATCCTAAAAAAAGACTATGATTTGCGGCTGCATTTCCTCAATGCGCCCGTAGCTCAGATGGATAGAGTATTGGTTTCCGAAGCCAAGGGTCACAGGTTCGAATCCTGTCGGGCGCACCATCAATACGTTACAGAAAAACCTTGCCGACCCCCTTGCGATGTCCACTACGCGCTTGCGGAATGGCCAAGGAAACCGGCCAGCACCCTGATCAATGCTTCCCTGGCCAGCGGCTTGTCCAGATAGCCGTCGAACTGCACCTCCTGGGCCAATTGGTTCAGTTCTTGTCGAGAATAGGAAGATAAGGAGACAATCCGACTGCGGTTGCCATTGGCTCGTATGCGTTTTGTCGCTTCGATTCCGTCGACCTGTGGCATGTCGATATCCATCAGGATCAGGTCAAAGTCATTCTTCAGCGCCAACCAGGTCGCCTCGGCGCCATCGCTCGCAAAGATCGAGGCGCACCCCAGTTCGCGCAAGACCTGCGCACTTGCTTCACGATGTAATTTGTCGTCTTCCGCGACCAGGACTTTCAATGACCTGATTTTTTTCAGGATTGCTTGAGGGTCGACAATTTCCGACTCTTTGGCGATGGGTAGAGTGAACCAGAATGTCGAGCCTTCTCCCTGTTGGCTTTGCACGCCGATGGCGCCGCCAATTTTTTCCACAAATTCCCGGCACAAAATCAACCCCAGGCCAGTTCCCGGCTCATTATGCGTGCCGCGCAAGGATTGCGGTTTAACATCCAGGCGAAACAGGCTTTGCTGCATTTCTTCGCTCATGCCTATGCCGGTATCTGTAATGCGAACCAGACAGCGATTTTTTTCCCTGCCGAAGCGCACGCTCACCGAGCCGCCGCTTTGGGTAAATTTCAGCGCATTGCTCGTCAAGTTGCGCAAGATCGCATGAGTCATCGCCAGGTCGGCGAATACCCAACAGTGTTCTTCGATGTTCATGTCCAGGTGGACGCCCTTGGCTTGGGCTTGAGCGGAAAACAATGCTTGCGTTTCCATCAATACCTGGCCGATGTCAAAGGCTTCCGGGTTGCAATCGATCTCCCCTCTTTGGCTGCGGGCCCAGGTCAATAATTCTTCCAGGAATTTGCTGGTGCTATTGGTTGAGGCGCGGACTATTTTCAGTAGTTCGTCAGTCAAGTCTTTCCGGGATGTGATGACGTCATTAAACAGCACGGCCAGACTTCCGATCGGCCCGCGCAGGTCGTGCGCGACAATGGCAAAGAACTTGTCCTTGGCCGCATTGGCTTGGCTCAATTCCAGGGTGCGTTGAGCCACGGTTTCTTCCAGTTGTTGTGCATGGGAGCGCGTGGTTTCAATCAGTTCGGATTTCGCCTGCTCCGCCTCTGCTCGAGAGAGTCTGAGGCGATCGGCCAGCGCCAGGGAAAGCAGAACCGCATCGACCAACATGCCTAAATCAACGGCCCGGTAGCCATAGAACGAAAAGGGGATAAGACCGGATACGGTCGCTGCGGTGATGAAGGAGCCGATAAAACCTGCCACCGTGGCGGTCAGGAAAAATCGGGCCGCGCGGTTTCCTGCCGAGAGAGACAAAATGCCCAGTAACAGGACAAAGGGTGAATAAATGATAATCCATAAAATCGAGGTGGACACATGCAAGCCATAGCCGCCCCAGAGGGCGGTTACGACTGAAGATGCCAGCATCGCTAGGATGAAACCCACTGCCCAGCGATAGGCGTGGAACTGTCGGGTGCGAAGATCGAGAAAATAGATGGCGAAAAAAACGCCTGCCAGCAAGAACAGGTAGATGAAGATCGAATGTGCCCAGTTGCCCCAAGCAGGGGAGTCCGGCCAGAGGAGCGGGAACATGTGTCCGTTATAGGTAGTATGCATGAGCAGAAAGCCGGACAAATAGCCGACATAGGCGGCATAGATTTTTTCCCGCACCGAAAAGAACAGTACTAGGTTGAAAAGCAGCATCGCCCCAATCGCGCCGTAAATTAGACCGAGATATTTCGACTCCCAACTGTCCGACTCGAAAAAGGCGCTACGCTCCCAAAGCGTCATGCCGACCAGAAAGGGGTCTCGCGTCTGGGTGCGAACCAGCAGGCGGTTCCGGCCCGGCGGCAGGGTCAGCTCGAAATTGATTTGCCGATGGGGGATCGCGCGATGCTTGAACGGCAAGCTATCTCCACCCTCATACACCTGTCGTGCGCCATCGGCTTGGATGAGCGTGACTTGAACATCGTCCAGCCAGGTCGGTTCCAAAACCAGTAGCCGCTGGAGCGGGGCGGGATTTGTATTGTCGAGGGAAACCGAGAACCAATAAGCCGCGTCGCTGAAGCCGAAACTGGCTATCCTGTTGCCTTTGGGGGCGTTGGCGGTGGCCGGGAGCTTCAGGAGTTCCTCGGCGGTCATGTTGCGATCCGGGTCTTTGACGATTCTTGCCCAGGGGATCAGTGGCGCCTCAGTCAGGGCAGCCGTTATTTCGACTGCGCCATCCGAAGTCATGGCGGTTTCTGCCACGGCCAAAAGTGACCCGCACAACAACAGTATCCCGAGAATGATTGCGTGGAATGGCGCGGAGGAATTCAATCTATGCTCCGCCACCCGGCGAGTGGATTTCATTTTGTCAGTTTTTTGTCGGGCTGATCGTCGCGCCCATCTTGCCGGAAGAGTTTATGACTCGTGGTGGGGAGATTAAAAATCCGGGTGGCTTTGGGGCTGGTATGGGGGGCGAATGTCAATAAATCCATCCTGGTGGGCGATCAAGAATTTGTTCTTTTTAGGCCATCGGTTTCTAATTCCAGATAATGCTATCTGGAATGACAAATGTCAATGTTCTGGCGGGGGAGGTTGATATTTTTGTTCTAAGAATGATTGCTGGAAAGATCCTGTACGGTGTTTGGGGTTTATCCCCACATTGGGTAGAATGAAACCTTATCGGGCAACCAGCCATTTTCAGGGTAGAACCATGCCGCTCACGCATTCCACCGCAAAACAAAAAGCCGAAATCCTTTCCGAGGCGCTGCCTTATATCCGGCGTTTCCAGGACAAAACCATTGTCATCAAGTATGGCGGCAATGCCATGACCGAGGAGCACTTGAAGCAGGGATTTGCCAAGGATGTGGTGCTGCTCAAGCTGGTCGGCATGAATCCGGTGATCGTCCATGGCGGCGGTCCGCAAATCAATGAGATGCTGAAGCGGGTGGGCAAGGAGGGCGAGTTTGTCCAGGGAATGCGCGTGACCGACCGCGAGACCATGGACATCGTGGAAATGGTGCTGGGCGGTTCGGTCAACAAGGAGATCGTCAACCTGATCAACCAGCACGGCGGCAAGGCAGTGGGCTTGACCGGCAAGGATGGCGGCTTCATCCGCGCAAAAAAGCTGATGGTGAAGCACAAGGAAAAGACGGGCGAACTTATCGACATCGGCCATGTGGGCGAAGTCACGCACATCGACCCGTCGCTGGTGGCACTGCTCGATGCCCAGGACTTCATCCCGGTGATCGCGCCGATTGGCGTCGGTGAGAATGGCGAAGCCTACAATATCAATGCCGACCTGGTGGCGGGCAAACTGGCGGAAACTCTCAAGGCCGAGAAGCTGATCCTGCTGACCAACACTACCGGCGTACTCGACAAGGAAGGCAATCTTCTCACCGGGCTGACGGCGGCCAGGGTGGACGAACTGATCGAGGATGGCACGATTTCCGGCGGCATGATTCCGAAAATCTCGATGGCGCTGGAAGCGGTGAAAAACGGCGTCAAGACCAGCCATATCATCAATGGCCGGGTGGCGCATGCGCTGCTGCTGGAGATTCTGACCGATGAGGGCGTAGGAACGCTGATCCGGGCGAACGATTGAAATTGTCCCGAACCTGGGTGTTCGACCTCGACAACACCCTGCACGATGCCGATGCGCATGTTTTTCCGCACATGCACCAGGCCATGACCGATTATTTGATGACCCATCTCGATCTCGACGAGGCGGGGGCGAGCAATCTGCGCGAGCGTTACTGGCGGCGCTACGGCGCAACCCTGCAGGGGCTGATGCGGCATCATGGCACCGACCCCGAGCATTTTTTGCGATACACCCACCAGTTCCCGGCTTTGCATCGGATGGTGCTGCGCTGGCGCGGCCTGCGGGTGGCGCTGCAAAAATTGCCGGGACGGAAAATAGTGTACTCTAACGCGCCGGCTCACTACACTCGCCGGGTGCTCGATTTGCTGGGTATTGCCGATCTGTTCGAGCAGGTGTTCACCATCGAGCATGCCGGTTACCGGCCAAAGCCGGATCCGCACGGCTATCGTCGCTTGTTTCGCCGCATGGGGCTGAAGCCGTGGAACTGCGTGATGGTCGAGGATACGCGGGCCAATCTTGAAACCGCGAAGAAACTCGGCATGAAAACCGTGCTGGTGGGGGCGCTGCCGAAGCGACCGGGATATGTCGATCTAAGTGTGAAATCGGTGCTGCAATTGCCTCGGGCGCAGTGCCGTATCCGTTAAAGGGAGTTGCCGGTGGTCATCAATAATCGCACGCTGTTTCTTGCAATTTTTCTGGTCTGTTTCGGGCTGATGGGCTTCGGTCTGTATCTTCAGCATGTCAAACATATCGAACCATGTCCGCTCTGCATTTTGCAGCGCATTGCCTTCATTGCCATCGGCGTTACTGCGCTGGCGGGAGCGATTCATGATCCGGCGCGGCGCGGCTGGGCAGTGTACGGCAGTCTGTTGACGTTCTTCTCTGTGATGGGGGGCGGTGTCGCGGCCTGGCAGGTGCGTTTGCAGCATCTGCCGCCCGATCTGGTGCCGGAATGCGGGCCGGGGCTGGAATATATGCTCGATGCCATGCCGCTGGCGAAAGTGCTGTCGATGGTATTCAAGGGATCCGGGGAATGCGCCGAAGTGACCTGGACTTTCTTCAGTCTCTCCATCGCGCAATGGGCGCTGATGTGGTTCGCGTTGTTCGCGCTGGCGGGCGCAGCGGCGATTTTTCGCCGCCCGCAGCGGAACTATTTCCGCTAATAATTACTGCTGGTTTTGCCCGGTAGTGAAACTGGATCCGCCATCGATCGGTTCCGGTTTGAACCAGGCAAGCTTGTCATGCAGTTTCACCACATCGCCGACGATGATCAGGGTCGGCGGTTTCATTTTTGCCTCAACCGCGAGTTCCGGCAGGGTCGCCAGTGTGCCGGTGATGACTTTCTGCTGGTAGGTGGTACCCTGCTGCACAATGGCGGCGGGCGTGGTGGTCGGCAGGCCATGGGCAACCAGTTCCTGGCATAGCGTCGGCAGTCCGAGCAGTCCCATGTAAATGACGATGGTCTGGTTGGTCTTGGCGATGCCGGTGAGGTCGATGTTGACGCTGCCGTCTTTCAAGTGGCCGGTGACGAACACGCAGGATTGTGCGTAATCGCGGTGAGTCAGCGGGATGCCGGCATAGGAAGAAACGCCGGTGGCCGCGGTGATGCCGGGCACCACCTGGAACGGGATGCCATGAGCCGCGAGGGTTTCGATTTCTTCGCCGCCGCGACCGAATACGAATGGATCGCCGCCCTTCAGCCGCAGCACGCGCTTGCCGTCCTGCGCCAGCCGCACCAGCAGTTCGTTGATGTTTTCCTGGCGCATGGTGTGGTTGTTGCGTTCCTTGCCGACGTAGACGCGCTCGGCATCGCGTCGCACCAGTTCCAGTACTGCCGGGGAAACCAGGTGATCGTGAACCACCACGTCGGCCTGCTGCATCAGACGCAAGGCGCGAAAGGTGAGCAGGTCGGGATTGCCCGGGCCACCGCCGACCAGATAGACTTCGCCGCGTGGCGCGGCATTGCCATCATCGCTTGCGAGCGTTTGCAGCAGTGCCTTTTTGGCTTCCTGATCCTGCCCGGCCAGCACCATTTCGGCTACCGGCCCTTGCAGGATTTTTTCCCAGAAGATGCGCCGCATCGGTTGATTGACGAAGTGTTTTTTCACCTGTTCGCGGAAGCTGGCCGCGAACTGCGCCAGTCGCCCGTAGGCGGCTGGAATCAGGGTTTCTATTTTGGCTCGTAGCATCCGCGCCAGTACCGGCGAAACGCCGCTGCTGGAGATGGCGATGACCAGCGGCGAACGGTCGATCACCGAGGGCATGATGAAGGAGCACAAGTCCGGGTTATCCACGACATTCACCGGGATGCGCAGCGCTTTTGCGGCTTCCGAAACCTGCTGGTTGGTTGCGCGGTCGTCGGTGGCGGCGATCACCAGGATGGTTTCGCCAAGATGTGCGGGCTGGAATTTTCCTGCGACATAAGTGATTTCCCCTGCGGCGGCCTGAGCTTTCAGGGTGTCGCTCAGCTCGGGCGCGATGACGGTGACGCGCCCGCCTGACTGTATCAGCATTCCTATTTTGCGCGTCGCCACTTCGCCGCCGCCGATAACCAGGCAGGGCTTGTTCTTGATGTCGAGAAAAATCGGGAAAAAATCCATATCGTTAAATTCCGTGAGGGGTTAGAGGATGAGGGTGGGGCATAATCCCGGGTGCACCTCAAGGGTGCTCGGAATCAAGCTTTTCACCCTTCACCTTTCGGGCTGGTGAGCTGGCTGTTTTGGCTGGTGAGTTTGTGTTCCACGGCGAAAATGGCCGCTTCGACGCGTGAAGTTAAATTGAGCTTGGAAAGAATGTGTCTTACGTGCAGCTTGACCGTGTCGTGGCTGATGTCGAGTGCGCGGGCGATCACCTTGTTGCTTTCGCCCTGTGCCAAGTGATCGAGAATTTCCCGTTCGCGCTGGGTGAGCGAGTCGAGCATCGAGGCCGAGGCGGTAGCCGGTTGACCGCCTTGCAGCAAGTGAACCAGTTTCATGGTCATGGCCGGCGCCACCACGGTTTCGCCGCGCGAGGCGCGCAGGATCGCGTCCACCACATCGTCCGGTTCCATGTCCTTGAGCAGGTAGCCGCGTGCGCCGGCACGCAGCACGTTGGACAAGTCTTCTTCGGCATTGCTGACGGTCAGCATCAGGGTGGGAGTGGCGCAGCCTTCCTGGCGCAACTGGCGGAACAGGGTGAGGCCGTCGAGCGGCGGCATGTGCAGATCCATGATTAGCACGTCTGGATTTTCTTCGCGCAGCAGGCGTCGCGCTTCATCGGCATTGCCGGTGACGCCCACTACCTTGATGCTGCCGCGCTGCTCCAGCAGTTCGGCCAGCCCCATGCGGAACAGGGTGTGGTCGTCCACCAGCACAACGCGAATCGGTTCGCTCATAACCACCCTCCCCGGCGACCGGTGGAAGCAGGGAAGCTGAGAGTCATGCGGGTGCCGGATTTTTCACCGGGGGTGAAGGCGATTTCGGCATTCAGGTACTTGGCTCGTTCGCGCATGATGTTGAGACCGAGGTGCATGCCGCTTTCCGTGCTCACCTTGCCGGAGATGCCGATGCCGTTATCGACCACGCTGATGACATAGCGGTTTTTCCAGATGTCGATGGATAGCCTGACATGATTGGCGCGCGAGTGTTTGGACACGTTGTTCAATGCCTCGCGCACGATATGGTAGACCTGTACTTCCTGATCGGGGCTGAGGTTGATGTCCGGCGCCTGATTGTTGAAGTCGATGGTGATGCCGGTCTTGTCGTAAAAATTGCCGACGATATCGTACAGCGCCGGCAGCAGGCCGCGCGAGTCCATGCGGTTGCGGAACTGGGTGAGCAGTTCGCGCAGCTCGGTATAGGCCGAATCCAGTGCCTGTCCCAGGTCGTTGACGTATTTGTTGGAGCGGGCCTCGTCGCGGTTTGCCACGGCATCGCGCAGCAGCGGCAGGCGCATTTTCATGTAGGCCATGGTTTGGGCGAGCGAATCGTGCAGTTCGTTGGCCAGCATGTGGCGTTCGTTGGTCAGGGTGATGCGCAGGTTTTCCCGGGTCAACCGGGCATTTTCCAGCGCCATGCCGAGGTGCTCGCTGATCGAATGGAACAACAGGGAGACATCTTCTGGAACCGGATTGTCCGAAGCCATGAACAGGTTGTATACCCCGAGCATTTTGCCTTGGTAGCGCAACGGCACAGCGACGACGCGCTGACACTGCTTGCCGAAGTAGCTGTTGGCGGTGCGCGCTTCGCAGGATTTCAGATTGGTGGTGTCGTGAACGGTGTGTTCGCGCGCCGTTTCGCCGCAAACGCCGCATTCCAGCGGGATGTAGCGCTCCTTTTCGAGTACGTCCGGCGGCAGGCCGAGGGAGCCGACCAGGCGCAGATTCAGCCCGTCAGCGGTCAATACCCTCACCGCGCCGGCGTCGGCGCCGGCGAGCTTGACCATGGTGGCAAGAAAGCGTTCCAGCAGGGCATCCAGATTGTCTTCGCTGGACAGGCTGCTGGTGATCTCCGACAAAATGCGCAACGCCGGGATTTTGTAGTTCCCCTGGGCGGTGGGTTTGATCGTGCTGGAGAGGGCGGGCTGAATGCCGGCTTCCTGGGTCATCGGGTTTTCCTGAAATATTGCATTGGCTGCTGATGCAGCCGGGGGAGCTATTGTAGCCAGCATTTGAACAAAAACAAATGCCCGGCCAATTGTAGAGAGAGCCAGCCGTCAGCGCAATGCCTGGGTAATTGGAGTAAGAAATGGCCGGCAAGTTCCTTGTTTGGCTGGCCGGCGTGGTGCGCGCTAGCATGGCAGTTGCTTGAGAAAATCTGCTTTCCCGATATACTTTGCCGGGCGCAATTAATGGAACAATTCAAATGAACTGGAAACCTGCCGGCGAATTCGGCGATATTCTTTACCACCAGGCTGAAGGTATCGCCAGGATCGCCATCAACCGGCCCGAAGTGCGCAACGCTTTCCGCCCCCACACCGTAAACGAGTTGATGCAGGCGTTTCATCATGCGCACATGGACTCCGGTATCGGCGCCATCATTCTGACCGGCGCCGGCGACCAGGCGTTCTGTTCCGGCGGCGACCAGAAAGTGCGGGGCGATGACGGCGGTTACCACGACGAGCAGGGCATCCCCTATCTCAATGTACTGGATCTTCAGCGCCAGATTCGCGGCCTGCCCAAGCCGGTAGTGGCGATGGTCGCGGGGTATGCCATCGGCGGCGGCCATGTGCTGCATCTGATTTGCGACCTGACCATCGCCGCCGACAATGCCCGCTTCGGCCAGACCGGGCCGCGCGTCGGCAGTTTCGACGCCGGTTTTGGCGCCGGTCTGTTGGCGCGTGCGGTGGGTACCAAGAAGGCCAAGGAGATCTGGTTCTTGTGCCGCCAATACGATGCGCAGGAGGCGCTGGCGATGGGGCTGGTCAATACCGTGGTGCCGCTGGCGGAATTGGAGAAGGAAACCGTGAAGTGGTGCAGGGAGATGCTGCAACTTTCGCCGACTGCGCTGCGCATGCTGAAATCGGCGTTCAATGCCGACACCGACGGTTTGGCGGGAATTCAGGAGTTGGCGGGCAACGCCACGGCGCTATTCTACATGACGGAAGAAGGCCAGGAAGGGCGCAATGCCTGGCTGGAGAAGCGGCCCCCCGATTTCGGCAAGTTCCCGCGCAGACCTTGAAAAGCCAACCACGAATGAGCACGAATTTTTCACGAATCTTCACGAATAAATTCGAGTTCATTCGTGCTTTATTCGTGTAATTCGTGGTGGATTCTTTTTTCAATGTATAAATTCAATCCCGTTGCCGCCTGGTGGCTGGCGATCCGTCCCAAGACCCTGACGGTATCGCTGACACCGGTGATGGTCGGCTCCAGCCTGGCTTATGCCGAAACCGGCGTGCTGGCCTGGCTGCCGCTGCTGGTGGCGCTGGCGGCGGCGATGCTGATCCAGATCGGTACTAATCTGCACAACGATGTCAGCGATTTCGAGCGCGGCGCGGATGGCAGCGAGCGGATCGGCCCGGCGCGCGCCACCGCTTCGGGTTGGCTCGCGCCTGCCGCCGTGCGTCGCGCCGCGTTGACCTGTTTTGGCGTGGCCGTGCTGTTGGGCGCTTATCTGGTATGGTACGGCGGCTGGCCGATTTTCCTTCTTGGCGTGGCTTCCGTTGCGGCTGGCTGGGCTTACACGGGCGGGCCGCGCCCGATCGCTTATAGCGCCTTGGGCGAGTTGTTTGTCTGGCTGTTTTTCGGGCTGGGGGCGGTCATGGGCAGTTATTACCTGCAAACGCTCGGTTTGAGTCTGGCGGCCTTCTTCGCCGCAGCGATGGTCGGCTTGTTCGCCGCCGCAGTGATCGTGGTGAATAATTACCGCGATCTCGATGCCGACCGCAAGATCGGCAAAAATACCCTGGCAGTTCGCGTCGGGCGTAGCGGCAGCAAGCTGGAATACACAGTGCTGATGTTGTTGCCTTATTTGTTGCTGCTTACGCTCGGCCACTATAAAGGGGTCTGGTTATCCACGCTGACGCTGCCGTGGGCGTTTTTTCTGATTGCAAAATTCTGGCGCGAAACACCGGGGCCGGTGTTCAACCGTATTCTGGCGCAAACGGCGCAATTGCAGATGGGCTTTGGCATCTTATTTTGTGCGGGGTTATTGTCATGAATTTTCGACCGCGTTATCTATCGATTTTGTGGGCGCTGATATTCGGGCCGGCAATTTTTTTCGCAGCAGCAGAGCCGGCTGTGAAAACGGCTGTAACAGAAGCGATGCCGTCCTCGGCGCCGATCTTTGCCGCCACACTTGCCGACCTCGATGGCAAGCCGATGGCTCTGGCGGAGCTGAAAGGCAAGGTGGTGGTGCTGAATTTCTGGGCGAGATGGTGTTCGCCTTGTCGTACCGAGATTCCTCATCTGATCGATGGACAGAAGAAATATGGCCCGCGCGGCGTGGTGTTTATCGGTGCGGCAGTGGAAGACCAGGCCGAATCGGTGCGCGACTTCGCCAAGGCTTATGAGATCAATTACATTGTGGCAATGGCCGGCAGCGATCGGGGGATTGCCCTGCTACGGGCGCTTGGCAACAAGGTCGCAGGCCTTCCCTTTACCGCGGTGCTTGACCGACAGGGCAATGTTGTTGCCACCAAGCGTGGCGTCCTGACCCCTGAACGTCTGCAGCAGATTCTCGACCCCCTTTTGCAATAAAAATAAATTGCGACTCGCTGGTTGCACCTTAATCCCATACCGTTTGCCGCTGCGCCAGCCGTGGGTTAGCGCCAGCGGCGGGTTCGCCGTGCGCGAGGGTCGGCTGATCAAGCTGGAAACCGATGCGGGGCTGATCGGCTATGGCGATTGCGCGCCGTTGCCGCAGGCTGGCACGGAAAATCTGGAGTGCGCCGATTCCCGGCTTGCCGCGTGGGCAAAAGAGTTGCCCGGCATGTCGCCGGAAGCCGCGCTCAATCAGTTGGGCGCGGCAACAGCCGGCGCGCCGGCGGCGCGTTGTGGCATTGAAACGGCAGTACTCGACCTGCTGGCGCAACAGGCCGGACTTTCTTTGGCGCGCTGGCTCAATCCGTGTTCTCCCTCTGTGGTTAAAGTGAATGCAATGATCGGTTGCCTTGACCGGCAGGCAATCGCGCGCGCGTTGGCGGCGGTAAAGGCCGGGTTTTCGGTGCTGAAGTTGAAGGTGGGGATGGCATTGCCAAAAGAAGAGATAGCGCTGCTGCGCGAGATGGTCGATGGTTTGCCGCCGGGAATTTCATTGCGCCTCGATGCGAACTGCGCCTGGGATATGGGGGCGGCAGAAGACTTCCTCGGTGCGTTGTCCGGCCTGCCGGTGGAATCGGTCGAGGACCCTCTCGCCAATCCGGATGTATTGGGTTTGAGCCGTTTGCAAGCCGCCGTGCCTTTCTCTCTGGCGGCGGACGAGTCCCTGCTGAAAATTGGCGAAGATGCCTTGATCGATTGCTTGTCGGTACGACGCATCATATTGAAGCCGATGGTGCAGGGCGGAGTGCTGCCTGCATTGTCGTTGGCGCGGCGAGCGCAGGCGGCTGATCTGGAGTGCGTGGTTACGACCACGGTGGACAGCGCGGCAGGCACCTTTGCCGCACTGCATCTTGCGGTTGCCGTGGCGAATGGTTTGGCGCATGGGCTGTCTACTTCAGCTTGGTTGGCGAGCGATCTTGGCTGCGCTCCGCAGCCTATTGAGAGTCGCATGAAGCTTGGAGCCGGGGCGGGGCTGGGTTTTGCGCTTGGTTAAGTATTGACTTCAAGAACGTAGCACAAAAATATTTTTCCGGTTGATCTGGATCAATATATTTTGTGGTGCTATATTGCACATATATCAGGATAAGCTTGTCTTAAAAACAAGGTTTCCAACATACCTCTATACCAATGAACGTGGCGCAGATAGCGTGCCAAAGTGTTTTTTACTTGATCTATGTCAAAGATTATAAAGTGTGCTACATTCAATAATGCATGTGTCAAATGACACACTTCGCGTGTGTCTTTACTAAAGTTTTGTGGTTTTGGCAGTTTTTAACGGGTTGGTTTTTTTAATTGGGTTGAAAGGGAGGCGTTATGAAGCTTTTTAATAAGCAGACGGCCACGCTGATTACGGCGGCGGGCTTGGGGCTCGCCGCAGTATCAAGCGCTTGGGCCGCTGAGTCGCTGCAAGACGTAATGAAAGCACGTGGTCTGTCACAGCAGGATTTGATGGCTGCGGCAAAGACTTATGTTCCTACCGGCAAGCGTGATGACTTCATCGCCTTCAGCTCCGGCGGTCAGAGCGGCCAAGTGATTGTGTATGGCATTCCGTCCATGCGCATCCTGAAATACATCGCTGTCTTTACTCCTGAGCCTTGGCAGGGTTATGGCTTCGACGAAGAATCGAAAGCCGTTCTGAAGCAAGGCCAAATCGACGGCAAGGACATTACCTGGGGCGACACACACCACCCGGCAATCTCCGAAACCAACGGCAAGTATGACGGCCAGTTCCTGTTCATCAACGACAAGGCCAACCCCCGCTTGGCGGTGATCGACCTGCGCGACTTTGAAACCAAGCAGATCGTGGTCAACCCGATTTTCAAATCGGAGCACGGCGGCGCTTTTGTTTCGCCTAACACCGAATACATTATCGAGGCAGCCCAGTACGCTTCGCCACTGGCAAACAAGAAGTTCGTTCCGCTGGAGCGATTCAATGAAGAGTACCGCGGTGGCGTGACCTACTGGAAATTTGATCGCAAGGAAGGCCGCATCGACGTGAAGAACTCCTTCTCGCTCGAATTGCCTCCTTACAGCCAGGACTTGTCCGATTTCGGTAAAGGTCCATCCGACGGCTGGTCTTTCACCAACTCCTTCTGTACCGAGCGTTATGTGGGTGGTATCGAGAAAAACCGGCCTCCGTATGAGGCTGGTTGCTCCGCAAAAGATACCGACTACATGCACGTGATCAACTGGAAAAAAGCCGCTGAGCTGGTTGCTCAGGGCAAAGCCAAGAAGATCAACGGCCATAACGTGATCATGATGGAGACATCGATCAAGGAAGGTATCCTGTATCTGGTTCCAGAACCCAAGAGCCCGCACGGCGTCGATGTGTCGCCTGATGGCACGCACATGGTCGTTTCCGGCAAGCTGGATACGCACGTTTCGGTCTATAGCTTCGATAAGATCATGGCTGCAGTCAAGGCCAAGAAGTTCGAAGGTGCGGA
This sequence comes from Betaproteobacteria bacterium, assembly GCA_021373185.1. GTDB lineage: Bacteria > Pseudomonadota > Gammaproteobacteria > Burkholderiales > Sulfuricellaceae > Sulfuricella. The sequence continues at coordinate 321,191 of JAJFTF010000024.1, read as the reverse complement.
CCCTTACGGCATTCCTGTGATCGCCATGAAGGATGCGTTGGCACGTCAGGTGCAACTGGGTCTGGGCCCATTGCATACGCAGTATGACTCCAAGAAGTGTGTAGCCTACACCTCGCTGTATGTCGATTCGCAAGTTGCGAAGTGGGACTACTGCGAAGGCAAAGTGCTGGACAAGCTGTCGATTCATTACAACATCGGTCACTTGAACACCATGCAGGGTGATTCCATGGATCCGAAGGGTCACTACCTGGTCGCGCTGAACAAGCTGGCTATCGACCGTTTCAATCCGGTCGGCCCGCTGCATCCGCAAAACCATCAGTTGATCGACATTTCCGGCGACAAGATGCAGTTGCTGTACGACATGCCGCTGCCGCTGGGCGAGCCTCACTACATGGTATCGATCGATGCCAAGCTGCTGAAGCCGGGTATCCGCTACAAGCATGGTACCAATAGCCGCACCGACAAGCCGCATCCTGGTGCTGTCAGGGCCGGCGAAGAGAAGACTGTTCGCAAGGGCAACAAGGTTGAAGTATTCGGCACTTTGATCCGTTCGCATATTACACCGGAAACCATCGAGGTGAATGTGGGTGATGAAGTGACGATCAACCTGACCAACCTTGAGCGTGCTGAAGATGAAACTCACGGTTTCACGGTAAGCACCTATAACGTTCACGCTTCTGTTGAGCCAGGCAAAACATCGTCGGTGAAATTCAAGGCGGACAAGGAAGGTGTGTATCCGTACTACTGCACCGAGTTCTGCTCTGCGTTGCACTTGGAAATGCAAGGTTACTTGCTAGTCAAGCCGAAGGGCTACAAGGAAGTTAAAGTGGCAGCCGCCAAAGCGGTCTACACCGAAGATGACTACAAGAAGCAAGTGAAGAAGATTAACGACACCCAAGCGGTAATTGATAGCGTGGTGGGCTTCATCACCAGCCACAATTACAAGGATTTCCCGGATGTGGTTTCACTGGTCGAAGATGCAACCGACCAACTGGGCCGCATGAAGGAAGCCAAAACCAAGCATGAGGAGGCAGCCAAGGCTAAGGATTGGCAGAATGCAACCTTGTGGGCTGAGCAAGTCTGGCAGTACCAGGTTAAAGCTGCCGACATCGGTCTGCGCGCCAAGACTTACTTGGAAGAGCATGGTGCCAAGAAGGTGGGCAAGTAAGCCTGTCTGACTGAGCAGTAACACCAAAGCGGGGAGCATGTAGATGCTCCCCGCTTTTTTTCCTCGCGCGGGGAACCAACAAGATAAATAGATACCGAAGTCTTTAATTAACGTTGATGCAGATCAACGTTTGGAGTAATATCCGATTGCTTAAAATTTTTAATTTTTAGTTGGAGTTTAATCATGAAATTATTGCCGGTTGTAGCTGCTACTTTGGTGGCGTTGGTTAGTGGTGCCGCCTTTGCGGGCGATGGTGCCAAGTTGTTTGCGGAGAAAACCTGTTCTGCCTGCCATGGCAAGGATGGGAAAAAAACCTTGATGCCGGATTATCCGAAAATTGCCGGGCAGAACGTCAAATATATCGAAAAACAGATGCTTGACATCAAGAGTGGTGCGCGTTCCAACGGCAACAGCGCGGCTATGAAAGGTGTGATGGTCATTGTGAGCGATGAAGAAATCAAGGATATCGCCGAATTTGTTTCCAAAATGAAGTAATGCGGGGATTTCAGCGGGAAATGGGAAAGTCGTCTGGCTTGATATAAATCATTGCGGCAAGCTGGTTGCATCCGATATATTCCAGCCTATACTGCAGAATGCGGTCAGGGGATTTCCTGAACAATTTAAGTCGGTTTTTATGCGATTGAAAGGAACGAAATGAAAAAAACATTAGCAGTAGCACTGATTTTGGCTTTTGCCCCCTTGGTGGCATATGCCGGCGCGCCAGCGCCGCATAAAGGCGGCATCGAGGAAAAGGGCTATGTATGGAACGCTCAGGAAGGCGAAAAAATCGAGGCGTTGAAACTCAAGGGCGACGCCAAGAACGGCAAGGAAGCTTATGAAGTGTGCGGCGCATGCCACTTACCTAGCGGTTCCGGTCGTCCCGATGGTACATTCCCGCAGTTGGCTGGCCAGCATGCTACCGTAATCATCAAGCAGATCGCCGATATTCGCGGCGGCCTGCGCGATAACCCGACCATGTACCCGTTTGCCGTGACCCTGAGCGATGCGCAGGAACTGGCTGACGTGTCCGCTTACATTCAGACTCTGTGCATTCCGCGCGAACATGGCATGGGCTCCACCGACCCTGCCCTTCTGAAACATGGCGAAGATCTGTACAAGAAAGAGTGTACCTCCTGCCATGGCGTTCATGGCGAAGGCGACAAGGCGAAGTTTTACCCTGTTCTGGCTGGTCAGCATTACAAGTACATGTTGCGCCAAGTTACCGAGATTCGTGATGGTAAGCGTCGTAACGCCAACCCGGACATGGTGAAGATCGTGAAGAAATACAGCGACAAGGATCTGGATGGCGTGGTGACTTATATGTCTACCTTGACCATGCCAGGCACGCTGTGCGCCGAGAAAAAGGGCGGTAAAAAGAAATAAGATTCAGTCGTTGCCCAAAGTAATTTTTTTCGGCAAGCATAATCTACAGAAGGCGGGGGAACCTGCCTTCTGTAGTTATCAAAAGAAATATAAGCGTCACAACATATTATAAAGTAACGAATTGGCTGCCAAGACAAGGTAAGGCAATGTCTTTTGGGGGTGGCTTGACGCCTGCGGGTATACACCCAATTCAACAAGGTGGGTTTAACAATGAATGTCGGAAAAGATCAGATTTGGTGGGTCAGAGCGCTAACTTCAGCCGCTCTGCTGCTTATGGTTGCGGCTTATTTTTCGCCTATATGGTGGGTATCGCTGACTGCGCCGAACTACCCTAAAGAGGCTTTTCCCGATGGCATACGCATCCATTTTCATTTTAATGGCGTATTTAACGGTTGCAAGGAACCCGCGCAGACCAAGGATTCCCACGCGAGCGAAATCCTGCAGGCAGACCTGGGCGACGACATCGCCGAACGGAGTGGGCAAAAAGGCGCCACGCAAGTCGGTTTGAACTGCGTCCATGAAATGAACACCATCAACCACTATGTCGGCATGTATCCGATCGATACCGGTGCGCCGGTAGAAGTGCCGATGTCGAAGTTCTTCTTCGGATTTTTTGCCGTGATGTTGTTGGCGTTCATGGCAGTAAAGCGCAGAAGCCAGTTGTTGATTCTGGGCGTCGGCTTCGCTGCCGTTACTGCCTGGATGATAGTTGACCAGTTTGTTCTGGGGCAATTGAATCAATTTGCCGACCATTATTACCATGAGGCAAGCACTTTCTTTAATCAGCCGGAAGTGTTGGAGCGTTGGACGGCCAATCTGAAAATGGCGACCAAGGCGGCAGTTGGCGGATTGGTGGTGGCCATGCTGATCGTCATGCTGGGGGTGTGGAAGATTCGCGGTTTCAGCTTGCTGCTGGCACTGGTTCCCGCGTTGCTTCCAGTTTTCTTTGTGCTGGATTATGCCGGTTGGTTGTGGTTTTTCGGCCATAACATGCATCCATGGGGTGCGTTTACGGTCAAGCCATTCATGCCGACGGTATTCGGTGAGGGCAAGGTGGCACAGTTCAGCACCTATTCCTATCCTTACTACGGTTATGCCATGCTGACGCTTCAAGGCGCTGCCTTGTTCGTGGCGCTTCTGATTCGCCGCAAAATGATGCGGGAAGAGCAGGGCTAAAGGGATAAAATGCGCAATCCCCGCTTGCTGTGCGAGTGGGGGTTTTGTGAATCCTTGAAACATACCCACATTAAAGTTGAGCCTGTGACTAACCGTTTGCGAACAGCTTGTGCCTGGATCTTGCTGGCAGTGGCGCCGATATCGGCAGGCATGGCTTTTGAGGCCAGTGCCAATGGCAATTCCGATATGGGCTCATCTGCGCCGCGCGTGGATGTAGACAAACCCATGGTGCTGGTGCCGCTCGCCGAGCGTGACCGTCGCATTCATCGCTTGCCGCCATTTCAAAAACTGGTGGATGATACGCCCGCTGGCGGCATCCTTAAACCGAAACCGGGGCTCTATGCCGGGCCGGTGGTAGTGAACAAGCCGATCGTGATCGATGGCGGCGGCAAGGTCACCATTGATGGCGGCGACAAAAGCACCGTATTCGTGTTGCAAGCCAACAGTTCGACATTGCGCGGATTGCGCATCACCGGCTCTGGTTCATCGCATGATTCCGATGACGCCTGTCTGAATGTGCGAGGCAACAACAACTATATCGAAAACCTGGTCATCGACGATTGCCTGTTCGGTATTGACCTCAAGCAATCAAATAACAATATTGTCCGGAACAACGATATCCGCTCCAAGCGCACCGACCTGGGCGAGCGCGGAGATGCCATCCGCCTCTGGTACAGCATGGGCAACCTGATAGAGTCGAATTACATTCACGATTCGCGGGATACCGTGGCGTGGTATTCCAACGACAATATTTTCAGGAAAAACAGAACTGTCCGCAGTCGCTATTCGCTGCATTTCATGTTCAATAAATATAACCTCGTCGATAATAATTATTATTATGACAACGCGGTTGGCGTTTACATGATGTACACCGATGGCGTGGTGGTGCGCAACAATGTGATATCCCATGCGATGGGTGCAACCGGGATGGCGATAGGATTCAAGGAGTCCAGCAATTCGATCATCGAGAACAATGAAATAATTTATTGCGCGACGGGGATCGGTTCGGATCTTTCGCCTTATGAGCCGGGCTCGACCATACTGATCAAGGGCAATCGCTTTGCTTTTAATGGCATAGCCGTTATGTTCAACAGCGGCGACCGCGAGGGCAATTCCTTTACCGGAAATACTTTCGAGGGGAACCTGACCGATGTGGCGGTAGGCGGGGGCGGCACATCGCGCAGCAACATCTGGCACGGGAATTACTGGGACGACTATAAAGGGTTCGACCGCAATAATGATGGGATTGGCGATACACCGTACGACCTCTACGCTTATGCTGATAGAATCTGGATGGAAATGCCGTACGCACGGTTTTTCAAGAATGCGCCGTTGATGGAAGCAATCGATTTTCTTGAGCGCTTGGCTCCTTTTTCCAGCCCTCAATTGATTCTGCGCGATGATGCGCCCCTGTTTCACATGCCGAGGAAGGCACGAAAGTGACGACTGAAAAAAAACCGGCAGCCCCAACCGGGGTGGTCAACAAGCGCAAGCTTGAGGAGCGTCGCAAGTTCCTGCGTACGATGATATTGGGCGCGGCTGTGCTGGGTGTTTCGACACTGGGCTATATCCCGGTGGCAAGCGCTTGGCGTGTGCGTATGCGGCCACCTGGCGCGCTCGAAGAGCAGGATTTCCTTTCATCCTGTATCAAGTGCGGCCAGTGCGTCCAGGTCTGCCCGGTGCAGGCGATCAAACTCGACGACATGGATCACGGCTTCGGCGTGGGCGTGCCTTATATCGACTCGCGCAGCCAGGCATGCGATTTCTCTTGCGATGCAGTGCAGTGCATCCTGGCTTGCCCCACCGGCGCTCTGGTGTATAAAAAACCGGTTTATATGCCGACGCGCGGCGAGATGAAAGTGGCGAACCCGCCCATATTGCTGGCCAAGGAAAAAGACCCGGAGCCGACCCTGAATCTGAAGGAGCGCACCGGATTGGCGCGTCTGGCGCGGCCGGAAGCCTGTCTGGCAGTTCAGGGCAAAGGTTTTAAAGGTCAGGCGCGTGGAGCCGATTTCAAGGCAAAAATGCGGTTCATTGAAGTGGATCGCTGGAAGCCGATTCATTTGAGCGAGCATCCATTCGACCTGCCGTTATGCGATTTGTGCGTGCGTACCTGCCCGATCAAAGGCGCGATTTCCCTGGAGCCGGTCGTGGATAAAGACGGAAACAAGCGCATGACGCCGGTAGTGCATGAGCCCTGCCTCGGCTGCGGCGTGTGTGAAATGATCTGTCCGGTTGAACCTGCGGCGATCGTCGTGGATGCTCGCGTAGGCTGGAGTGCGTGATGGCGAATAAATATTGGGAATCGGTCAGGGTGATGCTGGGTGGCGAGCCGCGCAAAGCGGAGGCATCCGAATTTACCGAAGAAGCCAAAACTATCCATTTTTACAAGAAAAGCGAAACGCTGGATTTTGATGCACTCAAGCTTGAGGCTCGGGCTCATCAAAAGAAAGGTGTCTGGCTCAAGCGGCGCTGGATTACGCTGCTGGTGATCAACCTGTTTTTTACCGTGTCTTTCTGGCTGGATATCCAGATTCTCGAGGGTGCGCTGACGGCCTCGCGCCTGTTGGGTTTTCATCTGATCGATTTGAATTCGGCACTGCAGGTGATGCTGGCGCACAAGCACATCATCGTCAATTTGTTTATCGGTACCGGCACGGTCTTGGTATTGTGGTTGTTGGCTGGTGGCCGCACTTTTTGTTCCTGGGTCTGCCCCTATCATTTCCTGGCGGAAAACGCCGAGCGCCTGCACGTTTATCTGGTCGAGAAAAAGAAGATATCCGATCACGCCTTCCATCGCGGCGTGCGCACGATATTCTGGGTGCTGTTCGCCCTGATGGCGGTTGTTACCGGCTATACGGTCTTTGAAACCATTTCGCCGGTCGGCATAGTGAGCCGAGCGCTGATCTACGGCCCTGGCCTGGCATTGGGTTGGGTCGCATTGCTGCTGCTGTTTGAGGTATTCTATTCGCGGCGCGCCTGGTGTCGTTACGTATGCCCGATTGGTCTGACCTACGGCATTGTCGGCGTGTTTTCGCCCTTGCATGTCACTTACAAGCTGGCCAACTGTCATCATGAAGGTGAATGCCGCAAAGTCTGCGAAGTGCCGCATGTACTGGATTGTGTCGTCAAGGGCCGGGCGCCGGCTGCTCAACTGGACATCGGTGCAGATTGCACCCGCTGTGGCATGTGCATCGATGTTTGCCCGAGTGGAGCGCTGACGTTCGAGATCAAGGGCCTGAGAAAGATAATGTAGGAATCCGTGAAGAGCCATACTGAAAATGATCCAATTTAGCCACGTTTCAAAAACCTTCAAGCGCAACCAGGTCCTCGATAATGTCGATCTGAAAATAGAACTCGGCGAGAGGATTGCGCTGGTCGGTTCCAATGGCGCAGGAAAAACCACACTGATCCGCTGTCTGCTTGGCCAGTACACCCACAATGGCGTGGTCACGGTAAATGGCCTGGTGCCGCGCAGCGAACGCAGCAAGGTGCTGCAAAAAATCGGCTTTGTGCCGCAATTGCCACCCCCGCTGAAAATGCCTGTCAGCCAGTTGGTCGGCTTTGCGGCGGCACTGTGTAACAGCGAGCAGAAACGCATGGAAGATGTCGCCACCCGCCTTGGGCTCGACCTGCGGAAGATATCCCGCTTGCCGTTCGTCAAACTGTCCGGCGGCATGAAGCAGAAACTGCTGATCTCCATTGCCATGGGGCGCGACACCAATATCCTGGTGATGGATGAGCCCGCCGCCAACCTCGACCCCGATGCGCGCCACATTTTCTTCGAGCTGCTGGCGGAACGGCTGGAAAATACCACCATGCTGATTTCGAGCCATCGTCTGGACGAGGTGGCCTCTCTGGTCAACCGCGTACTGGAGATGGATCGCGGCAAGGTGGTGCTGGATGATCGCGTCGATGACGACGCTTCGCTCTCCGGCAAGCTGGTTTGCCGCCTGGCGCTGCGTCGCCCCGAAGCGGCTATTGCCAAGGCGCTGTCGGGTTGGGGATTCCGCGACGTGGGTAATGGCACAGAATGGGAAGGTCTGATTGCCGGTCCGGATCGCCTGCGCTTCCTGGGCATGTTGTCGCGTTATGTCGGCTTGCTCACCAAAATTTCCATGGACGAATCCGCATCAAGCGGAAATCAGTAAGAATCAGTAATGAGTACATTTGTACGGACATTTCTGCTCGGTATCGCATTATTGTTTTTGGCCGCCTGCTCGCGAACGCCGGAAACCGGGCCGGTCGAAGTCAAGTGGGATCGCGATATTTGCGCTCACTGCGGCATGGCGCTCAGTGACCGGCATTATGCTGTTGAGGTGCGTGGCGGCCCGAAAAAGCAGGTTGTCAAATTTGATGATATCGGCTGCGCGGTTTCATGGCTTAAGAAGCAGTCCTGGGGCAACGACGCGAACATGGAAATCTGGGTAGCCGATTTCCGCACCGGCAAATGGCTGGATGCCCGTGCCGTCCGCTATGTCACCGGCAAGCGCACGCCGATGGGCTTCGGTTACGGTGCAACGTCCGAAGGCGATTTCGGCAGCATCAGCTTCGACGAGGCCAGGAAACAATTGCTGGCCAAAGATAAATAACCCGCGAAAATTAAAGATCAAAATATGAAACATCTCTGGTTCACGGCTAAACTCGACATCGTAGAATCCTTGCGCGCGCGCTGGTTCATGATTTACACCCTGGTGTTCGGCGGCATCGTCGCGCTACTGTTTGCTTTCGGTCTGACCGAATCGCGCGTGCTCGGTTTCATCGGATTGTCGCGGCTGCTGGTGACCTACATCCAGTTGTCGATGGCGATTCTGCCGATCTTCGTGCTGATTACCACGGTGCGCTCCGTGGCGGGCGACCGCGAAGCCGGCGTATTCGAGTACCTGCTGTCCTTGCCGGTTTCATTGTCATCCTGGTTCTGGGGCAAGATCGTCGGGCGTTACCTGGTGGTGTTCCTGCCGGTTTTTGCGGCGATGGCGGCTGCGGCCGGCTGGGCGATGATCAAGGATGTCGAAGTGCCTTGGGAAATGTTCCTTTATTACACCGGCTTGCTGGCCTCCATGTCTTGGTGCTTTCTCGGCATCGCCATGTTGATTTCGACCATGGCGCGCTCAATCGATGTCGCCCAGGGCGCTGCATTCCTGGTCTGGCTGGTGATGTTGCTGTTCCTCGATCTGATTCTGCTGGGCATCATGATTCAGGGACACCTTCCGCCGGAAGCGGCGGTCGCCCTCGCTCTGGTCAATCCGTTGCAGGTATTCCGCACTGCCGCGTTGATGCTGTTCGATCCGCAGTTGGTCGTGATCGGGCCGGCAGCCTATGTCATTTTCGATTATTTCGGCGGCCCGTTGTTCAAGGTCTATGCTTTGATTTACCCGGCAATATTGGGCACGATAACGGCTGCACTGGGTTTCCAGTTGTTCCGTCGCGGCGACCTGCCGTAAAGGTTTTCCAGAAAACAAACCGCAAAGGCGCGAAGACGCAAAGGAAGCGCAAGAGTTTGGTTTTTCTTCGCGCCTTTGCGGTAAGGATTTTTCCTCCATGCCCGATCTATCCCATACCTTCGGTTACCAGCAAGTAGAGCAAGACGAAAGGCGGGCACGCATCCGTCGGGTGTTCACCGGCGTTGCCCGCCGCTACGACCTGATGAACGACGTCATGAGCTTCGGCATTCACCGGTTGTGGAAACGCACCCTGGTGCATGCGGCCAATCCGCAGGCGGGCCAGGTCATCGTTGACCTGGCTGGCGGCACTGGCGATGTCGCCAATCTGATGGCGGGTGATGACCGTCATGTGTTGGTGTGCGATCCGAGCATGGCAATGATGGGCGTCGGTCGCGAAAGAGGTATTCGCCACGTCGAATGGATCGCCGGCAGCGGCGAAAATATCCCGCTGGATTCTGCTTCGGTGGATACTCTGACCATCGCTTTCGGCATCCGCAACGTCACCAGCCTGGAAGCTGCGCTGACCGAAATCCGGCGCGTCCTCAAGCCGGGCGGTCGTTTCCTTTGCCTGGAATTTTCCCGCCCATGGGCGCCGGTCAAGCCGTTTTACGACCTGTTTTCTTTCGCGGTGATTCCCCGTCTCGGCGCATGGATCGCGCGCGAACCCGAGGCCTACACTTATCTGGTCGAATCGATCCGCCGTTTCCCGGATCAGAAAGCCTTCAAATTGGCCATGGAACAGGCCGGTTTTGCCGAGGTGCATTACCGTAACCTGACCTTCGGCATTGCCTGCCTGCATAGCGGCACCAAGGCTGCATAGCCCCGGCCCCCTTCCCCGCCTTGAACCTGCTCGCTTCCCGGCTGATTCGTTCTGCCGCTCGGCACCCCGGGGCGGTGGCGCTGGTTGCCGTACACCACACCTATATTTGCCGCGAACTGCTTGAGCGTGTTGCCGCGCTGGCCGGTTATTTGCAAAGCCGCGGCGTGCGGACTGGAGAGGTTCTGGCGTTGCAGTCCGACTCGACGGAGGTGGTGGCGTTGTCCGCTTACGTCGCTTCGTGGCTCGGTTGCGCCCTGTTCCCGCTTAATCCCGCATTAGCCTCGGAGCGACGCGCTACGTTGATTCGGCTCGCCGGTGCGCGGGAGGATGCGAGTGCGTTGCTGCTCGAAGCCATTTCTTGCGTGGCGGATGGTAACTCGGAGCCGGAGCCATGGACGAAGAGCGTTATTGAACTGTTCATCGCCACCAGCGGTACTCAGGGCGAGCCCAAAGCGGTAATGCTGAGCGGCGCCAACCTCGAGGCAGGCGCGCTGGCTTCTAACCGCAGCCTGCCGCTGTCGGCGGGCGATGCCTGGCTGGCCTGCCTGCCGCTTTATCACATCGGCGGCATGGCGATTTTATATCGCTGCGCGGAAGCAGGTGCAAGCGCCGTGCTGCACGAAAGCTTCGATCCGCAGCGGGTATGGCAGGATCTGGCGGCGTATCGCATCAGCCATATCTCCCTGGTGCCGGCCATGCTGGCGCGGCTGCTGGATACGTGTGGCGATTCGCCACCGCCGCCTTCGCTCAAATATGCGCTGATCGGCGGCGGGCCGCTGTCGGCAGCGCTGGCGGCGCGCGCCCGTGCTGCCGGCTGGCCGCTGTGCGCCACTTATGGCATGTCAGAGACCGGTTCGCAGGTCGCCACTTTGTGCGGGCTGACCGGCGACTGGATTCCCGGCCAGGTCGGTGCGCCCTTGCCGGGGTTTGATGTGGAAATCGTGGCCGAGGATGGCCAGCTCACTTCCGGTATCGGTCGCATCCGCATCCGGGGCGGCGCAGTCATGGCGGGCTATGCCAATCCGCAGCATCGGCCTGGGCAAGGATTGGACAGTGGCTGGTTTGTCAGCGGCGATTTTGGTTGTCTGGACGAGCAGGGGCGCTTGAACGTGTTGGGCCGTCATGACGACATGCTGGTCAGCGGCGGCGTCAATGTTCATCCGCAAGCGGTGGAGGCGGTGCTGGAGCGTTGTCCGGGTGTTGCGGCGGCGGCATTGAGCGCGATGGCCGACGAGGTATGGGGCGATTTTCTGGTCGCTCTCGTGGTGGGCGAAGCCGATAGCGAAATGCTGGGCAAATGGTGCCGCGATGAGTTGCCGAGCGCCATGCGGCCCAGGCGGTTCGTGCATGTTCAGGCTTTGCCGCGCAATGCCATGGGCAAGCTCGATCGCATGGCCTTGCGCAGTTTGCTGCAGGATAAATTGGCGTAGAATTAAGAATCATGGCTCAACCGGCATATCGTTCACTTTCATTATTGCAAGCCTTGGAGTCCCGCCTCGCAGGGCTTCTGCACTGTCATGGCGACGAGCGCGGCAAGGGTTTGCTCAGCCTGACGGTGGCAATGCCGGGCTTGGCTTTCAATCATCTGCCTGATGGATTGGGCGACTACAATTATTTCTCTCGGCCAGCAGAAGGTTTTTTTCTGTTGGGCCTGGATGTGGCGGCCAGCATTGAGGTTCAGGGTGAAGGCCGTTTTCGCGCGCTGGATGTCGCCTTTGCCGAATACCGTCGCCTGTGGCGGGTGGTGGATGCCGACGGCATCGGGCTGCAGCCGCTGGCCTTGGCCGGATTCGCTTTCGCTCAGGAAGGGCAGGGCGAAGGGCTGCCCAATGCCCGTCTGACCATCCCGGTTCTGCTGGTGCAGCAGAAAGGCGGAAAATGTGCGCTGACTTTTACCTGCAACCGGGAAAGCTCGCCGGATGTCGTTCTAGCGGGTTGGCTGGCGCTGGTCGGTGAGGTGCTGGAAGCTTTGGGCCGCGATTCCGCGCCAATTTCCACTGGCTCTATCGAAAGGTTTTCCAGCCAACCCGACGATGCCGTCTGGCTGAAACAGGCGGCACATGCGTTGGCCGACATTCGAATCGGCGCGCTGGACAAAGTGGTGCTGGCGCGCAGCGTCCAGGTGCGTTCGGCTCGCCCATTCGCTCCCGCTGCGCTGATGGCGGCACTGGCGGCGCGCTATCCTGGTTGCATCCATTTTGCCCACGCTTTTCCCCAGGGCGGCGTATTGCTCGGAGCGACGCCGGAGTCGCTGGTGTCGCTTGCCGATGGCCAAGTGGCGAGCGATGCGCTGGCGGGCACCGACTGGCGCGAAGGCCTGCTGGACGATGACAAAAACCTGCATGAACATCGGCTGGTGGTCAGCGCGATTGTGCGCGCCCTCGAGCCCGCCTGCGCTTTTCTGGAAATCCCCTCGCGCCCGAATGTGTTCAGGCTTCAGGAATTGCGCCATTTGCGCAGCGTCATTCGCGGCACGGCTCATCCTGGTATCACGCTGTTCGATCTGGTCGAGCGGCTGCACCCTACCCCGGCGGTTGGCGGCGCTCCGACCTGGCATGCGCTGGAATGGCTGGCGCGCCATGGCGAAGCGCGGCGCGGCTGGTACAGCGGCGCAACAGGCTGGATCGGCTTTAATGGCGATGGCGAATTTGCGGTGGCGCTGCGCTGCGCCTGGTTGAACGGCACCGAGGCCGAGCTGTTCGCGGGCGCCGGCATCGTCGCAGGCTCCGATCCGCAGAACGAACTGGAAGAGACCGAGGCCAAGCTGAACGCAATGCTTGGCGTGCTGGGGGGGCGGCGATGAGTGGCGATATCGCCATCGTCAACCTGCGCTGGGCCATGGCGCTGGTGGAGGGGCTGGTTGGCTCGGGTGTCACCCGCGCGGTACTCTCGCCGGGGTCGCGCTCGACGCCATTGGCGCTGGCCTTCCTGCATCACCCGCTGGTACGCACTTGGGTTCAGGTGGATGAGCGCAGCGCCGCTTTTTTTGCTCTCGGCCTGGCCAAGGCGGATCGCCAGCCGGTCGCGCTGGTCTGCACTTCCGGTTCGGCGCCGGCGAACTGGTTTCCCGCCGTGATTGAGGCCGGCTATGGCAAGACCCCGCTGATTCTGCTCACGGCTGACCGTCCGCCGGATCTGCGCGATTGCGGCGCCAACCAGACCATCGATCAGGTTGGGTTGTTCGGCAGCCATGTGCGCGCCAGCCACGAACTGCCAGCCGCGTCGGCAACCGTGCCGGCCTTGGCCGCCGTGCGCCGGCTGGCAGCACGTGTAACCGATCAAAGTCGTTGGCCGCTGCCGGGGCCGGTACACATTAACGTGCCCTTGCATGAGCCGCTGGTGCCCGCCGGTGATTTGCCGGAATGGGAGTCCGCGACCGCGCCGGTGTCGGTGAGTTATCCTGCCATGTTGCCGCCGCAGTCGGAAATATCTGTCTTGGTAAAAGAGTTATCTGGCAGGCCGGGGTTGATCGTTTGCGGCGAGGATGTTTACGGCGAGGATTTTTCTGGAGTGTTGGCGCGGTTGGCCGAGGCGTTGTCGTGCCCGGTGCTGGCCGATCCGCTCGCCAATCTGCGCTTCGGTTCGCATGACCGCTCGCATGTTTTGGGTGGCTACGATGCCTTTCTGCGGCGAGACGGCTTTACAGAAAACCATCGTCCCGAGTGGGTGCTGCGTTTCGGCGCAATGCCGGTTTCCAAACAATTGCAGCGATACCTTGCCGATTGCACCGCGGCTACCACTATTTTAGTGGAGCCTTACGGGCGCTGGCCCGACCCTTTGCATCAGACCCGCCGTCTGCTGCGCGCCGACCCGACATCGGTGTGTTCGATGCTACTGGCACAGCCGTTGCGCTCTGCACCTTCCTCGTGGCTGGCATCTTTCCTTGAGCAGGAACGACGCGCTGTGGCATTGCTGGGAGATGTCGAGAGGCCGTTGGAGGCCGAGATCATCGAGTCGCTGCTCAAGCGGATGGACTCGGGAAGTTGTTTGTTCAGCAGCAATTCCATGGCGATTCGCGATCTGGACAGTTTTGCGACAGGCGGCAATACCGCATTGCGGATTGTCGGCAATCGAGGCGCCAGCGGCATCGACGGCAATGTGTCCACAGCGCTCGGGCTGGCTGCCGGGCTGGGGAAGCCGGTGACGGCGTTGTTCGGAGATCTGGCGTTTTATCATGACATGAACGGTCTGCTGGCGGCGCGAGGCATGAACATCACCCTGGTTGTGGTAAACAATGACGGCGGCGGCATTTTCGGCTATCTGCCGCAAGCTGGACTGGCGGATTTCGAGCGCGCCTGGCTGACGCCGACCGGCTTGGATTTTTCTTTGGCCGCCAGAATGTACGGGCTGAATTATCGGCGAGTGGAAAACGGCGCGGATTTTGATGTGGCCTATGCAGAAGCGCTGGCTCATAATGGGCCGGATATGATTGAGGTGTCGGTTGATCGCGAGGGTAGTGCGGCACGCCATCGTGCTTATTGGGCGGTGGTAAACGATTGAATCTATGCGATTCATATTGGGTGCGCCGTGATCAAGGCGGTGCCGATTTGACCCCATTAAAGCCTCTTAATGAATACATGTTTTATATGGATATATTGATTTGTATCAAGGTCTCCCGTAAAAAAATGCAGGAATATCGTTCCATCGATCGTGCGAAATAACATGGCGACGGTAGGGATTCGCGTTATTTTTTATAAACACTAGGGGGTTTGACGATGAGAAAAAAGATTGTTGTTTCCGCGTTAACGCTGGCTGTTGCCGGGGTATTCAATGCGACTTATGCCGCCGCTGAGGCAAACCTGGCACCGGAAGCCAAGGCCGCAAGTGCGAAGCTTTATTTCGAACGCTGTGCCGGTTGCCACGGCATTTTGCGTAAAGGCGCCACGGGTAAAAACCTGGAGCCGGTGACTTCCAGCAAAAAGCCGGATGGCACGGTGGTTGAGGGCGGCACCGTCAAGCTCGGTCAGAGCCGTCTGGAGAAAATTATTGCCTATGGCACCGATGGCGGCATGGTGAACTTCGATGACATCCTCACCAAAGAGGAAATCTCGAACATGGCCACCTACATTCAGATGAAGCCGGATACACCGCCGGAATGGGGCATGAAAGACATGATGGGAAGCTGGAAGCTGGTCATCAAGCCTGAAGACCGCCCGAAGAAGCAGATGAGCAAGATCAACCTGAAGAACGTGTTCTCGGTGACCTTGCGTGATACCGGCGAAGTGGCGCTGATCGATGGCGACAACAAGAAAATCTGGGGTATCGTCAAGACCGGTTATGCCGTGCATATTTCCCGCGTGTCCAAGTCCGGTCGTTATGTTTACGTAATCGGTCGTGACGGCAAGCTCGACCTGATCGACATGTGGTTCGAGAAGCCCACCGTCGTGGCAACGCTCAAAGTGGGTATCGAAGCCCGCTCGGTGGAAACTTCCAAGTTCAAGGGCTTTGAAGACAAGTACGCCATCGCCGGTTCCTACTGGCCGCCACAGTACGTGATTACCGATGGCGAAACGCTCAAGCCGTTGAAAATCATGTCGACTCGCGGCCAGGACGTGGATGGCGAATATCACCCCGAGCCGCGCGTGGCCTCGATTGTGGCGACCGAAGGCAAGCCTGAGTGGGTAGTCAACATCAAGGAAACCGGCATGATCAAGCTGGTGGACTACTCGGACATCAAGAACCTGAAGGAAACCACCATCGAGTCCGCCAAGTTCCTGCATGACGGCGGCTGGGATTCCACCAAGCGCTATTTCCTGGTGGCAGCTAACGCCTCCAACAAGGTGGCGGTAGTGGATACCAAGACCGGAAAACTGGCTGCGCTGGTGGATACCAAGGGGCGTCCTCACCCCGGTCGTGGCGCCAACTTCGTGCACCCCAAGTTCGGTCCGGTATGGGCGACTTCGCACTTGGGCGCCGATGTGATTTCGCTGATCGGTACCGATCCGGCCAAGCATCCCAAGCAGGCCTGGAAAGTGGTTCAGGAGCTGAAGAACCACGGTGGCGGTTCGTTGTTCGTGAAGACCCATCCGAAGTCCCATCACCTTTGGGCCGATGCGCCGCTGAACCCGGAGAAGGAATTGGCCGAGTCCGTGACAGTGTACGACATCCAGCATCTGGACAAGCCGCCGGTCATTATCAACGTTGCCAAGATGGCAGATCTGCCGGAATCCAAGGCGGTCAAGCGTGTGGTGCAGGCTGAGTACAATGCGGCAGGTGACGAAGTGTGGTACTCGATCTGGGCGGGTAAAACCGAGCCGTCCGCGATCGTGGTACTGGACGACAAGACGCTGAAGATGAAGTCCGTGATCAAGGATCCGAAGCTGATTACGCCAACCGGCAAGTTCAACGTCTTGAACACCCAGCACGACATTTACTAACTTCAGCTAGAAAATGGGCTGGCAGGTGGTTTCTGTCAGCCCATTCATTTCGTAACATCACATTCAGGTGATATTTTAGGAGAAGTGGCATGGCGAGCTTATCCCAAAAGAAAATTTTTGGCGTATCGTTGGGATTCGCTGCACTTTTCTTTGTGGCCGGCATTGTTTTCTGGGGTGGATTCAACACCGCCATGGAGGCGACCAATACCCTGGAGTTCTGCATTTCCTGCCACGAAATGAAGGACACCGTTTATCAGGAATACAAACAAACCATTCATTACTCCAACCGCACCGGCGTGCGCGCGATCTGCTCCGATTGTCATGTGCCCAAGGATTGGGTTCACAAGATGCAGCGCAAGATCCAGGCAAGCCAGGAAGTCTGGGGGAAGATTACCGGGTATATTGATACCAAGGAAAAATTCGAGTCGCATCGACTGGAGTTGGCAAGGCACGAGTGGGCTCGCATGAAGGGATCTGATTCGCGCGAATGCCGTAATTGCCACAGCTTCGAAGGTATGGATGCAGAAAAACAGAAGACGCGCGCCAGCAAGCAGCACGCGAATGCGCAAAAAGACAAGCAGACCTGTATTGAGTGCCATAAGGGCATTGCTCACCACAAACCCAAGGGCATGACCGAGCAGGACGAGGAGTCGTGAAATCAGAGTAAGCGCCCGGTAAACGCGGCAACTGCTTTGTGAAATTATTTAATGAGTGATTAACCATAAAGTTGAAGGGAAATCGATGAACAAGTCTCTGATTGCCGTTTCGGCACTAGGTTTGGTAATGGCGGGTGGCGCTGGCGTGGTCTTTGCCGACGCGAGTCATGCACCAACTCATAAAATCACCGTGTTCTACCCGGGCGCTTCGGGCATGGAATGGATTCTGAAAGGCCTCGAGCATAGCGGCGCCAAGGGCATTAAGAAGGGCGAAGCTTGCATCTCCTGCCATCTCGATGAGAAAACCGGTAACGAGGAGTCGGCTGAATTCGGCAGGAAGATTGTCGCTGGCGAAAAATCCAAGGATGCCGCACTGGAGCCTGCGCCTATCAAGGGCAAGCCGGGCAGCATCCCGGTTACCGTTCAGGCCGCCCATGACGCAGGCAACCTGTACCTGCGCTTTAGCTGGAAAGATACCGGCTTTAACAGCGGCAAGAAGATGGATGCCGACAATCCGATTAAAGTCGGCGTCATGTTGGAAGAAGCTGGCAAGGTTGAAAATGACACTGTCGGCGGTTGCTGGGCGACCTGCCACAACGATGTGCGCACCATGCCTGGCGTCAAGGATGACAAGAAAACCAAGTACATCAAGGACGGCAACCTGGCTTCGGGCAAGTTTTACGATCTCATCCAGTTTCGCAGTGGCAAGGGGCAGAAGCCAGTGGACGGCTACATCGCCGACAAGCGCGTGATGGAAGGTGGCAAGGCGCTGACTGAGGCCAAAGGCGAACTGAAGGGCGGCACCTGGACGGTGACGTTCACCCGTAAACTGGCCGGTGGCGAAGGTGATGTCAAACTTGAGCCGGGCAAGCTATATAACTTTGGTTTTGCCATTCACGACGATCACACCAGCGGCCGTTACCATTACGTCTCGTTTGGCTATACACTGGGCCTGGACAATGCCAAAGCCAATATTAACGCGGTAAAACAGTAAATTTTGATCTCGGATTTTGTATTGGTTGAATTGAGTTGTTAAGAACAAACAAGGGGGCGCGAGCCCCCTTGTTTGTTTGTAGCCAAGGTATTTCAGCAATCAGTAATATGGTGAACTTCTTTTGATATGGAATTATTCTGAGGCGCATCATATAATCGATTTTCAGTTCATATCGCCCCTGAATAATCCGTCAGGGCTGGCGGTATCTTAAATAAAACAATCTGCGCCGGGCCCGTGGTTCCCATGCAATTCCTGGAATGGGATAAGCAGGCTCGCGGCGATAACTTGGGGGAATAAGATAATGATGAAGGGGAATAAGAGGTTCACGATGTTGGCGTCTGTTGCGCTGCTGGGATTTTCATGTGCTGCGAGCGCTTGGGCGGCCGATATCGATAAGCTGGTTGGCAACTGTGTTAGCTGTCATGGCAAAGATGGCGCCAGCGCTGAGAGCGATGTGCCGAACATCAGTGGCTTATCCGCCGACTATTTTTCCGGCGCCATGAAAGCCTATAAAGCCAAGGAACGCCCTTGCGTCGAGACCAAAGTCCGTTCCGGCGACAAGAAGGGAACCAAGACCGACATGTGTCAACTGGCCAAGGATATTAGCGAAGCCGATGTCAAACTGTTGGCCAAGAATTTTTCAGAAAAAAAATTCGTGCGCGCCACGCAGAAATTTGATGGCGCTCTGGCAAAAAAGGGCAAGGAAATTCACGACAAAAAATGCGAAAAATGCCATTCTGAGGGCGCTACCCTTGCCAGTGACGATGCGGGCATTCTTGCCGGCCAGAAAATGGCCTACTTGAAGGAGCAAACCGAGTTCTTCCTTGCCGGCAAGCGTCCCTATGCAGAAAAGAAAATGAAAGAGAAGCTGGAAAGCATCGATAAAGCGGGAATTGACGCGCTGGTGCATTATTACGGCAGCATCAAATAAAGCTATTTTGTTTGTTAACGCCCCTGCACCGGGAAATCAAAGAGAGATAAAACCATGTCGAATCCGACTGAAGAAAAAAAATCCGGCGGTTTCTGGCGGGCGCTACGCAGCCCAAGCGCCCGTTATTCGCTTCTGACTCTACTGGGCGGGGGATTCGTCGCCGGCATTATATTCTGGAGCGGTTTTAACACTGCTCTGGAAGCGACCAATAAAATGGAGTTCTGCATTTCGTGTCATGAAATGAAGGATAATGTGTATAAGGAATACAAGGAAACTGTCCATTACTCCAACCGTACCGGCGTGCGCGCCGTCTGTTCCGATTGCCATGTGCCGAAAAACTTTGTGCACAAGATGAAGCGCAAGATCCAGGCGAGCCAGGAAGTGTGGGGAAGAATCACCGGGGTTATCGATACACCGGCGAAGTTTGAGGCTCACCGGAAAACCATGGCGGAGAGTGAGCGTGCTCGGATGCGAGCCAATGGCTCCCAGGAATGTCGCAATTGCCACAACTATGACGGCATGGATCCGGAGAAGCAGGGCAATAGCGCACAGAAAAAACACTTGCAGGCAGCGAAGCCCGATTCCGGGAAGTCATGCATCGACTGTCACCAGGGTATCGCTCATAAACTGCCAGAGGATGAACGCTAAGATTGAAATACTGGCTTTGTGATGAGTTGGCAAATCTGGGGGGTGCCTGCGGGCACCCCTTGTTATTGGTTTGTACTCGATTGGTCGGAATAGTTGAATAAGCTTTTGCAAATGGCCATCCGCAGCTTGCTGCTTGTTGCGATATTTCATTCCTGCCTGTCGCAGGCAGACTCGTTTGCCGTTCCTGCGCTTGCGCGCCAGGCAGAACTGCTTAATCTGGTGCGCCAGGATTGCGGCTCCTGCCATGGTCTTACCCTTGCTGGCGGCCTCGGCCTGCCGCTCACTCCCGAAGCGATCAAAGACAAATCTCCCGAGGCATTGGCGGAAACCATCCTGCATGGTCGCGGCGGTACGCCTATGCCGCCGTGGAAGCCATTTCTGACTGAAGACGAAGCCGCCTGGATCGTCGATACTCTGCTGAAAGGATTACCCTGAGATGCGCCGTAAATTAATCCCCGCTTTTTTTCTCTTCTTTCCTCTGTTGTTGTCAGGTTGCGCTTCGACGCCGTTGCGCGGTACCGGCGACATGGGCGTGATCATCGAGCGCGCTGCGGGCAGCGTCCAGATCGTGGAAACCACGCATCGCACCCGGCTCGGGCAGATTCCTGGTCTGGGCGATTTGTCCCACGCGTCGGTCAATTATTCGCGCGATGAGCGCTACGCCTATGTGTTTGGCCGGGATGGCGGCTTGACCAAGGTGGACATGCTCGAAATGCGCATCGTCAGGCGCGTGATGCAATCGGGCAACAGCATCGGTGGCGCGATTTCCCAGGATGGAAAATTGATCGCGGTGGCTAACTACACGCCGGGCGGGGTGAAGGTGTTCGACTCCGGAACGCTTGAGCTGGTTGCCGATATTCCCGCCATCGACGATGCCGGCAAGTCATCCAAGGTAATCGGGCTGGTGGATGCGCCCGGCAACCGCTTCGTGTTCAGCCTGTTCGAAGCCGGGGAAATCTGGATAGCCGACATGCGCGTTCCCGCCAGGCCGGTGGTGACGAAATTCAAGAGTGTCGGCAAGGAGCCTTACGACGCCATGATTACCGCCGATGGGCGCTACTACCTGGCCGGACTGTTCGGCGAAGACGGCTTGGCGCTGCTCGATTTATGGAACATGCCTGCCGGCGTGAAACGAGTGTTGAACGGCTATGGCAAGGGCGAGCAAAAGCTGCCGGTTTACAAGATGCCGCATCTCGAAGGCTGGGCGACGACCGGTAACGAGTTGCTGGTGCCGGCAGTAGGGCGACATGAAGTTCTGGTGATCGACCAGAATAAATGGTCGGAGGCCGGTCGCATCCCGGTTCATGGACAGCCAGTTTTCGTGGTGGCGCGCCCCGATAACCGTCAGGTCTGGGTGAATTTTGCGTTCCCGGATAACGACACGGTACAGATCATCGACATTGCGAGCCGCGCCATCGTGAAAACGCTCAAGCCCGGCAAGGCTGTGCTGCACATGGAATTCACTCCGCGCGGGGAGCAGGTATGGGTGTCGGTGCGCGACGATGACCGGGTTGAAATTTACGATGCCGAAACCTTCGAGAAGATCAGCGAATTGCATGCCGACAAACCCAGCGGAATATTTTTTACCCCGCGTGCTCATCGCACCGGTTTGTGAACTGAAAATCCGGGCAAAAATAAACTTGATCCAGAGCAAGGTTCGCAAGTTGCGGGTGGGGCACACTGGTAAACAACCAGAGGCCATGCCATGACTGAATTCGAACTTCATCTGCTTAACGATTTCCAGCGCGATTTTCCGCTGGTGCCGGCGCCCTTTGGCGTCATTGCCGGACGTTTGGGCGTGAGCGAGGCGCAGGTGCTGGAAATGTTTGCGCAGCTTCAGACGCAGGGCGCGGTCAGCCGGGTCGGGGCGGTATTCAAGCCGCACAGCATCGGCGCCAGTTCCCTTGCCGCAATGGCGGTTCCTGCCGCCAGGCTGGAAGAGGTGGCGCAACTGATCAGCAGCTACACTGAAGTCAATCACAATTACGAACGCGAGCATCATTACAATCTTTGGTTTGTGGTCGCCGCCGCCGAGGAAACCCGGTTGCGCGAAGTGCTGGCCGAGATCGAGCATAGAGCCGGTTATCCGGTGCTGCATTTGCCGATGCTTGAGGATTACCATATCGACCTCGGCTTCGACCTGTTGCAGTCACATCAAGGGCAACGCATTGCGGCAGCAGCCGTGCCGAATCCAACAGGCCGGGACGTGTTGCGCCGATCGGCTGCCGCCGCAGTGCCGCAGGCCTCGGAAACAGCGTTGATCGGCGCCGTTCAGCAAGGATTGCCGCTGGTTTCGCGTCCATTTGCCGAGATCGGCGCCGGCATCGGCCTGTCCGAGAGCGAGGTGATTGCCGGTTTGGGACAATTGCTGGAGCAGGGGATTATCAAGCGTATGGGGGTGGTGGTACGGCATCGCGAACTCGGCTACCGCGCCAATGCGATGGTGGTGTGGGATATCCCCGATGACCGGGTCAGCGCGCAGGGCCAATGCATCGGCAAGTTCGATTTCGTCACCCTGTGCTACCGGCGGCCACGGCGCTTGCCGGACTGGCGCTACAATCTGTTCTGCATGATCCATGGCCGCGACCGTGATGAAGTGTTGAGCCACGTCGCGCAATTGAAGGATCAATGCGGTCTTGAAGGTATCTCCCACGAAGTGCTGTTTAGCTGCCGCCGTTTCAAGCAATGCGGTGCGCGCTATGTGGCAGATGGGGTGCCCGCCACGGGTGCCCTGCACAGCGGCGCGGGTCGGGGTTGAAGTGGCCGCTTGATGGATGAGCTTGACCGGACTATCGTCAACGAATTGCAGGGTGGTTTCCCCATCGGCGATCACCCCTTTGCCGAGGTTGCGGCGCGCTTCGGCATCGCCGAACAGGAGCTGATTGAGCGCATCGACAGCCTCCTGCAGCGGAAAATATTATCCCGTTTCGGCCCGATGTATCACGCCGAGCGCATGGGCGGCAGCCTGAGCCTTTCGGCCATGAAAATTCCACAGGAAGATTTTGAGCGCGTGGCGGAGATCGTCAACGCGATGCCGGAAGTTGCGCACAACTACGCGCGAGACCACCAGTTCAACATGTGGTTCGTGCTGGCGACCGAAACGCCCCAGGCCCATGTCGATGCGCTGAAAAAAATCGAGCGCGAAACCGGCTATCCCGTCTACGACATGCCGAAGATCAAGGAGTATTTCGTGGGGCTGCACTTCAAGGCATGAAAGCGGAAACCTTGATCGACGATATTGACCGGCGGATTATCCGCGCCACCCAGTCGGGCCTGCCGTTGGTGCCGCAGCCTTACCATGCAGTCGCCAGCGAGGCCGACATTTCTCCGCAAGAGGTGATGTCTCGCATGCAACGCATGCTTGAAACCGGCATGATTCGCCGCATTGGCGTAGTGCCCAACCATTATGCGTTGGGCTACAAGGCAAACGGCATGACGGTGTGGGATGTGCCGGATGATCAGGTGGATGATCTGGGGAAAAAAATCGGCGCTCTGGAATTTGTCAGCCACTGTTACCAGCGCCCGCGTTATTTGCCGGAATGGCCTTACAATTTTTTTGCCATGGTGCATGGCCATGACCACAGCGAAGTGGAGCAACAGGCGCAGCAGATCGCCGCATTGCTTGGCGACGCTGATCGCGGCCACGATATTCTTTACAGTACCCGCATCCTGAAGAAAACCGGATTGCGGATAAGCGGGTGAGGAGTAATGAGTCAAGAGTGATGCGTGAAGGGCGGTTTGTATCCATCGCCCCTTACCCATTACCCATTACCAGGGGTTAATAGTGTTCCGTATTTCCCAATTCATGCAAGAAATCGCCCAGCCGACGCCGCTCGGGCCGAAGCGCAATCCGCCCGGCCCGGTAGTGATCTGGAACCTGATCCGGCGCTGCAACCTGACTTGCAAGCATTGCTATTCGATTTCGGCGGACAAGGATTTTCCCGGCGAGCTGTCGACCGAAGAGGTGTTCGCCGTGATGGACGACCTCAAGTGCTTCCGTGTGCCGGTGTTGATTTTGTCGGGCGGCGAGCCGTTGTTGCGCCCGGATATTTTTGAGATCGCCCACCGTGCCAAGGCGATGGGGTTTTATGTCGGCCTGTCGAGCAACGGCACCCTGATCGACGAATCCAATATCGAAAAAATCGCGGCGGTGGGTTTCGATTATGTCGGCGTCAGCCTTGATGGCATCGCGGCAACCCATGACAAGTTTCGCCGCATGGATGGCGCGTTCGACGCCTCGATGCGCGGCATCCGCTTGTGCAAGGCGCGCGGCATCAAGGTCGGCATCCGTTTCACCCTGACCCAGGATAACGCCCACGACTTGCCGGGATTGCTGCGCCTGATGGAAGAAGAGGGGCTGGACAAGTTTTATCTGTCGCATCTCAACTACGCCGGGCGCGGCAACAAGAACCGCAAGAACGACGTGTTCCACCAGGCCACGCGGGCGGCGATGGACCTGCTGTTCGATACCTGCTGGCGCGACCAGCAGGCGGGCAGGCACAAGGAATTCGTCAGCGGCAACAATGATGCCGACGGCGTCTATCTGCTGTTCTGGGTGCGGCGGAACTTCCCGCATCTGGAGGAGCATGTTCGCGCCAAACTGGTGCAATGGGGCGGCAATTCCTCAGGTGTGAACGTTGCCAATATCGACAATCTGGGCAATGTTCATCCCGACACCATGTGGTGGAACTACACGCTGGGGAATGTGCGCGAGCGGAATTTTTCCGAAATCTGGATGGATATTTCCGACCCCATCATGGCCGGCTTGAAGGCGCAGCCGCGCCAAGTCGGCGGGCGCTGCGGGCAGTGCCGGTATTTCGATATCTGCGGCGGCAATACCCGTGTGCGCGCTTGGCAGGTGAGTGGCGACCCTTGGGCGGAAGACCCGGCGTGCTATCTGGATGATGAGGAAATTGGCATTGATGGAGTTAAAACGGCAAATGGATAAGATTTATTTTTACCGCGAAGGTACGCAAAGGAAAACAACCCGATTCTTTAGTGATTTCACTGTGGTTCCTTCGCGTTCCTTCGCGTCCTTCGCGGTTAAGGGTTTTGTTTTGTTGTCGGCATTGCTTTCGGCGGCTGTCCAGGCTGCGCCCGACGTGCAGAAGCTCTACGCCGAGCATTGCGCTTCCTGCCATGGTGCCGAGCGGCTGGGCGGCAGCGGCCCGGCCCTGCTGCCGGAGAACCTGGCGCGCTTGCGCCGCCCGGAGGCGGTCAAAACCATCGCCGATGGACGCACCGCCACCCAGATGGCGGGTTTCTCCGCCAAGCTTGGCAAGGAGGAGATTCAGGCCCTGGCGGATCTGATTTACAAGCCGCTACCCACCATGCCGGTATGGGGCGCGAACGAAATCATTACTTCCCACCTGCAGCATGTGCCGACCGGCAGCCTGCCGGACAAGCCGGTGTTCACCGCCGACCCGCTGAACCTCTTTGTGGTGGTTGAGTTGGGCGACCACCATGCGACCATTCTGGACGGCGACAAGTTCGAGCCGGTTTATCGCTTCCCTACCCGCTATGCTTTGCACGGCGGGCCGAAGTTCAGCCCGGATGGGCGCTTCGTGTATTTTGCCTCGCGCGATGGCTGGGTCAGCAAGTTTGATATTTACAACCTGAAGGTGGTGGCCGAGGTGCGTGCCGGCATCAACACCCGGAACCTGGCCGTGTCGGGCGACGGCAAGACGGTGCTGGTGGGCAATTACCTGCCCCATTCCCTGGTGTTGCTGGATGCGCTGGATCTTTCGCTGATCAAGGTGATCCCGACGGCAGGTCAGGATGGAACCAGCTCGCGGGTGTCTGCCGTCTACCAGGCCGAGCCGCGCGGCAGCTTTGTGGCCGCCTTGAAGGATGCGAAAGAAGTATGGGAGATCCCTTATGCGACGAAAGATTTCCTGGTGCGCCGCATTGCGGTGGACAATTATCTCGATGATTTCTTCTTCGACCAGTCCTACCGCCATCTGATCGGCGCCGCCCGTGATGGCAAGAAGGGGCAGGTGATCGACCTCGATAGCGGCAGGAAGGTGGCGGAAATCGACTTGCCGGGAATGCCTCATCTGGGTTCAGGCATTACCTGGGAGTATCAGGGCCGCCCGGTGATGGCCACGCCCAACCTGAAGGAGGCGCTGGTGAGCGTGATCGACATGACGACCTGGCAGACGATAAAACAGATAGAAACCATCGGCCCGGGCTTTTTCATGCGCAGCCACGAGAACACCCCTTATGCGTGGACTGACGGTTTTTCCAGCAACAGCCAGGCGAGCCGCGATGCGATGACCCTGATCGACAAGCGCACGCTTGAAATCGTGAAAATACTGCGACCGATGCCGGGCAAAACAGCGGCGCATGTCGAATTTACGCGCGACGGAAAATATGTGCTGGTGAGCATCTGGGAAAATGACGGCGCACTGATCGTCTATGATGCGGCAACGCTTGAGGAGATCAAGCGCCTGCCGATGAACAAGCCGTCCGGCAAATACAACGTTTACAACAAGATCACGCACTCGGCTGGCACCAGCCACTAAACGGCGGGCTACTGCTGGCCGTATTCGCGTAGTTTATTCATGTCGAGGATGGTCACATCCTTGCCCTTGACGCTGATCATGCCGGATGCGGACAGATCATGCAGGATGCGGGAAAAAGTCTCGGGGGAGATGTTGAGGCGAGAGGCGATGACTGTCTTGCTGGCAGGCAGGTTGACGTGAATGCCAGCGCAGTTGTCGGTAGCGCCGCAGCCGCAGTCATGCTGCAACAAATAGCCGATGACTCTCTGGGTGCAGGAACGCAGGGAATAGGCTTCGACATCGCCGATCAGGCTGTGCAGCCTGGAGCTTAGGCCTGCGAGCATTTTCCGGCAAAATACCGGATCGCGCTCAATACCTTCGAATACTGCCGAACGGGCAATGTGCAGCAGCGCCGAATCGGCAATCGCCTGGGCATAAACGGGGTAGGGCATGTCCATGAACATCACGGCTTCGCCGAAGGTTTTGCCGGGGCCGACCAGGTGCACCACTTTTTCCACCCCTTGCGGCGAGGAAAACGCCAGTTTCAGTTGGCCATGGATTACTACATAGAAGCCATGCGAGGGGTCTCCGCGTTGGAATATGATTTCACCACGGGAGACGTGCGATTCTCGGGTGTTCTGCGCAATCCGGTCAATTTCTTCCGGGCCCATTTCCTTGAACAGGGGGAGGGTTGCCAAAATTGCGTGAACTTTAATGCTGCTCAAATTACCTGTCTCCTATAAGGGCGGTATTATTTCTTTACTGAAGAATACATGCGCAAAAATGGTACCCATTTGCGCTTTGAAATGCAAAGATATTTGATCTATCTCAAGTCGGTGCCAAATACAGGTTTTGCTCCTGGCCTTTTTAATTTCTGTTTTTGTCGCAATGGTTGTAACGTACCTCTGTTGCAGAAGCGGTTTTGTGTAGTACACTCGTGCCTAACACCATAAAAAAGGTGTGGGTGAAATTGTTGTTTTGAACAATCCAAAAAACCAAAGAACTGAGGAGGAGCAATGAAGCTTAAATTATTGAATCTTGCCATACTCGCTGGGGGGCTCGCTGTCAGCTCGTCGTTGTGGGCTGCCGGTGCAACCTCTACGGCAACTTCTGCTGCGATGTTATCCAATACCTGTAATGGTTGTCACGGCACCAACGGCGTTAGCGCCGGCCCGAGCAATCCAACTATCGCCGGACAGCCTACGGCGTATATTGAAGATTCCATGAAGCAATTCAAGAGCGGCGAGCGCCCATCTTCCATTATGGGAAGACTGGCCAAGGCTTATTCCGACGAGGATATCAAGGCAATAGCCACCTACTTCGGCGAGCAGAAATTCGGGCGCACCAAGCAGCCAACCGATGCTGCCAAGGTAGCCAAGGGCAAGAAAATACATGCCAATAACTGCGAAAAATGCCATGAAGACAATGGCCGCAAGCCTGACGATGGCGGCGTGCTTGCCGGTCAGTGGAGCGAATATCTGCAGATCAACATGAATGACTTCCAGGCGAAGACGCGGCCGATGCCGAAGAAAATGGCGGCAAAACTCGAAGGCCTGAGCAAGGATGATGTCGATGCCTTGATTCATTTCTACGCTAGCCAGCGATAACGGGATCTGGAGGATAACAACATGACTATGAATCGCAGAAGTTTTATGAAGCTGATGGGCGCTGCCACGGGCGTTAGCCTGGCAGGGGTTCCTTACATTTCGAGCGCGGCTGAAATGATGTCGAAGACTGGCCGTCGCGTGGTGGTGGTGGGCGCCGGTTTTGGCGGCAGTATCGTCGCCAAGTACATTCGCATGACCGACCCAACTATCGAAGTGGTGCTGATCGACCGCGACAAGAAATTCATTGCCTGCCCGTTCAGCAATCTGGTGATCGGCGGTTTCCGTACACTGGAAGAAAACACCATTACTCACGACAAGCTGGCCACCAATTATGGCGTCAAGCTGGTTTACGATGAAGTTACCGCGATCGATACCGCAGCCAAGAAAGTGGTCGTTACCGGCGGCACCATCGCCTATGACCGACTGGTGCTTTCTCCCGGCATCGACTTCCGTTTCGATGAAATTGAGGGCTACGATCCGGTCAAGACGCCGGAAATCATGCCTCACGCCTGGAAGGCCGGCCCGCAGACCCTGCTGCTGAAAAAGCAGTTGGAATCGATGAAGGATGGCGGCACCGTGGTGTTGACCGTTCCGCCGACTCCGTTCCGCTGCCCGCCTGGACCTTACGAGCGCATCAACATGATCGCGTTCTACCTGAAGAACCACAAGCCCAAGTCCAAGATCGTCGCCTGGGATGCCAACGAAGACATCGTCTCCAAGCCGAAGCTGTTCCGCAAGGGCTGGGCCAAGCACTATGAAGGGATGATCGAGTACCATAACGGGCACAAGCTGGCTAAGGTAGACACCACTGCGATGACCGTGGACAACGGCGTCGAGACGCTTCATGGCGATGTGATCAACGTCATCCCGCCGCAAAAGGCCGGCGCGATCGCGCACAAGGCTGGCGTAGTGGGCGAAGACAAGAAATGGTGTCCGGTTAACCAGATTTCCTTCGAATCGACCCTCGTCAAGGACGTCCACGTTATCGGCGATGCTTGCAGTGCCGCGCCGATGCCGAAATCTGGTTACGCCGCCAACTCGCAGGCCAAGGTGTGTGCGCTTAACGTTGTGCAATTGATGAACGGCAAGGATCTGATTCCGCCATCGCATGTCAACGTGTGCTACAGCTACATCACCGATAAGGAAGCAGTCACGGTTTCCGCCGTGTACAAGGAAGCGGGCGGCAAGACCATCGCCGTGCCGAATTCCGGTGGCGTATCACCGGACTTGTCCGAGTTGGAAGCGATTTACGGCAAGAGCTGGATCAAGAACATCCTGGCCGAGATGTCGTCCTGAGAAGCAAAGCGTCAAGAAAAAGCCCCGCTTGCGGGGCTTTTTTTATGCCCGCCGCAGCGAGAACGTTTCGAACATAGCGCCGATGCGGGAGCACAGGTCATCGTCGTCCAGCAACGCCTGGGCGGAAAAGGAGCTGACGATGCCATCGGCACATCCCTGCGGGCGAAATTCCTGCAGGATGTAGTGTCGCGCGCCTATCGCCTGCAGTTCGCTCGCCAGCCGCAGCAATGAATCCGGGGTGTGATACAAGGGGTGGACGGTGGTGCGGAACTCATGGGGAACGCCGCTTGCCAGCAGCAGCCGGGCGCTTTCCCAGGCTTTGCCGCCGCTATTCGGCGTGCCGGTTACCCCGGCGTAATCTTGAGCGCTGGCTTTGATGTCCATGCCCACCCAATCCAGCTTCGGCAAAAGATCTTGCAGGCGCGCTGGGTAGGTGCCGCCGGTGTGTAACCCAATCTTGAAGCCGAGTTCCTTGACTTCATCGATGGCTGTATCGATTCCGTCCTGCAAGGTCGGTTCGCCGCCGCTGAATACCACTGCATCCAACAACCCTTGGCGGCGACGCAGGAAGGCCGTCACATCGAACCAGTCGAGCATTTCTGCGCTGTGGCGGGGAATCAGGTGGGGATTGTGGCAGTAGCCGCAACGCCAGGGGCAGCCCTGGCAAAATACTACTGCTGCCAGGCAGCCGGGAAAATCGGTACTGGTCAGCGGCGTCAAGCCGCCTATTTGCATACGACCTTTCGTTCGCTGGTGGTTCCCAGCGGATGAAAAGTCGAAGCGCTACTTGCGGACAAGGTAGACAAGAGGGAAGTGGAGCGGCGGAAGATCCAGGGTAAAGCGCTTGGGTGTCTTCCGCCGTTGATCGAAATGAGTTTAGGCAGCCAGCTTGGCGCTGCACTCGGTGAAGTGCTTGCGGTCGTAGTGTTCGCCTTTTTTGCCGATATTGAACGAAGCGACCGGTCGATGGTAGCCCATTACGCGGGTCCATACTTCGCAAGGCTGGCGTTCTTCATCGGTCAAAACGATGTTGTCGGTTTTAAGATTGGTCTGGTTGGACAGGTCGGTCATGGTTATCTCCTTTTGGTCATATTATAGGTGGGAAATCAGGCGGTTGCTTGCTTTCTGCGTTTTTCGGCCAGCAGTTCCTGGTCGCATTTCGGGCAGAATTTGTTTTCGCCTTCAAGATAGCCGTGTTTCGGGCAGATCGAGAAAGTCGGCGTGATGGTGATGTAGGGCTGGCTGAACCGTTCCAGTGAGCGGCGCACCAGCGTTTTGCAGGCTTCCGCGCTGGTAATGCGCTCGGACATGTAAAGGTGCAGCACGGTACCGCCGGTGTACTTGCGCTGTAATTCCTCCTGCCGTTCCAGCGCCTCGAACGGGTCGTCGGTGAAGCCGACCGGCAGTTGCGAGGAATTGGTGTAGTAGGGCATGTCCTTGGGGCCGGCCTGGATGATGTCGGCAAAGCGCTTGCGGTCTTCCTTGGCGAAACGGTAAGTGGTGCCTTCCGCTGGTGTGGCCTCCAGATTGTACATGTGGCCGGTTTCTTCCTGGAACGCCAGCATCCTGGCGCGCACATGGTCGAGCAGGCGCACCGCCAACTGGTGGCCGAATTCGCTGGTGATGTCGTGCTCGTCATGGGTGAAGTTGCGCACCATTTCATTGATACCATTGACCCCCAGCGTGGAGAAATGGTTCCGCAGCGTGCCGAGGTAGCGCTTGGTGTAGGGGAACAGCCCGGCGTCCATATGGCGCTGAATCACCTTGCGCTTGATCTCCAGGCTGTTCTTGCCGATTTCCATCAGCTCGCTGAGGCGGTTGAGCAAGGCTTCTTCATTGCCGGCGTAGAGGTAGCCGAGGCGTGCGCAATTGATCGTGACCACGCCGACCGAGCCGGTTTGCTCGGCGCTGCCGAACAGACCGTTGCCGCGCTTGAGCAGTTCGCGCAGGTCGAGTTGCAGGCGGCAGCACATCGAACGGATCATGTTCGGCTTGAGTTCCGAATTGATGAAATTCTGGAAGTAAGGCAGGCCATACTTCGCCGTCATCTCGAACAACAGCGTGGCGTTCTCGGATTCCCACGGGAAATCCGGCGTCATGTTATAGGTCGGGATGGGGAAGGTGAACACCCGACCCTTGGCATCGCCGGTCGTCATCACCTCGATGTAGGCGCGGTTGATCATGTCCATTTCAACCTGCAGGTCGCCGTAGGTGAACGGCATTTCCACGCCGCCGACGATCGGGATCTGTTCGCGCAGGTCTTCCGGGCAAACCCAGTCGAAGGTCAGGTTGGTGAACGGAGTCTGCGTGCCCCAGCGCGATGGCACGTTGAGGTTATAAATCAGTTCCTGGATGTACTGCTTGACATAGGCGTAAGGCAGATTGTCCTTGCGGATGAACGCCGCCATGTAGGTGTCGAAGGAACTGAACGCCTGCGCGCCAGCCCACTCGTTCTGCAAGGTGCCGAGAAAGTTGACGATCTGCCCGACGGCGGAGGACATGTGCTTGGGCGGACCGGCCTCGACCTTGCCGGGGACGCCATTGAGGCCTTCATGCAGCAGGGTGCGCAGCGACCAGCCGGCGCAGTAGCCCGCCAGCATGTCGAGATCGTGGACGTGAATGTCGCCCTCACGGTGCGCCACGCCCACTTCCGGCGGGTAGACATGGTTGAGCCAGTAGTTCGCCACCACTTTGCCCGATACGTTCAGGATCAGGCCGCCCAGGCTATAGCCCTGGTTGGCGTTGGCGTTGACGCGCCAGTCCATCTGGTTGAGGTATTCGTTGATCGAGCTTTCCACGTCCACGACCGTCTTGCGATCCTGGCGCAGTTTGGTGTGCTGTTCGCGGTAGACGATGTAGGAGCGGGCGGTCTTGAGATGGTTGGCGGTGATCAGCACCTGCTCGACGGCATCCTGGATTTTCTCGATGTGGGGCGGTTCGGTGCGGAACTTGTGAACCAGAACCTTGACGACTTGGGCCGTGAGCAGGATCGCTTCGTTGGCATCGAATTCGCCGCTGGCCGCACCGGCGCGCTGGATGGCGGAGCGGATTTTTTCTGAATCGAAGGGCGCCAGCGTTCCGTCGCGTTTGATGACTCCCTTGGAGAGGGAGATTAGACTGATATTGCCGCTTTCCGGTTGGCTGGTCGCCATTGTTGCCTCCTGAGCTATTTTTATGGATGCCTTGGTTTCGAACCGAGCCTGCGATGAGCGCATTCTGGCTTGGTTGACAAAAATCATTGACCACAACATGTTGTGGTCTGAGTTCGTAAGTTACCCCCTCTGTAGTGGTGCGTCAAGTGTGAAAGCGAATTTCACCGCTACAAAAAGAATGAAGATTCCGTAACTATTCAAGACTATCAAGAAAATACAATGGCATGCCGTAGGTTGTCGGCCACGGAAAAATATTTCCGCGGGATTTTCACGGCTAATCCAAACTATCTGAAGAATTTAATGATGAGGGGTGGCTGCGGTCTTGGTGGTGGCGAGCAGGCGAGCGGCGACTTTTTCTACCAGCTTGCCGGGCAGCAGTAAGGAAAAGTCCAGTTTGGGCAGTTCCACCGCGTCGAGGGTGTTCTTGGCAATCAGTCCGAGTTCGGTGTCGCCTTCCACCACTAGGCGGCGGCTGAAGAACAACGTGTCCGGGTCTTCCTTGCGCATGCCGAGCAGCAGAAAATCATGGGCGGTGGCGCTGATGGTCAGGTCGGGCGTTTTGCCGGCCTTGCAGGCAACGAAGCCGCTACTGTTGATGGTGAAGAAAAACCCGATTTCCGCATCGGTGACGCGGATATTGATCAGCTTGCCATGCAGCGGTTCCAGCAGTTCGGGCTTGATAATCCGCCCCAGCGCCATATTCAGCGCCTGGCTGAAAAACAGCGAATTAGGGTATGTCGGCAATAAAGAGAGCGCCACGCCAAGTGGTTTGGGGAATTTGAAAGCGGGGATGTTCATGGCGGGGATTCTTTCTTCATTGTTACAGGGTTGAGCACCATTTTATCCGGTTTAATTGCGCAGGCCAATGCATGGCTCCCCGCTTAGACTTCCGGCCAGATGTCCCCGGTCTGGGCATGATGGTACCAGGCCTCGAGCCGTTGCGCCGCTTCGCCATCGGCAGGCGACCATGGCGCATAATTAATCTCGGCGGTCGGCACATACGGCCCTTGTTTTACCTCGAACACTACCGTGCCCGGTACCAGCGAAGCGACCGCATGCCAAGCATTGGCGGGTATCTCCACTGCGCCAGCCTCTTTATCGGTCGTCAGTTCGATGCGTTCCTGCACCTGTCCCTTGTCGTCGAACATCAGCAATGCCACTGCGCCGCGCAACACTAGGAGAATTTCCCAGGTTTCCGGCTCGGCGTGGCGGTGCGGACGGACATAGGTGCCGGGCTCCATGGCGATGCACAGCCGTTGAACCGGGTCGTCCAGTTTCGGGTGCAGGTTGTGGTGTGCCCGCATCCGGGGTGAAATGGCGGCCTGGCCGGTGAGGGTTTCCAGCAATGAGGGATCGATTCGTTTCATGTGTTCCATCGTGATTTGATCGGAGAGCTAAGCCGTGTCCTTGGCGGCAGCGAGGTAGCTCTGTTCGATTCCCGGCTTGCCGTGCCAGTAGCCGTCGCAGGGTTGGTCGAACATCAGCTTGGTCATTTGCTGTGCGGCGGCCTGCGCGGTGAGCTTGCCGTCCAGCGTGTCGCGGTATAGCTTGATGATCTTGTCGGTGTGGAACGCCTGCGGACTGACGCGCACCACATCGACGCCGGTGGCGCGCATCGAGTCGAGTTCGCCGATCAGGTTGTAGATGCTGGCAGACATCGTCTGGATGCCGTTCAGCGCGAGGAAAGGCTGACCTTCGCGGGTTTTCAGGGTGAGGCCGTTGGCGAAGTCCATGCAGCGGAACTGGCAGTCGTCCTTGGGCAAATTGTAGTGGCGGGCGGTGAAGCAGCGCGCCGAGAACGCCAGCGGCAGGCGTCCGTAAGCGAACACTTCGGTTTCCATCCCGGCTGGGCGCGTGGCTTGCATGTGGGTTAGCGCCTCGCGCGACATTTCCACCGGCATGACCCAGCGCTTGGCGCCGAGTTCAGCCAGAAGGCCCAAGGTCTGCGGGTTGTAGGTGTTGATGTGCGGGCCGGCGACAAAGGGAATTTTGGCGGCGGAAAGCTGGTGCACCGCGCCCATGTCGTTGGCTTCCACCATGAACTTGCCGTTGCCGGTGATCCTGCGCAGGGTCTTCAGGTCGGATTCGGATTCGATCAACGCCAGGGTGGAGAGCACGACTTCCTTGCCGGCGGCGGCGAGCTTGTCGGCAAGCTCAAGCCAGTCTTCGGTGCGCAGGGTGTGGCGGCGCGAGCAGACGGCTTCGCCAAGATAGACGATATCCACCGACGAAGCGGCGACTTCGTCGTAAAAACTGAAAGTGGTGTCGCGTTCCCAGTAAAAGAGGATGGGGCCTAGGGCTAATTTCATAATCTAACTTTCAAATCAATTCATCCACGGATTGACACAGATTTACACGGATGATTTCCCATCACAGGAAACGGTTTGCTGTTTTCTCTGTGTACATCCGTGTTAATCCGTGGAAAAAGCCTATTTCCACGGACGGTTATATGCGCCCAGCGTATTCTGCTGGCCTTCGGCGACGTTGTTGAGTTGCGCCATCCATGCCGGATTGACCGAGTAGCTTTGCGGTGCGCGCTTGGCGGAATCGATGGCGGTGCGCCATACCTTGGTGACTTGCTCGACATAGGCCGGGCTGCGCTGGCGGCCTTCGATCTTGATCGCGGCGATGCCGATATCAAGCATTTCCGGCAGCATCTCCAGGGTGTTGAGGCTGGTCGGCTCCTCGATGGCGTAGTAGGTTTCGTTGTTGACCTCGAAACGGCCCTTGCACAGGGTCGGGTAGCCGGCGTTTTCTTCCTTGTCGTAGCGGTCAAGCAGAATGCCGTTGAGGCGCGATTCCAGGCCCTTCGGAGTTTGTTCCCAGCGTACCGCCTTGGCCGGTGAGCATACGCCGCAGGTATTGGGCGATTCGCCGGTGGCGTAGGAAGACAGCGCGCAACGTCCCTCGACCATGACGCACAAGCCGCCGAAGCCGAACAGTTCGATTTCCACCGGGGTATTTTTCACTACCTGCTCGACCTGCGCCAGCGACAGCACGCGCGGGATCACGGCGCGCTGGATGCCGAAATGCTCATGGTAGAAGTTGATCGCTTCGTAATTGGTGGCGGAGCCCTGAACCGATAAATGCAGGCGCAGGTTCGGATAGGTTTTTGCCGCGTAGCGCATCAGGCCGGGATCGGCCAGGATAACGGCGTCGATGCCCAG
Organism: Betaproteobacteria bacterium; assembly: GCA_021373185.1. GTDB lineage: Bacteria > Pseudomonadota > Gammaproteobacteria > Burkholderiales > Sulfuricellaceae > Sulfuricella. The sequence goes on along the minus strand of JAJFTF010000024.1, from coordinate 285,869 downwards.
TTCTGCGGCGTTATCCACTGCGCCCTGCCAGCGCTCCCACTTGTCGGACTGGGGGAAGGTGTTGAGCGCCAGCAGCACCTTGGCACCCTTGGCATGGGCATAGCGCACGCCTTCAGCGGCGCTGGCCTTGTCGAAATTCAGGCCGGGGAAGGCGCGCGCGTTGGTGTTGTCCTTGAAACCCATGTAGACGCAGTCGGCGCCGTGGTCGACGGCGACCTTCAGGGCGGGCAGGTTGCCCGCCGGGCAAACCAGTTCCAGAGCAGCTTTAGGCGACATGTCTTAATTTCTCCTCGATTACTGAGCGGGCGAGCTCGTCGTGTTTCGTTGCGGGGCGGGCGGCTGCGCCCTGGCGGCTGTTGCGCCCCCGCAGTTCGCGTTCGATGCCATTCAGCACGTCCCATTTTTTCGAGCACCAGTCGGGAGCAAGCAGGATATCCCTGGATGCCGTGCCGGTAACCCGGTGGTAGACAATATCTTCCGGCGTTCGTTCAATCAGGTCGGCAACAATCCGGGTGTAGTCCGGTTGGCTGAGCGGCTGGTATTCGCCGCGCCGCCATTCGTTGGCCAGCGCTGTATGCTTGACGACGTGCAGCGGATGCAGTTTGAGACCGTCGACGCCATATTCCAGCACGGTATCCAGGCTGGCGTGGTAGTGCTCCTCGGTTTCGCCGGGCAGGCCGACGATCAGGTGGGTGCAGACCGGGATGCCGCGCGCGCGCGCAGCGGTGACGGTGGTAATGTATTCCGCTAGGCCATGGCCGCGATTGACCCGATTCAGGGTTTCGTCGAAAGACGATTGCAGGCCGAGTTCAAGCACCACTTCGAGGCCGCGCTCGCAGTATCCGGCCAGCAGGTCGAGCACTTCCGGCGGCACGCAGTCGGGACGGGTGCCGATGGACAGCCCGATCATGTCCGGTGCGGCCAGCGCTTGCTCGTACATGGCGCGCAATTGCTCGACCTTGCCGTAGGTGTTGGTATAGGCCTGAAAATAGGCGATGAATTTTGTCGCCCGCGTGCGCTTGAGGATCGAGTTCCGGCCCGAATCCAGTTGCTGCTGCAAGGTGGGCGGCTGGTGACCGTTCGGGCTGAACGACTCGTTGTTGCAAAAGGTGCAGCCGCCGATACCCTTGCTGCCGTCGCGGTTGGGGCAGGTCAGACCGGCGTCGAGCGCGATCTTGTGCACGCGCTCGCCGTGGCGTCGCAGCAGGAGTTGCCCAAAGGTGTTGATGCGGTCGGAAAGAACCATTTGGCGTCAGGGTGGCTATTCGGAAAAAACTGAAATTCAGGATTCGGCAAGGTCGGTAAGGCTAGCATGCCATGCCCAAATCTTCAACAACAGAAGTCGCCATGATGGCTGTCAGAGTGCCTGCTTGATCGCCATGATGGCCTGGTTGCGCAGGGTTCTCAACAGGTTCAGTTCGGCATCCGGGATGCGGATGTCGCCGGCCTGCGCCTTGTCGACATAGATCAGCGCGACCGGCACATTCTTGATGTTGAGCGGGAACAGCGCGAAAGTCTGGGCAGCGATGTTCTTGCGATACCAGTCCGGGATGTGCGGCCTGATTTTCGGGTCGTTGATGTCGGAAATCAGGATGTCCACGCCCCTGGACATGGCAGCGTGGAAGACATCCGGCGTGTAAGCGAGCGGAATCCTGAAATTTTTGGCGGTCTGGGTGATCTCCAGGCCGAAGCCGAAGCGTCCCTGCATGACGTTCTGCTTGCCGTCCTTGATGCACAGCATCACGCGCTGGAAGCCCATGCCGCGGTACATGGTTTCGAGGATCATGCGCAGGATGTCGTTGAGCGAGCAACCGTCGATTACCAGCGAATTGCTGATGTCCTGAATGCCGGCGGTCAGGCGTGTTTGCGGGGTGACCGGTTCCGCACTGGCTTCATCCATATCCAGTGACGTGGTGGGCTTCGATTTGAATTCCTGCACGGTGCTGAGCACCAGAGTGTTCAGATCCAGCGCAGCGGTCTCTTCGACCTTTTCCTCAATTTCGGGGTGACCCGCCCAGATCGCGAGCTGCTTGCCGAATTGGCTTTGCGTCAGGCTTACCCTTACCGTGCTGGCGTATTGGGTGATTTCTTCAAGAGATTTATCCAGCGTATGGGGTACCTGCTTCTCCGCAACCGGCATATGGTCGCCGAAGCGACCGGAGAGCTTCCTGATTTCCTTGAGTCGGTTCTCGCGCGGAGTATTGGCGATAGTCGTGCAAAGTTCGCTGGAGAAACCGGAAATGATTCGCAGTTGATCCATCGGTGATCTTGGACGGGGGACGGAATCGGGCGGCAGTTTGCGCATGCTGTGCACGATCTGTTCCGGGAATCCCCAAACCTTGGCAATACCGATACCCAAATCCTGATAGGAAATGCCCAGCACCTGGTTGGAGGCGGCATCCTCGCTGCACCCTTTCTGCTCCATGACCCTGGTGACGGCGATGGCCTCCTCGGGAAAATAGAACATTGCCAAGAGCCGTCCGAGATTGTGAAACATGGCGCAGATAAACGCCTCTTCCGGGTCTTTCGCCCCTTGGCCGGCAGAAATTCTTTTGGCCAGGATGGCGCTGAACAGGGCGCGGACAAACTCATCCTTCAATTGTTCTGCATGGGACTTGTTCTGCAAGTGCTCGAACAGGATCAGGGTGATGGCGATGTTGCGCACCGCGTCGAAACCGAGAATGATCACGGCGCGCGAGATGGTGCTGATGGTGCCGCCGCCGTAGGATTTGTAGAAGGCGGCGTTGACCAGTTTCAGTATCTTGTTGGTGAGGGCGACATCCCGCAGAATCGAATTGGCGAGCTTGCTGGCGCTTTCCATTTCGGAGGAGGTGATGCGGTTGATGGCGCTGACCGATTCCGACAATGCGGGGAAATCGCTCTTGTGGCGCATGCGCCGCAGCAGGAAATCCAGGGTACCCTGCCTCGACTCTCCAGAAGGGTGCAGATCCTCATCCTCCTCCGCCTGCGAATAGGCGTGCAATGCCTCTTCCATCTCCCCGGCGCTGGCGTAGCGATCCAGCGGATCGAAGGCGATTGCCTTGAGGATGATGTTGGCGAGTTTGTCGTCAATGGGCGCTTCGTCGTTTATCGGCGGCGCGATGGGGCCGGCGGCGATGCGCTGCATGATTTCGTTGATATCGTCGCCGCGCACGGCTTGATGGCCGACGAGCATTTCGTAGAGAATCAGGCCGGCGGCGAAGATGTCGTTCTTCTCGCTGATTGTCCGGCTATTGATGTATTCCGGCGCCATATAGGCCGGCGTGCCCATCAGGGGGTTTTCCCCATCGGGGCTGTCGATGTGTTCGGCAATGCCGAAATCCATCACACGGGGCGGCTCGTCCTGGGGAATCAGAATGTTGGAAGGCTTGAGATCGCGGTGGATGATGCCGTTCTGGTGCGCATGTGCGAGGGCGTCCAGCACCGGGCCGATGATGTCGAGCGCCTCGCTGACGGGCAGTGCCTTCCTTTTTTCCAGCAGGTCGGCCAGGGTCTGGCCCTTGATGTATTCGAATACCAGATAGGGGTCGCCCTCATATTCCCCGGCCTCGAAAATCGGGACGATGTTGGGATGGCGCAACTGGCTGACGGTGCGCGATTCACGGATCAATGCCTGAATCTCGTCCTGGCGGTTGGTTGTTTCGGCGACATGCAGGGTCTTGATCGCCACCTCGCGCTGCAGGTTCGGATCATAAGCGAGATAAACCCGACTCTGCGCGTCCCCGCCCAGATTTCGGATGATTTCGAATCTATCGATATTTTGTGAAACTGGTTCCATATGTTTTTTGAACGATATTCTTGCCAGGTGATTTTCTAAAATACGCTATCTTGCAAGCCGCCGAAACAAGCGTGAAACCGGTCAGGTGTGGCATAGCGGCTTGTCGTTCGGGTTTTCCACGTTGCGAGCGATGGTGGTTGCGAGCGCATGAATTTCCTCGATGCTCAGGCAACCCATCAGTCGTCCCATTATGGCCGGTTCGATGCGGATGGTACAGGGGCGCCCGTCGGCAAGGTTGATACAGATTGCCGCTGCATGCTTCTGGTCGGGTTCGGTTTCGTCCGTCAGCTCGGCCTGCTCTTCCAGCAACAGGTCGTAATGAGTTTCCAGGCTATTGGCCACGCTGTCATCCAGATCCTCCGGCACGGCCACGGTGATGCCCATGTCGTCCTGTTTCTGCTGGCAGGGCACATCGAGTCGGTGTGCGAATTCGATAAAGCGGGCGCATAACGTTTCATCGAAAAATATATATTCCATCATGAGAAGATATCCTCCCGGTTCTCAGAGTGACTGCCGGATTGCCAGAATAGCCTGGTTGCGCAGGGTTCTCAGCAGGCTCAATTCATTTTCGGGCATGACGATATCGCCAGCGCGTTCCTTGTCGGCGTAGATCAGGGCCACCGGCACGTTCTTGATGTTGAGCGGGAACAGCAAAAAAGTCTGGGATGCAATGGTCTTGCGATACCAGTCCGGAATGTGCGGCTTGATTTTCGGGTCGTTGATATCGGAAATCAGGATGTCCACGCCTTTGGAGATGGCGGCGTGGAACACGTCCGCCGAGTAGCTCAGCGGAAACTTGAAATTCTTTGCCATCGGGTTGATGTCCGCGCCGAAGCCGAAGCGTCCCTGCATGACGTTCTGTTTGCCGTCCTTGATGCACAACAGGACATGCTGGAACCCCATGCTCCGATACATGGTTTCCAGGATCATGCGCAGGATGTCGTTGAGCGAACAGTTGTCCACCAGCGAATTGCTGATATCCTGAATGCCGGCTGTGAGAATGGCCCGCGCATCGTCGGCGTTCGGCCTGCTTTCCGCCGGCTCCAGCAGGGTTGCCTGGGCCAGTACTACGCCTTCCGTGATGTCGTCCAGCGGCGCCGTTTCGACTTCCGTCCTGACATCCCGCCCGACCCAGAGCGCGACTTGCTTGCCGAACTGGCTCTGCTGCAAACTCGTTCGGACGGTGCTGGCGTACTGGGTGATTTCGTCGAGAGATTTTTCCAGCACCGGGTGCAGGTGTTTTTCCGCAATCGGCATATGGTCGCCGAAGTGTGCGGTGATTTTCCTGACCGCTTTGTTTTTGTCGCTGAGCGGGGTGCGGGCGATGCTGTCGCATAATTCGCTGGAGAACCCGGCGATGATGCGCAGCTTGTCCATGGCGGTTTTGGGGGCGCGAACAATATCGGATGTCAGCTTGCGCATGCTGTTGGATATCTGTTCCGGGAACCCCCACATCCTGGCGATGCCAATGCCCATCTCTTCATAGGAAATGTCCAGCACCTGGGCGGATGCGACATCTTCGCTGCATTCCTTCTGCGCCATGATCTTGATCACGGCGTTCGCCTCTTCCGGGAAATAGAACATCGACAGCAACCGTCCCAGATTGTGAAACAAGGCGCAGACGAAAACCTCTTCCGGGTCTTTCTCGCCTTGCCGGGCGGCGATATTTCGGGCCAGGATGGCGCTGAACAGGTTGCGGAGGAATTCATCCTTCAACTGCGCCGCATGGGATTTGTTCTGCAGGTGCTCGAACAAAATCAGGGTGATGGCGATGTTGCGCACCGCATCGAAACCGAGAATGATCACGGCGCGCGAAATGGTGCTGATGGTGCCGCCGCCATACGATTTGTAGAAGGCGGTGTTGACCATTTTCAGGATTTTGTAGGTGAGCGCGAAATCCCTCAGGATCAAGTTGGAAAGTTTATTGATGCTTTCCGTTTCAGAGGCGGCGATGCGGTTGATGGCGCTGACCGATTCCGACAGCGCGGGGAAATCACTCTTGTGGCGCATCCGCCGCACCAGAAATTCCAGCGTGCTTTGCGTCGCTTTCTCGGAAGGGTTTGGATGCGCTTCCTGGTCGCCGGCCATCAGGTAGGCGTGCAGTGCATCGCGCATTTCCTGGGCGCTGGCATAGCGGTCGAGCGGGTCGCGCGCCAGCGCTTTGAGGATGATATCGCCCAACTTTTCGTCGATGGCGGTTTCGCTGCCGGGGGGCAGTTCAATCGCCTCCGACGCGATGTGGTGCATGATCTGGTAGATGTCCTTGCCCGGCACCGCCTTGCGACCGGCGACGATTTCGCAGAGGATCAGGCCGGCGGCGAAAATGTCGGTTTTCTCGCTGACGGTTTTCGACTGGATGTATTCCGGCGCCATGTAGGCCGGCGTGCCGGTCAGTCCTGAATCTTCCTCCGGGTCGTCGGAGATGCGGGCGGCAATGCCGAAATCCATCACTCGCGGGGTGCCTTCCGGGCCGATCAGGATGTTGGAGGGCTTCAGGTCGCGGTGGATGATGCCGTTGCGGTGCGCATGGGCGGTGGCTTCCAGCACGGCGATCATGATCTCAACCGCCTCGCTGGCGCGCAGCGCTCCCTGCTCGCGCAGCAATTCGGCCAGGGTCTGGCCTTCGACATATTCGAATACCAGGTAGGGGTCGCCTTCGTGTTCCCCGGCCTCGAAAATCGGAACGATGTTGGGATGGCGCAACTGGCTGACGGTGCGCGATTCCTGAATCAGGGCCTGAACCTTGTCCTCCCGGTTTGCCACCCCGGAAAAATGCAGGGTCTTGATCGCCACCTGGCGTTGCAGGTTCGGGTCGAAGGCCAGATAGACCACGCTTTGCGCGCCCCGGCCCAGAATCCGGATGATCTCGAAGCGACCGATGTTTTTTATGGTTTGATTCACGTGTTCTTTTCTGAAGGCGCTCGCTGTCTGGTGCCGGTGAAGGCGATATATGCCTGAGCCGCGCTTGAATATAGCGCCATTGTGCAATAGATATTACAGAAAGTTAATAGTCTGGCGCAGCCGGCAGGGCGAACCGGGTTAAAATAACGCTTCGACAGTAGATTCAGGTTCGCCATATGCCCCAATTTTCCGCTACCTGGCGCGCATTCTCCGCCGCGCCGCACCGCATGATGTTCCTCGCCGGCGCCACGCAGGGCGTGGCTGTGATCGCCTGGTGGCTGGTCGAATTGCTGGGCCGCTACACCTCTGTGTGGCAGCTCCCTGCCTGGGAAGTTCCCGCGACCTGGGCGCACGGATTCCTGATGATTTACGGCTTCTTCCCGTTCTTCATCTTCGGCTTCCTGATGACCACTTACCCTAGTTGGATGAACGGCGAAAAAGTGCCGCCGCGCCATTATGTGCCAGCCTTCTTGCTGTCGGCGGCTGGCGTGCTGCTGTATTACCTCGGCCTGCTGGCGGGCAAGCCGCTGCTGATCGCCGGAGTCGCACTGATGCTGGGCGGTTGGGGCATCGCACTTTACGCCTTGTTCCACGTGCTGATCACCTCGCGCCACCCCGACAAGCTGCACCCGAAAATCACCAGCGCCGCCCTGACGGCGGGCTGGCTCGGCATGCTGGCTTACCTGTGGTGGCTGATCACCGGCAATGCGCTGTTCGTGGTGTTCGCTTTCAAGGCCGGGATCTGGTTTTTCCTGCTGCCGATTTTCTTTACCGTCGCCCATCGCATGATCCCGTTTTTCTCCAGCCGGGTGTTGGACAACTACCGCATTGTCCGTCCGCAGAATGCCTTGTGGGTGATGCTGGTGTGCAGTTGCGGACATGGCGTGCTGGAGATATTTGGCGGCAACATCTGGCTGTGGCTGTTCGACCTGCCCCTGCTGGCGCAGACGCTCTACCTGAGCTGGCACTGGCAGTTGCGCCGCAGCCTTGAAGTGCGCTTGCTGGCGGTGCTGCAAATCGCCTTCGCCTGGCTTTCCGTTGCACTGGCGCTGTATGCGGTGCAGAGCCTGGCGCTGCTGATGGATCACCCGATTCTCGGTTTTGCACCGCTTCACGCCTTGACGGTTGGCCTGTTCGCCTCGATGGTGCTGGGCATGGCCTCGCGCGTTACGCTCGGCCACTCCGGCGGCGAGCTCAAGGCGGATGGCGTTACCTGGGGGTTGTTCCTGGGGTTCCAGTTCGCCACGCTGGCGCGTATCGGCGGCGATTTGCCGCTGGCCGGCGGCGTGGCGGGGCATTTCTACCTGCTGGCGGCGGCGATCTGGCTGGCGTGTTATGTGCCCTGGTTCGTCAAATATGCGCCGAAGTTCTGGCGGCCACGGTCGGATGGGCAGCCGGGATAGGCATAGTATGGTGTTAAAAGCCGGCAAAATGCCGGATAAATATTCGGTTGTCTTGGTTTTAAATTGAGTTTAAAGTCAGTGACTTGTTTATAATTCAACCCGAATTAAGACGATAGGTATTTTATTGGAGCCGACTCTGCGTTATACCTCTTTAAGATCACGTATGCCTGAGTCCAATCAAGGGAGAAACCTATTATGTCATTAAGGGCTGTTCTAATTGCCATCTCTGCCATAGCAATACCATCCGTATGTATAGCCGCTGAGTTCGAGAAGAACGGTCTCCCCTGCGTGGCAGAAGTCTGCCTTGGAGACGGCCTTGGCGAACTCGGAAAAATACAATGGAGCCGAGCCCAAAACCCAGACCTACCGATTGGACGCGCTCCGCACCTCACCTCGACACGGAAATTGCGACCAGAGGAATTAAAAATGGTGCAGTCTCAGTTCCGCGGCGATGTCATGCAAGCTGCGCCATATTTGTATGAGAATTCCTTTGATGGGAGCACCTTGTCAATACTTGCTCGTGTTGCTGCGGTCTGTTCTACAAACCCATTTAGTGGCCCAAAGGGCGAACTTATTGGTGCTTACACCACGCAGGTTGGAAACCCAACCCGCGTCACTATCGCATTGATACCGAACCAAGCCGATACGTCGAAGCAGCAATGGAGAGTGGTTAAAATTACACGTAGCTTCCCGGCTGCAATTTCTGATGAGCAGCAGTCTGAGGTTCGAGATCAACTCGCTGAACGATACAAAGCTTTCGACATCCGAAAAACAAAGAACGCAAAACAAGGTGAAGGCCGCTTCTTAATGAGCTTCGGCCCCCCTGGCTTCACTCTAAATCTTGACCGTGGTATCGACGAGGCCAATCGCAGAATATTGCATCCAGCCTGCGGCGGCTCGGGAAAGGTCAAGATTGACTAGTTCAACTAAACTTACACTCAATCGGACACTGTGCAATAAAGCCGTACTGGCTAATGGATTAAAGGGGTCGGGTTCAAATTAAAAGCCTAACCCCGGAACAGCAGGGAAAAATTACGGTTTTCTGGTCGATGCTATGAAGCGTCCGTCAATTGTCAGTCGTGAGGCAGACTTGTGGTTTTTCTTGTATTCGACTACGCTACAATTGTGGCAATTAACTACAGGGGTGGCAAAAATGAGCGTTTCCATTCGTATTGACGATGCGCTTTATCAGACAGCCAAGGTTCGGGCCAATGCCGAGATGCGCTCGATCCCGCAGCAGGTTGCCTATTGGGCCAAGGTAGGACGTGCGGCGCTGGATAATCCGGATTTATCTGTCGAATTCGTTCGCGATGTGCTGGTTGCCATGGATGAGGAATCCGAGCCTTTCGAACTGCCGGAAGCATGAGTATCTCGCTTGAACAAAAGCCAGCGTTCAAGCGTGCCTACAAGAAACTACACGCAAACCAGCGCAATGCCATCCATGCGGCTATTCGAATTGTGATCGCTGATCCGACTATGGGCGAGGAAAAGAAAGGCGATCTCTCCGGCGTCTTTGTCTACAAGTTCGATTGCGTCAATCAGCAATTTTTACTGGCTTACCAGTGGGATGAATGCAAACGGGTGCTTTTGGCGGTTGGCCCACATGAGAATTTCTACCGTGATTTGAAGCGGTCAAAAGGCCAAGCCGAGGGTGCGCTACCCCTGCTTGAAAGCGACAAATAGGGTAACCCGGAACATCAGAGCCTGCGCTCGCAGGGGATGGATTCATCGGCGACGTGGGTGTAGAAAAGCAGGCGAGCCAGCTTGCCGGTTTCGAAGTAGCGGAAGCGGGTAGGCAGCGAAGGGGGCGGTGTTTCGCTGTCGTTGGCGGCGAGATTCGGATGCCATTCGATGCGGTGCTGGTTGTTTTCCCCCACGGTCAATTTGTATGCGCCGGTTGATTCTTCGCCCGCAGCGCTGGTGAGCGTGTAATTTTTCGGGCCTTTGAAGGCGAGCGAGAGGCTGTTCTGGCACTGCCATTGGCCTTCCAGCCGGGGCGGTTTGGGTAGGTTGGCATCGCAGGCGGTGAGCGCCAGTAACAGAATCATGCCAGTCAATTTTTTAGTCATTGCTCTGAATCCGGAATCGTTGAATAGATCGTTGTTGAATTATACCGTTGGCGTGGATTTGTCACGTTGACGTGCCGTTTAATAATGCGGCGGTGTTTCGTTCTGGGCCTGATTCTCTTCGCCCGCCGCTTCCGACAGCCCTTTGACGTGGTTGATCAGGGCGGTGCAGATGGCTTCCAGTTGCTCTATCCTTTTCTGCTGTTCGCAGATCACCTTGTTCAATTCCTCGACGGCATCTTCCTGCTGGGTGAGTTTGATCTCGATATCGATCAGGCGGTCATCGATCATCGCATTCAAAGTCCAATGGGCTGCCCGCCGACCAGGTCGGCCAGGGTGTAAAGGTCGAGGGTGGCGAGAAAGCTCTGCGTCGCCTCGTCCAGCGCATTCTTCAGCAGGCAGGCCGGAGCGAGGATGCAGTCGCAGGTGTTGGGGGTAAAGCATTCGACGATGGCCATGTTTTCTTCCATGCTGCGCACCACTTTGCCCACCACGATTTGCTCGGGCGGGCGCGCTAGCCGGATGCCGCCGCCCTTGCCGCGCAGGGTGTCGATATAGCCGTTGGCGCCGAGCTGGTGCACGACCTTCATCAGGTGGTTGCGCGAGATGCCGTAGTGGGCGGCGATTTCGCCGATGGTGGCAAGTTTGTCTTGCCGGCTCCCAAGATAGATCAGTACTCGCAGTGAATAATCGGTATAGCGTGTCAGGTGCATGGGAGGTCTGGTCGGTTAGCGCGTCAACTGTGCATAAAGCAGCGGTAGTTGTTTTGGCAGTTCAGAAGGTTTCCGAATTACAACATAACCGCCGATGCCGAACAAGTGGGGCAGGTAGCTGCCGGCTTTTTCGTCGATGGTGACGCAGAACGGGCGCAGGCCCATTTGGCGTGCTTCGACCAGAGCGACGCGGGTATCCTCGATGCCGTAGCGGCCTTCGTATTGATCCAGGTCGTTGGGCTTGCCGTCGGTGAGGATGAACAGAATGCGTTGCGTGGCGGGCTGCTTTGCGAGCAACTGGCTGGCATGGCGGATGGCGGCGCCCATGCGGGTGTAGTAGCCGGGCTTGATGGCATTGATGCGGCCACGCACGTTGGCGTTGTATTTCTCGCTGAATTCCTTGAGCACGTGGAAGCGCACATTGTCGCGCTTGAGCGAGGAGAAGCCGTACAGGCTGAAGCGGTCGCCGGTGGCGGAAAGCGCCTCGGCGAACAGGAACAGGCTGTCGCGGATGACGTCGATGACGCGGGCGGAATCGCTGACCCAGGCATCGGTCGACAGCGACAGGTCGGCCAGCATCAAACAGGCCAGGTCGCGGTCGCGGTAATGGTGGGCGCGGTACAGGCCGCGCTCGGCGGCATGGCCGGTCATGCGGTCGGCGGTGAACTGGACGCAGGCGTCGAGATCGGGCTCGGTGCCGTCGAACTGGCCCCTGACCCATACCCGGGCCGGCGTCAGCGCCTCGAACTGGCTGCGGATGCGGCGCGCGGTGGCGGCGAGATGGTGCGGCAACTGGCAGGGTTCGGCCTGGCGCGCGACCATCGGTTGCAAACAGCAATGATTGGGCTGCAGTATCTGTTTCTTGTAATGCCATTCCGGCAACAGGATGCCGGCGCCGAGCGGCATGTCGTCCTGCGCCGCAGAGGGCAGGTCGAGATCGAAGCGCAGGCGCGAGGCGACGCTTTTGCCGTCCTGCGCCACACTCAGGTGATCGAGGTCTTCCTTGGCCTCGTCGGCGCCGATATCGTCGTTTTCCTCGGTGGGGCGGTTGGCCTTGATGTACTCGGACCAACTGAAAATGCTTTCGGCGCGGAAGAACATCATCAGCGGATTTTTCTCGTCGGGCATGTCCACCCGCTCGGCCTGGAGCCGGCGCGAATCGTTGTTCTTCTTGCTGTTGCCGTCGCCTTCCTGCTGCGGTTCGCCGGTTTGCCTGGTCGAGGCAGCGGCAGGCTTGGCGTGCGGCGGGTTCGGATGCAGCCACAGGTGCACCGGATGGGGCGGCCTGCTGGCGCCGCGCGGCAGGCAGTCGACGCTGCCGGGATCGGTCAGTGCGGCACGGATCGCCTGTTCCAGCGCGGCTTCGTCGTCGGGCATGCGAGTCGGGTCGGGACGCAACGCCAGTGTGGCTTCCAGCAGGCGCTGGTAGCGCGAGCGGATGCCGGGGAAGCGTTCGAACACCGTCAGGGTCGATTGCTGGTTGCGCACCACCCAGGATGCGCCAGCCGATTCTTCCACCGCCGCCAGTGCGATCAGCCACAGATAGAGGTCGCGGTTGAGGCTGCGCTGCGGCAGCAGGTCGAGCACGGCGGGCAGGCGCAGGGTGTCTTCGTCGAGCCAGGTCAGCGCGGTTTTTTCGCCGCTGCCGGCGATGCGGGCGAGCAGGCTGCGCCGCGCGCCATGCTCGGTCGCCGTGCTGGCCTTGACGTCCAGGCCGCTGTCGCCGCCCAAGGCGCGGAAGAAGATGCCGGCGACCTTGCCCATGCTTTCAAGCGTGACCGCTTCCTGCGGATAGCGTTTTTCCGCCGCGCGCGTGATGATTTTGTGCCAAAGAGCGCCGACTGTCTCTTCCATAACTAGATACTTTCACCACAGAGGCACAGAGACACAGAGGAAAGCGAGAAGTTGACTGTCGGCATGTCAATCCTTGTTTGAGGGCAAAGAAACATGTTTTAGTGAGGCGCGGTCAAGAAGTTCTCTGTGCCTCTGTGTCTCTGTGGTTGTTTTTTGGATTTTAAAGCAATGGTCGGGAATCTCGTCGTGATGGCCGAAGTCGCGCGTCGATTTGTCCAGCGCGCATTCATTGTCCACCCATTTCAGCAGCGTACCCTGGGGATTGCCGGTATTGACCTTGGTGCAGGCATCGACGCACTGATTGCATTGGGTGCAGGTGAACATGTGGCGCTTGGTCGAGCGCGGCTTGATCCGCATCGGGCAAACGTTGTCGCAGGCAGCGTTGCAATCGACGCAGGCATCGGTGCGCTTGCGGTTGAAACCGATCACCAGCGCTTTGCGATTGGCCATCCAGGCCAGCGACTGGAACAGGCCGATGGCGCAACCGAAACGGCAGAACAGGTGGCGCGCAAACATGAACTCAATAAAGAACAAAAAGGTGCCGATGCCGATGAATCGCGCCTGATTGCCGGTCAGCGTCGCGTTCCACAAATTACCGTAGATTTCCGCCGGGGGCAGCATGTAAGTCAGCAGCGCAGTCGCCCAACTGAAGGCGAAGAGCAAAGCCAGCGGCACCACCGCCAGCCAGTACCAGGGGTTGGGTCGGGTGATGCTGCCGTCGGCGTTGCGTTCGGGCAGGACGTGCTGGTCCCAGATGCTTTGCTTGCCGATGGCGCGGCGCAGCATGCCGTTTATGGTTTCCACCACGGAAAAATGGGGGCACAGCCAGCCGCAGTAAAGACGACCGTATTTGTACGACACCCAGACGCCGGTGGCGATGACGCCGAGAATCGGCAATCCGCCGCGCAGGATGATGTTGAATGCGGCCTGAACGGGGCCGATGCGGTGCGCCAGGAAGTCGTCCAGCCCCAGCGTCCAGTTCATGCCGAGAAAATAGAAATGCTTGACGTTGAGGTCGAAGCGGAACAGGTCGAATACCGGCGCGAACAGGAACAGGATGAAGAAGCCGGCCTGGAATAACAGTCGTTTTTGTTGGATGTGTTGCATGGCGGGCGTAAAGGCGATTTACCGCAAAGACGCAAAGGCGCGAAGGAACGGCAAAGGAAATGAGAAATAAATCTTTGCGTTGCGTCTTTGCGCCTTTGCGTCTTTGCGGTTAAAGGGTTGCATTATTCGCATGGCCTGCCCAGCAATGGGAATACGTATTTCTGGCCGGCCATCGCCTTGGCTAGGCCGAGCACGCCGAGCAGCACCAACGTGGAGTGGCAGGTGGTGAAATAGATGATGACGATGACCCAGGTGTTGGCCGCGGAGTAGCCCCCGAGCAGGATGATTGCGGCGTTGGCGATGACCAGCAGCGCGCCGGCCCACAGGCTGGCGCTGATGGTCTGGCGCAGGTGGCAGAGCGCCAGCATGGGCATGTCGGTGGGGCGTTTGAAATACAGCCAGAGCAGGGCGGCAAAGGCTAGCCCCGGCACAATCAGCAGGTTGCTCAAGTACAGTGTTTCCGCCCAAACCGCGAGGGATTGGCCGGGAATTTCCTGTTCGCTATCTGCCGAAACTGGCATGGACGATCTCCATCAGCGCCTCAGCGGTTTCAATGTCGTCGGTCAGGGTTTCGACCATTGCCGCGCGGCAGGCATCCACCGGATCGAAGCCGCTCTTGATCAGGGTCGCAGCATAGACCAGCAGGCGTGTGCTGGCGGCTTCTTCCAGGTCGTGTTCCTTGAGTGCGCGCAGGGCATTGGCAAGATTTACCAATCGTTTTGACAGCATGGCGTCGATATTGGTTTCGCCGATCAGGATTTCCTGTTCCAGTGCGCTATTCGGGAAGTCGAAGCGCAGCGAGACGAAGCGCTGGCGCGTGCTCGGTTTCATGCCTTTCAAGAAATTCTGGTAGCCGGGGTTGTACGACACCACCAGCATGAATTCGGGCGGGGCCTGCAGAATCTCGCCGGTGCGCTCGATCGGCAGAATGCGCCGGTCGTCGGACAGCGGGTGCAGCACCACCGTGGTGTCCTTGCGCGCCTCGACCACTTCGTCCAGGTAGCAGATGCCGCCTTCGCGCACCGCGCGCGATAGCGGGCCGTCGCTCCAGTAAGTGACGCCGTCGCCGATCAGGTGGCGACCGACCAGGTCGGCGGCAGTCAGGTCGTCGTGGCAGGCGACGGTATAGAGCGGTCGATTGAGCTTTTCGGCCATGTGCGCGACGAAGCGCGTCTTGCCGCAGCCGGTCGGGCCCTTGATCAGCAGCGGCAACTGGTTGCGATAGGCGTGCTCGAACAGCTCTATTTCGTTGCTGTGGGGCTTGTAAAAAGGCAGGGTGCTCATGATCTGGTTCTTTCTTTGACGGATAGTCGGCGTTTTATTGGAGTCCCATCAGGTAGGCGGATGCAATCATGCCTCCCACGATTACCAGCCAGGAACCCATGATGATCCGCCACATCGGGCTGGTCTTGCGCAGGCCCATGAAGTAGCTGGCGATCATCTGGCTTTTGATCAGTGTAATGGCCAGCACGAACAGCATGACATTCTTGCCGCCTAAACCGGCTTCGCCGATGGAGTAGGTAACTGCGGTCAGCACTACCAGCACTAGCCAGATGCGGGTGCAGGGACGGACGAAATGGGGTTGGGGTGGGTGATTCATGTGAGTCCTATCTGATGACATAAACCAGTGGAAAAAGAATGATCCAGACCAGATCTACCATGTGCCAGTAGGAGGCGCCGGTTTCAACGCCGGTATGATCCTCCGGCGTGTAGCCGCCGCGCCTTGCTTTAAGCATCACCGCAGTCAGGATCACCATGCCGAGGATGACGTGCATGAAATGGAAAACGGTGAGCGACAGGTAGAACATGTAGAAAGTATTGGTGCTGAGTGAAATTCCCGCAGAAAACTTGGCGTTGAACTCGAGCAGCTTGATCACGATGAATACGCCGCCGAGGCCGATGGCGCCGGCTATCCAGTTGGCGCATTCGCGCGAGAATCCCTGTTTGATCGCCGCGACGGCGCGCACCACGAAGTAGCTGCTGGTAATCAGCACCAGGGCGTTGATCGCACCGGATTCGCGGTTAAGCAAAAGTTGCGACTGGTTGTACAGTTCGACGTGGTGGGATCGGGAAAAGGCATAGGCGCCGAAAAATATGCCGAAGGCCAGCAGCTCGGCAAAAATAAAAAGCCAAATTACCAGATCGCCCGGTGGTGCACCCGGCTTGTGGTTGTGTAGGGTAATGCTTGGTGTGGGCATGGTTCGGTCTAATCGGTGTGGTGCAACACGCCTCATTCTAGCGTTTGTCGCCCGAGGTTAATAGTATATGAAAACAGTCGGGTATATGGCGCTAAAAAAGGGAGGGGCGAACCCCTCCCTTTCAAGCTTTAAGCGGCTTCTTTTGTTTCGCCTTCAACAAAGAAACTGGCAATGTAGACAATCAGGCCGATCAGGAAGATCACACCGGAAATCTCACGCAACCAGTAGAACAGCGTTACCTGATCCTGCGTAGCCATGAAGCCGAGCGGGGTTTCGGAAACGCGTTGCAGCCATACCTGCAGGATGCCGGCAGCGGTCAGGAACAGTGTGATGAACACGATCGAGACGGTCATCAGCCAGAACGCCCACATTTCCATTACCTGGGCTTTCTCGCTGTTGGCGGCGCGGCCACGCATCATCGGCATTGCGTAGGAGATGATGGTCAGAACCACCATTACATAGGCGCCGTAGAATGCCATGTGGCCGTGGGCAGCGGTGATTTGCGTGCCGTGGGTGTAGAAGTTGACTGGTGCCAGGGTGTGCAGGAAGCCCCACACGCCGGCACCGAGGAAGGCCATCACGCCAGTGCCCAGCGCCCACAAGGTCGCAGCCTTGTTAGGATGCTCGCGACGGCGGCGATTCACCATGTTGAACGCGAATACGGTCATCATGAAGAAGGGGATTGGCTCCAGAGCAGAGAACACCGAACCGAACCACTGCCAGTACTCAGGCGTACCGATCCAGTAGTAGTGGTGGCCGGTACCGATGATGCCGGTGATCAGGGTCATGGCGACGATGATGTACAGCCACTTTTCGATGATCTCGCGGTCAACGCCGGTTACCTTGATCAGCACGAAGGCCAGCAACGAACCGAGGATCAGTTCCCAAACGCCTTCCACCCAGAGATGCACGGTCCACCACCAGAAGTACTTGTCCAGCACCAGGTTGGATGGGTTGTAGAAGGAGAACAGGAAGAACACGGCCAAGCCCCACAAGCCCATCAACAGAACCAGAGCGATCGAGGTCTTGCGGCCTTTCAGGATGGTCATGGAGATGTTGAAGAGGAAGGCCAGTGCCACCACCACGATACCCAGTTTGGTCGGCAGCGGTTGTTCAAGGAACTCACGGCCCATCGTCGGCCACAGGTCGTTGAACGTCATCTGTGCCAGACCGGCGTAGGGAACCAGCAGGTAACCGACGATGGTCAGCGCGCCGGCAACCAGGAAGATCCAGAACATCAGCAGCGCTAGTTTGGGGCTGAACAGTTCGGACTCGGTTTCTTCCGGGATCATGTAGTACGCTGCGCCCATGAAGCCGAACAGCAGCCACACGATCAGCAGGTTGGTGTGCACCATACGGGCAACGTTAAAGGGAATGGCGGGGAACAGGAAATCCCCCATCACGTATTGCAGGCCCATGATCAGACCGAACAGAATTTGCCCGGTAAACAGGCCAATGGCAGCGATGAAGTACGGCATCGCCACCTTTTGGGATTGGTATTGCATATTTATTCCTCCTAAGCCTTTAAGAAATCAGGGTGGCTGAAATTAACCTTCAATGTTCGGCGGCCATTTTGAAGTATTGATTTCGCCAGTCCATTTCAGGAATGCCACCATATCGTCCAACTCCTGGTCGGTCAGGTTGAATTGCGGCATTTGGCGACGGCCTGGAACCTTGGTAGGCATGGACTTGATCCATGATTTGACGAATTCACCGCCGCGACGCTTGTAGACGTTGCCGAGTTCGGGGGCGAAGTAGGCGCCCTCACCCAACAGGGTGTGGCAACCGATACAGTCGTTCTTTTCCCAGACCATTTTGCCGCGTTCGACTGCGGGGGTGATGTTCTCACGGTGATCCCGCTTCGGCAGGACTTGCATGGTGTCAAAAGTCAGAGCGACGAGGAGCAGGAAGAAAAATGCTGACCCCCCGAAAAAAATGTTTCTCGCCATTGACTTGGTAAATGTTTGGCTCATGTTTACCTCCTAAAATTAATCCAATAAACCGTTTTTTTGCTTCTTTTGCTCAACCATGCGTACATTTGTTCCGATTTGCATGGCCCTCCCCACCGAGTGTTTCTATGGATTGCTTCTGATTTAACTTCTTCTGCTTTGTGATCCTGCTGGGATTGCAAGGATAGAGCTGTCACTCTCCATTACGGCAGCATGCAATTTAGAGGATCGCGACGGATCATACCTTGATTTGGGTCAAGGATTCAAATCAGGACTTAAACAAGAATGGGCTCATCCTGAATCCCGCAGGTTTTCACGCAGAATCTGGTTTCGGATGGTTCCATTTCGGGTTGGCGGTATTTTATTTGACCGTGACTATGATAGGGATTCTGGCATCTCTGATTTTTGCTACAATCTGCCGTTTTTTGCGCCCCTTAAATTTCGACAGGATTTTTTGATGGAAACCATCAGCAGTTATATGAGCGGCGATCACCATCGCTGCGACGAGCTATTCGCGCAAGCGGAAGCCGCCGCTTCCGGCCAGGATTGGGCAGCTATCGCCACCGACCTGCACGCTTTTCTCGATTCCATGCATCATCATTTCAAAATGGAAGAAGAAGTGCTGTTTCCCGCATTCGAGCAGCGCACCGGCATGACCATGGGGCCGACCCAGGTGATGCGGATGGAGCACGTGCAGATGCGCGAGCTGTTCGATGCCATGGCGGATGCGGTGAAGCAGCAAGACCGGGATGAGTTCCTCGGCCAGGCGGAAACGCTGCTGGTGATGATGCAGCAGCACAATATGAAGGAAGAGCAGATGCTCTACCATATGGCCGACCAGGCTTTGGCCGGCGAAACGGCAGAGACGCTGCAGAAAATGCGCGCGGTCGGTGCGTAACGGATAGCCGCATGGGTAGCGAACGCATATTGGATGTACGCGGGTTGGAACCTCCCGAGCCGTTGGAAAAGACCCTGGATGCCGTTGCAGTCTTGCAGCCGGGCGAGCGTTTGCGCATGATCCATCATCGCGAGCCGTGCTTGTTGTATCCGCTGCTGGCAAAACGCGGCTTTCAGCACTTGGCCGAGGCCAAGGCCGAAGATCATCATGAGATTCTGATCTGGCGCACTGGCGATGCCGAGGCTGCGCCGTATGGCTTGAGCCAATGAGCCTGCCGCCGGGCCTGTCGTTTGCCCAGGCACCACCGATCATGGTGCCGTTCCGGTTCTTCCTGAGCGCCCCCCTGTTTGCTTTGCTGGTCGCATTGCTCGCCCTGTGGTTCGGCCCTTCTTTGCTGGAAAGCCGCTGGCAGCCATCGGTGCTGGCGTTGACGCACCTGATGACGCTGGGCTTTCTCAGCATGGTGATGGTCGGCGCCATGTTGCAGATGCTGCCGGTGATCGCCGGTTCGCCGGTCGCACATCCGGTCGGTGTGGCGCGCGCAGTGCACCTGCTGCTGGTTTCCGGCGTTTTATTTTTGGCTGCTGGTTTCTTGCTGGCGTCGCCTTGGCTGATGCTGCTGGCCATGGTATTGCTCGGCGGCGGTCTGCTGGTGTTTGTCATTGCAGTGGGCTTCAGCCTGGCGCGGGCGGCATCCGGCAATCCGACCGTGGTCGGGATGCGGTTTGCGCTTGTTTCGCTGACGGTGACCGCCATCCTTGGCTTGGTTCTGGCCAGCAATTTCGGCTGGAAATGGTGGTTGATTAGCTGGATACAGGTGACCAATCTTCATTTAACCTGGGGATTACTGGGTTGGGTCGGGCTGTTGGTGATCAGCGTGTCTTATCAGGTGGTGCCGATGTTCCAGTTGACTCCGGCTTATCCCAAATTGCTGATGCGCTGGTTGCCGCGAGCGCTGTTTGTGCTGTTGCTGCTGGGGTCGATTCCATGGCTGTTAGCGGATTCTGGCATGCAGGAGCAGGTTGCCATCGTGGTGGCTCTGATTACGGTGGCTGTCCTTGCGCTGTTTGCGCTGGCGACCCTGCGCCTGCAGTCGCAACGGCGGCGCAAGCAATCGGATGTGACCTTGCTGTTCTGGCGTTTTGGCATGGTTTGCCTGCTGCTGGCCTTGGCCTTGAGTATCGTCGGGCAGGCTATGAAAATTTCGGACAATGCGCACGGCGAAAATTTTATGCCGATATTCCTGTTTGTCGCGGGTTTTGCCGTGTCGGTGGTCAATGGCATGCTGTACAAAATCGTGCCGTTCCTGATCTGGTTTCACCTGCAAAGTCTGTTGATGGGAGTGGCGAAAGTGCCGAACATGAGGCAGATCATGCCGGAAGCGGGAATGCGCCGGCAGATGTGGCTGCATTTTCTGGCGGTGCCCTTGTTGGGCTTGTCCGCGCTGTGGCCGCTGCTGATTTACCCGGCGGCAGTGCTGTTCGGCGTATCCATGGTGCTGCTTGAATTCAACCTGCTGTCCGCATTCCGGGTCTACCGGAAACACGCTAAACTTGCGCCAAAGAACGATCTGCAAACAATTTGAGGAACACTCGTGAATAGTCCTTTCTTACTTGAAAACGAGTCAGCCTACCAGGCATGGCGCGACCAGAAACTGAAGAATTATCCGACCCGCGTGGCGCAGTTGATCGTCGAAGTCAACGATCCGCGCAATCTGTCTGCGGTTGAATACCAGGCTATTCTGGATTGTTGCCGCAAGACCAACATGGTCGTGTATGCGGGCAAGACTGGCGCCGACCCGGACAAGGATATTCCACGCCTGCTGGGAAAGCGTCTTGGTCTGGAACGCCTCGATCACAATGTGCTGGCGGATGAAGATGGCCTGACCTCGCTCAAGGTGGTGGCGGATTCGCCGCGCCAAGGGTTTATCCCCTATACCGACCGACCGATCAAATGGCATACCGATGGTTATTACAACCCGTCGCACCGGCAAATATGGGGTTTGCAACTGCATTGCGTGCAGAGCGCTGCGAGCGGCGGCGAAAATGCCCTGATGGATCACGAGATCGCCTATTTGCTGATGCGCGACGAGAACCCCGACTTCATTCGCGCGCTGATGCAACCCGATGCCATGACCATCCCGGCACGGGTCGAAGAAGATGGCGTGGCGCGACCGGATGAAGCTGGCCCGGTGTTCTCGGTTCATCCGAAAAGCGGCGACCTGCACATGCGCTACACGGCTCGCACCCGCAGCATCATCTGGAAGCGGGATGCAATTACGCTGGCTGCGGTGGCATTCCTGGAAAAGCTGCTCGACAGCGATTTGCCCTATATTTACCGTGCCCGGCTGGAACCGGGGATGGGGCTGATCGGCAATAACGTGCTGCACGACCGCGCTGGTTTCGCCAATGATGAGGCGCATCATCGCTTGCTGTATCGTGCCCGTTATTACGATCGGATTGCGGGTACTTCGGTGGGCGAGGTATATGACTTGTAGATAGGGGATGGGCTGCGAAGCGCACAGGGGGCGCGAAGGTTTTCAACAAAGTTGATTCCTTCGCGCCCCCTGTGTTTTTTACTGCGGAATGATTCTGGATCAGGCGGAAAACACCGGCTTCCTGCCGGTCAGGAAGTATTCAATAATTTCCCGCACCGGGCGGATGGCCGTGCCGAACGGCAGGCTTTCCGAACCACGGAAGAACAGCCCCTTGTTGACGTCGCCGCGCAATGCAGCGGCAAGCTGCGAGTCGATGCAGAACTGACCGGCTTTGGCGACGCCGTCACGCAAGCCGCATTCCGACAGGCAGTCGAGCACGGCGGCGCATTTCGAGCGTACCGGGTCGGCAAAAGACATCAGCTTGATTTCACGGCGTAAATAATTCTTCAGCCATGGTGTCAATACCGCGCGCGCGGGCAGGCCGGCGGCGCTCATGAAGGTGACGATGTCCTCGGGTTTGGCTTCGGCCAGCACTTTTTTGAAATTGGGGTGCGCGTCGCTTTCCTCGCTCACTGCGAATGGCGTGCCGATTTGCACTGCGCTGGCGCCAAGCGCCAGCAGGTCGCGCACCTTTTCAAAGGTGTTGATGCCGCCGGCGGGAATCAGCGGAATACGTTCGCGCTCGATGCCGAAATCCTTGAACAATTTGAATACCCCTTCCAGCACACCGGGGAAATCGAAGCGTGGGTCGGTCAGATCTTCCGGTTTGGGCGCGCCGAGGTGGCCGCCGGCATAGCGCGGGTGTTCGATGACGATAGCGTCGGGCAGTTTCTGCTTGCGCATCCATTTTTTCAGCACTACGTTGATGCCGCGCACGTCGGAGAGAATCGGGATCAGGGCGACATTGGGGTAGCCTGCCGCCATCTCCGGCAGGTCGAACGGCAATCCGGCGCCCATCACAATGGCGTCTGCGCCGCTCTCGCAGGCTTGGCGCACCAGTTGGGGGTGCTCAGTCACGGCTTTCATGACGTTGACCGCAATCATGCCGTTGCCCTGGGCGATTTCCTTCGCGCTCTTGATTTCGCGGTCGAGTGCCGTCAGGTTGGCGCGATCCATGGCTTCTCTGGTTTTTGGCGTGGTCGACTGCTCCATCAGGTCGGGGTGGTGGCGGCGCAGGTCGATGCTGGCGATGGTGCCCACCGCGCCTTCCCTGGCCACGGCGCCAGCCAGACGGTGCGCCGAAACGCCAACGCCCATGCCGCCCTGCACGATAGGAAGTGCTTCCTTGCCTTTGATCTTGAGCAAGGGAAAATCAGTGTGCAACATCGTCAAAACTTCCTTAATGAAACCAGTCTGCGGTTGGAAAGCGGGGCAGCGATTTGGTTCGGCTTAATAAATTATTTGCTTGCAATTTTACCTTAATCCGCGCTATCGCGGTTAAGCATTGTGATTGCCGTGTATGTCAGTTGCAGAAGAAATGTGGCGAGCGCCGCCATTGCCAACACCCATCCTCCGCGCCAACCAACCCCGAGCAGCAAGCCGCCGCCGACGAACAATGTGCCGCGCAGGCCGCCGGCAAATCCCAGTCGCTGCCGCACTTGGGTGTGCCAGGCCGTCTGCGGGCCGGGTCGCGCCCATACCGGCAGCAACTGGCTGGCTGCGCCAGTTACCAGCGGAAATAGAAAGGCGAGGATGAATGCATGGGCGGTATCGGTCGTTTTCAGGATGCCAGTTGCGTGCAGTGCACCGAAAATCAGGGCGGCAGCGAACCCTGCCAGCGCTGCGGCGAGCGAGGGAGCGGCACCGCTTAATCGGCGAATTTCAGCAGGGTAGAGGGTGAGCCATGTCTTGCCCAAACGGAGCAGGGGAATCATCCATAACAGCGCACCCAGCCAGGATAGCGGATGGAACCAAGCGGCGCCGATAGCGGTCAGCAGCGTGCCGCCCAGAGCCCATTTCAAACTCTGGCGCAATCTGGGTGCGGCCAGCGGGTCGGGGCGTCCGACCACAGTGGGCAGCAGCACCTGAAGAGTGGCGATGGCGGTCAGGCCGATGAATCCCAGTGTATTGAGATGCAGGTGCAGGCGCTTCAGCGCCGGGCGTTGTTCCGGCCAGATGAACATTGCTGCTACCGCCGTCAGCGCCAGCATCAGGCAGAAAATCGCGGCGAGATACCAGTGCAGGCAGGGGTGCGGTTTGGTCAAGGGCGTCGATGCGCGCGGGATGATCCAGCCGAAAAATGTGGCGGCTATGGTCAGGGCGAGTAGCGCGGCGAAATAGTAGAGCTGGTTTGCTGCCGCGAAAGAAAGAACAGCCAGCACGCCTGCGACTGATGCCATCAGGGGAATAATTTTTATACCGGTATGGGGCGAGGTGCTGCGCGTCAGCACCGGCACGAAATGAACCATTGCGCCGAAGATCAGGGGCATGACACCCACCGCCAAGGCGAGGTGGATATGGGCGGATGGGAGTAGCGGCAATGCCCAGGGTAGGATGGCAGCGGCGGCAAAGCTCGCTGCTGCCATCAGCACCAGGGCGACCAACATGGATTTTTTATCGGGTTATTTGCGCGTGAAGTCGATGACGATGCTGCCTGGCTCTCGGGCGACATAATTGATTTCGATGCTGTCGCCGTAGCGCTCCATCAGTTGCGCGAGCAGCGGCAGCGGATCGTGATCGTTGACGAAGCGCATGGTTTCGCCGGGATGCAGGGAATCCAGTGCGCCGAAGATGGCGGCATGGCGGAAGCGCTTGGCGACGCCACGGGCGTCGAATGGATAGCGCATGTCGGGGGAGATGATGTTGGCGCAATTGTGGTTCATTTCGGCTTCCTTGGTGTGAAATTGATCGGACGAATAAAGTCCGACTATTTTAATAAGATATATGGGAAATGCAAGTTCAATTTTATGGAATTAGTTGGCCATAAGTGACGCGAGGGATTCCAGCCAGATCATTGCTTGAGGAAACTTGTGAAAATCCGGCTTGCATCAGCAATTGCCGACAGGCCTCGGCCTGATCGTAGCCGTGCTCGAACAACAGCCAGCCGGATGGGTTGAGATGCGCGGGGGCGTTCTGCACGATGACGCGGATATCGTCGAGACCGTCGCTGCCCGCCTCCAGCGCGGTAGCGGGCTCGAAACGCAAGTCGCCTTGCGCCAGGTGCGGGTCGGCTGCGGCGATGTAGGGCGGATTGGAAACGATCAAGTCGAATTTTTCTTCGGCTAGCGCGCCATACCAGTCGCTTAGGGCGAAGCGGAGATTGTTGGCGCCAAGCTGTCGCGCATTTTCCCGCGCAATCTCCAGTGCGGCGGCGGATTGATCGACCGCCAGCACCTCTGCCTCAGGACGGTGGTGCGCCACGGCGATAGCCACCGCGCCGCTGCCGGTGCCCAGATCGAGAACCCGGCGCGGCAGCCCAACAGGCAGGCGCGCCAATGCCAGCTCAACCAGCAGTTCGGTTTCCGGGCGCGGAATCAGCACGTCCGGTGTGATCTTGAAATTGAGACTGAAGAATTCGCGTTCGCCGAGAATGTAAGCGATCGGTTCGCCGCTCCAGCGGCGTTCGAACAGGTCGGCGAAGGCGGCAGTCTGCTCAGTGTCGAGCGGGTCGCGGCCATGGGCGATCAGCCATGCACGCGACTGGCCGAGGGCTTGGCCGAGCAGGACTTGCGCCTCTATGCGGGCTTCCGACGTGTCCAGGCCGAGCGTACGGGTGAGCGCGAGGGCGCTGCACTGCACAATTTCGTTCAGGGATGCAGCCATATTGCCAGCCCCATGTAGAGCGGGCACGCCTTTGTGCCCATCCTACTCCCCGCCCAAGCTAGCCAACTGTTCCGCCTGGTGCTCCGCCATCAGCGCGCCGACCAGTTCGTCGAGGTCGCCGTCCATGATCTGCTCGATCTTGTACAGGGTGAGGTTGATGCGGTGGTCGGTGATCCGGCCCTGCGGGAAATTGTAGGTGCGGATGCGCTCGGAGCGGTCGCCGCTGCCGATCAGGGATTTGCGCGTGGCCGCTTCCTTGGATTGCTGTGCGCGCACCTGTGCGTCCATGATGCGTGCCGCCAGCACCGACATGGCTTGCGCCTTATTCTTGTGCTGCGAGCGGTCGTCTTGGCATTCCACCACAATGCCGGTGGGCAGGTGGGTGATGCGCACCGCCGAGTCGGTCTTGTTGATGTGCTGGCCGCCGGCGCCCGAGGCGCGGAAGGTGTCGATGCGCAGGTCGGCCGGGTTCAGCGCCACCTCGGCGACGGCATCGGCTTCCGGCAGGATGGCGACGGTGCAGGCGGAGGTGTGGATGCGGCCCTGGGTTTCGGTTTCCGGCACCCGTTGCACGCGGTGGCCGCCGGATTCGAACTTGAGCTTGGAATAAACGCCCTGGCCGATGATCTTGGCGATGATTTCCTTGTAGCCGCCCATCTCGCCCAGGCTCTCCGACAGGATTTCGATTTGCCAGCGCTGGCGCTCGGCGTAGCGCATGTACATGCGGAACAAATCGCCGGCGAATAGCGCGGATTCGTCTCCGCCAGTACCGGCGCGGATTTCCAGGAAGATGTTGCGTTCGTCGTTGGCGTCCTTGGGGAGCAGCAGTTTTTGCAGGTCGATCTCGATTTGTGCCAGCCGATCCTTGGCGTGTTGCGCCTCCTCCTCCGCGAACGCCTTCATTTCCGGGTCGGACAGCATTTCCTGCGCGGTTTTCAGGTCCTGCTCGGCTTGCTGGAAGTGCTGATAGAGCTCGACGACCGGCGTGATCTCGGCGTGTTCTCGCGTCAGCTTGCGGTAGTTTTCCATATCCGAAGTCGCACCGGTGCTGGAGAGCAACTGGGTCAGCTCGACCAAACGCTCGGCGAGCTGGTCGAGTTTGGATTGAATCGATGGTTTCATTCTGGATGGATGTTATATAGCCGGCGCAGTAATGCCTCAAGCTGGGCGCGATCTTCGCCGGTGGCGTGGCTGAGGGCGTGGCTCGGGTGGTGCAGGAATTTATTGGACAGTGCGCGGCTCATTTGGTCGATCACCTCGCGCGGATCTCCCCCCTTGACGAGCAGGCGTTCGGCGCGCGCCAGTTCGTGCCGCCGCAGCCGTTCGGCATGGTCGCGCAGGCCGCGAATGGTCGGCACGATGCTGCGTGTGTCCATCCAGTGCATGAAATCACCGACCTGGATTTCGATGATTGCCTCAGCCTCTTCGGCAGCCAGTTGGCGGTTGCCAATGCCGGCCTCGATGACTTGCGCGAGATCGTCCACGGTATAGAGGAATACGTCGTCGAGTTCGCCCACTTCGGCTTCGATGTCGCGCGGCACGGCGAGATCCACCATGAACATCGGGCGGTGCTTGCGCTGCTTGATGACGCGCTCGATCAGTCCCTTGCCCAGGATCGGCAGCGGGCTGGCGGTTGAGGTGATGATGATGTCCTGGGCAGCAAGGTAATCCGGCAATTCGTTCAGCGAGATGGCGCTGCCGCCCAACCGCAAAGCCAGTGCTTGTGCGCGCTCGACGGTGCGGTTGGCGACGGTGATGTGCTTGGGGTGTTGCGCCGCAAAATGGTTGGCGCACAGCTCGATCATTTCTCCCGCGCCGATGAACAACACATTCTGTTCGCTGATCGAGGAGAAAATGCGCTCGGCCAGGCGTACCGAAGCGGCCGCCATGGAAACGCTGTTCGCGCCGATCTCGGTCTGGGTGCGCACTTCCTTGGCGACCGAGAAGGTGCGCTGGAACAGCTTGTGCAGCAACGTGCCGAGCGTGCCGGCGTGCTCGGCGGTGGTCACCGCCTGCTTCATCTGGCCGAGGATTTGGGTTTCACCCAGCACCATCGAGTCCAGCCCGCTGGCGACGCGGAAGGCGTGCTTGACCGCCTCGTTCTGCGGCAGGGTATAAAGGTGCGGCTCGATCACCTGTTTCTGGACGTGATGGTAATCTGCCAGCCATTCTACGGTCTGTTTGGGATTCTCGGTGTTGCAGTAGATTTCGGTGCGATTGCAGGTGGAAAGAATCGCTGCTTCTTTTACCGAGCGATGCCCAACCAGGTCCTGCAGGGCCTGTTCCAGGGTTTCAGCGTGGAAGGCGACCTGTTCCCGCACCGAAAGCGGCGCGGTTTGATGGTTGATGCCGAGAGTGAATAATTGCATGGATCAATTGTGCACTTTTCGCCGTGGGCTTGGCAAGGAGCGGCGCAAACCAGAAAGATGGCGCGCCGAAAATGGAGACACTCCGTTTGCGGAAATTTGGTGGCCCGGGGCGGAATCGAACCACCGACACAAGGATTTTCAATCCTCTGCTCTACCGACTGAGCTACCGGGCCATATTAATTGATTTTGCAACAACCGGTTTAATGACGCTGACCAAACCGGCCAAAATCGAAGCTCGCTATTAGAGCCTTAAAATGGGAATTAGTCAAGACACAATGCGCTTTACAGGCGCAACGCGATTGCGTGAAGCGATCGCCTGCGCTTGAAGTTTTATTTTATAAAGAGGAATGCGCCCAAGCTTAAAATGGCCCCTGCAATAACGAGACCCATGCCGATAAAAGCCCTGACAATCGCCATGGCGGGTTGCGCATCCGGGTCAATGGCAAGGCTAAGGTAGCCGGCCAGGATCATCGCAATGCCAATATAGCCAACGATTTTTTTGTAGGGGATATGGATTTCTGAAAGGGGTTCGCTCATGGCATGGGCAATCAGGGCAGTTTCTGGGCGGCAACCATGCGGTTGAACAGGATGTTGGGGGAAACCCAGACGACGATATCGTCGTAATCGCCGCCAACTGCTGCGGTGCTGCGGGTAATACCCTTGCTGACAAAGGTGGTGCCGCCCGAGCCGTTAGTGTCTTCGTCGGTGTTGGTGGCAGAGCCGTCCGCGATGGGCGCGCCGCCGCCAGCCACGGTGGCGTAATAGCCGTTCACGCCGTGCGACATGACGAGCGCGGGGATGCTGGTGGCGATATTGGCCACGGAGTTATCGTTCTTGATAGTGATGTCGCCGGTTGAAGCCAAGGTAAATTTTGTGACTGAATCAGTGAAGGCCGGAGCGGCGCTGTAGCGATACAGACGTCCCCATGCATCGACTTGCGATACGCCGAGAGCGCTCCAAGGCAGGAAGCCGATGCGGCTGGGGCAGGCGCCGGCGACTCTGGTTTGTTCGGCGCCATCGCTGGATGAGACCGCTGGGCAGGGCAAGTAGCCGTTGGTCACGGCGAAACCGATCAATGCCTGATTGATCTCGTCCAGTGCTTTTTTGGTTTCGTTGATCCGGCTGGCTTCGACTTGTGCCGAAAGCGGCATCAGCAGTCCACCGAGCAATACGCCGATGATGACCAGCACGATGGCCATTTCGAGCAGGGTGAAACCGGCGGAGGTTTTCATTGCTTGCCTCTGATAATGTTTGAACATTTTACCGGGTTTATGGTGAAAATGCAGTTGTATCGTTGAAGGTTGAGGTAATGGCGCTGCGTTCAAAGATATCATCGCCGTTCGCATTTTCGTTTTCCAGATAATTGGCGATCGCGCCTTTGTCGGCGTCGGTGGTGCGCGGCTGTCCTCCAGCAACACCGGCAAGGCGTCGGCCTGCCACGAATACCACTATTTGTTTATTCGCGGTGGCGGTGGGTGCGTTGACGGTCAGGCAAGTGCCGCAGCTTGGTGCCGTCATTGGATCCACAGGCTTGTAAGCATCGGCCAACGCATAGAAAACCATTTCTTTCCAGTTATTGTCGAACCACCAGCCTGAAGTCGAAGCAATGTTGCAGTTGCCATGCCAAATGTCGCCCATCAAACCGCCGCTATCAGTATTGGTGTTGGTAAACGGCGTGTCGGGTATGCGCCCGAAGCGGCTGAGTGATACATCGGCGTAGCTTGGGGCGAGGGCTGGATTGAGCGATGCAGCCCAGGGAAAGCGGCCTTGATTGTTGAAGGGGGCGGTCTCAGCGGCATATTCGGTCAGGCACTGCCTCGCCTCGCCCGCCACTCTTTTCTCGATTGCGGGCATCAGGTCGGTGGGGGAAATTGTGATGATTTTGTCGTTCAGGATCGTAACGCCGGAGGCCTGGATCGATCCTTGAATAAAACCGTTAGTGCCGCTGTTGATAAAGTCGGCATTGTCTTCACCGTTGCCGATATCCAGGTAATTGGTCGCGGTGTTATAGCCGGCGCTGGCACGCGATTGGACAACGCTGTCCTGTCGGGTAAGCGCGGCGCCTGGCGAGATAATGACGGCGATTGCGCCAGTGGTGCCGCTGCCATCGAAGGCGATGGTGCCACTGGGGTCGCGTACGGTAATCGTGCCGGCAGTGTCGCTGTTGAGCGTTCCCGCCCGTGTGGAGTTCTTGAAATTGACGGAAACCGCATACCATAAGCGTTCTCCGCTGCTATCGCGCAAATCCGGCAATTTCAGTGTTTTCCATGGCAAGCGGCCAAGGGCTTGGCCATTGCAGGGGGTGGAAGAGGAGCCTTCCAGTGCGTCGCCGAGCGCATGCAGGTCGGGACATGGCAAATCGCCTGGGCGGGGGGCGCTTGTTAGATTCAGGGAAACGCCGGCGGCATACCCGATCAGCGCCTCTTTTGCCTGCGCCAATGCCGCAGCCGTGATTTTGTCCCGCTCAATCTGCATGTTAGCCTTGTTGAGCGCGTTCACCAGTAAGGCAACTGCCCCGATCCCAACGACGAGCAGGATAAGCAGGACGGCAGAGCCTTTTTGTTGCTGGGCGGTAGTCGGATTTCGCATGGCGTAACTATAACAAACTTGGTGCCAGAATTGGCTGGGACTCGTCGCCGTTTCGCCGTGGATCGGCAGTCAAATGTTGGAGGACGGCTGTGTTAGGAGCGGCGAGTGAAGCCGGTTTCTAGATAGTAGCGGGTTGGTAACCTTCACGGATTTCTCCGCTATTGGCGTCCAAGGTTTGTCCGACCTTGAGGTTGATCGTTTTCTTTAAGCTGGGCACGTTGACCGGAATGTCCGGCAAGCGAGCATGGCTCGGCTGCGCCTTGGGACCGAAGACCAGATCAGTTTCGGTCTGTGCGACCCGATTTATCCACACCGTAGATTTGCCGCCAGTGCGTTTGACGATACCGTTCAAGGTGATTTCGTCGGGTTGAATATCTGCTGCATTTTCCGTTCGTATCCCGCCAGAATTGCGCAGTATGTCAAGGGCGTGGCGTTGCTCTGGCGTAAAAAACAGGCGTCCGATGGGATCCGCCATGCATAAGCCGGGCGATTGCGCCAGAAGCGCTGTTGCGACAAGTAGGTAAACAATGCGTGTGCGCATGAATTTCTTGTTTTGCAATTGGGGGCAAGAGAGGGATTTGCCATTTGATGAAAGCTTGGCGTATCCCTGCCATCAAACCTACTAACGGCACAATTCGTACAAAGTTTAGACAATGATTTAACAAACACCATTAAACCACTGATTATTAGGAATGTAAATGGTGATTTTATGGGTTTTACAAGTAGGTGGGCGACGGAATTGTCGAAAGGAGCTTCTTTAATTGCTACTTGCCGGATGGCTTGGTTGTCGGCGACGGACTGGTGGTTTCTACCGTGATCCAGTCGACGGCGCATTCTGCAGAGAGGTTTTGGACGAACTGGGGGGGGGTGTCATTGGCCTTTGGGTCGCGAACAATGTTGCAGTGATCTACGACAAACAGGCCGACTTTCCGAGAGCGTAAGTCATCCAGCAAAGTGACGATATCGCCTTCATGGAGCAGAGGGAGTCGGACATTCATTCGGCTGGCAAAGAGATTCAGGGCGCTAGAGGAGGGAATGTCGGTAAATTTATAGGGGCGTCGTGCCGCAAGATCATATTCCACGGGGAATAATTTGCGCTGTTCGCGAATGTGGCTCAGGGTGTCGATCCAGTCCTGCCGCCTTTCACCATTGATTTGTTTTTCGGCCATCAGGGATTGGTAAGCGGTAAGGTAGCGGTTGATATTTTCCTGTCTAGCGCGGGCGAGCGTGTTGCTTTGGCGCGCAGTGCTGAGCTGTTGATTGGCTTCGGCATAGCGCGCCAGATTGTGGCGCTCATAAGCCATGCTGCCAAAAAACAGGCCCACGCCGGTGATGATGCTCAGTCCTAGCAGGATCAGCGGCATTCCCAGGAACTGCAAGTTTCCCTTGATGGATTTTGGGAGCCGGATGCGGATCATGGTTTTGTTATCCGGAATTTCAGCTTGAGTGAAAAATTGGAGAGATGCGGCTGTGGTTGCACCTGTGTTTGTAGATCTGCAGAGATGCGACCTTTGAGCGAGGTCTGTGGGGTAGCTAGAATTGGCTGGATCGGTTGCGTGATCGGCGTGACCTGCATGTCGTGAATTTCTCTTAGTTTCGAGATCAGATGCTCAACTGCTGCCTGCGCATCGCGGTCATCAATAAAAGGACCAACTTCTCCTTCAAGCAGTGTTTCTTCGAAAATCGAGTTGTCTGTGTCTGGTGTGGCGGTGCCCGTCAGAGGTTTTTTCTCGATGCTGGCTGTAGCTGTCCACTGGAAGTGGTTCAGTCGAATCTGCGGCTGCTCTTCCAGTGCCTGGCTGATATGTGTCATCAGCACTTCCGGAGTACGAGGGTGGGCGATAAGGTCTCTCACCAGTTCCACGGTTTCTTTTAAAACATCGGGCTCTGCAGGCAGGGATTGCGCCTGGCTTGCCGGTCGCAATTTTTCCATTGCCTGTGTTTGCGCCTCCAGCAGCGTTGCTTCGTTGCGTGCTTGATTGGCCTGTACGGCGAGGTTGGGCACACTGGCAATATTGTAGGCGGTGGAAAGGGCGCCAAGGAGAAAGAGGGCGATGCTGCTGGATTTGATTGAAAATTTAATCTGGTTCAACCGCCATGAGTTGGTTTCAAACGTGCTGGCATATTGGTTTTTAACGCGATGGTGAGCCAGAAATTGCAGGAGCAGGGTTGCAACATCGGTGGTCGGCAAATAGCGGAGTTTGAGGGCGGTGGCAACATTGCTCAGCTCGTGGAGCGTGCACTGGTAGCGCAATGCGGTGTCGGAGTCTCGATCAAGGAGTGTTCTGCATTCATTGTCGCGGCAAAGGAAATGAATTTCCAGTGGTTGATCTTGCGGTAGCAGGCGCTGGTTACTGAGATATTGCTGAGTTTTGGTGCTTTCTTCATTGATCACCTGAATCAGGGAATCTGTGCCATTGTCATCAACGAAAACCAGACGACTGAATTTGAGCCGACCGTTCTGAAAGTAGCTTTGGCGCAGTCCGGCACTGTTCTGGCGGGTTAGCAACAGTAGGTGTGGCAGATCCACCAAGCCAAGCTTGGGGATGACCTCCTGGCTTAGCAGCGGGACAGAGTAGATGCCCACGAGCAGTATTCTGCATTCCAGGACGACATTGATCCAGGGATTGATTGATTCGTTGTTGGTTAGGGCGGAGAGCAGGAGTTGGTCATCTCGCCGCCCTTCTGTCGTGCGCCCCTGAATCTCGGCATAGCGGTGGGGTTCGTTGCGGAACAGTTGTTCCAGTTTGCGGTCGATCAAGGTGGTGCGGGATTGACCAAGTACGTGGGGGATGGTGTCGAGCCGGAAGTTTTCCTCGACGATATCCACCAGGAAATATAAAGGCGATCCACTATTCTTCTTCAGGTATGCGGCAAATTTGGCGAAACCATCCACATCGGCATTGAAGATGATTTTTGCAGACAGGGTGCCGCTTCGCCAAGTATAAACTTCGGTATGAGTACCAGTGTGATAGGCAAGAAGCTTACTAAACATGGCGGGGCTCTGGATTGCTGCCTGGTTGAATGTTCTGGTTGCCGGGCTTTACGGGCGCAACGTATCTCATGATATTTATCGAGACCGCTTCTCAGGTTTTTATTTTGCTAATGGTTTCGTAGATCGGCCCAAGTACGGCCAGCATGATCCACCCCAGAATGGCGCCGAGAATCACGGTCATGACCGGTTCGATCATGGTCTGCACTTTTTCGATCAGTTCCTTGACTTCGCGGTTGTAAAAATAGCTGACATTGCGCAACGCCGTATCCAGGGCGCCGGTCGCTTCTCCAATCTTGAGCATGCGGATTACCAAGGGCGGGAACAGGCCGGTGTTTTGAAAGCCATTGGTCACGCCTTGCCCTTCCGAGATGAGCTGATGAGCGCGGCGCAGTCCACTGGCGACAACCTGATTGCTGACGATCTTCTCCGCCAGCAGGATGCCATCGAGAATAGGGATGCCAGAGGCGTACATCAAGGCGAAAAAAGTGGTAAAGCGGGCAAGGATAATTTTTTGCAGGATCGGCCCGAAAAACCAGATGCGCAGTTTGTATTCATCCACCTTGTAACTGGCTCTGGGGCTTATCTTGATCAGAGTGGCGATGCTGATCCAGATAAGCAATGGAATGGCAAGAATTACATACCAGTAATTGACGACAATATCCGAGACGAAGATGAGTATCCTGGTGTTGAGCGGTAGTTCCTGCCCCATGTTTTTCAGGAATCCGACGATTTGCGGCACCAGGTAGATCATCAGGAAGATGGTGACCCCGAGTACGACGATAGCGACAAATGCCGGATACATGATCAGTTTTTTGGTCTGCGAGAGTAGCTCATCCTGCCATTTCAGGTTTTCGCCCAAGCTCTTGAATATCTCCGTGACTTTGCCGCTATTTTCGCCCACCTTGACCAGGTTGACGAAGGTGCTGTCAAAAACCAGCGGGTGGCGTGCCAGCGCTTCGGATAGAGGCAAGCCGCTTTCGATTTCTTCAATCAGGTCGGCGATGATGTCGCGAAAGCGTGGATGATCGACGCTGTCGCGTAAATCGGCCAAACCTTCCAGCAGCGGAACGCCGGCACCGCTGAGCTGCTCGATGTGGAAGCAGAAATTGATTAGGTCCTGGCGCTTGATCGGGCGCTTGAGCAGGGAGAGGGTTCGCTGCCCCGTTTTGTAGTCGATCAGATCCAGTCCCATGCGTCTCAGGCGTATTTCCAGGTCGGGAAGGTTGTCGGCATTCATGTTGCCGTTGATCATCTTCCCTTCGGCATCCATGGCCTGGTAGGTGAATGCGGTCATCTGGCAAGCTTGTCGGTGAAATCCACCACACGCGACATTTCATCGAGCGAGGTGGTGCCATCGAGTACGAGGCGGATACCGCTGTCCATCAGGGGACGGAATCCTGATTTCAAAGCCACATTCTGGATTTCGCGGGCGGTGGCGCGGTGGGCAATCAGTTCATCCAGCTCGGCGTTCATCTTGAGCAGTTCCATAATGGCCATACGGCCTTTGTAACCGTGATGCTCGCAGTGATCGCAGCCGGTTGCATGGTAAATTGTGACGTCCGGGCTTTTTTCATTCATGCCGAGTAATCGCCGTTCCAGCGCATCGGGTCGGGTCGGTTGCTTGCAGTGGGGACACAGTTTGCGGATCAGGCGTTGGGCAATTACGCCGATGATATTGCTGGTCATGATTTCGGGCGTAATGCCGATGTCCAGCAGACGGGGAAAAGCGCCAATCGCCGAGTTGGTGTGCAGGGTGGTATAGACCTGATGGCCCGTCATGGCGGCGCGGAAGGCCATCTCCGCAGTTTCGGTATCGCGCACTTCACCTACCAGAATGATGTCCGGGTCTTGTCGCATCATCGAGCGGATGCCGTTGCCAAACTCCATTTTGCTGGATTCGCTGATCGAGGTCTGGCGTATCATGTTCATCGGGTATTCCACCGGGTCTTCCAGTGTCATGATGTTGACATGTTCTGTGTTGATGTGGCTCAGGATGGAATACAGGGTGGTGGTTTTGCCGCTACCGGTCGGGCCGGTGACCAGGATGATGCCATTGGGTCGGGCGATCATGAGCTTGAGCAGGTCCAGATCTTCTTCAACCAGGCCGAGGTTGTCCAGGGATAAGATGCCCTTTTGCCGGTCGAGGATACGCAGCACGATATTTTCGCCGTGGGTGGTGGGTTGCGCCGAGACGCGGAAATCCACCGATCGCCCGGAAAAGGTGAGCGACATTCGTCCGTCCTGGGGTGCGCGAACCTCCGCAATGTTCATGCCGCTCATGACTTTCAGCCGTCCCACCATTGCCGGCCAGTAGATTTTGTGCAAGCTGCGTATCTGCCGCAGTACGCCGTCGATACGGTAGCGGATGCGCAGGAAAATTTGTTCCGGCTCGAAGTGGATGTCGGATGCGTTGTGCTGAACGGCATCGGCCAGTAGCGCGTCTATCAATCGCACCATCGGGTGGCTGTATTCGTCGGAAACGGTGCTGATGCTCTGGTAATCCACTTCACCGGTTTCAATTTCATGCAGGATGCCGTCGATGGATAGTTTGTACCCATAATATTGGTCGATGGCCCGCATGATTTCCGAACCAACCGCCAACATTGGCGTGATGCTGATGCCTTTGCCGAGCATGGCGCCGATTTGGTCCAGCGCGACGATATTGTTGGTATCGGCCATCGCCAGAACCATCGTGTTGCGCTGCTTGTCGAATTCAAGCGGAAAAACCTGGTAGCGCTTGGCGATCTCTTTCGGGATGCGTTCTAGCGCAGCAGCGTCCACCATCATGTGGGACAGATCCACGATCTGCTGGTTGAGATTTTCGGACAGACCTTCACGCACCGTGGCCTCGGTAGCAAAACCGAGAATGACGAACAGTTTGCTCAGCGATTCGCCAGTGCGGTCTTGCTCGAGTTGGGCAATGCGCAACTGGTCTTCGCTGATAACGCCCTTCTGGACCAGCAGTTTGCCTAGGGGGAGGTTCCGTTGTTCTGCCATGGCTTTATTTGTCCGCCGATTGCTGTAGTTCCTTGGCGCGGTTCTGAACTGAAATTTTGTCGAAGTTTGCGGGGCCGGACTGGGACAAAGCGAGGGCACGCTGATAGTAGTCTAGTGCCAGTTTGCCTTGGTTCAGGTGTTCAAGACTGATGGCGAGATTGAATGCGTAGTCCGCATTGCCCGGCGTGCAGCTATAGGCTCGGAAGTAAGCCTGCTGGGCGTCGGCCCAGCGCGATTGCTGAGAATATAAGTTTCCCAAGGTGAAATAAAGGGCGCCGGCCTGGGGGTTCTGCAGCAGCATCTTTTTCAGTCGGCTTTCACTTTGCATCGGATCGGCTTGTCCCTGTACTCCGGTCAACCCGGCCATGGCATCGGGATCGGCAGGGTCGAGTTCAAGCAGTTTGTTGTAATAAGCGCCTGCTTGCCCGAGCTGTTGCTGTTTTGCAGCGATGGCAGCCAAGCCCAGCAGGGCGTCGCGGCTGTGTGGTTCCTGCCGCAGAAATTTCTGGTATTGCTGCTGCGCCATTTCGAGATTGCCGGAAATGAAGGCCTGATAGGCTCCACTGAGTGTCGGATTAACCTGTATGGCTGCGATGCTCTGCCGGAATTGAATGTCCGGGTTTTCTCTGGATGATTTTGACCTGCGGCGGGCTGGAGGTCTCGTGGAATCGTCCGCCCTAGCGGGTTCCAGCTCGTCGCCAGCGGCAATTTGCGCGTCAGTTGCCGAAGGGTGGCTTGGCTGGGGCCTGCGGACGGCCTTCTTTTTGGATTCTGGTTGGGGCGTGTTTTTCTCTATAGCGGGCGCGACGGTGGCCGATGCGGTTTTCGTTTGGGCGCCATTCTCATCGGGAGCGCTTGGTGCAGGTGCAGGAACTGGGGTGGGAGGCATTGCGGGAGCAGTGGCCTGTGGCGCTGGAGTGGCTCGTGGTGTTGTCAATGCGGCTTGTGGGGCCAGACCGGGAATCAGGGCCAGGAAGGTCGGCCAATAAAAGGCCACGGCGCCAGCGATACCGGCTACGACGATCAGGGATACGCCGGCGATCTGTATTTTACGGCTGCCGGCAGGCTGCTTGGCGGTAAATACCGATCTGGCATGCGATCTTTCGCGGGCCTCTGTGCGTTGAAAGTCGGTATCTCCTTGTGGCGCATATGATTGTGCACGGGCTTCAGCTTGGCGCGGATTCGGCGCGGCCAAGGCGGGTTCCGGACGGGCTGGAGCAGCGGCGGTGCCGGGCCCGGATTTTGCCGTAGGGATCGGCCCCTTCTGCGGCGGTTCCAGTTCAAAATCCGAGGCAAGCAAGGTCGGAATTTCTTGCTCAATGCCGGGTTGAGGCTTTTGTTCTGCCGCACCCTGATCGGATGCGGGTATTTGCCCCTGCTTGGCGCGCTCGGCCTTCTTTAGCGCTTCCATTAGCAGGCTCATGGTCGGACTGCTTCCTCTTTAGTCAATCCTGGCGTGTTCTGGTTCGGCTCCTTAAGATAATTCTCGTCGGGCAGGAAGCTGCGATAGGCCTTGTAGTCACCGCTGACGCTGGCATCCCTGACTACTAGCGGGCGCAGAAATATAACCAGTTCTGTTTTGGTGATCAAATCATTACGCTGGCTGAACAGGTTGCCGACCAGCGGCGCTTTGCCAATACCCGGAATTTCATCCCTAAAGTTGCTGACTGAGTCCTGCATCAGACCGCCCATCACCGCAGTTTGCCCGCTGGTGACCTTGAGGATCGATTCCATTTCGCGTGCCTGGATAATCGGCACATTGTTGACTATTGGGGGGTTGGCAAGAGCCAGCGCCGGATTCGGATCCTGCACGTAACGGATGATGCGGGAAATGGTCGGCCGTACATTGAGCGTGATTTCATCGTTGTCGGCGATTTGCGGCGTGACGCTCATGACGAAGCCGACCGGCACCGTATGGATTTCAGTGGTGTAGGTGGAAACCGTTGGGCTGTTGACGGTTGCAAGTGTGGAGCTCGATGTAATGGAGAAATAGACGCTGTTGTCGACGACCTTGAGCATGGCAGTCTGGTTGTTGAGCACGCTGATTTTCGGGCTGGACAATACCTTGACTTTACCGAAGGACTCAAGAAAACGGAGGGTAGCGGCAATGCTGCCGATGGCGGAGGTCGGGTTGGCGTAACCGAGTACGAGCAGGCCGGCGCCCGTGGCCGTAGACGAGGCGCTACTCGCTGTCTGGCTCAGGTTGAAGCCAGTTCCGCCTTCGCGCAAACGGGCCCAGTTGATGCCTTGCTGGTATTGGTCGTCAAGCTGGACTTCGGCTATCGTGGCTTCGATCAGCACTTGGCGTTTGGCGCTATTCAGTACTTGATCGAGGAATTCCTGGATTTTCTCATGCTGGCGGTTGGTGGCGCGCACGGCGATCAGGCCGGCTTCCGAATTGAAGATGACGGAAGCGGCCTCTTGGAAGGTAGTGCGCCGCACGGTGGTGGTGCCGGAGCTGGTCAGTGCGGCTGGATTCGGGCTGGAGGCGATGGAAGCTGCCGTCTTGCTGTTTTTTCCGGCGGCGGGTGGTGCGCCGGTGCCGGTGGTGGTTTGGCTGCCGGTTTGTTCCGTGGTGGTTTCGGAAGACCCGTCGGGGAGAATCTTGTCCGTTTCCTTCAGGATGTCCTTGACGTTCTGTACCAATGTTTGCCAGAAATGATTTTTTGAAGTGTTGGTTACCGAAGTGGTTGAATTGTTGCCGCCACCTGCGCCGCCTGTGGTGCCTGTGGTGCCAGCGCCACCAGCGGTGGCGATCTGGGTGGCGATGTTGACTTTGCTGGCGGTGTCGCGCGAGATGTCGACGTAGTCGACTTTGTAGTTGCGCAGGAAGGGCGCATCCGGCATCACAGCCAGATTCGGCCCATTCAGCTCGTAGCGCATATCTACTTGCTTGGCGATGCGGGTCAGCAGTTGCGGCAGCGCTTGGTCGATGGCATTGAGCGTGATGCTGCCTTCGATGCCGGGATGAATATCCACATTCAACTTGGCATCTCGCGCCAAGGCGAATAGCAGCTCCTGCACAGGTACTTTGTTGACTACTACGCTATAGGTTTCCGTCTTCGGTGTGGCTTTGGGCGGGAGTAGCTGGGCGGATAGTTGCACTGGCTTGGGAATGCTGCCAGATGGGCTCGATTCGGCCATGATGTGACCAGGCGATGGCGTGGCCGGCTGCGTGCCGCAGGCGGCTAGCAGAAGACAACCGGCAACAGCGATCAAAGCTTTGTTCATGGGTTTAAGATTGTGTAATTATTCAGGTGAACATTTCTTTTTTAACATGTTGATTTGGAACAAATTGTATGTTTTTTGTCGTTGCAAATATGGCAATTTTTTTCTCGCATGCAACCCCCCAAATCTCAAACCCAAGCACACCATATGTTGTGCAATCTAATGATCCGATACGCATTATGTTGTACTTAAATAGTCGTAAGATTACCACCGAGGGTATTCTAAATCAATTTTATTAGGGGTGTTTTTACTCGATTGCCTTAATAAAGGCAGTTGAGGTGGCTCAATCTGGTAGAGAGCCACAAAAATAGAGGGGTGTTGAGAGCGGCTGAGAGGCTAAAATCCTTGGCAAATAGATGGCATTTCCCCATGCGGTCTAAAATTGTTTGCCTATGGAAATTTTATGTAGGCCATGTGGAATGGTTGGTTATATGCGTCAGAAATTTTGCCGATTTCTCGAATTTTCATTCCCATTTTGGGAATTATCGAAAATTCCTAGTGTTGCTGCTGCTCAATTTCATCCTTGACTCCTTTAATCGTGCGCCGAAACGGGCGGTTGGCCTTGTAGCTGCTCGGCAGTCTGGCGATGGCGGCGACGGCCTGTTCACGGGAAGGAAAAGAACCGAGAACGATCCTGAATTGATGCTTATTGGTGCGAGCGGAGTAAACAGAATAAATATAGATATCTTGTGATCCGATGGTTTTTCTGTGGTTATCCAGAATTTGTGTTATCTGGGGCAGGGTATAGGGTTCGTTGAGCGCCATGAGCTGGATGGTGTAATGGCCGGTATTCTTGGTGTCCAGCCAAGCGCGAGTGGCATCCAGTTGCTGCCGTAGCAAGGGGGGGGTGAGCGTTGTTGTGCTCTGCGGGTGTGCCGGTTCACTCTGGGTCGAAGTCCGTGCGGAACCTTCGCCGGTCAGCTTGTCTTGTTGAGTCAAGGTTGCGTTGGCTGCCACCGCCGTTTGTGTGTTTTTTTTCCTGGTGGCGGGTTGAGGCTTGGTTGCTGCCATGGGTTTTTCATTGGCAGATGGCGTGGCCACGGGCGGGGACGCGGCTTCATTGCGGGGCTGGGTCGGCGGCGCTGATTTTGTCTGCGCGGCGGCGGGCAGTTGCTCAGTTTTGATGACGGGTTGTGATGGGAGTGGCGTGAGCGCTGCCGCACTCTGCGGGAGCGTTGAATTGCTACTGGTCGAGGTTCGATCGGAATTTTTGCCGGTCGATTTGTCTTGTTGGGTAAGGGTTGCGCTTGGTGTTGTTGCCAATGGCGCGGTCTTTCCCCCGGTGGCGGCTGGAGGCGTAGTTTCATTGGCGGGCTGGATCGGCGGCGCTGGTTTTGGCGTGGGTCTTGTCTGTGCGTCGGACAATGGCGCAGTTATGACGGCGGGTTTTGATGTGGCTTGAGTTGCCTGCGCTGGTGCGGCGGGGGCCGGCGGCATGTTGGCATAGTGTTGCCAGCCTATCCCGAGTCCTATGCCAAGCAGGGCTAGTGTTGCGATAAAGCCGATTTTTTTCAGGGGCAAACGAGAGGGCGTCGTAATGCTGAATTCGCTGTCGGCGATTGCCGCTTTCATATGTCTGGACTGGATTTCGTGGGTATTTTCAGCAAATGCCGAAAGCAGCGCCTTGTCGGCAAGAACATTGATGCGTCGCGTGATGCCCTGAGAGGCGGCATCAATCAGCTTGATGGCATCCGCATCGAAAATTTCCGGTCCCCGGTAACCGGCTGCGCGCATGCGGAACATCAAATATTCGGCGATATCCGCTCTGGAGAACGGGGGAATGATAAAGCTGTGCGTGATCCGCTCCTTGAGTTGCCGCATTCTTGGCAGCTTCAGGCTTTCATCCAGCTCAGGCTGGCCGAACAGGACAATTTGCAGCAGCTTGTGGTGCGCGGTTTCAAGGTTGGAAAGCAGGCGGATTTCTTCCAGGCTATCCAGAGGTATGGCTTGAGCCTCGTCGAGGAAGGCCACCACTTGGTGCCCCTGCTCATATCTTTCGATGAGGTGGCGCTGTAACTCGCGGAGCACCATGGAAATGCGCTGTCCTGCCATGCCTAGCCCGAGTTCTTCGGCAATGGTATAAAGAATTTCATCCCGGCTCAGGCTGGGGTTGACCAGGAAGACGGCGTCCACGTTTTCCGGTAACAGGTTTCCTACCATCCGGCAAAGCATGGTCTTGCCGCTGCCGATCTCGCCGGTAACCTTGATGATGCCTTCGCCGCTGGTAATTCCATAGAGCAGCGCATCGAGAATTGCACCGCGATTGCCGCCCGCGTAGAAGAACTCGATATTCGGCGTTATCTTGAAAGGCGGTTGACGCAGGCCAAAATGGTCAAGATACATGGCGTACCCAATGTTGAGCAATTTTTAGAATGGTTGAATCACAAACTGTTGATACGGGATCGGGAAGATTCCTGATGCCCACGTAGCAATGAGGTTTGAAGATTATAAGTTGATATAATGCCAGCCGATGAAAGAATCAGCAAATAACCTCGGCCTATTCCATGTGATCTTGCATGGGATAGGCCGGCGACCCGTAGGGGATCAATGTGTCGCTTGACGCCCGCGTCGGTAGTGCGGGTTGGGAGCATCCGCAGTGGCAGGGATGTTTCTACCCGGAGGAGTTGCCGCCGGAGTGGCGGCTGACTTTTTACAATACCGCATTTACCTGTGTTTACCTGGGTTATGCCGAATGGTCTGAATGCGACCTGAAAGCCCTTTCTGGTTGGGTGGATGACACTTTGGCGTCATTCCGTTTCGTGTTGGAACGCAATCCGGCGGGGCTCTCTGCTGGCGACGAAGCCAGGCTGGCTGTACTGGCGCCGCGCATCGACCCGCCCGGCGGGCGAATCGTCTGGCTGGAGCGCGATCTGGACTTGAAGAAGTTGGCAGATGAACTGCAACTGCTTGCCGGAAGTTCCGCCCCAATTTATTTAATCAGCCGCGATCACGGGTTGGAGGCAATGAATCGGGTGAAGACCTTGCTGGAAATTATGCGGGCGTGATTGTTGCCTGCGCCAAGCTGGTTTAGAATGTACGCTTTCGTTGAAAAGATAAACAAGTGTCAGCCGAAAACCTCGTTGAAATCAGCGATCTCAACTTCACCTACGATAAGCGCCCGATCCTCAAGGGGATTAACATGCGGATTCCCCGTGGCAAGATTGTTGCCATTATGGGGCTGTCCGGCTGCGGCAAGACCACGACGCTACGGCTGATCGGCGGCGCGCTCAAGGCCACTACCGGCAGCATCAAGGTGGCCGGGCAGGAGATGAGCGACCTGGATCAGGACGGGCTGTACCGGATGCGTCGCAAGATGGGCATGTTGTTTCAGTTCGGCGCACTGTTTACCGATTTGTCGGTCTATGAGAACGTGGCCTTTCAGATGCGGGAGCATACCGACCTGCCGGAAAGCATGGTCCGCGATCTGGTGATGATGAAGCTTCATGCCGTGGGGCTGGTCGGCGCGCATAACCTGATGCCGTCCGAACTGTCCGGCGGCATGGCACGGCGGGTGGCGCTGGCACGGGCGATCTCGCTGGATCCGATGCTGATCATGTATGATGAGCCGTTTGCCGGCCTTGATCCCATTTCGCTGTCGGTGATCGGCAATCTGCTCCGGCGCCTGAACGATGCCTTGGGGGCAACCACGGTTCTGGTAACCCACGACATTCAGGAGTCGCTGAAAATCGTGGACTATATCTATTTCATGTCGGATGGCGTTGTCGTGGCGGAAGGCACCGCTGATGAGATCAAGGCTTCGAACCTGCCATTCGTACACCAGTTCGTGTGGGGCGAGATCGACGGACCGATGACCTTCCATTATCCGGGCGCGCCCTACCGCAAAGATTTGATGTTGGAGGCTTCTTAAAAATGCCGCATAGAAAAATTGGTTTTGGTCTGCGCAGTGTCGGGCACACCATGATAGACGGCATCTGGCGCCTGGGCTATGCCAGCCGTTTCTTTTTCGTCACCCTGATCAGTTCGGGCGCGAGTTTTCGGCGTATTCACCTGACCATCCGCGAAATCTATTTCAGCGGCGTGATGTCGCTGATCATTATTATCGTCTCCGGTTTGTTCGTCGGCATGGTGCTCGGACTGCAGGGCTACGAGACTTTGCAGAAATACGGCTCTGAATCAGCGCTGGGTTCACTGGTGGCACTGTCTCTGGTGCGCGAACTGGGGCCGGTGCTGGCCGCACTGCTGTTCGCCAGTCGCGCCGGCTCGGCCATTACCGCCGAGATCGGCCTGATGAAGGCGACCGAGCAGATATCCGCCATGGAAATGATGGCGGTCGATCCCATTGCGCGCGTGGTGGCACCGCGTTTCTGGGCGGGTGTGATTTCGATGCCATTGCTGGCGGCGATGTTTTCCGCTATCGGCGTATTCGGCGGTTACCTGGTTGGTGTGGTGCTGATCGGCGTGGACGAGGGGTCGTTCTGGTCGCAGATGCAGGCGGCGGTTGATTTTCGCCAGGACATCGTGAACGGTGTGATCAAGAGTGTGGTATTCGGTGTCGCGGTGACCGCGATTGCCCTGTTCGAGGGTTACGATGCACCGCCCACGGCGGAAGGCGTATCCCATGCGACAACCCGCACGGTGGTTACTTCCGCGCTGGCTGTGCTGGCGCTGGACTTTATTTTAACGGCATTCATGTTTCGGGGAGTGTAGGTTTATGGAGCGGACAACGCTGGATTTATGGGTGGGCGCGTTTGTGGTGGGTGGTTTGATTGCGCTGACGATCCTGGCTTTCAAAGTGGGTAACCTGGGTGGCTACGACGGCTCGGAAACCTACTCGGTCAGTGCCGAGTTCGACAACATTGGCGGACTCAAGGTCAAGGCGCCGATAAAAAGCTCTGGCGTAGTCGTTGGACGGGTCGCGGATATCCAGTTTGACAACGGCAAATTTCGGGCGCGGGTGGAGATGCGTATCGGCAAGCAATTCCAGTTTCCCAAGGATACCAGCGCTTCTATCCTGACCTCCGGCCTGCTCGGTGAGCAATACATCGGCCTGGAAGCGGGTGGAGATGAGGTCAACCTGAAAAATGGCGACAAGTTCAAGCTGACCCAGTCGGCGATGGTGCTGGAGCAGTTGATCGGCCAGTTCCTGTTCAGCAAGGCGTCCGAAGACGGGGACAAGA
The DNA here is from genome assembly GCA_021373185.1 of Betaproteobacteria bacterium. GTDB lineage: Bacteria > Pseudomonadota > Gammaproteobacteria > Burkholderiales > Sulfuricellaceae > Sulfuricella. Next base: position 241,487 of record JAJFTF010000024.1, on the reverse strand, counting down.
AAAAATCCAATGGCGGCGACAGCAAGGCCGTAGCGCAATAATTTATCTGGAGAAGATTATGAGAAAAGCATTTATTCGGGCCCTGTTCATGCTGGCGGTTTTTCTGGGTGTCACGACCACTGCGGTCGCGGCTGAAATTGCGCCGGATGTGCTGGTCAAGGAAACTGCCCAGGACGTGCTGGCGATTGTCAAAAAAGACAAGGACATTCAGGCCGGAAACAAAAAGAAGATTTATGATTTGGTGGACGCCAAGGTGTTGCCCCATTTCGATTTCAGGCGTATGACCATGCTGGCGGTAGGCAAGGACTGGCGTCAGGCAACACCGGCCCAGCAGGAAGCGCTGATCCATGAGTTCCGCACGCTGCTGGTGCGCACCTATTCCACCTCGCTGTCCGCTTACAAGAACCAGACCATTGAGTACAAGCCCATGCGGATGGAGTCCGGAGAAACCGACGTGACGGTCAAGACCGTGATCAACCAGCCGGGCGGACAGGCGCCGATTCCCATCGATTATCGCCTGCAGAAGAACGCCGATGGCTGGAAGGTCTATGATGTGATCGTGGATAACATCAGCCTGGTGACCAATTACCGCGGCTCGTTCTCCAGCGAGATCCGCAAGTCCGGTATCGACAGCTTGATTAAAACTCTGACCGAAAAAAATCATAAAGGCGAAAGCCCGGATTCCAAAGGCTAACCGACATGATCGTACAAGACGGCGCCAATTACCGGATTCAGGGCCCGATTACACTCGACAATGCCCGTGCCATGCTGGCAGAGGGACTGAAGCTGTTCAATCGCGATGGCCTGACCGTCGATCTGTCCCAGTTGGAGGAGGTGGATTCCGCTGCCATCAGCCTGGTTCTCGAATGGTTGCGCACGGCGCAGCGCAGCGGCTGCAAGCTCGGCTTCATCAATCTCCCGGACAACCTGAAAAGCCTGGCGACGCTGTATGGCGTCCTTGATCTGATCCAGCCAAACTGAGTTCAGCCACGGATTCATCCGTGGCTGAACATGTTTTCAAGCCAAACCTCCCATGACTCCCGCAATCGAGATTCGCCAAGTGCACAAGCGCTTCGGCAGCCTTCATGCATTGCGCGGCGTGGACTTGTCGGTGGAGCAAGGCGAATTTTTCGCGTTGCTTGGCCCCAATGGCGCCGGCAAAACCACCCTGATCAACATCCTGGCCGGGCTTGCGCGGGTGACGCAAGGCTCTTGCGCCGTGCTGGGCTACGACGTGGTGACCGACTACCGCAATGCGCGGCGTGTCCTTGGCGTGGTGCCGCAGGAACTGGTCTACGATGCCTTCTTCACCGTGCGCGAAATGCTGCGTTTTCAGTCCGGCTATTTCGGGCTGAAACACAACGATGCCTGGATCGATGAGTTGCTTCACAACTTGGGCCTGACCGACAAGGCCGATATTTATACTCGCTTGTTGTCCGGCGGCATGAAGCGCCGGGTGCTGGTGGCGCAGGCGCTGGTGCACAAGCCGCCGGTGATCGTGCTGGACGAACCCACCGCCGGCGTGGACGTGGAGTTGCGCCAGAATCTGTGGGAATTCATCCGCCGCCTGAATCGCGACGGCCACACCATCGTCCTCACCACCCATTATCTGGAAGAGGCCGAAGCCCTGTGCAACCGCGTCGCCATGCTGAAGCAGGGGCAGATCATCGCGCTCGACACGACACAGAACCTGCTCAGCGCCCATGCGGCAACCCAGGTTAGATTGCGGTTGAACCCAAGTCGACTACCCGATGCCTTGCAGCCGCTGCTTGCCGGCGAGGAAGCGGGCTGGTTCCGCCTGGTGCTGAGCGACTGTGCCGCGCTCGAAGGGGTGCTGGCGACCTTGCGCGAAGCAAACGTGGCGGTGGCGGATATCGAAGTGTCCAAGCCCGATCTCGAAGAGGTGTTCTTGCAAATCATGGGGAAAGCGGCATGATCGGCCTGTGGACGTTGTTCTACAAGGAGTTGCTGCGCTTCTGGAAGGTCAGCCTGCAGACCATCCTGTCGCCGCTGGTATCGACGCTGCTTTACCTGCTGATTTTCTCCCATGTGCTGGAAGCGCACGTGCAGGTCTATCCCGGCGTGGGATACACGGCTTTCCTGATTCCCGGCCTGGTGATGATGGCGATGCTGCAGAACGCCTTCGCCAACAGTTCGTCCAGCCTGATCCAGTCGAAAATGAACGGCAATATCGTATTTTTGTTGCTGCCGCCATTGGCGTATTGGGAATTTTTTAGCGCCTATGTCGCGGCGGCGGTGGTGCGCGGTCTGGTGGTCGGATTGGGGGTGGGGCTGGTCAGCATGTGGTTTACCGCGCTGCCGCTGGCCCATCCGTTGTGGGCAGTGCTGTTTGCCCTGGCCGGATGCGTCATGCTGGGCGCGGTCGGCATCATTACCGCGCTGTGGGCGAAAGGTTACGATCAGATGGCGGCGGTGCAGAACTTTTTGATCATGCCGCTGACCTTTTTGTCCGGCGTGTTCTACTCGATCAACTCGCTGCCGCCCTTCTGGCAGGCCTTGTCGCGTTACAACCCGATCTTTTATTTGATCGACGGGTTTCGTTATGGCTTCTTCGGCGTTTCGGATGTTTCCCCGCTGCTGGGGCTGTCGATTGTCGGCACCTGCTGTTTGGCATTATCATTAGCGACTTTGGCTCTGCTCAAGAGCGGCTATAAATTACGGAATTAACATGACCACGACACCGGAAGCAATCAAGGGTTACATCGAACAAGGACTGGATTGCGAGCATGTCCAGGTTCATGGCGATGGTCGCCATTTCGAGGCGGTGATCGTCAGCAAGGCCTTCGAGGGCAAGGGCATGGTGCAGCAGCATCAGCTCGTTTATCGGGCGTTGGGCGACAGGATGCATGAGGAAATTCATGCCCTGTCGATGAAAACTTTCACCCCGGAGCAATGGTCGAAGCAGGTTTGAAATTTATCGGGATAGTTTCCCAGGAGTGAACATGGATCAGAACGCGTTGGAAAACATCAAGCAAACCGTGACCGGAAACCCGGTCGTGCTGTACATGAAAGGCACCCCGCAGTTTCCGCAGTGCGGTTTTTCCGGGTTGGCGGCGCAGGTGCTCAAGGCCTGCAACGTGACCAATTATGTCGCGGTGAACGTGCTGGCGGATGCCGAGGTTTACGAGAACCTCAAGTACTACGCCAACTGGCCGACCTTTCCCCAGCTCTACATCAATGGCGAACTGATCGGCGGCTCCGACATCATGAAAGATCTGTACGAGAAGGGCGAGTTGCAGAAACTGCTGGAAAGCGCAAAGGCCTAATCAATGGACAAGCTTGTCATCCAGGGCGGCATTCCTCTCTCCGGCGAAATCCGTATCTCCGGCGCGAAAAATGCCGCCTTGCCGATCTTGTGCGCGGCCATCCTGACGGAAGGCCCGCTGCAGATCGGCAATGTTCCTCATTTGCGCGACGTCACCACCATGCTCGAGCTGATCAACCAGATGGGCGCGGAAGTGTCGGTCAACGATCGCCTCGGCGTCGAGATAGCCGCTCGCAGCATGACCAACCTGGTGGCACCCTATGAATTGGTGAAAACCATGCGCGCCTCGATCCTGGTGCTGGGGCCGATGCTGGCTCGCTTCGGCGAAGCGCGGGTGTCGCTGCCAGGCGGCTGCGCCATCGGTTCGCGTCCGGTCAACCTGCATATCAAGGGTTTGCAGGCGATGGGCGCGGAAATCGAGATCGAGCATGGCTACATCCTGGCGCGTGCCAAGCGGCTCAAGGGCGCGCGGATATTCATGGATATCGTCACCGTCACCGGCACTGAGAACCTGATGATGGCAGCGACCCTGGCGGACGGCACCACCGTGCTGGAAAACGCCGCACGCGAGCCGGAAGTTGTCGATCTGGCAAACTGCCTGATCGCCATGGGTGCAAAAATCGAAGGCGCAGGCGGCGACGTGATCACCGTGCATGGCGTTGAGAAATTGCATGGCGCGGCTTATCGGGTGATGCCGGATCGCATCGAAACCGGCACCTTTCTGGTTGCCGCCGCCGCGACCGGCGGCAAGGTGCTGCTCAAGGACACCCGCCCGGACATCCTCGATGCCGTGCTGGAAAAGCTGCGCGAAGCCGGTGCGCATATCGAATGCACCGACAGCACCATCAGCCTGGAAATGGCCGGGCCGCTCAAGTCGGTCAACCTGCGCACCGCCCCCTATCCGGCTTTTCCCACCGACATGCAGGCGCAATTCATGGCGCTGAATGCCGTTGCGGATGGCACCGCCACCGTCACCGAAACTATTTTTGAAAATCGTTTCATGCACGTGCAGGAGTTGCGCCGCCTCGGCGCCGTCATCGAAACCGAAGGTAACACCGCGGTGGTACGCGGTGAGCCCGGTCTGAGCGGCGCCACGGTGATGGCAACCGACCTGCGCGCCTCGGCCAGTCTGGTGGTGGCCGGACTGGTCGCCCAGGGCGAAACCACGGTGGAGCGGATTTATCATATCGACCGCGGCTATGAGTGCATCGAAGAGAAGCTGTCGCAGCTCGGGGCAAGGATCAAGCGAGTGCACTGAGTTTTGTTTTTCACCGCTGAGGACGCAGGGGACGCGGAGGAAAGGCAAGGTTCGTCGTTCAATTAAAGAAGGCCCTAAAAACCTCTGCGTTCTCCGCGTCCTCTGCGGTAAAATTGTTTTTTGAATAAATGAGATATCCGACGTGACTGGAATCACTATCGCCCTCTCCAAGGGCCGCATTTTCGAGGAAACCGCGCCGCTGCTGAAAGCGGCGGGGATCATTGCGCTCGACGATCCTGAAACCTCGCGCAAGCTGATCCTGGACACCAACCAGCCCGGCATCCGCCTGATCATCGTGCGCGCATCCGACGTGCCGACCTACGTGCAATATGGCGCAGCCGACATCGGCATCGCCGGCAAGGACGTGCTCAACGAGCATAACGGCGACGGCCTTTACCAGCCGCTGGACTTGCAGATCGCCCGTTGCCGCATGATGGTCGCGGTGCCGACCGGTTTCGACTATGAAAACGCCGTGCGCCAAGGCGCGCGCCTGCGTGTCGCCACCAAATATCTGCAAACCGCACGCGAGCACTTCGCACGCAAGGGCGTGCATGTCGACCTGATCAAGCTGTACGGCTCGATGGAACTCGCGCCGCTGGTCGGGCTGGCCGACGCGATTGTCGACCTGGTGAGCAGCGGCGGCACGCTCAAGGCCAACAACCTGGTGGCGGTGGAAGAAATCATGCAAATCAGCTCGCGCCTGGTGGTCAATCAGGCCGCGCTCAAGCTCAAGCGCGCGCAGATTCAGCCGATCCTCGATATTTTCGCCGAGACGGTCGCCAAGGCATCGGCTTAAGCAGATAGTTGATTTGGCACGAGAAATTCTAAACTTAATGTAGGGTGCGCCATGCGCACCGAATCCGTGGCGCATCGGAATTAGGGCTACGCTCCCTACTTTTCTTGATTCTTGGTCACTCAGGGAATAGGTCGCGAACACTGGTAAAGGGAGAGCCGGTCTCTGCGGCCCGCCTTACCTTGAGATCCAGAACATGATTGAGAGGAATTTCGCGGTGCAAGGTCTCATAGAGATCGAAGCCGTCCATGCAGATAACACGCTTGCCTTTGCCGAAGGCCGCCAATCCGTCATCAGTGAAACCGCTGTTGCTGACGAACAGGCCGCGCGTCCAGGCAGCCTTTTGTTCGATCTTGCCGTGAAAGGTATGCAATTCTGCGACGCCTGTTGCTTGGCCCTGCCATTTAGCCTCCACGAGGTAGGTTTCGTTTGCGAACTGGAAGCTGCCGTCGATCTGCTCGCCACGAAGACGGAAAGGCTCTCGTGCTGCCAATCCATAAACATCGAAGAGTTGCTTCAGGAATTTTTCGAAAGCGTATCCCCTGGCTTGTGCTGCGAGGCCAGAAAGAGAGATCAGGTCTGCCTTGAGTTGCACGAGTTTTGGTCTGTCGAAGGCTGGCATAGGTGGTCGCCCAGCCAACGAAACATTCTCCGGTCGCCCTTCGAGCAAGTTGATTAGCGCTAGAAGGCGACCATGAGCGTTCTTAATCTTGTCGATCTGACCCTCATGCTGCCGCAGTGCTTCACGATATTCCCAAAGAGCCTTAAGCGTTTGGACGATGGTTGGCTTGTCCACTGTTTGAAGAAAACAACGAAGGCGCTTCCCTTTGGAGCTTCCCGTCCGGGCGTAGACAGGATCGTTAATGTCGATATTGAGTTCTTCGCTGAAGAACTGTGCAAACGTCCGATCCGAAAAATTCAGAACGTATCCGCCGCCCATATCGAATATGTCGTCGAGAAACATCATGTCGATTGATCGGATGTTGCTCATTGTGCGCTCCTGTCGTCATATTCACGTAATAGCCACGAATCGGGATTAATAGACTCGATTAATCCCATGTGGTGGTTCGATTCTGTCATCGGCTAGGCGGCAAGCTGTTCGCGCGGCTTAACCTTGTTCTCGATTTCCTGCCCTACAGCTTCGCGCGCTTTTTTTACATCGTAGCTGCTTTGCAGGCTCATCCAGAAGTCGGGGCCGGTGCCGAAGAATTTGGCGAGGCGCAGAGCGGTGTCTGCGGTAATGCCGCGTTGCTCGTTGAGGATAGCCGTGATCCGGTTGGTGGGTACGTCCAGCGCCTTGGCAAGGGCGTTTGCCGAGAGTTTCAGTTCGTCCAGCTCGTCCTTGAGGATTTCGCCGGGGTGGATGGCGCGCATTCCGTTCATGTTTATTCTCCTTAGTGGTAATCCACTATTTCCACGTTGTAAGCATCCGCCTCTTTCCACTCGAAGCAGACGCGCCATTGTTGGTTGACGCGGATGCTGAACTGGCCGGATCGGTCGCCGCTTAGAGCCTCGAAACGGTTGCTGGGCAAGTTCATCAAGTCATGGATGGTTTTTGCGTTGTCCAGGATTTCCAGCCTTCTTTCGGCTTGTGCGGCACAGGATTCAAATTTCCTGACGCGCTTGCCTTGGTAAAGCGCTTCCGTATTCTGGCAACGAAAAGATTTAATCATGGTTCAATATATTTTGTTTTATGTTGTACGTCAAGCGTAACACTCGGACGAGGCTATGGCGTCTGCTGGCATGCGCGCGGCGCAACTTTTTCCTGTAAAATCGCGCTATCCCGCAAACTTAATTTGCACGCCATCATGCTAAATATCAAACGCTATTCCACTTCCCAGCCTGATTTCAAGGCGCGTCTGACCGATCTGCTGGCCTTCGAGGGCGCGCAGGACGATGCCATCGACAACGTGGTCGCCGGTATCTTGCGCGACGTCAAGACGCGCGGCGACGCAGCCGTACTGGAATATACGAAACGTTTCGACAAGCTGGATGCGGCTTCCGCCACCGAGCTGGAATTGTCGCAGTCGCGCCTCAAGCAGGCGCTTGACGATCTGCCTGCCGAACAGCGCGACGCGCTGAAAAAGGCCGCCGAGCGGGTGCGGGTGTATCACGAAAAACAATTGATGCAGTCCTGGAGCCATACCGAGGCCGACGGCACCATGCTCGGCCAGCAGGTCACGGCGCTCGATCGGGTCGGTCTGTACGTGCCCGGCGGCAAGGCGGCATACCCTTCCTCGGTGCTGATGAACGCGATTCCCGCCAAGGTGGCCGGGGTGAAAGAATTGATCATGGTGGTGCCGACGCCAGGCGGTGTAGTCAACGAACTGGTGCTGGCCGCTGCGGCGGTGTGCGACGTCGACCGGGTGTTTACCATCGGCGGCGCGCAGGCTGTCGGCGCACTGGCTTATGGCACGCAGACCGTGCCGCAAGTGGACAAGATCGTCGGCCCCGGCAATGCTTATGTCGCTGCCGCCAAGCGCCGCGTCTTCGGCGTGGTCGGCATCGACATGGTGGCTGGCCCGTCCGAAATCCTGATTATCTGCGACGGCCAGACCGACCCGGACTGGATCGCGATGGACCTGTTTTCCCAAGCCGAGCATGACGAGCTGGCGCAGTCCATCCTGCTCAGCCCGGATGTGGCCTTCATCGACGCGGTGCAGGCCAGCATCGAAAAATTGCTGCCGCAGATGCCGCGCCAGGAAATCATCCGCACCGCACTGGAAGCGCGCGGCGCGCTGATTCAAGTCAAAGACCTGGACGAGGCAGCGGAAATCGCGAATTACATTTCGCCTGAACACCTCGAGTTGTCGATTGAAGATCCGGTCGCACTGACGAAAAAGATCAAACACGCCGGCGCCATTTTCATGGGGCGGCAGACCTGCGAGGCGCTGGGCGATTACTGCGCCGGCCCCAATCACGTGTTGCCGACTTCGCGTACCGCGCGCTTCTCGTCGCCGCTGGGCGTTTACGATTTCCAGAAGCGCAGCAGCCTGATCATGGTGTCCAAGGCGGGCGCGCAGGTGCTCGGCAAGATTTCGATGGTGCTGGCCGAAGGCGAAGGCTTGCAGGCACACGCCCGTTCCGCCGAATATCGCACGCTCTGAACGATGGGTACGCCCGCCAATTCTTACTGGAGCGCCGTCGTCAACGGCCTGACGCCCTATGTGCCGGGCGAGCAGCCGAAGCTGCCGAACCTGGTCAAGCTCAATACCAACGAGAATCCCTACGGCCCGAGCCCCAAGGTGCTGGAAGCGTTGCGCGCCGAAGTGGGTGATGCGCTGCGACTCTATCCCGATCCCAACAGCGAGCGCTTCAAGGAAGCCGTTGCCGCCTTTCATGGCGTGACGCCAGCCCAGGTGTTCGTCGGCAACGGCTCCGACGAGGTGCTGGGACACACCTTTCTGGCGCTGCTCAAGCACGACCAGCCGATCTTGTTTCCCGACGTCACTTACAGTTTCTATCCGGTGTATTGCGGGCTGTATGGCATCGACTACGAGTCGGTGCCGCTGACCGCATCGTTCGAGATTCGTGTCGACGATTATTTCAAGCCCAATGGCGGCATCATTTTCCCCAACCCGAACGCGCCGACCGGCTGTGCGCTGCCGCTGGCCGAGATCGAGCGCCTGCTGCAAGCCAATGCCGGATCGGTAGTGGTGATCGACGAAGCCTATGTGGATTTCGGCGCGGAATCCGCTGTCGGCCTGGTGAATCGCTATCCCAACCTGCTGGTCGTCCACACGTTGTCGAAGTCGCGCTCGCTGGCTGGCCTGCGCGCCGGCTATGCCATCGGCGATGCCGGATTGATCGAGGCGCTTTCCCGCGTCAAGGACAGTTTCAACTCCTATCCGCTGGATCGTTTCGCCATCGCCGGCGCTGCCGCTGCGATGGCGGATCGCGCCTATTTCGAGCAAACCTGCCGCCAGGTAATTGCCACGCGCACAAGGCTGGTGGCCGATCTTGAGGCGATGGGCTTCGACGTGCTGCCGTCCGCCGCCAATTTCGTCTTTGCCCGCCATGCCGAGCGTGACGGCGCCGAACTTGCCGCCGGATTGCGCAAGCGCAGCATCCTGGTGCGGCATTTCAAGAACCCGCCGCGTATCGCGCAATTCCTGCGGATTACGGTAGGAACGGACGAGCAGTGCGTGGCGCTGGTAGGGGCTTTGCGGGAAATCCTGGGCTGAAATATTCTCGCCTTGTCACGCCCCGCTTTGACCCCTTGCCGTGCTGGGTTAGAATGAACAGAATTTCTTCCACATTATTTAAAGCATAAATCAAAATGCGTACCGCCCAAGTTGACCGGAATACTCTGGAAACCCAGGTTAGCGTCAAGCTTAATCTGGATGGCAGCGGCGCGGCCAAGCTGGCCAGCGGCGTGCCCTTCCTCGATCACATGCTGGATCAGATTGCGCGGCATGGCCTGATCGATCTGGACGTGACCGCCAAGGGCGACCTGCACATCGACGCTCACCACACCGTGGAAGATGTCGGTATTACCCTGGGCCAGGCTTTCGCCAAGGCAGTCGGCGACAAGAAGGGCATTCGTCGTTACGGCCATGCCTATGTGCCGCTGGACGAAGCGCTGTCGCGCGTGGTGATCGACCTTTCGGGGCGTCCCGGCCTAGTGTTCGAGGTGGATTTTTCCCGTGGCACGATCGGCGAATTCGACGTGGATCTGGTATCGGAATTTTTTCAGGGCTTCGTCAATCATGCCGGAGTGACCTTGCACATCGACAACCTGCGCGGCAAGAATTCGCATCATCAGGTGGAAACCATCTTCAAGGCTTTCGGTCGCGCCCTGCGCATGGCCGTGGAGACCGACCAGCGTATGGGCGATGTGCTGCCTTCCACCAAGGGTAGTCTATAGTTGATATGAGCAGCATTGCAGTAGTCGATTACGGCATGGGCAACCTGCGCTCGGTGGCGAAAGCGCTGGAGCATGTCGCGCCGGATGCGCGCATTCTGGTGACCAGCGATGCCGGCGAGATCGCGCGGGCCGACCGCGTGGTCTTTCCCGGTGTCGGCGCAATGCCGGACTGCATTCGCGAGCTGGAACTGCGCCACTTGCGCAAGCCGCTGATCGAAGCGGCGCAGACCAAACCGTTCCTGGGCATCTGCCTGGGCATGCAGGCGCTGTTCGACTTCAGCGAAGAAGGTCACGCCGCCGGCCTGGGCGTGCTTCCCGGCCAAGTCAAATTGTTTCCCGCCGCCGCGATGTACGACGCCGGCGGACAGCGCCTCAAGGTGCCGCACATGGGCTGGAACGAAGTGCAGCAAACCGGTGCACACCCAATGTGGGCGGGCATCCCGGATGCGTCGCGCTTTTATTTCGTGCACAGTTATTATGTGGAGGCGGGTCATCCTGACATGGTTGCCGCGTTTACCCTTTATCCTTTTCCATTCACCAGCGCGGTGGCGGCCAAAAATATCTTCGCCGTACAATTCCACCCAGAAAAAAGCCAGTCTGCTGGGCTCAGGCTGCTGGCGAATTTCGTGACCTGGGATGGAACAGCCGCCGGCTGAAACCAAATCTTAATTTCCTTGTAATTATATTGCTGCGACCATCATGCTGATTATTCCTGCGATTGACTTGAAAGACGGGCACTGTGTGCGTTTGAAACAGGGTTTGATGGAGGATGCCACGGTATTCTCCGAAGATCCCGGCGCCATGGCCAAGCACTGGCTCGATGCCGGCGCGCGAAGGCTTCACCTGGTCGACCTGAACGGCGCCTTTGCCGGCAAGCCGGTCAACGGCAGCGCCATCCGCGCCATCGTCGACGCCGTCGGCACCGACATTCCGGTGCAGCTCGGCGGCGGTATTCGCGACCTGGAAACCATCGAGCTTTATCTGGACAGCGGCATCAGCTACGTCATCATTGGCACCGCAGCGGTGAAGAATCCGGGTTTCCTGCATGAAGCATGCTACGCCTTTCCCGGCCAGATCATCGTCGGCCTCGACGCCAAGGACAGCAAGGTGGCGGTGGACGGCTGGTCCAAGGTCACCGGCCACGATGTGATCGATCTGGCCAGGAAATTCGAAGGCTATGGCGTGGAGGCGATTGTCTACACCGATATCGGCCGCGACGGCATGCTTTCCGGCGTGAATATCGACGCCACCGTCAACTTGGCACGAGCGCTCACTATTCCGGTCATCGCCAGCGGTGGCATCACCAACCTGGATGATGTAAAGGGTCTGTGCGCGGTCGAGTCCGAAGGGATCATGGGCGCCATCACCGGTCGGGCGATCTACGAAGGCACGCTCAACTTCGCCGAAGCGCAGAAGATGGCCGACGAGTTGGGTGAAAAACCTTGAAACGTCGTCAACCTCGCCTCCCCTTCGCGCTTTCCGCAGTGAGATAACATGGGTTTAGCTAAACGCATTATCCCCTGTCTCGACGTGACCGATGGCCGCGTCGTCAAAGGCGTGAACTTCGTGGCGCTGCGCGATGCCGGCGATCCGGTCGAGATCGCACGGCGCTATGACGAGCAGGGCGCGGATGAGCTGACCTTCCTCGACATCACCGCGAGCAGCGACAATCGCGGCCTGATTCTGCACATTATCGAGGAAGTGGCGGCGCAGGTATTCATTCCTCTCACTGTCGGCGGCGGCGTGCGTGCGGTTGACGACGTGCGGCGGCTGCTCAATGCCGGCGCCGACAAGGTCGGTATCAATACAGCCGCCGTGCTTAACCCGCAACTGGTGGCCGATGCGTCCGCCCGCTTCGGCTCGCAGTGCATCGTCGTCGCAATCGATGCCAAACAGGTGTCGGCGGCGGGCGAGCCGTTGCGTTGGAATGTATTCACCCATGGCGGGCGCAAGGATACCGGCCTGGATGCGGTGGCTTGGGCAATAAAAATGGAAAGCATGGGAGCGGGCGAGATACTGCTCACCAGCATGGATCGCGATGGCACCAAGATCGGTTTCAATCTTGAGTTGACCCGTGCTGTGGCCGATGCGGTCGGCGTCCCGGTGATCGCCAGCGGCGGCGTCGGCAATCTCGATCACCTGGTCGATGGCGTCCTCAAAGGACACGCCGATGCGGTACTGGCGGCGAGCATTTTTCACTATGGCGAATATTCGGTGGAACAGGCGAAGCGCCATATGGCGCAGCATGGAATCGAGATGAGACTATGAGCGAGAAAGATATCTGGCTGAACAAGGTCAAGTGGTCCGATGACGGCCTGGTGCCGGCTATCGCGCAGGACGCAGCGAGCGGGACTGTGCTGATGATGGCCTGGATGAACCGCGATGCGCTCAGGCTGACTGCGGAAAAAGGCGAGGCGGTGTACTGGTCGCGCTCACGCAAGAAATTGTGGCACAAGGGCGAGGAATCCGGCCATGTGCAGAAAGTGAAGGAAATCCGGCTCGACTGCGACGAAGACGTGGTGCTGCTCAAAGTTGAACAAATCGGCGGCATTGCCTGTCATACGGGTCGCAACCACTGTTTCTTCCAGCAACTGGACAAGAGCAAATGGGTGACCGTGGAACCCGTCCTGAAAGACCCGGCGGAGATCTACAAGAAATGAGCGACATTCTCAGCCGTCTGGCGGACATGCTGGAGGCGCGCAAACAGGCCGATCCGACCAGCTCCTATGTGGCCAAGCTTTACGCCAAGGGGTTGGACACGATCCTGAAAAAGATCGGCGAAGAAGCCACGGAAACCGTGGTGGCGGCCAAAAATGGCGACCGCCAGCAAATCGTTTACGAAACCGCTGACCTGTGGTTTCATTGCATGGTGATGCTGGCCAGCCAGGGCGTACGCCCGGAAGAGGTACTCGACGAGCTGGCGCGGCGCGAAGGGTTGTCCGGCCTGGCGGAAAAGGCCGCAAGGGAGCATTAATGAGCGATTGCCTGTTCTGCCGGATTGCGGCGGGCGAAATCCCCTGCCGCAAGGTGTACGAGGATGATGAGCTGCTGGCTTTTCACGACATCAACCCGGCGGCCCCGGTGCACTTCATGATCGTGCCGAAAGAACATGTCGACTCTCTTGGAGAGTGCCATGCGCGGCACGAATTATTGCTCGGCCGCATTCTGCTGCTGGCGCCGCTGCTGGCGAAAGAGCAAGGGCTGAGCGATGGCTTCAAGACTGTAATCAATACCGGCAAGGGCGGCGGACAGGTGGTGATGCACCTGCACGTCCATGTCATCGGCGGCGGCAAGCTGTCGCACTTATAATTATCAGAGGAGACGGAAAATGGGTTCATTTAGCATCTGGCATTGGCTGATAGTCCTGGTGATCGTGCTGGTGGTGTTCGGCACCAAGAAGCTGCGCAATATCGGCGGCGATCTGGGCGGCGCGGTGAAGAGCTTCAAGGAAGCCGTCAAGGAAGAAGAAAAAGCGCCGGCGAAGATCGAAGAAACGGCGCAGAAGACCGGGCAGACCATCGAAGGTGAAGTCAAGAACAAGACCGTATCGTAAGCTGCCATGTTTGATTTCGCTTTTTCCGAGCTGGTGTTGATCGGTGTCGTCGCCCTGGTCGTCATCGGCCCGGAGCGCCTGCCGAAAGTCGCCCGCACCGCGGGCCTGCTGTTCGGGCGGGCGCAACGCTACGTCACCGAGGTCAAGGCCGACATCAACAACCAGCTCAAGCTGGAAGAGCTGCGCAAGATCGAGGCGGATATTCGTGCCGGGGCGGCAACCGCCGAACATATGATCATCGAGGAAACGCAAAACGCCGGACAGGAAATCAAGGCCGTGGCGGATGCGGTTGCCGCACCTGTGGCGGCCTTGCAAAAAGATGCCGATTTCCTGGCGCCGGTAGAGCCGCCAGCGCCGCAACCCCAATCATTGCCGCCCGCCACGCCATCGGCACAGCTTGAACTGGGCCTGGATGCCGCGCACCAGAACCAGGCCGGAACCCCGCCCAAGTGATCGATCCAGAAACTTCAGACACCGCCGAATCGTTCATCACCCACCTGATCGAACTGCGCAACCGGCTGATCCGTGCGCTGATCGCGATCGGCGTGGTGTTTGTCTGTTTGTTCCCCTTCGCCGGCGACCTCTACGCGATACTCGCGCACCCGCTGCTGGCGGTGCTGCCCAAGGGCGGGCAAATGATCGCCACCGACGTGACCACGCCGTTTTTCGTGCCGATGAAGGTGGCGATGATGGCTTCCTTTGTCGTCGCGTTGCCCTACGTGCTTTACCAGATCTGGGCGTTCGTCGCGCCCGGCATGTATGCCCATGAGAAGAAGTTGATCGCACCCTTGGTCGTGGCCAGCACCGTGCTGTTCCTGTGCGGCATGACCTTCGCCTATTTTCTGGTGTTTCCGGTGGTGTTCGGCTTCGTCACTTCGGTTGCGCCCGAGGGCGTGGCGGTGATGACCGACATAAACAAATACCTGGATTTTGTGCTGACCCTGTTCATCGCGTTCGGTATTACCTTTGAGGTGCCGGTGGCGGTGGTGGTGCTGGTGCGCATGGGCGTTGTCAGCGTGGAAAAACTGCGCGAGATTCGTCCCTACATCGTGGTCGGAGCATTCGTGATCGGCGCCATCTTCACGCCACCCGACGTGGTTTCCCAGATCATGCTGGCGGTGCCGCTGTGGCTGCTGTACGAGGCGGGCATTGTGGTTGCCGCGATGATGGTGAAGGCGGCGGCGAAAGAGGCCGAATACAAGCCGCTCAGCGACGAGGAAATGGAGCGCGAGCTCGATGCCGTCGAGGCCGGGCAACAGGACAAGAGGCAGGGCTGACGGTCGTTCTGGCTGGCTCCCACTGAAATCTATAAAAGCAGTTCAGCCACGGATTAACACAGATATACACGGATTATTAAGGAATTGCCTTTTTCGTCTTGTAATCCTTATCTGGTGAATAGTCCGAATTCGACAACACATCGCTTTATCCGTGTTAATCCGTGTTTATCTGTGGCTAAAAACGGTTTTTAGGTTAAATGAATCAAAATGCCTGCACTTCCCCAATCCCGTTTCCTTGAACTGCTCGCTCCGGCCAAAACCGCCGAGATCGGACGCGAAGCGATCCTGCATGGCGCGGATGCGGTCTACATCGGTGGCCCGTCGTTCGGCGCCCGCCACAACGCCGGCAACTCGGTCGGCGACATTGCCAAGCTGGTGGAATTCGCCCACCGCTACCATGCTCGCATCTACGTGACGCTCAACACCATGCTGCACGATGCCGAGCTGGAAGCGGCGCGTTCTTTGGCCTGCCAGTTTTACGACGCCGGCGTCGATGCCCTGATCGTGCAGGACATGGGGTTGCTGGAGCTGGATCTGCCGCCAATCGACCTGCATGCCTCGACCCAGTGCGACATCCGCACGCCGGAAAAAGCGCGCTTCCTCGCCGATGTCGGCTTTTCGCAAATCGTTCTGGCACGCGAACTGACCATCGCGGAAATCGCCGCCGTGCGCGCCGCCGTGCCGGCGGAAACCGTGATCGAGCATTTCATCCATGGCGCACTGTGCGTGGCCTTCTCCGGCCAGTGCTACATCAGCCACGCACAAACCGGGCGCAGCGCCAACCGTGGCGACTGTTCGCAGGCCTGTCGCCTGCCGTATACCTTGCAGGACGCGCAAGGACGCGTCGTTGCTTTTGAGAAGCATCTGCTGTCGATGAAGGACAACAACCAGAGCGCCAATCTCGGCGCGCTGATCGACGCCGGTGTGCGCAGCTTCAAGATCGAAGGGCGCTACAAGGAAGCCGCTTACGTCAAGAACATCACCGGCCACTACCGCCTGCTGCTCGACGAAATTCTGGCGCAGCGCCCCGAACTGGGGCGCGCATCGAGCGGCCATACGCGGCTGTTGTTCACGCCCAACGCAGACAAAACCTTTCATCGCGGCGCGACCGACTATTTTTCGAATGGCCGTCAAGCCGACATCGGCGCATTTGATACGCCGGCCTTCGTCGGCATCCTGATTGGCACGGTGACGCAGGTCGGTCCCGACTGGTTCGAGCTGGAAACCGGCGAGCAGTTGGCCAATGGTGACGGTTTCACCTACATGAACAAGCGCGAAGTGGTCGGCGTGCAGGCCAATCGAGCCGAGCTGGTAGCTGGCTTGAAATGGCGGATCTGGCCAAATGAACCGATTGGCGCGTTACAGGGACTGCGTCCGGGAACATCCGTCAGCCGCAACCGCGACCATGTCTGGGATCAGGCGCTGACTAAGCCTTCTGCCGAGCGCCGCATCGCGGTGCGGGCCACGTTTGCCGAAAGCGCCGAGGGCTTCACGCTGTCGTTGCAGGATGCCGATGGTGTCAGTGTGAGCGCAAGTATCAGTTTCGACAAGCAGCCGACGCAGAATCCGGAGAAGGTCGAGGCCGCACTGCGAGAGCAACTCGCCCGTTTCGGCAACACCGATTTCGAACTCGAGGAGCTGGCCGTCAACTGGAGCCAGCCCTGGTTTGTACCGGCCTCGGTGGCGAACAAGTTGCGCCGCGATGCCGTGGCGCAGATGGAAGCGGCTCGCCTTGCCTCTCATGTGCGGCTGCTACGAAAGCCCGCTGTGGAACCGCCCGCAGTTTATCCGGAAGAATCGCTCTCTTATCTGGCCAACGTCAATAACCTGGCGGCGCGCGCCTTCTACGCCCGGCACGGCGTAAAGCTGATCGACGGCGCCTATGAAGCGCATGGGGAAACGGGTGAGGTGTCGCTGATGATTACCAAGCATTGCCTGCGCTACTCGTTCAGCCTGTGTCCGAAACAAGCCGCCGGCGTCGCCGGCGTTCAAGGTCAGGTGCGGGCGGAGCCGATGACGCTGGTGAACGGCAACGAGCGGCTGACGCTGAAGTTCGACTGCAAGGCCTGCGAGATGCACGTCATTGGCAAGATCAAGAAGCACGTCTTGAAAGGCTCGCCGCCTCAGCTGTAATCGCGCACCAAAGTTTTGGGTGCGCGGTCGAGGTGGTAAAGAACGGCGATCAAGAGAATGGTGGCGCCGAGCATCAAATGAGGGCCAAAAAGCCAGAAGACGATGGGCACGGAGAAATAATAGGCCCTCATGCCGATGCTGTAGTACTTGCCGGCGCGGTTGAGGTGAACCGCGACGTGTTCCGGTGAGATGACGCGGTGGTTGAGCGCCAGCGGTACGTTGATCATGTAGCCGACGTGATTGTAGATGCGGATCGACATGGCAAAGCTGAAAAAGGCGACGAACAAGTCGATCAGCAGCAGCAGGAGTTTCGCCAGCCATAATTCAGGGTGTTTTGAGCCGACCGTGTTGAGAACGTGCCATGCACCTTCCAGCTTGTCTGTCTGTCCGCTCAGGGTGAGTACGCCGATGATCAGCAGTACTGAGGTGGAGGCGAGAAAAGTGGCCGCCATGGTGGAATTCCGCAAGGTTTGCACAGCAAGAATATCTCTTCCCTCGCGCATGACCGTGACGACCCAAGCGGTGCGCGCCATGATGTTGACCGCCTGAATGGTATAAGCACGATTTTTGCCGACCTTGTAATGCAGGTAGCCGTGGTAGATCAGTAATAACGCGACACTGACAGTAAAACTGGCAAGGTCGTTTCCATAGTCATGAATCAGTGTCAGCATGTTTATTTGGCAAGGCGTGTTTGGAACTATATGCGCAATATTTTATCTGAATACATAAAATAAACTAGCAAGTTTATGAAGTGGTTTTTTGAGTGTTAATGAAAAGGATTTCGCCTTCTTGCTGTCCCGATTTTGCGGGCGTACAGCCCAGCGCCATGATTGCCGGCTACAGGGATAGTCATGCCACACAACTGAAATATTTGAAATCAGGTGCCGGGCGATAATGCAATCTGGCGGCAAAAATCTTTCGAGCCACATTCTGCCGACTTCTGCCACCATGGTAGGGGTGTGCATGACGGTTATCAGTATCGTCAAGCTATCGCATGTTGGCGTGGCTGGTGTCGTGATCGACAAGCTTCTTGCGTTCGATAGCCTGTTGTTCTTGTTGAGCTCGGTATTTTCTTATCTTTCCTTGCGCGTCGTTCGCTATACCAGACGCCTGGAGAGCCTTGCCGACAACTTTTTTATGGTCGGCCTGGTGCTTATGGTGGGCGCGGCCTTTGTGTTGTCTTTCGAGTTGTTCTGACCGGGATTTGGGCCTGAAGCCTGTCGAAGTCGGTCTCTAGCGGTTTTTTGGATCCTTTGTGAACACGATATCCCACACCCCATGGCCGAGATTGATGCCGCGCTGCTCGAATTTGGTGAGCGGGCGGTAGTCGGGCTTGGGCGCGTAATCCGCTGCGGTATTGGCGAGTTTGGGTTCAGCCGAGAGCACGGCCAGGATATGTTCGGCGTATGCCTGCCAGTCGGTGGCGGCGTGCAGGTAGCCGCCGGGCTTGAGTTTGTCGCACAGCAGGGCGACCAGTTCCGGCTGGATCAGCCGGCGCTTGTTGTGCTTCTTCTTGTGCCAGGGGTCGGGAAAGAAAATGTGCACGCCATCCAGGCTGGCCGGGGCGATCATGTGCCGGAGCACTTCCACCGCGTCATGCTGGATCACGCGCAGGTTGGCGAGGCCCCGTTCCTCGATCTGGTTGAGCAGGCTGCCGACGCCGGGCGCGTGTACTTCAACGCCGAGATAGTCGTTTTCAGGATGTTCGGCGGCGATCTTGGCGGTGCTGTCGCCCATGCCGAAGCCTATCTCAAGGATCTTCGGCGCGCTGCGGCCAAAGGCCGCATCAAGGTCGAGCGGAGCTTCCTGAAAGGGAATGCCGTGGCGCGGCAGCAGGGTTTCCAGCGCGCGCGTCTGGGCGCTGGAAATGCGCCCCTGGCGCAGGACATAGCTTCTGATGGGGCGATGGTTCATAAAGTGTTAGCCACGGATTAACACAGATTTCCACAGGTGAAATCGGGGTTATCCGTGAACATCTGTGTTAATCCGTGGAAAAAATGTTTCAGGAAATCAAGCCAGTAGTCGGCGAACTCGGGCTGGCGGAATAAAGCTTCTTCGGCATGCGACCGGCGAGGAAAGCCTCGCGCCCGGCCTGCACCGCTTTTTTCATCGCCGAGGCCATCAGCACCGGATTTCGCGCGCCGGCGATGGCGGTGTTCATCAGCACGCCGTCGCAGCCCAGCTCCATCGCAATCGCGGCATCGGAAGCGGTGCCAACGCCGGCATCGACGATCACCGGCACCTTGGCGTTGTCGATGATGATTTGCAGGTTCCACGGGTTGAGGATGCCCATGCCCGAGCCGATCAGCGAGGCCAGCGGCATCACCGCGACGCAGCCGATTTCTTCCAGTTGTTTGGCGATGATCGGATCGTCCGAAGTGTAGACCATCACCTTGAAGCCGTCCTTGACCAGCACCTCGGCGGCTTTCAGGGTTTCCACCATGTTCGGGTAGAGCGTCTTCGGGTCGCCCAGCACTTCCAGCTTGACCAGGTCGTGGCCATCCAGCAGTTCGCGCGCCAGGCGCAGGGTGCGGATCGCGTCATCGGCGCTGTAGCAGCCGGCGGTATTGGGCAAGTAAGTGTATTGGGAAGGCGGCACGGCGTCGAGTAGGCTCGGTTCGCCGGCGTTCTGGCCGATGTTGGTGCGGCGGATCGCCACCGTCACGATCTGTGCGCCGCTTTCCTCGACGGCGCGGCGGGTTTCATCGAAATCCTTGTATTTGCCGGTGCCGACCAGCAGGCGCGAGGCATAGGCCTTGCCGGCGATAATGAGTTCGTCCATGTCTTTAAATACCAGTGAGGGGTGAAGAGTGAGGGGTGAGGAGCCAAGGCACTCGCCTCGCTCCTCACGCCTAACGCCTCACGAATTTACCCGCCGCCAACCGCGACGACGATTTCCAGCTTGTCCCCGTCCGCAAGCTGCGTCGCGTCGAACTGGCTGCGCGGCACGATCTCGCCGTTGCGTTCCACTGCCAGGCGCTTGCCGGTCAGGTTCAGGTGTTCCAGCAGCCGGGAAAGGCTCGGGTCTTGTTCGAAGCTATGGGTTGTGCCGTTGACTGTCAGTTGCATTGCCTTCAACACTATCGAAAAATAAAACAGGAGTGCATTTTACCATGTGGCTATCGTTCAATGGTAAAACGGCTATGCCGATGGCCGGTATTTCACAGGCGCGCCAGTTCCGGGGAGATGAAACGGAACGGGTCGATTTTCCATTTTTCCGCTGCTTCGTGCCCGATCACCTTGTCCATTTTTGCGCGGGGACGCGATAGATCGACGTCTTCCGGCGGCATGAAACAATTCTGCTTCAGGTCGAAGACGATGCGCACCACCGGCTGGGTCAGGCTCTTGGTCTGGCGAATGACGATGCCGAGCTTGTTGCTTTCCAATCGCGCCAGGGTGCCGACCGGATAAATCCCGATGGTCTTGATGAATTGCTGCACCAGTTCCTTGTGAAATTGCTTGCCTGCGCCCTCGAAGAGCTGGCGGATGACCAGGCAGGGATCGGCGGCGGAGCCGTAGGCGCGGATCGAAATGCGCGCATCGTAGACATCGACGATCGATGCCATCTGGCCGAACAGGGAAATTTCGTGATCTTTTAGCTGATTGGGATAGCCGGTTCCGTCGAGCCGTTCGTGGTGCTCCATCACCACTGCCAGCGCCTTTTCCGGGAAACCTTCCGTACCTTGGACGAATTCTCCGCCCCATGAAGGGTGCTTGCGGATGACGGCCAGTTCTTCCGCCGTCAGTTTCCCCGGCTTGTTCATGATCGCAGCGGGCACCCGAATATTGCCGATATCGTGAAACAGGCCGCCGAGTCCCAGTTCGAGCACGGCGTCCTTGTCCATGCCCAGGGTCTGGCCGAAAGCCATCATCAGTGCGCAGTGGCTGACCGAATGCTCGAGCGCATAGCCGCCTTTTTTCTTCTTGCGGCACACCGTGACAATGGCGTCCTTGTTGCCGCTGACCGACTTGTAAATTTCCTCAAGCAGCGGCCAGACCGGCTCGATATCGATTTTCTTGCCGGCACGGAGCCTGCCGATGGCGCTTTCCAGTTCCGCGCAGACTTTTTCCTGGAGCATCCTGGCATCGTACAGTTCGTCTGCCAGCACCTTCGGTTTTTGGGCATTTTGTATATTTTTCAGGCGCGCCAGTTCGGCGATGGCCTGATTGGTCTTGCGGCGTTCATCGTCTTCGTCGAAATGATCGAGTCCCTTCGCCGGGTTGATATAGAGTTCCTGGATACCCAGCGCGGCAAGCCGGTCGATTTCATTCTTGCTGATCACCAGGAAATTGCGGGTTTCGCCGATGCGCTCGCGCTCCTTCAGGCTGCAATTGATCTCGTCGACATACATGCCGGGAACCAGATCCTTAATCTTGATCAGCTTATTCGCCATGGTGAACGTTTCCTAAAATCGTCTGACGCCAATTATACCGGCAATGGCGTCTTTAAATAGCGGGGATGGTTGAGACAATTGTTGTTCGGAGCCGGTGAACTATCGTAGAATGCGAGGCGACGCGGGTGTAGTTTAATGGCAGAACGGTAGCTTCCCAAGCTGCATACGAGGGTTCGATTCCCTTCACCCGCTCCAGAATTTATCAGTGTCACCAAAATGGAAAAGGCCAGGATTATAAGTCCTGGCCTTTTCCATTTTGGGCGGGACTATAATATTGATTTGGGGAATGTCAATTCGAGGGTGTGCTGCCGGAAGAATAATAAAGGGGTTTTGACCATGAACAAATTCTTGAAAATCGGCCTTTGGGTTGGCAGTGCTGTCGTTGTCCTGATCCTTGCCGTGGCCGGTTACGTTGCCGCCACCTTCAATCCCAACGATTACAAGCCCCTGATCGTGAAGATGGTGCAGGAAAAAAAGCAGCGCACCCTGAAACTGGATGGCGATATCAAGCTCTCCTTTTTCCCCAAAATCGGCGCCGATCTCGGCAAACTTTCCCTGAGCGAGCACAACGGTAACAAGGAATTCGCCGCCGTCGACAGCGTCAAGGTTTCCCTGGCGGTGCTGCCGCTGTTGCGCAGGCAACTGGTGGTGGATCGGATCAAGGTGGACGGGCTGCGCGCCAACCTGGTGCGCTATCCTGACGGCACCACCAGCATCGACGATCTGCTGAAAAAAGAGGAAGAGTCGGAGCAGTTCAAGTTCGATATCGAGGGTGTCAGCGTTTCCCGCGCCGCTTTTACCTTTGACGACCAAATGGGCAAACGCCGCTGGTCCGTCAGTGGCCTGGAAGCCGAAACCGGACGGCTGGCCAATAATCAGCCCGGCAAGGCCAAACTGAAATTCACCCTGCAAGGCGACAACCCGAAGATCAACCTGCAAGTGGCGTTGAGTACCGACCTGCTGTTCGATACCGACGCCAAGCGCTTCGCATTCAAGGCGCTGGACGCCGAGACCAAGGGCGAGGCCGCCGGCATTTCCGGCCTGGCCTCCAACCTGAAAGGCAGCTTCAGCCTGGATGGCGCGGCCAAGGCGGTCGCCCTGGAAGGCTTCGCTTTTTCCCTGGCCGGCCAACGCGGTGCGGATAGCGTGGATATCCGCCTGGCGGCGCCGAACTTCGAAATCGGGCCGGAGCGTGCCGCCGGCAAGCTCGACATGGTGGCGAAACTGGTGCAGCCCAAGGGCAACCTCGACCTGGTGCTGAGCGTTCCGGCCTTAGTCGGCAAGGGCGACAATTTCCGCGCCGACAACTTCATTCTGGAAGTCAACGGGGAACAAGGCGGCAACGCCATCAAGAGCCGCTTCACCAGCCCCTTCTCCGGCAATCTGGAGACCCGGCAGTTCAGCCTCGACAAGCTTGCGGCCAGCTTCAGCCTGAGCGGCCCTGCCATGCCCAAGGCGCTCAGCGCAAGCCTGGGCGGTTCGGCGCGGCTCGATCTTGCCAAGCAGGATGCGCGCCTCGACCTGTCGGGCAAGCTCGATGAAAGCCAGCTCAAGGCCAAGCTGGGCGTGACCGGCTTTGATGCGCCGGCTTATGCATTCGATGTCGCCATCGAGCAACTCGACGTCGACCGTTACCTGCCGCCAAGCAAACCGGAAGAAAAAGCCAAGCAGCCGGAAAAGCCGCTGGATTTCTCGTTCCTGAAAAACCTCAATGCCAGCGGCCAGCTCAGCATCGGCACGCTCAAGGTCGCCAACATCAAGTCCTCCAATCTCAAGCTCAACCTCAAGGCCGGCAACGGCAGCCTCAACGTCGCGCCGATCTCGGCGAATCTTTATCAGGGCACGTTGAACGGTTCGGTCGCCTTGTCCGGTGCCGGTACACCCAGGGTGGCGCTGAAACAGAACTTGGCCGGCGTCAGCGTCGGCCCGCTGCTGAAAGACGCGGCCAACGTCGACATGCTGGACGGGCACGGCAGCGTCATGCTCGACGTGAACTCCCAAGGCGCGACCGTCAGTGCCATGAAAAAAGCGTTGCAGGGCAGCGCCGCGCTCAACCTGCGTGACGGCGCAGTCAAGGGCGTCAACATCGCCGCTGCCATCCGCAACGCCAAGGCAAAGTTCGGCTCGCCTCAGGGAACGACTACCCAGTCTGCCAATGCGGCCGACAAAACCGACTTTTCGGAACTGACCGCCAGCTTCAAGATCAATAACGGCATCGCCCATAACGACGATCTTGCCGCCAAGTCGCCGCTGCTGCGCCTGGCCGGCAATGGCGACGTGAATATCGGTGACGGTTCGATGGACTATCTGGCCAAGGCGACGGTGGTGGCCTCGCTCGAAGGCCAGGGTGGCAAGGAATTGTCTGCGCTCAAGGGCGTGACCGTTCCGGTGCGCATCAGCGGGCCGTTCGCCGGCCTGAAGTACAGCCTGGACTTCAATGCGATGGTGTCGGAAGCGGCCAAGCAAAAGGTCGAGCAGAAGAAAGAAGAAATCAAGTCGCGCCTTGGCGATGAACTGAAGGGCGGCCTGAAAGGGTTGTTCAAGTAAGCTGGCCCGGAAAAGCCTTCAACCACGGATTAACACAGATGTTCACGGATTATCAGAAGGTCGCATGGCGTTTGTCGCTTACCTTCCGGGAAGGAAACGGGATTATTTCAGCCACGTGTTTTATCCGTGTTTATCCGTGCTCATCCGTGGCTAAAGTTTTTTTTAGATGAGAGACTTTGCCTCGCGCCTGATCGAGTGGCAGAAGCACCATGGCCGCCACGGCCTGCCTTGGCAGCAGAGCCGCGATCCCTACGCGGTATGGCTGTCCGAGATCATGCTGCAGCAGACCCAGGTCGGCAGCGTCATCCCTTATTATCAAAAGTTTATGCTGCGCTTCCCCGATATCGCCGCGCTTGCCGCCGCGCCGCTGGACGATGTGCTGGCGCACTGGAGCGGGCTCGGCTACTACGCGCGCGGCCGCAATCTGCACCGTGCCGCGCAGGCAATCATGGCGCAGCATGGCGGAATATTCCCCGATGAATTCGAAGCGGTGGTGGCGTTGCCGGGAATCGGTCGCTCCACGGCGGCGGCGATTCTGGCCTTCGCCTTCGGCCAGCGCCGAGCGATTCTGGACGGCAACGTCAAGCGCGTGCTGGCGCGTTGTTTCGGCATCGCCGGTTATCCCGGCGCCAAGGCGGTGGAAAACCGGCTGTGGCAAAAAGCCGAAAGCCTGCTGCCGGACAGCGGTATAGGAATCTATACTCAGGCGCTGATGGATCTGGGCGCTACCGTGTGCAGCCGCAAGCCGGTCTGTGCCGATTGTCCGGTCGCTGCCGCCTGCGTGGCTCACAATCAAGGAACGGTGGCGGAATTGCCCACACCCAGGCCGCGCAAACCGGTGCCGCAGAAGGAAATCGCGATGATGATTCTGCTGCATCGGGGCGAAGTGTTCCTGGAGAAGCGTCCGCCTGTCGGCATCTGGGGCGGCATGTGGAGTTTCCCGGAAGCGGAGGTGGCGGACGAGGATTACTTGCATCGTTTTTGCATGGAAGGAAAAGCCGGAATGCCGCTGCCGGAAATGCAGCACACCTTTACCCATTTTCGCCTGCGCATTGTACCCAGGGTGTTCGAGCTGACAGCCGCCCCTGCCGCCATGCGCGAGCCGGGAGGGGCGTGGATTTCGCCACATGACGCGCTGCAAGTCGCCGTGCCGAAGCCGGTGCGCGATTTATTGAAAGGGTTGATTCGATGACTGAGCCGATTGTCGATCTGCTGGAGAAGCACTGGCATCATCTGCCGGCCAATGAAGTGGCCGATCTGCTCGACAGCGATCCGGCGCAAGGGTTGATGACCGACGAGGCGCGGCGCCGGCTGGCGGCATTCGGCCCCAACCGGCTCACGCCGAAAAAAGGCCAGCCGGCCTGGCTGCGTTTCCTGCTGCAATTCCATCAGCCGTTGATTTACGTCCTGATCGCTTCCGGCACGATTACCGCATTCCTCCAGGAATGGGTGGATTCGGGCGTGATTTTTGGCGTGGTGCTGGTCAACGCGACCATCGGTTTTATTCAGGAATCCAGGGCGGAAGATGCGATTGCGGCGCTGGCGCGGATGGCGGCGAGCGCCACCACCGTACTGCGCGATGGCGTCAAGCACGTGCTGCCGGCTGTCGAATTGGTGCCGGGGGATATCGTGCTGCTTGCGCCGGGCGACAAGGTGCCGGCGGATTTGCGCCTGTTTCGCGCGCGCGAACTGATGGCCGACGAGTCGATGCTGACTGGCGAATCGCTGCCGGTGCAAAAGCATATTGCCCGCCTTGAGCGTGATGCCATTTTGGCGGAGCGCGCCAACATGGCTTATGCGGGCACGCTGGTGACCGGCGGCCAAGGCGCCGGGGTGGCGGTAGCGACCGGCGACCAGACCGAAACGGGCCGCATTTCGCGCCTGATTGCCCAGGCCACCGATCTTTCCACGCCGTTGACGCGCAAGATCGAACGCTTCAGCGCCGTGATGCTGTATGTGATTCTCGGCTTGGCGGTGTTTACCTTCGCGGTCGGCATCTGGCGCGGCGAGCCGCCGGTGGAAATGTTCATGGCGGCGGTGGCGCTGGCTGTGGGAGCGATCCCCGAAGGCCTGCCGGCGGCCATTACCATTACCCTGGCGATCGGCGTATCGCGCATGGCCAAGCGGCGCGCCATCATCCGCCGCTTGCCGGCAGTCGAGACGCTGGGCGGTGCGACAGTGATCTGCTCCGACAAGACCGGCACGTTGACCGAAAACCAGATGACCGTGCAGGAGATTTACGCCGGCGGCGAAACCTTTCATGTCAGCGGCAGCGGCTATGCGGCTAAAGGCGAGATCAGTCGTGGCGGAGAATCGGCGGTGATCCACGGCGCGCTGCGCGAATGTCTGATGGCCGGAGTTTTATGCAACGATGCGATGCTGGTCGAACGTGACGGGCGGCGCGAAGTGGCCGGCGACCCGACCGAAGGCGCCTTGCTGGTGGCGGCGGAAAAGGGCGGGCAGGCATTGGCCGAGTTGCATGCTGCATTTCCGCGCCGCGATGAAGTCCCTTTCGATTCGCGTTACCAGTATATGGCCACGCTGCACGAAAGACAGGGCGGCGGCCAAATCGTTTACCTCAAGGGCGCGCTGGAAAAAATCCTCGACCGTGCCGATTTCATGCTCGACTTGGCGGGGAATGAAGTTGCGCTCGACCGGGCGGAGATCGAGGCCCATGCCCATGCCATGGCGGCACGCGGGCTGCGCGTGCTGGCGCTGGCCAGCGGCATGCCGGCAGATGGTCAGGCGCTCGACCATCGCCATCTCGGCGGACTCACCCTGATCGGCTTGCAGGGCATGATCGACCCGCCCCGGCCGAGGGCGCTGGCGGCAGTGAAGGCGTGCCATAGCGCCGGCATCGCGGTGAAGATGATTACCGGCGACCATGCCATCACCGCCGCCGCCATCGCGGCGCATCTCGGCCTGCGCAGCGAGGCGGGCGCGCCGCCGCTGACCGGCAGGCAGATCGATGCCTTGTCCGATGCCGAATTGCGTGCCGCAGTGCGCACCACCACGGTGTTCGCCCGCGTCGAGCCGGCGCAGAAGTTGCGGTTGGTGGAGGCCTTGCAGGCCGATGGCCAGATTGTGGCGATGACCGGCGACGGGGTGAACGATGCGCCCGCCCTGAAGCAGGCGGACATCGGCATAGCCATGGGGCTCAGCGGCACCGAGGTCGCCAAGGAGGCCGCCGCCATGCTGCTCACCGACGACAACTTCGCCTCGATTGAAGCGGCGGTGGAAGAGGGGCGCGGCGTGTTCGACAACCTGATCAAGTTCATCACCTGGACGCTGCCGACCAATTTCGGCGAGGGGCTGGTCATCCTGGCCGCCATCGTTCTCGGCGTCACCCTGCCGATCACGCCGCTGCAAGTTTTGTGGATCAACATGACCACCGCCGGGGTGCTTGGCCTGATGCTGGCGTTCGAGCCGATCGACAAGGACGTGATGCGCCGTCCGCCGCGCCATCCCAGTGCGCCGATCCTGTCGGCAGAATTGATGTTGCGCATTGTGCTGGTCAGCCTGCTGCTGCTGGGCGGTGCGTTCGGCCTGTTCATGTGGGCGCTGCAAACCGGCGATAGCCTGGAGCAGGCGCGCACCGTGGCGGTCAACATGTTCGTGATGGGTGAATTGTTCTATCTGTTCAACTGCCGCTCCATGACCCACTCGCCGTTTCATGTCGGCTTCTTTTCCAACCTGTGGTTATGGGGCGGCGTGGCCATGATGATCGTGCTGCAACTGTTCTTCACCTACGCCCCGGTGATGAACCGCCTGTTCGCCAGCGCGCCGATCGGGTTGGACGACTGGGGGCGGGTCGTGGTGGCCGGGCTGGTCATCTATTTCATCGTCGAAGCGGAAAAGACGCTACGCCGGCATATCGGGAAAGCGATTTGATTTTTCAGGAGCATCTCACATGGACATCAAACTATTCATCACGGTGTTCGGCAGCGTTTTCCTCGCGGAAATGGCCGACAAGACCCAGGTCGCCACGCTGCTCTTCGCCGCTGACAACGGCCACGCCAGGCTGACGGTGTTCGTCGCTTCGGCGCTGGCGTTGACGGCGACCTCGGCGCTCGGCGTGCTGGCCGGCGGGTTGATCGGCCAGTGGCTCAATCCCCGATACATGGCCTGGTTTGCCGGCAGTATTTTCATCCTGATCGGCGTGTGGACGCTGGTAACCGGCTGATGTACATCGACACCCATTGCCACCTCGATGCCGCCGAATTCGACGCCGACCGCGACGAAGTGGCGGCGCGCGCCCGTGCCGCCGGGGTCGAGATCATGGTGATTGCCGGCGTCGAACGCGCCGGTTTCGATGCGCTGTTGTCGGTTTGCCGGCGTACTCCCGGTTGCATTCCGGCGCTGGGCATCCACCCGATGTATGTGGATAATGCCAAGGTCGAGGATTTGGATGTCCTGCGTGAGATGATCGCGCAGTACAGCCCGATGGCCATCGGGGAAATCGGGCTGGATTTTTTCGTGCCCGGTTATGATCGTGAGCGTCAGGAATTTTATTTTGTTGGGCAGTTGAAGATCGCCGCCGAGTGCGGTTTGCCGGTGCTGCTGCACATTCGCCGAGCGCAAGACGCGGTGCTGAAGTTCTTGCGCCAGGCCAAGGTCAAGGGCGGCATCGCCCATGCGTTCAACGGTAGCCGCCAGCAGGCGGATGAATTCATCAGGCTGGGCTTCAAGCTGGGCTTCGGCGGCGCGATGACTTACGACCGCGCCACCAAACTGCGCGAGCTGGCCGCCACCCTGCCGCTGGACAGCATCGTGCTCGAAACCGATGCGCCCGATATGCCGCCCGCTTTCATCGGCAAGGCGCGCAACAGCCCGGAGAATTTGCCGCGCATTGCCGCTGTTCTGGCAGAATTGCGCGGCATCGGCGTGGAAGAGGTGGCCGAAATCACCACGGCCAATGCGCGTGCCGTGTTAGGGGAAATGGCATGAACCGTGTAAAAGAGATTAACCACGAATGACACGAATAAGGCACGAATGTTCACGAATAACCAATGGATTAACAATGACTGATGACCTCGCCAATTTGGTGAGGCAAGGTGGCGTTTTAACTATTTGTGTTCATTCGTGTAAATTCGTGTCATTCGTGGTTAATTGCCATTCTTGGAATGGATTTTTGCGCCCATGAAAAACCACGCCACCCTGCGCATGGCCTACCTGTCGATTGCGACTTCGCTCGCAACGATGGCGCTGAAATTCGGCGCCTGGTACCTGACCGATTCGGTGAGCTTGCTGTCCGATGCCATCGAATCGGTGGTCAACCTCAGCGCCGGGCTGATCGCCCTGACGGCGCTGACCATCGCCGCGCGCCCGGCAGACGCCGACCATGCCTATGGCCACGACAAGGCGGAATATTTTTCCAGCGGCGCCGAAGGTACGCTGATTCTGGTGGCGGCGGTGGCGATCATTTATACCGCAGTGGGGCGTTTCCTGCACCCAGCCGCGCTGGAAAGCCTCGGCCCCGGCCTGATGGTGTCGGTGCTGGCGGCGGGACTCAATCTCGCCACGGCGCAGGCGATGCTCAGGGTGGCGCGCAAGCACGACAGCATCACCCTGGAGGCCGACGCCCTGCACCTGATGACCGACGTCTGGACTTCGGTCGGCGTGGTGGCGGGCCTGGCCGTGGTGATGTTCGCGCCGCCCTCCTGGCAGATTCTCGATCCGCTGATGGCGGTGGCGGTAGGGCTCAACATCATTTACACCGGCTTCAACCTGTTGCGCCGCTCCTGGAGCGGTCTGATGGATGCCGCTCTGCCAGCCGAGGAAGTCGGGCTGATCGAACGGGAGATCAACCGGCTGCTGCCCGCCGGTTCGTCGTTCCACGATCTGCGCACGCGGAAATCCGGTGCGCGCCGTTTTGTCGATTGCCATCTTCTGGTGCCGGGCGAAAATACAGTGAATCAGGCGCATGATTTATGTGACCGGATCGAGGCTGCGCTCCAGCGCGCCTTGCCCCATACTGCGGTGACGATCCATGTCGAGCCGCTGGAAACGCAGAGTGCCGGGAACGAATGATTACAGAAAAAGATTAACCACGAATGTCACGAATAAAGCACGAATGTTCACGAATAAAGCACGAATGTTCACGAATAATAAATGGATTAACCATGTCTGATGGCATAACCCATTTTGCTAGGTGAGATTGTGTTGTAACTATTCGTGTGCATTCGTGAAAATTCGTGTCATTCGTGGTGTGTGCCGTTTTTAGAATTAGAAAAATAAACGCAACAAAAAGGTTCCCAATGCAACCCCAATTCGAACGCACCCACATCCTGATCGGCGATGAAGGCATCGCCCGGCTGGCCTCCCGGCACGTATTCGTCGCCGGGCTCGGCGGCGTCGGCTCGTTCTGCGCCGAGGCGCTGGCGCGCGCCGGCATTGGTCGGCTGACCTTGCTCGATAACGACGTGGTGTCGGCGTCCAACATCAACCGCCAACTTCCGGCGCTGCTGTCCACCGTCGGCCAGCCCAAGACCGAGCTGATGGC
This sequence comes from Betaproteobacteria bacterium, assembly GCA_021373185.1. GTDB lineage: Bacteria > Pseudomonadota > Gammaproteobacteria > Burkholderiales > Sulfuricellaceae > Sulfuricella. Next base: position 210,877 of record JAJFTF010000024.1, on the reverse strand, counting down.
GGCACGCATCCGCGATATCAATCCCGCGTGCCAACTGACCGTGATCCGGCAATTTCTCGATACCGAAAACGTCAACGACCTGGTGCCGGGCGATTGCGATTACGTGGTGGACGCAATCGACTCGCTGGCGTGCAAGGTGGCGCTGGTGGCCGAAAGCCTGAAGCGCGGCCTGAGAGTGGCGTCCAGCATGGGCGCGGGCAATCGCCTCGACCCCAGCCGGATCAAGATCGCCGATATCAGCCAGACCGAGATGTGCCCGCTGGCGCGCCAGATGAGAAAGCGTTTGCAGCGCCACGATATCCGCAGCGGCGTGCTGACGGTGTTTTCCGACGAGCAGCCGAGCGCGCCGTTGCCGCCCGAGCCGGTGGAAGGCTCGGGCCGGCCGCGTGCAGTCAATGGCACCATCAGCTACATGCCGCCGTTGTTCGGCTACATGCTGGCGGGGGTGGTGATACAGAAATTGCTGGAGCCTGATCCTGCATAGGGCGGAACGGCGGAAGAATGGTTAGAATTCGGATTGAAAACTGAAAACCAGAAAGATTGTGCGATGACTGCTACCCGATTATTCCTGTTGTTTTGCGCCGGCATGTTGGTACTTACTTCCGCGCAGGCGTTCGACTGGACCGATACCGAAATCCAGTACCTGCGCGGCAGCCAGTTCCGCGAAGCGGGCAACCCCAATAATGTCGGCAAGCAGATCGTCACCATCCAGCACGCCGACGGCCATGCCTATGGCCGCAATTTCTTTTTTATCGACACCCTGAAATCCGACAGCAACGACGAAAGCGCGACGGAATATTACGGCGAAGGCTATGCCTCGTTCAGCCTGAGCAAACTCAGCGGGCGCGACTGGTCATGGGGCGCGGTGCGCGATGTCAACCTGACGGCGGGCATCAATTACGGGCGCAAATCCTACGCCAGCCACAGCGTCAATCCGCGCGTGCTGCTGCCCGGCGTGACGGTGGATCTGAACCTGCCCGGCTTCGATTTCTTCAACGTGGATGTGCTCGCCTATGTCGACCGTGGCCTATATGCCGGCCACGACAACGGCTGCAATGCCACCACCTATCAGGTGACGCCGGTATGGAAACTGCCCTTTGCCATCGGCACGGCGAAATTCAGTTTCGAGGGTTTTGCCGATGTGATCGGCGCGCACGGCAATTGCGTGCGCCAGGTATTGAGCCAGCCGCAATTGCGCTGGGATGTCGGCAACCATTTCGGCAATCCCGGCAAACTGTTCGCCGGCATCGAGTATCAGTACTGGGACAATAAGTACGGCATCCAGGGCCTCAAGGACAGCATGCCGCAGGCGTTGCTGCTGTGGAAGTTCTAGGGTGGTAGGGTGGAATGGACTTCGCTTTCATTCTTTTTAAAAATCTCGATCAATTTGTCGATTTTGCCGTTGAGTTTTTTGAACCGCTGGTTGCTAAGACGTCTAGCTGTAATATTTTCTTTTGAAGTGGCTTTGTCGGCAAATGAAATCTCCGCCGACCCGAATAGCTTGGAAACATAATAGATAATTTCCCCATCTCCAACGATGACTTCCCAAGTATCACCAAAATCAGGATCTAAAGTGGATTTTTCCACTTGTGGTATATGTTTCCGAACTTCTTCAATATGTGTCGTGTTCAGCTTTATTTCGACCTGATTCAGCAAGTCATCATTATTGAAGAAAATATTCACTTCGCTAATTGGCACATTCCCGAGAAGATAGGGATGTATCGGCAGTGTTGCAGAAACAAGCGGCCTCTCAATCTGATAACGGCTTCCTTGTGTCTCTTTAATGGATTGAAATCGGCTCTTGAGCATCACAAGAACTTCATTTTTAGGGGCTCCCAGAGTGAAATCGCCGATTGTTATTGCCGCCCAAGTATTAGATGCAAACAGTATTGCCAGAGAGCCCATAAAAAATAGTATTTTCATATTTTTTTAATCCTAAAGAACAATTGTCTCTACCTAAACGTGTGTTCGACATCAAAATAGAATTCACTGCGCCGCTTTTTCCACCGCTTTACCCTGTGCCTGAGCCGCCTGCTCTAACGTCTTTTCCACACTCTTGGCCTTGTCCAGCGCTTCGCGCTGCGGTTCGAACAGCTTGGCGGCGGGTTTGTCCGGTTCGGCGCGCGGCACCGGCGGCTGGTAGGGTTTTTCTTCGCAGGCGGCGAGCAGCGTGGCCGCCAGCAGCATTGCAATCAGTCCGATGTGTTTCATACTAATCACTCCTCGAATAATCCGGTCGGCAGGCCGTCGATGCTGAGCCGGTTTTTTTCATGCTGATATTCGCGCACGCCGGCTTCGCCTTTTTTTGTTACCCAGCGCAGCAGCGCTTCCCGTTCTCCAGTATAGGCGTAGAGCGGCACGCCGGCGCCGCAGGAGGTTTGCAGCGATTCGATTTCGAGCAGGATGATCTGGCGCGTGCCGGGCAAGGTCGGGAAGCGAGGGGAGAGTTCGGCCCATTCGGCATCGCTGGGTTTGACCGAACGGCCTTTGCCGTACAGCCGCAGGATCAGGTGGTCGCCCTCGAAGCTGCAGAACATCATGGTCATGCGCCCGTCCGCCAGCAAGTGGGCGGCGGTTTCGTTGCCGCTGCCGGTGAGGTCGAGGTAGGCGACGCGCATGTCGTCGAGCACACGCAGGCTGTCCAGCCCTTTGGGCGAGAGGCTGATGCGTCCGTCATTAGGCGCGGTGGCGACGAAGAAGATGTGTTGCCGTGCGATGAAGTTGCGCAGATTTTCGTCCAGTGCGGGATAAAATTTGGCCATGGAGTATAAAGAATCAGGGAGTTTAAAAAGATGAAGGATAGGGGCATAGATGGAAAACGTAAAGCATGGGTTTGGGCAGCTTGCTTTTGCGGGGCCGTATTTGCCTTGCTGGCAGCTCAGACTTGCTTTGCCGCAGATATTTCGACTGCTTCGTCGGTTCGTTTCAATATCGTTTGCGCCAAATGTCATGAGGGCGAGTGCAGCGGGCGGTTAAGCTTTGATCTGGGTCGGGCGGCGGCTGAATCCCACATCGAGCGCTATGCCGGAAAGGTCAGCCCGCTTACGCGACAGGAATTGTACAAGCTGCTGGAATATATGAAGCGGGAATGCCGCTACTATCCTTTCGATGCTGCCGTACCCGCGAACCGCAAGAGGGAAGCCGGGACGCTGCAAAAATTGTATGACGAAGCGGAGCACGCTTATTTTATTCCGTTGGGGAAGCTTTCGCCGGGAAGCTACCGTATCGACTTGTGTTTTGACCGGGAAGCCGGAGTGAGTGCTGAGTTGATTTCCAGCCGGTTCGAGATTGAGGATTTCTCTGGGGTGAAGGTCACGGGGGCGGTGGCCAGCATTGCTTTCAGGGTGAAGTCGGAGGGGGAATACTATATCCGCATGTTGGTTATTCGGCCCGCTTTGCTGCGGTACCTGGAGGTTGTACCGCTACATTGATTCGGACCCCCAGCGCGCCATCAACTGGTGTGCCACGCCGAGCTGGTCGAGGATGCGGGCGACGATGAAGTCCACCACTTCGGCTACGCTTTGCGGGTGATGGTAGAAGCCGGGATTGGCCGGCAGGATGACGGCGCCGGCGCGTGACAGCTTGAGCATGTTTTCCAGGTGGATGGCGGAAAACGGCGTTTCGCGCGGTACCAAAATCAGCTTGCGGTTTTCCTTCAGCATCACGTCGGCGGCGCGCTCGATCAGGTTGTCGGAAAGCCCGGTTGCGATGGAGGCGAGGGTGCCCATGGTGCAGGGGCAGACCACCATGGCGTCGGCAGGGTTGGTGCCGGAGGCGACCGGCGCGAACCATTCGTCGCGGCCAAATACCTTGAGCTGTTGCGGCGCTGCGCCGTAGCGTTCGCCCAGCATCTGCTGCACTTCTTTCGGGCTGGAAGGCAGCACCAGATCCATTTCCTGTTTCGCCACGATCTGCGCCGCCTGCGAATACAGCAGGTAAACCCGCACCCCGCTTTCGAGCAGGCATTGCAGCAGGCGCAGGCCGTAGGGCATGCCGGAGGCGCCGGTCAATGCTAGTGTGATGGTCTTGTTTTCAGGGTTCATTTCTTGATTGTAGGCTGGGTGGGCGGCGCGCTCAATGCCGGAGGTTGCACGGCGGTTGCGGGAAGCGGCGCTTTCTCGCTTTCCGCTTCGGCCTTGAGGCGCGCTTCTTCGGATTTTTGCAGCTCCAGTTGTTCGGCCTTGCGTTTTTCTTCTTCCTCTTTCTTTTTCTCCGCCTCTTCCTTGAGGCGTTTCTCTTCCTGATGTTTCGCGACCAGCGGGCAGAGGTTTTTTTCGAAGATGTCGCCGAGGCTGTCCGGGATGATCGGCGTCGCCTCGCCCGCGGCGGTAGCCACATATTCGGCGGTTTCGCCGGACGGCGCGTAGAGCAGGTAGCTGATCAGTTTCAGGGTATGTTCGGCGCAGTTGATGCGTTCCCGGTAAAGGGCGCTGGCAGTGGGTTTGTCCTTGAAGGTTCGCGGTGTGAGGAAAACGGCTTTTTTCCAGTAGGTGATTTCGTTGTCGCTGATGAACAGCTTGCTCTTGTCGTAGAAGAATTGATCGCCGTCGGCAGTGTTCTGGATTGCCATCCATTCAGCGGCATTCGCGCCCGGCATGGCCGACAGCAGCGCCAGTAACAGCAGCAGGGGGATGCGTTTCATGATTGCAGTGCCGGGGCGCGAACAGAATCGGTCTTCTGCTTTTCGGCCAGCAGCCCGGCGGTAATCAGGCCGTTGACGGTGCCGAACAGCAGCGCGGCGGCGGCGAACACCGGGGCAAGGTAAAGGATGCCGGCATGCGGAATCAGCCACAGGTAAACCACGGCCATTTGCGCGGCGATATGCGCGAAGGCGGCGAAGATGCTGAGCGAGACCGGGCCGAACCATTTTTCCGGCAGGTGCCGCGCCAGCGCCAGCGTGGCCAGGCTCAAGGCTGCACCGGAAAAACTCAGGACGAAGGACGGCGACAGAAAGGTGCCGAGAATTAGACTGCCCGCCACCACCCGCAGCAGCGATACCCAGATCGCAGCGCGCAGGCCGAAGCGCGCCAGCACCAGCAGCGTGACGATGTTCGCCAGCCCCGGCTTGATGCCGGGAAGCGGCGAAGGAATCGCCGCTTCCAGCAGCGACAGGCCGATGGCGAACGCCGCCAGGCGGGCGATGCGGTGGTCTTCGGCGGTGGTCTGGATGGTGATTTGCATGTTTTAATTTGAAACCGTTAAGCCACGGATAAACACGGATTAACACAGATAAAACTTGTGATTAGCGCTGTTCCTTTGCTCACCCTGACGGTAAGTAGTGCTTGCCGCATAACCATTCGATAATCCGTGAACATCTGTGTTAATCCGTGGCGGGCTGTTTTTTCTGAGACTAATAACTAAGCGAATCATACAACTTTTTTGCGCCGGTCAGCTCCAGGCTGACCTGGTTGGGCAGGCACAGTGCGGCTTCGCCGGTCTTGGCTAGCCAGCCTTGCTTGACACAGTACTGGCGCGGGCTCGGGTCGGCGGCGACGCGCGCGCGGCGGTTGTGGATTTCGATCCGGCTGGCACCGAGCGGGCCTTGGGCGGTGAAGGTGTGGTTTTCCGCCAGGCTGAGTTCGGCGACTATTTTGCCGCCGCTGCGCACCACCGCCTTGTCGGCGGCATTGCCCTGCCACAGGGTGGCGAACAGCCATGCGGTGACGACCATGCCGCCGAGCAGCACCAGCCAGTCGCCGGGCTTGATCAGGCGGAGGGGCATTTTCCCTCTCCCCTAGCCCTCTCCCGCAAGCGGGCGAGGGGGACGGTGTGCCGCTTCGCGGTTTTCATGTGAGCTCGCGGTGGCGCACCATGGTTTGCTGGCCGCTGCTGCGGAAGTGCTCGGCCAGTTTTTCGGCAAAGAACACCGAGCGATGCTGGCCGCCGGTGCAGCCCAGCGCGATGGTGAGGTAGTTGCGGTTGTCGCGGACGAAGCAGGGCAGCCACTCCTCGACGAAGCGCTGGATGTCGCCGAGCATTTTTTGCACGTTGGCATCGGCTTCGAGAAAGGCGGCAACCGCCGCGTCCTTGCCGGTCAGCGGGCGCAGTTGCGGGTCGTAGTGGGGGTTGGGCAAGCAGCGCATGTCGAACACGCAGTCCGCATCGAGCGGGATGCCGTGCTTGAAGCCGAAGGACTGGAACAACAGGGTCAGCCGGGAGCGGTCGAAATCGACGAAATCCTTGATCCAGGCGCGCAGGGCGTTGGGGTTGAGGTCGCTGGTGTCGATGCGGTGGCCGAGCGCGCTGATCGGCTCAAGCAGGCCATGTTCAAGCTGGATGCACTCCTGCAGGGTGCGCTGGTCGCTGTTCAGGGGATGGTGCCGCCGCGTTTCGCTGAAGCGCTTGACCAGCGTTTCGGTCTTCGCTTCCAGGAACAGCAGGCGCAGGTCGAATCCCTGAGCCTTGAGGTGGGCGATGATGTCGGGTAGCTGGCGAATCTGGCCGCCGCTGCGCACATCGACGCTGATGGCGATGCGCTTGTGGCCGGCCTGGTCGAGGAAGCCGGCGATGTTGGGCAGCAACTGCGCCGGCAGGTTGTCGACACAGTAGAAGCCGCAATCCTCCAGCACGTTGAGCGCGATGCTCTTGCCGGAGCCGGACAGGCCGCTGATCAGGATCAGTTGCACTATTCGACTTCTTCGTCCGTCATCGCGCGTTCGTGCCGTTCGATGAATTCGCGCGTGCTGTTGATGCCGCGCCGGCGCAGGATGTGGTTGCGCACCGCGACTTCAACCATTACCGCGATGTTGCGACCGGATGCGACCGGGATGCGTACCTTGGGGATTTCGACGCCGAGGATGGTTTCGCTGAATTCCTCGATCTGCAGTCGATCCTGTGTGGATATTTTCAGGTTGGACAGTTTTAACAGATTGATAATCAGCTTGATGTTCTTTTTCGGCTTGACCGCAGTTTCGCCGAATAATGCGCGGATATTCAGCACGCCCAGCCCGCGCACTTCCATGAAATCCTGAAGCAGGGCGGGGCAGCGTCCTTCCAAGGTGTCCGGCGACACCAGGTAGAAATCCACGACGTCGTCGGCGACCAGGCGGTGGCCGCGGGTTATCAGTTCCAGCGCCAGTTCGCTTTTGCCGATGCCGCTTTCGCCGGTGAGCAGCACGCCCATGCCCTGCACTTCGAGGAACACGCCATGCAGGGACGTGGATTCGGCCAGTGCCTGAGTGAGGTAGTGGTTGAGCACATTCATCAGGTAGGGGCTGGGCTGCGGCGAGGTGAACAGCGGCGTCTGGCTGCGGTTGGCAGCCTGGAACAACGGATCGGGAACCGGCTCGTTGTTGGCGACGATAATCAGGGCGAGTTCGGTGGAAAACAGGTTGTTGATCGACTGATCCAACGCGCCATGATCCAGGCTGCGCAGGTAGTCCATTTCGGCACAGCCCAGTACTTGCACCCGGTTGGGGTGGACGAAGTTGAGATGGCCGATCAGCGCCAGCGTGGGCTTCTGGATGATTTCACCGGCAAGCAGGCGGGTGCCGCCGTCCAGACCGGCAACCCAGGTCAGTCCCAGCTTTTCATGGGTTTCGTCGAATAGATGTTTAACGCTGATTTGTGTTTGTGGCATGACTTTCCTGTCAGTAATCGCCAGTCAGCAGTCGATGGATTTCCGCAGGATCGCGGCAGGCCTGCAACTGCTCGCGCAACTTGCGGTCGCTGAACATCTGCGCCAGCTCGCCGAGAATTTGCAGGTGCAGATCGGTGGCTTGCGCCGGCACCAGCAGGATGAACAGCAGATCGACAGGCAGGCTGTCCGGCGCGTCGAACGGGATCGGCGTTTTCAACTGGATGAAGGCGCCGGTTGCCGCGTGCAGCCCTTTGATGCGGCCATGCGGGATGGCAATGCCTTGCCCTAGTCCGGTGGAGCACAGCTTTTCGCGTGCGATGAGGCTGTCGAAGGTTTTTTTGCGCGGCAACTGCTGGTTGTTTTCGAACAGCAGCCCGACCGCTTCGAACAGGCGTGACCTGTCGGCCACGTCGAGGCCGCAGAGAATGTTGCCGGGAGGCAGTATTTCGGCGATCAGGCCCATGAACACCCCTGAAATTCAGATTTCATGCCAACGACTGCGCAGAAAAATTGTTTGCTTGCATATCAATTCTACGCGGTACGGCGGCATCTGTGGATGCCACCGCCTGCGCACATTATTCGGCGATCGGCTGGTGTTTGCCGCCGCTGCCGCGAGTCGGCCCACCGTGCATTTCCTTGTGCTTGACGACTTGGCGGTCGAGCTTGTCGACCAGACTGTCGATGGCGGCGTACATGTCGGCGTCTTCGGATTTCACGAAAATGTCCTTGCCGCTGACGTGGACGTTGATTTCGGCTTTCTGTACCAGCTTGTCGACGGAGAGAATGACGTTGACGTCAATCACGTGGTCGAAATGGCGGGTAATCCGACCGAGCTTGTCGGTAACGTAATCGCGGATGGCGGGAGTTACTTCGACGTGGTGTCCGGTAACGTTGAGGTTCATTTGAGGCTCCTTCGGGTTGGTTAAAGGGTTTTGCGGAAACTGACCGCGGGAATTTGCATGGACTCGCGATACTTTGCTACGGTGCGGCGGGCGACAACGATGCCCTGTTTTGCCAGAATATCTGCGATCTGGCTGTCGGAAAGCGGTTTTTGCGGGGTTTCCGCAGCGACCAGTTGTTTGATCAGTGCGCGGATGGCGGTGGATGAGCACGCGCCGCCGGTTTCCGTGGCGCAGGAACTGCCGAAAAAATATTTGAGCTCGAAAATTCCGCGCGGCGTGCGCATGTATTTTTGCGTGGTGACGCGCGAAATGGTCGATTCATGCAAGCCGACGGCTTCCGCGATCTCGCGCAGCACCAAGGGGCGCATGGCGACTGCGCCGTGTTCGAGAAAATTCCGCTGACGGTCGACGATGGCCTGGGATACTCGCAGGATGGTGTCGAAGCGCTGCTGGATGTTCTTGATCATCCAGCGGGCTTCCTGCATCTGGCTCGAAAGGTGCTGGCTGCCGCTGTCCCGGTTGCGCCGCAGAATGTCGGCGTACATGCGGTTGATGCGAAGTCGGGGCATGACGTCCGTATTCAGGCTGGCGACCCAGTGGCCCTTGATTTTCTGCACATCGACATCGTGCTGGATGTAGCGGGTATCGAGGTTGGCAAAGGCGGCGCCGGGACGCGGGTTGAGGCTGGTGATCAGGCTCTGGGCGGCGCGCAGTTCGTCGTCGTCGCAGCGCAGCAGTTTTTTCAGTTTGGCGAAATCGCGCGAGGCAAGCAGGCTGAGGTGATGTTTTGCAATGGCCAGCGCAGGCTCAAGGTAAGGGGTGTCGGGCGGCAGGATTTCAAGTTGCAGTGCCAAGCACTCTCCCAGGTTGCGGGCGCCAACGCCGGGCGGATCGAGATTTTGCAGGTGGCGCAGCGCGGTGGAAAGCTCGATCGGTTCGATTTCCAGTTCCGGCGGCAGAATGGCGGCGAATTCATCCAGATCCTGAGTGAGGTAGCCGTCCTCGTTAAGCACATCGATCAGCAAGGCGACAATTCTTTTGTCGTGCTCGGATAGCTGCGTTACCCCCAACTGCTGGTTGAGATGGTTGCGCAGGTCTACCGCTTCGGCCCGGTGCGAAGAGTAGTCGTCGCTATCGTCTTCGTCATCGTGTGCCGTCCAGGGACTGTCCTGATCCCAGTCGCTTTCGGCGAGAGGGGTGGGTTCGGCGGGCGCTTCGTCGGGGGTGTTGCTGATGGATGCGGGCTGCAACATGAACTCATCCGGCTTGCCTTCTCCCGCTTCGACTTCCGCACTTTCTTCGCCGCCTCCCTCGCCCTCGCCGGAGCCTTCCACCCGTTCGAGGAAGGGGTTCTCCTGGGTGAACGCATCCAGCTCCTGATCCATTTCCAGTGTCGACAGTTGCAGCAGGCGAATGGACTGCTGTAACTGAGGGGTCAGGGTCAGGTGCTGCGAGAGTTTTAGTTGTAGGCTGTGCTTCATTTTGTGGTGAAACTTCGGAAGAGTAGAGAGCGCGTTCTCGCGCTACATCCGGAAATGCTCTCCCAAATAGACTTTTCTTACATTTTCATTATAAACGATTTCATCCGGTTTGCCGCTGGCCAGCACTTCGCCATCGTTGATAATGTAGGCACGGTCGCAAATCCCCAGTGTTTCCCGAACGTTGTGGTCGGTAATCAACACGCCGATATCCTGCGATGTCAGGAAACGGATGATTTTCTGGATATCCAGCACGGCAATGGGGTCCACGCCGGCGAATGGCTCGTCGAGCAGAATGAAACGCGGCTGGGTAGCCAGGGTGCGGGCAATCTCGACGCGGCGGCGTTCGCCGCCCGATAGGGAAAGCGCCGGGTTATTGCGCAGGTGGCTAATGTGCAGGTCTTGCAGCAGGTCGTCCAGGCGCTGCTCGATCTGGCCCGGTTCAAGCGCCTGCAGTTCCAGGATGGCGCGGATGTTTTCGGATACCGTCAGCTTGCGAAAAATCGAGGCTTCCTGGGGCAGATAGCTCAAACCCATTTGCGAGCGGCGGTGGATCGGCAGGTGGCTCAGCTCCTTGCCGTCCAGGCGGATGCTGCCGCCATCCAGCGGCACCAATCCTACCATCATGTAAAAGCTGGTGGTCTTGCCGGCGCCGTTCGGGCCGAGCAGGCCGACTACCTCGCCACTGGAGATTTCCAGCGAAACATTTTTCACTACCAAGCGTGATTTATAGCGTTTTTTTAATCCGTTGACGTTGAGTTGGCTCATAAATTTACGCAGGCAGGATAGGCGGTAACCCGATCTGCACTTTCCTGAATTTATTCTTCCCGTGGATTGGCGATGCTGTCGGCAGGCTTCAGCATGAAGGGCGCCGGAGCGGAGGCAGCATTTTTCTTCTTCGGTTGAATCACCGTGCGCACTCGACCGCGCGGGTTGCTCGCGGTGGCGGTTTCCTTGCTGCCGGTGACCTGGAAGAACTCGGTTTTGCCGTCATAGGAAATGAAATTGCCGTGCACTTCATCCTTGTTTCGCTTCATCCGCGCCTGGCTGAAAAGCTTTACCAGGTCTTTCTTCTGGTCGTATTCGATGCGCTGGCCGTAACCTTCAATGTATTCGTCGTAGCCTTCGCGCTTTTGCCTGAAGCTGGCGGGGCTGCCGGTGGCAACGCCCAACTGAAAGCCATCGGCATCTTCGGTGATGACCAGCTTGCTTGCGCGGATCTGCAACGTGCCCTGAGTCAGGACGACGTTGCCTTCGTAAATGCTCACTTTCTTGACATCGTCCACGGTGGCGGTGTCCGCTTCCAGGTTGATGGGCTTGTCCCGGTCGGCCTTTTCCGCATGCGCCCAAGGCGCTGCCATGAAAGACAGGACGGCCCACAGGCAGAGGAAGGGTAAAAATTTAATGTTTGCGTTTCTCATAACGGCCCTTGACGCGCGAAAGCAGTTTTATCACATGGGTTTTGTTGTTCAATTCTAAACCAACGCCAGTGACATTGATATGCGCATCCTGAATGGTAACAAACTTGTTGGTCAGCGCCATATCCTTGTCCGGGATGACGTGCAGGTAGCTGGTGGTGAGCGTCAGTGCGCTTTTGTCCCGGTACGCTTCGCGCGTGACCTGAACGTCGCCGGTGAAATAGGCGTGCTCGCCGTCTTTCGATATCAGGCCATTGCCTGAGCGGATATGTATCGACGGTTTTCCCTGCGAGAGGCGGGTGAAATGCGGCTGATCGAGGTGGGTGGTGTCGTCGTCCGGGTAATGCATCATGCTGGCGGCGATCAGGGTGTGCTGCGGCAGCCCGTTCGGCCCCAAGCGGGTGGCGGTAAATTTTTCCACGGTGTAATCGGGGTCGTGCCGGCTGCTGCCGTCGTTCTTCGGCTGCGGCGGTTGCACTTTCTGGTTTAGCCAGAATGACATCATCGCCAACAACACCATGCCAGCCAGAAACCAGAGCATGAAACGGTCGCGTATTAAACCGGTCACAGGGAGTTTATTTCAGGTAAGGCGCCAATTGCGCCTCGAAGGTTTCCTGCGCCTGCATGATCAGTTCGCACAGTTCACGTACGGCGCCGCCGCCGCCCGGCAGGTCGGTCACGTAGTGAGCGTGCTGCTTGACCAAGGCCGGGGCGGCGGGGACGCATGCCGCCAAACCGCAGCGGCGCATTACCGGCAGATCGACCACGTCGTCGCCCATATAGGCGCATGCGGACGGATCGCCGCCGGTTTTTTCCAGCAGTTCGTGAAAGGCGGCAAGCTTGTCTTCCACGCCCTGGTACAAGTGGGCAACGCCCAGATTGGCGGCGCGCTGCGCAACCACCTGCGAGGTGCGTCCGGTGATGATCGCCAGTTCCACGCCCGAGCGTTGCAGCATTTTCATGCCGTGGCCGTCGAGCGAATTGAAGGCTTTGTATTCCTGGCCGCCGTCGGTCAGGTATAGGCTGCCGTCGGTCATTACGCCATCCACATCGAAGATGGCCAGCCGGATCTTTTTTGCGCGTTCGAAAGTATCCATGTTCAAACCACACCTGCCCGCAGCAGGTCGTGCATGTTCAGTGCGCCCACCAGGCGGCTCTCTGCGTCGACCACCAGCAGGCCGTTGATCTTGTATTGCTCCATTATCTGCACGGCTTCTGCGGCCAGCCTGTTCGGGCTGATGGTGCGCGGATTGCGGGTCATTACTTCGGCAATTTTGGCGGTGCGGATGTCGAGAGTTTTGTCCAGGACGCGGCGTAAGTCGCCATCGGTGAACAGGCCGATCAGACGCTCTGTGTTGTCGACTACCGCCGTCATGCCCAGACCCTTGCGCGACATTTCCAGCAATGCTTCGGTAAGCAGCGCCGTTTCCGGCACTCTCGGCAAAGCGTCGCCGCCATGCATCAGATCGCTGATATGCACCAGCAACCGTCGGCCCAGCGCCCCGCCGGGGTGGGAGAGGGCAAAATCTTCAGCGCCGAAGCCATGCGCATCGAGCAGTGCAATCGCCAGCGCGTCGCCCAGCGCCAGTGCCGCCGTGGTGCTGGCGGTTGGCGCCAGTCCCAGTGGGCAGGCTTCCTGGGCGACGCTGGCGTCGAGATGGATGTCCGCTTCGCGCGCCAAAGTGGAACGCGGGTTGCCGGTCATGGCGATGAGTTTTGCGCCCTTGCGCTTGATGATCGGCACGATGGTCAGGAGTTCCGGGCTTTCGCCGGAATTGGACAGGGCGATCAGCACGTCGCCCGGCGTGATCATGCCGAGGTCGCCGTGGCTGGCCTCGCCAGGATGGACGAAGAAGGCCGGGGTGCCGGTGCTGGCCATGGTCGAGGCGATCTTGCGCGCGATGTGGCCGGATTTGCCCATGCCGCTTACCACAACTCTGCCCGTGCAGTGTAGAATCAGTCTAAGGGCGCCGGTGAACTTGTCGTCCAGCCGGTCGATCATCGCTTCGATGGCCCTGGCTTCGATAGTGAGCACCTGGCGAGCCAGATCAAGCGCGTTGCGGTCGGATGTTGATTCGGATTCATTCATCGGTGCAAGTATACTAAACCCCATACCTTATTGCCTATCGCTGTATGCATAACACTCTACAATTGGTGCTGGTTCTTCTCGCTGCCGCCGTGCTGGTGGTGACGCTGTTTCGTTCGTTGCGCCTGCCGCCCTTGCTGGCGTACTTGCTGGTCGGCATCGTGATGGGTCCGCATGCCTTGGGATGGGTGCCGGAAAGCGACGACACGACTTACCTGGCGGAATTCGGCGTGGTTTTCCTGATGTTCAGCATCGGCTTGGAATTCAGTTTGCCGCAATTGAAGACCATGCGGAGCATCGTATTCGGGTTGGGTGGTGCGCAGGTGTTGCTGACCATGGCGCTGGTGCTGGCCGCGAGCATGGCGCTGGGTCTGAGTTGGCAGGTGGGCGTGGCGCTGGGCGGCGTACTGGCGATGTCCTCCACCGCCATCGTCAGCAAGCTGCTGGTCGAGAGAGTCGAATTGCATACCCGCCACGGTCGCGAAATCGTCGGTGTGCTGCTGTTCCAGGATCTGGCGGTGGTGCCTTTGCTGGTGCTGATTCCCGCCCTGGCCGCAGGCGATCACAACCTGGGCTGGACAATGGCGGAGGCATTTTTCAAGGCCGCATTGCTGCTGTCGGTGCTGCTGGTTTTCGGTCAGCGCCTGTTGCGGCCATGGCTGCATCTGGTCGCCGGCCACAAAACCTCCGAGCTGTTCATGCTCAATGTGCTGCTGGTGACGCTCGGCCTTGCTTACCTGACCGATCTTGCCGGCCTGTCGCTGGCGCTGGGTGCTTTTCTGGCCGGGATACTGATCTCCGAAACCGAATACCGCTACCAGGTCGAAGCCGACATCAAGCCTTTTCGCGACGTGCTGCTTGGCCTGTTTTTCGTTACCATCGGCATGCTGCTCGACCTGCGCGCGGTAGCGGACAATCTGGCCTGGGTAATGGGGCTGCTGGCATTTCTGGTGGTGGTAAAGGCGGTGATGATTGCCATTCTGAGCCGCATTTCTGGCAGCGAACTTTCTGTGTCGATTCGTACTGGTCTGGCTCTGGCGCAGGGGGGGGAGTTCGGTTTCGTGCTGCTGTCCTTGGCCGGTGGCGTGCATCTGATGGATGAGCGCATCTTGCAGATATGTCTTTCGGCGATGTTGATCTCAATGCTCGTTGCGCCGTTTATCATCCAGCACAGCGAGTTCCTGGTGCGAAAACTGTGCAGCGGCGAATGGGTGAACCGCGCCAGGGAGGTGCACGAAATCGCGGTGAAGAGTGCGGCCAGCAGCGAGCATGTGATTGTTTGCGGTTATGGCCGCAGCGGCCAGAATCTGGCGCGACTTCTGGAGAAGGAGGGTATCGTTTTCATTGCGCTCGACCATGACGTCGGGCGTGTCAGGGCGGCGGCAGTGGCCGGCGAAAGCGTGGTTTTCGGCGACGCCGGTCGGCGTGAAGTATTGATGGCAGCCGGACTGAATCGCGCCAAGGCGCTGGTAGTGACTTATGCTGACACGAAGTCATCGCTGCGCGTATTGCATCATGCCCATGAGTTGCGCCCCGATCTGCCGGTGATCGTTCGCACGCTGGACGATACTGACCTGGAAAAACTGCGCGATGCGGGCGCAACGGAAATCGTGCCGGAGGTGCTGGAGGGCAGCCTGATGCTGGCCTCCCATACCCTGATGCTGCTCGGTGTACCGTTCGGTCGGGTGGTCAAGCGCGTGCGGCAGGTCAGGGAGGCGCGCTACAGTCTGTTACGAGGTTTCTTTCATGGCGTTACCGATCAGGACTACGAATTGAGCGAAAAAGTGCAGCCGCGCCTGCATACCGTTGCCTTGGGCGAAGGCTCTGCCGCAGTCGGGAAAACGCTTGCGGAACTCGATCTGGACAGTTTGCTGGTGCGAGTGACGGCTGTGCGGCGGCGCAACATCCGCGCCCTTGAGCCGCAGCCTGAAACCTTGCTGCAAGCCGGCGATGTGGTGGTTCTGATGGGCGCGCCGGAAGACCTGGCTGCCGCCGAGATGAGGTTGTTGCAGGGGTAATGCAAGCGTCCGCCCGGACGCGAAAAAGCGATTTTTCAAGGTGGGTATCTGCACACACTTGATAAATGCTGCTTTGTATCATAATGAAATTATTCGTATTTTCCTCGAATTACAGAATTTTCATCCATCGTTCCTCAAGTCCCGGATCGAATTGCCGATAAGTTACCTGTAACCCGGATGTTTCGAATTCCGGTAAGCACAAATAAATCAGCTTACTAAAGCGAAATGTTCAAGCTACAAGTCACAAGCGCCACATTTGTTGATTTTTTATATTAATCATGTAGTTATGTGAGTGTAGCGAAGTGGATTAACGGCACAAAATTGCAACCGGCTGAATTTGTTGATTTAAATAGTTGACATGCGGTGTGCGGGCATGATACGGTCACACCGTGTAATGCGATGGCTGCCTGTTTCCAGGTTGTTTTTGATGGCGCAGATCTGGTGTTTGCTGTTGCGTTAAGGGTTTTGATTTTTTTTATGATTATTTTTATCCATCGGAGGATCTGAAAATGAGGAACAATCTGGAAATGAAAAAGCAATCGGGTTTTACCCTGGTTGAAATCGCCATCGTGATGGTGATTATCGGCCTGCTGATCGGCGGCGTACTGAAAGGTCAGGCGCTGATCGACAACGCCAAGGTCAAAAGCGTCGTCAGCGACCTGAAAGGCATACAGGCAGGTTATTACACCTATCTGGATCGCAAGCGCGCTGCACCGGCGGTGGATACCGACTACACTGCTACTTCACTTGGCGGATTCTGGGGGTCGACCCGCACCGAGGGAATATTGACCGGCGATGCCAACAGTACGGTTCCAGGCTCCAACGCACTGGGCGGATTCATTGGGGTGGTAAATGGCGCAACAACTATCGGCGTCTCTGGAGTTGCCGCTTGCACTTCGCTGCCGTCAAAATTTGCGCAACTTGTCGATACCTCGATTGACGATGGCATTTCCACCTCTGGTTCCATGAGAGGCGTCTCTCTGGCGGTTACGGGGGCCGGAACTCTTAACGAGAATTTGGTTGGCGCCTCAGCAATTACCTCCTTCTATGGCACTGCGGGTTACGTGATCGTGTGCATGGAACTTTAAATCTGTTGTTTTGTTATGCTAATGGGCGCCCAATGGGCGCCCATTTTTTATATTGCTCTCTGATAAGTCGTGGTTTGCTTGGTTTTGGGCGTCTTGCCATCATCGGCAAAGGTGTCTAGTATTGCAACGATGCGGCTAGTCGATATTCATCGGCAGTTTTTTATTTGGCCGCTCTAAATTTACTCAGGAGAGTCCGGAGATGAAGAACAGGCAGTTCGGTTTTACCCTGATTGAAATCGCTATCGTGATGGTGATCATCGGCCTGCTGATCGGTGGCGTACTGAAAGGCCAGTCGCTGATCGAAAACGCCAAGATCAAAAGTATCATCAACGACTTGAACGGTGTGACGGCAGCCTATTATGGCTATTATGACCGTAAAAAAGTGTACCCGGCGCTGGATGACGACTACATCGCTACCTCGCTCGGCGGATTCTGGGGGTCGACCCGCACCGAGGGGATGTTGATCGGCGATCCCAATAGCCTGATCCCTGGCGTCAACGGACTGGGCGGATACCTTGGGGTGGTAAATGGCTCGGTCACTACGGGCCTTTCAGGCGATACCGTTTGCACCTCGGTGCCGGCGAAATTTGCGCAACTTGTTGATACCGCGATTGACGATGGCATTTCCACCTCTGGCACCGTGAAAGGCCTCCTTACAGCGGCCGGGGCAGGCTTGGGAACTCTTAACGAAACTATGGTTAACGCCTCTCCTATTGTTGCCGCATATGGCACTGCGGGTTACATTGTTTTGTGCCGGCAACTGTAATTTTCAGGGAGTTTTCTTGATGGGCGCCTCTCCGGCGCCCATTTTTTTTCGCACCAAGTCGCGGTTGAATGCGGCATTGTGGTTATACGGGTTCAGTGCCACCGCCTGTTCGAAATCCTTTAATGCGCCGGCGGCATCGCCCGCCGCCATGCGTGCAACGCCCCGGTTGGTGCGCATCTGCGAATTGTCGGGGTCAAGGATGATCGCTTGATCGTGATCCGCAAGCGCCTCCCGAAGCTGGCCCAAACGGCTTTTGGCGATTCCCCGGTTGGAATAGGGGCTGGCATATTTCGGATCGAGTTCAATCGCTTTGCTTGCATCGTCTAGCGCCTCCTGGAAGCGCGACAGGTTGAGATTCGCCATTGCGCGATCAGAATAGGCAACGGAAGCTTTTGGGTTAATCGCGATTGCCCTGTCGAAATCGGCGAAAGCGATATTATAGAGACGGTATCTTATGCAAGCTACGCCGCGGTTGACATAACCTCTTTCTGCGCCGGGAACCTTGTCGTTGGGGTACTTGGTCACCGCGTCGTTCCATAACAGCAAATCATTAGAGAAAGTTTCCAGCCGGTTCCATGCGGAGGCCGCCAGTACCAACGCCACGATGGCCAGCACGATATTTTCCCGGCGTGGCGCGAGCTTGCCGGCGACAACCGGCAACAAGGCCGGCAAGGTCAGCATCCACAAATAGCTGCGATACAGCACGATCGGTTCCTGAATGCGGATGGTGGTGAGTTCGGTAAGAAACATCAGCCAGGGGAACAGCAGGGCAAAGCCCGCCAAGCCGGATCTCTCGCCCCGCAGCAGCAACTTCAGTGCGAGGAAGGGATAGGCGGCAAAGGCCAGGAAGCCGAAGGTATAGGGCCAGGAGAAGAGGCCGCTGGGGAATTCCGCGCGCAAGTCGATCGACATCCAGCCGACATAGGGCAGCAGCCAGAGCCCGAGGTATTTGAAGAACAACAGTCCTTCCATAAGAATGCTGAGGGGGTAGGCATGCTCAATGTTGAATCCGGCATGGTTTTCGGCCACGGCGGCCAGCATCCCCGCCGCGAAGGGTTCGTACGGCTGCCCCAGCACGCCTTTGGCTTTCAATACGATCAGAAGGGCAATCGCGAAAAACACTGCGAGCGGCGCCGCCATCTCGCGTAGCAGCGCAAGGGAAGGTCGGCGCACCAGCAATGTCATCGCCGCGATGGCGGCAGGCAGCATGACGGCGTGCTCCTTGGAAAAAACCGCCAGAAAATAGAATAGGGTGGAAAAATAAAGCCAGCGTCGCTTGCCATCGGTTAAGCCTTTAAGGAAGGCATGCAGGGCGAGAATGGAAAACAGCGTTGCCATGACGATGCTGCGTTCGATTAGGTAACCAGCCGCGTAAACTGCGACCGGGTGCACTGCAAAAATCATCGCGCCCCAGAATGCGAGGCGGTCGGTCCCCCACTCTTTAAGGGTGGTTTTAAACAGCAATGCCAGAAAACGGTATAGCGCCAATACGGTTGCGGCATGGAACAGCAAATTGACCAGCCGGTGCCAGACAAAGTTCATGCCGGCAAGATTATGTACCCAGCCAAAGGTGGCGTAGGGAAACCATCTCAGGGTGAACGTGAAAAACGAGTGGCCATAGCCTTGCAGAAGTTGCCTGTTGGTCAGAACGTTAAGATCGTCAAATACCGGCGGATTATAGAAAAACCGTCCGTAAACCAGAGTAATGGCAAGTATCAGTAGCAGCCCGGCCATTTTTGGGCGCAGTGCATTTGGCGAGGGTAAGGTTTGCGCGGGGGAATTGATGTCCATGATTATCCTGTATGCCGGGCCGGGTTCAATGGGGGCTTCTGATGATGATTGTCATGAATCATACCATGGCAGTTATCCCGTATTTAACTCACTGACCCAGCATCAGTGGGGGTTCATCCATCAAAGCAGCCTGTTCCCTGAGCGCGAGGATCTGATCCTGCCAGTAGTGTTGGGTGTTGAACCAGGGGAAGTTGGCGGGGAAGGCGGGGTCGCTCCAGCGCAGGGCTAGCCAGCCGCTGTAATGGATCATGCGCAGAGTGCGTAGCGCCTCCATCAGCAGCAATTCGCGCGGGTTGAAATCATGGAATTCACGGTAGCCGTCCATGAAGTGGGAAAGTTGCAGGGTCATCGCGGCGCGATCTCCCGATAGCAACATCCAGATGTCCTGCATGGCAGGCCCCATGCGGCAGTCGTCGAAATCGACGAAGTGCGGGCCGCTGTCCGACCACAGCACGTTGCCGGGATGGCAGTCGCCGTGCAGCCGGATCATGGCGACGGATCCGGCCTGCGCAAAGGCGCTTCGCACCCGTTTCAGCACGTCATCGACGATGCTGCTGTAGGCGGCTTCCAGGTCGGGCGGGATGAAGCCGTTGGCCAGGACGTGTTGTGACGGCATCACGCCGAAATTTTCGATGGTCAGGGCGGGGCGGTGGACAAAGGGCTTGATGGCGCCTACCGCATGAATTCTGCCGATGAATCGCCCCATCCATTCCAGCGTGTCGGGGTTGTCCAGTTCAGGTGCGCGTCCCGGTTGGCGCGGGGAGATCGTGAAACGGAAGCCTTCGAACTGGTGCAGGGTGCTCCCGCCTTTGTCAATCAGGGGCGCCACGACGGGAATCTCCCGCTCGGCGAGTTCCAGCGTGAAGCGGTGTTCCTCGAGGATGGCTGCATCAGTCCAGCGCAGCGGTCGGTAGAATTTGGCGATGACCGGCGCGCTGTCCTCGATGCCGATTTGGTAAACCCGATTCTCATAGCTGTTGAGCGCGAGCAGGCGACCGTCGCAGCACAGTCCCGTGCTTTCCACTGCATTGAGGATGAGGTCGGGTGTGAGATCTTGATAAGGGGGAGTGGGAGGATTCACTGCGGCCATTCGAAATGAAAGGGGTTATTGTAGTCCCGACGAGGTGAGAGATGTCCAGTCAACCGCAAACAATGTCACAGCCGGACTGGTAAAGAGAGGCTGACTCGGTTTACCATCTGGTTCAGCTTCTGGGAGAGCTTGTCGAGCGTATTCGATTTTTTCGGGCTCGACAAGTTCTCTAAAATGCCGCAATACCAATTTCAAATAAAATCCCGGCTATTTTCTGCCAGGGATAGAAAAAACTCCTGGAGGAGGGCGCCATGAATGATTTGAGCAACATGAAAATTCGAACCAAGCTGACCGTTCTGATTATTTTCGTATCCGTTCTTCTTGGCGGGATCGGGCTGACGGGGCTGATCGGAATCAATAATTCCAATGATGCCTTGTTGAGCGTTTATAACGATAGTCTGCTGGCGATCAACCAGCTCAACGAGATGCGCAACAATCAAATGAAGATCCGCACCGAGCTGCTTTCTGCACGTCAGGAAACGGATGGATTTGAAATTATGGCCCATGCCGATAAGGTGAGCGGGAATATTTTTGCGATAGAAAATATCCTGAAATCTTATAAAGCACGGCGGATGTCGGCGGAAGAAAAGAAACTGCTGGATGACTTCACGAAAGAGCGCATGAATTTCGGGCGTAACGGCGTTATGCCCACCATCGACTTGCTGCAGGCCGAGAAATTTGCCGAAGCTGATAAGCTGCGCAAGGATGTTCTGGATCCGGCTTATGCGAAGGCTTCGGATGGCATCGACGCGCTGATCAAATATCGGGTGGATGCTGCTAAAAACGAATACGAGCGTGCTCTGGCGATCGGCAAAACCATTCGGATGGTCTCTGTCGCGAGTATTGTCGTGGGATTGTTGCTGACCATATTGATCGGTTTTGTCATTACCCGATCGGTAAGCCGCGGCGTTTCCATTCTGGCGGATGCGGCAAAGAAGCTGTCCGACGGCGATCTGACCGCACGCGCGAATCTGATGACCGAGGACGAGTTGGGCGAGGTCGCCCAGGCGTTCAACAAGATGGCCGGGGATTTTTCTTCCATTATCGGCGCAATCCGCAATTCGACCGATCAGGTCACCTGCGCTGCCGAAACGCAATCCAGCACAGCGGAACAAATTTCTTCCCTTGCCAATAGCCAGATGGAGCAGGCAACCAGCGTGGCGGCGGCAATCGAGGGGCTGAACACGATGGTCAGGGAGGTTGCCGAGAAGGTCCAGTCGATTTCAGTGGCGGCCGATGGCGCCAGCACTATGGCCGACAAGGGGCACAGTGTCGTGAATGCCGCTGTTGAAGGCATCCAGGCAATATCTGTCACGGTGAGCGAATCCGCAGCGATGATGGGTTCCCTCAGCAGTCATTCCGACCAGATCGGGCAGATCGTCAAAGTGATCAAGGATATCGCCGATCAGACCAACCTGCTGGCGTTGAATGCGGCCATCGAAGCGGCACGTGCGGGTGAACAGGGGCGCGGATTTGCGGTGGTGGCGGACGAAGTGCGCAAACTGGCCGAGCGAACCACCAGCGCCACTTCAGAGATATCGATCATGATCGGCGCGATTCAGTCTGAAATTTCCAGTGCGGTTTCCACCATGGAAAGAGGCGGCGAGCAGGTTGAGCAGGGTGTTGCGATGGCGCACCTGGCCGACGAGGCTATCGATCAGATCACGGTCGGTGTGAAACATGTGGTGGAAATGATCCAGCAAGTCGCGCATGCCACCCGTGAGGAGAGCGAAACAACCAGCACGGTTGCCGCCCAGATTGAACGGATCGCACAAATGGCTCGCGAAAGCAGCGAGACCATCGGGCAAACGGCCCAGGCATGTCACGGTATTCAGTCCATGACGCATTCCTTGCAGAGCGAAGTAGCCCGCTTCAGACTTTAAACCGGGAAGACGTATGGCTGGGATGCGATTCCGGCATGTGGCGGATGTGGCTTTATTCCTTTTCGAATAGCCGGCAGAATTCGCCGTAGCCTTCCTTCTCCATGTCTTCTTTCGGAATGAAGCGCAGGGATGCCGAGTTGATGCAGTAGCGCATGCCGCCGGGTGCCGGGCCATCATCGAAGAGGTGTCCGAGGTGCGAGTCGCCCAGCTTGCTGCGAACTTCGGTGCGCGTCATGAAATGCGTGCGGTCTTCGCGTAAATCGAGATTGGCGGGCGTGATCGGTCGGCTAAAGCTGGGCCAACCGGTGCCGGAATCGAATTTGTCGAGAGAACTGAACAGTGGCTCGTCGGAAACTACATCGACGTAGATGCCCACTTTCTTGTTATCCCAGTAAGCGTTGCGGAACGCCGATTCCGTGCCGTTTTCCTGGGTAACCTGATACTGCTCGGGATTGAGCGCCTTTTTCAATTCGCCCTTGCCCGGTTTGCAAAAATCTTTGTCATGGCATGTCATCATTCATTCTCCCTTGAGTTTTGTTCGGCAGGGGTTTACTTGTTATATTAGGGCTACTTTTCAGAATCGCAACAGGATCAAACAGCAGTCATGAAAGAAACCTATTCGGATTCCTCCATCCGCGTCCTGCGCGGACTGGAGCCGGTAAAGCAGCGGCCGGGGATGTATACGCGCACCGACAACCCGCTGCATATCATTACCGAAGTGGTGGACAACTCCGCCGACGAAGCGCTGGCCGGCTTCGCGAAAATCATTACGGTACGATTGCATGGCGATGGTTCCGTTTCAGTCACCGACGATGGTCGCGGCATCCCGGTCGGCATCCATCCCGAAGAAGGCGTATCCACGGTCGAGGTGGTTTATACAAGGCTGCACGCGGGCGGCAAGTTCGACAAGAAAGCCGGCGGCGCTTACCAGTTTTCCGGCGGGCTGCACGGCGTCGGTGTTTCCGTCACCAATGCGCTGTCGAACCGGCTTGAAGTGACGGTAACGCGGGATGGCGGCGTGCATCGCATGGCGTTCACCGGCGGCGATGTGGTCGAGCCGCTGGCGCTGGTCAGCAGCGCGCCCAAGCGCGCTTCCGGCACGTCGGTGCGGGTGTGGCCGGACGCGCAGTATTTCGACAGCGCCGAGATTCCGCCGCAGCAACTGGAACGGGTGCTGAAGGCCAAGGCGGTGCTGCTGCCCGGCGTGCGGGTGCGGCTGGAAATCGAAGACAAGAACGGGCTGACCAAGGACGAAAAGGAGTGGATTTACCAGGACGGGCTGTCCGATTATCTCAAGTCGCAATTGTCGGAATACCTGATCGACGGCCTGTTCTGGAAGTTTTCCAAGTATGCGCCGGCCTCGCACGACACCTTCGCCGAAGGCGAGGGCGCGGAATGGGTGGTGGCTTGGACCGAGGACGGCCCGATCGTGCGCGAATCCTACGTCAACCTGATCCACACGCCCTCCGGCGGCACCCATGAAGCCGGTCTGCGCGATGGCATTTTTAACGCGGTGAAGAGCTATATCGAGCACCACAGCCTGCTGCCGAAGGGCGTCAAGCTTACCGCCGACGACGTGTTCAGCCGCATCTCGTTCGTGCTTTCAACCAAGATGCTCGATCCGCAGTTCCAGGGCCAGACCAAGGAACGGCTGTCGTCGCGGGATGCGCTGCGGCTGGTGACCGCCATGGTGCGCGACCCGCTTGAACTGTGGCTCAACGAGCATCAGGAACAGGCCAGGAAGATCGCCGAATTCTCGATCCGGGCGGCACAGACGCGCCAGCGCGCCGGGCAGAAGATCGAGCGGCGCAAGTCCTCCGGCGTCGCCGTGCTGCCGGGCAAACTGGCCGATTGCCAGTCCGACAACCTGGAAGAACGCGAGTTGTTCCTGGTCGAAGGCGATTCCGCCGGCGGCTCCGCCAAGCAGGGCCGCAACAAGGATACCCAGGCCATTCTGCCGCTGCGCGGCAAGGTACTGAATACCTGGGAGCACGAGGCTGACCGTATCTTCGCCAACAACGAAATCCACAACATCGCCGTGGCGCTCGGCGTCGACCCGCACGGGCCGGACGATACGCCGGACATGTCCAACCTGCGCTACGCCCGCGTCATCATCCTGGCCGATGCCGACGTCGACGGCAGCCATATCCAGGTGTTGCTGCTGACCCTGTTCTACCGCCACTTTCCCGCTCTGGTGCGCGATGGACGGGTGTGTGTCGCGCAACCGCCGTTGTATCGGGTGGACGTGCCGGCACAGGGCAAGAACAAGCCGGCGCGCAAATTTTATTGTCTCGACGACGGCGAACTGGAAGGCACTCTCGACCGGCTGCGCGCCGACAAGGTGCGCGAGGCTTCGTGGCAGGTGTCGCGCTTCAAGGGCTTGGGCGAAATGAACCCGGTGCAGTTGTGGGAAACCACCTTGAACCCCGACGCTCGTCGTTTGCTGACCTTGCGCACCAACGATTTTACCGGCTATGTCCGGGAAGTATTCAACAAGCTGATGGCAAAATCCGAGGCCGCTTCGAGGCGAGCCTGGATGGAAGAGGCGGGCCATCTGGTGGAGGCTGACGAGTGATGAAGGATGAAATCGATAATTTTACGCCCGACCTGTTCGAGCAACTGGAGGCATTGCCGGAGGAGGAAACCGGAGTGTTTCTGGACGAGCAGGCGCTGCCGCCGGCGACGCCCGGTCTGCCGGGCGAAGCGGCAAGCGGGGAACCCGAGGACGAGCTGGCCGCCTATGCCAAGGCCGCTTATCTGGCCTATGCGATGGCGGTGTCGAAATCGCGCGCCATCCCGGATGTGCGCGACGGCCAGAAACCGGTGCAGCGGCGCATCCTCTATGCGATGCGCGAGATGGGCAACGAATGGGACAAGCCGCACAAGAAATCGGCGCGCATCGTCGGCGACGTGATCGGTAAATATCACCCCCACGGCGACAGCGCGGTCTACGAGGCCGCAGTGCGCATGGCGCAGGATTTCTCGCTGCGCTATCCGCTGATCGACGGTCAAGGCAACTTCGGTAGCCTGGACGGCGACTCGGCGGCGGCAATGCGTTATACCGAAGTCAGGCTGACGCCAATCGCGCAGCTGTTGCTGGGCGAACTGGATCAGGGCACGGTCGACTTCCGGCAGAATTACGACGGTTCCTTCGAGGAACCCACGGTGCTGCCGGCGCGTCTGCCCTTCCTGTTGCTCAACGGCGCGTCCGGCATCGGCGTCGGCATTGCCACCGAAGTGCCGCCGCATAATTTGCGCGAGGTCTGCGAGGTGGCGGCCTGCATGGTCGAGTCGTCCTCGTTCAGCGAGGCGCAGATGCTGGAGATGATCCCCGGGCCGGATTTTCCGGGCGGCGGGCAAATCCTCTCCAGCGAGCAGGAAATCCGCAATGCTTATGTCACAGGGCGCGGAACCATCGCGGTGCGCGCTCGCTATGTCTTTGAGGAGATGGCGCGCGGCCAGTGGCAACTGGTGATTACCGAGTTGCCGCCGGGTGCGTCGGCAGCCAAGGTGCTTTCCGAGATCGAGACGCTGACCAATCCCCAGCCCAAGGTGGGCAAAAAGGCCATCGACCAGTCGCAGGCGCAAACCAAGACCTTGCTGCTTTCCTTGCTGGAGACGGCGCGCGACGAATCCGACAAGGAGCAGTCGGTGCGCATCGTGTTCGGGCCGAAAAGTTCGCGTATCGACCGCGATGAATTCGCCCGCACCCTGATGGCTTACACCAGCCTGGAAACCACGGTGTCGTTCAATCTGGTTCAGGTGGGTCTGGACGGAAACCCGATGCAGAAGTCGCTGTTCACGATTCTGTCGGAGTGGTGTCAGTTCCGTCTGGCGACGGTCGAAAAACGCCTGGGTTACCGTCTCAGTAAGGTCAACGACCGCGTTCATATCCTGGAAGGCCGGCATATCGTCTTCCTGAATATCGACGAGGTGATCCATCTGATCCGCGAATCCGACGAGCCCAAGCCGGCGCTGATGTCGCGCTTCGCGCTTTCCGAGCGACAGGCTGACGACATCCTCGAAATTCGCCTGCGCCAGCTTTCAAGGCTGGAAGGCATCAAGATCAAGCAGGAAATCGACGAGCTGGTGAAGGAACGCACCAAGCTGGAAGCCTTGCTGGCCAGTCCGGCGAGGATGAAGAGCCTGGTCGCCCGCGAAATCCGCGAGGATGCCAAGAAGTTCGGCGATGACCGGCGCACGCTGATTCAGTCGGAAAAACGCGCATCTCTCTCCGATGCCGCGGTGCTCGACGAGCCGGTGACCATCATCCTGTCGGAGAAGGGCTGGCTGCGGCAGCGCCAGGGTCATGGCATCGACCTTGCGGCGCTTTCCTTCAAGGAAGGCGACCGGCTGTTCGCCTCGATCGAGTGCCGCTCGCCCGATCCGGTCATCCTGCTCGCTTCGGATGGCCGCGCTTACACCATTACCGCTTCGCAGATTCCGGGCGGCAAGGGCGATGGCGTGCCGGCCGGTTCGGTGATCGGCTTGCAACCCGGAACAAACATTGTCAGCGCCCTGGTCGGACAGGCGGCAGATAAGTTGCTGCTGTCGAACTCAGGCGGCTACGGTTTCGTGATCATGATCGCGGACATGGTTTCGCGCCAGAAGGCCGGCAAACTGTTGATGACGCTGGAAGCCGGCGAGAAAGTGCTGCCTCTGGCCAGAATTGCCGAGGGTGCGCGCTATGTGGCTTGCGTGTCGGCCAGCGATAAACTGCTGGTTTTTCCGCTGGACGAAGCCAAGGAGCTGGCCAAGGGGCGTGGCGTTATCCTGATGGGGCTGGATGGGCAGGATAGCCTGAAGCTGGTCGGCGTGTTTTCCGACGTGCTGATTCTGGCGGGTGTCAGGAGAGGCAAGGCGATTGAGGAAGCGCCACAGTTTGATATCGCCAGACGTGCGCGCAAGGGCAAGCCGGTCAATATGAAGGTTGAAAGGATCGGCGCACCCCCAATCCAGAAATAAGGGACTGTTAAAGGCGCGTTTTGTTGTTTTTTAACAGATGTGTCATATAAATGAGTTGCATGATTGGTGTATTTTGTTGCCATGGGTTTTTTCTGTGTAATAAATTGATTAATAAGGTATATGCCTGAGAAATTTTGGCGTATTTCCCGCTTTTATGTGCCGATAGTCGTGATAAAAATGCGCCGCTGCGATTTTGCAGGGCGCTTTTTTTATTACGCTCGTGCTATGATTTAATTGGTTTTCATCCATCAAGAAAAAACAGGGGCATCACTATGAGCAAGAAGAAATACGTCTATGCTTTCGAAGAGGGCGACGGCAAAAACAAAATGTTGCTGGGCGGCAAGGGCGCCAATCTATGCGAGATGACGCAGATCGGCTTGGATGTCCCCCCGGGTTTTGTGATTACCACCGATGCCTGCCTTGCTTATCTGGACAAAAACCATCTGCCGCCAGGCTTGATGGATGAGATCAAGACGCATATCACGGCGCTGGAAAAGAAAACCGGCAAGGGTTTCGGTGGCGCCGCCAATCCGTTGCTGGTATCGGTGCGCTCCGGCTCGGCGATGTCGATGCCGGGCATGATGGACACCATTCTCAACCTCGGCCTGAATGACGACACCTTGCAGGGCCTGATCAAGCTGACTGGCGACCCACGCTTCGGCTACGATACCTATCGTCGTTTCATCCAGTTGTACGGCAAGATTGCGCTTGGCGTGCCGGATGAAGCATTTGACGAAAAAATGGTTGCCATGAAAGCGGCGGCAGGCGTCACGCAGGATGTGGATCTGACTGCCGAAAATCTCAAGGAACTTGCCGCCGAATTCCTGTTTGTGGTGCAAAAGCATACCGGCAAGCCTTTTCCGCAGGATGTTTATGAGCAACTGGAAATCGCCGTTCAGGCGGTGTTCCGTTCCTGGTCGGGCAAGCGGGCCGTGGATTATCGCCGCGAATTCAAGATTACCAAGGAAATGGCCAGCGGCACCGCCGTCAATATTTGCACCATGGTATTCGGCAACATGGGCAACGATTCCGGCACCGGCGTCGGTTTTACCCGCAATCCGGGCACCGGCGAAAACCAGATTTTCGGCGAATATTTGACCAATGCCCAGGGCGAGGATGTGGTGGCCGGCATTCGCACGCCCAAGCCGATAGCTGATATGGCGGAAGAAATGCCGGAAATCTACCGGCAACTGCTGGAGCTGCACAATCGTCTGGAACAGCATTACCACGAAGTGCAGGATTTCGAATTCACCATCGAGAAAGGCCATCTCTATTGCCTGCAGACCCGCAATGGCAAGATGAATGCCCATGCCATGGTGCGCACCTCAGTGGAAATGTTCAATGAGGGGTTGATTACCAGGGAGCAGGCCTTGTTGCGCGTTCAGCCTATCGTGCTGGAGCAGCTTCTGGTGCCGCAGCTTTCTCCCGATTTCAAGGGCCATCCTTTGGCTACTGGGCTGCCGGCCTCTCCTGGCGCGGCTTCCGGGCTGATTGTATTCGATGCGGATAGCGCCGAAACGCGCGGTCGTGCCGGCGAAAAAATCATTCTGGTGCGCGAGGAAACCAAGCCGGAGGATATCCACGGTTTCTTTGCCGCACAGGGCATTCTGACTTCGCGCGGCGGCAAGACTTCACACGCTGCCGTGGTTGCTCGCGGCATGGGCAAGCCTTGCGTATCGGGCTG
Organism: Betaproteobacteria bacterium; assembly: GCA_021373185.1. GTDB lineage: Bacteria > Pseudomonadota > Gammaproteobacteria > Burkholderiales > Sulfuricellaceae > Sulfuricella. The sequence goes on along the minus strand of JAJFTF010000024.1, from coordinate 182,129 downwards.
CGAGCATATCCATGTGGACGTGAATGCCAAGCGTGCCATGGTGGGCAGCATGACCCTGCACGAGGGCGACATCCTCACCATCGACGGCAGCACCGGCAAAGTCTACGCTGGTACGGTGCCGACCGTAGAGCCGGAATTTTCCGAGGATCTGGAGACATTGCTGGCGTGGGCGGACGATACGTCGCGCCTGAAAGTGATGGCCAATGCGGATACTCCCAAGGATGCCCAGCGTGCGCGCGGTTTTGGCGCCATGGGGATCGGCCTGTGCCGCACCGAGCGCATGTTCAACGCCACCGACCGCTTGCCCATCGTGCAGGACATGATCCTGGCGGACACCCCGGATGAGCGCCAGTCTGCGCTTGACCGGTTGTTCCCGATCCAGCGCGACGATTTCAAGGGAATTTTCAAGGCCATGGCCGGTCTGCCGGTGACGGTGCGCCTGCTCGATCCGCCGTTGCACGAGTTCTTGCCCAGTGCTGCGCAGCTCGAAGTTGAAATATCCCACTTGCACCATTTGCGCGACACCATCAACGGCTTGGAAGAGTTGCCGGAAACCCTGAAACTGCTCAACCCGAAACTTTATCAGCAGTATTCCAGCGGGCTGGACAAGTTGATGGTTGGGTTGACGGAGTTCAAGGATTTCCACCTGGAAGACGATGTCATCGTCAAAAAGGAGAAAGTGCTGCACAAGGTGCGTGCGCTCTCCGAAGTGAACCCCATGCTGGGGCATCGCGGTGTGCGCCTCGGCATCACCTACCCTGAAATTTATTCAATGCAGATTCGCGCCATTCTGGAAGCGGCAGCAGAGTGTGCGCAGGCGGGCATTACGGTCTCCCCCGAGATCATGGTGCCGCAATTGGCGACAGTGGAAGAGTTGAAGCATATCCATGGTTATGTCGAGGCGATCCGCGAAGAAGTGGAGGCCAAGTACAAGATCAACCTCAACTTCAAGTTCGGCAGCATGATCGAAGTGGTGCGCGCCTGCGTTCGCGCCGCCCGTCTTGCGGAAACCGCCGAGTTCTTCTCGTTCGGCACCAATGACCTGACCCAGGCGACGTTCTCGTTTTCGCGCGAGGACGCCGAGAACAAATTCCTGCCGGATTACATGAAGGCCGGTATCCTGGAGGACAATCCGTTCGAGGTGCTGGACATAAAAGGGGTGGGGCAGTTGATGAAGATCGCGGTGGAAAGAGGGCGCCAGACCCGTTCCGACCTGAAGATCGGCATCTGCGGCGAACATGGCGGACATCCCGGTTCGATCAGTTTCTGCCACCACATCGGCCTGAACTACGTATCCTGTTCCGGCCCACGGGTGCCAATCGCGCGCCTTGCTGCCGCGCAGGCCAAATTACTGGAAGGGCAGTATCACGATCCGAGCTGAGAGGCAGTGATTGGCTGATTAAACAGGGCGCTTCTGAAAATTCAGGGGCGCCCTATTCCGTTTCGAGCAGTCCGCGTATGGTTTTCTGGATGGTTTCGACCGCCGCCGGCGATTCGATTTCCATGATCTGGTCGATAATCCAAGGCTGGTCGTTCTTGCCCATGACGTCGCGGATATAGTTGCCGAGGTAGCGCAGAGTGGCGAAGGTGGGTTTTTCGTCAACCAGGTCGAAGGTAGCGTAATCCACCAAACGACGGTTGAGCAGGTCGATGAAGCCGGCTTGGTAATCGTACTCTTCGTCGTCTTCCGGCACGATCTCGCGGATGTTGATTTCCATGAACTCGGCCAGGCGCTTGGCCAGAGCCTGGATCAATGCGGCCCGCGACGCATCGTCGATGCGGTTGTAGGCTAGGCGGTCGACGTGCTGAACTTCGAAGGCGAGGAACTCCGCCATCAGCAGGAATCCGCGCTGGGGGGTGACGATGTCGTAATCCGCCTTGGATAAATTCTCGGTGAACCTGTCCGCCAGTTTCCACAGGGTCAGAGCCAGCACCGACGCTGTTTCGCCGGGGTCTCTGGGTTGGCCGCCGTCCTTGAACCAGTTGGTTTTTACCCGTATCGGCTTCATTGTTTATTCCCCGGTGGCGATCGGGCGAGTCGGATCGGCGATCCATTCGCTCCATGATCCCGGGTACAGCTTGCTGCCCGGTAGGCCGGCGATTTCCATGGCGAGAATGTTGTGGCAGGCGGTGACGCCGGAGCCGCAAGTGTGGATGGCCTGCTCCGGCGCAACGCCATGCAGCAGGTTGAGGTAGGCATCGCGCAGTTCTTCGGCTGGCAGATAGGTGCCGTCGAAATCGATGTTTTCCTCGAAAGTCCAGTTGATGGAGCCCGGAATATGGCCGGCAATCTTGTCCAGCGGTTCCCGCTCGCCGCTGAAGCGATCTTCGGGGCGAGCATCGAGCACCAGCCGGTTTTTATCCTGGCGGGCCTGTTCAATTTCGGCGGCATCGACCCATAGGGTGTTTTGCAAATGGGAAATGAATCGGGTCGGAATTGTTTGCGGAATATCCGCATTAACCGGCAGCTTCTGCCGCATCCAGCCAGGCAGTCCGCCATCCAGCAGGGCAACGGCATCGTGGCCGAGCCAGCGCAGCAGCCACCACATCCTGACCGCCATCGATCCGAAACTGTCGTCATACACCACGATCTGTTTGGTGGCATCGACGCCCCATTGCCCCAGTTTTTCCGCAAGAAGTTGCGGGTCGGGCAAGGGATGGCGTCCGCTGGCCGGCGTCACTGGAGAAGAAAGATCGTTATCCAGATGTGCGTAGCGGGCGCCGGGGATATGGCCGTGCCGGTAGGCACGCAGCCCCGCATCGGGATCGGTGAGGGTGAAGCGGCAGTCGAAGACAATCCAGTTCGGGGCGTCGAGATGTTGCGCCAGCAGTTCGGCGGAAACGAGGGTGGTGTGCATGACGGGTGAGGAGTTAGGGGTGAGGGGTGAGGAGTAAAGTCAACGGCACCGCAAGGGCGCCCCTCGCTCTTCACCCCTCACTGCGTTTAGTATCCGCCTTTGCCGTAAGGCTTGGGCAGGCCGGCGACCTTGGCGGCCTGCTTGGCCGGCATTTCCGGAAACTGGGTGTAGAGATATTTGCTGTCTGTGCCGGGGCGAATCTTTTCCCAATCTTTCAGCATGTTGCGGAATGTCGGGGTGTGGCCGTTTTCCTTGTATTGCTCACGCATGTAGTTGACGACCGCCCAGCGTTCATCGTTCATCGTGATGCCTTCGGCGGCGGCGATCACTGGTACGACCTCGTCGCTGTAGTCCGGCTCCAACAGATAGCCTTCCTCGTCGGTTTCGATTTCAACGCCATTTACAACATATGCCATTTTGATTTCTCCTGTGAGAGTTAGTTGGTAAAAAAGTGAAACGTTGCTTATTTTACACCAGAGCTGCGGTGGATTTGTGCGGAATGAAAATGCCGCAGCCGATTTTACGATTACCGCCCATGCCGCGCTGCTGTACCAGGATGGATTGCTCCACCGGCAGGTCGTACAGCATCAGGCTGTAACCATGCACCACGCCTTCCGCCGTGGTGAAGGTTTGTTGCCTGCCGCAGATAAAGCGGCAGTTGATATGCATTTCGTCCAGTATGTGGATCAGGTCGCGGGTGAAGCCTTCCTCGTCCGCGCTGCCAGTGGCGACGCAATGGGCGTACAGCGGCGTGTGGCGGGTCAATGGTTTGGCCTTGCCTTTGCCGATGGTCAGCTTGAAGCCGCCGACTTCGATGGTCTGGTCGGTCAGTTTCGCCAGGTCAGTTTCGCGTTCAACCGGAATGCGGATCACCAGCTTGGTGCGGCGGTTTAATATCAGCAGGTCGTCCTTGCCGGTTTCTGCCGCCTGGATCGGGTGGACGGCGGCCAGTTCTTCGTCGGCCAGCCAGGGCAGCAGGCGCGATAATTCGAGGAATAGCGGGTAGCTGTGATCGCGAGGCAGAAGCGTGCCCTGCAGTTCAAAGCAGATGTCGGTTACCGCAGCGTCGTCAACATCGGGGTTGATCATGCCGCTTTCAATTGGCCAGCCTATTTTGATGCTCCTTCGACTTTGTGCGCTTCCGCCCATTCGAGCAGGGCGCGTCCCCAGTGTTCGGCGGTGTGCGCGTCGATATCGAAAATGGTGAAGCGCTTGGCCTCGCGGATTCTGGTCCGCAATGTCGAAAAGCCCGCTTCGTGATCGACGTGTTGCAGTTCGATATCCTGCCGGAAGGGCGTGGCAGCGAACTTTTCCAGTTTGGTGATTTCTTCCGTTGCCATTGAGTAAACCTGTTGTGGTTGCCGGGTCAGGCGTCAGACCGCGGCATTGATAAAAGTCGTCGATTGGTCATGCCGCTTGACCGCGCCGCAAATATTTAGCAAACTCGCCTTCCTTCATCGCGGAGCGGCGGCTGAAAATCAGCTTAACCGTAATGGGTTCCGTAAGCGCAGCATAGGCTCATTATTATGGGGATAGGCCCGCCTTGAATCAAGTAGCCTTTGGCTTCCTCCCAAGTAGGGGGGGGTGGAATAACCCTAATGGGTAGTATGCGCCACCCACGATGAACGATGGAAAGATGTACTTTGTTGGCGGTAGTATTCGTAACATGTTGGTGCGGCTTCGTATGAAACAGATTTGTTGAGTATAGGGGTGCGCTAGGGCGGGTAGAGTTTCGACCGCTGGATTTTTAAGGTTTTCAATTTCAGGATGCTGGCAGCTTTAGCCGGACAAGACTGGAACATGCGTCCGTTTCAAATTTTTATTGGAGATATAAAGACTATGGCCAAGAAACAATACGACACGCCAATGCTTGATCAACTGGAAAGCGGCCCCTGGCCCAGCTTTGTAACCGGTCTTAAGCGCCTGGCCAAAGACAACGACATGATGGTTGACCTGATGGGCCAACTGGAAACGTCCTACAAAACCAAGAAAGGTTACTGGAAGGGCGGTACCGTCGGTGTGTTTGGTTATGGCGGCGGCGTGATTCCGCGTTTCACCGAACTCAAGGACGAAAACGAAAAGCCGCTGTTCCCCGATGCGGCCGAGTTCCATACCCTGCGTATCATGCCACCTGCCGGCATGCACTACACCACCAAGCTGCTGCGCGATTTCTGCGACGTGTGGGAAAAGCATGGCTCCGGCCTGATCGCTTTCCACGGCCAGTCTGGCGACATCATGTTCCAGGGCGCCACCACTCCTAAAGTGCAAGAAGCTTTCGATGCGTTCAATGAAATGGGCTTCGATCTGGGTGGCGCTGGTCCAGCCGTGCGCACCTCGATGTCCTGCGTCGGCGCCGCACGTTGCGAACAGTCCTGCTTCGACGAAGGCCGTGCGCTGCGCTCCACGGTGAACAACTTCCTCGACGACATGCACCGTCCTGCGTTGCCTTACAAGTTCAAGTTCAAGTTCTCCGGCTGCCCGAACGACTGCGTCAACTCGATTCAGCGTTCCGACATGGCCGTAATCGGCACCTGGCGCGACAGCATCCAGGCGGATGATGCGCTGGGCAAAAAATGGTTCGCCAAGCACGGCATGGACGAACTGGTCAATGACGTGATCAGCCGTTGCCCAACCAAGGCATTGTCCCTGAAAAACACCAAGGACGTTTCCAAGGCTGAAGGCACTTCCAGCGTTGCACTGAATGACAGCCAGTCGTTGCAAATTGAAAACCATAACTGCGTACGCTGCATGCACTGCATCAACGTCATGACCGGCGCGCTGGCTCCGGGCAAGGACAAGGGCGTGACCATCCTGATCGGCGGCAAGAGCGTGCTGAAGATCGGCGCGACCATGGGTACCGTGATTGTGCCGTTCATGAAGATGGAATCCGACGAAGATTTCGACGCGCTGAACGAACTGGCTCAGAACGCCATCGACTTCTTTGCTGAAAACGCACTGGAGCACGAGCGTACCGGCGAAATGATCGACCGTATCGGACTGGTCAACTTCCTGGAAGGCCTCGACATTCCGGTCGATGCAAGCATGGTCCTCGCGCCACGCGCCAACCCCTATATCCGTACCGATGGCTGGGACGAAGAGGTTGAGAAGGCCAATCAGCGCAAGGCGAATGCGGCTTAATGCCGGACTCCGTCTCGAGTGAACCTTTAAAGATAGAAGTGCTTGGAGAGAAATTATGAGTGAAATGCGTGAACCAATTGAGAGCGGCGTACCAGACCATGTGCAGTATCTGCATCCGCTGATGAAGAAAAACTACGGCAACTGGAAATATCACGACCGTCCACGTCCTGGTGTGCTGCACCACGTTGCCCACAATGGCGATCAAATCTGGACGGTGCGTGCCGGTACCCAGCGCCAGATGGACGTCTACACCATTCGCAAGCTGTGCGATATCGCCGACAAGTTTGCCGAAGGCCATGTGCGCTTTACCACTCGCAGCAACATCGAGTACATGGTTTCCGACGAGAAGAAAGTTGCTCCGCTGATTGAAGAGCTGAGCAAGAATGGTTTCCCGATCGGCGGCACGGGCAACTCCGTGTCCATGATTTCGCACACCCAGGGCTTCCTGCACTGCGATATTCCCGGCACCGACGCATCCGGCGTGGTGAAGGCGCTGATGGATGAACTGTATGAAGAGTTCATCCACGAAGAGATGCCTAACCGCGTCAAGCTGTCCACCTCCTGCTGCGAAATCAACTGCGGCGGCCAGGCCGACATCGCGATCATCATGCAGCACACCAAGCCGCCGAAGATCAACCACGACATGGTTGCCAACGTCTGCGAGCGCCCAACCGTCGTTGCGCGTTGCCCGGTTGCGGCAATCCGTCCTGCGCTGGTGAACGGCAAGCCTTCGCTGGAAATCGACGAATCCAAGTGCGTATGCTGCGGCGCCTGCTTCCCGCCTTGCCCACCGATGCAGATCAACGATCCCGAGCATTCCAAGATCGCCATCTGGGTCGGCGGCAAGAACTCCAACGCCCGTATCCGCCCAACCTTCCACAAGCTGGTTGCATCCGGCCTGCCGAACAACGCGCCACGTTGGCCTGAAGTCGGCGCCGTGGTGAAGAACATCCTGCGCGTGTACAAGGCTGATGCCAAGTCCTGGGAGCGTCTGTCCGACTGGGTTGAGCGCATTGGTTGGCCTCAGTTCTTCGAGAAAACCGGTCTGCCGTTTACCAAGTACCACATCGACGATTGGCGTGGCGCTCGTGCGACGCTGAACGCCTCTACGCACATCCGGTTCTAATAAACCCGGTGCATCGGCACCCCGCCGGAAGCTCCGGCGGGGACTGGCATACGCCTAATTTTCTAAACAGGATATTCAGGGATGAAATTCGGAATATTGGTGAATGAAGGTCCTTACAACCACCAGGCGGCAGATACAGCGTATCAGTTTGCCAAGGCGGCGATTGAAAAGGGCCATGAGATCCATCGCGTATTTTTCTACCACGATGGCGTCAACAACGCGAGCAAGCTGACCGAGCCGCCTCAGGACGACCGCAACATCGTCGCCCGCTGGAGCAAGCTGGCGGAAGAGCACGGCGTGGATCTGGTGGTGTGCGTGGCGGCAGCGCTGCGTCGCGGGATTGTGGACGAGAATTTGGCGGCAGGGTTCCGGATTTCCGGTCTGGGTCAGCTGGTTGAGTCCGGCATTCAGGCGGATCGTCTGGTCACCTTCGGCGATTGATTGGGAGAAATCATGAATGAAAGCACAGGAGGTATCGACATGGACGAAGAATCCTCTGGTACCGTAAAAAAGTTTGCATTTATCAATCGCAAGGCGCCGTATGGCACCATTTACGCGCTGGAGTCCCTTGAGGTCGTGCTGATTAGCGCGGCTTTCGACCAGGATGTCAGTCTGGTGTTCGCCGACGATGGCGTCTACCAGTTGAAGAAGGGCCAAGGCACCAAGGCGGTGGGAATGAAAAACTTCTCGCCCACCTACCGCGCGCTGGAAGGTTATGACATCGAAAAACTCTACGTCGAGAAGGAATCCATGGAGGCCAGAGGCCTGACCGAGGAAGACCTGATCGTGCCGGTGGAAGTGCTGACTTCCCAGGAAATGGCGACACTCATGGACGAGCAAGATGTCGTCCTGAGCTTCTGATTGAGGAGACGCAAATGTTGCACATTGTGAATAAATCACCGTCGGAAAGAAATGCCATGAGCAGTTGTCTGCGTATGGCCAAAAAGGGCAGCACCATCCTCCTGATCGAGGATGGCGTATATGCTGCGACCAAGGGAAGCGTGGTAGAGAAAGACCTGAAAGCGGCGATGGCCGACATGCAGGTTTATGCACTGTGGCCTGACCTGGAAGCGCGTGGCATGCAGGACACCGTGATCGATGGCATCAAGCAGGTCGATTATGCAGGCTTTGTGGATCTGGTGGCGGAAAACAAAAACGTCCAGTCCTGGTTGTAATTTAGTTTTTTAATTTGTTAGGAGATGAAGCATGGGCTTTGAAATCAACGGCAAGACATACGAAACCGACGAAGAAGGTTACCTGGTTAATTTGGCTGAATGGGACGAAGAAGCCGCCAAGTACCTGGCAATCGAAGAAAAAGTCGACATGACCGAGAGCCACTGGGAAGTGGTCAACTTCCTGCGCGAGTACTACAACGACTATCAGATCGCTCCTGCAGTGCGCGTACTGACCAAGGCCATCGGCAAAAAATTGGGACCTGAAAAAGGCAACAGCAAGTACCTGTATGAGCTGTTCCCATACGGCCCAGCCAAGCAAGCTTGTAAGATTGCTGGCCTGCCTAAGCCTACTGGCTGTATCTAAGCAAAACAGCAGTTAAGCGTTCAGCTTCCGGTTTCGACTTTCCAGGCGCGGCATCCGCGCTTGAAAGCCGAAGCCGGGATTTGATCGCCCGTTTTACCGAATTTTTAGTGTTTCGGCATTGCATTTTGCCAGTGGCGAATGGATGCCTTTACTGAAACCAAAGTTTACGTTGATGGCTGGCGGCTGGTGCCGGCAGCCAAACCGGGGGATGTTTCATGTCATTTCTGACCGTGCTGTATGCGTGCGTTTTTTATGCCGCCACCGCCATGCTGGTAGGTGGGCTGGTAGCCAAAATTCGTTGCTACGCCCGTACACCTGCGCCCCTCAAAATTCCAACCACGCCCGCACCGACGACGACCGGCGGGGTGGTGCTGCGGATGGCGCGCGAAGTGGCGCTCTTTGAGAGCCTGTTCAAGTCGAACAAATGGATCTGGCTGTTCGGCTGGCTTTTCCACGTTTCACTGTTGCTCGTTTTAGTGCGCCATCTGCGCTACTTCACCGAGCCCGTCTGGTTCTGGGTATCGCTGGCGCAACCGTTCGGCACCTACGCCGGATTTGCCATGGTGGCCGGTCTGGGCGGCTTGTGGGCACGCCGTTTTCTGGTTGACCGTGTGCGCTACATCTCGACGCCTTCGGATCACCTGATCCTGGTGCTGCTGATTTTCATCGGCACCTCCGGCTTGGGCATGAGATTTATCTCGCATACCGATGTCGTCGCCGTGAAAGCATTCTTTCTTGGCTTGATGGTATTTGACCTGCAGCCATTGCCGTCTGACCCTGCATTGCTGGTGCACTTGGGTCTGGTGGCATTGCTCATGATTATTTTCCCGATCAGCAAGCTGTTGCATGCGCCGGGAATCTTCTTCAGTCCCACCCGTAATCAAACGGACGATTCTCGCGAACGGCGCCATATTGCCCCGTGGGCAACCAAGTTCGATGCGGGTTCAGGGTCAAAATCGGAATAGCGTAACAATTCAGCGCCCGCAGCAAACACGGCGAGCGCTGAATTAACAGAAGCAGGAGGAATAGTGGCAGCTCCACAATTTGAGGTACCCAAGCTCACGGGCAATATTGAGATCCCGGCGGTGAAGGCAGACGCGTCGGCGCACATTAAGTCGTTTCCCGCCAACGCAGGGATTCAGGAAATCATTGGATTTCCTGGCGGAGCGGAACCGGGCGAATTGGTAGACGGCTGGCACGACAAGGCGATTGCCAAGATGGGCGATCTGCTAGGCCGCTACCGCTCGCTGCAAGTGTTCATGGACGCCTGCGTCCACTGCGGCGCATGCACCGACAAGTGCCACTATTTCATCGGCACCGGCGACCCGAAAAACATGCCGGTTGCCCGTCAGGAGTTGATGCGTAGCGTTTATCGCCGCCATTTCACTTTTGCCGGCAAATATTTCCCATCCCTGGTGGGTGCCAAGGATTTGACCAAGGAAGTGGTCGAAGACTGGTACAAATACTACTACCAGTGTTCCGAGTGCCGTCGTTGCTCGGTATTTTGCCCATATGGCATCGATACCGCCGAAGTGACCATGGCCGGGCGCGAAATTCTGGACACCATCGGGTACGGCCAGAAATACACCAACGAGATCATGGGCAAGCTGCACAAGATCGGCAATAACCTCGGTTTGCCCGGCCCGGCGCTGCAAGACACGCTGGAAGGGTTGGAAGAAGACATGCTGGACGCCACTGGCGTTGCAGTCAAACTGCCGCTTGACGTTGAAGGCGCCGAAGTGCTGCTGGTCACGCCGTCTGCCGACTTCTTCGCCGAACCCCATGTCGAGAGCCTGATGGGCTATGGCAAGGTGTTCCACGCATCGGGCACCAGTTGGACGCTGAGTTCCAAGGCTTCCGAGGCCGGCAACTTCGGCATGTTCATCGGCAGCTATGAGAACACCCGCCGTGCCGCCATGCGTATTCGCGAAGCGGCACTTGAGCTGGGCGTGAAGCGCATTGTCGTCGGCGAGTGTGGCCATGCCTGGCGCGTTGCTTACAGCTTCTGGAACACCTTGGTCGGTGTCGGCGCCGGCGGCGCAGACCCGTTTTCGATTGAATTGCAGAAACAGCTTGATCCGCGTTATCCGGCCCCGCAGCACATTTGCGAGTTCACCAACGATCTGATCAAGCAGGGTAAGCTCAAGTTCGACAAGAGCCTGAACGACCATCGCGTCGTCACCTTCCACGATTCGTGCAACGTGGCTCGCGGTTCGCGCATGGGCGATATTCCTGGCGGCCAGTTCATCATCCCGCGCGAAGTCATCAAGGCGGTCGTGAACAATTACCACGACATGGCTGAGGAAACCATCGGCGAGAGCACCTTCTGCTGCGGCGGCGGTGGCGGCCTGCTGACCGACGACTTGCTGGAGTTGCGCGTCAAGGGCGCGTTGCCGCGAATGGAAGCGTTGAATAACGTGGTCGAAGAGCACAAGGTCAATTTCCTGGCGTTGATCTGCGCGATCTGCAAGGCGCAGTTCAACAAGGTGGTTCCTTTTTACGGTTTCGATATGAGTATGGTGGGTGGCGTGCATCAACTGGTCAGCACGGCAATCCTGTTGGAAAAAGAAGAAGAGTAGTTTGTAGGGTGCGCAGTGCGCACCAAACAGTGGGAACGTTGCGTTTTACGCACACTACAAGTGGTTATTTAGGAGATTAAAAATGTCAGTTTCACCTGAAGAGATGAACAAAGATCAAGCCAAAACCTTCCGTCGCTACAAGGATGGGACGACTAAATGGCGTAGCTGGCAGGACAAGATTTTTGAAGCCGACGCTTCCCACAAATGTCCGGAATATGTGCTGAGCACTCCGCCCTGCCAGGGCAGCTGCCCAGCCGGCGAGGACATTCGCGGTTACCTGAATATCGTACGCGGTGTAGAAAAACCGGTAGGCGGCGTGCCGATGCAGGAATATGCATGGCGTCGTTTGACCTCGGCCAACCCGTTCCCCTCGGTGATGGGCCGCGTTTGCCCGGCGCCTTGCGAATCCGGTTGCAACCGCAACGAAGTAGATGATTTTGTCGGCATTAACTCGGTCGAGCACTACCTCGGCGAGTACGCGATCAAGAACAACCTGAAATTTGCCGTGCCTGAAGGCGTCAAGAAATCCGGCAAGAAAGTGGCCATCATCGGCGGCGGCCCAGCCGGCTTGTCGGCAGCTTACCAGCTGACCTTGAAAGGCCACTCCTGCACGATTTTTGACGAGCATGCAATGCTCGGCGGCATGATGCGTTACGGCATTCCTGGTTTCCGCACCCCACGTGAAGTGCTCGATGCAGAAATCAAGCGCATCATCGACCTCGGCATTGAAGTCAAGTTGAACGTGCATATCGGCAAGGACATCACGCTCGACCAGATCAAGAAAGACTACGACGCCATATTCATGGGCATGGGCGCCCAAGCTGGACGCCCCCTGCCGGTTGACGGCGCCAATGCTCCCAACGTTGTGACCGCCATGGCATTCCTGCGCGCTTTCAACGATGGCCGCCTGCAGCACGTTGGCAAGCGCGTGGTGGTTATCGGCGGTGGCGACACCTCCATTGACGTGGCAACCGTTGCCCGTCGTCTGGGTCACATCACGACGACCAACCCGTCCGACCGCTCCGAGCACGTTATCGCCGGCCAGGTTGCACACGACGTAGCAGAAGTTTCCGCCAAGGAAGGCGCCGAAGTGGTGCTGTGCTCGCGTGCTCCGGTCGAGAAAATGAACGCCAACAAGCATGAGGTCGAAGAAGCGCTGGCCGAAGGCATTCAGATCGTCGGCAATGTCACCCCGATTTCCGTGGTGGTCGGTGCCGATGGTCGTGCCACCGCATTGCGCGTGGCAGTGCTCGAAACCGTAGGCGGCAAGCAAGTTGTCAAGGAAGGCACCGAATATGATATTCCTGCTGACCTGATCGTTTCTGCGATTGGCCAGGCGGTGGATTTCACCGGGCTGGAAGGTTTCGACAACGGCAAGGGCCTGATCAACGCCGACAAGCACTACCAAGTGCCCGGCCAGAAAGGTATCTTCGTTGGCGGCGACGTGATCCGTCCGCATCTGCTGACCACCGCCATCGGCCATGGCCGTATCGCTGCGGAAAGCATCGAGAGCTACCTGGCTGGCGAAGATCTGGGCAAGCGTCCGAAGGTTGATGTCGCCTACTTCGATCTGCTGCGCAAAGAGATGGAAGTTGGCCTGGCGCCAGAGGAATACCATGTTCGCAGCAAGGAAGAGATCAAGAAGACCGAAGGTTTTGCCAAGGACATCGATCTGGGCACCTGGGGTACCGACAAATCCAAGTTTGCGGTACACAACTTCGAGAACCGGTCTGACAAATACGTGATTCCGGCAAAAGAATTGTATCTTGGCCACTTCCCGGCTGTTGCGCGCAACAAGCGCAGCTTCGTGACGCTGACTGCAGAACAAGTGCTCGGCCATTTCGAAGAGCGCCTGATGCCGCTGGACGACAAGACCGTGGTAACGGAAGCCAAGCGTTGCATGAGCTGCGGCCTGTGCTTCGAATGCGACAACTGCGTCATTTATTGCCCGCAGACTGCCGTGTTCAAGGTGAAGAAGGCTCAAGCTACCACCGGCCGTTATGTCGACACCGACTACTCCCGTTGCATCGGCTGCCATATCTGTGCAGATGTGTGCCCGACCGGTTATATCAAAATGGGTATGGGCGAGTAACTATGAGCGATTCCCCGAACAAATCCTTCACAGGCAAGGCGGCTGGCTTCGGCCAGTTGCTGAGCCGGGGGTGGGCCGTGCTTCTGGCGGCGACATTTCTGGCGGTTGCGTTGCCTGCCGCAGCTTACGATGAAGGCGGTGCCAAGGCAGGACATGCAAAGCACATCGATGCAAAAGGCGACAAGTGTGTCAGGGATGAGGCATACATGCGGCGTAACCACATGGACCTGCTCAAGCATCAACGTGATGACACAATGCGCAAGGGGATCCGCACCACCCAGTACAGCCTGAAAAACTGTATCGGGTGCCATGCCAACGAAAAGACCAACAGTGTGATCGGCAGCACAGACGGCAAGGATAATTTCTGTCAGGGCTGCCATAACAAGATGGCAGTCAAGCTGGATTGTTTCGAGTGCCACTCGAGCAAACCGAAAGCTGCTTCCGGCGACGCGATGCATCCGATCGTGGCGCCAGCGGCGCAGCCTGGCGACAAGGACAAGCAGTCCGGCCTGTCCGGCAAGATGCGCTGGCAGATGCAGGCAAAGTTGGACAGCGTGAATAAAGGCGAGGTCGTTAAATGAGCAAGGTAGACAATAGCCGCAGGAATTTCATCGGAGCCGGTGCGGTCGCTACTGCAGGCCTGGTGATCGCGCCGGGGGTGACCCTGTTTGATATGGCCAATGCCAAGCCCGCCGGCGAAGCAGCTTCCAGCGCCAAGCGCTGGGGCATGCTGATCGACAGCAGCAAGTGCACGCCGGGATGCAATGACTGCGTAACCGCGTGTGGCAAGGAAAACGGCGTTGCCTCAACCGGCCATCCGCAAACCGATCCGCAATGGATTCGCAAGATCGAACTGAAAGAACTCAAGAGCGGCAGGAGTCATTCCTTGCCGATGATGTGCCAGCATTGTGCCGAACCGCCGTGCGTCGACGTGTGCCCGACCGGCGCATCGTTCAAGCGCGCCGACGGTATCGTTCTGGTCGATCGCCACATCTGCATCGGTTGTCGCTATTGCATGATGGCTTGTCCGTACAAGGCGCGTTCCTTCGTACATGAAGAGCATCATGACCAGAACCCGGACGTGCCGCGCGGCAAAGGTTGTGTCGAAGCCTGCACGCTTTGCGTGCATCGGGTCGACAACGATCAGCAACCGGCCTGCGTCGAGGCTTGCGCAGCAGGGAACAAGGATGCCATGCTGTTTGGCGACCTGAATGATCCTAACAGCGAAATATCCAAACGTATCGCTACTTATGCAACTACCCAGGTCCGCGCCGATTTGGCGTTGAATACCGGTGTACGCTACCAGGGGATTTGAACGCTATGAACATCGACTCATTTCGCAAAATTGAACAAAGTGTGTTTTACGCGCTGGTGGCGGTAATCGGCCTGATTGCCATGATCGGCATGGGCGCTTCGTATTACATGGAAGAGCACGGACACGTTGTGACCGGCATGAACAACCAGATCGTCTGGGGCATGCCGCATGTGTTTGCGGTTTTCCTGATCGTGGCGGCTTCCGGCGTGCTCAACGTCGCCTCGATCGGCTCCGTCTTCGGCAAGACCATCTACAAGGCGCGCGCGCCGCTGTCCGGCCTGCTCGCCATTGCCATGCTGGCCGGCGGCCTGACCGTGCTGATGCTGGATTTGGGCCGGCCTGACCGGCTGATCGTGGCGATGACCCACTATAATTTCAAATCCGTCTTTGCCCTGAACGTGATCCTCTACACCGGCTTCTTCTCGATTGTCGCCATTTACCTGTGGACGATGATGGATCGCAAGATGAACGGCTTCTCCAAGTATGCCGGTTTCGGCGCGTTCATCTGGCGTCTGGCGCTGACCACTGCAACCGGTTCGATCTTCGGCCTGCTGGTGGCGCGTCAAGCCTACGCTTCCGCCTTGCTGGCGCCGATGTTCATCATCATGTCGTTTTCCTTCGGCTTGGCGGTATTCATCACGGTCCAGTCGGTGATGTACCGGTGGAACGGTCTCGTCCTGGATGAAGCGGTTCGCCGGCGCATGAAAAACCTGCTCGGCATCTTCGTTTCGGCTGTGCTGTACTTTACCATCGTCTACCACCTGACCAATCTGTATTATGCCAAGCAGGTTGCTTTTGAGCGTTTTATCCTGCTCGATGGCGGCATCTACACCACTTTGTTCTGGGTCGGTCAGATCCTGCTGGGTACGCTTGCTCCGCTGGCTATGCTGTTCTATCCCGATGCAGCCAAAAAGTGCAACATGGTGTTTTTCGCGGCATTGCTCGTCATCATTGGCGGCATGTGCCAGATCTACGTGTTGATAATCGGCGGACAGGCATTCCCCCTGAGTATATTCCCGGGCATGACGGAAAGCAGCAGCTTCTTCGATGGCCAGATTCATTCATACAGCCCCAGCTTGCCGGAATTCCTGCTGGGCCTAGGTGGCGTTGCGATTGCTGGCCTGATCACCACGATCGCGGTCAGAGTTTTGCACTTCATGCCGGAAGACGACTTCCGCCATATTGAGCGTCGAGTCATCACCGATTAGCAGGCGCTGGGCAGGGAGCGCCGCTCCCTGCCCGCTTAACTTTACCCGGCGCGGCAAGTACTTAATAGCGCAGCGGTGAATTTACCGGCACTCTCTCTGTCCAACCGGACGATAACATCCCGCGTTATGTAGATTCCGACCTATGATGCCCCGCCTGCTCATTTCAGCCGCCCATAAATCCTCGGGCAAAACCACGGTCACCATCGGTCTGTGCGCTGCACTCAGCGCGCGCGGCCTCAAGGTGCAGCCGTTCAAAAAAGGCCCGGACTATATCGACCCGATGTGGCTGACCGCCGCCAGTGGGCGCGCTTGCCGCAATCTCGACTTCTACCTGATGGGGCGCGACGAGATCGTCTCATCCTTCGTGCAGGAATCCGCTGGCGCGGACATCAGCCTGATCGAGGGCAACAAGGGTCTCTACGACGGCCTCGACCTCGACGGCAGCAACAGCAATGCGGCCTTGGCCAGCCTGCTGCAGGCGCCGGTGGTGCTGGTCATCAATGCGCGCGGCATGACGCGAGGAATTGCGCCGCTGATCCTCGGTTACCAGGCATTCGACCCGAACATCCGCATCGCCGGCGTGATCCTCAACGACATGGGCGGCGCCCGCCACGAGAGCAAACTGCGCGCCGTGATCGAGCATTACACCGACGTGCCGGTCATCGGCGCGGTTCACCACGACCCGCGCCTGGAAATCACCGAGCGCCACCTTGGCCTGATGCCCAGCAATGAAACCGAAGCGGCGGCGCTTCGCGTCAGGGAAATCGGCGAACTGGTCGGTGCGCAAGTCGATCTGGATCGGTTGCTGGCGCTCGCTGCCACGGCGACGCCACTCCCGGTTACGGCATTGGCTCCGGTGGTCGGCGGCGATATCCAGAAACCCGCCGTGCGCATTGCCTGGGCAAAAGACCAAGCATTCGGATTTTATTACGCCGACGATTTGGCCGCCCTGCGTGCCGCCGGCGCGGAATTGGTGCCGCTGGACACCCTGCATGATGCGCACCTTCCCGAAGTGGACGGACTGTTCATCGGCGGCGGCTTCCCCGAGCTGTTCATGAGCGAGCTGGAAGCCAATGCCACGCTGCGCGAAGACATTCGCAGCGCCATCGAAAACGGCATGCCGGCGTATGCCGAATGCGGCGGCCTGATGTATCTGGCGCGTTCGTTGACCTGGCACGGACAAACCAGCCGCATGGCGGGCGTGATTCCCGGCGACGTATTGATGCATCAAAAGCCGGTCGGTCGTGGCTATATTCGCCTGCAGGAGACCGTCGATAGTCCGTGGCCCCGCCAGGCGGATGCGCAGGCCGAAACCGAAGTGCGCGGCCACGAATTCCATTATTCCAGCCTGGAAAATCTGGAGACAGGCGAACTGAAATTCGCCTACAAGGTCAAACGCGGCCATGGCATAGATGGGCAACATGACGGCATCGTTTACAAGAATTTGCTGGCATCTTATGCGCATTTGCGCAGCCTCGACAGCTACAACTGGGCCAGGCGCTTCGTCGCGTTCGTACGTGACAAGGCGTACAAAGGCAGCGACCGCCGCGCCGCATGATTTTTAAATTGAATCGTTATAAAGGAGAAAGTCGATGATTACAGTAACCGCACTGGCCGCAGAGAAAATCCAGCAGGCCGCCACCGACGGCAACGCCGAAGGCATGTTCCTGCGCATTGCCGCCCAGCGCGGCGAGGACGGCGGAATCCAGTACGGCATGGGCTTCGATGAGCAGGACGAGGAAGATATCCTGCTGACGTCGGAAGGCGTCACCCTGCTGGTTGCGCCCCACCATAAAGACCTGCTGAACGGCGCAGTGCTGGATTTCGTCGAAATGGGCCCCGGCGATTTCCGCTTTATCTTCATCAACCCCAATGACACCGGCGGCGGCTCCTGCGGTTCCTCGTCAGGCGGTTCGTCGGGTGGTGGTGGTTGCGGCGGTTGCGGCGGCGGCTGCCACTAAGTTAAGATTCCCCATTGCGATCCTTTGCGGCCACGGGCGCGAGGATCGCGGGTTGTTTCCATTAGATAAACCAGACCCAAGGGAAGAACATGCCACCAGCCAAACCCGGTGAACGAAAGCTCCAGATACTGCAGACTCTGGCGGAAATGTTGCAAAGGCCGCAGGGCGAGAAAATCACCACCGCCTCCCTGGCCGCCAGGATCGGCGTGTCCGAGGCGGCGCTGTATCGCCATTTCGCCAGCAAGGCGCAGATGTATGAAGGCCTGATCGAATTCATCGAGCAGACCCTGTTCGGCCTGGTCAACAAAATCACCAGCGAGGAAAACAGCGGGAAAAAGCAGTTGGAAGCCGTGCTGCCGCTGTTGCTCGGTTTCGCCCAAAAAAACCCCGGCATGACCCGGGTGCTGATCGGCGAAGCGCTGGTCAACGAAGACGCTCGCCTGCAGACGCGCATCAACCAGTTGCACGACCGGCTCGAATCCACGCTCAAGCAGTCGTTGCGCCTCGCCGCCAGCCAGCAGGAACTGCCGACCGGGATGGATGCTGCTGCCCAGGCCAACCTGATGATGAGCTTTGTGCTCGGTCGCTGGCATCAGTTCGCCAAGAGTGGTTTCACGCGCTTGCCGATGGAATACTGGGCCACGCAGGGGCCGGCACTGATCGGCTAGCGCTTGGGAGGCCGGAGGGTTTCTTTATTCGCAGGATTCATGTCTTGCCAGTTGCGCGCGCTTTTTGATTCGTGCTGGCCAAGGGCAGCGTAAGCGACACTTCAACGCCGTTGTCGATATTGGAGATGGATATCTCACCCATATACTCCATGATCATTTTTGACATATAAAGGCCAACGCCAAATCCCTTGGTCTTGGTAGTGAAATACGGATCGAATATTTTCGGCAGGATTTCATCGGGGATGCCGCCGCCATTGTCGCGAATTGAAATAGTGGCGTTATCCATTCCTTGTTCAACCTGGACATGCAGCTTCCCCCGCACCTTCTTTTCGACGATGGCATCCCTGGCATTGGACAGCACATTCAGCAGTACCTGGACCAATTCATTGGGGTAGCCGAAGGCAAGACAGGACTCGCTACTTTTGCGCCAGATGATTTCGATGCCGTGGTTGATGAAGTTGTGGCTGGCCAGCTTGATCGCCTCTTCCAGTGAGTCGTTGATGCGGAAGTGCTGCTTTTCCTTGTTCGGCTTGAAGAAATTACGGAAATCGTCGATGGTGTCGTTCATCTGCCGAATGACGCACATCGCATCGGTGGCATAGGCTTTCAGCGCGCCATCGGTCAGCTTGCTGCCTTTGTGGTCGAGGCCGATGTTCTGCAGGATGAGTTCCAGTGCAAACAATGGTTGTTTCCACTGATGAGCAATATTGCCCACCATCTCGCCCATCACTGCAAGACGGGATTGCTGGATCATCAAGCGTTCTTGCGCCAAGCTCTTGGCGGTTTCTTCCCCGACACGCTGCTCCAGGGTTTCGTTGAGTTCCTGCAATGCCATTTCCGCCAGGCGGCGTTCAGTGATTTCCTTGGAAATACAGATGATCGAAATGACCTGGCATTGATCATCCAAAATTGGCTTGGCAGTCGTTATATAGTAGCGGTCGCCGTCAGGTCTGGGAACGCGCACTTCGATGACCTTGCTTTCCCCGCTTTCGAACGCTCCTCTTACAATGGCAAATCGCTTGTCTGCTTCTTCTTTCGGGAAAATGTCCCATATTTTTTTGCCAATGACTTCTTCTGGTTCCTTGCCGATGCCAAGGGCGAATTGCCGGTTCACGTAGCGATATTGGCCATCCGGGTAGAAGCTGAAAATGGGGTCGCTGGATTCATCCAGCAGAATGCGGTACTCCCATTCGCGGGCACGTAATGTTTCCAATTCGGCCAGGCCTTGGCGCAGATATTTCTGCTCCTCGATCAGATCGGATTCGGTCTTGTTTGTGGCGGCATTCGTTTTCATGATGAAAAGCGTTGCGTTGAAATGTCGGTACAAGTATACATTCAGGTATCTGTGGCGGCTTCAGGAAAGCATGACAGTTTGTATTGCGAATGGGCGGTGTACGGAACCAAGCCGCTCAACCGCACACCGGACAGGCCGGGTCTTTCTTCAGCCTGATTGAACGCCATTCCATCTGCAAGCCGTCGAGCAGCAGCAGCCTGCCGTTCAGCGGCTGCCCGATATGGGCCAGGATTTTCAAGGTTTCCGCCGCCTGCATTGAGCCGATGATGCCGACCAGCGGCGCGAACACGCCCATCGTCGAGCAGCGGTCTTCCTCGCCGCCGCCCGCTTCAGGGAATAGGCAGTGGTAACACGGGCTGGCGGGGTCGCGCAAATCGAAGGTGGATATCTGCCCGTCGAAGCGGATGGCTGCGCCGGAAACCAGCGGCTTTTTGTGAGCGACGCAGGCGCGGTTGACGGCGTGGCGGGTGGCGAAGTTGTCGCTGGCGTCGAGCACGGCGTCGGCTTGGGAAACCCGCAGGTCGAGTTCTGCGCCTTCGATGCGATGGGGGATGGCGATGACCCGGATTTCGGGGTTGATGGCGGCGAGGGTGTGTTGCGCGGATTGCGCCTTGTTGTTGCCGAGGGAATGGGTGAAGTGGGCGATCTGGCGTTGCAGGTTGGTGAGATCGACGCTGTCGCCGTCGCAGAGGGTGATGGTTCCCACGCCGGCGGCAGCGAGGTAGAGCGCCGCCGGGGAGCCCAGCCCGCCGGCGCCGACGATCAGGACATGGGCGCCGAGCAGTTTTTCCTGGCCTTCGATGCCGATTTGCGGCAACAGGATGTGACGGCTGTAGCGCAGGAGCTGATTGTCGTCCATTTCAGGGCCGGCGCGCGCTTTGTCAGGGCTTGACTTGCGATTCTTTCCTGCCCTGGAAGATTTGCAGCCCTTTCAGCAGGGTGACCGCCTGGTTCAACTGGTAATCGTTCTTCGATACGACCTCGCCGGGCGCCAGCTTGCTGCTGCCGGCTTTGCCGTCCTTGTCCTTGCCTTTGGGTGCCGGCAGGGTGATTGGTGCGGCTTCGGGCGCTTCGTCCTTGTTGCCGTTGGTCAGATGACGTTCCAGATCCGCTTCGCGCAGGTTGAGCGAGGCTTGATGATCCACGCCGTTGACCGTGGCTTCTTCCACCACGATATCCGGGGTGATGCCCTTGGCTTGAATGGAGCGGCCATTGGGCGTGAAGTAGCGGGCCGTGGTCAACTTGATGGCGGTGTTGTTGCCCAGCGGCAGGATGGTTTGCACCGATCCCTTGCCGAACGTCTGCGTACCCATAATGACGGCACGCTTGTGATCCTGCAGCGCGCCGGCGACGATTTCCGACGCGGAGGCGGAGCCGCCGTTGACCAGAACAACCATAGGTACGTTCTTGATGCCGGCGGGCAGGGATTTCAGGAAATCTTCCTGGTTGGCGACGCGCAGGTAATTTTCCTTGTTCGCCGTCAGCTTCATCTTGGCATCTTCGGTGCGGCCTTCGGTATAGACCACCAGCGCATCCTTGGGCAGGAAGGCAGCGGATACCGCGACGGCGCCATTGAGCAGGCCGCCCGGATCGTTGCGCAGATCCAGCACAAACCCTTTCAGCGGTGTCTTGTTCTGCTTGTAAAAGGTTTCGATCGCTTTTGCCAGATTTTCACCCGTGTGTTCCTGGAATTGGGTGATGCGGACATAACCGTAATCCGGCTCGATCAGTTTCGATTTCACGCTCTGGATTTTGATTACGGCGCGGGTCAGGGTGATGATGAGGGGTTTGGTTTCCCCCTTGCGCAATACGGTGAGGATGATCTTGGTGCCGGGCTTGCCGCGCATGCGTTTGACCGCATCGTTCAGGGTCAGGCCCTTGACCGGCGTATCGTCCAGCTTGATGATCAGGTCGCCGCTTTTCATGCCGGCCTGGAATGCGGGCGTATCCTCGATCGGCGACACGACCTTGACGAAACCGTCTTCCATGCCGACCTCGATGCCGAGGCCGCCGAACTCGCCCTGCGTGCCGACTTGCAGATCCTTGAAGCCATCGGCGTCAAGGTAGGCGGAATGGGGATCCAGGCCGGTGAGCATGCCGTTGATCGCCTCGGTGATGAGTTTTTTGTCATCTACCGGCTCGACATAGTCGCTTTTGATCTTGCCAAAGACTTCGGTCAGCGCGCGCAATTCGTCGATCGGCAGCGGGCTGGCGGTTTCCTTGTTGGCCGCTGCGGGAAAATTGAGGCTGATCATGACGCCGAATAGGGCGCCCAGTAAGACCAAACCTGCTTTTTGCATTTTGCCGCGCATTACATAATCCTCAGTGATTGATGTTAAATAAACATTTTTAATTCAATTTGACCCAGCCAGCCGGGTCGAATGGTCGGCTTTGATACCGCATTTCGAAGTATAAACCGGTTTCGGCATTTCCGCCGCTGTTTCCCGTTGCCGCGACGGTGTCGCCGCTTTGCACGGTTTCGCCGGCCTGTTTGAAAAGGGTTTCGTTGTTGCCGTACAGGCTCATGTAGCCGTCGCCATGGTCGATGATGATGATGTTGCCAAAGCCGCGCAGCCAATCTGAAAAAACCACCTGCCCTTTGGCGATGGATTTGACTTCCTGCCCGGCTGACGCCTTGATGAACAGCCCCCGCCAAGTCGCGCCGCCATCCTCCCGCGAAGCGCCGAAACGATGGGTAAGTTGCCCATGCACCGGCAGCCGCAGTTTGCCTTTGAGCTGATAGAGCGCCCCGCTTGACGGTTCCGGGGCCGAGCGGCTGCTGACGTTGTCCTTGCTGCGCGAGGAAGTGTTTTTCTTTTTTTGCGTTTTCGCCAGTTTGCTCAGGCGTTCGATCAGCCCGGTCAGGCGTTTTTCATCGCGCTGCAGACGTCCAAGCTCATGGCGCTGGCTGATAATCTGGTTGTTGACCCGCGCCAGCACTGTTTTGCGCGCGCTCTTCTCTTTTTCCAGTTGGTTTTTTTGTTTGGCCTGCTCCGATTTGACCTGCTCCAGTTCGAGGTTCTTTTGCTGATAAAGTTCGGCAAGTTCGCGGGAATGCGTGAGGTTGACGCGCAGGTTGCCGATCAGGCTGGCGCGCGCGCGCGACAGGTAAGTGTAATAGTGCAACTGTCGGGCAAGCTGGTCGGGATTTTGCTGGTTAAGCAGAATTCTCAGGGAGTCGTGCTGGCCGTGCAGATAATAGTGGTTCAGCAGGCGACCGAGCAGCGATTGCTGGCGGCTGATTTTCCCCTGGGTATCGTGGCTCTCGCGTTGCAGCCGGTTCAGCGTGGCGTCGACGCTTTCCTGCTGTTGCGCCAATTGCCGCAGCTTGCGGTTGGCATGGCTGATGGCCTGTTCGGACTGTTTCAGCGCATCGGTGGCATCGGCCTTTTTGTCCTCGGCGCTTTCGACTTCCTTCTGCAGCGCCTTGATGCGTTCGTTCAGGTTGGACAGATCGTCCTTCGGCGAGGCATGAGCGATCAATGCACAGGCCAGCCCGGCTGCAAGAAAGATTGCTCGGGCGGCTCGCATCAAGGTCATTATTCGAATTCGATCAGGGGGTGGCCGGTCATTTCTGCAGGCTGCGGAAGTCCCATGATTTTCAACAGCGTCGGGGCGATGTCCTCGAGCGCGCCGGTTTCGGCCAGCCGTGCGTTGCGGCCAACGTAGAGAAGAGGCACGCGGTTCAGGGTGTGCGCGGTGTGAGCCTGGTGCGTGGCTTCATCTGCCATCATTTCCGCATTGCCGTGGTCGGCGGTAATCAGCACTTCGCCGCCGATGTCCTGCATGGCCGCCACCACCCTGCCCAGGCACTGGTCGAGAACTTCTATCGCCTTGACCGTCGCGGACATGATGCCGGTATGGCCGACCATGTCGGCATTGGCGTAGTTGCAGACAATGGCGTCGAAATTGCGGCTCTCGATGGCTGCAACCAGCTTGTCGGTCACTTCGAAAGCGCTCATTTCCGGCTTCAGGTCATAGGTGGGCACATCCGGTGAAGGCACCAGAATGCGTTCTTCCCCGGGATAGACGCGCTCCTCGCCGCCGTCGAAGAAGAAAGTGACGTGGGCGTATTTTTCGGTTTCGGCAATCCTGAGCTGCTTCAGCCCCTTGTTGGAAATATATTCGCCGAAGCCGTTATTGATTTGTTCTGGCGGATAAGCCACCGGTACATTTAACTCTTTGAAGTCCTTGCTGTATTCGGTGAGGGTGCAGAAACTGGCGAGCTTGGGGAGATATTCCCGCTCGAACAGGTTGAAGCCGGGTTCGATGAAGGCGCGGGTGATTTCGCGTGCGCGGTCGGAGCGGAAATTCATGAACACCACCACGTCGCCGTCTTCCATGCGCACGGGTTTCGCGCCGGGCGGAACGATGGCCGTGGCTTTGACGAATTCGTCGTTTTCATCGCGGGCATAGGCTGCGGCCAAACCCTGTTCCGCGGTTTCAGCGTGGAATTCCGCCTTGCCCTGGGTGACCAGGTCGTAGCCCGCCCTGACGCGCAGCCAGCGCTTGTCGCGATCCATAATGTAGTAGCGACCGATAATCGAGGCGATTTGCCCGGCCTTGAGCTGTTCGCATTTCTCCTGAAAGCGGTGCAGGTATTCCTGCGCGCTTCTTGGCGGCGTGTCGCGGCCATCGAGAAAAGCGTGCAAATAGATTTTTTTCAGCCCGGCGCGGGCGGCCAATTCAAGCATGGCGTGGATGTGATCCTCATGGCTGTGCACCCCGCCGTCGGACAGCAAACCCATGATGTGCAGCGCTTTACCGTTGTCCTTTGCTGCCGCCACTGCCTGGGTCAGGGCCGGGTTGGCGAAAAAGTTTCCGCTGCTGATGGCACGGTTGATACGGGTGAATTCCTGATAAACAACCCGACCGGCGCCGATATTGAGATGGCCCACTTCGGAGTTGCCCATTTGCCCGCCGGGCAGCCCCACCGCCGCTTCGGAAGCGTTGATGGTGGTGTGCGGGCGGGTTTGCCAGAGCTGGTCCCAGTTGGGTTTGTGTGCGCTTTTGACGGCGTTGTTTTCCTGGCTTTCGCTGCAACCGAAGCCGTCCAGGATGATGAGCAGGGCAGGAGTGACCTTCATACGAGAATCTGGAATTTATTTATTTGTATTGTTAAAAGAAACATAATTTTATTATATATTGCTAATAATCGCATTATACTTGATTCGTCAGCCTCGGCGACCGCCATAGAGGCCATCTTAAATTGAATCATAGCCGGTCCAAAGGTGAGTAGATGGAATTTAACCAGATTGAACTGATCGACAAGGACGAACACATCGAGCAGGCGTCGCGTGCGATGAAGGCGATGTCGCATCCGTTGCGGCTGAAGATATTGTGCGTACTGGGCGACCGGGAAATCAGCGTGCAGGATATTGTTGAAAACGTCGGCACCTCGCAAAGCAATATTTCGCAGCACTTGGCCATTTTGCGCGACAAGGGCGTGCTGCGTACGCGCAAGGATGCCAATCGGGTGTATTACCGGGTTGGCGATCCGCGCACCTTGAAGCTGATTAGTCTGATGCGCGATGTTTTTTGCGGTTTCGCCAAGTAACGCCACGATTTCAACCTAAACCATTTCCATTGCGCTGGATTTGCCTCTGCCCAGTGCTTCTGTTGCGAGCCATCCTGAATCCGGGGCTTGTCCCGATCAGGCATATTAGTATATGCTAATACGTTTTGGGGGTAAGCGCGTGCTAAATCCGTTCTGGCTTCTATTGGGAATGTTGCTGGCTCCGCTGGCCCAGGCGGCATTGCCTTTTTCCACGGCGGCGGTGGCTTATCGCGAGGTAGACCAAACTTATGCCGCCGAGGCGCTGGTCGAGGCGGTCAATCAATCCACCGTGGCCGCGCAAATTTCCGGACGGATTGTCGAAATCAATTTCGATGTCGGCGATACCGTGAAAAAGGGCCAGGTGCTGGTGCGTATCGACGAGCGCGAAGCGCGTCAGGCCGTTGCCGGCAGCGAGGCTGTGGTGGCGCAGGCGCGCGCCAATTTCCAGAATATTCGTCTGAGTTTCGAGCGCAGCAAGCAATTGCTGGCGCAGAAATTCATCAGCCAGGCCGCGTTCGACAAGGCGCAGGCCGATTTCAAGGCGGCTGAGGCACAACTGGCGGCAACCCAGGCGAGCGCCGGACAGGCCGCCACCGTCAAAGGCTACACTTCGGTGGTTGCGCCATACAGCGGCGTGGTCGCGGTGCGTCATGTCGAACTGGGCGAAATGGCGACGCCCGGCAAGGCGCTGATGACCGGTTTCGATCCCAAGGATTTGCGCGTGGTAGCGAGCATTCCCCAGTACAAGCTGGCGGATGTGCGCCGCGCTGTCCGCGCCCAGGTTGAATTTTCCTCGCTCAATAAATGCGCCAAGGATTCCCGATCTGGCGCGAGCCATGAAACCGCTTCTTGCGGCCCTTTGTGGGTCACCGCCAAGGCGGTAACCATTCTGCCTGCCGCCGATTCCAGAACCCACACGACCCGCGTTCGCCTCGACCTTCCCGCCGATATTCACGATGTTTATCCCGGCATGTTTGCACGCGCCCACTTTGCCGTTGGGCGGGCGAGCAAGCTGCTGGTGCCGGCGCAAGCCGTGATCAGGCGCAGTGAAGTTACCGCCGTGTATGTGGTGGATGCCAAGGGTGGCGTGACGCTCCGTCAGATCCGTTTGGGCGAACCGGTGGCCGATGCCTTGGTCGAGGTGCTGGCCGGGCTTTCCGCCGGCGAAACCGTGGCGCTGGAGCCGGTCAAGGCTGGGATGTTCTTGAAATCCGCGAGGAGCAAGGAGTGAAGAGTAAGGAGCAAGCCAAGGCTCCCCTTACTCATCACTCCTCACCCGAGAAAATGGGCATTTCCGGCCGCATCGCCAAAGCCTTCCTGCAATCCCAGATGACGCCGCTGATCGCGCTGATCGCATTCCTGCTCGGGCTGTTCGCCGTAATGGTGACGCCGCGCGAGGAAGAGCCACAGATCAACGTGACCATGGCGAACGTGTTCATTCCTTTTCCCGGCGCTTCCGCCAAGGATGTCGAAAGTCTGGTGGCGATCCCCGCCGAGCAGGTGTTGTCGCAGATTACTGGAATCGAGCATATCTATTCCGTTTCGCGCCCCGGCATGGCGGTTCTCACCGTGCAGTACCAGGTCGGCGAGGATCGAACCCAAGCTCTGGTGCGACTTTACGATACGGTGCAATCGCACCGCGACTGGGTTTCCCCCAACCTTGGCGTCGGCGAGCCGATCGTCAAACCGGTCGGTATCGACGACGTGCCTATCGTCAGCCTGACCCTGTGGACGGAAGATGCCGCAACCAGCGCTTATGAGTTGCGCCAGGTGGCCCATGCCGCTGAGATCGACCTGAAACGGATCAAGGGCACGCGCGAAGTCAAAACCTTGGGCGGGTCGAGTAGGGTGGTGCGGGTGATCATGGATGCAGAGAGGATGACTGCCTATCGTGTTTCGGCGCAGGATATCCGCAATGCACTCCAGGTCAGCAATGCTTCCCAGCCGTCCGGCATGCTGGTCGAGAATAACCGCGAGGTGCTGGTGCAGACCGGGACTTTCCTGTCCAGTAGCGCCGACGTCAAACAACTGGTGGTGGGTGTGGCCGAGGGGCGTCCGGTATTCATGACCGATGTGGCGCGGGTCGAGGATGGCCCCGACTTGCCTGATCGTTATGTCTGGCTGGGTATCGGCCCGGCGGCGGCGAGCAAGCAGATTTCTGCCAAGGGCGACTTCCCTGCCGTGACCCTGGCGATATCGAAAAAACCGGGCGAGAATGCGGTGGAGGTGGCCGAGCGCGTCATAAAGCGCATTGAGCAGTTGCACGGCACTGTTATCCCCGACAATGTTCATGCCACCGTCACGCGCAATTATGGCGAGACCGCCAACGACAAGGCGCAAAAGCTGATCGGCAAGCTGGTGTTCGCCACCGCCTTTGTCGTCCTGCTGGTGCTGATGGCGCTGGGGCGGCGCGAGGCGCTGATTGTCGGCGTGGCGGTGACCTTGACGCTGGCAGCGACACTGTTCGCATCCTGGGCTTGGGGCTTCACCCTCAATCGGGTGTCGCTGTTCGCGCTGATTTTTTCCATCGGTATTCTGGTCGACGACGCCATCGTGGTGGTGGAGAATATTCACCGCCGCCGCGAACTGGAACCTGGCAAGCCGCTGTTCGAAGTAATTCCCGAGGCGGTGGACGAGGTCGGTGGTCCGACCATTCTCGCCACTCTGACCGTGATCGCGGCGCTGTTGCCGATGGCTTTCGTCACCGGCCTGATGGGGCCGTACATGAGCCCGATCCCGATCAATGCCAGCATCGGCATGCTGATTTCGCTGGCCATTGCCTTCATCATCACGCCCTGGTTGGCGCTCAAGCTGATGAAAAACTCACACGGCGCCGCCGGCCATGATGAAGCGGGCTCCGAGGCGCGGCTGTTCGGCTTCTTCAGCATGCGCCTGACGCCGTTTCTCAACCGCGAGCAGGGCAAGGCCAAGCGCAAGAACCTGTGGCTGGCGATTGTCGGCATGATCGTGTTTGCGATTCTGCTCGCGGTGTTCAAGCTGGTCATCCTGAAAATGCTGCCATTCGACAACAAATCGGAGTTCCAGGTGGTGGTGGACATGCCGGTGGGCACGCCGCTGGAGCAGACCGCGCGGGCGATGCGCGAGATGGGCGGCTATCTCGCCACGGTGCCGGAAGTGACCGATTACGAGGCCTATGTCGGCACTGCGTCGCCGATCAATTTCAACGGGTTGGTGCGCCAGTATTACCTGCGCGGCGGCAGCGAGGTCGGCGATATCCAGGTCAATCTGGTGGACAAACATCACCGCGACCGCAAGAGTCATGAAATCGCTTCGGCGGTGCGCCCGGAAATCGAGCGCATTGCCGCCATACACCACGCCAAGGTCAAGGTGGTGGAAGTGCCGCCGGGGCCGCCGGTGATGTCGCCCATCGTCGCCGAAGTGTACGGGCCGGACTACGACGGCCAGATGAAAGTGGCCAAGCAAGTGCGCGCCCACTTTACCAAGACGCCTGACATCGTGGCGATCGACGACACGGTCGAGGAGGATGCCAATCGCTTCGTTCTGCGCGTTTTGCAAAGCAAGGCGGCATTGATGGGCGTGGCGCAGAAGGATGTCGTGGCGGTGATGCGCATGGGGCTGTCCGGCGAGGACGTGACGCCGATGCACGAAGGCGAGTCCAAGTTCGAAGTGCCGGTGCGGCTGACGCTGGCGCCGGAGCGGCAAGGTAGCCTGGACGAGCTGCTCAAACTGACCGTGCGGGCGCAGGACGGCGCGCTGGTGCCGCTATCCGAACTGGTCAGCGTGGTGCCGTCGGCGCGCGAGAAAACCATTTACCACAAGGATCTGCTGCCAGTGGTGTTCGTCGTCGGCGACATGGCGGGCAAGCTCGACAGCCCGCTGTATGGCATGTTCTCTATCCGTTCCGCAGTCAATGGCATGAAGCTGGCTGAAGGCGGCACGCTGAGCGACACCTTCATCAAGCAGCCGGACGACCATTACGCCGGTTACAGCCTCAAGTGGGACGGCGAGTGGCAGGTCACCTACGAGACTTTCCGCGACATGGGCATCGCCTACGCGGTCGGGCTGGTGCTGATCTACCTGCTGGTGGTGGCGCAATTCAAGTCGTATGTCGTGCCGCTGGTCATCATGGCGCCGATTCCGCTCACCATCATCGGCGTGATGCCGGGCCACGCCCTGCTCGGCAGCCAGTTCACCGCCACCAGCATGATCGGCATGATCGCGCTGGCCGGCATCATCGTGCGCAATTCCATCCTGCTGGTGGACTTCATCAACATGCAGGTGGCGCAGGGCATGGCCTTCCAGGAGGCGGTGATCCGTTCCGCCAGCACTAGAGCCAAGCCGATCGTGCTGACCGGTTTGGCCGCCATGCTCGGTGCGCTGTTCATTCTGGACGACCCGATCTTCAACGGTCTGGCGATATCCTTGATTTTCGGCATCTTCGTCTCCACCTTGCTGACGTTGGTGGTGATTCCGGTGCTGTATTACGCGGTGATGTATAAAAGGCATTAAACGCAAAGGCGCCAAGGCGCGAAGTTATCGCAAAGAAAACCTTTGCGGCATCATTTGCGCCTTAGCGTCTTTTGCGGTTTGTATTTTTAATTTTTTTCAAGGAGTTAAAGCATGACTATCAATCGTATCGTTCGCATTGTCGCCGGTTTTTTTGTGTTGCTGTCCCTCGGGCTGGGCGTGCAGGGCAGCCCGCTGTTCGTCAATGCCAATTTCCTGTGGTTTACCGCTTTTGTCGGCGCCAACCTGTTCCAGAGCGGATTCACCAATCTGTGTCCGCTGGTGACCATCCTCAAGAAACTCGGTTTCAAGGAGAACTGCGAAACCTGTTAAACAGGCAAGCCATTTACTGGTAAACTTTTTCCTTGATCAAGGAATTTCAGGTAGGGAGTAAATCAAGTGCAGTTTATTCAACATAATATCGGCTACGTCGCGCTGGCTGTTCTCAGCGCAATCATGTTGTTGTGGCCAACCGTCGGTCGCCGCGTTTCCGGCGTCAAGGATGTCGGCACGATGGAAGCGACGCAACTGATCAACCATCAGAATGCGGTAGTGCTGGATGTGCGCGAGGACAGCGAGTTCTACGCCGGCCATATCCCCCATTCCGTGCATGTCCCGCTTGGTCAGTTGGCCAAGCACCCGGAAATGGAGAAGTACAAGGATCGCCCGATTATCGCCATTTGCCGTAGCGGAATGCGTTCTGGGCATGCTTGCAGCGTGCTGCGCAAGAATGGTTTTGAACAGGTGTATAATTTGTCGGGCGGAATCGCCGCCTGGCAACAAGCAAACATGCCGATGGAGAAATGACGATGTCGAATGTGACCATGTACTGCACCGCTGTCTGCCCGTATTGCACCATGGCAGAGAGATTGTTGTTATCCAAGGGCGTGACGGAAATCAACAAGATCCGGATAGACCTCGATCCGTCCAAAATGAGCGAGATGCTCGAAAAAACCGGTCGCCGCACCGTGCCGCAGATTTTTATCGGTCACACCCATGTCGGCGGTTGCGATGACCTGACCGCGCTGGATCGCGCCGGTGGACTCGACCCTTTGCTGGCGAGCATCGCTCATAAATAATGAACGTCGTTTGTCCTGAATGTCTGGCGACCAACAGGGTGCCGGACGAACGCCTGGAACAAAATCCGAAATGCGGTAAATGCGGCGCTCATGTGCTTGCCGGTTCGCCGGTGGAACTGACCGCCGCCAGTTTCGGCCCGTATGTCGCCCGGAACGAATTGCCGGTACTGGTGGATTTCTGGGCGCCGTGGTGCGGGCCGTGCAAAATGATGGCGCCGGTGTTTGCCCAGCTTGCCGTCGAGATGAAAACCCGCGTGCTGTTCGCCAAGGTCAACACCGAAGTGGAACAATCCCTGGCGCAGCAATTCAGCATCCGCAGTATCCCCACGCTGGCCTTGTTCAAGAATGGCGCCGAGGTGGATCGGGTTGCGGGCGCTTTGGATGCTGCAAGTCTCAAATCCTGGCTGATGCGGCATTGATTTTAGCCGCACGGCCTGTTTTTAATTTTATCCAGTCAAGAGTTAGGAAGTTTCATGAGCGAAGAACAAAAACAGCCGGTTTTTTCCATCGAAAAAATCTACGTCAAGGATTTGTCGTTGGAGATTCCGCATGCGCCGCAAATCTTCATGCAGCGCGAAACGCCGAAAGTGGACGTGCAGTTGCACAACAAGGGCGAGATGGTCGAAGAGGGCATCTACGAAACCGTGCTGACCGTGACCGTCACCGCCAAGCTGTCCGACGACCGCACCCTGTTCCTGGTGGAAGCTGCCCAAGCCGGCATTTTCCAGATTCGCGACGTTCCTGCCGAAGACATGGAGCCGATTCTCGGCATCACCTGCCCCAATATTCTGTTCCCCTACGTGCGCGAAGTGATTTCGGACCTGGTGTCGCGTGCCGGATTCCCGCCAGTGCTGCTGAACCCGGTCAATTTCGACCTGATGTACCAGCAGCGCTTGGCAGAGCAGGAAGCGGCTGCGGCTACTGCGCACTAAGCATGATGGCGGGCTGGCTGCCAAAGACGCATCCCCGTCTGGCCGGACTGGTCCTGCTGCTGTTTTGCTGTTTTTCTGGCGCCGCTCTGGCGCTGGATTACCGCAGTGTCGGCGCGGACAGCGCCATTCTGTACGACTCCCCATCGGTGCAAGGCACGCGTCTGTTCGTGGCGGACAAATATTATCCGGTAGAAGTGATCGTCAATCTCGACCAGTGGGTCAAGGTGCGCGATATCACCGGTCGCCTGTTCTGGATCGAGAAAAAGAACCTGAGCAATGTGCGCACGGTGCTGGTAACGGCAGCGCGGGCCGATGTGCGCCAGTCCGCCGATGCCAAGGCGCCGCTGGTATTCCAGGCCGAGCGCGACGTGGCGCTGGAACTGATTGAACATGGCGCGGCGGGTTGGCTCAAGGTGCGCCATCGCGACGGCCAGGTCGGCTTCGTGCTGGCCAGCCAGGTGTGGGGCTCATGAAAATCGCCGTATTCGGCGCCGGCGCATGGGGAACGGCGCTGGCAATCAGCCTCGCCGCACGCCACGAAGTCTGCCTGTGGACGCGCAATCCGGCGCAGCTCACCGAGATGTCGAACGAGCGCGCCAACCGGCGCTATCTGCCCGGTTTTCCCTTTCCCGATTCCCTCAAGATTGAACTGAAATTCGAACAGGCGCTCGACCGGGCAGACCTCAGCCTGGTGGTGGTGCCTACCGCCGGGCTCCGGCCGGTGGTACGCCAGATGGCGGCAATGGGCGCGAATAATCCGTTGCTCTGGGCATGCAAGGGCTTCGAGTCCGGCACCGCCAAGTTGCCGCACCAAGTGGTGGCGGAAGAGATGGGGTGCAAGATCGAGTGCGGCGTGCTGTCCGGCCCGAGCTTCGCCCAGGAAGTGGCCAAGGGCTTGCCGACGGCGCTCACCCTGGCCGCCGACAACGTGCTTTTTGCCCACGCCATGGCGCTGGAACTGCACAGCCAGAAGCTGCGGATTTATTCTAGCAGCGATGTCGTCGGTGTCGAGGTCGGTGGCGCAGTGAAGAACGTCATGGCGATTGCGGCGGGAATCTCCGACGGCATGGGCTTCGGCTACAATGCCCGCGCCGCCTTGATTACCCGTGGGCTGGCCGAAATCGGCCGCCTCGGCGCAGCCATGGGCGGCCATGCCGAAACCTTCATGGGACTTGC
Organism: Betaproteobacteria bacterium; assembly: GCA_021373185.1. Lineage (GTDB taxonomy): Bacteria > Pseudomonadota > Gammaproteobacteria > Burkholderiales > Sulfuricellaceae > Sulfuricella. The sequence continues at coordinate 149,119 of JAJFTF010000024.1, read as the reverse complement.
CAGCGCCGGCGATTTGATCCTGACCTGCACCGGCGATTTGTCGCGCAACCGCACCGTCGGTTTGCGCCTCGCCCAAGGCCAGAAGCTCGACGCCATCCTGGCCGAACTCGGCCACATCGCCGAAGGCGTGCACACCGCCCGCGAAGTGCTGCGCCTGGCCGAAAGCCTGAATGTGGAAATGCCGATTACCCGCGCCGTGTGCCAGGTGCTGTTCGAAGGCATGCCGCCCGGCAGAGCGGTGGAAGCGCTGCTCAGCCGCGAACCCAAAGCGGAAAACTGATCGCCCCTTCTCGCCGGGTTAAACCCCGCCAATAATCAGGTAGGGTGCGTCCCACGCACCAAGGGTTGTGGTGCGTGGGACGCACCCTACCTTTCCTGCCGCTACCGATCCTCGCGGGCATGCCATAGCCGCAGCATGTAGATCGTGGACTCCTGAATTTCGTAACGCATCTCATAATGTCCGACAAGGATGCGGCGCACCTCGCGCGGCTCGAATTCCTCCAGTTTTTCACCGATGCGCGGATTTGCCAGCAGGCTGGCCGGTGCGGCAGTCAGCGATTTTACCGTGTGCGCCGCCGCCTGTTGGTTCACTGGCGCCAGAAACTCATACAGGCGGGCCAGATCGGATAGCGCCCGGCTAGCCCACTTCAGTTCCATCAGCGCGGCACCGGCAATGGTTGGTCGGTGCCAAGGCTGTCGGCCCATGCCTGCACGGCCTGGTGGTCGATGACATGGCCGGCGTCCACGTCCGCCAACGCCTCGCGGGTCAAGCGGCTGCGCTCCTCTTCCTGGTCGATCCAGGCCGTCAACGCTTGCTTGACGATCCAGCCGCGCGAGCGCTCCAGGCGAACGGCCAACTGATCCACTTTTTCGGCCAGCGGCAGGGGGACGTGTGCGGTGAATACTTTGGTTTCTGTCTGTGCCATGGTTTTTCCTTATGTGCTTCGGTCGATTTCAATCATAGTGATTAGAAATGATTTCAGCAAGATGCTGCGTCAGCAATCAACCGAAAACTGATTGCTAAATCACTCTTATTGCTTCAATATGTTGGAATAATTTCAGCGTCATAGATGCTGTTTAATGTCATAAATAAGAAAAATCAGGGGAGCGTGTTGATGAACAAGAAGGTGTATTTCCGCCCAGCGCCGCTGGCATTGGCTTTGCTGGCCGCTTTTCCTGTCACCGCTCAAGCCGTTACCCTGACGCCGGATAGCGCCGCCACTCAGGGCGCATGGGACAACATGCGGATGGATTTCCGCGACGGCAAGCCCTACTCCACGAATGGCACGCCACTGACCCCGGTCGGCCCGGTTAACGGCAACACCCCCGGCCAGCCGGCCACCATGCAACAGCCCGCCAGCGCGAATATTTCCGGCTGGTTGCTCGCTCCCAGCTTCCAGCCCAACGCTTCGGGCGTGCGCACCCGCTTCAAGGACAACGACTCCATTACCGAAGTCAATTTTTCCCAGGGCTACTCCTGGGGCGGCGCCAACGACAACCGCTTTCTCGGCGACACCGGCGTATCGCTGCGCCAGCACTGGCGCACCAACCTGATGGGCGCAAGCTCCCTGCATCTGCTGAGCGACTGGAAAAACGGGATCAACGGCGGCACCTTCAAATTCAGCGGCGAAGGCGTCTGGGCCATGCCCGGCAAGGCGCGCGCTTTCGGCCTGAATAATTTCACCCTCGGCCTGTCCGGCGAAAAGCAAGCCATGATGCCTACCGCCAATGGCCTCGCCATCCGCGATTTCACCACCTCCACTCTGGGCGGACGGATGGGCGTCGGGCGCGGCGGCCTCACCGCCAACCTCACCACCGTGGTCGGCGGCCAAGCCGACTCCCTGCGCTTCGACGACAACACCAAAGAAGCCCGCTTCCAGACCGGCGCCTCGCAAACCACAATGGGCTTCGACCTGCCCATCAGGGCGGGCATGGGGGGGGGGCTTGGCAAGCTGCAAGCACTGGGCTACACCACCAAAGGAGCTGACGGACGCGATGCGGGCAAGGGCCTGACCCTCGGCCTGGCCGACATCTCGGGCCGCTGGAACGCCCTGGCTGGGCGCGAATCCAGCGGCGTGCAGCTTTCCAGCCTGATGAGCGCCAGCGCGCTGCCGGCTACCGAACGCAACTTCCTGTCGCTCGACCGGCGCCTGGGCAAATGCGCCGACAGCGCCCTGCGCCTCACCGCCTACCGCTCCGAGAGTGGCAACGGCCTGTCCCTCACTTTCAACGCTCCGCTCGGCGGCGCAAACCAGTGCGCCTCATCTTTTGGCGGCAACGCCCTGCGCCTGGCAGGCGGCGGCGACCGTGCCGGCCAGCAGAAAGCGCGCAGCGCCATAGAAGAACTGGAAGCCTCGGTTGAGCGTCTGGAGAAGGAACTCACCGAAGCGCGCCAGCAACTGGACAAGCTGGAAAAGAGCCGGTTGGCGGGCATCGACGGGCTGGTGGAAGAACTGCGCCGCGCCCAGCAGCGCGTGGCAAGCGCGGAAATCAAACTGGCCGATGCCACGGCAGCCTTGGGCGTAGCCACCGATGCGGCAGCGGGCGGCGGGCTGGAAGCGGCGGCGGCGACAGCGGGCCAAGCCACCACAGCGGCAGCGCCGGGCGCGCTGGGCGGCGCGTCGATTACCGTGGGCGGGGTTGCGATACCGACCGTGGCGGTGGTGGGTGCGGCGGCTGGGGTGGCAGTGGCGGCGGATGCGAAGGATAACAAGACGACGACTTCAACGGCGGCAGCATCAACTGTTCCAGCGGCTCCTGGAGCTCCGGATATGCAGGCAGCAAGCGATACTGGAACATCAAATACGGATAATATTACGAGCAATACCACGCCAACTTTTGATGTGCCACAGGTAGCAGGGGCTACAGGGTATAAAGCAATTGTGGATGGAGGAGCGCCGATCAATATTGGAAATGTGTTGACATGGCAAACCCCTGCACTGGGGAATGGAAATCATACCCTTGTATTCAAATCCTATAATGCCCAAGGAGACAGCGCTGCTTCACCTACCCTCAACTTTGAGGTCGATACAGCAGCGGTAGCTTTTGCAAGTAAAGATGCAGGAACTTGGGTAAATGGGGGCGCTGGAGGTGCTGGGCAGGTATTTGCTGGTGCGGTTGGAGAGACTCAGATCCACAATATTACTCTTTCAAAGGATGTTCCAGCCGGCTCTGTGTCAGGAGTGAATACTGCAAATGCAACTGTAACTGCTGTTCGAACTGGAGTGGCTACCATACGAGTAACGATTGTAAAGAATGGTTCAGATCTAGCCCTCGAAACAGCCGTGGTGAACTTTACAAGTATCGCAGGCGTGGCAGGAAGCGTGTCGCAAAAAATCGACCTCTGGTAAACCACCCACCCAACCCGCTGCGGCGGGTTTTTTTATTTCAACTCGGCCAGCGATTTGGGGTGACGATCAAGCGCCTATTCCTGTGGCTTCGGTTTGCGGTCGCTTGATGGCGCAAACCGCCATTGTAATATTGTATCCCATAGCATACACTTGATCCATGAAAGCAATTCATACCACCGAACTGTTCGATGTCTGGCTTGCCGGGTTGCGAGATCGGCAAGCAGCGGCGCGGATCAAGATGCGGATTCGTCGTGCCGAAGAGGATAACTTCGGCGATTGCGAGTCGGTGGGCGAAGGCGTTTCGGAAATGCGAATTCATTATGGGCCGGGCTATCGCGTGTATTTCGCGCAACGCGACATGGAAATGGTGATTTTGCTGGCGGGCGGCGACAAGTCGACCCAATCCAGGGATATCAAAACCGCGCTGAAGTTGGCGCAAGAATTTTAGGAGGCCAATATGGCAACCCTCAAACTGCGTAAATGGGATGTGGTAGAGCACCTTAAAACTGACGAGGACATGGCCCTCTATCTGGAAGCCTGCCTGGAAGAAGCCGGGGACGATCCCGCTTTTATCGCCAAGGTTCTGGGCGATATCGCCCGCGCCAAGGGCATGAGCCAGCTTGCGCGCGATACCGGCTTGGGACGCGAAAGCCTGTACAAGGCGCTATCCGGCGAAGGCAATCCGAGCTTTGCCACCATCCTCAAGGTCATCAATGCACTGGGCGTGCAACTCCATGCCACGCCGCGCGTTCCTTCTCACTCCTAAGGCGACCGTGCGCTTTGGGTCAATAAACTTGTTTCTGATCGCGCCTTCTCCGGGTTAAACCCCGCCGTCAAACCCGATCTGCCGCCACGCCTCAAATACCACCACCGCCACCGCATTGGACAGATTCAGGCTGCGGCTGGTCGGCAGCATCGGCAGGCGGATGCGCCGGGTCTCGTCGAATTCCGCCAGAATCTCCGCCGGCAGTCCGCGCGTTTCCGGGCCGAAGACGAAAACGTCGTCGCGCTGAAAGGCGATTTCGCTATATCCCTTGCTGCCCTTGGTGGTCAGCGCGAACAGCCGCCTTCCCGCAAAGAAATTCCGACATTCCTGCCAGTTTTCGTGGGTCTTGAGCGTGGCGTATTCATGGTAATCCAGCCCGGCGCGCTGTAGCTGCTTGTCGTCCAGCGAGAACCCGAGCGGCTTGACCAGGTGCAGCCGGCAACCGGTGTTGGCGCTGAGGCGGATGATGTTGCCGGTGTTGGGCGGAATTTCCGGCTGGTACAGAACGATGTTGAACATGGTTTCTTTCTGTTGATCTAAAAACTGACGTTAGCCACGGATTTACACGGATTAGCACAGATAAAACGTGTTGATTAACACTTTTCTTCCGCTAAAAAGTAATCCGTGCGCATCCGTGTTAATCCGTGGCTGAACTGTTTTTTATTGGTTGATATTTATTCAGGCAGAGTTCTCGCCACGACCCAAGCGCTCACTTCGACCGCGCCGCGACTTTTCAGAACCCGGCTGATCTCGTTGAGGGTCGCGCCGGTGGTCATTACGTCATCCAGTACGGCAATTATTTTTCCGGCAAGGTCGAGATCGCAGGCAAACGCGCCGCGCACGTTGCGGCGGCGCTCTTTCAGCTTCAATCCGGCCTGGCTTGAGGTGTCGCGAGTACGGCGGCAGGCGTCTGCGGCCAGCGGGATGTTCAGCCATTTCGCAATCGGCCGGGCGATTTCCAGCGCCTGGTTGAAGCCGCGCTCCTTGAGGCGCGATGGATGGAGCGGCATCGGCAGCAGCATGTCCGGTTTGGGGTGGCCGGCGGCGATTCGGGCCAGCGGTTCTGCCAATATGTCGGCCAAGGCGAGGTTGCCGGCGTATTTGAAGGCGTGCAGCAGGCGGTCGAGCGGGAAGCCGTAACTGAATGCCGCCAGAGCGTGGTCGAAGGCGGGCGGGTGGCGCAGGCAGTGACCGCAGACTTGGCCGTCAAGCGTGGATAGAGCGCACACCGGGCAGGCCGGCATTGCATGGTGGGGCAGATCGGCGTGGCAACTCGCGCACAAAGGCCGGTTGGGCGATGCCGCCTCGCACAGGATGCAATGGCGCGGCAAAATGCGTTGCGCAAAATTTGCGCAACTGTTTAAAATAATAGGGAAGAGATTTGACAACTTTGGGCTAATCCTTGAAGATTGCCGCCATTTTACTGTGAATGAAGACGAGCCATGAAGAAGGTTGAAAAAATCATCAGCGCGGCGCAATGCCGTCGCTCTGCGCAAATATTCCTGTTCGGCAGCATTCTGGCGGTGATGGTTCCACCCCTGATCATGGTGTGGATCGCGGCGTCGATTTTCGTTTACGCCTCCGCCGCCCATCATCCCGACCGACGCGTCGGCGAATACCAGCGTTGGGCCGGCTACCGTTTTTATGGCATTACCGGCACTTTGGTGGTGGTCCTGAATTTCACCGGCGAGCTCAAGGCGCTGTTGGGAGGCGTCACCAACATGTGGCTGACGGTCTGGGCGGTGTGCATTCTGGTGGTGGTGCCGCTGGGTATCTGGGATCTGATTCGGATCGGTCGCGAAGACTGGCGGGATATGGCGGTGGAGGTAGAAGTTCATGAATGACATGCTGACCCCTGAATTGACCGCGACCAAGCGCTGGACGGTGGCTGAGATCGAAGCGCTGTTCGCTTTGCCGTTCAGCGATTTGCTGTTCCAGGCGCAAACCGTCCACCGCGCCCATTTCGATCCCAACGAAGTGCAGGTGAGTACCCTGCTTTCGATCAAGACCGGCGGCTGTTCCGAGGATTGCGGTTATTGTTCGCAATCGAAGCGCCATCACACCGGCGTCGAGCAGGAAAATCTGCTCGAGCTGGAAACCGTGGTGGAGAAAGCCCGCGCAGCCAAGGAAAAGGGCGCCACGCGCTTCTGCATGGGTGCGGCATGGCGTGGGCCGAAGCAGAAAGAGCTGGGGCCGGTGCTGGACATGATCAGCGCGGTGCGCGCGCTCGGTCTGGAAACCTGCGTCACCCTCGGCATGCTGAAGGAAGGCCAGGCCGAGCAACTGCGCGAGGCTGGCCTGGATTATTACAATCACAATCTGGACACCGCGCCGGAGTATTACGGCGAGGTGGTGACTACCCACACCTATCAGGACCGGCTGGATACGCTCGACCAGGTGCGCGGCGTCGGCATCAAGGTGTGCTCCGGCGGCATCGTCGGCATGGGCGAGTCGCGTACCCACCGCGCTTCGCTGATCGCCCAACTCGCCAACCTCAATCCGCCGCCGGAATCCGTGCCGATCAACATGCTGGTGCAGGTGAAAGGCACGCCGCTGGATGGCGCCAAGGCGCTCGACCCGATTGAATTCGTGCGTACCGTCGCGGTGGCGCGCATCACCATGCCGAAAAGCCTGGTGCGCCTTTCCGCCGGACGCGAGCAGATGGACGGGCCATTGCAGGCATTGTGTTTCCAGGCCGGCGCCAATTCGGTTTTTTACGGCGAAAAGCTGCTGACCACCGCCAATCCTTCCGCTGAAAGCGACCTGGATTTGTTCGGCAAGCTCGGTATCCGGGTGATGGCATAGCGTGACTGGCAGGGCGCGTTCCTTGCGCCCTGCTGCAAATATGGATTTCCTTTCCTCCCTTTCCACTGAACTTCGCCATATCGAAGCGGACGGCCTTTTGCGTCGCCGTCGCGTGCTGGAATGCGCAACCAGTGTGCGTGTTGTCGAGGATGGCCGCGAATACCTGTCCTTTTGCAGCAACGATTATCTCGGCCTTGCCGGCCATCCGGCGCTGGTCGAAGCCTTGCAGCATGCCGCCGCGCAATATGGCGTAGGGGCCGGGGCATCGCATCTGGTGAGCGGCCATGGCGCAGCCCATCATGAACTGGAAACCGCGCTTGCCGCCTTCACCGGCCAACCGGCCGCGTTGCTGTTCTCCACCGGCTACATGGCCAATCTGGCTATCGTCACCGCGCTTGTCGGGCGCGACGACGAGATTTTCGCCGACAAGCTCAACCATGCATCGCTCAACGACGCGGCGCTGCTGTCGCGCGCCAGATTCACCCGTTACCCGCATCTAGACCTGGCGGCGCTGGAACAGCGGCTGGCAGCTTCGCAGGCCAGGCGTAAGCTGGTGGTGACGGATGCGGTGTTCAGCATGGACGGCGATATCGCGCCGGTGCCGGAATTGCTGATGCTGTGCGAGCGTTACGATGCGCTGCTGCTGTTGGATGACGCCCACGGTTTCGGCGTGCTGGGAAGCGGCGGGCGGGGCGTGCTGGAATATTTCGGCGTCACTTCGGAGCGGATCGTTTACATGGCGACCCTGGGCAAGGCTGCCGGCGTGTTCGGCGCTTTTGTCGCCGGGTCGGCAACATTGGTGGATTATCTGCTGCAGCGCGCTCGTCCTTATATTTACACCACGGCAATGCCGCCCTCTTTGGCTGCTGTGCTGAGCGCCAGCCTGCGGCTGATCGACGGCGAGGCGTGGCGGCGCGAACGGCTACAAGCGCTGGCGACCACCCTGAAACAGGGGCTGAATCTGCGGCGCTGGCGCTTGATGCCGTCAACAACGCCGATCCAGCCGGTAATCATCGGCGGCAACGACGCGGTGCTGGCGGTGAGCGAAGCGCTGCGCCAGCGCGGCATCTGGGTGCCGGCGATCCGCCCGCCCACCGTGCCGAAAGGCGAAGCGCGGTTGCGGATTTCGCTGTCGGCGGCGCACGGCCTTGAAGATGTGGCGCTGCTGGCTGCGACGTTGAATGAGTTGGAAAAGATATGATTACCGCAAAGGACCGCAAGGTAAAGCAGATTTTTCCCTTTGCGAACCTTCGCGTCCTTTGCGGTAAAAAAAGATTTTAATGAAACTTCATATCGAAATTATTGGCGACGGCCCAGACCTCGCCCTGATCCACGGCTGGGGCATGCACGGCGGAGTATGGGACGGCGTGCGCGACGCGCTGGCGCAGCGCTTCCGGCTGCATGTCGTCGATTTGCCCGGATATGGCGCCAGCCCGGCGATTGAGCCCGGCACGCTGGAAAACCTGGCGCGCACGGTGGCAGCGGCATTGCCGGATAAAACTCATGTTTGCGGCTGGTCGCTGGGCGGGCAGGTGGCGCTGGAAATGGCGCGGCTTTTCCCGGAAAGACTGGCGAGCCTGGTTCTGGTCGGAACCACGCCATGCTTTGCCGCCCGGGACGACTGGTCTAGTGCGGTGCCGCGCGAGGTTTTGCTGGAATTCGCCGCAGCGCTGGAAATCGATTACGAAGGCACGCTGAAGCGCTTTCTGGCCCTGCAGGCACGCGGCGACGATGAAGTCAAAATGGTGTTGAAGCGTCTGCGCGACGGCCTGTTTGCCAAAGGGCGCCCCGATGTGGCGGTGCTGCGGGCGGGTCTTGCGATTCTGCTGGAGAGCGATTTGCGCAAACCGGCAGTGACGATTAAAACGCCGGCCTTGCTGCTGCACGGCGAGCGCGACATGCTGGCGCCGGTTGCGGCGGCGCACTGGCTGGCCGAACGAATGCCGGCTGCGCGGCTGGAGATTGTTGCGGGTGCCGCGCATGCGCCGTTCTTGTCCCACCCTGAGAAATTTACCGAAATGATGAGCGGATTCCTGCATGGTTGATCAATTTACGCTGGACAAGCGCCGGGTGCGCCGCTCTTTCGACCGGGCGGCGGCGACCTATGACCGGGTGGCGGTATTGCAGCGCGAGATTTGCGACCGCATGGTCGAGCGTCTGCAATACATCAAGTACGAGCCGCAGGTGATTCTCGATGCCGGTTGCGGCACCGGCTACGGTTCCGGGCAATTGCGGAAACATTATGCCAAGTCGCGGGTGATCGAGCTGGATATTGCGCCCGCCATGCTGCAGGCGTCGCGCAAACGGCAGCAGGGCTGGAAGCAGTTGTTGCCGTTCATGGCCGCGCCGGCGCAGATTTGCGGCGACCTCGAAGCTCTGCCGGTGCGTGACGGCAGCGTCGGCATGATCTGGTCCAACCTCGCCTTGCAGTGGTGCAACGATCTGGGCGCGACCTTCGTCGGCCTGCATGGCGCGCTGGAAAACGGCGGACTGTTGATGTTCAGCACCTTCGGCCCGGATACCCTGAAGGAGCTGCGCCAGGTATTCGGCACGCTGGACGCCGATGCCCACGTCAATCGCTTCGTCGACATGCACGATGTCGGCGACGCCCTGATGCAGGCCGGCTTTGCCGAGCCGGTGATGGATATGGAAACCGTTACCCTGACTTACGGTGACCTTGCGGGGCTGATGCGCGACCTCAAGGCGCTGGGCGCGCACAACGCCAACCAGGGCAGGGCGCGGGGCCTGCTGGGCAAGGGCACCTGGCAGCGGTTGCAGCAGAATTACGAAGCGCTGCGCCGTGACGGCAAGCTGCCGGCGACCTATGAAGTGGTGTATGGCCACGCCTGGAAGGGCGAGAAGAAACCGGCGCCGGGCGAGGCGCAAGTGATTAAATTCCATCGTTAGGATTGGCGTACACGCTAAATGAAAAAAGCGTATTTCGTAACTGGCACAGATACCAACGTCGGCAAGACGCTGATTGCCTGCGGGTTGCTGCGGGCCTTTGTTGGGTTGGGCGAAAGAGCGGTCGGCATGAAACCGGTCGCCGCCGGCTGCGAAGAAACACCGGACGGTTTGCGCTGCGACGATGTGGTGAAATTGTGTGCTGCGGGTAATGTCGTTGCGCCGCCGCAACTGGTCAACCCTTATGCACTGATCCCACCGGTCGCGCCCCACCTCGCCGCTATGCAGGCCAATGTGGCGATCCACATCGAAGCCATCGTGGATGCTTTTCGGCAATTGCAGGAGATGGCCGATGTGGTAGTGGTCGAGGGGGTCGGCGGTTTCGCCGTGCCGCTCAACGAACGCGAAGACACCGCCGATCTGGCGCAACAGCTTGGGCTACCGGTGATTTTGGTGGTGGGCCTGCGTCTTGGTTGCCTGAACCATGCCTTGCTGACTGCGGAGGCGATCCGGCAACGCGGATTGCGGCTGGCGGGCTGGGTGGCGAACCAGATCGAGCCCGGCATGCCTTTCCTGCAGGAAAATATTGCGGCACTGGAATACCGGCTGGCGGCGCCCTTGCTCGGTGTGTTGCCCTATCGCGAAGGATTGACCGCCGTTGAGGCGGCAGGGTCGTTGCAGATGACGTTGCTGGCGTGCCCTGAGCGATAGATTTTTTCTCCGGCCATGGATTTTTTGCGGCAATGCCCTTATTATCATGCAATTGGCTTGAATCAAGATAATCAGATCGGCAAGTGTCAATTGGAGACCCAATGATTTTATCCCGCACCAGTCAGTACGCCATTCAGGCGATGATCTATGTCGCTACGCTGCCTCATGGCGAGCCGGTATTGAGCCGCAAAGTGGCGGAATACCTTGGCGTTCCGACCGCTTACCTTGCCAAAATCATGCAAAGCCTGTGCAAGGGCAATCTGCTTTATTCCTATCGTGGACGCCAGGGGGGGTTCTGCTTGCGCGAAGGCGGGGAAAAGACCGATCTGATGCAAATTGTGACTTTGATCGAGGGCGTCGGTTTTACCGAGGATTGCGTGCTGGGCCTGAAAGTTTGCAGCGACGAAACGGCCTGCCCGGTGCACTCCAAATGGAAACCGATCAAGGAGAAGATTGTTGCTTTGCTGCATGAGCAGACGCTTGAGCGCTTGGCCATCGCAGTGCAAAGCGGAAAATACCGTATTTGCGATTTGCCGATGGTGATGATGGGCACGGAAATGGGCGGTGCGTAAGTGCTTTGAGACTGGCCGGTGGGTGGTGGCGCTGGTGCTGGCGCTGATGTTGTCCGGGTGCGCCGACAAGAAATCTTCACCCGAACCGTTTGTGGCATCGGACATTACCGGCGCGGATTTCGGCAGGGATTTCCGTCTTGCCGATCATCGCGGGAAGACTCGCACACTGGCCGATTTCAGGGGTAAGGCGGTGTTGCTGTTTTTTGGATATACTAATTGTCCTGACGTTTGCCTGAATTCGCTGTCCAAGTTGGCTGAGGTGCAAAAAAGCCTGGGTGAAGATGCGGCGCGCGTGCAGGTGATTTTCGTCTCGCTTGATCCGGAGCGCGATACACCGGAAAGACTGGCGAATTTCGTTACTTACTTTAATAAGGATTTTCTGGCGCTGCATGGCGACGATAAGGCCATCGCCGGGACTGCCAGAGAGTTCAGGGCAACCTACGGCAAGCATGATGCCGGCTCTGCGGCGGGCTACCAGATCGATCATAGCGTGGGTATTTATGCTTTCGACCCGCGCGGACATTTGCGGTTGCTGATTGGGTATGATGTCGAGGCGACATCGATTGTGCATGATATGAAACTACTTTTGGGCGAAAAAACGTGAATGCTGTTGTGCGAATGATGCCGAAGCGACCCGTGGTCGCGCGAGTTGCCGAGAATGCGGGAGAGGTGTGTTCGCCGATTACCTGCCGGGATTGCGGAATCTACGGCCTGTGCCGTGAAGTGAACGGCGGCGAAGCGGATTTGCGCCTGCTGGAAACCATTGTCAGAAACCGCAAGCTGTTCAAGCGCGGCGAGTTGCTTTATCGGGTCGGCGAGCCGGTGCGCGCGATTTATGCCATCCGTTGCGGTTCGGCCAAAAGTTATGTCCTGACCAACGATGGACGGATGCAAGTGACCGGTTTTCATGTCACCGGCGAGTTGCTGGGGCTGGGGGCGCTGGCTTCAGACCACTACACCAGCGAAGCACGGGTTCTGGAAACCACCATGGTGTGCGAAGTCCCGCTCGAAGTGCTGGAAGCATATAGCGAAGAGCTGCCTTCCGTTCGTTACCAGATGCTTAAAATACTGAGCCAGGAAATTATCGACAATCAGGATCTGATGTTGCTGCTGGGCAAGAAAAATGCCGATGAGCGCCTGGCTACTTTCCTGCTGAGCTTTTCCCAGCGTTTTCAAAAACGCAGTTATTCCCCTACCTTATTCAATCTGAGCATGTCGCGCAGTGACATCGGCAATTACCTCGGCATGGCCGAAGAAACGGTATGCCGCGTGTTCACGCGTTTTCAGGAAGACGGTCTGCTGACCACCGCGCGGCGGCAGGTGCAGTTGCTCGACCTGGATCGGCTCAGGCTTATCTCTCGCGGCTGATTTCGGCGCCGCGCTGCATTCTGCGGTTTCCGAGTGTTTTAATCGGATACGCAGGTATTTATTATCTGAGTCTTGGTTGACGTACGTCAGTGAACGTTTGCGTGTTTGCGGCTATATTAGGCACCGTTGTGCCAAATGGCCGCAAGAATGTGTTTTCTGGCGCAGTTGCTATATTAAATAGATGTGGGTCGGTCGGCTTGATGGGCTGGACGCGTTTTTGGATATGGCGCTGGAAACCGAAGAGGCTGCAGTTGTTTTGCTGGCTTTGTCGCGCGTCTAAACGCAGGTTTATGTTTACAGCAAGGAGAAAAATATGGCATCGGTTGCGATAGGGGGCAGCGAGCAATATAACTACGATATTGTTCGAAAATTTACCATCATGGCGCTGATCTGGGGCGCAGTGGGCATGTTGCTGGGGGTGTTCATCGCCTCGGAGCTGGCATGGCCGTTTCTGAATTTTGATTTTCCCTACATTACCTTTGGTCGTCTGCGTCCGGTTCATACCGGCGCCGTGATCTTCGGCTTTGGTGGTAGCGCGCTGTTCGCAACGAGCTATTACATCGTGCAGCGTACTTGCCAAGCCCGTCTGTTGTCCGACGGCATGGCCAGCTTTACCTTCTGGGGTTGGCAGGCGATCATCGTGCTGGCCGCGCTCGGCGACGTGCTGGGTTACAGCCAGGGCCGCGAATACGCCGAAATGGAATGGCCGGTTGATTTGCTGATCACTGTGGTGTGGGTGGTTTACGCCATTATCTACATCGGTACCGTGATGAAGCGCAAAGAGGCTCACATCTATGTGGCCAACTGGTTCTACATCGCCTTCATCCTGGCGGTAGCCCTGTTGCACATTTTCAACAACCTGGCGATCCCTGTCAGCCTGACCAAGTCCTATCCGCTGTTTTCCGGCGCGCAGGATGCGATGGTGCAGTGGTGGTATGGCCATAACGCGGTGGGTTTCTTCCTGACTGCAGCTTTCCTCGGCATGATGTACTACTTCGTGCCGAAACAGGCTGGCCGTCCGATCTATTCCTATCGCTTGTCGATCGTCCACTTCTGGGCGCTGATCTTCATGTACATGTGGGCGGGTACTCACCACCTGCACTGGACCGCGATTCCTGACTGGACGTCCACGCTGGCCGCGACCTTCTCCATCATGCTGCTGATGCCTTCCTGGGGCGGTATGATCAACGGCATCATGACCATGTCCGGTGCCTGGGACAAGCTGCGTACCGACCCGGTGCTGCGCTTCCTGATCGTGTCTCTGTCCTTCTACGGTATGTCCACGTTCGAAGGCCCGATGATGTCGCTGAAGGACGTGAATGCGCTGTCTCACTACACTGACTGGACAGTCGGTCACGTGCACTCCGGCGCACTGGGCTGGGTGGCGATGATTTCCTTCGGTGCGATCTATCACATGGTGCCGCGTTTGTGGGACACCAAGATGTATAGCGTCAAGCTGATCAACGTGCATTTCTGGCTGGCGACCATCGGTACGCTGATGTACATCACCGCGATGTGGATCTCCGGCATCATGCAGGGCTTGATGTGGCGTGCTTATGACGATTTCGGCAACCTGCAGTATTCGTTCGCTGAAACCGTTGCTGCCATGCATCCCTACTACGCGATGCGCGCACTGGGCGGCTTGGTGTTCCTGTCCGGCATGGTTCTGATGCTTTACAACTGCTTCATGACCATGAGCCAAGCCAAGGGTGTGGCATCGGGCGACATGGCTCCGCAAGCGGCCTAATCGGGATCGGATTGAAACAGACGATGCCCCGCGTTGCGGGGCATCCAAAGCATAAGGATAGATCATGATTGATCATGGAAAAATTGAAAAAAATCTGGGATTGATGCTGGTTCTGGTAATGATCGCCATCAGTATCGGCGGACTGGTTGAAGTCGTACCTCTGTTTTTCATCAAGGGCACTGTTGAGGAAGTTAAAACGCCGGAAGGCATCAACATGGTTCGCCCCTACTCGGCACTGGAACTGCGCGGTCGCGACATTTACATTCGCGAGGGTTGCTATCTGTGCCACTCGCAGATGATCCGTCCGTTCCGCGACGAGTCGATGCGCTACGGCCACTATTCGCTGGCGGCTGAGTCGAAGTATGACCATCCGTTCCAGTGGGGTTCCAAGCGTACCGGACCTGATCTGGCCCGCGTCGGCAAGAAATACTCCAACGAGTGGCAGGTTCAGCATTTGATCGCCCCGCGTTCGGTGGTGCCTGAGTCGGTAATGCCGAATTACCCATGGTTGATGTCCCCGCTCGATACCTCGGATGTTGGCGACAGAATGGCGGCTTTGCGCACGACCGGCGTGCCATATTCTGTGAGCAAGGCCGAGTACGACAACAACGTCAAGGACTTTGGCGCAGACGTGGCGAAGCAGTTGCACATCCCGGATGCCAAGAAGAACCTGATCGAACAGGCGCAAACCGGCAAGTATGACGGCAACGCCGCCGATGTGACCGAAATGGATGCGGTTGTAGCCTACCTGCAGGTGCTCGGCACCATGGTGGACTTCAGCAAGTTCGACAATGACAGCTTCGTGAAATTCCGTTAAGGGAGCGCATCATGGAATGGCTAATGTGGTTCACCAAGCTGGAAAACACCAAACCCCTGGGGCTGCTGATTTTCTTCGTCACCTTCTGCGCCATCCTGTTTTTTGTGTTTGGCAGCAAGGAGCGCGGCGAGCGCCTGGAGTCCTACAAAAACATGCCCTTTCAAGACGATTAGGCCAACACGAATAAATATTGACGCAAAGGAATCAATCATGAGTCAGGGAAACACGCAATCTCAAAACGCGCAAACCACCGGCCACGTCTGGGACGGTGATTTGGAAGAGTGCACCAACCCGTTGCCCGCCTGGTGGCTGTGGGCGTTTTATTTCACCATCATCTTTTCGATCACTTACTGGGTGATGTACCCTGCTTGGCCGGTGGGAAAAGGTTTCACTACCGGCACCAGCACCATCACCTACAAGAACGACAAAGGTGTGGAGAAAACCACGCACTGGAGCACCCGCGCTTTGCTGGCGCAGGATCTACAGCAGGCCCGCGAGAAGCAAAAGCCTTATTTCGACAAGGTTGCGGCCATGCCGTTTGAGGCAATTGCTAAGGACCCGCAGATGAGCAACTTCGTGGCGTCCGCAGGCAAGGTGCTGTTCTCCGATAACTGCGCGGCTTGCCACATGAGCGGTGCCCAAGGCAAGCTGGCTTTCGCTCCAAACCTGGTGGATGATGACTGGATCTACGGCGGTACGTATGACAAGATCCAGGCAACCATCACTGGCGGTCGTCACGGCATCATGCCAGCCAAGGGCGGAGCGGACCTGAACGACGGCGAAATCGACAGCCTGGCCAACTATGTGCTGAGTTTGTCCGGCAGCCAGGCGGATGCAGCCAAGGCCACGGTCGGCAACGAACTGTTCCATGGCAAGGGTGCTTGCTTTAGCTGCCATGGTGCCGACGGCAAGGGCAACCAAGACATCGGCGCAGCCAACCTGACCGATAAAATCTGGCTGTGGGCCGATGTTAAAGCGGGTGGCCCGGCAGACAAGAACGTAGCGGCAGTCAAAGCGGTGATCACCTCCGGCCTGAACAAGGGTGTGATGCCAGCCTGGACCGGTCGTTTGAGCGCTGACCAGATCAAGTTGTTGACGGTCTACGTGCATGACGTACTCGGTGGCGGTAGCAAGAAGTAATAACATAGAACGAATAGCAAGAAATAAAGACCCCGGCCTTGCGGACGGGGTCTTTTTATTTGCAAAATACAGTTTGTCTGTCGCAATGATATATTAGAATATCTGGATATTCTCCCGTTTTGGGAGAACGATTCGAAATAGAATTGCCCAAATGACGGGAATGGTCAGGAGTAGTCAATCGTGAAGGTGGAAAACTTGCAAGCAAGCACAGAATCGGAATCGCTGTTCCAGAAAAGAATCGCAATTCATCCCCGGTCGGTAAAAGGGACGTTCCGCACTTTCAAAACGGCGATGCTGGTGTTGGCCTATATTGTTTATTTTGGCCTGCCCTGGCTGCCGTGGATGCGGCATGATGCCCCCGCGCAGGCGGTGCTGTTCGATATGGTCGGACGGCGTTTCTTCATCTTCGACCTGGTATTTTATCCTCAGGACTTGATTTCTCTTTCTTTCCTATTGTTTATCTCCGCCGCACTGCTGTTTTTTGTTACGGGCCTGGTGGGGAGGGCTTTTTGTGGTTATTTCTGCTTCCAGACCGTATGGACGGACGCATTCATTTTTATTGAAAAGTGGGTGCAGGGCGAACGTCCGGCACGCTTGCGTTTGCTAAAACAGCCCTGGAATTCTGAAAAAATCGCCAAACTTGGGTTCACTCATGTTTTATGGCTGCTGTTGTCCTTTTTGACGGCTTATTCGTTCATCATGTACTACGGTTACGCGCCGGAACTGACGCAACGGTTTTTTGTCGGCGACTTGCCGCCCGTCGCCTATTTCACAGTGGTGATCCTGACGTTGACCACCTATGCCGCTGCCGGCTTGGCGCGCGAACAGGTATGCATGTACATGTGTCCCTATGCGCGCTTCCAGGGCGTGATGTATGAACCCGAGACGCTGGCGCCATACTACGATTTCCAGCGCGGCGAAGGCACTGCCGGGCGCGCGGTGCCGCATGCCGGCAGCAGAACCCGCGAGGAGCGACAGGCCCAAGGCATCGGCGATTGCATCGATTGCGGCTATTGTGTGCAAGTTTGTCCGGCGGGTATCGATATTCGCGATGGGCTGCAATACCAGTGCATTTCCTGCGGTCTGTGCACGGATGCCTGCGATACCATCATGGATTCGATCGGCTTTCCGAAGGGGCTGGTTCGTTACGATTCGGAAATTAACATCGAGAGCAAGACGCCGGGCAAGCGCCATCTCGACTGGATGAGGATGCGCACTCTTGGCTACGGCGGCATGATCCTCGTGATGATCATCGCTCTGATATACAATATCAGCACGCGTTCCGATACCGAGCTTTCCGTTCAGCCGGTTCGTCAGCCGTTGTTTGTGGTGCTGTCCGATGGCGACATTCGCAACCGTTACCAGATTCACATTACCAATAAAACAACGGAAGTTCAGAAATACCACATTGCTGTGCGTGGCGTTCCGCCAGAGGCGCTGGATCTGGGCGAGATCGGCAACGAGGTCAGCGTCCGTCAGGGCAAGAGCGTAATGGTGCTGGCCAATGTCAGGCTGAACCCCGCTGCTGCAGACCAGGCGAAGGACTTTGAATTCGTCATCACCCCTCTGAGCAAGCCGGATAAGGCGATTCTGAAAAAAGTCCATTTTTACGCTCAACACGAAGGATAGCAACGTGACAACAACCTTGTTCGGAGGGGCGGCCCTCATCGCTGTATTGTATTTTCTGCTGCGTCTTACCGGTATTTCCAATTACTGGCGCGGCATTATCAGCGGCGCGCTGCCCACCCTGACAATGATGTTTTACAGCCTGAACCACTGGCCCGGCGCGGACGTGGTGGCGTTGCACCTCGCACTGTATGTCGCTACTGCGACCGTGTTGACCCTGACTGGCGGTCCTCGCAGGCAAGGCCAGCCGTTTCGGTTTCACTGGATTCCGATGGCGTTCATCAGCTTTTTTCTGGTGCTGGCCGTGGTAATGGCCGTATTCGTCAATATTGCCATTACCGGCGTATCGCCTGCCGTTGCACAATGGTTCTTGCCCAACGCAGCCAACAAGACGGTTCACACGGCTTTTTCCGGGGAAGTGCCGCATGACGAAGCCGCAGCCAAGGCCGTCAGCCAGTATCTGACCAAATCCGAGCTACAGCGCCGGCTGGGCTGGCGCATGGAAGTCTCCGGCCTCGATCAGATCAAGCCAAGCCAACCAACGGAAGTTCTGGTCAGCGCTACTGATGGGCAGCAAAAGTCGTTGGAAGGCGCGACAGTGAAGCTGATCGTCAAACACATGGCTGACAGTGCGGGAACGAATGAAGGCATAACCGCCAGCCTGCCGGCCATTGCGCCGGGGCGTTACCGCGCACTGGTAAATTTAAATGAGCCGGGGCAGTGGCTGGCGGTACTTCAAGTCGAACGTGGGACGGACAAATTTGAAACGGCGAAAGAGATTATCGTTCCGGCCCTGTAATGAGCGGCACTGAGAAATCTTGCTATCACTGCGCCCTGCCGGTTCCCCCTGGCGCGCATTATCTCGTCGAAATTGACCGCGAACCGCGCGAGATGTGCTGCCGCGGCTGCCAAGCCGTGGCGCAGACCATTATCGACAACGGCCTTGCCGACTATTACCGCCACCGCACTGCCATGCCCGCCGTCGGCCATGAGGTGGTGCCGGAAGAAGTGCAGAAGCTCGCGCTTTACGACCATCCCGGCATCCAGAAAAGCTTTGTACGACAAGACGGCGAGCACGTCAGGGAAGCCTCGCTGATCCTTGAAGGCATCACCTGTGCCGCCTGCATCTGGCTCAACGAGCGTCACCTCAAGCAGTTGCCCGGCATCCTGCAGGTTCAGGTCAATTACGCCACCCATCGGGCGCGCATTACCTGGGATGACCAAGCCATTCATCTCAGCAAGATACTCGAAGAAATTCAGTTGCTCGGCTATAACGCCCACCCCTTCAATGCAGAGCGCCAGGAAGGGCTGCGTCGCCAGCGTCGGGCGAAGGATTTGCGCCGCATCGCCATTGCCGGGCTGTCCGCCGGCCAGGTGATGATGCTGGCGGTGGCGCTGTATGCGGGCGCCGCTTTCGGCATCGAGGCCAGCACGGCGGCACTATTGCGCTGGGCCAGCCTGATCCTGACGCTGCCGGTGGTGTTCTACGCTGCGCTGCCGTTTTACGACAGCGCATGGAATGCCCTGCGCGGGCGGCGCTTGAACATGGATGTCCCGGTTGCCATGGCCATCGTCGGCGCTTTCACCGGCAGCGTCTGGGCCACCTCCCACGGCAGCGGCGTGGTGTATTATGACGCCATCACCATGTTCAGCCTGTTCCTGCTGTCCAGTCGCTTCCTCGAGCATGCCGCCCAGGAAAAATCGGTCGAGGCGGCGGAGAATCTGCTCAAGCTTGCGCCGGCGATGGCCGTCCGGGTGGAAAACGGCCAGCATCTGCCGGTGCCGGTGATGGAACTCAACGAGGGCGATGCGATCCTGTCCAAGCCGGGCGAAGCCATCGCCGCCGACGCCGAAGTGATCGAGGGCGAGAGCACGGTGGATGAGGCGCTGCTTACCGGTGAGAGCCGCCCGGTGCCGAAGAGCGCCGGCGCACGGGTCATCGCCGGCAGCATCAATCTGGCAGGGCCGTTGCTGTTGCGCGTTACCAGCGTTGGCGAAAACACCGTGCTGGCCGGCATCGTCCGCCTGCTTGACCGGGCGGTGGCGGAAAAGCCGCGCCTGGCGCAGTTGGCCGACCGGGTGGCGAGCCACTTTACCGTCGTCCTGCTGATTCTGGCCGCAGTGGTCGGAGGCGTATGGTGGTGGCTGGAACCGGCGCGCGCATTTGAAATCGTGCTGGCGATGCTGGTGGTGACTTGTCCCTGTGCCTTGTCGCTGGCCGCGCCCACTGCTTTTGCGGCAGCCGGATCGCATTTGCTGCGGCACGGGATTTTGCTGACGCGCGGCCACGCACTGGAAACCATGGCGAAGGTCAATCATGTGGTCTTTGACAAGACCGGCACGCTGACTTACGGCAAGCCGGTGTTGCGCCGCATCGTCACGCTCGCGGAGCTGGACGAACAGCGCTGCCTGGTTCTGGCGGCCAGTTTGGAGCAGGCATCGGAGCATCCGCTTGCGCAGAGTTTACTGAGCCGGGTTGCCCAGCCGGAATTGCTTCAGGTGGCGGATGCGCGCAACCTGCCGGGCAAGGGCGTAAGCGGCGCTATCGCCGGCCTGCGCTATTCCCTGGGCAGTTCGGCGCTATCCGGCCTGCCGGCGGTTGGCCTGCCGGACGACTTGCCGCAAGGCGCTACGCTGGTGTGGTTGTGCGATGCGCAGCGCGCATTGGCGGTGTTCGTAATTTCCGACGGGCTGCGGCCTCAGGCGCGCGAGCTGGTCGAACGCCTCAAGGCGACGGGGGTACGCGTCACCATGTTGAGCGGGGATGCGGCAGATGCGGTTTCCCATATTGCCGCCGAAGCCGGCATCGAATCCTGGCATGCGGCCCAACGCCCGGAAGACAAGCTGGCGAAATTGCGCGAATTTCAGCAGCGCGGCGATGTGGTGGCGATGGTGGGTGATGGCGTCAACGATGCGCCGGTGCTGGCCGGAGCGGATGTTTCCATCGCCATGGGCGGCGGCACTCAGGTTGCCCGCGCCAGCAGCGATATCGTATTATTGTCCGAGAATTTGCTGGATATCCGGCGAGCCCTGCAAACCGGCCATGACAGCATGGCCGTGATGCGCCAGAACTTTGCCTGGGCGATTGTTTACAACCTGCTGGCGCTGCCGTTCGCCGCACTCGGCATGATCCCGCCGTGGCTGGCCTCGATCGGCATGTCGGCGAGTTCGCTGGTGGTGGTGCTGAATGCCATGCGCTTACGCTGATAAGGAGCCTCGAATGACGCAAATACTGTTTTTCCTGCTGGGCATGGCGGTCGTGATGGTGATCATCGCCGGAGCCGGTATTTTCTGGGCGATAAAAAGCGGCCAGTTCGACGATATGGAAGGGCCTGCCCAGCGGATACTGATGGACGATGACGATCCCATGATTCCGCGCTACACGGATTCACAGCGGAAGAAATAAATTGAACAAAAGTTGACGCGGCGGGTGGATTGAGCGGGAGCTTTGAACTAGAATTTTCGCTGTTTGAATGTTAATTGTTGTTTCGATGGTCGTTTATTTGAGGAGAAAAAGATGGATAAGTTGGTGATGCCGATTGTTATCGGTCTGATGGTTATGAGCTGGCTGAGTTTCTTTTCGGTAATTCTGGCCTGATCGGACAGTCGAAAGACTAGAATGAAAAAAGGCGGGGCGCATCATGCGCCCCGCCTTTTTTATGGCCGTCAATAATCAGGCGGCTTCGGCGCTAAAAGCGGTTTTCATCTTTTGCAGCGCTTTCTGCTCAATCTGCCGGATGCGCTCGGCGGATACCCCGTATTCGGCGGCAAGTTCGTGTAGCGTGGAGCTGTCGTCTTCGGTCAGCCAGCGCGCTTCGATGATGCGGCGGCTGCGGTCGTCGAGGCTTTCCAGGGCGCTGGCCAAGCCGTGTTCACGGAGCCGGCTGGATTCTTCCCTCTCCAGCAGGGTCGCCGGCTCATTGGCCTCGTCGGCAGCCAGGTAGGCGATCGGGCCGGAGCCTTCGTCTTCGTCGCCGCCGTGCGATTCCATCGAAATGTCCGAGCCGCCCATGCGGCTCTCCATTTCGACTACCTCTTCCGGCTTCACGTTCAGTTCCTTGGCGATGCTGAGAATTTCCTTCTGACCAAGGTGGCCAAGCCCCTTCTTCATGCTGCGCAGGTTGAAGAACAGCTTGCGCTGCGCTTTGGTGGTGGCGAGCTTGACGATGCGCCAGTTGCGCAAGATGAACTCGTGAATTTCCGCGCGGATCCAGTGGATGGCGAACGAAACCAAGCGCACGCCGCGCTCAGGGTCGAAGCGGCGCACCGCCTTCATCAAGCCGATATTGCCTTCCTGGATCAGGTCGGCTTGGGGAAGACCATAGCCCATGTAACCGCGCGCGATGTTCGCGACCAGCCGCAGGTGCGAAACCACCAGCATCCGCGCCGCGTCCACGTCGTCGTCGCGCTTCAGTCGTTGCGCCAGTTCATGTTCTTCCTCCGCGCTCAGCACGGGCATCACCCTGATCGCCTGGAGATAACTTTCCAAGCTGCCGCCGGCAGAGGGAAGGGGGATGGCTAGTAAAGCATTAGACATAAACATTTCCTCCAGATTGAATTCTAGCACTCAACGCATGAGAGTGCCAACGACTGGGGAAGTTCATTTCAGGAGTGATGTTGGGGGGCGTTTTATGCAGTTGGTGCACAGGTGGTTATTATTTATCGCGTCAGACGCGCAGGTTCCCATGGCATTTTCGTATTCCCTGCCATATTCGGTTTTGAATTTTTCGGAGTGGGCCGCTAAATAGGCCATGATTTTTGGCTGCAAACAGTTGGCGGCATTTATGGCGGGTCGCCGCACATATCGGTCCCAAATAAATTCATCAGGTAGGAGTCCGGTTGCCCTCATTTCAGCCGAGTAACCCAAAGCCCTGAAAAACTCGTCCGAATTGCTGACACGGTGAAATCGCCGGTTATTCACCGTAATATGCCCAAAATTCTCGTGATTGGAATTTGAAAGTTCGTAGGCAAAAATCGGTAATTTAGTCAGGGTGGACATCTCGCTAAAACCGAAGCATTAAAGCCATAACGATATGTTGAAAAATGGCTTTATGTAATAGGGGATTTCTTTATTTTCGGAGGCCGCCGTCGCGACTCACGCGGTGATCGCGTTCATGGTTAGACAAAGGGTTGTTGTCGCGCTATTTCATGGGGTTGGTTTGAAATGACGTTCATCCCGAGCGGTTTCTTATGGGTTTGCCCCTATTTTGCGCAAATGCCGTTCCACCGCCAGGAATGCGCCGAGCCAGCCGAGCGCGGAGGAAAACACCAGCAGGCCGAGGATGCCGGTGGTGTCGATGGGGCGAATCAGGAATTGCGCGTCGTAGAGTTTTGCCAGATCGCCGATCCCCACGTTGAGCAGTTGCAGGCCGAGGCTGACGACGAGCCAGGCCGCCAAGCCGCCGCCCAATCCCTGCAGGATGCCGTGGTAGAGGAAGGGGCGGCGAATGAAGGCGTCGGTCGCGCCGATCAGCGTGCTGATTTCGATTTCTTCGCGTTGCGAGAGGATTTGCAAGCGCACGGTATTGCCGGTGATGACCAGCAGGGCGAAGCCGAGCAGGACGGCCAGGATCAGGACAATATCGCGGCCAAGGCTCACCATGGCGTTGAGGCGCTTCGCCCACACTGCATCCAGCAGCACGCTGTCCACTTTGGGCAACTTCAGCAGGGTGTTGCGCAGGCTCTCAAGTTCCCCGGGGTTGACGCTTTGAGGTTCGATCACGAAGGCGTCCGGCAGCGGATTGCGATCCAGTCCCGCTGCAACGTCGGTAAGGCCGGTATTCTTCAGCAGATCCTGCAATGCATTGTCGCGCGGGACGAAACGAAATTGTCGGACAGTCTTGAGTTCCTTCAATTGCGTTTCTATCTGCCGCACGCTGTCGGCACTGGCGCCGGGGGGCATGAACAAGGTGATCTGGGGCTCCAGTTTGATGTTGCCGGCAAGCGCCTTGATATTGCCGACCAGCGCGTAAAGGCTGAGCGGCAGGCTGAGCGCGACGCCGATCACCAGCATGGCAAGCAGGCTGGAAAAAGGGGCGCGGGCGAAACGGCCAAGAATCAGCCCTAGGGCGAGGCGGTGTTGTTCGAGCCAACTCGTCATGGGCGCAACTCCCCGTGTACCAGATGCAGCGTGTTGCCGCCGTAGCCGGCGATCAATTGTTCATCGTGGGAGGCGATCAGGAGCGTGACGCCGACCTGGTTGAAATATCGGAACATTTCCATGATCTCGCTGGCATAGTCGGCGTCGAGGTTGCCGGTGGGTTCGTCGGCCAGCACGATGGCCGGGCGGTTGACGATGGCTCTGGCCACGCACAACCGCTGCTGTTCGCCGCCGGACAGGGAAATCGGGTTGGCCTTTTCCAGTTTCAGCAGCTTCACCTTGTCGAGCGCGGCACGGGCGCGCTTCAGGCTTTCGCCACGGGGCAGGCCGGCGATATGCAGCGGCAGCAGCACGTTCTCCAGCGCCGACCGGTCATACAGCAGCTTGTGATCCTGAAAAATCAGGCCGAGGTTGCGGCGCAGGAAGGGGACGGCGCCGCGCCGCAGCTTGCCGACGTTCTGCCCGCTCACCACCACGCTGCCGGACGAGGGTTTCTCGATGGCGGCCACCAGCTTGAGCAGCGTGCTCTTGCCTGCGCCGGTCGGCCCGGTGATGAACGCCATCTCGCCTTTTTCGACGGTGAAGCTGACATTTCTCAGGGCTTCGTGGCCGCCGGGGTAATGTTTGCAGACTTGGCTGAAGCTGATCATAGAGTTCGTTTCATCGCTGTTTTATACACGGCATTGCGTTCGCGCTTGCCGACCGCCACCACTAATACCACGATTTCTTTATCCAGCACTTTGTAGACCAGACGATAACCGCTGCTTTTGAGCTTGATCTTGTAGCAGTCGGCCATGCCGTTCAGGCGGGCGGAAGGTGTTCTCGGCGATTCAAGCCGCTCAATCAGCTTTTTCTTGAACTGTTCGCGAACGACGGGATCGAGATTTTTCCACTCCTTGAGCGCCGACTCGACAAACTCCAGCTTATAACTCATCGAGCGCAACTTTCACGCGCGGCTCATTTTCCCGTTCCTTGACCAGTTGCGCCAGTTCCGCGTCTTCCAGCTTTTCCATCAGCGCTTCGTATGCCGCTACCGGCACCAGATAGGCGGTTGGCTTGTTGTGATTCAGGATCATCACCGGGAAGCCCTCGGACTGCTCCAGTACGGCAGTCGGGTTCTTTTTCAGTTCGGTGATGCTGACCGAGGCATTGGCGTAAACAGATTCCATGGCGGGATGTCCGGCAGCGGGTGGGTTGCTTGAATTATAGGTAGCGGCTTGAAAAAAGACAACAAATAAAGAGCCAAAAATAGATCATATTTGAATTGTTTGGCTTGCGGATGGCCGGATAGGAGGGCATCGGTTTTTCAATAATTTCAGGCATCCCTCAAGCAGTTATCTGTGCTTGAGCAACTCATCAAGCGCGAGGCCGATGTCTTTGGCGATTTGACGGAGCAAGATTGGGGAGATGTCTCGACCTTGATGAAACGGAACCGTTGTGCAACGGCCTGCGGAATCACGGAATTGTTTGTGTGATCCGCGTTGGCGGACTTCGATGAAGCCGAGTTTGATGAGAATGGCGATTACTTCATTGGGCTTGAGAACGGGGATATTGCCCATGGTTCAAGCGACGGCGACGTTTTGAACCCCGACAAATTCGGACTCCAGCATGGGCTCCCCATCTTCCAGAAGCATTGCAATGACATCGTGCAGGTTGTGGTTGACTTCATCCAGTGTTTCCCCCTGCGAATGCGCGCCGGGAAAACCAGGAACAAAACCAACGAACAGGCCAGTTTGTGGGCACCGCTCAATTACCGCCGAATAGATTTTCATGGCTGGCTCCAAAATTACACGTAAGATGTGATTATCATTCTATGCCCCGAGATAAGCAATCTGCTGACGCGCAACGCTTGAATTTTGGGTTAGGCTGGGGAATGTTTGATTGCTTAGGTCTGACCCCGTGTTCCTTGGGCCACTTATCAAAAGTGCACACAGCTACCGAAATAGACCGTGTCGTCTGACAGAAACGCAAACGGCTTTTGAGGCGACTCCGCATACTCCTTAACAACGAGAGTGGAAACAGTTGAGCCAGCGCCAACACCCTGGTCTCGGTGCATGGTGGTCACAGCCTTGAATGAATTGTCTTTTGATCCTCTATCGACCATGACAGGTTCGGTTATATACGAGTTTTTTAGTGCACCAATCATGACGCCCGATCTACGGTCGACAGTGAACTCTTTTCCCATATATAGCTTTCTCTGACCCTCTATCAGTTGAGATTTTTCGCCATCAGCATCGTAAATTCGCTCGACGGTGCAACGATAATCGGTTCCGGCATGAGCGAACGAAGCAGTGGCTGTGGCAGTTAAGACAAAAGAGAGAAAAAATGGGATTCGGGTCATAGCGGCCAATCTCCAAAGTGCACAAAGGGCGCGGGGTCAGTTCCAGCATTCCATGCTGGTTTCCCTCAAATTTTCGCACTGCTCGGCTTAAACGAGCTTTGAGCGGAACCTGGATTGCTCCGGTTTTTTTATTCGAACAACGCCTCGACAAATTCCCCGGCGACAAACGGTCGCAGGTCGTCGATTTTTTCGCCGACACCGATGAAGCGTATCGGGATCGGGCGGGTTTTTGCGATGGCGGCGATGACGCCGCCTTTGGCGGTGCCGTCGAGCTTGGTCAGCACCAGGCCGGTGACTTGCAGCGCGTCGTCGAAGGATTTGACCTGGGTGATGGCGTTCTGGCCGGTGTTGGCGTCGAGCACCAGCATGATTTCGTGGGGTGCGGCGGGTTCCGCCTTGGCGATGACGCGTTTGATTTTTTTCAATTCTTCCATCAGGTGCAGTTGGGTGGGCAGCCGCCCGGCGGTGTCGGCCAGCACGATGTCGATGCCGCGCGCACGCGCCGCCTGGATCGCGTCGAAAATCACGGCGGCGGAATCGCTGCCTTGCTGGGTGATCACCGTGACGTTGTTGCGCTCGCCCCATACCGCCAGTTGCTCGCGCGCCGCGGCGCGGAAGGTGTCGCCGGCGGCGAGCAGTACCGATTTTCCCTGTGCCTGGAAATGCTTGGCGAGTTTGCCGATGGTGGTGGTCTTGCCGGCGCCGTTGACACCGGCTAGCATGATCACATAAGGTTTTTGGGCGGTGATGTCGAGCGGCGCTTCGAGCGGCGCGAGCAGGGCCTGCAGGCCGTCGCGCAGGGCGGCCTTGAGCTGTGCCGCATCTTCCAGCTTGTCGCGCTTGACGCGAAGTTTCAGGTCGTCGAGCAGGTGCTGGGTGGCGTTGACGCCGACATCGGCGGACAGCAGCGCGGTTTCCAGCTCTTCATACAGTTCGTCGTCGATCTTGCCGCCGCCGAGCAGGCCGGAAATCTGCTTGCCTAGGTTGTCGCGGGTTTTCGCCAGCCCCTGCCGGAGCCTGGCCGCCCAGCCGGTCGGCTGTTCCGGGTTTTCGTCGGCGGCTTTGTCGGATTTTTTGAAGAAACTTAGCATAGGGTTACGCAGTCGGAAGGTAGGCTATAATTCACAATCTTGCTATTTTAGGCGATACGGAGGTTTTGTGCAGCGCAAAAACACACTAATCGGCGGGTTGTTCCTGCTGGCCGCAATATTGCCTCTGTCGGCCTTGGCCGATGCCCAGGAATTCAAACTCGCCAATGGCATGAGAGTGATCGTCAAGGAAGACCACCGCGCCCCGGTCGTGGTCTCTCAGGTGTGGTACCGTGTCGGCAGCATGGACGAGGTGAACGGCAAGACCGGCGTGGCCCATGCGCTGGAACACATGATGTTCAAGGGAACCAAAGCGGTGCCGGCCGGTGAATTTTCAAAGCAGATCGCCGTTGCCGGCGGCCGCGAAAATGCCTTCACCAACCGCGACCATACCGCCTATTTCGAGCAATTGCAGAAGTCGAAGCTGGAACTGGCGCTGCGGCTGGAATCCGACCGGATGCACAATCTGGTGCTGCTGCCCAAAGAGTTCGCCAAGGAAATCAAGGTGGTGATGGAAGAGCGGCGGCTGCGCACCGAAGACAAGCCGCAGGCGCTGGTGTATGAGACCCTGATGGCAACCGCTTACCAGACCCATCCTTATCACCATCCGGTCATCGGCTGGATGAACGACCTGGAAAACATGACGGCGGACGATGCGCGGGATTGGTACCGCCAGTGGTATGCGCCGAACAATGCCACGCTGGTGGTGGTGGGCGATGTAGAGTCCAAGGACGTGCTGAAACTGGCCGAGCGCTATTTCGGCAAAATCAAACCGGTGGCGCTGCCGCCGCGCAAGCCCCAATCCGAGCCGGAGCAGCGCGGCATCAAGCGCGTCACGGTGAAAGCACCGGCCAAGCTGCCTTACCTCGCCATGAGCTATCATGCGCCCGCCCTGCGTGACCCGGACAAAGACTGGGAGCCCTATGCGTTGGCGGTGCTGGCCGGCGTGCTGGACGGCAACGCCTCGGCGCGCCTCAACCAGGAATTGGTGCGGCGGCAGCAGATCGCCAACTCAGTCAGTGCGGGATACGACCTGATTGCGCGCGGGCCTTCGATGTTCATGTTCGACGGCGCGCCCGCCGAGGGCAAGAATGTCGTCGAGCTGGAAGCGGCGATTCGCGGCCAGATCGAGAAACTCAAGCAGGACGGCGTCACCGAGGAAGAATTGCAGCGCGTCAAGGCGCAGGTGATTGCGGCCCAGGTGTATCAGCGCGACTCGATGTTCTATCAGGCGATGCTGATCGGCGAAGTGGTTACCGCCGGATTGTCGCTGAACACGCTCGAAACCCGCCTGGCGAAACTCAAGGCGGTCACCGCCGCCCAAGTGCAGGAGGTGGCGCGCAAATACCTGGTCGATGATCGGCTTACTGTGGCGGTGCTCGACCCGCAACCGCTGGATAACGCGCAGCCGGTGAAACCTGCTGCGGGAGGACGTCATGGGAACTAATATGCAATTAACCGCAAAGGCGCAAAGGCGCGAAGAAAAGCATTTTTTGCCGGAAACTTTGCGTCTTTGCGCCTCTGCGGTGAAGTTTTTTGGCTTTGCCGGCTTGCTGTTGGCCGCAACGGCAGCCAACGCCGCCCTGCCGATCCAGCATTGGCAGATGGAAAACGGCGCACGCGTGTATTTTGTCGAGAACCATGACCTGCCGCTGCTGGACGTGAGCGTCGAGTTTCCGGCAGGCGAAAGCCGGGACGACAAATCCAGGCCGGGGGTGGCAAGCATGACGCAACATCTGCTCACGCATGGCGCCGGCGGCATGGCGGAAGATGAAATAACCCGGCGTCTGGCGGACATCGGCGCGATTCTGGGCGGCAGCCTGGATCAGGATCGCGCCGGGCTGACTCTGCGTACCTTGAGCACGGAGCGTGGCAAGGCCCTGGAGATCATGACCAGTGCGTTGCAATCTCCCGATTTCCCGGAGGCGGTGCTGCAGCGGGAGAAAACCCGCTCCATCGCCGATCTCAAGGAGGCCATGACCCAGCCCGCAGCTATCGCCGGGCGCGCATTCAATACCCTGCTTTATGGAACCCATCCTTACGGGTTGTCTTCCACGCTTGAGCCGGATTCGATTGCCGCCTTGCGGCGTGAGGATGTTGTCGATTTTTACCGCGCCCATTATCGCGCCGATCACGCCGTGGTCGCCCTGATCGGCGACGTGACCGTCGCCCAGGCGAAGGAAATTGCGATGCAACTGACTTCGGGTTTGTCGCGGGCCGGAAAGGCGCCGCAGCCGCTGCCGGCAGTGGACATGCCCAAGGGGGAAGTGCGCCGGATCGTCCATCCTGCCATGCAAAGCCACATTCTGGTCGGCCAGCCCGGTATCACCCGCGACGACCCCGATTACTTTCCGCTCTATGTCGGTAACTACGTGCTGGGCGGCGGCGGCTTTGCTTCGCGCCTGATGGAAGAGGTGCGGCAGAAGCGCGGGCTGGTTTACAGCGTTTACAGTTATTTCCTGCCGATGCAACAGCGCGGGCCGTTCCAGATCGGCCTGCAGACCAAGCGCGAACAGGCAGACGAGGCGCTGGCCGTGGTGCAGAAGACGGTGCGGGAGTTCGTCGCCAAGGGACCGACAGCGGACGAATTGAAGAAGGCCAAGCAGAATATGGTGGGCGGATTTCCGCTGCGGATCGACAGTAATGGAAAAATTCTCGGCTATCTGTCCATGATCGGGTTCTACCAATTGCCGCTGACCTACCTGGACGATTTCAGCGGCAAGGTGGAGCAGGTGACGGCAGCCCAGGTCAGGGATGCCTTTAGCCGCCGTATCCAGCCGGATAATATGGTCACTGTGGTGGTTGGCGCGGACTAGAGACCGGGATCGTGGCGCAGCAGAACAAGGTCAGGATCATTGGCGGCGAGTGGCGTGGCCGCATGATCGATTTTTCCTCGGAAGAAGGGTTGCGCCCGACGCCGGACCGGGTGCGGGAAACCCTGTTTAACTGGCTGGGTCAGACCCTGGACGGCATGGTTTGCCTCGACTTGTTCGCCGGCAGCGGGGCAATGGGATTCGAGGCGCTGTCGCGCGGCGCGCGGCGCGTAACGATGGTGGAACAGAACCCCAAGGTGCTGTTCCATCTCCGCGAAAATGCGGCCAGGCTGAAAGCGGACAAACTGGACGTGGTTGCGGCGGATGCGCTGGAATTTCTGCGTCGCCAGAACGGAAATTTTGACATCATTTTTCTTGATCCACCTTTCCACCGCGGAATTTTACCGTTATTATTGCCGCTTCTTTCGGAACGGCTCGCGCCCGATGGCCATGTTTATGTGGAAACCGAGCATGCGCTTGAGCCGGGAGAGGGTTGGGAAGTCTGGCGTAGCGGACGAGCGGGCAAGGTGCATTACTGTTTGCTGAAGCGGAAATTGAAGGGTATCGATGGCGCTTAGAGCGGTTTATCCCGGCACGTTCGACCCGATTACCCTCGGCCATGAGGATCTGGTGCGTCGCGCCATCCGCCTGTTCGACGAGGTGATTGTGGCGGTGGCCGATAGCCATAGCAAGAAGCCCTATTTTTCGCTGGAAGAGCGGGTGGCAATGGCCAGGGAAGTTCTGGCCGATGTGCCGAAAGTCACGGTGGTGGGTTTTTCCGGGCTGTTGATGAATTTTTTGCGCGAGCAGGATGCTCGCGTGGTGTTGCGGGGCTTGCGCGCAGTTTCGGATTTCGAGTACGAATTCCAGTTGGCGGGAATGAACCGAAGCCTGTATCCCGAGGTCGAAACCGTATTTCTGACCCCCTCGGACCAGTACATGTTTATTTCTGCTGGCATGGTCAGGGAAATTGCGTTTTTGGGCGGTGATGTCGACAAGTTTGTGCAACCCCAGATCAAGGCAAGGCTGCATCAAAAAATGTTTTCTTAATGCACTACAATTTTTATTTTAGTTTAAAGAAGGAACTACCATGGCTCTGATGATTACCGATGAATGCATCAACTGTGACGTATGCGAACCCGAGTGCCCCAACGGCGCAATTTCGCAGGGTGATGAAATCTATGTGATCGACCCTGCTTTGTGCACCGAGTGTGTCGGCCATTACGATGAACCCCAGTGCGTCAGCGTTTGCCCGGTGGATTGCATCCCCCACGACCCGGCGCACGTGGAAAGCAAGGATCAATTGCAGGCCAAGTACGAGGCGCTCCAAGCCAAGGGCTAAGCGCCAGAAGCAGGATAAAAAAACGGCGGCATGGATTCCATGCCGCCGTTTTTTATGGCGGGAAGTTCGATGCAGGCGGTCAGGAGACTGCCGTTGCCGGTTGCGCCTCCAGCTCGCAGGCGAGCGAGTTGGCAATATGTTGGCGTAGCAGCGACAGGTCCTGCAACTGCCTGTTGATGTTGTTTTCCATCTGCTGCAACTCGGTGATCCGGTCTTCCAGGGTGTTGGTCGCCTTGTGGATGCGTTTGATGCTTTCCAGGCGGCGGCGCAAGAGCAGTTGATGTTCCTTTACCTGGGTTTCCATCGGCGCCATCACCGATTTCAACCAGTTTTCCACATCCTGGTTGGCAATTTCATAAACCTGCACCACCCGGTTCGCCAGGGTCTCGAAAAATTTCGTGGTGAGTGAAAATTTTTCGTGGGTCAGCAAGTTGAACACGGTGTTGAAATGGTCGTTGTAGGCCTTTTCAAGGCGCGCGATTTCCTTGTGGTATTTCAGGGTGGAAAAGGGCGGCGGCGCGGTTTGGTTCAAACCGTGATCCTCGCTGAATTTCTTGTACATCGCATTCATCATGCCTTTGATTTCATCGATCTGCTGGGCCGATTTGGCGATATTCTCGTTGGCATCCCGGAAAAACTGGTTCATGGCATCGCGCATGCCTTTGGTAAATGCAGCATCGACCATGGCCTTGCGGGTGCTTTTAACCTTGGCCTTGAGCGCGCTCATGCCGAGATGGGCAAACAGCAGATTGGTCTGCTGGGAAAAGATGCTGCGCAGGGCTTGGAAGCGTTGCAACCCTTTCTCGAACTCCTCCTTGTCCTGTTTGATCTTTTCCATCATGTGCGCAATCACGTCTTCATTCTTGCCGCGCAGTCCGAGCAGCTCTCCCCGTTGTTCGCGCACGCCGAGCAGCCGGGTATTCAGGATCAGGCGAATGCTTTCTTCCAGCGCCTCGATTTCGTCCTGGGTATTGTCCCGCACGATCTCCTGCTTGGACGGAATGAGCTCATCGCTGAGCGCCTTTTCCAGCGCCAGCAAACGGCTTTTTTCCAGCAATGCATCGTCGTGGTTGATTTTGGCGAGCAGCCCTTTTTGCGCGGAAATCGGAAAAATGCCGGAGGGCTGGATGCCGAGCAGACCGGCGCTGGTGTAGACCTGGCGTTCGATCTCCTGCTCGATTTTTTTGTCGCTTTTGAGTTCGTCCCACAATCCGTCGATTTTGTTCAGCACCGCCAGGCGGCCTTTCTGGCGACCACTGCTGTTGCCGATGTAATGGCGCCAGACCTCGATGTCGGACTTGGTGACACCGGTGTCGGCGGCGAGGATGAACAGCACCGCATGGGCATTGGGGAGCAGGTTCAGGGTCAGTTCCGGTTCGGTGCCGATGGCGTTGAGGCCGGGCGTGTCGAGGATGACCAGACCCTGCTTCAGCAGCGGGTGCGGGAAATTGATAATGGCGTGACGCCAGCAAGGAATATCGACCGTGCCGTCTTGGTGCACGGTGACGAAATTGCTTTCATCGTTCTCGTCATACAGGCCGTAGCGTGCGGCTTCGTCGCGGCTGATCCGCCGAGTCTGGCTGACTTGCTGGAAGGTTTCCGCCATCGCATCGCTCGATTCGATGTCGAGCGGGATGACTTTCCATGCGTCGAGGTGGCTCTTGTATTCCGTGAGGGTGGTATCGGTGGCGCGGGTTTCGATCGGTAGCAATTTGAGGCACGGTTCGCTGCCTTCGTCGAACATCAGCTCGGTCGGGCACATGGTGGTGCGCCCCGCGCTTGAGGGCAGCAGCCGCTTGCCGTAGTCGGCAAAGAAAATGGCATTGATCAGTTCGGATTTGCCGCGCGAAAACTCGGCGACAAAAGCGACATTGAGCTTGTCGTCGCGCAGCCGTCCGAGCAATTGCTGGATGCGCAGGTCGATCTGCGCGTCGTTCAGTTCCTGCTCGTTGAGCCAGTTGCGAAAGTCGCCGATGTTGTCCAGCAAATGGCTGCGCCAGGTGCTGTAGGATTCGAAATGCGCGACCAGATCATCGTGTTCCATGATTTTTCCGGGAGATAAATGGTTTATTCAAGATGCCTTGACTCTATCACAAAATGCCAATGAATCAATGTGGTCTGACAGTCATGTAATAAATTATACGGGTATCGATAATACGTGGTTGATTGCGAACTTCAGGGCGGCCCGGGAACCGGCCCGATCTGCGGGTGTACGATGAATTGCCGTCTCATCCTTCCGTCGCTTTGTATAGAATGGAAGAGTGGTTGCCATCGATCTAATGTGACGCAACGCGGGTTGCAGAAGGAAGCGAAAATGGATTCACCGAGCATGCACTATTTCCCCAGCCGGGATGACGCGGCCATTGAGGCGTTGCTCGGTTCCTGGCAGGCCGCCTATCCGCATATGGGCGTGCTGGTCTTGTTGCCCGAAGCGGAACGCGGCGCCGTCGAGCGGATACAGGCAGTCTGCACCCGCTGCAAGGTGGCGTTGGTGGGGGCGGTGTTCCCGGCGCTGATCGAGAGCGGCGAATTCCGTACCCATGGCTTATGGCTGCTGCGCTTCGACTCGATGCCTTATGTGGCGCTGCATGAGAATCTTCCTCGCGATGCGGTCGGCGCGGCACGTGTGGCGGAGCAGATCGGCGGCCAGGTTCGCGCTCAGATCGGCGAGCATCCGCAGGTCACCCTGTTCCTGCTGTTCGATGCACTGGTGCCCAATATCAGCACTTTGCTCGACGAGCTGTATTTGCAACTGGCCAATCGCGTGCACTATGTCGGCGCGAATGCCGGTAGCGAAACCTTTCAGCCTATGCCTTGCCTGTTCGACAATGCACGCATCATTCAGAACGGGGTGCTGCTGATGCTGCTGCAGCCGCACCTCGGCGCGATGCTGGCACACGGCTACTGCGCTCCGCCCGAGATGATTTCGGCGACCTCCACCGAGGGTAATCGCATCCGGCAGATCGACTGGCGACCCGCCTTCGAGGTGTATCAGGAACTGGTGCGCGCGCAGTCCGGCGTGGAGGTTACGCGTGAAAACTTCTACCAGCACGCGGTGCATTTCCCGTTTGGCATCATTCGCGCAAATCATGAGGTGTTGGTGCGTATCCCGGTGGCACTGGAAGAAGACGGTTCGCTGTTCTGCGTCGGCGAGGTGCCGACCAACGCGGTGTTGACCCTGCTTGAAGCGCCGAAGATCGCATCGCCGCAGACACTGCAAATCCTGGTGCAGGGATTGGCCAAACTCAATGGCGAGCTGACGGACAGCGAGATGCTGCTGTTCTATTGTGCCGGACGGCGGCTGCACCTCGGGCTGGAGGCGGCATCCAACGAACTGCGCCAGTTTGTCCAGCATACACGGGCAGCACAGGTGGCCGGCGCGCTCTCGCTGGGCGAGATCGGCAGTTCGCTGCAAGGGGGTTATCCACTGTTCCATAACGCTACGCTGGTCGCCACCCGCTGGGACAAGGATTGAACATGG
Source organism: Betaproteobacteria bacterium (assembly GCA_021373185.1). Classification (GTDB taxonomy): domain Bacteria; phylum Pseudomonadota; class Gammaproteobacteria; order Burkholderiales; family Sulfuricellaceae; genus Sulfuricella. The sequence goes on along the minus strand of JAJFTF010000024.1, from coordinate 114,148 downwards.
ATCACAGCTATATTCTGAGCATCCTGTATGAAATGGCGCTGGTCATCGGCGGCGAGGTGAGCGTCAAGCCGCTGCTCACCAAGATGCTGCAACGCCTGCTCTATCACACCTCCTTCCCTGCCGGTTTCGTGTGTTTGGAAGTGCCTTCTTCGGCGGTCGATTCCGAAGGCATGCTTGACGTGCGCATCGATGCCGCGGTCGGTGATTACGAGCTAATCGGTCTGACCGGGCAGATGGTTCGCCTGCCGGCGCAGTTGTTGCGCGGAGCGGAGGAGTGCGGAGAAGATGCCGCCTTGCTGGCGGTGCTGCCCGACAAGGTCGGGCGATATAAGGCCTATTTGCGCCTGCCGATCGATGGGCAGGGTGTGGTTGTGCTGCTGGCTCCGCAATTGCCGGATAGCGATCTGCCGCTGACACAGTTATTTCAACCGGTGATGGCCAATCTCGCCAAGGCGATTCTGCTGTGCAGCTATCACGATGCCTACACCGGGGGGTTGATTGCCGCACGCGACGCCAGCCAGTTGGCGCTGGCGGCCAGCGAAGAGAAGTTCCGCGCTATCAGCACCGCCTCGCTGGATGCACTGATCATGGTCGATGACACCAGTGCACTGGTGTACTGGAACCCTGCCGCCGAGCGCATCCTGGGCTATCGCGCGGATGAAGCGATCGGCAAGCCGTTGCACCAACTGCTGACGCCGCCACGCTACCAAAGCAAAGCCATTCAGGGCTTCGATGCGTTTCGTAATACCGGGCAGGGAGCGATGATCGGCAAGACCATCGAGATCGAAGCGCTACACAAGGATGGTCGTGAAATCCCCATTGAACTGTCGATTTCGGCGCTCATGCTCGGCGGACACTGGCATGCGGTTGGCATCCTGCGCGACATCGCCGAGCGCAAGCGGGCAGAAGAGACGCGCACCCAGCTTGCCGCCATCGTCGAATCTTCTGCCGACGCGATTATCGGCAAAACCCCTGACGGCATCATCACCAATTGGAACAAAGGCGCCGAGAAAATTTATGGCTATACCGCCGATGAAATCATCGGCAAGCCCATCACGATGCTCGCACCGCCTTCGAGCCATGCCGGGATACACGAACTCCTGGAAAAAGTATGCCGGGGAGAAACGGTTTCAAACCAGGAGTCCAAACGAATCCGCAAAGATGGCACGCTGATCCATGTCTCTCTCGCCATCTCGCCGATCAGAGATGCGTCGGGCAATATCATCGGGATTTCTACCGTAGCGCGGGACATCACCGAGAAGAAACGGACGGAAGAAGCCTTGCGCGAAAACGAACGTTTTCTCGACAGCCTGATAGAACATATCCCCAATATGGTTTTTGTCAAAGATGCCGCACATCTTAATTTCGTAAGATTCAATAAGGCAGGGGAAGAGCTGCTCGGCTATTCGCGGGATGATTTGATGGGAAAAAATGATTATGATTTTTTCCCGAAAGAGCAGGCGGATTTTTTTACAGCCAAGGATAGAGGAATTATAGATGGCAGGGAGTTGCTGGATATACCGGAGGAGCTGATCAGCACTAAATTTCTAGGCGACCGTTACCTGCATACCAGAAAAATTCCCATTTTCGCGGATGACGGAAGCCCTCTTTATCTTCTCGGTATTTCGGATGACATTACCGAGCGCAAGCTGGCCGAGGAGCAGTTGCGGCGCAGCGAGCGCAGTCTTGCCGAAGCGCAGCGCATCGCTCATCTGGGCAACTGGGATCTTGATCTTGTCAAAAATGTGCTGACCTGGTCGGATGAGATCTATCGCATTTTCGAAATTGACCCGGAAAAATTTGGCGCGTCCTACGAGGCTTTCCTGAATGCGATCCACCCCGACGACCGCGAACTGGTGAATAGGGCTTACTCCGAGTCGGTCAAAAACAGGACTCCCTACGATATCGAGCACCGGTTGCAGATGACCGACGGGCGCGTGAAATACGTGAATGAAAAGTGCGAAACGCATTATGACAAGGACGGCAAGCCGTTGCGCTCGTTTGGCGTGGTGCATGACATTACCGAGCGCAAGGCAACGGAAGAGGAGTTGAGGATATACAAGGACCACCTGGAGGAGGTGGTGCAGCAGCGCACGACCGATCTGGTGCTGGCATACAATGCGGCCGAAGCGGCAAATCGGGCCAAAAGCGTGTTCCTGTCCAGCATGAGCCATGAATTGCGCACCCCCCTGAATGCCATTCTCGGTTTCTCCTACATGATGCGCAAAGACCCGCTGCTGTCGCAGGAACAGCGCGAGAACCTCGATATCATCAACCGCAGCGGAGAACACCTGCTGACCCTGATTAACGATGTGCTGGAAATGGCCAAGATCGAAGCTGGCCGAGTGCAGTTGGAGAGCGCCCCCTTCGACCTCGGCGGTCTGGTGCGCGATGTCACCGATATGATGCATGTGCGCGCCCAGGAAAAAGGGTTGCAACTGCTGATCGACCAGTCTTCGGAATTCCCGCGCTATATCAAGGGCGATGAGGCGCGCTTGCGTCAGGTGTTGATCAACCTGGTCGGCAATGCGGTGAAATTTACCCCGCAAGGCGGCGTTACCTTGCGCTTCGGGATAAAGCCGCATGCCATGCCGCAACGCTTGCTGATCGAAGTCGAAGATTCCGGCATCGGCATCAAGCCGGAAGACCAGCAAAAAATCTTTGAGCCGTTCGTGCAATTGGGGCAAACGGCTACGCAGAAGGGCACCGGCCTGGGGTTGACGCTTACCCGGCAGTTTGTGCAACTAATGGGCGGCACGGTCAGTGTCGAAAGCATCCCGGGCGCAGGCTCGACCTTCCGGGTGGAACTGCCCGTGGTCGAAGCCGCTGCAGCGGATGTAATCAAACCGGAAAGCGTGGGAAAGAGCGAGATTTTGAGCCTGGCGCCTGGCCAGCCGGAATACCGCATCCTGATCGTTGAGGATCAACTGGAAAATCAATTATTGCTCGCCAACCTGATGAAAAACGTGGGTTTCCCCATCAAGGTAGCGGAGAACGGTGAGCAAGCCGTGGAGATATTCCAGAGCTGGCGGCCACACCTGATCTGGATGGATCGGCGCATGCCGGTGATGGACGGCCTGGAAGCGACGCGGCGTATCCGCGATTTGCCCGGCGGCAAAGAGGTAAAGATCGCCGCCGTCACGGCTTCGGCTTTTACGGAACAACGCGATGAAATGCTCAAGGCGGGCATGGATGATTTCGTGCGCAAACCTTACCGTTTCAATGAAATATATGAATGTCTGGGCAGGCAGTTGGGTGTGAAATATATTTACGCCGATGCGCGTGCGGCAGAAGCCGAAGAGGCAAGCGATGGCGTAATAACGGCGGAGATGCTGACGGCGTTGCCGCCGGATCTGCGCCGCGAACTCCACGATGCCCTGGAAAGTCTGGAGGGCGAACGCATTGGTACGGTTATTCAGCAAACCGCGTCCTATGATCCGAAGCTGCACAAAACGCTGTCCCATCTGGCGGGTAACTTCGACTATCCGGCTATACTTAGGGCATTGCAGGCGAACCAATAATCGACACACATGACATGACAGACAAAGGCAGAATACTCGCGGTAGACGACACGCCGGCCTCCTTGAGGCTGTTGACGGACATCCTGAAAATGGAAGGCTATGAGGTGCGCTCTGCGATCAGCGGTGAGCTGGCCTTGCATGCCGCCATAAGCAACCCGCCCGAGCTGGTTTTGCTCGATGTTCGCATGCCCGAGATGGACGGATACGAAGTTTGCAGGCGTCTCAAGGCCCAAGCAGAAACGCGTGACGTGCCGGTAATTTTCGTCAGCGCAGTTTCGGAAACGGATGAGAAGGTGCATGGCTTCAAGATCGGTGCCGTGGACTTCGTTACCAAGCCTTATCAGCGCGATGAGCTGTTGGCCAGGGTGCGCACCCATTTGGAATTGAATCGCCTGCGCAACCACCTGGAGGACTTGGTAGAGGAACGCACCGCCGAGTTGAGGGAAAGCGAGCAAAAGCTGAAAACCAGCCTGCTCGATTCCATCACCGCGCTTGCCGCCATCGTCGAAATGCGCGATCCGTATACTGCCGGCCATCAGCGCCGCACCGCACAGCTTGCCATTGCCATTGCCAAAGAACTGCAGCTTCCGGCAGAGCAAGTTGAGGGAATACACCTAGCCGGCGTCGTGCATGATGTCGGCAAGATTCGGGTTCCGGCCGAGATACTCACCAAACCGGGCAAACTCACCGGACTGGAATTCAGCATCATCAAGGAACATGCCCAGAGCGGCTATGAAATACTAAGCAATATCGACTTCCCATGGCCGATTGCGGAAATCGTGTTGCAACACCATGAACGACTGGATGGTTCTGGCTACCCACGGGCGCTTAACAATGGAAAAACATTGCTCGAAGCCAAGATTCTGGCGGTGGCCGACGTGGTGGAATCGATGATGTCCCATCGCCCTTACCGGCCTGCGTTGGGCATTGATTCGGCGCTGGATAATATCGCCCTCAATAAGGGCACGCTTTTCGATCCTGCTGTCGTGGAAGCATGTATCAGGCTTTTCCGGGAGCAGGACTTCACCTTCTCGGCAAGTTGATCCGGTTTTGGCTCGGCAATCGCGCGAGGCTTTCCATTCGATTTCCCCTGCGGTTGGCGATTGATCAAGATCGGCAAGGCAGACGGATTCGCACGTATAAACCCCCTCGCTTCTTCAGTAAAGACAAAGGCTACTTCTGGCAGCCGGGGCAGTAGAAGGTCGAGCGCTGTCCCTGGCGAATCTGGCGGATTGCCGTTCCGCAGCGCGGGCAGGGCAGGCCGGTGCGGCCATATACCCGGTATTGCTGCTGGAAATAACCCGGTGAGCCGGCGCTGTCGACGAAATCGCGCAGGGTAGAACCGCCTGCCGCGATGGCGCGTTTCAGCGTTTCCTTCACGCTCTCCGCAAGTTTGGCGTAACGCGCCGCGCCGATTTTTCCGGCGGCGGTTTTCGGGCTGATGGCGGCGTCGAACAGCGCTTCGTTGGCGTAAATGTTGCCGATGCCGACGACGATATGTCCATCCATCAGAAACAGTTTGATGGCGGTCTGGCGTCCGCGTGACGCGGCGTAAAGAAAGCCGCCGTCAAAGGCTGCCGTCAGCGGTTCGATGCCGAGGCGGGCCAGCAGCGGATGGCGTTGCGGCGGCGCCGTCGTCCACAGCACCGCGCCGAAGCGGCGTGGATCGCGCAGCCTCATGCACTGTCCGCTTTCCAGTACGAGGTCGAAGTGGTCGTGTTTCTGCGGCGGGGTAGCGGCGGGCAGAATGCGCAGGCTGCCGGACATGCCGAGATGCAGGATCAGCCAGCCCGCGCCGCAGTCCAGCAGCAGATACTTGCCGCGCCGTTCGATGCTGCGCAGGGTCAAGCCGGATAGTGTTTGGTTCAGCGTTTCCGGCACCGGATGACGCAGGCCGGCATGGCGCACAACGGCGGCTTCGATGCGCAGGCCGACGAGATGGGGTTCCAGGCCGCGGCGGGTGATTTCGACTTCAGGCAGTTCTGGCATGGGCTATCCCGCTGAGCTATCGACTTGATTCAGCGGCCTTCGTTTCTTCTTCCTCGGCGAGCTGCTTGCGGAATTCTTCGAGCCTGGCATGGAAATCATCGGCTCTGCCGTAATCAAGAAACAGGGCGTAGCGCTCATGGGTTCCCAGGAGTTTGTGCGCGTGCTTGATCGGGCAGAAATATTGCTCGGTTCTCGCCACGATTTCACGCACGTAGGAAATCATTCCGCTGGCGTATGAGCAATAGATGCAATGTCCTTTTTCGATGAAATTCAGGTAGGCCAGATGCTGGTGATCGATGGCGATATGGTCGGCTCGCCGTACTCGTGGAATGCCGTAGATCGGGAAGCAGGTGAATTGGTAGATCGTCACGCACAGGTCGAATAGCACCAGCGGAATGGCGATGCCGTAGATGATCGGCGCGGTAAGATAATTTTGCGGGCGCACCGAGAGGAACCAGCGAAAAATTCCCTGCTTGAGCTGCCGGTGCGCCTCCCGGATGGAACGCTCGAATTCGACGCGTTTTCCCTTGATCTGGTAAAGCAGGCGGCTTTCCTGTTCATGGAGTTCTGTCCGCAATTCGTTTTCGAGTGCGGTTATCTGGTCGCTGAGGCGACGAATTTTTTCATTCATGAGGCCGTCTTTTTCGTGGAGTGTTGGAGCCGCCGAATATGGAAGCGATAGGGATCAACGTTGCAAGTCGGGACTTTAGCCGAAATTTCAGACCTCGGCATAATTAAATTTTGCTGGCCAGCGTTGCGGGCTGGTGGTTATCTAACCGGGCGAATTTCCAGTCAAATTCCTTATGCGCCCGTAAGGAATTTCCTTAAAAAAAGGGGGGGCGTTTTTTGTTAAATAGTGGGCTATAAAGAATTAGCAGTGAATGTTTTTTATTTCAGTCGCCCCCCTGCCAAGGAGAAAATGCCATGACGACGTTACAGGAAGCGCGAAATCTCGCAAAGCAATATCACATCAAAGCCGCCGGCCTGTCGGAAACCGAGCTTATTCGGAAAATCCAGCAATCGGAGGGTAGCTTCGACTGTTTCGCCACGGCGACCAATGGCGAATGTGACCAGTTGGGCTGCAAGTGGCGCACCGACTGTTTTGCCGCAGCGGCAAACTAATGCCGGATCGCGCCGGTTTTTGTATTAAGGAGAATTAAAATGGATCAGGAAGTGAAGACGAAAAATGGAAAAAAAGAAGTGCAGGCGGTAGAAAAAACCCAACCTGCCAGATCGCTGGTTCCGTTCGAGGAAATGGAAAGAAGTATGGAGAAAATGTTCGACCGCTTTTTCCATCATGGCTGGATGAACCCTTTCCGTGAGCCTGAAACCCTCTTTCCGGCGTGGCCGGAATTTTCCAAGGAAAAGATGCCCCGGGTCGATGTCATTGAACGCGACGGCGAAGTATTTGTGCGCGCCGAAGTGCCTGGGTATGCCAAGGACGACCTGAATATTTCCCTGACCGAAGATGCTGTTACCCTTAGCGGTAAGACCAGGCACGAGGAAAAAGAGGAAAAGGGCAGTTATCACCGCATGGAAATTCGCAGCGGCGAATTTTCCCGCACTCTGCGCATGCCTGCCGGCATCGATGGCGCCAAAGCCAGCGCGAAATTCAAGGATGGCGTACTGGAACTGACACTACCCAAGCTTAGGAAGTCGGAGCGACATACGGTAAAAATCGAAAAAGGCTGAATCCTCAAATGACAACGCCCGCAACTGGATTCGTTACGGGCGTTGTGTCGGACTTTAACTTTAGCCGGCCATGCTTTTACATGGCCGGCTAAAGTGGGGGATTATGCGGAGACTGAAAGGCTGGATTGATTCGTATCCTGCCCCAAGCCGCCATATGCCTGCATCAGTTGCATGATTTTCATCATTACATTGGCCTCGGTTTTGGATGTGCCCGATGACGAGCTGCTGGAGCCGGTTGAACTCGAAGCCGATGTGCTTGACTGGCTGGATTTATCAAAGGCCATCGCTTCCTTCATGCTGACCTTGCCGTCGCCGTCAGCATCTGCCTTGTCGAAGTTACTGACAATGTTCGAGATCAGGCTGGCGCGCTTGCTGTCGGAAGAGCCGATTTCATCGAGTTGGCTTTGTAGTTCATCTTTAGTGAAGCCAGCGCTATCGGCATCTTGCGGAGGCGGCGGGGGCGGCATGCCACCCATGCCCTGCATCCCGCCTTCGGCACTGTTCATCCCCTTCGTGCGCATGCTTTGAAATTGGCTGTCGAGCTGATCGGCAATTTTTTTCAGCGAGTCGGTCAACTCCTGTTTGGTCACTTTCCCGTCGCTATTGCCATCCAGTTGCTTGAAGACGTCATCGACGCTGGAAGTGCTGCTTGAGTTTGCCGAACTGGCTATTTGATCGAAAGCCGATTGAAGATCGCTTTTCTCTATGTAGCCCTGGTTTTTGGTATCGAGTTTCGAGAATAGCTTGCTGGCTATTTGTGTGGGGTCGGGCCGTTGAAATGAGCTGCCGCCTATGCTGCTAACCATGATTGACTCCTTTTGTTGTGTTGTGAAACATAATACGTGGCGGACGATAAATTCACCGCGTCGTCGCCACGCCATTCGTCATGCCGGCAAAGCCAAACCTGCGGTAAGGCAATTCCGTCAATCGGTATTGCTGCATATGCAATATATCGGCCATGTCGGCCCCGACTTTGCGCTGGTTCAGGTTAAATGAAGTAAAGTTTTGTTAAGATATTTCAATTAGATGGATGCCTTGATGGCGCTCTTCGCCGAGATGCCAGCCGGGATAGAACAATTGGCAAGATTCGGTGAATATCCGGCAATCTTTGCCGACACCCCATTCGATCGGATTGTCGAGATCAATGCCTTTGCAATGCATTGATTATGCACGAATGTTACGTGTCCTTCGGCTTGCCGAACGCGGAGAGCAAGCAATTTCGCAAACAGGGAATGTATCCATGCCCGGCAGTTTTTTCCACAGGATGAATCGCGGAGCATGTTCAGGTCTCGCAATATTCAAGTTGCCCTCTCCGAATCAGGCCAGAAATTTCCTGCGGGCAGGATGTGCCGGGGAAGCTGTAAAATTGGGTAAAGGTTTCCTCCCAATGCTGTTCCCCGCCGCAGTGCTTCGCTATGATGGCGCAGACAGAAAAACCGGAAAAATGCATGCCAATGACGAAGATTCTGCTGGTCGATGACGATGTCGAACTCGTTGATCTGCTCAAGGCGTATCTGGAGCAGGAGGGTTTCGACGTGACCGCCGCAAATAATGGCGAGGAAGGCATTGCCGAGGCGCTGTCCGGGAGGCACGATGTCGCCGTCCTTGATGTGATGATGCCGCGCATGAACGGCATCGAGGTCTTGAAGTGCATCCGGGCGAGCAGTCGCATGCCGGTGCTGATGTTGACCGCCAGAGGCGATGACATGGATCGCATCGTCGGCCTCGAACTCGGCGCTGACGATTATGTTCCCAAGCCTTGCACGCCACGGGAGCTGGTTGCCCGTATCCGCGCCATCCTGCGCAGAACCCAACCTTCCTTTTCGGTCGAAGAGCCTTTGACGCCGCTTGCGGCCAGCCAGTTAACGATGTGGCCGGAACAACGCCGCGCCGAATGGGCCGGCAGGCCGCTGGATTTCACCAGTACCGAGTTTAACCTTCTCGAAGTGCTGGTGCGCAACGCGGGCCGAACCGTCAGCAAGACCGTGCTGTCCGAGCAGGGCTTGGGCCGGTCGCTGGCCCGTTTCGACCGCAGCATCGATGTGCATTTGAGCAGCATCCGCCACAAGCTGGGTACCCTGGAGGACGGTCGATCCTGTATCCAGACCGTGTTTCGCCAGGGCTACCAGTTCATCAAGGAGTAAGGGCGTGGGGCGGTTGTTCTGGAAATTTTTCTTCTTTATCTGGCTGGCGCAACTGACGACCATCGTTGGCGTCAGCATCACGTTCTGGCTGGAACATCGCGCCATGGACACAAAGCAGGCAGGTATAGACAGAAGTCCGCCAGCAGGCTTTCTTGTCGAAGCCGCCGCCGCCACATTGCAATATGGCGGCGCACCGGCATTGCGCGGTTTGCTGGGAGACGTGACGCAACCGAAGGTTTATGCGGTTGACGAGAAAAATCGGGAACTCCTCGGGCGAAAGGTCGATTCCGCCATGATTGAACAAGTCCGGCAGGCTCTTGAGGCTGCTCCCTTTCCTCCGGCAATTCGCAAGGTCAATGGTGTGGATGGACATGTGTACCTGCTGTTTTTGCCCTTGCCGGGGAATCGGCCCGATGCCGGCCACCCTCCAAATGGTCGGCATCCTGACGGTAACGGGCCGCCTCCTCCCGATGGGCGCCATATCCCGATTGAGCCGATTCTCGCCGCGATGCTGGCCAGCCTGATTTTTGCCGCATTGCTGGCCTGGTATTTCTCGAAACCCATCCGCAATCTGCATTCGGCATTCGAGGCCGCCGCTACGGGAAATTTGGCCGTGCGTCTGGGGCCGGCCATGGGTAAGCGTCGCGACGAACTGGCCGATCTTGGCCGCGATTTTGACAGCATGGCCAGCCATCTTTTTGCCTTGATGGATGGCCAGCGGCGGCTTCTTCACGATGTTTCGCATGAATTGCGCTCGCCCTTGGCCAGGCTGCAGGCGGCAATTGGTTTGGCGCGGCAGCAACCGGAAAAGCTGGAGGCATTTCTGGAGCGCATCGAACGAGAAGGCGTGCGCATGGACAAACTGGTTGGCGAATTGCTGACGCTTTCCCGGCTTGAAGCCGGCGTCACGGGGTCGATGGAAGAAGAAATCAATATGGCGGAACTCGTTGCCGATGTCATCAATGATGCCCGTTTTGAGGCGGAAGCGCATGGACGTACGGTAGCATTCACAGGTAGCGGCGAAGCGGTTGTCAGGGGGAATGCCGAATTACTGCATCGTGCCATCGAGAATGTGATCCGCAATGCAGTGAAGCATACGCCTGAAGGCGGCAACGTGACCGTGGACGCCCGATTGGATGCGCGCGGCCATAGTTTGTATCTTTCCGTCACCGATCAGGGTTCGGGCATCTCGGAGGGGGATCTGCGCGAAATCTTCGAGCCGTTTTTTCGTGGCAAGGAAATGACTAACAGCACCGATGGCCATGGCTTGGGTTTGGCTATTTCACGACGTGTCGTAGAAGCTCATGGCGGAACCATCCGCGCGTCAAATCTCGTGGGCGGCGGTTTGTGCGTCGAAATTGTCCTGCCCGTCAACTTATCTCACGGGAATGACTAGAATTAAATCTGTGTTCATTGTCGCAAGGAGTGGGCCATGCCCTTCAGAGATCGCGATGAAGCCGCCCGCCGCTTGGTTGAGCGGTTGGCCGCCTATAAGGGAAAAAATCCGCTGGTACTGGCGATCCCGCGCGGCGCGGTGCCGATGGGCCGGATTGTTGCCGATGCGCTGGGCGGCGAACTGGACGTGGTGCTGGTGAGGAAACTGCGCGCGCCGTTCAGCCCGGAGTTCGCGGTCGGTTCGGTGGACGAAGGTGGCTGGACCTACGTTGCGGATTATGCGGCTCAGTCAGGCGCTAATTCCGAGTATCTCGAAACCGAGAAACGGGCGCAAATGGCAACCATGCGCAGCCGCCGCGCCCAGTACACGCCCATCAGGCCGCCCATCGACCCGGCCGGGCGGATCGTGATCGTGCTCGACGACGGCCTTGCCACGGGGGCGACCATGATTTCGGCGCTGCATTCGCTGCGGGCGAAGAACCCGCAGAAACTGATTTGCGCCGTGCCGGTTTCGCCGCCGGATACCCTGGAAAAAATCAGACAATATGCCGACGAGGTAGTGTGCCTGGAAACCCCGGAATGGTTTCAGGCGGTCGGCCAGTTTTACATGGATTTCCCGCAGGTGGAGGACGAAGAGGTTATCTCGATCCTGCGCCGCGACGCGGCATAAATTTGCCGGCTATTCGCGATGCCCGGCCAGTTCGGAAATCATGGGCGGAGCCGAAAGTTGCTCATTATCACCGGGATGCGCCGTGACCCGAATGCTCCGGTGAATTTCTCAAAGCGCCCGGCGATCGCCGCGCCGCATTTCGGGCAGTGCCCGTCGTCGGTCAGATGGTAGGTGTTGATCTGGTACCAGTCGCGTTCGATCAGTGGCGTCTTGCAGGAGGGGCAATAGGTGGTTTCCCCCTGCGGATCGTGCACATTGCCGGTATAAACGTAGCGCAGCCCTTCATCCATCGCGATGCTGCGTGCGCGGGAAAGGGTCGCCGAAGGCGTCGGTGGTACGTCAACCATCTTGTAATCGGGATGGAAGGCGGAAAAGTGCAGCGGCACGTCCGCCCCCAGTTCATTGAATACCCAGCGGCTCAGTGCGGTGAGTTCCTCGCCGGTATCGTTTTGGCCGGGGATCAGCAGGGTGGTGATCTCAAGCCAGACATTCGTCTCGCGCCGCAAATAGACCAGCGTATCGAGTACCGGCTGGAGATGGCCGCTGCACAGCTTGCCGTAGAAGCTATCGGTAAAGCCCTTCAGATCGACATTGGCGGCATCCATTTTGGCGTAGAACTCGCGCCTTGCCTGGTCGTGCATGTAGCCGGCGGTGACTGCCACGGTCTTGATGCCGAGGGCGTGGCACGCATCGGCGGTGTCCATGGCGTATTCGGCGAAAACCACCGGGTCGTTGTAGGTAAAGGCCACGCTCTTGCAATCGTGCGCCTTGGCGGCGGCGGCGATGGCTTCGGGCGAGGCTTGGTCCATCAGGCGATCCATGTCCTTCGCCTTGCTGATGTCCCAGTTCTGGCAGAATTTGCAGGCCAGGTTGCAGCCCGCAGTGCCGAAAGAGAAGATGCTCGATCCGGGATAGAAATGGTTGAGCGGCTTTTTCTCGATCGGGTCGATGCAGAAGCCGGAGGAGCGGCCATAAGTGGTCAGCACCATCCGGTCGCCCTCGACCATGCGCACGAAACACAGACCGCGCTGCCCCTCGTGCAGCTTGCAGTCGCGTGGGCACAGGTCGCACTGGATGCGACCATCGTCGAGTTTGTGCCACCAGCGGGCGGGGTGGTTGGCGCTCATGTCGATTTTTGCTCTCCCGATAAGTGTTTTCAGTCTAGTTCATTTGCGGCATATTTTTCAGGATAAGGCATTATTTATGGGGCGCTCCGAAAAACGGAAAGCAATGCGCTCAAAGCCAGTCACCTAGGGGTGTCTGGCAATTCTCTTGTGATTTGGCATGTGATTTTTTCCGTTTTCTGATCTGGCCGGAATGTGGGAAGGCGAGGCTACCAGAGGTAAAACAGGAAAACCCATGGCAGCAAGATGCCGGCAATGGCCATGGCGAGGCATGCCAGCGCCGCCAGTCTTGCCACGCGGGACGTGCCGGGCAGGGCGAACAGCATGCGTCCACCGAGCCCCAGGCTCCATAGTGCAGCCAGTACCAGCAGCGCGCCACGTGTTTCTGGCAGCCAGGACATGGCCAGCCCTTCTGCCTTGAGCAGGGTAACGGTAAGGGATGACAGCCCAAGAAACACGCCCAATCCGCCCATCGGGATGAGTGCATAGGCGAGCCAGTGCGCATTTTGTTTTGTATTGCAGCCCGGTAGCAGCGCACCGGCGGAACGTAGCCAGAGGGTGATCCAGCCGCCCAGAACCAGCGCCATGGCGCCGATATAGGCGAGCACGCCGATGCCGTCGAGCCAGGTGAACACGTCGTTGGCTTCCGGGTAATGGGTCATCAGCCACCAGGGCGCGTTGTCCTGAAGCAGGGCGAAGGAGTCGCGCTCGATCAGCCATTCGGCGACGCGGGTCTTGATTGCCACGAACCACGGTGAGGACGACCACTGGAATGCCCCCACCGCCGTGCCGATGATGCCGAATACCAGTAGCCGGGCTTCCCATGCGCTGGCTTCGACAGGTTTCAGGTTGGCGATCTCGGCGCCCGGCAGGCGCGCGGCGAGGGTGACGGCGTCGCGATGGCCGCTGCAGCGTCCGCACATGTGGCACTGCGCGCCGCTTTTCATGCGCCGCATGTCGATCAGAGGGGCGCAGTCGACCGGAGCAGGATGGTTCATGGCAGCGATGTCCCATTGTTCACGGGCGACGCTGAAATGTACCGGTGCTAGTCGTGCAAGCAGGACAAATACGCCGGAAACCGGGCACAAGTGTCGGCACCAGACGCGCTTGCTCTTGCCATAAATGAAGCCGACAGCGACGGCGACGACGGTGGAGCCGCCCAGTACCAGCAGGACGGCCTTGGGATATTCGTAGACGCTGACCAATTGGCCGTACACCGTAGTGATGACGAAGGCGGCGAACGGCCAGCCGCCCCATTTCAGCCAGCGCGGCACCGGACGGCCAAGGCCGTGGCGGCTGGCGAGCTCGGTGAGCGTGCCTTCCGGGCAGAAAACGCCGCACCACACTCGCCCCAGTGTGAGCGTGGAAATGATGACGAATGGCCACCAGATGCCCCAGAACATGAACTGGGCGAGCAGGGTGAGGTTGTTCAGCACGTTGGAGCCGGTTCCCGGTAAGGGAAGAAAAGCCGGCACCGTCACCAGCGCCAGATAGAACGCCACGACGGCCCACTGAATGCCGAGAATGAAGCGGCGGTGGCGCTGCATGGCATCGCCCAGGCGCTGCAGGCGCGAAGCGGGCCGGAGCGCCATGGGCTGGAAAAATATCGGTTGTTCCATTTCCATATTTTTTTCAGTGCGGGTTTTTAACCGCCGATAAGCGCCGACGATTAAAGCTGATGGGCATCCTGAATCGGCGTTTATCTGCGTTCATCGGCGGTCGATTTGGAAATTTTCGGCCAGCCGAGCACCAGCGCCCAGTACGCGGTATACGCCAGTACCAGCATCAGTGCTGGGTGGGAGCGATAGCCGGTGAGCGTGGCGACCAGGTTGCCGACGGTGGCGTTATCGTCGAGTAGAAAGGAAGAGTCCCACACCGGATCGACCAGTGCCGGAATCCAGTCGTAGCCGATCATTTTTTCCACACCGCCGACCAGCAGGCCGGCGGCAAGCAGCAGGAGCAGGGTTTCGCTGATGCGGAAGAAGTTTTTCCACGACAGATTGCGCCCTCCCCTGACCAGCAGCCAGAAAGTGAGCAGCGCGAGCGCGAAGCCCAGCGCAGCGGCGCCGAGGAACTGGGCGAGCGCCATGCCTTGCTGCCCCATCCCGTTTCCGTAGAGAAAAATCACGGTTTCCGCGCTTTCGCGCCCGACTGCGAGCATGGCGATGACCGACACTCCCATCCAGTTGGCCTCGCCGGTAGCGCGGTCCAGGTCGGCTTCCAATTGCTTTTTCAAAGCGCGGCCATGCCTGCGCATCCAGAACACCATCTGCGTGATCAGCCCGGCAGCGACGAGCATCATGCCGAGCTGGAAATAATCCAGCGCGTCGCCGTCCAGGCTGCTGTATACCCCCATCATGGCCAGCGCGAGCAGTCCGGCCAGAGCCAACCCGGCGGCCACGCCGCCCCACAGGTAGCGCATGCCGCGCGCACCTTCGGGATGTGCCTTGAGCCAAGCGTAGAGGATGCCCACCACAAGAATGCCTTCGACGCTTTCGCGCCAGACGATGAATAGCGTATTGCCCACAGTGTTCTCCTACTTGACGACGATCTGGCCCTTGGCGGTATCCAGGTGGAATTCGCCGAAAAACTTGTATATTCCCGGCTTCATCGGCGCGAACACCAATGTCCGGGTGACGCCGACCGCAAGCACGGTTTCCTTGCGCAGCTCGATGCTTTCGAACTCTTCCGGGCCGGGGCCTTCGTTCTTGATGGCGATCCTGAATTTCTTCCCGGCTGGGGCTTCGATGGTTTCAGGATAAAAATGCCCGTTCTTCGCCGTGAGCTGGAAGGTCGGCATATCCTCCGCAAGCGCGGCTGGAGGCTGGACTAGAAGAATGGTTAAAGCGGTAGTGACCGCGATGTGCCAGGTTCTACTGCAGGAATGCCAAAAAATCATGGTGCTTCTCCCTCATCGCGGGAGGCGCGATGCCCTCCCGCACGGTTGCGGATGCGTAGTCCGGTCTAGGCCGAGAATGTCCCGGTGGAGCCGGGCGTGCGCAACATTTTGTCCACTTCGCCGAAATGCAGCTCCTCTTCGCTGATCAATTCGCGGGCATAGTCCTCCAGCAGGACGGAACGGTCGCGCGATACTTCCAGCAGCTCGTAGTAAGACTGCCGGGCCGCAGTTTCATGCGCCAGCGATTCGCGCAAAATATCGCCGACATCATGCTTGCTGCTCTCCAGCAACGGCCCGATGGCAAGCGAAGGGTGGCCGCCCAGATGAGTGATCAGCTCGCCGGCGCGGCGGGCGTGAATCAGCCCTTCATCCGCCTGGGCCTGCAACCATGACACGATGGGGATGCGGTTATAGCCGAATACCATCAGCGCATAGTGGGTGTAACGCACGACGCCGGCCAATTCCAGTTCCATGATTTTGTTGAGCAGATCGATTGCTTTGGTTTTATCGAGGTTCATTTTGTTTCTCCTTCAAGTAAATGCCGGCGAGCCAGCGGTAGAGCCTTCTCAGAAGCTCGCTTTGGCGCGTAAACCGATCACCTTCGCGGTCGACGCGGTATTGTCGCCACCGGGCTGGCGAACCAACTGGAAGTCCGGGGTCAGTTCCAGGTTCTTGTTGAGGCGCATCCGGTAATAAATTTCGGCGAGTTGTTCGGCACCCGAGGCGGCATAACCAAAATCAGCGGTGCCGTCGGCATTGACATCGAGCGCGCTGGAGTTGTCGCGGAAATCCTTGCTGGTGCGCAGCCAGCCCAATGCCACGCCCACGCCGTCCGCACCTCGACTCCAGTAGTTGCCGCCGAATTCCGCGCCCAGTGTCAATGCTTGATCGAAGCGCACATTGCCGTTCAGGCTCTTGCCGTAGCGACCGAACACCGTCGTGGCGTCGCCGACGCGCTGGTCGATGCTCGCCCCCCACCCGGCATGAAGCTCGACGGCGGTGTCGGATTCATTCTGGTAAGCCTTGGATTGGCCGTTGCGCCAGGCGTACAGGCGATAAGTTCCGTCCAGGCCGCCGAAAGATTTACGCCCGAATTCCAGTTGGCCGATGACGAAGGGCGAACTGAAGGTGCGGTTGTAGCCCGCGCCGCTACCGGCGCCGAACACGCCCAGCGATGCCCGCCACCATTCCGGCTTGCCGGTTTCGTTGTGATAGGCGAGACGCACCCCCGGCGTGAAGCCGTAGGCGTCCACGCCCGCGCCGCCGCCGGAATCCAGCAGCGGGTTGTGGACGAAGGCGTTGTTGAGGAACTTGGACGATTCGTCGTCCGCTGCCGAGTTCTGGTCGAAGAACACGAACGGGTCGATCTTGCCGACGTTGACCTCCATGTGCTCGCGGGAATTGGGCTTGTGGCCGCCCAGCGGCAACGGGATATCCATCTGGTACCAGGCTTGGGCGAGCATGGCGGTGGAGTCGTTCGGGTTGGTGAGCTGGAAGGCGGTGGTGTTGGGCGTGCTGCTCAACGTGTTGTTGAGCGCCAGCCCGCTACCCTGACCGAGCCGGAACTGGGTGAAAATTTTCCCTTCGGCATTGCCGATGCTGCCGCCCGGCAGGGTCACCGAGACATCGCCGCGATAGTTGAGCGCGCTGCTTGCATTGCCTGCCGCAACCGCCGACTTGTTGGCGCTCTGCGCCACCATGGTGAGGCTCGCGCCCGCCGTGATGCCTTCCAAAGATTCAATCGCGCGCGCCTGCTTTTGCATGGATAGCGTGCGAATTTCGATATCCTTCAGGCGCGTGACGACTTCCGGATCTTTCTCGCTGAGGCGGTCGCTGTCGAGTGCAGCCTCCATCTTGGCATTGTTTTCTTCCAGTGCCTTGATGCGCTGCGCCAGCTCTGCTTCCGATTTTGCCGGCGGAGTTTGCGCCTTTCTCTCCAGCTCGATATTGCGGGCTTCCAGCTTTTCCATACGCTCGCTCAAGCGGCGCAATTCTTTCATCAGCTCGGCCTGCGACAGGTCGGCGGCAAAGGTGGGAGCCGCGCCGGCCAGCATGACGCCGGCCAAGGCCACTGCAAGATATTTGTGTTTGAACGGCGGCATCTTAATAACCGCCCTTTTTACCGATGCCGACAAAGGTGAATTCATATTCCACTTCGAACGGCTTGAACCATGGCCGCACGCCGGTCAGGCGGTCGGTGTGGCGACCGAAGTGGCTGTGCGGATCGGCGCCGGGAGGGGAAATCCTGTATTTGACCGTGTACTTGCCGGGCCCCTTGAGCTTGATGTTGTCGCCGTAGTGCGGCCCGTCGTTGGCAACCATCGGCATGAAGTCGCCGCTGATTTTCTCGTTGCTGCCCTGTTTGGTGACTTCATACTTGATGACCAGGTAGGGCATCCATGCGCCTTCCTCGAAGCCGTTGGGGTTGCTGGCCAGCGCGTGAATGTCTGCTTCCATATGGACGTCGGACTCTTCGGCCTTGCGCATCATGCCGTCCGGCTCCATGGTGACCGGCTGCAAATAGACGGCGGCGATCTCCATGCCGTTGCGCTGTTGCGGCGTGCCGATTGGATATTCCACGGCGTTGGCCGAAAAGGCCATAACGGCGCCAAGGCATGCGACTGTGGCGGCAAGAGAGCGGGTTAAGCAATTCATGGGTTTCCTTTCATTTCAATGGATAATTGAGGGGGGATTGCAGTTCAAAACGCTTCGCTGGCGACGGGCATTCCCAGCAACCTGAAAACCAGGGCAGCAAGATCGTGGCTGAGCGGGTTCTGCAAATCCTCGACGCTGATTTCGCCCTGTTCAAGCAGTCGCTGAGTGAGCGCCGGGCCCACCTGCATCAGCACGGAAGCATCGTCGCCGTCGAGAAAACGGATTTGCGGGTCCTTCCGTTCGAGCCATGCATCAATCACGATTTTCATGAGTTGTCTCCGATATCGATAACCATGTTTTACATCTTAATGCGAACTATTCGCATTTGCAATAGAAAAATTTAAATGAGGGAATTGGAAGGTGTCTCGGAATTTGAAATTGGAGTGCGCCGTCCGATGTGCAGCGGTACGGTTTTGCGAAGCGGGGTCTATGCTGTTTGAGCCCGGCAGCAGGCCAGACGAGCATTGCCGGCGTCAGGGGGGTAATCCGTCAGGATAAATGGAAATCGTCGGAAAACCTTGAAGAGATCAGGAGAAGATGAGCGGTTTCAGATTGTTTCCCGATCCGGGGCTAACTTTGGTTGCAATCCCCCCTGAATGGGGCGTGTTATAGATTCGGAGTTTGCTTCCCCGGTCGTAGCAAACGCTTTCCGACATCGGCGGGGAAGTGGTATTGCAGCTTTTCGTCCTCGCGCAGCAGCACGAATTCCGGTTCGTGTCGCAGAATTTTGCAGGAAATAGTCTTGCCGTTGCGCAGCCGCAAGGTCAGCGATTCTTTCGCCGGGGTGCCGTCGTAGGGCTGGGTCAGCAGGCTGGAGGCGTGACGCCATTCGTCCACCCAGCGGTTGAGGTCGTCCTGGCTTTGATCGGTGCTGGCCGGGGGCGCCAGCCATTTGCCATCGTCGCGCTGGTTGAGTGTCAGATTGGCGAATTCGAAACCGACCGGTTTTTCTTCCTCCGCCAGCAAGGCGCGAGAGGCGAAATCGGCGGGGATTCTCAGGGCGTGGGCGAGGTAGCGCGGCGCAACCGGAAAAACGGCATTTTGGGTGGCGGCATAGACTTCGCCGGTCAGCGGGTTCTGCATGCCGAAGCTGATTTCCTGATCGTTGAGGGCGAGGCGCAACAGCGGCTGGTCGAGCTGGAAGCGGCCGAGATCGGTGGCGGGGAAACGTTGCAGGCTGGCGGCGGTGGTTATCTCCAGTACGCGCCGGACCATCTCCTCATCGGCTCGCGCGGTGAACGGGGCGCTCAGGCGCCAGCCGGACGACGTTCTTTGCAGTACGATGGACGGTTGTCCGGGTTTGTCAATGGCAATGCGATCGATGCCGGCGCTGACTAGGGCGGTGAGCTTGAACTCCGGCTGGGTCGCCGGCTTGGGTTTGTGCCAGAGCAGCAACGCCAATGCGACAACCAGCGCAGCCAAGCCGAGATTGAGCCAGATTCTGGCTTTCATGCCTTGCGCCGTCGCCAGCGGATAACGATGCCGGTGGCGATGAAAGCCAGCGGCAGGCCGATCAGAAAGCCGAGGGCGATCACCGCTGCGGCGCTCTTGCTCAGCTCAAGGCGGGTATCCAGGGTGTTCTTGACCGGGATGGCGATCAGGCTGTCGTCTCCTGCCAGCCAGTTGAACAGGTTGAGGCCGAGGTCGAGGTTGCCGCCGTTGCCGAGATAGGTGTTGGACAGGAAGCTGCCGTTGCCGACCACTGCCACGCGCTGGTTCTTGTCTTCCACGCTGCGGCTGAGGGCGACGGCGATGGTGACAGGCCCCGGCGTGTCGCGGTTCTTGTCATAAGCCGGGGAGCTGTCGAGCTTGCCGGTTTCCACCCAGCCCTGCGGCGCAACCTCGACCAGGGAGGCGGCTTGCCAGCCCTTGCCCTCGCTGGTGCCGATCTGGCGCGCGAAGGGGAAGGCGGTGACCAGATTGAACCCCTGCGTTGCCGGATGGCGACCATACACCGCGCCGAGCGCGGTGGTAGGGGTGGTGTTGAGCTGTTCGGCGGCGGGGTCGACCACCGTGCCGGGCGTCAGCACCAAGCCCAGCGCTTCGGCCAGCGGACGCAGGCCGTGCAGCGGCTCCTGGTCGATCAGCCACAGCAGGTTGCCGCCTTTCGCCAGGTATTTGTTCAGTTTTTCCACTTCTCCCGGCATCAGGTCGACCTGCGGGCTGGCGATCAGCAGCAGGCTGGTGTTGTCGGGCACGTCCTGGGCCAGCGACAGGTTGAGGCTGGCAATCTTGAAGCCTTTGGCTTCCAGCCTGTTGCCGAAGTCGCCGAGATCGTGGTTGGCCACGCCGTTGAGCTTGCGTTCGCCGTGGCCGTCGAGATAAAACGCCAGCCGCTTGTCGGCACGCGCCAGCCGGGTCAGCAGGGAAGAAAACATCTGCTCGTTCAAGGTGGTGAGATGCTCGCTGCGACCCTGGAATTCCACCACCATTTCGCCGTTGGCCTGAATCCCGGCGGCCCGTGTTTGCTGCGGCTGCTCCGACGGATCGACGAATTTGAGCGTGAGGTCGGGCTTGGCGCGGCTGTAGAGATCGACGAACTCGCGGATGATCTTGCGCACGTCGCCCAGCCGGGGGTCATGCTGGGTGGCATAAGCGGTGATGGCGACCGGGCCGGACAGTTGCTTGAGCGTGTCGATGCTGGCCTGGCTCAGGGAGTTGCGGCTGTTGCGGGTGATGTCCCATTGCGCCGGATATTCGCGCGCAAGCACGGCGAGCAGGCCGACGGCGAGGAGGAACAGGACGACGAAGAGAATGCCGTGCAGGCGCAACTGGAACTGCGATTTGCTGTTCATTTTTCTATCCTTGCAGTCTGTCGGCGTCGAGCCGCCGCACCGCCAGCACCAGGAAGGCGGCGGTGAACAGCACGAAAAACGCGACATCGGCACTGGCGATCACGCCGCGGTTGAACGATTCGAAATGCTTGAGCAGGGACAGGATATGCAGCCAGCTATCCGGTTCGTGTGCCGAAAGGTTGACGATCCACAGGCCGAGGAATGCGCCCAGGCTGCCGATGCCGGCGATGATCGGATGTGCGGTGAGGCTGGAGATGAACAGGCCGAGCGCAGCGAAGCTGGCCGCCAGCAGAACCAGGCCGATGACGTTGCTGGCGAGCAATCCCAGGTCGAGCGTCGCGCCGGCATACAGCGACAGCGACATCAGCGTGGCCAGGCCGATGAACAGGATCAGGAAAACCATCAAACCGACGAATTTGCCGAGGACGATCTCGGTGATGGAAACCGGTGCGCCCAGCAACAGGGTGAGCGTCTTGGCGCGCCGCTCTCCGGCGATCAGGCGCATCGACAGCAGCGGCACCGCCATCAGCAGGATCATGGCGGCGTTGCCGAACAAGGGGGCGACGATCAGTTCGGTGACGCCGGGCGGGTTGGCATAAGAAGCCAGTTGGGTTTGCACCGCCAGAAAGGCATCGATCTGGTTGAGAAAAAACCAGGCGAGGACGAGTTCCAGCACGGCCAGGATAATCCAGGCCATGGGCGCGCAGAACTGGGCGCGTAACTCCTTGGCGGCGATGGTTGTAATCATGGGGTCACCTTATTCCTGTTGCGTCAGATGAATGAAAACCTCTTCCAAGCTGGCATGCTGCGGATGCGCCTGTTTCAACTCGGCCATGCCGCCGGCGAATGCCAGTTTGCCTTGGCTCATGATCTGAACACGGTCGCAGATGCTTTCCACATCCGGCAGGATGTGGGTGGACAGGATCACGCTGTGCTCTCCGCCCAGTTCGCGGATCAGTTTGCGAATTTCGCGGATCTGGATCGGGTCGAGTCCAACCGTGGGTTCGTCCAGGATCACCACGCGGGGGTTATGCACGATGGCCTGGGCGATGCCCACGCGCTGCTGGTAGCCCTTGGACAGGCTGCCGATCAGCCGTTTGCCGACTTCGGTCAGGCCGCAGCGTTGCTTGGCGCTATCCACCGCAGCGGGGACTGCGGCTTTGGCGACGCGGTGCAGGCGCGCGGCAAAGTGCAGAAATTCGTCCACCGTCATTTCCCGGTACAGGGGCGGGGTTTCCGGCAGGTAGCCGAGCAGGGATTTGGCTTGCCGTGGCCGCTCCAGCAGGTCGATGCCGCAGATTTCGATGCCGCCGCTGCTGGGAGCCAGACACCCGGCCAGCATTTGCAGGGTGGTGGTCTTGCCTGCGCCGTTCGGCCCGAGCAGGCCGAGCACTTCGCCCTGACGCAGTTCGAAGCCGATATCGTGAACGGCGATGCGGGCGCCATAACGACGCGAAAGGCCGCTGGCGGAAACGGTAATATTCGTCATCTTCTCGTTGTTGCCCTGGCTGCTTTGAAAAAGCGCAAATATGTCCTAATATGGGCAACACGTAAAGAACGCCGCCCTCTACTCAATAAATAGCCTATCGTTGACTGCAGCCATTATATCCCTGTGATGAATTTAAAATACCTCTTGCTGGTTCCCGCCGTACTGGCTGCAACCGGATGCGCTCAACTTCAATCGAAGAATGCCGCGTCGCCAACTACCGATCAAGCGTCAGCTCAAGCGCACCCGCCAGTCAAGGCGGCGCAGCCTGTAGCGCGGACGAATTTGCCAAAAATCGAACTGAGCAGGGAAATCTTCTTTCAGTTCCTGATTTCTGAAATTGCGCGTCAGCGCGGTGAGCCGGGCTTGGCAGCCGAGGGAATGCTGGATCTGGCCAAGACCACGCGCGATCCGCGTCTCGCCAAACGTGCCACCGAGGTTGCGCTGCTGTCGCGGCAAGAGGCGCGGGCGCTGGAAGCGGCTACGTTGTGGTACCAGATCGAACCTGACGAACCTACGGCGCAGCAGGCCGTTGTGGCGATTTTGTTGAATAGTGGTCAATTGGAAAAAACTCGGCCCCATCTTCAGAAATTGCTGGCGGCGGAAGGTGATGGCGTCGGCAGGGCGATGCTGCATTTGAACCAGATGCTGGCGCAGCAGACGGACAAGGCGGAGGTGCTGTCCCTGGTGCAGGATTTGGTTGAGCCCTATTTGAATCGTGCGGAAGCGCATTTTGCCATTGCCCAGGCGGCATGGGGGGCGAGCAAGAACGAATTGGCGCTGAGCGAAATTCGCGAGGCAAGCCGTTTGCAGCCCGAATGGGAGGCTGCAGCCTTGCTTCAAGGGCAGTTGCTGCTGCGTACCTCCACCACCGACGCATTGGTGTTTTTTCGCAACCTGCTGGCCGACCACCCAAAAATGCAGGAAGCCCGTCTGGTCTACGCGCGCCTGCTGGTCGGCGAACGCCAGTATGCCGAGGCGCGTTCGCAGTTCGAAAGATTGCTCGACGAAATGCCCGGCAACCCTGACGTGAGTTTCGCAGTCGGCCTGTTGGCCATGCAGACCAAGGATTACGATGTTGCGGAGAAATTCCTGAAGCAGGCGTTGACCGGTCGATACCGCGATGAAGCCATGGTGCGCATGTACCTCGGCCAATTGTCCGAGGAACGCGGACGCTACGAAGAGGCAGCAATCTGGTATGTCTCGGTCGGCCAGGGCGAGCAGTACATTCCTGCGCAAATCCGGCGCGCCGCGGTGTTGGCCAAGCAGGGCAAGCTGGCTGAGGCGCGCGCGCATCTCAAGCAGATCGTGGTGCAGAGCAACCAGCAGCGGGTGCAGGTGGTCGTGGCGGAAGCGCAACTGTTGCGGGATGCCAAGGCTTACGCCGAGGCATTCGAGCTGCTCGGCAAGGCGCTGGAAAAACTGCCGAACCATCCCGACCTGCTTTACGATCATGCGATGGCGGCGGAACGGGCGGGAAAATTCGAGATCCTTGAGCAGGATTTGCGCAAGCTGATTCAGATCAAGCCCGACTATGCCCATGCCTACAATGCGCTGGGATATACGCTGGCGGATCGTTCGGAGCGGCTTGACGAGGCGTTGCAGTTGATCGAGAAGGCGCTCAAACTGGCGCCGGACGATCTGTTTATTCTCGACAGCCTGGGTTGGGTGCATTACCGCATGGGGCAACTGGAAAAGGCTGAGGACGATCTCCGCCGCGCCTACGCTGGCCAGCATGACGCGGAAATCGCGGCGCACCTCGGTGAAGTCCTGTGGGCTCGCGGCAAGCGTCAAGAGGCGGAAAAAATCTGGCGTGCCGCCTTGAAGGAAAATCCACAGAACGAATCGTTAATGAATGTCATCAAGAAATTTATCCCTTCGAACTAGATTACGGTTGATAAGTCGCGCCGCAGTTTTTCTTCTTGCCGCACTATCCGGGGCGTGTGCCGAACTGGTCGTGCCGCCGCTGGAACTCGAAAGCGACTCCCGTCCGCAGGCTGGCAGCGATGCCAGCGCCGCGTTCCAATTGTCCGGTCGGATCGCTGTGGCGCATAACGGGGAAAGTTTTTCCGGTTCGTTGCGCTGGCGTCACGATGAAGGGGGGGATGAAATCTTTATTCTTTCCCCAATGGGGCAGGGGATCGCCCGCATCACGCACAATTCTGCAGGCGCTTCGCTGGAAACCGCCGAGGGGCAGGGTTATCGCGCGGACGATGTGGAAAGCCTGACCGATGAAGTGCTGGGCTGGCGCCTGCCGGTGGATGGCTTGCAATACTGGATTGTCGGCCAATCCGCGCCGGACAGATGGGTTGAAAGCCAGCAGGATGACGATCAGCGTCATATTGCCACCCTTCGCCAAGACGGCTGGCGCATCGATTATCAGGGATACCGTTCGGTGCAGGGAACCCAGTTGCCGGCCAAGATGGAAATGACCATGGGCGACCGCCTGCGCGTCAGGCTGGTAATCGACAACTGGGTGCTGCCGTGAGCTTGCCGACCTATCCTGCTCCGGCCAAGCTGAACCTGTTCCTGCACGTAGTAGGCCAGCGCCCGGACGGTTATCATTTATTGCAGACCGTATTCCGCTTCATCGATTATGGCGACAGCCTTTCCTTTGCGGTTCGGGATGACGGCCTGATTCGGCGGCTGAACCCGTTGCCCGGCCTGGAACCGGAACAGGATCTCACCGTGCGCGCTGCGCGCCTGCTGCAACAGGCCGGCGGCTGTCGTCTGGGCGTCGATATCGCACTGGAGAAGCGCCTGCCGATGGGCGGCGGCCTCGGCGGCGGCAGCTCCGATGCGGCCACCGTGCTGCTGGCGCTGAACCGCTTGTGGGATTTGAACCTGGGGCGGACGGAACTGCAGGCGTTGGGGTTGCGCCTTGGCGCGGACGTGCCGGTATTCCTGTTCGGCGAAAGCGCCTTTGCCGAAGGCATCGGCGAAAAGCTCCAGCCGGTGGCCCTTCCGTCGGCCTGGTATGTGGTGCTGGTGCCGCCTGTGGCGGTTTCCACGCCGGAGATTTTTGCCAGCAGGGAATTGACACGCGATACGAAACCGATCAAAATGTCGGACTTTTCAACGGGCTGTGGGCGAAACGATCTGGAGTCCGTGGTGTGCCGAAATTACCCGCAGGTGGCCGAATCTCTGGCCTGGCTAAGGGGTTTCGGCGATGCCAGGATGACCGGTTCCGGGGCCTGTGTGTTTGCCGGGTTTTCGGACGAGGAACAGGCGCGCAGGGTTTTTTCCCTCAAGCCGGCAAAGATGGCCGGGTTTGTGGCAAAAGGCCTGGATCGGCATCCGTTATACGATTTTGCAAGTTAAATTGGGGAGTCGCCAAGTGGTAAGGCACCGGATTTTGATTCCGGCATTCGTAGGTTCGATCCCTACCTCCCCAGCCAGTTTTATCCAAACCGGTAGGGACGGCGCATTCGCCGTCCCTACATTCGTTTTGTAAAGGCGCGCCATGGCACACGGCAGCATGATGGTTTTCACCGGTAATGCGAATCCCCGGCTAGCCGAAGAGGTGGCGAAACATCTCAATCTGCGTCTCGGACGCGCGACGGTCAGCCGTTTCAGCGACGGCGAAGTCATGGTCGAGATTCTCGAGCACGTACGCGGCAAGGACGTGTTCGTACTGCAGTCGACCTGCACCCCGACCAACGATACCCTGATGGAAGTCATGGTGATGGTGGATGCGCTCAAGCGCTCGTCTGCCGGTCGTATCACCGCCGCCATTCCCTACATGGGCTATGCGCGCCAGGATCGCCGGCCGCGCTCGGCGCGTGTGGCGATCACCGCCAAGGTGGTGGCGAACATGCTCACCAGTGCCGGTGTCGACCGCGTGCTGACGATGGATTTGCATGCCGACCAGATTCAGGGATTCTTCGATATTCCGGTGGACAACGTCTATGCGGCGCCGATTTTGCTGGGCGACGTGTGGAAGCAGCATTATGAAAACCTGATCGTGGTGTCGCCGGACGTCGGCGGCGTGGTGCGCGCTCGTGCGCTGGCCAAGCGCCTCGAAGTGGATCTGGCGATTATCGACAAACGCCGTCCCAAGCCCAATGTGGCCAAGGTGATGAACATCATCGGCGACGTCAGGGGCCGTACCTGCGT
This sequence comes from Betaproteobacteria bacterium, assembly GCA_021373185.1. Taxonomy (GTDB): domain Bacteria; phylum Pseudomonadota; class Gammaproteobacteria; order Burkholderiales; family Sulfuricellaceae; genus Sulfuricella. The sequence goes on along the minus strand of JAJFTF010000024.1, from coordinate 87,662 downwards.
ACTGATGGACGACCTGGTGGATACCGCCAACACGCTGTGCGAAGCGGCAGCGGCACTGAAGGAGCATGGTGCAGAGAAGGTGGTGGCCTATTGCACCCATCCGGTGCTGTCCGGCCCGGCGATAGAACGCATCGAGAATTCGAAACTGGATGGCCTGGTCGTGACCGACACCATCCCGCTCAACGAGGCAGCCAGAAATTGCAGCCGCATCCGTCAGCTTTCCGTGGCGGAACTGCTGGCCGAAACCATGCGCCGGATCAGCAACGAGGATTCGGTCAGTTCGCTGTTCATGGAATGATTTTTTGCAGGGCCGGAACCTTCCGGCTTTGCGCAAACCGAGTGCCACCTGGTCGCGGGCGGCATTTTTAACCTTAGGAGTTTCAACATGAAAATCGAAATCAGCGCAACCCCGCGCACGATCCAGGGAACGGGTGCGAGCCGCCGCCTGCGTCGCACGGGTCGCATTCCCGCCGTTATTTACGGCGCCGGCAAGGATGCCGTCGCAATCGAACTGGATCACAAGGAAATGTTCTTCAAACTGAAGAATGAGTCCTTCCACGCTTCGATTCTGACGCTCAACCTCGACGGTAAAAAAGAACAGGTGCTGCTGCGCGATTACCAGATGCACGCCTTCAGGCCTCTGGTGATGCACGCGGATTTCCAGCGCGTCGACCCGAAAGCGAAGATCCATACCAAGGTGCCGCTGCATTTCATCAATGCCGACATCGCTCCGGGCGTGAAGCTCTCTCACGGCATCGCCAGCCACATCATGACCGAAGTCGATGTGGCCTGCTTGCCGAAGGATCTGCCCGAGTTTATCGAAGTCGATCTGGCCGAACTGGCTGCTGGCCATTCGATTCACCTGTCCGAGTTGAAGCTGGCCAAGGGCATCGAATTGATCCCGCTGACCAAGGGTGAAGATCTGGCTGTCGCGACGATCACCATCCCGCGCGGCGCAATCGAAGCTGCGGCAACGGAGGCGGAGGCAGCCGCGCCAGCAGCAGCGGCTAAAGCCTGATCGGTTTCGGCATCATGAACAGCAAGCCCGTCGAGTTCGCTTGGCGGGCTTTTTCATTTGAGCAATGACCATATGGCAGGCATTCGACTGATCGTCGGTTTGGGCAACCCCGGGCGGGAATATGAAGCCACCCGGCATAACGCCGGCTTCTGGTGGGTGGATGCCGTTGCGGCTGAAAAATCGGCAACCCTCAAACCCGAGAAAAAGTTTCATGGCCTGGCTGCCCGGCTCATGCTCAATGCTCAGGAACTGTGGCTGCTCGAACCCGACACCTTCATGAATGCTAGCGGACGCGCTGTCGGCGCGCTCGCCGGATTTTACAAAATTACCCCGGAAGAAATACTGGTAGTGCATGACGAGCTTGATCTGTCGCCGGGCACGGTGCGGCTGAAAAAGGGCGGCGGCCACGGCGGCCACAACGGCCTGAAGGACATTATCGCGCACCTCGGCACGCCGGAATTCTGGCGTTTGCGCCTGGGAATCGGCCATCCCGGCGACCGCGACGCAGTCGTCAATTTCGTGCTCAATGCGCCGCAGCGCGCCGAACAGGAATTGATCGAGTCTGCCATCGAAGCCAGCCGTGTCGCATTGCCGCAATTGCTGTCCGGGGATTTTCCTGCGGCGATGATCAAGCTGCACACCAAGCCGAAGCCGTTATCCACGGATTAGCACAGATGTTCACGGATTATCGGGATATCTGCTGCTTGCCTTCCGGGAAAGAAATATCATTTGTTTTATCCGTGTAATCCGTGGCTAAAAGTTGTTTTTAGATGAAGGACTTTTCTTGAGCAAGCAGACCCTCGACCGGATTTTGCAATCGCAGGGTTTTGGCACCCGCAAGGGTTGCCAGAAGCTGATCGAAGCGGGCGAGGTTTCGATTGCCGGCGCGAGCGTTGCCGACCCGCGCGCCGCATTTGAAACCGATGCGCTTGAATTCGCCGTTTATGGCGAATCCTGGGATTACCGCGAGCACGTGTACATCGTGCTGAACAAGCCGGCCAATTTCGAGTGTTCGAGAAAGCCCAGCCATCACCCCGGCGTCCTGACGCTGCTGCCGGAACAGTTTGCCTGGCGCGATGTGCAGCCGGTGGGCCGCCTCGACCACGACACGACCGGCATGCTGCTGATGTCTGATGACGGCCCCTTTATCCATGCCCAGTCGTCGCCGAAAAAGCACATTCCGAAGATTTATGCGGCAACCGCGCACGATCCGGTCACGCCGGAATTGATCGCCAGTTTGCTAGCTGGGGTGAAGTTGCACGACGAGCCCGCGCCGCTGGCGGCAGTGAGTTGCCGCCAGCTCGACGATCACCGGCTGGAGATCGTGCTGGAGCAGGGCAAGTATCATCAGGTCAAGCGCATGCTGGCCGCCGCCGGCAATCATTGCGATGCCTTGTGCCGCATCGCGATCGGCGGCCTGACGCTCGCTGCGCTGGGGCTGGCCGAGGGCGAATGGTGTTATCTGGACGAGGCGCAGCGCGCCTTGCTGGTGTCCGGCGCGTAGCCGCTTGGGGTTATAATGGCGTTTTGTTTTGTACAGCTAGTTAATATTTAAAGGATTTTCATGAGTCTGCAATGCGGTATCGTCGGTTTGCCCAACGTCGGCAAGTCCACTCTGTTCAACGCCATCACCAGCGCCGGTATCGCGGCGGAGAATTATCCCTTCTGCACCATCGAGCCGAACGTCGGCATTGTGGAAATTCCCGACCCGCGCATGGAACAACTGGTGGAGATCGTCAAGCCGCAGAAAGTGCAGCACGCGATCATGGAATTCGTCGATATCGCCGGCCTGGTGGCCGGGGCGAGCAAGGGCGAGGGGCTGGGCAACAAGTTTCTGGCCAACATCCGCGAAACCGATGCCATCGCCCATGTGGTGCGCTGTTTCGAGAACGTCGATGTGATCCATGTGGCGGGCAAGATCGACCCGATTTCCGACATAGAGGTGATTCACACCGAACTCGCTCTGGCCGACCTGGAAACCGTCGAGAAGGCCATGCTGCGCGCCGGCAAGCTGGCCAAGTCCGGCGACAAGGAAGCGGTGCGCACCATGGCGCTGCTGGAGAAGGTGCGCGCCACGCTGGATCAGGGCCAGCCGGCCCGCAGCCTGAATCCGGACAAGGAAGAGGCCGCCCTGCTCAAGCCGTTGTGCCTGATGACCATGAAGCCCACCATGTACATCGCCAACGTCGATGAGGGCGGCTTCACCAACAATCCGCACCTCGACAAGGTGGTCGAGCTGGCCGCGCGTGAAGGTGCGCCGGTAGTGGCGATCTGCGCCGCGATCGAAGGCGAGATTGCCGACCTCGAAGAAGAAGACAAGAAAGCCTTCCTCGCCGACATGGGTCTGGAAGAGCCCGGCCTGAACCGAGTCATCCGCGCCGCTTACCGCCTGCTCGGCTTGCAGACCTACTTCACCGCCGGCGTCAAGGAAGTGCGCGCCTGGACCATCCATATCGGCGACACCGCGCCGCAGGCTGCCGGGGCGATCCATACCGATTTCGAACGCGGCTTCATCCGCGCCGAGGTGATCAACTTCAACGATTTTGTCGCCTGCAAGGGTGAGCAGGGCTCGAAAGAGGCCGGCAAAATGCGCTTGGAAGGCAAGGAATACGTGGTGCACGACGGCGACGTGATGCACTTCAGATTCAACGTCTGACGGACTCTGGCCGGGATACGCAAAACGGGGTTGCCTATCATGGGCAACCCCGTTTTGCATTTTTAGACCGCGCCCCTTCTTCTTGCCATTGAGAAAAGGCTTGGAGAGTTTTAGTACCCGGTTTTTCTTCCCTCGATGACCGGCAGCGTGGTGTCGCTCATGATCGACCAAAGGAAATGCGCGATGCTCTCGGGTGCGATGACGGTGTGTTGATTCTTCGAGGCAAAAAACTTTTCGCGCAGCTCTTTCCGAACCTCGGGAATGCCGGTGAGGTCGAAAACGATGTCCACACCTTCGCCGAGGGCGATCAGTTCGTCGGTCGTCAAAATCTTCACGCCCGCCGCTTCGGCGGATTTTTTCCCCGGGGTGTCGTTCTTTTCTACCGCATAGGCGACTTTGATGCCTTTTCCGGTCAGGCAAAGCATCTCATCCAGAAATGCTGATCCTACCCGGCCCAGGCCGACGATGGCAACCCTCTGTTTTTGCATTGTTTCCTCCTTGGTTGTTGTGGGTAATTCAGGATATAAACATCCGCTTTGTTATTCTATCCGCGTCAAGTACTAATGAGCAACCCGAAATAGGCTCCAAGTTGCGCTTCGGCCTTTTGTTCCTTTACGGCTGTCGATCAATCTTGACAAACGGGCGATAAAAAGTCAGAATCCGCATCCTTCAGATTTAACCTGGTGATATAGCTCAGTTGGTTAGAGCACAGCACTCATAACGCTGGGGTCGGTGGTTCAAGTCCACCTATCACCACCAATTTCCCTTCATGCGATCTGGTCACGATTGCCACCTGCTTACCGTGACCGTACCTTAGGTTGTGTGCTATCGTGTTTTTATGTTGAAGCATTTCTTATTCGTTTCCCTCCTGTTGTTCACTTTTGCCGCACATGCGGGCAGAATCTTGCCGCCGGATGTCCGAATCGGGCTGGTTAACGGCAACGTCTACCCGGAAGTGAAGATCGATGACGTCGTTTATCGATTGGCGCCCGGCGTGCGTATATACGACACCTGGAATCGCATCATCATGCCCACCCAGATGCCGCAGAGCGGCAAGGTCTACTACCAGCTTGATCCAGGCGGTCTTCTGCTCAAGATGTGGCTGCCCACCCCGGACGAAGAAGCGGGGATGGGACGTTAGGCTATATCCGCGTGGCGAAAAAACTTTTCATCAAAACTTTCGGTTGCCAGATGAACGAGTACGACTCGGCTCGGATGGCGGACGTGCTCAAGGCAGCGCAGGGCATGGAAATCACGGAGAATGTCGAGGACGCCGATGTCCTGCTGCTCAATACCTGCTCGGTGCGGGAAGGAGCGCAGGAACGGGTGTTTCACCAGCTTGGTCGCTGGCGGCCATTGAAGCAGCGCAACCCCGATGTGCTGATCGCCGTCGGCGGTTGCGTGGCGAGCCAGGAAGGCAGCGCCATCATCGACCGCGCACCCTACGTCGATTTGATATTCGGCCCGCAGACCCTGCACCGCCTGCCGCAGATGATCGATGCCCGGCGCCAAAGCGGCAAAGCCCAGGTGGACGTGTCTTTTCCTGAAATCGAAAAATTCGACCATTTGCCGGCTGCCAAGGTGGAAGGCGCAACCGCATTCGTTTCGATCATGGAAGGCTGCAGCAAATACTGCGCCTATTGCATCGTGCCCTACACACGCGGCGCCGAAGTGTCGCGCCCGTTCGACGACGTGATTGCAGATGTCGTGCAGCTCGCTGAGCAAGGCGTAAGGGAAGTCACCTTGCTCGGCCAGAACGTCAATGCCTATCGCGGCGATACGCACGACGGCGAAACCGCCGATCTGGCCGACCTGCTGCATTACCTGGCCGAGGTGCCCGGCATCGAGCGGCTGCGCTTTACCACTTCGCACCCGGTCGAATTTTCGCAGCGCCTGATCGACGCCTATGCCGACATACCCAAGCTCACCAGCGGACTGCACCTGCCGGTGCAGTCCGGTGCGGATCGCGTGCTGGCGGCGATGAAGCGCGGCTATACCGCGCTCGAGTTCAAGTCGCTGGCGCGCAAGCTGCGGGCGGTGCGGCCGGACATCTCGATTTCCTCCGATTTCATCATCGGTTTCCCCGGCGAAACCGATGCGGATTTCGCGGCGACCATGACGCTGATCGAAGAAGTCGGCTTCGACGCCGGCTACAGCTTCATTTACAGCTCGCGCCCCGGCACGCCGGCGGCGGAACTGGCCGACGAGACGCCGCACGAAGTGAAACAGCAGCGGCTGAAACTCTTGCAGCAAAAAATGGACGAACAGGAACAGGCCGCCAACCAGAAAATGGTCGGCACGGTGCAGCGCATTCTGGTGGAAGGACTGTCCAGAAAGGATGAAAACGAAGTGATGGGGCGCACCGACAACAACCGGGTGACCAACTTCATCGGCAATCCGCGCCTCATCGGGCAGTTCGTCAACGTCGTTATCACCGCCGTTTCGACCCACACCTTGCGAGGAGAAGTTGTTGTCCTTTAAATATTTTTTTACCGCAAAGGCGCAAAGGCGCAAAGGCGCAAAGAAAAACAGGCTGAGACTTTGTTCTTCGATGTTCTTCGCGCCTTTGCGTCTTTGCGGTGGGTGTCGACATTTTGAATAAAGAGTCTCTGGAAGTCGCTTTCACGCCTGCGGACAACGCCCGGCTCGCCAATCTGTGCGGCGCGCTGGACGAGAACCTGAAGCAGATCGAAATCGCGCTCGACGTGACCATTTCACGCCGCAGCGAGCATTTTTCCGTCAGCGGCGAATTGCGCCAGTCGCGCCTGGCGGTGGATGCGCTGAAGAAATTTTATGAGCGCTCGCTCAATCATCTTTCCGTCGAGGATGTCCAGCTTGGCCTGATCGAAGTGGTCAACGCTAACCAAGGACAGAGTGTTGTGATGCCGGTGCTGATGACGCGCAAGAAAGACCTGCACGGACGAACCCCGCGCCAGAACGAGTACTTGCGCCAGATTCAGGAGCACGACATCACCTTCGGCATCGGCCCGGCTGGCACCGGCAAGACCTATCTGGCCGTAGCCAGCGCGGTGGACGCGCTGGAGCGCGACCTGGTGAAGCGTATCGTGCTGGTGCGACCGGCGGTGGAAGCCGGCGAGCGGCTCGGCTTCCTGCCCGGCGATCTGGCGCAGAAAGTCGACCCTTATCTGCGCCCGCTGTACGACGCGCTTTACGACCTGATGGGCTTCGACAAGGTGGGCAAGCTGTTCGAGCGCGGCGCTATCGAAATCGCCCCGCTCGCCTACATGCGTGGCCGCACCCTCAACCATTCCTTCATCATCCTGGACGAGGCGCAGAACACCACGCCGGAGCAGATGAAAATGTTCCTGACCCGGATTGGTTTCGGCGCCAAAGCGGTCGTGACCGGCGATGTCACCCAGGTCGACCTGGCGCGCCACCAGAAAAGCGGCCTGGTCGATGCCCAAGAGGTGCTGGAGAAAGTCAGCGGTATCGCCTTCACTTTCTTCCAGTCCGAGGACGTGGTGCGCCACCCGCTGGTGCAGAAAATCGTCAATGCCTATGAGCGCCATGAAAAAAAATCCTGAGCCATTCCATGCCGCGTAAAACAGCAAATTCGACCCCGCAACCGGCACTGAGCCTGTCGGTGCAATATGCCGTGAAACCGGACGATGCGCCGACCCGCGCCAGGTTCCGGCGCTGGGTGAAGGCGGCGCTGTGCCGCGATGCGGAAATTGCGCTGCGCATCGTCGATGAGGAAGAAGGCCGCATGCTCAACCGCGACTACCGCGGCAAGGACTACGCCACCAACGTGCTGACTTTTGTTTACGATGAGGACTTTCCCGGCGTGGCAAGACCGCTGGCCGGCGACATCGTGCTGTGCGCGCCGGTGGTGGCGCGCGAGGCGGCGGAGCAGGGCAAGACCGTCGAAGAACATTATGCCCACCTGACCGTCCACGGCGTGCTGCACCTGCAGGGCTACGACCATGAAACCGACGCCGAGGCGCAGCAAATGGAAGCACAGGAAACACAAACTGTCATGAAGCTGGGTTATGCTGACCCGTATCAGCAAGAAACCAAGGATATTTGAAGAACATGAACGACGAACCTGCCAAACCGAACTGGTTTGAACGATTAAGTACGCTGCTGCTGCGCGAACCGGAAGACCGCGAACAGTTGATCGAATTGCTGCACAAAGCCTATGAGCGCAACTTGCTGGATTCCGATGGCCTCGCCATGATCGAAGGCGTGCTTCAGGTTTCCGAGATGCAGGTGCGCGACATCATGATCCCGCGCGGCCAGATGGACGCGGTGGACATCAACGATCCGCCGGAAAAATTCATTCCTTTCGTGATCGAGACCGCCCACTCGCGCTTTCCGGTAATCGACAATGACAAGGACGATGTGATCGGCATCCTGCTGGCGAAAGACCTGCTGCGCTACCATGCCGGCGAGGAATTCAACGTGCGAGAAATGCTGCGCCCGGCGGTGTTCATCCCCGAATCGAAGCGGCTCAACGTGCTGCTCAAGGAGTTCCGCTGCAACCGCAACCACATCGCCATCGTGGTGGACGAATACGGCGGCGTGTCCGGCATCGTCACCATCGAAGACGTGCTGGAACAGATCGTCGGCGAGATCGAGGATGAATTCGATTACGACGACCAGGAAGACGACATCATCCGTGCACCGGACGGGCGCTTCCGCATCAAGGCGCAGGCCGAGATCGCGAACTTCAACGAAGCCATGGGCGCCGCATTCAGCGATGAGGAATACGATACCGTGGGCGGGCTGGTAGTCAGCAAATTCGGCCATTTGCCCAAGCGGGGCGACCAGATCGATTTCGACGGTTTCCGCTTCAACGTGTTGAGAGCCGACAGTCGGCGGCTTTATAGTTTGTTGGTGGAGAAGGTGGTGGTGGAAGAGGATGGGGCTGACGCCGCTGCGAGTTGAGATTTTGTGGTTTTGTCGGTCTTGTAGGGTGCGCCATGCGCACCGGTGATTGGGTGCCGGGGGCAGCCCGGCGGCTGGTTACTTTCTTTGAACGGCCAAAGAAAGTTAACCAAAGAAATCCGCCCCTATCCACCGGCCCTACGGGCTTCCCTGCGCTGCTCGCCGAACCGGGCGGCTGCGGAAACTCGGCCTTTGGCCTCAGACAGCCGCAGCCGAAATCCCCCGGATCGGCTCCGCTGCTCGGCGGTGGCTCAAGGGGACAAAAAACAAAACAAAACAAAACCACCCGCCCTTCCCAACGGGAAGGGCATCAAAAGCAATGTTGGGCTTCGCCCACAAAACCGCTTTAATCCCCCTCTGCACCGCCTCGATTTTCCGCAAAGATCGGGGGCCGTCGGCTGCGGCTGTCTGAGCGCATAGCGCGAGTTTCCGTAGCCGCCCGATCTTTGCGGAAAATCGAGGGTAGCCCGCAGGGCCGGCGCGGGTGGGTGTCTTTTTGTTTGGTTACTTCTATTTTGGACAAGCAAAATAAAGTAACCTGCTGCCGGGCAGCCCCCGGCATCAAGCATCTGCGCGCAGCGCAAACAAAACCCAGTACAGCTTGTAACAACTAGAACAAAGACCTATAGTGCCCCAATTGTCATAACGATCCCGCTGGATTTTAAACATGACTCTTCCTCGCCTAATTTTTGCTGTCATTGCTATTTGGATTGTTGCGGCAGTGACAGTCTGGCTCACACTGCCTGACTGGGCTTCTCGCGGACAGTTTGGTGATCTCTTTGGTTCGGTAAATGCACTTTTCAGCGGTCTTGCATTTGCGGGCTTGTATTCGGCCCTTCGTTTACAGCAGGAACAGCTTGCACTTCAGCGCACCGAGCTGGTTCTCCAGCGTGAAGAACTCAAATTACAGCGAGAGGAAATGGCGGCATCTCGGGCTGAACTCGCTAATCAGGTGGCGGCCCAGAAAGCATTGTTTCGGGCTTCCGTAGCTCAAATCGCTGTGGCTGCAACACAGGCCAAAATAGAGGCGGTCAAGATGGAAAGCGAGCGGTACCAGCCGCAAGCACGGGATTATCACATTAAAAAAATTGAGGCATTGGCCGATGCTTTATCTAGCTTGTCTGATCGAGTTGAGGGTGAGGCCTGAAGCGTGGGCTAACCCGTTGCTCAAGCAGGGTGGCGCAGTCCTTGCGTGGAATGCCCCCCTAGCTCCAAACACATCATCACCGATTCACACAACCGGCAACTCCAGCTCCGCCACCAACCCACCCTCCGCATGATTGCGAAGCGTTAGCGTCCCCCCATGCTGCTCCGCAATATTCCGGGCAATCGTCAGCCCGATGCCGGTGCCGCCAGTATCGCGCGAGCGTGACGTTTCCAACCGGAAGAACGGGTCGAATACCGCTTCCAGCTTGTCTTCCGGGATGCCTAGCCCGCCATCCCGCACCTGTACGATCACTTTCTGTCCTTCCAGGCTGGCCGTCACTCTTGCGTAGCCGCCATATTTCACCGCATTGTCGATCAGGTTGGTGAGGCAGCGCCGCATCGCGTTGGGGCGTGCGGTGATGGAAACTTTGGTTTCGCCGTTCAGGGTGACATCCTGTCCGGTTTCCGCTGCATCGGCGCAGACGCTGTCGAGAATGGAGTCGAAATCGGTGCGCTGCATCGGCTCCGCCGAGTTCATGCTCCGTGCGAGGTCGAGTCCGTCGCGGATAGTGACCTGCATGGCGGCGAGGTCTTCGATCAGCCGGGTTTGCAGTTCCTTGTCCTGCACCTTTTCCAGGCGCAGACGGATGCGCGTCAGCGGCGTTTGCAGGTCGTGGGTGATGGCCGCGAGCATTTGGGTGCGTTCCTGCATGTAGCGGCGGATTTGCGCTTGCATGGTGTTGAAGGCGGAGGCCGCGTGGCGCACCTCGGTCGGGCCGCGCAGGGTCAGCGGCGGCTGTTCGATGTTGCGCCCCAGTTCGGCGGCGGCTTGCGCCAGTTGCCGCAGCGGCAGGATCGACATGCGCGCCACGGCATAGGCGAGCAGGGCAAGGCAGCCGGCAAAGAAGAAGATGTAGAGCAGCAGCCGGGACTTGGGCGGCGTGGCCGATGGCGGACGGCGCGGCTGCATGACTAATTGCAGGTAAGTGCCGTCGCCGAGCGAGAGGGAGATGGCGCGGCAAAAACCTTTTGCGCCAGGCGGCAGGCGGTCGGATTCGGGCAAAGCGTTGCAGGCTACTTTTTGGGCAACGATTTCGCGGTTATCTCCGATTCGTTTGAGCAGGGCAGCGGTGAGTTCGATGTCCGGTTCGCCGCCGCTGACCGGGCTGGCGGCAAGGGTTGCGCTGAAGCCGTTGCGGTTCGCGGCGGCGGCAACCCGGCTTTTGGCTTCGCGCGGCGAGGCGTCGAGCATCAGCACCAGTTGTTCGACGCGCTCGGCCATGTGCAGGGAGCGGATCTGCGAGATGTCCGTCTGGCGTTCGCTGTCGGCAAGGATGAAGGTGAGGGTGGCCGAAGCGAAGATGCCGCCGATCAGAATCAGAAAAACACGGCCTACCATCGAACCAAAAAATGCCTTCACATCAATTCTCCGTAGTGACCGAGGTTGCCAGCACGTAGCCTTCGTTGCGCACGGTTTTCAGCAATGTGGGCGCTTTGGCGTCTTCGCCCAGTTTCTGGCGCAGGCGACTGACCTGCAGGTCGATGGAGCGGTCGAAGGGATCGGCATCGCGACCATGGATGAGGTTGAGTATCTGGTCGCGGTTCAGCACCCGGTTGGGGCGTTCGAGAAAAGTCTTGAGCAGGCGGAATTCCGCGCCCGACAGCATTACCACGGTATTCTGCGGGCTGAGCAGATGGCGCGCCGTCAGGTCGAGCGTCCACCCCGCGAAGCACAGGCGCTGGGCGCTGGGCGGTTCCTGGTTCGGCGGCAGCGCCTGGGTGCGGCGCAGCACGTTGCGGATGCGCGCCAGCAGTTCGCGCGGTTCGAACGGCTTGGGCATGTAATCGTCGGCGCCCATTTCGAGGCCGAGGATGCGGTCGAGCGGCTCGCTGCGTGCGGTCAGCATGATCACCGGCAGGCTGGAGCGCGCGCGCAGGTTGCGGCAGAGCGTCAGGCCGTCTTCTCCCGGCAGGGTGAGGTCGAGCACGATCAGGTCGATGCGGGCGCTGTCCAGCACCCGCCACATGCTGTTTCCATCGGCGGCGCTGTGCGTGCGAAAGCCGTTGGCGTCGAGATATTCGCCAAGCAGCAAGCGAATTTCCCGGTCGTCGTCGACTAGCAGGATGTTGGGTTGAGTTTCCATGAGGGGCATTATGCCGAATCCGCATGCATCTGGCAGCGCTGAATTGTAGCCGCAGGTATCAAGTGGCCGTATCGACATATAACGATACAAAAGGAACATATTCAGGATACATGGCGATGGTGAAATGCTCATCGTGCACTTGCACTTTAACTATTCAGGAGATTCAGCCATGACCAAGTTTCGTAAAAACATTCTGCTGATCGGACTGGCCACGCTCGGCTTGGGCAACGTGCCGATGCTGGCGCAGGCCAACTGTGGGCCGATGGGCGGCGGCTCGGAAAAATTCAGCCAGCAGATGGAAAAACGCCAGACCCAGATGCACGACAAGCTCAAGCTGACGGCAGAGCAGGAAACCGCCTGGAAGAAATTCAACGAAACGATGAAACCTGCCGGCGCCGGTAAACGACCGGACCGGTCAGAGCTGGCCTCGCTCCATGCGCCAGAGCGCATGGAAAAGATGCTGGCCATGATGAAGGAGCACGAAAGCCGGATGGTCGAGCGGGTGGCGGCGGTCAAGGAGTTTTATGCGGTGTTGACGCTCGAGCAGCAGAAACTGTTTGACGAGCAGTTCGCCCAGCATCGTCGGCGCTGAAATGGCTTATTGAGTCGGATTGAACGGGCCGCTCTGCGTAGGCTGGCGGTGAGGCACGAACCCCGGCGTTTGGTAACTGCGAACATGCAGGGGTTCGCTTTGCTCACCGCCAGCCTACAAAATATTAATGGGCGACTCAATAACAAAAAAGGGATCGCTGCCATTTCCGGCAGCGATCCCTTTTGTTTTGAACCGGCGGTTAAATCAGGCGGCTGAAATGGCTTTCTGCACCACGGCCAGCAGGTCGGCAGGCAGCGCGGGAGCCAGTTCCAGCGCGGCTTGGTGGCCGCGTTCCGACATTTTTTTCCAGGTCTTTTGCACGATGCCGATCAGCTTCGGCTCGGTGTAGTGCGGGGCGAAGGGGATGAAATAGTAGGCCAGGAACACCAGGCAGATCACGTCTTCAAGAGCTTGGCCGTCCGGGTCTGCCAGCTTGATTCGGTCTTTCAGCAGCAGTTCCTTGACCTTCTCGCACATCGCCTCGTCGTAACCGACTTCTTTCATGATCGCGGCGGCGGTGTCGCCGTGGAACTTCGCCAGCGTGGTGCGCCAGTCGTTGTAGCCCTTGCGGTTCATCGGGTAATCGCTGCGCGGAATTTTCCAGCGGCAGATGTGCTGGGCGCGGGCGGCGAGCTGAAGCGCTTCCGAAGCGTTGGGTTCGAACTTTTCCAGCCAGGTTGTCATTCTTTCTGCGTAAAGATGTTCCTTGGTGTATTCCTTGCCCTCGAAAATTTCCTTGTTGGGGTCTGCGGCGTTGGCGGCGTCGAAGCGCGCAATGGCTTCCTTGAAGCGGGTGGATGTGGCGGTCATGGTGGGGGTGTGCTCTCGAGTGAAAAATCAGACGCTATGGTATACAAGGCCTTGATTTTTGTTAACAAGTACTTTTTATGCCGCAAATGAATCGGGCCGATGGCAAAAAAAGCAGGGCTGTTCCAGAGGCTCTTTGCGCATCGCCGTCTCTTGTGCCACGTGGGCATGGGCATTACACTAGAGCCCGATCAATCTCTGGATTCCGGCATTCCATGACCACAGAAACGCAAAATAATTATCTGGTAATCACGGCATCGGGTGAAGACAAGGTGGGCCTTGTCGACCGCTTGTCGAGCAAGATCGCCGAGATCGGCTGCAATATCGAGGAAAGCCGCATGGCGGTGCTGGGCGGTCAGTTCGCGCTGATCATGCTGATTTCCGGCCCGTGGAACGCGCTGTCAAAATTCGAAGGGCAGTTGGAGGCGCTGGGCAGCCAGTTAGGGCTCACCATTATCCAGAAGCGTACCCAGCAACGCGAGCGGGCGCAACCGATGATGCCTTATCAGGTGGAAGTGGTCGCTATGGATCACCCCGGCATTGTCCGTGGCCTGGCCGGCTTCTTTGCCAAAAACGGCATCAATATCGAAGAACTGCAAACCGATACTTATCCCGCCCCCCACACCGGCACCGCGATGTTTTCCGTCACCATGACGGTAGGTATTCCTGCCGAGGCCCATATCGCCAGCCTGCGCGGAAATTTCCTCGACTATTGCGACGACCTGAACCTGGACGCGAGCTTCGAGCCTGCTCGCGGCTAAGGTCGCCCAGGCCGTTTGCATCAGAACCTATTCGGTGAAGTAATCCTATGGCGCTTAAAGCAACCATCTTCAAAGCCGTGCTGCAAATTGCCGACATGGATCGCAACTACTACCATGAGCACACGCTGACCATCGCCCAGCATCCATCGGAAACCGAAGAACGCATGATGGTGCGGTTGCTGGCCTTTGCCCTGAATGCCAATGAGGCGCTGTCGTTTGGCAAGGGATTGAGCGCCGACGACGAGCCGGACCTGTGGCAGAAAGACCTGACCGGCATCATCGAAACCTGGATCGATGTCGGTCTTCCCGAAGAAAAGCTGATCCGCAAGGCCTGCGGTCGCGCTCGGCAGGTGATCCTGTATAGCTACGGCGGTCGCGGCGCCGATATCTGGTGGAACCAGAATAAAAGCAAACTCGAACGGCTCAACAACCTGACAGTGATCAATCTGTCGGAGGCTTCAAGTCATGGTTTGGCGAAGATGGCGCAACGCAACATGCAGTTGCAGTGCACCATTCAGGATGGGGAAATCTGGATGGCCGATCAGGATGGAACAACGCCAGTAGAGCTGACGGTTGCAAAGAGTTCGGCAAACGCTTCTCGTTGATTTGTTTCCTTGCCGGGATTTTTGGTTGGGCGAAATGGTCTGCGCCACTCGACAAAATCCCGCTCTTGAAAATTATTCCGAAGTCGCGTCAGGATTGTTCTCGGCGGGCGGCTGATCGGGATTCTCTGCCGACTGAGCGCTGCCGTCATTCTGTTTGCGCAGTCTTTTCTCTTCCTGCTTTTTCTTCTTTGCCAGCTCTTTTTGACGCTTTTCATATTGAAAATTAGGTTGTGCCAATTTGTCGCCCTTTATAATTCATGAAAACGGCAGATGCCACTATCGCAGCCCGATGCGATGCTGAAATGCATGGGTTGGACAGAACAGGGTCTTGCCCGTGTCTCAATTCTACTCCACAACAACTCAATTTCCAGTTTTGGCGTCCAGACCTTTCTTCAATAGTTCCGCCACGATTTCGTTCAGCCCGGTCTGCCGTGCTTGCGCCAGCGCCTGAATCTGTTTCACCAGATCGCTGTTGAGCTTGACGGCAAAGGGGATCAGGCCGAGCGCCTGGTCGAGCTTGCGCTGTTCGCGCCGGTCGATGGCGGGCGCTTCCTTGCCGGTGAGTTCTGGCGCGGATTTCTTGATTTTGCTGTTGATCTTCAAGCCAACATTTTTTGCCAGGTCGGTTCTTTTCACGTTCTTCTATCCTTGTTGAATTTAGAGTAAAGCGATATCCCTTCCGATATCGCAGATCAGTATTCCTGCAGCATGGCCAGCTCCGAGTCGGCGTGGCGCAGTCGAATGGACAGTGTGCGCGCCATGGCGGTCACCAGGGTGAGGGCCAGTTTTTTGTGTCCGTCGGCGAGCAGGTTGAATTGCTCCCGCGACAAAACATACAGCTCGGTGTCGGTCGACGCGATGGCATCGTTGCTGCGCGGGCGTCCGTCGAGGAAAGCCAGGCCGCCGAAGAAGTCGCCCCGGCTGAAGCTGGCGATATGTTTGGTTCTGCCGGCGCCGAGCGGGGCAAAGATGCGGACGGCGCCGTGGCGTATCCAGAACACTTCGTCGCCTGCTTCGCCGCGTGAATAGATGGTCTCGCCCGCCTGATAGTGGCGTTTTTCCATGCGGGTTTCTAGGTCTAGCAAGGTTTCATCCTTGCGGTGGCGAAAAAGTTCCATCTCCTGCAGTTGCATGGGCGGCTCTTCCACTGGCGCGGCTTCCGACTCGCCGAGAAGGCGATCTTCGACCCACTCGATGGCGCTGTCCAGTTCCGGGAAGGCGCGCACGGTCTTGTCTTCCTGGCATAGCACGCCGGTTTGCTCGAGGAATTCGCGCAGGTTGCGGCCATTCGGCAGTTGTTCCCTGACGTTGCTCAAGAGCAGCATCGCGCCGCGTTCCTGCAGGGCGTCATGGATGTTGCGCAACAGGTGCGCTGCGGTGACATCCACCGATTGCACCCGCCTGAAATCGAGAATCACGAAATTGCGCGTGGAAAGTTCGGGTTCGATCTCCGCATAGAGCTCGTGCGTGGTGCCGAAGAACAGACTGCCTTGCAGTTCGAAGATGACGGCCTGGTCGCCCTTCTGTTCGAGAATATGCATCTCGGATTCGGGGCGGTACCAACTGGAAGATTTCTGGTTGACGTAAACCTTGTGCCGCACCACCGAACCGCCGATCTGCTCGCGCACGAAGAGGACGATGGCCATCGCCACGCCGACGCCGGATGCGGCGATGAGCCCGACGGTCAGCGCCACCACCACGACGGCAAAGACCACGGCGAAGTCGAAGACGGTGGCGCGCGATTCGATAAAACGCAGGGGTTCCCGGTCGATCATGCGCACGCCGATGACGATCAGGGTGCCGGCGAGCGCGGCGACCGGCATCCAGGCAAGAAAGGAGCCGAGGATCAGGGAGGCGACGAGGGCCAGCATGCCTTCCATCACGCCGGACATTCTGGTCTGCGCGCCGCTGGAGAGGTTGACCAGCGTTGCGCCCATGGTTCCCGCGCCCGGAATGCCGCCGACGGCGGCTGAGGCGACGTTGCCGATACCCTGGGCGATCAGTTCGCGGTTGGATTCATGGTTGCTGCGCGTCAGTTGATCGAGCACCACGCAAGTCTTCAGCGTATCGATGGAGAGCAGGACGGCGAGGGTCAGCGCATTGCCGAACAGGCCGGCAATCTGGGCGAGGCGCAGTTCGCCGATTTCCTGCCAGCGCCCGGAGGCCGCACTGAAATAGCCGGTCTTGTCCGCGCCCAGCGGGCCGATGACCAAGGCGTTGTCGGTTACTTCCCACAATGCATGATCCTGCGAGGCGAGCAGAAAATAAGTGCCCAGCCCAGCCAGTATGCCGAGTATCGTGCCCGGCACTCTTTTTGTCAGTCTCGGGGTGACCAGAGCCACCACTACCGTCGCCGCGCCGATGGCGGCGCTACGCCAGTCCCACAGCCACGGCGAAAGCAGGCCCTCGTGCCAGTGCGTGCCGTCCGGCGCGCCGATGAATTTCGGAATCTGGCTGCCGATGATGATCAGGCCGACGCCGCTCATGTAGCCGCTCACCACCGGATAGGGGATGTACTTGATGAGCCGTCCGATACCGACAAAGCCAAACAGGATTTGTATCGCGCCGGCAATGACGCCCAGCATGATCAGGAGCAGGACGATAGTGCTCGGCGAAACGCCCTGGCCGACCAGTTCGATGGCAAAAGCCGATAGCACGGCGGCGGCGGGTGCGCACGGCGCGCTGATCAGGCGGTCGGTGCCGCCGAGCGTCGAGGCGACGAGGCCGATGACGGTGGCGCCGATGATCCCGGCGAGCGCGCCGGCGGCGGCATGGGATGGGCCGATAGCCGCGTAAACAGTGACGCCGAAAGCGATCGACGCCGGCAAGGCGACCAGCATGGCGGCCATGCCGCCCCAGAAATCACCCGGAACGTTTTTTCGTCCGAGGAACTGTTTGATGTCGATTGTCTTTGTCGTTTGAGTCATGGCTTACCATTCGTATTGCCAACCTGCCGGAAATAATTCAGGGAGCATCATTTAACTGTTTCCCTTGCGCGAAGTTATTGCACCCTTTGGCAGCTCACGGCTCGCCTTTAGCGGGGCAGGTCATCGTAAACCAATTCGTTTTCGCGCAAGTGGAATACCCCGGGTCCCCGCTCGGCAATGATTTTATTACGCACGCCACCGACGATCACTTCGACGCCCTCGTAAATCTTTTTTTCCACGATAACTTGTCCGTCTTCCGACAGCAGGAGTTTTTTGTTCTGGGTCTCGATTTCTTCACTCAGTACGGTCATGTGTGTTTGCGCATCGAGATGGGTTTTTTCCACTCGTTGAAGGGATTCGGCAGAAATCTTCCCCGGATTTTGTTTGGCAAATGCCAGCACTTTTTCCATCTCAGCCATTTTTTTGGCCCACTCGCCGAGCTCGGCAACCAGGTTGCGTAGCTGTTCTTGCATCTGGGGATCGAATCCCGCTTCCACCACCGTGTTCATCATGGCTTCGGAGCCGATCACTTTCGCTTTGACCAGCAAGGCTGCGCGGGCAGAGCCACCGACCAGCCGTCCTTTGCCGATAGAAGTCTCGTTTCCGACGATGATGCGATTGGCGGCGATGAGATTGCTTTGCATTGAGGTGTCATCGATGAAAATGCTGTCCTCGGCAAACACCCGGGTGTTCTGGATGAAGCGGGCGGTGAACGAGCCCTTGCAGTGGATGTGGGAAATATCGTGCTTGATTTCTCCGGTATCAACACAGCCAATCACCCCGCCTTTGACCACGATATCGCCGCCGGCTTCCAACGTCGGTTCTTCGGACGAGGCTTCCACCGTGCCGGCAATGTAGATGTCGCCCGTCGCCCGGATGGACATGCCGGCATGGACATCGCCACGCACATTGACCGTGCCGTCGAAGGTAATATTGCCGGTGCTGAGATTGACCTGGTCTGCACCATAAGTCGGCTCGACGATCACCCCGTTCGTCACCAGCACAGGCTGGCCGGAAATGGCGGCGACCAGAATATTGGGGTCGCTCTCAGCAGGCGCCACCCCGCTCAGGTTGGGGGCAAACGCCACCTCCTTGCCGGGAGTGGCGGGAATCTCCTGACCAAGTACGGTTTCGCCGGGTTCGCCTGTCGTTGCCGGAATGCGCCGTACCAGAACTTCTCCAACATGGACGACCAGCACTTCGCCCAGGTTGCGGTAATCCGCCATGCCATGTTCATCGAGTTGCGGACGGCGTTCCTTCATGACGGGAACCAGGCTTTCTACCCGGCCATCCACGCCATGCACCGGTTGGCGCCCGCTGGCGACCAACACATTGCTGGCCTGGCCGGTTTTAATCGCCCATTCGACGGCTTCGTTATCCAGCCCGAAAACCACTCCCGCCTGATCGATGACGCTGCGCGCCTTTTCCAGGGTAACGGGAGCGCCGCCGTAAGGGGGCGAAATGGACAAGTGTGCGGCCATCTGGTTGGCCTCTATCGTCACGCGGGCTTCTCCGTCCCTTTTCTCGGCGACGACCAGATCAAATGCCAGGCCGTTACGAATCTTCTTGATGACTTCCGGCAAAATCTGTTCGAGAACGAACAGATCGGGAAATTGTTTCGTCAATTCAGCTTGCAGCAATTCCAGGTCGATTTCGTCAGTGATTCGCCCCGGCTGAAAAGAGGCCGTCAACTGGCGATCATCCCCGGTTAGCTTGAGTTTTAACCCTCTTTCTTCTAGCGTTCCCATCTTGCCCCTTTGCCCCAATTTTGTAATTCAAACTTCCCGGCAGGTTCATCCTTTACACTAATGTACGCCATAAAATAGCGCAAAATCAAAAACTTCTAATCGATTGTGGCGCAATCGCATCGGCAAGTAAAAGAGGTTTGCCTTGTTCTTTCGCCGTCGCCTACACGCTCTGGCGGAGCCGCCGTGCTGCGTCTTCGTCGCGTGCGGCATTGATTTCCCGCATCACGCCGCCGAGGTCGGCGGGCTTCTCGCTGGCTTTGAATCGGCCAGTCAGTTCGACTTCGGGATGCAGTTCGCCGCTCTCGTAAAGCGCCCAGATTTCCTTGCCATAGTTAGTGGCGTTGAGTTCGGGAGCGAAACGGCCGAAATAGGCGGCCAGATTGTCGACGTCGCGTTCCAGCATGGCGCGAGCGTGGTTGTTGCCTGCCGCATCGACGGCTTGCGGCAGGTCGATGATGACCGGGCCATGGCTGTCGACCAGCACGTTGTATTCGGACAAATCGCCGTGGACGACTCCGGCGCAAAGCATGCGCACAACCTGGGCGATGAGGATTCGGTGATATTTCCTGGCCTGCTCTTCCGTCAGCACCAGATCGTTGAGCCGGGGCGCGGCATCGCCGTTGTCGTCGGTCACCAGCTCCATCAGCAGCACGCCTTCGTGAAAATTATACGGCTGCGGCACGCGCACCCCAGCAGCGGCGAGGCGATACAAGGCGTCCACTTCGGCGCTTTGCCAGGCCGCTTCCTGTTCCTTGCGGCCATATTTGGAGCCCTTCTCCATGGCGCGGGCCTGGCGGCTGTTCTTTACTTTACGGCCTTCGGTATAGCTGACGCTCTGGCGGAAGCTGCGTTTATTCGCCTCCTTGTAAACTTTTGCGCAACGGACATCGTCCCCGCACAGCACGACAAAGACCATGGCCTCCTTGCCGCTCATGAGCTGGCGCAGAACCTTGTCGACAAGGCCGTCTTCGACCAGTGGTTCGAGTCTTTTCGGAATTTTCATAGTGCTATTGGAATCATTCCTTTTTGATCTATTGGCATTTGCCAGGAGGTTGACTGGGCATGCGTTCTGCTCAAATCACGCTTCTCCCCCGCAATTCGCTTTTCAGATAAGCGTAATAAACCGGCGCCGCAACCAGCCCCGGCACGCCGAAGGCAGATTCCATCACCAGCATGGCGGTCAGCAGCTCCCATGCCTTGGCCTTGATCTGCGAGCCGACGATCTTGGCGTTGAGGAAGTATTCCAGCTTGTGGATGCTGACCAGGAATAGCAGCGATGCTGCCGCCATATGGAAGGAATAGCCGAAACTGACGATGACGATGGCGGTGTTCGACATGATGTTGCCGATGATCGGGATCAGGCCGGCGACGAAAGTGACCACGACCAGAGTGGCGGCAAAGGGCAGTTTGACGCCGGCCAGCGGCAGCGCGACGCCCAGGTAAAGCCAGGTGAAGAAAGCATTGATGGCGGCGATTTTTACCTGGGCGAAGACGATGTCGCGGAAGGCGGCGCTGAATTTGGTCGTGCGTCCGGTCAGTGCGGCAACGAAGGGTTTGCGGACTTCGATGGCGACCATTTCGTGGAGCGACAGCATGGCACCGATGATCATGCCGATCAGCACATGGGCCAGGGTGTGGCCGGCTTCCTTGCCCATCAATTGCAGTTCGCCGGAGTGCTCGCGCAGCCAGTTGGCAAGGTGGAGTTTCATTTCTTCCGCATCGCGCGGCATGGCGCTGTAAATCCATTCGGGCAGGGCGGCGCGCGACGATTCCAGGATTTCGGCCAGCTTTTCCATGAACGTAGCCAGTCCGCCGCTTTCGCTGTGGTGAAGAAAGGTGCGCATGCCGATGCCGCCCGCCACCAGCAAGGTGATAATCAGCGTGGAAACCAGCACGACCGACAGAATTTTGGCGTTCCTGCCGGACAGCCGGGTGATGGACAGCCTGACCGCAGTGAGGTGAACCAGATGATAGACCAGCAGGCCGGCGATCAGCGCGGGCAGCAAGTGGAGCTTGAGTATCAGGAACAGGGACAGGGCGGCCAGCAGCCAGGCGGCGTGACGATAAGTGAGGGTTTCGTTCATGTTTGGGCGGCCACGACAGGTTGGATGCTGCATTATCGCCTGAAACGGCAAAACCTGCATGATGCCGGGGTTATTCTTGAAAAACGGCGAATCCGCCCCATATAGAAGCCGTGTCGTTTCATCGTCGTTTCATAGTCAATTGAGATATAATCTTGTTTTTTGGAGGGTGCCATGCCAATTTACGAATATCGTTGTTCTTCCTGCGGTTTCCAGAAGGAATTTATCCAGAAAATGAGCGATGCCCCGCTCACCGCCTGCCCTGAATGCAAGCAGGAAACCCTGGCGAAGATGTTGTCCGCCGCCGGTTTTCAGCTCAAGGGCAGCGGCTGGTATCAGACCGACTTCAAGAACAAGCCCAAGGAAGAGGCGGCGCCTGCCTGCGGTAGCGGCGGCTGTGGCGGCTGCGGCGTATAAATGATCCGTAAGTATTTCATCACCGGCCTGCTGATCTGGGTGCCGCTGGGCATCACGGTGTGGGTGCTGAACCTGCTGATCGGCAGCATGGACAAGAGCCTGCTGCTGTTGCCGGAGCGCTTGAGGCCGGAAAGCTGGCTGGGCATGTCCCTGCCGGGCGTGGGTACGGTACTGACTATCGCGGTGATTTTTTTTACCGGCGTGCTGACGGCGAACATTGTCGGCCAGCGCCTGGTTCGCTTCTGGGAGAGCGCGCTGTCGCGCATTCCGGTGGTGAAGTCGATCTACTACAGCGTCAAGCAGGTCAGCGATACGCTGTTCTCCGGCAACGGCGAAGCGTTCCGCAAGGTGCTGCTGGTGCGTTATCCCCACCCTGAGGCGTGGTCGCTGGCGTTCCAGACCGCTGTTCCAAGGGATGTGGCGCCGAATCTTGAGGGCGAGCATGTGGGCGTGTTTATCCCGACCACGCCCAGCCCGGTCAACGGTTTCTATTTCTTTGTGCGTAAAAGCGACACCATCGAGGTCAACATCAGCGTGGACGATGCGCTCAAGTACATCGTATCCATGGGGGTGATGGCATCCTCCGAGAAGGAATCGCCGGTCAGGGTTTACGCCGGCGACTAAGTTAATCATTCGAATTTTCCGTTTTTCTTTTCCTATCAACAAGATTCTAAAATTGGATTGTAAGTATGCGAACCCATTATTGCGGCGACGTCAACAGTAGCCACCTGCAGCAAACCGTTACCCTGTGCGGCTGGGCGCATCGCCGCCGCGACCATGGCGGGGTAATCTTCATCGACCTCCGGGATC
Organism: Betaproteobacteria bacterium; assembly: GCA_021373185.1. GTDB lineage: Bacteria > Pseudomonadota > Gammaproteobacteria > Burkholderiales > Sulfuricellaceae > Sulfuricella. The sequence goes on along the minus strand of JAJFTF010000024.1, from coordinate 65,042 downwards.
GGGAGGGCTTGGTGCAGGTAGTGTGCGACCCGGATCGCGCCGCGACTTTCGCCACCGCCGAAACGGTTCGCAGCGAGTTCGTGCTGAAGATCACCGGCCTGGTGCGCGGTCGCCCGGAAGGTACGATCAACCCCAATCTTTCCACCGGCGAGATCGAAGTGCTGGCGCAGGAGATCGAGATTCTCAACGCCTCGGCGCCGATCCCGTTCCAGCTCGACGACGAGAATCTCAGCGAGAACGTGCGCCTGACGCACCGCTATCTCGACCTGCGCCGCCCGGCGATGCAGAAGAACATGATGCTGCGTTATCAGGTGTCCAAGGCGCTGCGCCTGGCGCTCGACGCACAGGGCTTCATCGAGGTGGAAACGCCGATGCTGACCCGCTCCACGCCCGAAGGCGCGCGCGATTATCTGGTGCCGTCCCGCGTTCACCCCGGCTTTTTTTATGCTTTGCCGCAGTCGCCGCAATTGTTCAAACAGTTGTTGATGGTGTCCGGCTTCGACCGCTATTTCCAGATCGTCAAGTGCTTCCGCGACGAGGACTTGCGCGCCGACCGCCAGCCTGAATTCACCCAGGTGGATATCGAGACTTCGTTCCTGACCGAGCAGCAGATCACCGCCATGGTCGAGGACATGGCGCGAAACCTGTTCAAGAGCGTGCTCGATGTCGATCTGCCAGCTTTCCCGCGCATGAGTTATGCCGAGGCGATGCGCCGCTACGGTTCGGACAAGCCCGACCTGCGCGTGACGCTGGAGCTGACCGAGCTCACCGACGTGATGAAGGAAGTCGATTTCAAGGTGTTCAGCGCGCCCGCCAATTCGCCTACCGGTCGCGTTGCCGCGCTGCGGGTGCCAAAGGGCGGCGAGATCACGCGCGGCGAGATCGACGCCTACACCCAGTTTGTCTCCATTTACGGCGCCAAGGGCTTGGCCTACATCAAGGTCAACGATGTCGCCAAGGGACGCGAAGGCTTGCAGTCGCCAATCGTCAAGAACCTGTCCGACGCTTCGCTGAAAGCGGTGATCGAGCGCACCGGCGCAACCGACGGCGACCTGATTTTCTTCGGTGCCGACAAGGCGAAAGTGGTGAACGAGGCGCTCGGCGCGTTGCGCGCCAAGATCGGCCATGAGCGCGGCTTTGCCGAGGGCGCCTGGAAGCCGCTGTGGGTAGTGGATTTCCCGATGTTCGAATTCGACGAGGAAGGCAATCGCTGGCAGGCGTTGCATCATCCCTTCACTGCCCCGGCGGAAGGCCACGAGGAATTGCTGTCGAGCGATCCCGGCAAGGCCTTGTCGAAGGCTTACGACTTCGTGCTGAACGGCTGGGAACTGGGCGGCGGTTCAATCCGTATCCACCGCCAGGAAGTTCAGTCCAAGGTGTTCAGTGCGCTCAACATCAGCGCCGAAGAAGCCCAGGAGAAATTCGGCTTCCTGCTCGAAGCGCTGCAATTCGGCGCGCCGCCCCACGGCGGCTTGGCGCTCGGACTGGATCGCCTGGTCACGATGATGGCGGGCGCGGAATCGATCCGCGACGTGATCGCCTTCCCCAAGACCCAGCGTGCTTCCTGCCTGCTCACTCGGGCGCCGAACGCGGTGGACGAGAAGCAGTTGCGCGAACTGCACATCCGCCTGCGCCAGCAGGTACAGACCTCGGTCGAGGTGGAGAAGGTTTGACCTGCGCTGGTTCGCATAAGGAAAAGGGCGGCTAGGCCGCCCTTTTTTTGTCTATCTTTTTCCTTGGCCGGGATGCAAGGACGATCCCGTGCCGCCCCCGTGAATCCATTTCTGGCTGTCGGCGTCTACGGGCAGGTGGTGCCGTTGGTGAAGCCGACCGACCCGGATGCGGTGGGGCCGCCGTTGCAGGTGCCGCTGACCAGCACGTTGCCGGTGGAACCGGCATTGATCGTGGTCTGGTTATCGACCCACACGGCATAGTTGTTGCCGCCGCCGGACACGTTCAGCGTATTGCCGCTGACGGTCGCGCTGGCGGGGCCGGTAGTGCCTAAAAGGCCCAGACCTGTCGCAGTTTGACCGGCCTTCCCGACGACGGTGACGGTATTGCCGCTGATCGTCAGGTTTTGGTTTTGTTGGGCGGCAGCAATGCCGAGGATGGCGTTGTTCCCTGTCTGCGTCATGGTGATGGTGTTGTTGAGGATGCTGACGTTGCCCGCAGTGTCATTGATGTGGATACCGTAGCCGCTGCCGCCGGCGCGCGTCCCGCTGATCGTCAGGCCCGAGATGGTGTTGTTGCCCGGGGCCGCGATGATGAAATTGAGGGCGTTGTTCGAATTGGAAATGGTGGCCGGGGAACTCAGCACTGCGGTACGGCCGGACGGGGTAAGGACGGTGACGTTTCCGGCGATGAGGCTCTTGTTGCCGGTGAGATCGACGGAGGCGGTGGTATTGAACGTGCCGGACAGCAGGATCGTCGATCCGTTTGCCAGCCCGGTCACCGCGCCCGGCAGGGCCGCGCCGGTGGTGGTGGCGCTGTTCAGCACGGTGATCGTTTGTCCGCCAGCCGTCTGGGTGGCGGCTTCCGTCAGCGTCGAGGATACCCGGCTCTGGGTCACGATATCCACATCGCGCATCACCGGCGCGGTCATGCGCCGCTCTTGGGCATTGAGCGTGCTGGGGGCCGAGCTTTCCTTGCCGAGGGGGATGCGCAGGCGCACGGAGAGGAAGGTCTGGCTGCCGCGGGCGCTGTCGTCCTGGGCTTCAGCACCGAGGAACAGCTTCGTGCCCTTGCCGAACCAGGGCAGCTCTTCCATCGCCAGCTCGGCGCGGACGCGGGGGCCCACTACTTTTATCACGTCGTCGTTGAAGCGATAGCCGCCGAGGTAGAGGCGCAACTGGCGGGCGGCCTCGCTGTCGAACAGCGGCGCACGCCAGCCCATTTCTGCATCGAAGCCCTTGAGGGCGCGCTCCTCACGTGTGGTGGAGGTGACCTGAACCGCAGCGCCAGACAGGGCGGCGCTGCTGGTCTCGCCGAGATCACGCACCCGCGTGCCGATGGGGAGATAGCCGTTGGCGCGGAAATCCCAATCGCGCCCCAGCGCCTCAACGCCCAAAGTGCCCTGATTGAAGAAGTTGCCCGTATCTGAGCGGCGGCGGTCGAAATAACCGTAAGCGCCCAGATTCCAGCCGCTCTCCAGCATGCGCCGCACGCCGAGGCCGAAGTTGCCTTCGAGGCTGGAGTTGTCGTCGAAGCGTCCGCGCAGGCTGGAGAAGACCAGGGTGCGCGCGTCCTGAGCGATGGGCAGGAGTAAATCCGCTTCGCCGAGGTTGCGCTTGCTGCCGAGTTTGGCTTCGAAGTCGATGTGCGGGCCCCATTTGGGGCCAAGGTCGCCGGACGGCTGCGCTTGGGTCTGCTCATTGGCCAGCGCGCCAAAAGAAAGCGCCGCCAGCCCGCATAGCCCGATGCCGCGCCAATACCCGATCCCCGCCATAGTACCGCTCCTGAACAAGTCTGTTTCCTCTCGGAAGCACTCCGAGATTGAGAATTGTCAATTATGCCTATGTGCTTGTTTTTGTTGTACCCCCTAATCAGGGGGAAGGGTCAGGAGGTCTTGCCTAGCCACAAGGCCATCAAGGCGGAACGGTTATTGACGCCGAACTTGCGGTAAATGGCGCTAACGTATTCGTGGGTGGTGTGATAGCTTTGGCCTTGGGCTGCGGCGATTTCCTTTTCGGATAGCCCGGTCAGCAGGCCGTTTAATACCTGCCGCTCTACCGGGGTCAGGGGCGAACTGGCCACCAGCAGGCCGTGGTTCAACATCTGCTGGCGGTGGAACCATTTGAGTCCGCGCAGGGCATAAGCGAGCGTGTCCCGCTCCTCGACCGTGAAGCGGGGGTGTTCTTCGTCACGGTGAATGCCGAAATAGGTTTCGGTATCCGCGTTGATCGGAAATCCCGCCCATATGGCATCCGCGTGCCCCAGCCCGCGATAATGGCGGTGATAATAGGGGGAGTCGAACCATTCGGCAGGCACCAGATCCGCCAGACGGTTGACCCGGAACGTTCCTGCCCCGGCGACGTTTTGCACCGTGGTTTCATCCACGCAGCCCTCTTCCAGCTTTTTCATCTCTTCCCGCACCCCATCGTCCAGCGGCGGCGAGGGATGGAGGAAGCGGACAAGACGTGGCCGCCAGCCCTTCACCGGATCGCCGGGAAAATTGCCCGACAAGCGCACCGCGCCCACCCAGCAGGCATTTTGGGCACCAACCAATTCGCACAGCTTTTTCATCAGGTGATGAAGGGCTTCATCGGCTTGCGAAGCCTCGAAATCGGCGAGTTCGTCCCACAGGGTATGGGCATGTTCATGGAACAATTCGGCAGATGACATGAGGTTTATGCTAAAGGGGAAGTGCATAAATTATAAACAAAAAATCCGATTTGAATAGACCTATTCATAATGGGCTTGTTGGGCGGCGCTTGTCGCGGCAGCGTGGAACTGAAACAATACGGCATGTCTTATAAAATTCCCGTATCCGTCCTGGTGGTGATCTACACGTCGGATCGGCAGGTGCTGTTGCTGGAGCGCGCGGATCATCCCGGTTACTGGCAATCGGTGACCGGCAGCAGCGAACCGGGCGAAAGTTTGCGTCAGACGGCTGTGCGCGAAGTGCGCGAAGAAACCGGACTGGATGCGGAGCAGTACCCGCTGACCGACTGGGATTTGCAGTTCGACTTCGAGATTTTCGCCGAGTGGCGCCATCGCTATGCACCCGGCGTGACGCACAATGCCGAACATGTGTTCGGGCTGGAGCTGCCGCAGCCGGTGCCGATCAAACTGGAGCCGCGCGAGCACCTGAACTTCATCTGGATGCCGCACCAGGAAGCCGCAAAAAAAGTTTTTTCCTGGACCAATGCGGCGGCAATCGAACGTTTGCATTCCTGAATCTTGCCGCACCAGCAACCCTGCCACGAGAAAGTGATAAAATGCCGGGGTTACTTCACTCAACATGAATGGATTTCCTTCCCATGCAAATCGTTTGCCTAGATCTTGAAGGCGTATTGGTTCCCGAGATATGGATCGCCTTTGCCGAACGCACCGGCATCCCCGAGCTGCGCCTCACCACCCGCGACGAGCCCGATTACGACAAGCTGATGAAGTATCGCCTCGGCATCCTGGCCGAGAAAAAACTCGGGTTGCCCGACATCCAGGAAGTGATTGCCGGCCTGGAACCGATGCCCGGCGCGCGCGAGTGCCTCGACTGGCTGCGCAGCCGTTTTCAGGTGGTGATCCTGTCCGACACTTTCTACGAATTCGCCATGCCGCTGATGAAGCAACTGGGCATGCCTACCTTGTTTTGCCACCGTATGGAGGCCGACGACAAGGGCATGCTGGTGAATTATCACCTGCGCATGCCGGAGCAGAAGCGGGAATCGGTGAAGGCGTTCAAGGCGCTTAATTTCAGGACGATTGCCGCAGGCGATTCTTACAACGATACCTCGATGCTGGCCGAAGCCCATGCCGGCATCCTGTTCCGTCCGCCGGAAAACGTGGTGCGGGAATTCCCCCAATTCCCCGTGACGCGGGATTACGAGGCGCTCAAGGCGGCGATCCTCGAAGCCAGCGCCCGCATCGGCGAATAAAGAAGCGTAAATCATGTCCGAGAAAGATTCCTCGTCTTCTGCCGCATTGCCTTTTTCCGACTATCAGTCGTTGCCGGATGAGGCGTGCCAGCAGCGCATCCGGGCTGCCAAGGCGCAGCTTGGCAAACGCATGGTGATGCTGGGCCATCATTACCAGCGTTCCGACGTATTCCAGCATGCCGATTTCACCGGCGACTCGCTCAAGCTGTCGCGTCTCGCCGCCGACTCGGAAGCGGACTACATCGTGTTCTGCGGTGTCCATTTCATGGCCGAGGTGGCGGATATCCTGTCGCGCCCCGAGCAAATTGCTATTCTGCCAGATCTGGCGGCGGGCTGTTCGATGGCGGACATGGCGACGCTGGCGCGGGTCGAGCGGGCTTGGCGCGAACTGAAAGCGGTGTGCGACCCCGATGCGACCTTCACGCCGGTAACCTACATCAATTCGGCAGCCGACCTGAAAGCCTTCTGCGGTGAGCATGGCGGCATCGTCTGCACTTCCAGCAACGCACCGAAAATTCTCGAATGGTCGTTCGCCCAGCGCGACAAGGTGCTGTTCTTTCCCGACCAGCACCTGGGTCGCTGGAGCGGCCACAAGATGGGCATCCCGCTCGACGAAATGGTGCTGTGGGACTGGGATCAGCCGCTCGGCGGCCTCACCCCGGAGCAGATACGCAAAGCCAGAATCATCCTGTGGAACGGCCTGTGCTCGGTGCACATGATGTTCCAGCCATCGCACATCCAGCGCTTCCGCCAAGAACATCCTGACGGCTTCGTGATCTCCCACCCGGAATGCAGTTTCGAGGTGTGCGAGCAGTCCGATTTCGTCGGCTCCACCGAATACATCATCAAGGTCATCGCCGAGGCCGAGCCTGGCACGCGCTGGCTGGTGGGCACTGAGCTGAATCTGGTGAACCGCCTCGCCGAGCAGTTCAAGGCGCAGGGCAAAATTGTCCAGTTCATGGCTCCTACCGTGTGCATGTGCTCGACCATGGCGCGCATCGATCCGCAACATCTGGCTTGGTGCCTGGAAAATCTGGTGGCCGGCCATGTCGTGAACCAGATCAAGGTGCCGATCGAAGAGGCCGTACTGGCGCGGGTGGCATTGCAACGCATGCTGGATGCTTCTTAAATTCACCGATCCAAAATGACCCATCCGATACGGATCGTCACCTATAACATCCACAAGGGTTTTTCCCAGTTCAACCAGCGCATGGTGTTGCACGACTTGCGCGACCAGTTGCGCGGCATCCAGGCCGATATCGTCTTCCTGCAGGAAGTGGTGGGCGCTCACGATCTCCATGCGAAGCAGCACTTGAACTGGCCTGCCACTTCCCAGTACGAGTTCCTCGCCGATTCCATCTGGGACGATTTCGCCTATGGCAAAAATGCCGTCTATCCCGAGGGGCATCACGGCAATGCGATCCTGAGCCGCTTCCCGATTGCCAGCTCGGAAAATATCGATGTCTCCGCCCATCGTTTCGAGCAGCGCGGTTTGCTGCACTGCGAAATGGCCATGCCGGGCTGGGACGAGAACCTGCATTGCGTCTGTATCCACTTCGGCCTGTTTTCACGTGGCCGCCGCATGCAGTTGTCGGCGTTGCGCGACAGGATAGAGAAGCTGGTGCCGCCTCATGCGCCGCTGATCATCGCCGGCGATTTCAACGATTGGCGCAACGAGGCGTGCGATACGCTGGCCAGCCAGATGCATCTGAAAGAAGCGTTCGGCGTGACCAATGGCCGCCCCGCCCGCAGCTACCCGGCGGCGCTGCCGATGTTCCGGCTCGACCGCATTTACGTGCGCGGGTTGCGCGTGACCGCCGCCGAGGTGCACAGCGGCAGGCCGTGGTCGAAGATTTCCGACCACGCCGCTTTGTCCGCCACCGTCCATCGCGCATGATCGATCTGGCCGCCGGCAATCGCCTGACCCTGCTCAAGAATGGCGCTGAATATTTTCCAGCGCTGGAGACCGCTATCGACAGCGCGCGCCGTGAAATTTTTCTGGAATCGTATATTTACGAGTACGACGAAACCGGCAGGCAAATTGGCGAGGCGCTGAAACGGGCGGTGCGGCGGGGCGTGACAGTGCACCTGCTGCTTGACGGCTTCGGCTCAAGAACATTGCCGGAATATTTTGCCGAGGATTTGCGCGTGGCGGGCGTGCAACTGCTGTTTTATCGCCGTGAAATTTCGCCCTGGCGCTTCAGGCGTCACCGGCTGCGGCGCTTGCACCGCAAAATTGCAGTGATCGACACGCGCATCGCGTTCGTCGGCGGCATCAACGTGATCGACGACATGGATACCCCCCACCAGATTCCGCCGCGTTTTGATTATGCGGTTGCGGTCGAGGGGCCGTTGCTGGCGGAAATCCACCGGTCGGCGAAGCGTGTCTGGTCTCTGGTGGCCTGGCGGAAAATTCGCGGTTATCGCAGCCGGAAGCAAGGCGAATCTTTGCGCCTTGCACCTTGCGGCGACACCGAAGCGGCTTTCGTCAGGCGCGACAATATCCGACATCGGCGCGATATCGAGCGCGCTTATCTGGATGCCATCGCTTCGGCGACGGAAGAGATTGTCATTGCCAATGCCTATTTTCTGCCCGGCAGGCATTTCCGGCAGGCATTGATTCAGGCTGCCGCACGCGGGGTGCGGGTGGTGCTGCTGCTGCAGGGGCGGGTGGAATATGTCCTGCTGCATTATGCTTCGCGCGCCCTGTATGGCGTCCTGCTCGATGCGGGTATCGAAATCTATAGTTACAACAAGAGTTTTCTGCATGCCAAGGTGGCGGTCATCGATCGGCGCTGGGCGACAGTGGGGTCTTCCAACATCGATCCGTTCAGCCTGATGCTGGCGCTGGAAGCCAATATCGTCGCGCTTGATGGCGTATTTGCCGGTGCGCTCAGGGAGAGTTTGCTAAAGGCTATCGGCGAGGGCGCACAGCAAGTTGCCCCCGATCGCTGGCGTCAGCAATCGTTTTATAGCAGGTTCCTGGCATGGGCGAGCTATGGCATGGTGCGATTCCTGATGGGAGTGGCGGGCTATGCGCGTCGTTATGAGGAAAGCTGAGCGCCTTTATATGATGGGGACGGAATGTTAATATCAATCTTTTGCAAAGAATACCGAGGAAGTTATGGCAGGTCATAGCAAGTGGGCTAACATCAAGCACAAGAAAGCCGCAACGGACGCCAAGCGCGGCAAGATTTTCACTCGTCTGATCAAGGAAATCACCGTGGCGGCCAAGATGGGCGGCGGCGATATTTCCTGCAATCCGCGCCTGCGTCTGGCGGTGGACAAGGCGTATGAAAACAACATGCCGAAAGATAACGTCGAACGCGCGATCAAGCGCGGCACCGGCGACCTCGAGGGCGTGAACTACGAGGAGCTGCGCTACGAGGGTTACGGCCCGGCAGGCGCTGCGGTGATGGTGGACTGTCTGACCGACAACAAGACCCGCACCGTGGCCGATGTGCGCCACGCTTTCGCCAAGCATGGCGGCAACCTCGGCACCGACGGTTCGGTCGCATTCCTGTTCAAGCACTGCGGACAAATGTTGTTTGCCCCCGGCACCGACGAGGACAGGCTGATGGAAGCGGCGCTGGAAGCTGGCGCGGAGGACGTGGTGACGAACGACGACGGCAGCATCGAGGTGATCACCGATCCGTACGGCTTCGCCGCCGTCAAGGAAGCTCTGATCAAAGCCGGATTCCAGCCGGAACTCGGTGAAGTGACCATGAAGCCGGCCAATGAAGCCGAACTCACCGGCGACGATGCGGCGAAAATGGTCAAGCTGATCGATGCCTTGGAAAGCCTCGACGACGTGCAGGAAGTCTATACCACTGCCGTCATGGACGAGGAATAGAAATCCGTATCCTCGGCATAGACCCCGGGTTGCGCGTAACCGGGTTCGGCTTGATCGAAAAAATCGGCCAGCAACTGGTCTATGTCGCCAGCGGTTGCATCCGCACGCCGAGCGGGGAATTGCCGCAGCGGCTGAAAGTGATCGTCGAAGGGCTGGCGGAGGTGATCGCCACTTACAGCCCGACGCAAGTGGCGGTGGAAAAGGTGTTCGTCAACGTCAATCCGCAGTCCACGCTGTTGCTCGGACAGGCGCGCGGCGCGGCGATTTGCGCGGCGATCCTGCAGGATTTGCCGGTGGCGGAATACACCGCCTTGCAGGTGAAGCAGGCGGTGGTCGGTCATGGCAAGGCCGCCAAGGAGCAGGTGCAGGAGATGGTCAAGCGTCTGCTGCATCTCGAAGGCGATCCCCAGGCGGACGCGGCGGATGCGCTGGCTTGCGCCATTTGCCACGCGCATGGCGGGCAGGGGCTGGGCAAGCTGGCAACAGCCGGATTTCGGATGAAAAATGGAAGGCTCGTGAAATGATCGGAAGAATTGCCGGCACCCTGCTCGAAAAACACCCCCCCTTGGTGTTGGTGGATGTCGGTGGCGTCGGCTATGAGATCGACGTGCCGATGAGTACTTTCTACAACCTTCCCGCTCTCGGCGAGAAGCTCGCATTGCATACCCAGTTGATCGTGCGCGAGGACGCGCATCAACTTTACGGGTTCGCTACCCTCGATGAACGTGCGGCCTTCCGGCAGTTGCTCAAGATCAGCGGCGTCGGGCCGAAATTGGCGCTGACTATCCTCAGCGGCATGTCGGTCGCCGAGTTGTCCCAAGTGGTCGCTGCCCAGGAAGTGGGACGGCTGGTCAAAATTCCGGGCATCGGCCAGAAGACTGCCGAACGCTTGCTGCTGGAATTGCGCGACAAGCTGCCGGGCGCGGGGGTGGCGCTGCTGTCGTCAGGCGGTGGGCAGGCGCCGGTTGCGCGCAACGACGTTCTGGAGGCGCTGCTGGCGCTGGGTTATAATGAGCGCGAAGCGGGTTGGGCGATCAAGCAGTTGCCCGGCGACCTGAATGTTTCCGACAGCATTCGCCAGTCTCTTAAATTGTTATCCTCCAAAGCATGATCGAAACCGACGATCTCCAAGCTGGCAGCCGCCTGATCTCCGCTGCGCCGATTTCCTCCCAGGAAGAGGCCGTGGAACGCGCATTGCGCCCCAAGCTGTTGGAGGAATATGTCGGCCAGGAGAAGGCGCGCGAACAACTGGAAATATTCATCCAGGCAGCCCGCGGTCGCAGCGAGTCGCTCGATCACGTGCTGCTGTTCGGCCCGCCGGGGCTGGGCAAGACTACCCTGGCGCACATCATTGCCCGCGAAATGGGAGTCAACCTGCGCCAGACCAGCGGCCCGGTGCTGGAACGCCCCGGCGATCTGGCCGCGCTGCTCACCAATCTGGAGCCGAACGACGTCCTGTTCATCGACGAAATTCATCGCCTTTCGCCGGTGGTCGAGGAAATCCTCTACCCGGCGCTGGAAGATTTTCAGCTCGATATCATGATCGGCGAAGGGCCGGCAGCGCGCTCGGTGAAGCTCGATCTGCCGCCCTTCACGCTGGTCGGTGCCACCACCCGCGCCGGCATGCTGACCAACCCGCTGCGCGACCGTTTCGGCATCGTCGCGCGGCTGGAATTTTATTCCCACGCCGAGTTGGGGCAGATTGTGGCTCGTTCCGCCCGGCTGATGGAGGTCGAGCTTTCTGACGACGGTGCGGCGGAAGTCGCCAAACGCTCGCGTGGCACGCCACGGATCGCCAACCGGCTGCTGCGCCGGGTGCGCGATTATGCCGAGGTCAAGGCGGATGGCAAAGTGACGCGGGATGTAGCGGATGCCGCGCTGATCATGCTCGATGTCGACAAGGTCGGACTCGACATGATGGATCGCAAACTGTTGCAGGCGGTGCTGGAAAAATTCGGCGGCGGCCCGGTCGGCGTGGAAAACCTGGCGGCGGCCATCGGCGAGGAGCGCGACACCATCGAGGACGTGCTCGAGCCTTACCTGATCCAGCAGGGTTATCTGATGCGCACGCCGCGCGGACGGGTGGCAACGCAAATGGCTTACCTGCACTTCGGTCTTGCCTTGCCCAACTCGGCGACAGGCGATCTGTGGGGAGGCGCGCAGTGACCGCTGGGGGCCAGACAGGAGCCAAGGCATTCACCTGGCCGGTACGGGTTTATTATGAAGATACCGATGCCGGCGGCGTAGTGTATTACACCAACTACCTGAAATTCATGGAGCGCGCCCGCACCGAATGGCTGCGCGCAAAGGGCTTCGAGCAACCGGAATTGCTGCGCGACCATCTGGTGATGTTCGTGGTGAGAGCCGTGCAGATAGAATATCTCCGTCCTGCGCGGTTCAACGATCTGCTGACGGTAAGCGTGCGCTTGCACGCTGCCGGTCGTAGCTGGATCGAACTGGACCAGACGGCGGAGTATCCCGAAGGGGAGCTGCGCGGCGAGGCGCTGGTGAAGGCGCGGGTCAAGATTGTTTGTGTCAACGGGAACACCTTCAAACCGGTGCAAATTCCCGTCCCTGTTAGAGAGAAACTTGAAAGGATATCGTGAACGTTACGCATGACCTGTCTTTTTTGAGCCTGATCACCAACGCCAGCGTGCTGGTGCAAATGGTGCTGCTGATCCTGCTGCTGGCCTCGGGCCTGTCCTGGTATTTCATTTTCGGCAAGCTGTTCGCCATCCGCGATGCAGTGCGCGAGGCGGACAAGTTCGAAGATGAATTCTGGAGCGGCGCCGATCTTAACAGCCTGTATCAGCGCGTCAGTTCGGGCCGGACGCAAATAGTGGGGATGGAAAAGATTTTCGAGGCCGGTTTCCGGGAGTTTCTCAAGCTCAAGCGGCAGGGGAGGATGGACATCTCAGCCGTCATGGAAGGCACTCGCCGCGCCATGCGCGCGGCTTGCCAGCGCGAACTGGATGCGCTCGAGCAGCACCTCGCCTTCCTCGCTTCGGTCGGTTCGGTCAGCCCTTACATCGGGCTGTTCGGCACGGTATGGGGCATCATGAATGCGTTCCGCAGCCTGTCCAATGTGGTGCAGGCGACTCTGGCGCACGTTGCACCGGGCATCGCCGAAGCGCTGATCGCCACGGCGATGGGCTTGTTCGCGGCGATTCCGGCGGTGCTTGCCTACAATCATTTCTCCCATGACGTGGATCGGCTGGCGACTCGTTTCGACAGCTTCATGGAGGAGTTTTCCAATATCCTGCAAAGGCAGGCCAACACTTGATGAATCGCCGCCCTCGCCGCTTCATGAACCAGATCAACGTCGTGCCTTATATCGACGTGATGCTGGTGTTGCTGATTATTTTCATGGTCACCGCGCCGTTGGTTAATCCGGGTCAGATCGAGCTGCCTTCCGTGGGCCAGTCGCTCAAGCCGCCGATGGCGCCGCTGGAAGTGGAAATCCGCACCGACAACAGCCTGCGTTTGCGCGACCGCGCACAGTCCAATGCGGAGCGTAAAGTCACGCTGGACGAACTGGTCGATGCGGTCAAGGAACAGCAGCAGCGCAACCCCGAGCAGGCCGTGGTGATTTCGGCGGACAAGAACGTGCGCTACGAGATGGTGCTGAACGTGATGGACAAGCTGCAAAGCAACCAGGTGAAGAAAGTCGGGCTGCTGGCGAAGCCCCGGGCTGGATAATGCCGCCGACAGATCGCAAGGAGCCGGGCAGGAAGTGGGCGGCTGTTCTGGCCGTTCTGGTGCACCTGATTTTTGTCGCGGTGCTGGTGTTCGGCGTCAGTTGGCAGACTAGGGAAGCCGGGCCGGTGATGGCGGAATTGTGGCCCAGCTTGCCTGCGCCAGCGCAAAAGGCGGCGCCAAAACGAGAGCCGGAGCCTAGGCCGGAGCCAAAACCTGAACCAAAGCCAGCGCCCAAGCCGGAACCGAAACCGGAGCCCAAAGTCGAGCAGCCCAAACCGCCCAAGGTCGATATCGAGCTGAAAGCGAAGGAAAAGGAAAAGAAGCTCAAGGAAGAGCAACAGAAAAAAGTCGAAGCGGAGAAGCAAAAGCAGGCGGAACTGAAGCGCCAGGAGCAGGAAAAATTGAAGCAGGAACGGCTCGTGCAGGAGCAACAGCGCGAGGCAATGCGCCAGCAGCAGGATTTGGCGCAGGCTGTTGCCCGGCAGCAAGCATCGGCCCGGCAGCGTGAGGTGGATGGTTACCGGCGGAAGATCAGCGACAAGGTCAAGCGCTTCATCAATAATCAGCCTTGCCAGCCGCTGAATAATCCCGTCGTGGAATTCGATGTGACGTTGATGCCTACCGGCCAGTTGTTGATGGAACCGAGGCTCAGGAAATCGAGCGGTAATGCCTTGTGCGACCAGGCCATCGAGAAAGCGATTTTGCTGGCGCAGCCGTTGCCGTTGCCTCCGGCTGAATCGGGCCTGTTCGGGGCGTTCAGGGAGCTTCACCTGGAACTTCGACCTAATGATTGAGAGATGGGGTTTTTGAGATGAATAATTACGAATTACGCGATTTAAAGGAATTGGTATGAGATTCAGAAAGTTATTTATAGGTGCGGTGTGGCTGTTGCTTGCGCCATTGGCCCATGCGGCGCTGACTATCGAGATCGTTGGCAGCGGCGCCAATCAGATCCCGGTTGCCATCGTGCCGTTTGCCGGTGAAAGCCAGATGCCGCAGGCGATTACTACCGTGGTTGCCGCCGATTTGCAGCGCAGCGGTTTGTTCAAGATGGTCGATTCCGTCGGGATAACGCCTGTGCCGCATGAACCCGCCGAGGTGAATTACCAGGATTGGCGCGCTCGTAGCGCCGAGGCACTGGCGATAGGCAGTGTTTTGAGTCGTTCGGACGGCAAACTGGAAGTGCGTTTCCGCCTGCTGGATGCGGTGAAGCAAACGCAGCTTGCCGGTTATAGCTATATTGTCGATGCGGCCCAGTTGCGCGCCACCGCGCACAAGATCGCCGATCTGATTTACGAAAAACTGACCGGCGATGTCGGCGTGTTCAGCACCCGCATCGCTTACATCGTCAAGAGCGGCAAGCGTTATGAGTTGCAGGTGGCGGATGCGGACGGCTTCGGCGCACAGACCGTGCTGGCGTCAAACGAACCGATCATTTCCCCGTCCTGGTCGCCGGACGGCAGCAAGCTGGCTTACGTGTCGTTCGAGCGCAAAAAACCGATTGTTTATATCCAGTCGCTGGTCAGCAGCCATCGCCAGGTGCTGGCCGAGTTCAAAGGCAACAACAGTGCGCCAGCCTGGTCGCCGGATGGCAAGCAGCTTGCCATCGTGCTGACCAAGGACGGCAGTTCGCAGATTTACCTGGTCAATGCCGACGGCAGCGGCGTGAAGCGCTTGAGCTATAGTTCCTCCATCGATACCGAGCCTTGCTTTTCGCCGGACGGCGCATTCATCATCTTCACCTCGGATCGCGGCGGCAGCCCGCAGATTTACCGCATGGCCGTCAGCGGCAATGGCGCGCAGCGCCTGACTTTCGAGGGGAATTACAACGTTTCCCCGCATTACAGCCCGGATGGAAAGAGCTTTACCTTCATCCAGCGCATGAACGGTTCTTCCTTCAATGTCGCGCTGCAGGATATCGCGTCTGGCCAGGTGCAAGTGTTGACCGATACGCGCATGGATGAATCTCCCAGTTTCGCGCCTAACGGGAAAATGTTACTCTATGCCACTGAAATTGGGGGGCGCGGGATATTGGCCGCCGTTTCGAGCGATGGCCGGGTAAAGCAGCGGCTGTCCACCCAGTCGGGCGATGTACGCGAACCCGAATGGGGGCCGTTGTTGAAGAGTCAGTAAGTTAATCGTTATTCCATAAGGAGAAGAGAAATTGAATAAAATATTGCTTAGCACTTTATTGGTCAGCTTGCTGGCCGCTTGCGCAGGACAGGACGTGAAAGACCAATCCAATGCTCAGGTTGAAGACAGAGCCGGCCAGGGCGCACAGACCGCACCGTCGGATCAGAAGGCCGTTGGCGCCAATCCTTTGAAAGATCCCAACAACATTCTTTCCAAGCGTAGCGTTTTTTATGATTTCGACAAATACGATGTCAAAGGCGAATACAAGCCGATGGTTGAAGCGCATTCCGGGTATCTGACCGGCCACAAGGATGCCAAGATCGCGGTGCAGGGCAATTGCGACGAGCGCGGCAGCCGTGAATACAACCTTTCCCTCGGCAATCGTCGTGCCGACAGCGTCAGGAAAATGATGAACGTGCTGGGCGTATCGGACAGCCAGATCGAAACGGTCAGCTTTGGCGAAGAAAAGCCTCGCGCTGCCTGTCATGACGAGTCTTGTTGGAAGGAAAATCGCCGCGCTGATATCGTTTATCACGGCGAATAAACCATGAATCGCCTCGCGCTTTTCCTGATCCTGTTTCTTGGCGGGTCTTCGCTATGTTTTGCCGGTTTGTTTACGGATGACGAAGCCCATCAAAAAATTGCTGCGTTGCAGCAGCAGATTCAGGGGATGGAAGGGCGCGTTGCGCAAATGGAAGGTATTGCGCGCTCCCAGGGCGTGGGGCTATTGTCCCAGTTGGATGCGCTCAAATCCGACCTGGCCGCGCTACGCGGACAGATTGAAGTACATGCCCACGATATTGAAATCACACAGAAGCGGCAGCGCGACCTGTATGTCGATCTCGACAGTCGCCTGCGCAAATTGGAACGCACTGGCGGGTCTGCTGCGGATGCGCCGGCTCAGGCTGACCCAGGCAAGCAGGCAGTTCCTGAATCGGCCCAAGCGAGCCAATCCATCGTTGTCGTTGTCGATGAACCCAAAGAGTATGACGCCGCTCTGGCCTTGTTCAAGGCCGGAAATTACCAGGGCGCCATCGCCGGCTTTCAGCGCTTCATCAGCATTCACCCCAACGGCCAGTTGGCGCCCAGCGCCCATTACTGGATCGGTAATTCCTATTTCAACCTGCGCGATTATAAAAATGCGATCGCCAGCCAGCAAAATCTGGTCAGCCAGTTTCCCGACAGCGCCAAGGTGCCGGATGCCTTGTTGAATATCGCCAGTTGCCAGCAGGGCTTGGGCGATGCGGCGGCAGCAAGGAAAACGCTGGAAAGCATCGTGGCGAAACATCCGCTCAGCAATGCCGCGATCAGTGCCAAGAACCGCCTGACCAAGATCAAATAGCCTGTAGTGCCGTCACCCGCCCTGCGCATCAACGAAATATTTTATTCCCTGCAAGGCGAAACCAGCCGTGTCGGCTTGCCTACGGCGTTCATCCGCCTGACCGGTTGCCCGCTCCGCTGCACCTACTGCGATACCACCTACGCCTTTCAGGAAGGGATCACCCTTGCGCTGCCCGAAATTCTCGACAAGGTGGCGCAATATCATGCGCACTATGTCACGGTGACCGGCGGCGAGCCGCTGGCGCAGAAGGATTGCCTGGTACTGTTGCGGCAGTTATGCGATGCGGGCTATTCGGTGTCGCTGGAAACCGGCGGTGCGCTGGATATTGCCAAAGTCGATCCGCGTGTTTCCAGAATCCTGGATATCAAAACGCCGGGCTCGGGCGAAGTCGAAAGAAACCGTTGGGAAAACCTGGAATGGCTGACGCCGCAGGACGAGGTGAAATTCGTGCTGTGCGGCGAGGAAGATTATCTTTGGGCGAAACAGGTACTGAGCGAGCGTCGCCTTGCCGAACGTTGCCCGGTGCTGTTTTCCGCCTGTCAGGGGCGGCTTGAACCGGCGTTGCTGGCGCAGTGGATACTGCGCGACAACTTGCCTGTGCGCTTGCAGATACAGCTCCACAAATTATTGTGGGGCGAGGGTCGGGGGAAGTAACAGGACAGCCAAGCCACTCAGAATTGAACCTGAAAACCGTAGTTCAAGCCACAGAGTTCACAGAGAGAGCAAGGCATTACGACCCATTCCCGCTGCACCCGGCAGGTGCTTGGCGACACTGCGCCAAGCTATTATTTCTTATTGGTTTGGAGATAAGGTCGCCCATCTTTGCTTACCCCCGTTTCTCTGTGAACTTTGTGTTCTCTGTGGCTAATTGTTTTTAGATCGAATAACCGGCAGATAGTAACGCCGGTTTTTTTGCGTCAGCCTTCGGCAACCCGCTTGGCAATATGAGCCAGCGCTTCATCAACCTGGTCGATCAGAATCAGGCACAAATCGCCGGGTTTGAGGCGCGCTAAAGCGGTGTCGATGGCCAGAAATTCGCCACGGATTTCCTCGATTGATTTGACGCGCCTGGCGTTCACCAAGCCTTGCTGGAGAAGCGCCAGCACCTCGCCATCGGCGCGCCCACGCTGGCATTGATCCTGATACAGCAGCACTTCGTCGAAAGCATCGCCGAGTATCTGCGTCTGGTGGCTGATATCGACATCGCGCCGGTCTCCCGCGCCGCTGATCACCACCATTCGCTTCTTTGCCGGCATGGCGTCGACGGCCTTCACCAAGGCTTGCATGGCATCCGGGTTGTGGCCGTAATCGGCGATCAGGGTTGCGCCGCGATAGTCGAAGACATTGAAGCGCCCGGGGGCAGTCTGGGCGTCGTTGACGAAGGTAACTAGCCCTTTACGGATGATCTGCCAGTCCAGCCCCAAGGCCCAGGCAGCGGCAGTCGCCGCCATCGCATTTTCGATCTGGAAACCGATAGTGCCATTCCGTGTGATCGGGATGTCCGCCAGGGCAATGCGCTGCTCAAAACTGCCTTCGCTGGCGACGATGGCATCGCCGTCCTGATAGACCACGCGATGACCCTGCGCGCAATGGGTGGACATGATCGGATGATGGCGATCATGGGCGAAATAAGTCACTGAACCGGGGCAGGCGGTGGCCATGCGGGCGACCATCGGGTCGGTGGCATTAAGGACGGCGGTGCCGTTGGGTGCGACGTTCTGGACGATGACCCGTTTTACTACCGCGAGGTCTTCGACTGTGCTGATGTAGCTGAGGCCGAGGTGGTCGCCGATGCCGATGTTGGTGACGACGGCCACGTTGCAGCGATCGAAAGCCAGCCCCTCGCGCAGCACGCCGCCACGGGCGGTTTCCAGTACGGCGGCGTCGACGTCCGGGTGGAGCAGCACGTTGCGGGCGCTCTTGGGGCCGCTGCAGTCGCCGGTATCGATGCGGCGCTGCCCGATGTAGACGCCGTCCGAGTTGGTCATGCCGACGCGCAGGCCGCTCAGGGTCTGCAGGTGCGCGATCAGGCGCACCGTGGTGGTTTTGCCGTTGGTGCCGGCGACGGCGACAATCGGAATGCGGCCATCGTTGCCATCGGCAAACATGTTGGCGATGATTGCCTCGCCGACGGCGCGGCCTTTGCCGAACGAGGGGTCGAGATGCATGCGCAGGCCGGGGGCGGCGTTGGTTTCGATGACTGCGCCGCCCTGATCTTCAAGCGGCTTGTTGACGTCGTCGCAGACCACGTCGATGCCGCAGATGTCGAGACCGACCATCTGGGCGGTAGCCACTGCACGCGCCGCCAGTTCGGGATGCACATCGTCGGTCACGTCGGTTGCCGTTCCGCCGGTACTCAGGTTGGCGTTGTTGCGCAGGATGATGCGTGCGCCCTGTGCGGGTATCGAGTCTGCGGTCAAGTTCTGAACCGCCAGGCGAGCGATGGCGATGTCGTCGAAGCGGATCTTGGTCAGCGAGGTCGCATGCCCCACTCCGCGGCGGGGGTCGCTGTTGACCAGGTCAACCAGTTCGCGAATGGTGTGGACGCCATCGCCGATGACATGAGGCGGATCGCGGCGAGCGGCGGCGACCACATTTTTCCCGATCACCAGCAGGCGGAAGTCGTAGCCTGGAATGTACCGTTCGATCATGACGTTCGGGCTGATTTCAGCGGCGGCGGCATAAGCAACTTGGAGCTGCTCGCGGGTTGCGACGTTGACGGTAACGCCTTTTCCCTGATTGCCGTCACTGGGTTTGACCACGACCGGCAAGCCGATTTCGCAGGCAGCCGTCCATGCTTCATCGATATCCTCAGCCTGCCGCCCGATGGGCACCGGAACGCCGGCTGCGTCCAGCAGTTTCTTGGTCAAATCCTTGTCCTGGGCGATGGCTTCGGCGATGGCGCTGGTCTGGTCGGTTTCTGCTGCCTGAATGCGGCGCTGTCGGCTGCCCCAGCCGAATTGAACCAGGCTCCCCGCCGTCAGGCGACGGCAGGGTATGCTGCGTGCCGTGGCGGCCTGAACGATGGCGCCGGTGCTGGGGCCGAAGCGCACATCTTCATCCAGTTCGCGCAGGCTGGCGAGCGCGCCGGTCAGATCGAACGGGGTGTCATTGAGCGCGGAGCGGCACAGGTTTTCGGCGAGTTCCAGAGCCAGACGCCCGACTTCCTCTTCGCTGTATTCGACCACCACCTGGTAAATGCCGGTCTCTACTGTCTGGGACGTGCGGCTGAAGGTCACCGGGCATCCCGCATGAGCTTGCAGTCCGAGTGTGGCGAGCTCCAGTGCGTGCGCCAATGAAATGGCGTCCTTGTGCCCGGCTGGTTGCAGGCTGCCGATTTCAGGAAAGCGTGCGCGAAGCCGCGCTTCGAAACCTGGTTGCTCGTCGATGGAGCGCTCATTCTCGCTACAGGCGACGATGGCCTCAATGGCGGTATGGCGGCTCCAGAGGTTGGGGCCGCGCAGTGCTCGAATCCGTGATACTTCCATGAACAAAATTCCCTGTTAAACCAGGACGCCTTGGCGACCGTAGATGCGATATTTTATGCCTGTGGCTGCACGGCTTTAATGGCGGGGGTGTTGTCAGCCTCATCCAGGCCGAAAGTTTCGATTCCCGCGCGGATCAATTCGAGCGACAGGCCGAGAGCCCACGCCGCCCCGGCTGCGGCCAGCACATTCTCAATCTGGAAAGCCTTCTGTCCGCTGCCGGCAAGCGGAATGGTTGCCACATCGGTGAGCGGGGCTTCATCCTTGCCCGTAGCCAGCACGACCTTGTGGTTGCGGATAAATACGGCGCGTTTCCCTTGGGCGCGATGTTCGGCAATCGCCGCAGTGCCGTCTTCGGTGCTGAAAAGGATTACGTCGCCATCGCACAGCTCGGCCATTTTCAGAACCAGCGGGTCACGGGCATTGAGCACGGCTGTTCCATTCGGCAGCACTACGTCAACCAGGGTGCGCAACACGTTATAGAGCTGCTCGGGTGTTTCGACATAGTATTCGGGGAGCAGGGCGGTTGGATCGATGTTGGTGACGATAGCCACCTGGCAACGGTCATAGGCAAGTCCTTCGGAGAGGATCGCCGTGCTGCCGGTTTCAAAGACCGCCGCTTCTACCGAACGGTTCAGCAGGATTTTATGGGAAGCCGTGCAGTTTGCCCGGTCGCCGGCTTCGACCTGCCGCTGGTCAAGATAAAGGCCGTCGCTGCAGGTCAGGCCGACGTATTTCCCGCTTAACTGGATCAGCCGTGCCACAAGCCGTGCCACCACCGTTTTTCCTCTTGCTCCGGTGATGCCGACAACCGGGATGCGCCCGCTTTCCTGTTCGGCGAAAAGGCTGTCGACGATCGCCCTGCCGACCGGGCGTGGTTCTCCTATCGCAGGTTTCAAGTGCATGAGCAGGCCGGGGCCTGCATTGACCTCGACAATGGCGCCGCGCTGCTCGTCGAGCGGACGCGAAATGTCTTCGGCAACCAGGTCGATGCCGGCGATGTCGAGCCCCACGATGCGTGCGGCAAGCGCGGCAATCTCGGCGGTTTCGGGGTGAACCTGGTCGGTGATGTCGAAAGTGGCGTTGCCGTTGCGCTGAATCAGCACGCGTGCACCGTCGACCGGTTTCGAATCGGGGTTGAAGCCCTGGCGCTCGATTTCCAGCCGGGCGGCGGGCTCGCGCTCAAGATAGATCAGGCTGAGCGGGTAATCTTCCTCTTCTCCGCGCCGTGGGTCGGTGTTGAGCTGGCTTTCGATCAGTTCCGTGATGGTCGAGCGGCCATCGCCGGTCACCCAGGCTTCCTCGCCCCGTGTGGCAGCCACCATCTTGCCGCCTACCACCAGCAGGCGGTGTTCGCTGCCGCGCACAAAACGCTCGACGAGCACGCCGCTGCCTTCTTCGAGCGCCACCTTGTAGGCGGCCTCGATTTCCTCGCGGGTTTTCAGGTTGGCGCACACGCCGCGCCCATGATTGCCGTCGTAGGGTTTGACGACCACCGGGATGCCGATTTCCTCTGCGGCCTCCCAGGCATCTTCAGGGCTTTTGGCCAGCCGGCCTTCCGGAACCGGTACGCCGCAGGATTGCAGCAGGGTTTTCGTCAGATCCTTGTCGCTCGCAATGCTTTCGGCAATGGCGCTGGTCTGGTCGGTTTCGGCCGTCCAGATGCGGTGTTGGCGCACGCCATAGCCCAGTTGCACCAGATTGCCCTCGGACAGGCGGATCGACGGGATACCCCGGTCGGTGGCCGCGTCCACGATGCATGCCGTGCTTGGCCCGAGAAGGAGCGAATCGGCCATGGTGCGCAACTGTGCGACCGTGGCTTGGGTATCGAATGGACGGTCTTCGATTGCCGCCATGATCAGGTCGCGAGCGGCGTGCAGACAGGCCCGGCTGACTTCTTCGTGGCGTGAGCGCACGACGACTTTATAAATTCCCCGTTTCGAGGTCTCGCGCGCTTTGCCAAAACCGGTTTGCATGCCGGCCAGGTTCTGTAGCTCGATGGTGACATGCTCGAGGATGTGGCCCGGCCAAGTGCCTTCCTGCACTCGTTGCAGGAAGCCGCCCCGTTCGCCGACGCCGCAATGATGCTCGATCAGCGAGGGCAGCCATGACGAAAGGCGTTCGTAGAAACCGGGAATGGTGTTGGACGGGGAGTCTTCCAGCGCGCCGATGTCGACCCACGCTTCAAGGGCTGGACGATATGTCCATATATTTGGCCCGCACAGGGGGAAGACCCTGAGAAATTCGATATTTTTATTTTCCATAAAAACCTAAATAGCCTATCGGCAAGCCGGGCGAAAACCGCGCTTCAACGCAGGCTGGCCGATAGTTTGTGCTGGAGATACACAGCGGGCACATTTTGATTTGTGTAACTCCGGGAGAGTGCAGAGATCATTTTAAATAATTAACGCGGCATGAGTCCATCAGTTTACCGTAGATGCAAAAGATTTTCCGGGGGGTTCGTGATGTCGATACCGTATGATTGATTTTATCAAGACAATAAATGCAATCTCATTATGAGCGAGGCATTCTGCTCAAAGACCAAGGTATAATTGCAGAAACCGAAGCAGCATTGCATCAGGGTTCGGCTTCGGCGCCCAGTAATACGACAGTCCGTCCCCTCGGAATATTGGTGACCATGCATAGCAATTACAAGCTTTCAGATTCTCTTGTTTCCGTGTTGTCAGGCAAGCCTTTGCCCGATAGTTGGCGCGCTGAAGTTGAATCGCAGTTGCGCGACAAAGAGGAGGTGCTGGCGTGGCTGGAGGTGGATCTCGATACCCGGCTGCATTTTATGCAAAGCATGGTGGTGATAACCGACCGTCGTTTGCTGGCCAGAGAGGCAGAAAATAAGTCGTGGCGGGATTGGCCTTACCGGAAAGGCCTTGCTCTGCAACGCCACGATCATGCCGGAGTGGGCAGTCTCGAATTATCCGATGATGCGTCTCGCCTCGCCTGCTGGCGCTACACCTTGGGTCGCAATGGTGCGGCGCTGCGACTGGTCGAGCAGTTCGAGCGGCAGCTCGACAGTCATCTCTCCGGTCGTCCCGCTTCCCGCCCGGAGCAGGCCGTTTGTCCCAATTGCAAGTCGCCGCTCATGGCAGGCCAGGAAGAATGTCCGGTTTGCACCAGGGAAACGCATGTGCCGCCATCGACATGGACGCTGTTTCGCCTGTGGCGTTTTGCCAAGCCTTATAACAGACAGTTGCTTGCCGGCTTTCTGCTGACGCTGGCGTCTACGGCGGCCACTCTGGTGCCGCCTTATCTGACCATGCCGCTGATGGACAAGGTGCTGATTCCCTACCAGAACGGCGCGCCCATCGATTATGGCATGGTAATGCTGCTGCTCTCCGGCTTGCTGGGGTCGGCATTGCTGGCGTGGGGCCTCGGCTGGGCGCGCACCTATATCCTTGCCTTGGTGAGCGAGCGCATCGGCGCCGACCTTCGCACCACCACCTACGATCATTTGCTGCGGCTTTCGCTGGAATATTTCGGCGGCAAGCGCACCGGTGATTTGATGACGCGCGTCGGTTCCGAGACCGACCGCATCTGCGTCTTTTTGTCCCTGCACCTGTTGGATTTTGCCACTGACGTGCTGATGATCATCATGACGGCGGCGATCCTGTTTTCGATCAACCCGGCGCTGGCGCTGGTGACCTTGCTGCCGTTGCCGTTCATCGCCTGGATGATCCATGTGGTGCGCGACAAGCTGCGCACCGGCTTCGAGAAAATCGATCGCGTCTGGTCGCAAGTCACCAACGTGCTGGCCGACACCATTCCCGGCATTCGCGTGGTCAAGGCTTTTGCCCAGGAGAAGCGCGAGGCTTCGCGCTTTCGCGAAGCCAACCAGCACAACCTCGCTGTCAATGACCGGCTGAACAAGGTCTGGTCGTTGTTTACGCCGACCGTGACCTTGTTGACCGAGATCGGTTTGCTGGTGGTATGGGCTTTTGGCGTTTGGCAGGTTTCCCGCAACGAGATCACCGTGGGCGTGCTGGTTGCCTTCCTGGCCTATATCGGTCGTTTCTATACGCGGCTCGACTCCATGAGCCGTATCGTTTCGGTGACGCAGAAGGCTGCAGCCGGAGCGAAGCGCATTTTCGATATTCTCGATCATGTTTCCAGCGTTCCCGAATCGGCTCATCCGGTTCATGTCGAGCAGGCGAAGGGGCAGATCGAGATATGCAATGCGGGCTTTCGTTATGGCAACCGTGCTGTCATCCGTGGTGTTGATCTGAATATCCTGCCCGGCGAAATGATCGGCCTGGTCGGCCACAGCGGGTCGGGCAAGAGCACGCTGGTCAACCTGATCTGTCGCTTTTACGATGTGACCGAGGGCTCGATTCGCATCGATGGCGTGGATATTCGCACTCTCCCGATCGCCGAATATCGGCGCAATATCGGTTTGGTGTTGCAGGAGCCTTTCCTGTTTTTTGGCACGATTGCCGAGAATATCGCTTATGGCAAGCCGCACGCCAGCCGGGCGGAAATCGTTGCTGCGGCCCGCGCAGCGCACGCCCACGAGTTCATCCTGCGTTTGCCGCAGGGCTACGATTCGCTGGCCGGGGAGCGCGGTCAGGCATTGTCTGGCGGCGAGCGTCAGCGCATCTCCATCGCACGGGCGTTGCTGATCGACCCGCGCATTCTTATTCTCGACGAGGCCACTTCGTCGGTCGACTCCACGACCGAGAAGGAAATCCAGAAAGCCTTGGATAACCTGGTGCAAGGGCGAACCACCATCGCCATCGCCCACCGCCTTTCCACCTTGCGCAAGGCTGACCGACTGGTAGTGCTCGACCGTGGGCAGGTCGTCGAGGTGGGTAGTCATGGCGAGCTTATGGCGCGCGAGGGTGCCTATTACCGCCTTTATCAGGCTCAGGCGCGCAACGTCGATACCGACATGGGTGACGAAACCTGGAATGTAGAACCCGAGGCCAAGGAGAGCACGGTATGAGCCAGCCCATCGGTTTCCAATTACAACGCAATGCCTTCGGTCGGCTGGTCCTTACTGGTGCAGACGGAAATATCCATGATGGCGTGGTGCCGGTGCATGCTTTCCCCATCACGGCCCCTGAGGAGGGAATTGCCCTGGTGAGCACCGACGGGCATGAGTTGGCCTGGATCGATTGCTTGGCCGATTTGCCCGGCGAGGTGCGTACCCTGCTGGAAGAGGAACTGGCACAGCGGGAATTCATCCCGGAAATTTGCCGTATCCGCCATGTTTCCAGTTTTGCCACGCCCAGTACGTGGCAGGTCGAAACCGACCGCGGTGCCACGACGTTCATTCTCAAGGGGGAAGACGATATCCGACGGATATCCCTTTCCACGTTGCTCATCGCCGATAGTCACGGCATTCATTTTCTGCTGCGCGATATCCATTCGCTGGATAAGGCTAGCCGCAAATTGCTGGATCGATTCTTATAGCTGGATTCTTGGGTGGGTGGCGACAGTGAATTACTGTGCGTTTGGATGAATCAGGGTGAAACACAAATAAAAAAGGCAGGGTTCGCCCTGCCTTTTTTATTGTCGTGCCGAAATTACTTGGCAGGAGCGGCTTCAGCAGCAGGAGCAGCGGCTTCAGCTTTGGCTTTCTTGGCCTTCTTGGCTTTTTTGGCTTTGTGAGCTTTTTTGGCTGGTTTGGCGGCTTCAGCAGCAGGAGCTTCGGCAGCAGGAGCGGCGGCTTCAGCAGCAACAGCGGAGAAGGTAACAACGGCAAAAGCGGCGGCGATCAGGACGGACAGAAGTTTGCTCATTTTTTATTCCTTTTAAACTAGTTTAAGGTTGAATTCAATTGACACGACTTGCGTGTCATATCCAGTAACGACTGATAGTTGGCCCGGTTGACAGTCGCATTGAAGTATTTTCAAACTTTGATTTCTCGCCATTCTCCTGGCGCCAGGCCATCCAGATCCCAGTCGCCAATGCGCCAGCGGATCAAGCGCAGGGTGGGTATGCCGGTTTTTGCCGTCATGCGGCGCACCTGGCGGTTTTTGCCTTCCCGGATAATCAGTTCAATCCAACTGGTGGGGATGTTTTTGCGGAAGCGGATCGGCGGTGTGCGCAGCCACAGCTCGGCGGGCTCGTCGATAATCCGTGCCTGGGCCGGAAGAGTGACGAAATCGTTGAGATCGACGCCGTGTCTGAGCTGTTCCAGCGCCATTTCATCGGGAACCCCTTCCACCTGCACCCAGTAAGTTTTGGGCAGCTTGTGGCGAGGGTCGCTAATGCGGTGTTGCAAAGGCCCGTCATCGGTTAAAATAAGCAGCCCTTCACTGTCGGTATCCAGGCGTCCTGCCGGATAGACGCCGGGCAGCGGTATGAAGTCTTTCAGCGTGGCATGCATGCCATCGCTGCTGAATTGGGTGATGACGCCAAAAGGCTTGTTGAACAGGATTAGGCGGCTCATGGAAATATTATATAGGACTGACCCGGAGTAAACATGTCGCAAAAATTTCAAGTGCCGCCCCAAGGCAGCAAAATCACGGTTAACGCCGATTTTTCCCTGACTGTCCCGGTTAATCCGATTATCCCCTTTATCGAGGGCGATGGCACCGGCGTGGATATCACCCCGGTGATGCGCAAAGTGGTGGATGCGGCGGTGGACAAAGCCTATGGCGGCAAGCGCAAGATTGCCTGGATGGAAATCTACGCCGGCGAGAAAGCCACCAAGGTTTATGACGCCGACACCTGGCTGCCAGAGGAAACTGTCCAGGCGCTGAGGGATTACGTGGTGTCCATCAAGGGGCCGCTGACCACGCCGGTATCGGGCGGCATCCGCTCGCTCAACGTGGCGTTGCGCCAGCAGCTCGATCTTTATGTCTGCCTGCGCCCGGTGCGCTATTTCCAGGGAGTTCCCAGCCCGGTGAAAGCGCCGGAGAAAACCGACATGGTGATTTTCCGCGAAAATACCGAAGACATTTATGCCGGCGTGGAATGGGAAGCCGGCTCGCCGGAAGTGAAAAAGGTAATCCAGTTTTTGCAGCAGGAAATGGGCGTAACGAAAATCCGCTTTCCCGATTCCTCGTCGATCGGCATCAAGCCGGTATCGCTTGAAGGTACCGAGCGTCTGGTGCGCAAGGCCATCCAGTACGCCATCGATAATAAGCGCAGCTCTGTGACCCTGGTGCACAAAGGCAACATCATGAAATTCACCGAGGGCGGTTTCAAGAAATGGGGTTATGAACTGGCGCGGCGCGAATTCGGCGCTGAACTGCTGGACGGCGGCCCATGGATGAAACTCTCGGATAAATTCGGCGGCATCGTCATCAAGGACGTGATCGCCGACGCCTTCCTGCAGCAGATTCTGTTGCGACCGGAAGATTATGACGTGATCGCCACCCTGAACCTGAACGGCGATTACATTTCCGATGCCCTGGCGGCGCAGGTGGGCGGCATCGGCATCGCGCCGGGCGCCAATCTTTCCGACAGCGTGGCGATGTTCGAAGCGACTCATGGCACCGCGCCGAAGTATGCCGGCAAGGATTACGTCAATCCCGGTTCGATCATCCTGTCTGCGGAAATGATGTTGCGCCACATGGGATGGCTCGAAGCCGCCGATCTCATCGTCAGGTCGATGGAACGGGCGATTCTGGCGAAGAAGGTGACTTATGATTTCGCCCGATTGATGGACGGCGCAACCCAGGTTTCCTGTTCGGCCTTCGGCCAGGAGATGGTGGAGCGGATGGCATAGGTTCCGGCTTTCGTGAATGATTTACGGCGCAAGCTGTTTTTCGGAAGATGCATTTTAAATTTACCTAAATAAATTATGGTGATAAGCCGATATATCTAGAAAATGGATTTACATTGTCGGGCGACAGGTATAAAATTTTCGCTAGAGCTTTGGTTTTCGGCCTTTGGGAGGGAATATGCAGTTGAACTGGATAGCAGGGTGCGCATTGCTGGCGGCATCCACCGTTATGGCTGGCGAAACCGGCACAGCGCAAGGCCAGGCCGAACCAGTTACGGGTTTTGTACCTCAGGCCGAACTGCAATTTGAAAATGACGGCACCTCTGCCGCTTTTCGCCATTCCGGCCTTAATCTGCGTTCGTCGTCGGCGATGGTGGTCGATCAGACGACCGGTCGTGCATTGTTTGGCAAGAATGCCGACATGCGCATGCCGATTGCCTCTATTACCAAATTGATGACGGCGATGGTGGTGCTGGATGCGCAACTGCCGCTGGATGAGAAAATTGCCATCGGCAGTGAGGACAGGGATTCACTGAAAGGCACGCATTCCCGGCTCAAGGTGGGTACCACGCTCAGCCGCCACCTAGCTCTGCAACTGGCGTTGATGTCTTCCGAAAATCGCGCTGCGGCAGCTTTGGCGCGCGCCTACCCCGGCGGATTTCCTTCTTTTGTCGCCGCCATGAATCGCAAGGCTGCCAACCTCAATATGAGGCACACCCGGTTTGTCGATTCTACCGGCCTCAACAGCGACAATACTTCGACCGCCCAGGATCTGGTCAAGATGGTAAATGCCGCTTACAACTATCCCTTGATCCGCGATATCACCACCACAGGTTCCTATGACGTAGCGGTGCGCGGCAAATCGCAGCGCATGCAATTCAAGAATACCAACTTGCTGGTGCGAAACAAGGCTTGGGATATTGGGGTTTCCAAAACCGGTTTTATCAACGAGGCGGGACATTGCCTGGTGATGCAGGCAAGCATCGCCAATCAGCCGATGATTATCGTGTTGCTTGATTCGTGGGGTAAACAATCGCGTATTGGCGATGCCCAGCGCATCAAGAAATGGATGGAAAGCAGCCGCGGCGTCAAGCTTCGCGCGGCCATGGCCAATACGCCCAAAAAGGGCTGGAAGACTATCGTGGCGGCTGGCCACGCATCGGATAGCTAGAGGCGATCCCAACCGCGCAGCATAAAAAAGCCCGGCGTGCCGGGCTTTTTTTATTTCTATCTATCGGGAGGAGTGATCAGGCGTTCGCCGACGGCCAACTCGTCCGCCGTATTAAAGTTGAGAAACGCGCGTTCGTCATCGAAGGGCACCTCAATACAGCGAAGCCCCGCTTGCCATTCGCCGACCCGGCGCCCGCCCTGGTCGATGAAAAGCGCCAGGCCGGGCAGCAGGCTGCGCCGGCACAAACAGGCTGCACGGTGAACCTGCCCGCCGCAAACCGGTAGGGCAATATCCGCGCCACTTTTTTCCAGCGCACTGGACAGGCGTTCAGCCAGATCGGTGGGGAGAAATGGAGTATCGCACGGCGCACACAGAATCAGCGGATGGGTCGCCTCGGTCATGGCGCGGCACAGCCCGGCGAGCGGCCCGTGGAAATCCGGCGAGACATCCGTCAGCACCGGCCGGTCGAATTGGCGATATCGGTCGAGATTGCGGTTGGCGCTGATGAACAGTTCATCGACTTGCGGTGCGAGGCATTCCAGCACCCAGGCGAGCAGCGGACGGCCACCAAGCAACGCCAAGCCTTTGTCGGTGCCGCCCATGCGCCGGGCTTGGCCGCCCGCCAGGATGACCGCGGAAATTTTGGCTTGCCCGGTCATGCCGATCAAGGCACGCGCTGGAACAGACGGTAGCGTTCCGACTTGTCGCCGGGCCGGCTGCCTTGCCAAATCTTTTGCCAGTCTGCGCCGGGAGGAGTGTCCGGGTCATTGGCATTGCCTTGTGCCAGCAACAAATCGCACTCGATACCTTTGTAAACCTCGACCCGTCGGGTGGTGAGGTTGGTGTAGTACTCCAGCAGTGCGCGCTGCGGTTCGCCCAGATTGCTGCTGGCGAGGCATGCATGCCGGGCAGGTAGCGCCTGCTGCAGTGATGCGAACATGGAGCGGTAGCTCTTGCCTGCATCGAGCCAAGGCAGCCACAGCGTCATGATCATGACCCAAACCAGGGTAACGCCGGCAGCCCAGTTGATGACCGTGCGCGGGTTGCGCGGCAGGGATTTCACCCGGAATACGATAATTATCCAGGCGATGGTTGCCAGCAGGGCGATGGCGAAATGCAGCGGCTCGAAGACCGGGGTATAACCGGGTTGCAATCCGCGCAAATGCTCTGCCCGCGCCGCAGGGTGGCCGCTGACCATGGCAAACCAGAAGAACCAGAACAGCCCGCCAAAGAAACCGAAGGTCATGATGCTGAACCAGTTCAGCGCGCTGGCGGCACCGCGTCGCAGGCTGGCGACGCCCGGCGCGGCAAGTAGGGCAAGCGGTAGCAGCATCGGCAGGGCATATACTTCGCGTGCGTCAGAGGCCGCGCTCAATACTGCCAGCATGACCAGGAAAAGGGTCAGTGCAAGCTGGATCTCGGGGCGCGCCAGGCCGGCGCGCCTGCCATGCCACAGTGTCCACAGTGCAATTGGCCAAGCTGGCCAGGCAAACCAGGGCAGGATTTCGAAATAATGCCAGTGGCCATTGCCGGGGCCGAGATGGGCAAAGCCGAGGAATCGCCCCAGATTGTTGACCCAGAACCATTCCATGAACAGATCCGGCGAACGCAGGTAGAGCAGGGTAGGCCAAACGATCAGCCAGGGCAGGATCGCGAGGAACGCGACCGCCAGGCAGGAAGCATAGCTTCGGCTGCGCCAACTGCGGAACAGGATCGGCAACAACACGGCGGTTACGCCGATGATTCCCGGTGCCAGCAGTCCCTTGGACATGAAGCCGATGCCGGCGCCGGTGCCGAGCCAGAAGCCGGCTAGCAGGACGCGCCGCCGACTCAGGGCGAAACCGTAAATGGCTGCGGCAAAGCCGGTCAGCTGCGCAATGTCGGTGATCATTTCATGGCCGCGGATCAGCAAGCCGAGGCAACCGATCAGGATCAGGACAGTGAGGCGGCCATGGCTTTTGCCCCATAACGCCCTACCGGTGATGCCGGTGAACAGCAGCGTCAGCGCCATGAAAAATCCGGTAGCCAGGCGCGCCGCATCGTGCGGCGCGAGTAAGGGCGAAAACATTTTTCCGAATAGTGCCGCGCTGAGGTAGTACAGCGGCGGCTTTTCCATGAACGGTTCGCCGCCCAG
Organism: Betaproteobacteria bacterium; assembly: GCA_021373185.1. Taxonomy (GTDB): domain Bacteria; phylum Pseudomonadota; class Gammaproteobacteria; order Burkholderiales; family Sulfuricellaceae; genus Sulfuricella. The sequence goes on along the minus strand of JAJFTF010000024.1, from coordinate 33,944 downwards.
GGTCGGTACGATCCAGTCGCCGCTCTGTAAAATGTGGTAAACCAGCCCGAAGCTGTAAGCTTCGTCGGGCTTCCATGGCTGGTGGCCGATCAGGCCAGGGAGTATCCAGGCCAAGCAAAGTGCCGCCAGCATGAAAATGGTCAAGCGGCTGTCGGCATGGATGGGAGTTGCGGGTCGATTCATGGGGAAGGCTTTATTCTATGGTTTTAAGCGATTGCCCTGGCTGCGGCTCGCCAGTCGGGTAGGCGTGGTTCATCAGGCGCAGGTAGCCATCGGCATTTTTGCCGAGGGGCGTCTGGCTCGCCAGGCTGGCGAAGGTTTCTCCCTTTTTGGCGGGGCGAATGTGGATAAGCGTGGGTTTTGCCAGTTTGCGCTCGGCATCCTGCAGGGCGTGAAAACTGGCGATTGCGGCGGATATGGGTTCCCGGTAGCGGTTGTAAACGGCGGGGGATTTCGCCGTGGCGGCCAGGACGAAGGTTTTTTCCTTGAGGTAAATGGTTCCAACCTTGATCGGCTTGCCTTGGCGGGTGCCGCTGATGACGGCAGCGGGCAAACCGTTGATCGGCGCGGTATCCAGTTCGTTGCCGCTGTCCAGTCGGAAAGTACGGCGCAGGAAGTCAGCCGGCGTGGCGCGTGCGGGGCCGGCCATCTGTAACTCGATCGCTGCATCGTTGGCCGGGCTGAACGCGGCGACCTTGTCAGGCTGGTTCCTGATTTTCCAGCCAGCGGGGAAGTCCAGTGCAAAGCCCAGCTCTCCGTGCAGGAAGCGGTTGCCGCGAACGATGCCCTGATTCGGACTGTCGCCAAAAATCAGCCCATTGAGTTGGGCCAGATAGGCAGCCTGGCGATTGTCAGCTCCGGGCAGCGCCAGGCGGTCGGCTTCGCCGACCACTTCCCTGAGCCGGGTGTCGTTGTCCGGGTGAGTGGCGAACAGGCCGTGGTAGCGCCTCGGTTCGCGGCCTTCTTCGCGGGCGACCTGGGCATCGAATAGTTCCTGGTTTTTCAGGATGCCGATCACCTTCACCATCGCTTGCGGATTGTAACCGGCGCGCGCCAGATATTCCGCGCCCAGACGGTCGGCCTCCAGTTCGTGATCGCGTCCGTAACCGGATATCAACGCCCCGCCGAACTGGTTGAGCAGATCCTGCGCGCCTTGTGAGCGCAATTCCGGCACCAGGATCGAGCCCAGCACGATGCCGATGTTGGCGGCCATTGACGCGCTTTGCTGGCGCACGCCGTGGCGCGCAGTGACGTGACCGATTTCGTGCCCCAGTACGGCGGCCAGCTCGGCCTCGGTGTTCAGGTAAGCCATGATGCCGCGGGTGATGTAGATATAGCCGCCGGGCAGCGCAAAGGCGTTGATTTCCGGGCTGTCGACGACGGTGAAGTGGTATTCCAGATTGGCGCGATGGCTTTTCTGCGCGAGGCGCTGGCCAACCTCGTTGACGTAGCGTTGCAGCGCCGGGTTGTCATAGACCCCGTATTCCTTGCGCACATCTGCATCGGCCTGCTTGCCGGTGCGAACCTCGTCGCTTTCGGACATCGTGACGAAGTTTTGCTGCCCGGTCACCGGGTTGACGGCGCAATTGGCGAGCGGGGCCAGGCAGAGCAGGCCGACAACCAATCTGAACGCGCGCGTGAGTTTCATGACGGAGTATTTTAAACCAACCGGCAGTACATAAACAAAAAAGGCAGCCTCAAGCTGCCTTTGGATGTCGCTGCGATGCGTCGAATTACTTCATGCCGTATTTCTGACGGAACTTCTCGACGCGACCGGCGGTGTCGATGGTCTTCTGCTTGCCGGTGTAGAACGGGTGGCACATTGAGCAAACTTCGATGTTCAGCGCCTTGCTCATGGTGGAGCGGGTCTTGAACTTGGTGCCGCAACTGCAGGTTACATCGATTTCGTTGTACTCTGGATGAATTTCCGGTTTCATGCTTTAAAGTCCTCAGGGGGAATCTGGCGGCTTTTTGGGAGCCCAATTCTTAAAAAACGGGATTATCCCTTAAAAATCGCTTGTTATCAAGTTCATTTATCGTGGCGTTCATCAGACCGCCACGACCGGAATGTTTTCTCAGCCTCTGCGCATCGAGTCGAAGAAGTCGGCATTGTTCTTGGTGGAACGCACCTTGTCGAGGAGAAACTCCATCGCTTCCAGGTCGTCCATCGGGTATAGCAGCTTACGCAGCACCCAGATTTTTTGCAGGATGTCGGGCTTGATCAGCAATTCTTCCTTGCGCGTGCCGGAACGGTTGACGTTGATCGCCGGATAAATGCGCTTCTCCGCCATCTTGCGATCCATGTGGATTTCCATGTTGCCGGTACCCTTGAATTCCTCGTAGATCACATCGTCCATGCGCGATCCGGTGTCCACCAATGCCGTCGCGATGATGGTCAGCGAGCCGCCTTCCTCGATGTTGCGCGCCGCACCGAAGAAGCGCTTGGGGCGCTGCAGGGCGTTGGCGTCCACGCCGCCGGTCAGCACCTTGCCGGAAGCCGGCACCACGGTGTTGTAGGCGCGTGCCAGGCGGGTGATCGAGTCGAGCAGGATCACCACATCTTTTTTGTGTTCAACCAGGCGCTTGGCTTTTTCCAGCACCATTTCGGCGACCTGAACGTGGCGTGTGGCCGGTTCGTCGAAGGTGGAGGCGACCACTTCGCCGCGCACCGTGCGCGTCATTTCCGTCACTTCTTCCGGGCGCTCGTCGATCAGCAGAACGATCAGGATCACTTCAGGGTGGTTGGCGGTGATGGCGTGGGCGATGTGCTGCAGCATCACGGTCTTGCCGGATTTCGGCGAGGCCACCAGCAGGCCGCGCTGGCCCTTGCCGATCGGTGCCACCATGTCGATCACGCGGCCGGTGATGTTTTCCTCGGCCTTGATGTCGCGTTCCAGAATCAGCGGCTGGTTCGGAAACAGCGGCGTCAGGTTCTCGAACAGGATTTTATGCTTGGAATTCTCCGGCGGTTCGCCGTTGACCTTGTCTACCTTGACCAGCGCGAAATAACGCTCACCTTCCTTGGGGGTGCGGATCTCGCCTTCGATGGAATCGCCAGTGTGCAGGTTGAAGCGGCGGATCTGCGAAGGACTGACGTAAATGTCGTCCGGCCCGGCCAGGTAAGAAGTGTCGGGCGAGCGCAGGAAACCGAAGCCGTCCGGCAGGACTTCCAGCGTGCCTTCGCCGTAAATGCTTTCGCCTCTCTTTGCCTGGTTCTTCAGCAAGGCAAAGATCAGGTCCTGTTTGCGCAGGCGGCTGGCACCATCGATTTCGTTGGTGATCGCCATTTCGACGAGTTCGGTGACGGGGAGGTGTTTTAAATCGGATAAGCGCATGGCGGTATGGTCGAGTGAATCAAGAGAATGAGAATGTGAATCTGGAAAGAGTGCGGCGGGAACTAACTTGCGCCTGGGCCCAGAAAGGGCAGGTCAGGCGCAAGGTTAATGGCTTTATATGTTGCTGTCAATAAATGCGGTCAGTTGCGATTTGGACAGGGCGCCAACCTTGGTCGCCTCGATGTTGCCGTTCTTGAAAATCATCAGGGTCGGAATGCCGCGAATGCCGTATTTCGGCGGTGTGGCCTGGTTTTCGTCGATATTCAGTTTGGCGACCTTTAGGCGCCCGGCATATTCCTGCGCCACTTCGTCGAGCACCGGCGCAATCATCTTGCACGGGCCGCACCAGTCCGCCCAGTAATCGACCAGCACGGGCAATGGGGATTGCAGGACTTCCGCTTCGAAGGTGTCGTCGGTGACGTAGTGAATATGTTCGCTCATGGGGTTTTTGCTCCAGTTTCAAAGAGAATCAACGGATAAAAATAGTGAAATGCTGCGGCCGATTGATGATTTTTATATGTTTTTTTGGTTGTTTTGCTTGTTTATTTGGTTGCGTTGCAACAGACGAACTGCCGGCTCGTGGGCCGGGTGTGAAATTTATCTTTTCACTTTATATACCAACCAAAATATTCCGGCAAGGGGGAATGTGTTGTTTATGTGTTCCGGTTTCGGGATAAAATCCGCTCATTCCCCACTTTTTTCGGGCGCTCGCCACCTTTGTCCTGATGCTTAAACCCACCGAATCCAGTCTGCTGCACGCCGCTGCGCGAGAGATCGTCGCACTCGAGCGGGCGCGCCTGCCGGATATGTCCCGTCTGATTATTTTGCTGCCCAATTTCCACGCCGCCGATGCCTTGGGTGCGGCGCTGTGCTCAGTTGCTGGCAGAGCGCTGCTGTTGCCGCGAATGATTACCCTGACGGAATGGGCCGCAGCAACGCCGCTGGATCGCCCCGTCACCCCCGACAGTTGTCGTGCGGCGCTGCTGTATCAGGCCTTGCGCAGCCGCAACTGGTTTGCCGACGCCGATTTATGGCATATCAGCCGCGAACTGCTCAGCCTGTTCGACGATATTGCCCGGCAGGGCGCCAGCCTGCCGGCTTCCTATGCCGAGTTCGTGGCTTGGCTGGAGGACGCCTATCAGGCGCGAGCCGGCACGCCGCTGCAATTCGAGGCGCGCCTGGTGCATGAGCTGTGGTACGCCATGAGCCGGAATGGCGACGACAGCGTGGACGCTATCGCCGCTTACCATCTGCGACTGGGGCGGCTGGCGGACGATGCTTGCGCCCCGTTGTATGCAGTCGGCCTGTCCGGCCTAACGCCGATGGAACAGGATTTTTTCCGCCGTTACGCCGAGCGTCAGCCGGTGAAACTGTTCGGTTGCGATGAAAGTTTTCCCGCTAACGAGATTGGCGCATTGCTGAAAACCGCCTGGCAGCTCCCGGATTCAGCGGCGGAAAAGACAGCGCCGAGCCTGCGCGAACGCGCCGCAGATTTTGACCGCAGCCATCCGGCAAGCCCGCTGAATTCCACCTTGTCGCTGTTCCCTGCACATAGCCTGGAGCAGGAGGCCGCAGCACTGAGCGAAACCATTCGCGATTGGTTGCGGCAGGGCAAAACCGCCATCGCGGTGATCGTTCAGGATCGGCTGGTGGCGCGGCGCGCCCGTGCGTTGCTGGAGCGCAGCCAGATCCTGGTAGCGGACGAAACCGGCTGGACATTCTCCACCGTGGCGGCGAGCGCCGTCGTCATGCGCTGGCTCGATGCCATGGCGAGCCGCTTTCACCATCTCGACCTGCTCGATCTGCTCAAGTCGCCGCTGATTTTTTCCGACTGGGATGCCGCTACGCGCAAACGTGCCGTTTATCGCCTGGAGCAACTGGTGCGCCGCCACAGCGTGGTATCGGGGCTGCACCATTACCGCAATCTGGCGCGGCGCGAGGATGAAGTTGAAGTGCTCGACCTGCTGGCGCGGCTGGAACAGGCGCAGGCCGGGTTTGGCGGGCGCAAGCGCCCTCTTTCGGCGTGGCTTGCCAGCCTGCTCGAAGCCTTGGATGTCCTCGGCCTGCGCCAAGGCTTGGCGCAGGACTTGGCCGGGGAGCAATTGCTGCGGCTGCTGGCGCGCCTGCAAAAAGAGCTGGGCAGCGACCAGGGCGTGTTCTCCCTGAGCGAATGGCGGCGCTGGCTCGACGGCCAGCTCGAAGCCGCCACCTTCCGCGATACCGGCATCAGCAGTCCGGTGGTGTTCACCCATCTTGGCGCCACCCGGTTGCGCCGTTTCGACGGCGTGATCGTCGCCGGCGGCGATGCCGCCCACTTTCCGGGGCAGGGGCGGGAAAGCGCCTTTTTCAACCAGTCGGTGCGGGTGCAACTGGGGCTGCCGACCTTTGAGCAGGAGTTGCGCCTGACCATGCTGGATTTTGCCGCGCTGCTGGCCAGTTGCGGCGCCATGCTGGTGACCTGGCAGGCGCAGAAAAACGCCGAGCCCAACCTGGCCAGCCCCTGGATAGAAAGGCTGGAAGCGTTTCACGAGCTGGCTTACGGCGCAGCGCTGCCGCGCCTGTCGATTGAGGCGATGGCGGAAGAGCACGGCGTTCCCCATTCTCCGCCGCCGACCTCGCGCCCGATCTTGCCGCATGAGCTGATCCCTCCGGTGATTTCCGCCAGCGGCTACAACAGCCTGATGGCCTGCCCCTACCAGTTTTATGCGCGCCATGCTTTGCACCTGAACGAAATGGACGAAGTGCAGCAGGCGCTGGAGAAAAAGGATTACGGCGAACATGTTCACGCCATCCTGCACGCCTTCCACCGGCGTTACCCGGTCATCGGCGGTCAGCAGCGTGCCGAACTGGAACAGGCGCTACGCGACCTCAGCCGGGATGAATTCAAGCAGGCGCTGGAGGCCGACTACCTCGCCCGCGCCTGGGCGTTGCGCTGGGAAATGTGCATACCCGCCTATCTCGACTGGCAGGTTGCACGCGAGCGGGAGGGCTGGCGCTGGCACGAAGGCGAGCTGAAACGCACATTGGAACTGGCGCTGGACGAAGGGCGCAATCTTACCCTGAAAGGCCGGATCGACCGCGTCGACACCCGCTCGGACGATGGCGAAGTTGCCTTCGCCGTGCTCGACTACAAGACCCAGAGCCGCGCCGGCCTGCAAAAGAAGCTGAAAGAGCCGGGCGAGGATGTGCAATTGCCGGTCTATGCCCTGCTGCTGGCCGATGCGGTGGTCGAGGCGGCGTTCGTGCCGGTGGACGAAGAGGCCGAGATCAAGGCGGTGCCGCAGGACGAAATTTATGCGCTGAGCCAGGCGGTCGAACTGCGGCTGCGCGAGCTGTTCAACGCCCTCTACTGCGCCGCGCCGCTGCCCGCCCATGGCAGCGAACAAGCCTGCGACTGGTGCGAGATGAGCGGCCTGTGCCGCAAGGATTACCGGGATGACCATGATGTCGAGTGAATCCAATGAAATTAACCGCGTCGCGCTCGATCCCGCCCGCTCGGCGGTAGTCGAAGCCTGCGCCGGCAGCGGCAAGACCTGGCTGCTGGTGTCGCGCATCGTGCGTCTGCTGCTGGCCGGCGCCGCGCCGTCCGAAATTCTGGCGATCACCTTCACCCGCAAGGCGGCGCAGGAAATGGCGTAGCGTTTGCGCGACTGGCTGCGCTTGCTGGCGCTGGCGCCGGATAACGAGGTCAGGCAATTCCTGCGCGAGCGTGCCGTGCCGGAAGGTGAAATCGAGTCGTTGCTGCCGCGCGCGCACAGCCTGTTCGAGGTTTTCCTGACGGCCCAGCCCGGCATTGCCATCAACACTTTTCACGGCTGGTTCCTGCAACTGCTCCAGCGTGCGCCGCTGGACAGCGGCGTCGGCGGCGACTGGGGTCTGCTTGATCAGACCTCCACCCTGCTGGAAGAGGCCTGGCAACTGTTTGCCGAAGAACTGCGCGTCGAGCCGGAATGCGAAACAGCACAAGCGCTGGATTTTTTGTTCGCCGAGCATGGCCTGCACAACACCCGCAGCCTGCTGCTCGATTTTGTCGCCAAGCGCGCCGAATGGTGGGCTTATACCGCAGAGGCCGCCGACCCGGCGCATTTCGCCGCCGAAGCGCTACGTTGCGATCTCGGTGTGGCGCCGGAGCGGGACGTGGTTGCCGAGCTGTTTGCCAATGCTGCGCTGGCGGTCGATTCCGAGGCATTTGCCGCTTTGCTGGAACGCGGCACGGCCACCGATTTGAAAAGCTCCGCAAAGCTGCGCGACGCTTGGGCGGGACACGATTTCGAGGCGTTCTCTCTGGTGTTCCTGACCAAGGAAGGCGAACCGCGCAAGCGTGAATACACCAAGGCACTGGCCGGGAGGATGGGAGCGGATACCGAACGTTTTCTGGATTTGCACCGGGCGTTTTCCGCGCATATCAGAGAGGTGAAAGACCAGCTCGCCGCCCAAGCCGCCTATCGCTTCAACCGTGCTGCCCTGCGCTGCGGCGCAGAATTTCTGGCGGCCTACCAGCGTCTCAAGGAAGAGCGGCGGTCGGTCGATTTCACCGACGTCGAATGGCGCGTCCACCAGCTGCTCAACCGCTCCGATCATGCCGAGTACATGCAGTACAAGCTCGACGCGCGCTACCGCCACATCCTGCTTGACGAGTTTCAGGACACCAATCCGCTGCAATGGCAGATCATGCGCTCGTGGCTGGACGCTTCGGCGGGTGCCGGCAGCGCGCCCACCGTATTTCTGGTGGGCGACCCGAAGCAGGCAATCTACCGTTTTCGCCGCGCCGATGCGCGCCTGTTTGGCATTGCCGCCGATTTCCTCGAGCAGGGTTATGGCGCAGTCCGGCTGCAGCAGAATGTTTCGCGCCGTAGTGCCATGCCGGTGCTGGCGGCGGTCAACAGCCTGTTCGAGCAAGAGCCGGCGTTCACCGGTTTCGAGACGCATCAGGCTTTTCATGGCGAACTGCCGGGCCGGGTAGAAGTGTTGCCCTTGGCCGTAGCGGGGGAAGATGCCGAAGCGCCTTTAATGGCGATGAGTTTGCGCAACCCTTTGATTGAGCCGCTGCATGAGGTCGAAGACCAGCGCGTCGAGCGCGAGGCGCGGCAACTGGCGGACAATATCCGCAGCATCGTCGGCAATTGGGCGGTGGCGGGCGAAAACGGCGAAATGCGCCCGGCGGAATTCCGCGACATCCTGTTGCTGAAGCGCAGCCGCACCCGTCTGGATATTTACGAAAGGGCGCTGCGCGATGCGCGCATCCCCTATGTCAGCTCGCGTCAGGGCGGCCTGCTGGAAACGCTGGAATGCCGCGACCTGATTGCGCTGCTGACCTTCCTCATCACCCCGTTCGCCGACTTGTGCCTGGCACAGACCCTGCGTTCGCCGCTGATCGCCTGCGCCGACGAGGATTTGATGGCGCTGGCGAGTGAGGCCGAAGGTTCCTGGTGGGCGCGCCTGCATGCCGTGGCCGGGCGCGAGCAGGCCAGTCCTGCATTGCGCCGCGCCTTGGATCTGCTGCAAGGCTGGCTGGCGTTGACCGACACGCTGCCGGTGCATGACCTGCTCGACCGCATCTATTTCGAAGGCGAGCTGCTGCAGCGCTACCATGCCGCCGTGCCGGAAGCGATGCGCGGCGCGGTGCAGTCCAACCTCCATGCCTTCATGGAACAGGCGCTGAAGCTGGACAGTGGCCGCTACCCCAGCCTGCCCAAGTTCATCAACGAGCTCCAGCAGTTGCGCCGCGCGCGCGCCGAAGAAGCGCCCGACGAAGGCATCGTCGGCGATGCCGGCAATGCGCTGCGCATCCTCACTATCCACGGCTCCAAGGGGCTGGAAGCGCCGATTGTCTGGCTGCTCGACGCCAATGCCGCAACCCGCAACGAGCGCGGTTACCGGGCCATGCTCGACTGGCCGCCGGCAAGCGCCAAGCCGCAGAATTTCTTCCTCTACGCCGGCAAGCGTGAACGCGCCGCGCAGTGGCAGCCGGTGTTCGATGCCGAGGCCGAACAGGAGCGGCGCGAAGACCTCAACCTGCTGTATGTCGCCATGACCCGCGCCCGGCAGGCGCTGATTGTCAGCGGTTGCGAATCGGCACGTTGCGCGACGGAGGGCTGGCACGGAAAAATCTGGAACGCCGTGGCCGGCGAAGAAGTGAAGGAAATCTGCGAGCTCGGCCAGATGCCGTTATTGCCTGCGGGCGCGGCGGCACCGGAAGCCGCCGCCCCGGTTTCTCATGCCCGCTCTGCGCCGCTTATGCCTACCGGCAAACGCACCAGCCAGAACCTCACCGCGGCGCAACGCCATGGTATCCGGCTGCACGCGCTGTTGGAATGGATCGCCCCGCCTGCGGCGGTGTTTGACCGGGCTTGGCTGCAAGAGAAGCTGGACGTGGATGAAGGCACGTTCGACGCGCTCTGGCGGGATGCCACGCACCTCATGCAGGCGCCGCATTTGCAGCGTTTCTTCGACCCGGCGTGTTATCTCAATGCCTGGAAGGAACTGCCCTACCGGACTGCGGCAGGCGAAAGCCGGCGGCTAGATCGGCTGGTTGAGTTCGAGGACAGCGTCTGGATTCTGGATTTCAAGGCTGCCGAACGGGCGGAGGAGGGGAATCTGGTGGCTTGCGCCAAGCCTTATCTGGGGCAGATGCGGGAGTATCTTTCCGCCATGGGCGGGGTGTTTGCGGCCAAAACGGTTAGGGCGGTGTTGGTGTTTGGGAATGGGTTGGTGTTTGAGGTTGATTAGTCAGTCGGCAACTCAAGTAAGACATCATGTAGGGTGCCAATAAGCGTAGCGCATTGCACCGGATTTTTCATTCGGCGCAATAAGGATTGCGCCCTACGCGGGCCTTATTAGATTCTAGGTTTAATGGGAGCAGGTCAATGGCTGAAAGAAATTGGAAAGCATCTAATGATAGCAAAGGTTACGGGGAAGTACATCTTTCCTCTTGGGATGATTTTTCAGCATTTGTTCACGAAGAGATGCGTGAATTTGATGAATATGTCTGGCGAGGCCAGAGATGTGAAAACTGGGATCTTGCATCAACGCTGGATCGACTTATTAAGAATGCAAAAATCGCAAAAACCAAACAATACGGTTTTATACATTCCCATCTTGAACGATTTAAATATGCAGCGAGAGGAAGAAGAGGCCAAAATCCCCGCATTATTGAAAGTGAAAATGAGTGGTGGGCCCTTGGTCAACACCATGGTTTCTCAACCCCTCTACTAGACTGGACATCATCCCCATTTGTAGCGGCATATTTTGCTTTTATTAACCATGGGGCTAGGCAAACGAAAAATCGGGCTATATATGCACTACATAGACCTACTATTGAAAAACAAGTACAAAAGATAGTCGAAAATGCAGAGAATGTACGTATGCATAAAATCACTTCGACGGAAAAAGTAATAAACCATCTTGCTCATATGGCATCGCAAAAAGAGACAGCGCCACAAGTTGAATTTATTCGTCCGATGTCGGATGAAAATCAACGCCTTGTGAATCAAGGGGGATTGTTTACACGTGCCTACTCTGGTAAATCTCTCGATTCTTGGGTAAAAGCCAACCCTACTGAAGGAGACGGCTTAACACTTATTAAAATATTCATTCCAAATAAAGAGCGAGAAAAATGTTTACAAACACTAAACAGAATGAATATTAACCATCTAACGTTATTTCCTGATTTATATGGAGCATCAAAATTCTGTAATCTCTTTGGTGAAATTGAGAAATATTAAATCTTTATCCGGGTTGTCATAAGAGGCGCTGGGTTTTGTGCGCTACGCGCAGATGCTTAGATGCCGGGGGCTGCCCGGCAGCAGGTTACTTTATTTTGCTTGTCCAAAATACAAGTAACCAAACAAAAAGACACCCACCCGCGCCGGCCCTGCGGGCTTCCCTCGATTTTCCGCAAAGATCGGGCGGCTACGGAAACTCGCGCGTTGCGCTCAGACAGCCGCAGCCGACGGCCCCCGATCTTTGCGGAAAATCGAGGCGGTGCAGAGGGGGTTAAAGGCGGTTTTGTGGGCTGCGCCCGGCATCTAAAAATCGGTGCGCATGGCGCACCCAACCTGATTAGCTGACTAATTTCTTCTTGGTGGGCGGCAAATAATTCTCTGCCGACACCACTTTCTTGCCGGTCTTGCTTTCCAGCTCCAGCCGTGCTTTTTTGGCAATGCCGCCGCCGGTTTTCGCTGCCGATTCATTCTCGTTCATGCCGGTCGCTCCCATGCTCTCGGCAATTTGGCGCGTGGACAATTCCGCCAGTGCGGTAAAAATCAGCTCCGCCTCGCTCATGTGGTCGCGCAGGTTTTGCGACTTCAAACCCTTCATCGTCTTGTGCGCCTTCACATCCACCTCGGCCCACTCCTGATGAATGATATTGGTGAGGATCGCGAATTCCTCGCCTTCCTTGATGTCGTGGTTCGCCCAAAAATCGGTCAGCTTGTTGCGCGTCTCCTGCCCGGTCATGCGCTGTTGTATCCACTTCTCGCTGCGCCCGTGTTTTTGCCAGGTCTCGCGGGCGCGATCCAGCGAGCGGGCCGGGTCGGCCATTTCCTGCATCCGCTCATAGCCCACCTTCGCCAGCCATAGCTTGATCGGCTCGGCCTTCGGGCTGGGCACGGACTGCACCAGCCGTAACAGCGTTTCGGCGGTGGCGACATCGGTAAGGTAATTTTTGCCATCAGCGGCAGGCAATTTCAGTCGGTTACATTTTGTAACCGACTCACTGCCTTCCTTGCTCAGCCGGTTCTTCAGCACCTTCCAGTAGTTTCTGGCCGTCTGATAATCCGGCTGCTGGGTGAGCACCTGCACAATGTCCACCACCGAAAACCACCAGATTTCCGTCGCCTCGTCATACACGCGACGTATTTCATGCTCTTCAAAGAGGGCGGACTGGGGTTGCATGGTCAGGATTCCTTGCTTACGGATGCAGGGTGTTTTCAACCGGTGACTTGTGTCACCGGCTGGCGAAATGGCAACTTCATCGTAGAGAACGATCGTTCTTTTGTCAACTGTTGGAGCGAATCCGGAACCACCATTACGGCTCGCGCAGGAGGCGAGGAGCAGGTTTCATAATCGTCACTATAATGAATAGGTAACTGAACCGATCAACTTTTGTACGATAAGGAGATGGACGATGTTAAAGATATTATGGTTGTTGCCTCTGGCGGCGGGGATTGCCGTTGCGTCTTCGGTCGCAGTTGCCGAGGAGCCGGCGAAGCCACAGGCACAGGCTCGTCAGCAGGAGCAGGTTTACGGTTCGCAGTTGATGACGCGGGAAGAGCGCACGGCTTATCGCGCCAAGATGCGCGCGGCGAAAACCCCGGAAGAACGCGAAAAAGTTCGTGCCGAACACCATGAGCAGATGAAGGTGCGCGCCAAGGAAAAAGGCGTTACCTTGCCGGATGCGCCGCCTGCAATGGGCGGCGCCATGATGGGGCCAGGCGGTGGCGGGATGGGCCAGGGTGGTGGTATGGGCCCCGGCGGTGGAATGGGTGGCGGCCCCCGAGGACGCTAGAAACGCTGGCCGGCGGTTTTTAACTGCCGGCTAGGAGTCTGTCGGAGTTGAAGAATCGAAGCGAAAATTCGGCTGGGCGAGGACAGATTTTGTTGTTTTTGCAGGCCAATAGTTATTCTATTGACCAAAAAATCGGCGAAATATGGATCGTCCTGGCGGATTTGCAGCCGATTTCCTTTAAGTCCGACAGGCTCCTAGTGGCGGCCGGTGCTGCCAAAGCCGCCTTCGCCGCGATCACTTTCCTCGAAGCTTTCCACTACGTTGAATTCGGCGTGGATCACCGGCACGATGACCATTTGTGCGATGCGTTCCAGCGGGTTGAGGATGAAGGGCGTCTGGCCGCGGTTCCAGCAGGAAACGAAGAGCTGGCCCTGATAGTCTGAATCGATCAGGCCGACCAGGTTGCCGAGCACGATGCCGTGCTTGTGGCCCAAGCCGGAGCGCGGCAGGATCATCGCCGCCATGCCGGGGTCGCGCAGGTGAATGGCGATGCCGGTGGGGATGAGTTCGGTTTGCCCCGGATGGATGGTGATCACATGCTCGGTGCAGGCGCGCAGATCCAGGCCTGCCGCGCCCGGTGTGGCGTAGCTGGGCGGGTGCTGCTTGAGGCGGTCGTCGAGGATTTTGACGTCAACGGTTTTCAGGTTTTTTTTCATTTCGGATTGTCCCCTTTTCCCTTGTGTTGGAGCTTGGCGATGTGTTCGATCAGTTGCCGGGCCAGCTCGATTTTTGGCGCGCGCTGCAGCGGGTGGGCGCCTCCGTCATCGAACAGGATCAGTTCGCTGGCATCGCTGCCGATGGCGTCCTGCACCAGGTTGGCGGCCAGCAGCGGCAGTTTTTTGCGCTTGCGCTTGGCCTCGGCGAATTCGTAGAGGTTTTCGCTTTCCGCTGCGAAGCCGACGCAGAACGGCGGGTTGGGCAGGCTCACCACGTTCGCCACGATATCCGGGTTGGGCGCCAGTTCCAGCGTGAAGATGTGCGCGTCCTTCTTGATTTTCTGTTCGCTCGGGTTAAGCACGTAATAGTCGGCCACCGCCGCGACGCTGATGAAAATGTCGGCGTCGGCGACGTTTTTGTAGACGGCTTCGAGCATTTGCTGGGCGCTGGTGACGGCCAGGGTTTTTGCCGCAACCGGCGGCGTCAGGCAGGTCGGGCCGGAAATCAGGGTGACGGCGGCGCCGGCTTCGATGGCGGCGCGGGCGATGGCATAGCCCATCTTGCCCGAACTCAAATTGGTGATGCCGCGCACCGCGTCGATGGCTTCGAAGGTCGGGCCGGCGGTAATCAGCACGCGCTTGCCTTGCAGCCGTTTGGGCTGCCAAAATGCGTCAATGTCCTCGACCAGAGCTTGCGGTTCCACCATGCGCCCCATGCCGGTTTCGCCGCAAGCCTGGGAGCCGCTGGCCGGGCCGAGGAGGGTTGCGCCGTCGCGCTTCAATTGCAGGATGTTGCGCTGGGTGGCGGGGTTGTTCCACATTTCCAGGTTCATCGCCGGCGCTACCAGCAGCGGGCAGGAGCGCGCCAGGCAGAGGGTGGAAAGCAGGTCGTCCGCCGCGCCGTGCGCCAGTTTGGCGATGAAGTCGGCGCTGGCGGGGGCGATCAGCACGACATCGGCGTTGCGCGTGACGTCGATGTGCGCCATGCCGTTGCCGCTATCCCACAGGTCGGTCAGCACCGGTTTGCCGGAGAGCGCCTGAAACGTGGCCGGGCCGACGAAATGGCGCGCAGCCTCGGTCATGACCACCTGCACCTCGATGCCGCTTTTTACCAGCAGGCGCGTGAGTTCAGCCGCCTTGTAGGCGGCGACGCCGCCGGTGATGCCGAGAACCAGGCGTTTTGTTGTCACTTCGGTAATCAAATCAATCATAATGGCTTTAATTCTACTTGAAATAAAAAGAATTTGTCATGGCGATAACCGATTGGCCCGAAGGCGAACGCCCCAGAGAAAAACTCCTGAAGAGCGGCGCGGCAGCGCTTTCCGAAGCCGAGTTGCTGGCGATTTTTCTGCGCACCGGCGTGACCGGAAAAAGCGCGGTGGATCTGGCGCGCGACCTGCTTGCCCGCTTTGGCAGCCTGGCCGCGCTGTTTGCGGCAGGAGAAAAGGAGTTTTGCCAGACGCATGGCATGGGCGCCGCGAAATATGCGCAGTTGCAGGCGGTGCTGGAGATGGCGAAGCGCGCCTTGCACGAGGAAATGGCGCAGCGCGATGCGCTGTCTTCGCCGCAAGCGGTGCGCGATTACTTGCGCCTCCGCTTGCAGGGCTTGGCTCACGAGGTATTCATGGTGCTGTTCATGGATGCGCAGAACCGGGTAGTTGCGAGCGAAGAACTGTTTCGCGGCACGCTCACGCAAACCAGCGTTTACCCGCGCGAGGTGATCAAGCGCGCGTTGCACCACAATTCAGCCGCCGTAATCCTGGCGCACAACCATCCCTCCGGCGTGGCGGAGCCGAGCCATGCCGACCAGGCGCTGACGCAGGCGCTAAAAAATGCGCTGACGTTGGTCGATATCCGGGTGCTCGACCATTTCATCGTCGCCGGCGGCGGCTTCTTGTCGTTTGCAGAGCGCGGCTTGCTGTAAACGCTTTATTCATATAGGAAGGAAAAAATATTCCATGATTTTCGACACACTTGCCAACGCCGACCGCTATGCCGCGCTTCATCCCCTGTTTCCGGCTGCCTTCGCCTTTTTGCGCGACACTGATCTGACCGCTCTGGCTCCGGGACGTTATCCGATCCAGGGAGAAGCGCTTTTCGCGATTGTGGATGCGGCTGCGGCGCGTGGCCGGGAAGACGCCAAACTCGAATGCCATCGCAAATACATCGACATCCAACTGGTGCTGGACGGGATCGACGAGATGGGGTGGAAGCCGCTGAACGACTGTCATCAGCCGGTTGCCGACTATCTGGCGGAAAGAGATATCCATTTCTTCCGGGATGCGCCAGCAAGCTGGATTGCCACTCCACCCGGCGCTTTCTGTATCTTTTTCCCGCAAGACGCGCATGCGCCGCTGGTTGGTACGGGCACAATCCGCAAGGTGGTTGTCAAGATTGCAGTTGACCTGCTTTAAAATATCCGGCTACCAGCTATTCCGCTCTGAATCTGATTTGACGGGGGTTTTAGTTCATTGATTGGGCAGAGTTTATTAAGCCTGATGAAATTTTGTCTTGAGTTGTTGCGCGAAAATATGGTATAAATCGCGTTTTTCGTAATCCTATTATTCTATTTTTGGAGCAACACCATGGCACGCGTATGCAAGATCACCGGCAAGAAGCCGATGTCCGGGAATAATGTTTCCCACGCCAACAACAGGACAAAGCGCCGTTTTCTGCCGAACCTGCAAAACCGCAAGTTCTGGGTTGAGAGCGAAAATCGTTGGGTGAGCATGCGCGTTTCGTGCGCGGCTCTGCGTACTATCGACAAGAACGGCATCGATGCCGTGCTGGCCAAGCTGCGTGCTCGCGGCGAATCCATTTAAGGAGCTGAGAAATGGCTAAAGGCGCACGCGAGAAGATCAAGCTGGAATCCACTGCTGGAACCGGCCACTTTTACACCACGACCAAGAACAAACGCACCATGCCGGAAAAGATGCTGATCAAGAAATTTGATCCGGTTGCGCGCAAGCATGTGGATTACAAGGAAACCAAGCTGAAATAAACGGCTTCTCTTGTACTGTCCAATAAAAAAACCCGCCTCGGCGGGTTTTTTTATTGCCGTTAAAAATGGGTCTGGGGTCAGGCGTGCGGTTGTCCGCCGCCGATGATGCGGATGTCCCGCTGCGGATAAGGAATTTCGACGCCGGCTTCTTGAAATTTGCGCCAGATTTCCAGATTGATGTCCGATCGCAGGTTGAGCTGGCCGTCCTCCGGGTCGTCGATCCAAAGGCCCAGTTCCAGGTCGATGCCGTTGTCGCCGAATGATTTGAGGTAGACCTTCGGTTCCGGGTCGGCAAGCACCCTGGGTTGACTGGCTGCGGCTTCCTTCATGATCGTCATGGCTCGCGGCAGATCGCTTTGATAGCTGATTTGCAGCGGAATGTTGATGCGTATCTGGCGGTCGGAATAGGAATGGTTGATGACCGTGGAGCTGATCAGGGTTTCATTGGGGATGATCGCTTCGGTGCCGTCCAGCCCCTTCAGCACCATGTAGCGCGCGGTCAACCGGGAAACCGTGCCGAAACGTCCTTCCACGGTGAGGGAGTCGCCGGGGTGGATGGATTTGTCGAGCAGAATAATGAAGCCGCTGACGTAATTGCTGGCAATTTTCTGCAGGCCAAAGCCGATGCCCACGCCCAATGCACCGCCGAATACCGAGAGCACGGTGATGTCGATGCCGGCCAGCGGCAGGGCGACCAGAATGCCGAGCACGATCAGTGCGGCACGAATCAGCTTGGACAGCACCACGCGCAAATTCATTTCCAGATTTGCCGCGCTCATGACCCGGTTTTCCAGCACTCTCCCCAGCCACATCGCCGCCAGCAAGGTGACGGCGACGGAGAGAATGCCGCTCAGAATAAGGAGCAGCGAAATTTTTTGTTTGCCGATATTGAAGCTGAGATCGTCCATCGCCTCCAGGATTTCCGGCAGGAAACCGGTGAGGTGCAAGGCGAGTCCGAGCCAGATGGCCGTGGCGATAAAACGCTCGGAACCCTGAAGCCAGCCGCTCGGCGCGAAGATGTGGCGCAATGCGTAGACGGCAAGGCGAACCAGCGCCAACGCCAGCAACAGTGAAACCGCGATATTCAGCAGATGGATGGAATGCCAGTTCTTCAGCACGGTTTTGCCGATGACCACCAGCAGCAGCGCGACCAGCGGGAACGTCACGCGGGCGACGCCGCCCAGGCCGATCTTCAATGCGCCTTCCGATTTCGGCAGGTAGCTTTTCAGCAGGCGGGTGAATCCCCAGGCGAGCGCCAGGCTCAGTATCAGAACCGGCAATTGCCACAGAATTTTGGTTTCATCCAGATCGTCGAGAAAGGTGACAAGCAAGCTGTGGCTGGTTTGTGGCATGGGTTGAGTCGGTATGTCGGAGGAGTGGATTTATTCTAGCATGACTAGTCGGCGCTAGCCGGCAAAAGGCCAGCTAGCGCGCTAAAGCCATTTCTTCTTGCGGAAATAGAGCTGCATCGAGACGCCGACAGTCGCCATCAGCAGCAGCACTGCTGGATAGCCCCAGCGCCATTCCAGCTCCGGCATGTACTTGAAGTTCATGCCATAGAGCCCGGCGAGAAAGGTCAGCGGCATGAAAATGGTGGCAATCACGGTGAGTACCCGCATCACCGAATTCATGCGGTTGCTGACGCTGGACAGGTAAATGTCGAGCAGGCCGGTGGCGAGATCGCGAAGGGTTTCAAGCGAGTCGATGATGTGGATGGTATGGTCGTAGATGTCACGCAAATAAACCCGCGACGCCTGCTTGAAGAACGGCGATTCGCCGCGTTCCAGCGAACTGATCACGCTGCGGAAAGGGAGGACGGCTTTACGCAGGAAAATCAGCTCGCGCCTGAGTTTGTGAATCTTCTGCAAGGTCTTTGGCGTCGCATCGGCGCTGACTTCTTCCTCAAGCTGGTCGATGTCTTCTTCCACTTTTTCCAGCGTGACGAAATACTGGTCAACCACCGCGTCGAGCAGGGCATGGGCCAGATAATCCGTGCCGCCCTTGCGGATAAGTCCCTTGGCATTCCTGATGCGCTCGATGATCGGGTTGAAAATATCGCTCTCCCGCTCGCGGAAGGAAAGCAGGAAATCCTGCCCGACAACCAGGCTCAACTGCTCGGCGACAATGCCGCCTTGCTGGTCGAAGGACAGCATCTTCAAAACAATAAAGACGTAGTCGCCAAAATCCTCCATTTTCGGGCGCTGGTCGGTGTTCATCACATCTTCCAGTACCAGCGGATGGAGCTTGAAACAGTCGCCGATCTGTAGCAGCGGTTCGGTCTGCTGGATGCCCTCCATATTGATCCAGGTAATGCCGGTCGCCGTCTTGGCGGCACAGTAGTCCGCGATAGTGCCGATCTCTTTGTCGATGCAATTGGTGTCGTCGTAATTGATTAGCCGGATGCGGTTTTTTTCGCTGCGTTTTTCGCCGATATGAACCAGCGTTCCGGGCGGAAGGCCGGCTTTTTTCGATCTTTTTATGTGCTTTGACATGTCTCCTCCGGCGAACGGGTTGTGTCAAACGGTGAGGTCGGCCAGCGGCAGCGTAAGCAGCACTTCCGTACCCCCCTCGACATTACGTATGACAATATCGCCGCTCATGTTATTCATGATCATTTTGGACATATACAGGCCGATCCCCGTCCCATTTTCCTTGGTGGTGAAATATGGATCGAATATCTTCGGCAGGACTTTTTCGGCAATGCCCCCGCCGTTGTCACGAATTGCGACGGTAGATGTGTCGCGCACTTTTTCAATCCTGATCGACACTTTTCCCGGGATATTTTTTTCGATGATGACCTCCCTGGCGTTGGACAGGGCATTCAGCACCACCTGGGCAAACTCATTGGGATAGCCCGCTACAGTGCAGGATTCGCCGGGTTTTTCAAAGGCAATGTCGATATGCTGGCTCTTGAAACTTTCGGCGATTAACCTGATGGCCTCTTCCACGCCATCACAGACATTGAAATCCTGTTTTTCCTTGTTGGGTTTGAAGAAGTTGCGAAAGTCGTCGATGGTGTGGGACATTTTCTGGATCAAGCCCTGGCCGATTTCGACTTCCTTGTCGAGATATTCCCCGGTCAGTTCCTTGTAATCGTAGGCATCCTTGATGTTGGCCAGCAACAGGGTCAGCGCGTTGATCGGCTGGCGCCATTGGTGCGCGATATTGCCGATCATTTCGCCCATTGCTGCGAGACGGGATTGCTGGATCAGCAGGAGATCTTTTTCACGGTTTTTGGCGACTTCTTCGGTGACGCGCCGATTCAGTGCTTCTGCCGCCAGTCTTTGTTGATCGAGAAAATAGGTCAGGCCGGCAGCGATAATCGACGCGACGAAAAGCGAGGCGACAAAGCCGGTCAACAGGAAATCGAAAGTGATTTCACCGTGCAGCAGCGTTTCCATGCCGCAGACGATAAGTTCCGTCATTAAAACGGAAATGCAGGTCGAAAGCAGCCAAAGTCGCACGGCAGATGATTTTTGCAGGAACAGGATGAGATTCATATCGCCCTGATTTTATAATGCAGGCCCAATTATAGAGGCATTTCGCCTTTACCGGGAAATGCGGCTTTTGAGGTCTTTGATAGGCAGGCTGAGGCAGCGATATTGCTATTTCACCCCAACCCTGCGATGCAGCGCCAGATGGCGCGGCGTGCGCGAGTGCGGCACCTTGTGGACGAAGTTGTAGCGTGCCACGTGATAGCTGGGGTCGAAGCCGTAGAAGTTGCGCTTCAGGTTGGCCAGTTCTTCTGCGCGGTAATCCGCCAGTGACCGGATTGCCTCGTCGCGTTGGCGTTGCGCCTGTTTTTCGGCGAGCAATCCGGGCGCTTGTGTTGCGAGGTCGCCGGCAAGCGCTTCCACCTGATGCCAGAATGCGGCGCTGTCTCCTGCAAAGCAATCGTCGATCAGGCCGAGCGTCTTGGCGCTGGCTGCGCCCACGGGCAGGCGATTGTCGGTGATCTCGGCGGCGCGTTCAGCTCCTACCCGGCGCGGCAGGAGGTAGGTCCAGTATTCCGAGCCGTACAGGTTGCCCATGGCCTTGTAATGCGGGTTGAGCACCGTGCCGGCACGGGCGACCACCTGGTCTGCGGCCAGCGCGAGGAACATGCCGCCCGCGCCGGCATTGCCGTGCAGGGCGGAGAGGGTGATCTGGCGGTCGGTCTCAATGATGGCGTGCGCCAGGTCGTCGATGGCGTTGATGTTGGCCCAGGATTCATCGGCGGGGCTGTCCGCCGCCTCGATCAGGTTGAGGTGGAGGCCGTTCGACCAGAAATCCGCCCCGCCCGCCAGCACGATGACCTGGGTGTCGCGTCGGGTGGCCGCCAGATAGGCCTGAAGCAAGCGCTCGCACTGCGCCGTGCTCATCGCGCCATTGTAGAAATCGAAATGCAGGAAGCCGACACCGTTTTTCTCTTCATAGCGGATGTCGGTTTGGGCGGAGGCGAGAACCGGGATGCCAGTCAGCCTTGCGCCCAGCACCATCGCCGCCGGCAGCTTGAAGGCCGGCTCGCCTTCGCGCTTTTCCCTGAGGTGGCCGATCCATATCGCGCCATCTGTCGTCGTCCGGCAGATTGCGCTGTTGTTGTGAGCGATCACTTTGCCCGGCGCGCCTTGCAGGCCATCGGTCGGATGGGCATCATAGAGGTAGCAGGGCAGCCCCAGCACTTCGTCGAGCACGCCGGGAAAGCCGTCGGCCGCCCGGATCTTGCGCAGCACGGTGGCGGTGTCGTCCAGTTGCCAGTCGATGGCGCGGTCTTCCTGGCGCATGATGGGATGCCATTGGCCGCGCACGTCGGGCCGGTTGCAATCGAGCGGTTCGGGCGCGAAGCCGCCGGTTTCGAATTTCGCCACGGCCTCCAGCATGGCAACCACCGCCGCTTCCGTCACCTCGTTGCGGTACAGGCTGCTTTTGCTGGCGGTGCGTAGCGCAAAGCTCGCAGTAGCCCAGATATCGCCGGCATCCATTTCGGCGGCGGCCTGCAGCACCGTCACGCCCCATTCCGTTTCGCCGTTCATGATCGCCCAATCCAGCGCCGACGGCCCGCGGTCGCCCTTGATGCCGGGGTGGACGATCAGGCAAACCTGCTCGCGCCAGATTGCTTCGGGAATCGCGCGTTTGAGGAAAGGCGCAACGATCAGGTCGGGCTGGTACAGCCTCACCGCTTCCTGCGTCACCGCATCGCTGATGTCGAACTCGATCGACACCTCGTGGCCGCGTGCCGCCAGCTCGATATACAGCCGTTGCGCCAGGCTGTTGAAGGAATGGGTCAGGAACAGGATGCGCATATTTTCAAATTGAATAAACCAAAATTAAAAAACTTCACCGCAGAGGCGCAAAGGCGCAAAGAAAAACTCTCTTCTGCCTTGCCTTTGAATTGCTTTCCTCTGCGCCTTTGCGCCTCTGCGGTAAAAGATTTTCAACATATTCGCGGCAACTGCTCCCCGGTCAGCCAGTCCACGATACGGCGGCCACCGAAGGCGGTTTCCATCTGCACGAAATGGTGGGAGTCAGCGATTACTTCGCCGATCAGCGCGGCTTCCTTGCCCAATGGGTGCTTGTGCATGGCCGCCAGCAGGGCGTCGGCATCGGCTTGCGGACAGATGGCGACCAACTTGCCCTCGTTGGCGGAATAGAGCGGATCGAGGCCGAGGAATTCGCAGGCGGCGCGGACTTCGGCGCGGATCGGCAGGGCGGTTTCGCGCAGCATCATGCCGACGCCCGACTGGCGCGCAATTTCGTTGAGGGTGGTGGCGAGGCCACCGCGCGTCGGGTCGCGCAGCACGTGGATGTCCGGCACCGCGCCCACCATTTTTGCCACCAGCCCATGCAGCGCGGCGGTGTCGGACTGGATGGCGGTGCCGAAGCTGAGGTTCTCGCGCAGCGACATGATCGCGACGCCATGGTCGCCGATCGGCCCGTTGACGATGATGGCGTCGCCCGGTCGGGCGCGCTCGCCGGAGATGTTGATGCCTGCCGGCACTATGCCGATGCCGGTGGTGGTGATGAACACGCCGTCGCCCTTGCCGCGTTCGACCACCTTGGTGTCGCCGGTCACGATGGGCACGCCGGCATCCCTGGCGGCCTGCGCCATGGAGGCGACGATGCGCGCCAGGTCGGCCAGCGGAAAGCCTTCTTCCAGGATGAAACCGGCGGACAGGTAGAGCGGCACAGCGCCCGCCATCGCCACGTCGTTGAGGGTGCCGTGCACCGACAGGCAGCCGATGTCGCCGCCGGGGAAAAACAGCGGCGAAACCACATGGGAGTCGGTAGCCATCACCATGCGTCCGCCGGGAACGAGGAAACTCGCCTGGTCGTTCTGCTGGTTGAGATATTCGTTGTCGAATGCGGTGAGGAACAGCTCCTCGACCAGCTGCGCCATCGCCCGTCCGCCGCTGCCGTGGGTCATGTCGACCTTGCCGTGCTTGAGGTCGAGGGGGTGGATGTAGCCGGTTCTGGGTTTGGTCATGGTTTCTTTCGATTTTTCACCGCAAAGACGCAAAGGCGCAGAGAAAATCTGAATCTGAAATTCTTCGCGCCTTCGCGTCTTTGCGGTTAATGATTATTTGCATCACGATACCGTCCGTAAGTGTAATAAGCCGCGCAAGCTCCCTCGCTCGACACCATGCAGGAGCCGATTGGGTTTTCCGGCGTGCACACCGTGCCGAACAATTTGCAGTCCAGCGGTTTCTTTACGCCACGGATGATCGCGCCGCATTCGCAGGCCTTGTTGTCGGGCACGGTTCGGTAAACCAGCTCGAAACGGCGTTCGGCGTCGAATGCAGCATATTTTTCCTTGATCTTCAGGCCGCTGTAAGGCACCAGCCCGAGGCCACGCCACTCGAAGGTGCGACGCAGTTCGAACACTTCCGCCACCATGTCGAGCGCCTTGAGGTTGCCCTCCCGCGTCACGGCGCGGGCGAATTCGTTTTCGACTTCGGCGCGCCCTTCGTTGAGCTGGCGCACCAGCATCAGAATGGCCTGCATCACGTCGAGCGGCTCGAAGCCGGCGATCACCACCGGGCGCTGGTATTCGTAGGCGAAATATTCATAGGGGCGGCTGCCGATCACGGTGGAGACGTGCGCCGGGCCGATGAAGCCATCCAGCGGCAGCAGGCCGAGATGGCGCACTTCGGGCGATTCGAGAATGTTGGCGATGGCCGAAGGGGTCAGCACGTGATTGGAAAACACCGAGAAGTTGGTGAGCCCCAACTTTTGCGCCTGCAGGATCGCCACGGCGGTGGGTGGCGTGGTGGTTTCGAAGCCGATGGCGAAGAACACCACCTGTTTGTCCGGATTGTCCTGGGCGATCTTGAGCGCGTCGGCGCTGGAGTAGATCATGCGCACATCCGCGCCGCCGGCCTTGGCCTTGAGCAGGCTTACCCGGTTCGAGCCCGGCACGCGCAGCATGTCGCCGTAGGAACACAAGATCACGCCGGGCATGTTCGCCAGCGCAATGGCGTTGTCCACCCGCCCGATCGGCAGCACGCACACCGGGCAGCCGGGGCCGTGGATCATGTGCACGTTTTCCGGCAGCAGATCCTGAATGCCGTAGCGGAAAATGGCATGGGTATGGCCGCCGCAGAATTCCATCAGGCTGTAGCTGCGGGTCGGCTGCGCCTCGCGTCGGATGTCGGCGGCCAGTTTTTTCGCCAGCGTCCCGTCGCGGAATTCGTCGATGTATTTCATTGAGGTGAAGCGCCTAACTCCTCATAGATCTGGGCAAACAGGGCCAGTGTCTTTGCCGCCTCTTCCGGGTCGAGACGGTTGAGCGCAAAGCCGACATGGACGATGACATAGTCGCCGACGCACACGTCATCCACCAGCGCCAGCGAGATCGCCTTGCGCACGCCGCCGACATCGATCATGGCCATGTCGTTTTCCAATAATTCCACCACCAGGGCGGGAATAGCCAGGCACATGAGTTAAAGCAGCTCCACGTTGTTTTTGTTGCGGGAAGTTGAGTCTCTTCCAGTACGATATTCTTCCACTGCCGTTATTTTGGCGGCACGAGCGACCCTCTGTGCGCCAGCCGCAAGGCAAGATAAAAACTCAGTGCCACGATGACGATCACGGCCAGTCCCATCATCAGTTCATGCCCCTCGCTGCGAACGGCAACGGCAGGAACGAAATATTTGGCGATACCGAATAACCCGACCAGGATGCTTAAGCCGCCCACCGCTAATCCCATTACGCGCGAAGCGATGAGCGCGCGCTGGTCGGCACGGCTGAGCAGGCGCGAGATCCACAGCCCGTTGATGCCGTCGGTTGCGATCATGCCGAGCATGAACACCATGCCGAGCGTCACCGAGAATATCCAGCCCGCCATGCTGGACGCGGTCAGGGAAAACAGCGCGGTCTGGCTCAGGGTATCGAAGGAAAGTGCAAACAGCGCGCCGACGCAGGCGATCAAGACGGGATGGCTGGCCTGGCTCAATTTTTTCAGCCAGCGGCCTTTCAGACCGATCATTTTAACTATTTCGTCGGGCGCGGTTCTGAATACGGCAACCAGATTCACGGTGCCGAGCGCCAGCAGGAACAGGATGGAAATCCAGGCGCCAAGATCCTCGATCCAGACCGGAATATTCCAATGTCTGGCGAAGATGCCGACCAGCGCCGCTACCGCCATCACCACTGTGCCGTGTCCCAGAGAAAACAGCAGGCCAGACCAGCGCGATAGTCGTGGCTTGCTGCTGGCGGCGTTGAAGCGGGTCAGCCCGTCGATGGCGGCGAGATGGTCGGGATCCAGCCCGTGCTTCATGCCGAGCGTGAACACCAAAGCCAGCAACGCCAGCCAGTCATGGGGCAGGTTTTCCATGCCGATTCCCTTTAAATATTTCCATGCCAAAAACGAACATTGCCCAAAACCAGAAGGCAGTGGCTCAAGTCATTTTAGCAGATGCTCGGCTCCTGCAAGCGCCTACAATTTCGAGACGTTCTGATTCAGGTCGTTAGCCAGTTTGTCCACGTCGCCAATCAGTTGATTGGTGTTTTCCGACGATGCCGCAACGGTTTCCACCTTGCGGGCGATGTCGTAACCCGCGCTGGTTTGCTCCCTGGCCGCATTGGCGATGTCTTCCACCGCATTAACCACCTGGGCGGAGCGATTTTCGATCTGCTTCAGCGCCTGTTCGACTACGCGCGATTGCGCCACACTGTCCTGCGCTTTGCCCGATGCGGATTGGATTTCTCCGGAAACAATGCCGACCTGCTCCTGAACGCTGGTTAATATGGCGCCAATTTCGGCGGCGGATTGGGTGGATTTCTCGGCTAGTTTGCGCACTTCATCCGCTACCACGGCAAAGCCGCGACCGGATTCCCCGGCGCGTGCCGCTTCAATCGAGGCGTTCAGCGCCAGCAGGTTGGTCTGTTCGGCAATGCCCGTGATGCTGCCGACAATGGCTTGAATCTGCTCGCTCTGGGTGCCGAGTTCGAGCACTTTTTCCGCAGCTAGGCTGACCAGGTGCGAGGTTTCTTCCATCGCCACGATGGTTTCATTCACCGCCTTGGTGCCCTGATCGACCGCGTCGGCAGTTTCCCGCGTCAGCGTCAGGGCGCTGCCGGCATTCTGGGAAACCTGGTCGATGCTCACCGAAAGCTGTTCGGTCGCCGCCGACATGCTGGCGGTTGCCGACGATTGCTCGTTCATCAGATTGCGCACCGTATTGGTCAGTCCGGCCAATTCCTGGGTGATGCGGTTGACGTTTTCCGTGACCAGTTTTTTCTGCGTTTCCATGCGTCCCTTGACGATGGCATTGTCCTTGAACACCTGGACGGAGCGCGCCATTTCCCCGATTTCATCGAGCTTGCGGGTGAAAGGCACGGCCACGTTGGTTTCGCCGTTGGCGAGCACACCCATGGTCGAATTGATTTCCTTGAGCGGTTGCGCCACACGGAAACGGGTGAACCAGAACGAGAACAAGCCGAAGAGGATCAGGAACAAGCAGGCGATGAACATGACGCCGCCAACCGTGGCGGAGAGTGTCCAGATCGCGTCCTCAACCGCATCGGCGCCGGCTTTGCGCTGATCCTGCAGGGCGTGCTTGATGTGCTCCAGCGCCGCAATCGCAGCGCTGTCATCGATTTTCTTTTCCCCGCTGGCCAGCGCCTGTTCGTAAGCTTTCAGCGTTTTTTCCAGGATGGCAAGATCGGCCTTTTCGCTGTCAGTCGGCTTGGCCAGCAAAAAAGCCGGGATGCCCTCGCGCACCTTGGCGATGTCGCCATTCACCGCTTGCCGCGCTGCCGGGTCGCCCGCCACGGCGGCTGGCCAGTGCTGGGATAGTCCGTCATAGCCGAGGTGATGCTGGAAGTTTCCGAGCAGGTCGATGCGACGCGCCAGCCCGGTATCGTAGTTGCGCCAGACATTGCCGATTTCGACCACCGACTTGAAGGTGAGTACCGTGGCGCCCACGCCGGCGAACAGCATCAGGAATGTCAGCAGGGTGATAATGTGCGCCACCCGGAACATGCGGACGTTGTCCACAGCATGGAACAGGCCCACGCACAGTCGGCCCAGCGTGTTCAAACCATCGTCGTTGGTGCTGAGATTGTTGTTCATTTTGCCTACCTCTTTGCGGCCCAAACGGCCAGTTCGCCAAGCCCGATGCGGATGGCTTCGTCCATTGCACAGGCGACAGTGAGCGTCAAACTGCCGCCCCACTCGTCGATGTCCTCCAGTTGCACGCCCACCAGCGTTACCGCTTCAGGCATTCCCCCGGTCAACTCCGCTGCCGCCAGCACGTCGGTGAACGCGGTCTGGTGCAGGCTCAGCGGGCGTTGCCCGAAAAAAGCCGGGATTTCTCCGTCGCGCAGTACCACGATGTGCCCCGGTTCGGCGCCGAAATCGACGATGTCGAATACCAGCAGGCGCCGCGCCGACTGGATAATCGGCAGTAGATACATGCCCTGGGTGCCGCCATCGTATACTTCGACGCCAGCGGGAATTTTTTCCGTTGCGATCATCCGGGCAACCGCCTTGGGGCCGAAACCTTCGTCGGCCCACAACAGATTGCCGACACCCAGCACTACTGTGTCCGCTGCTGTCACCTTCAATCCCTGAACTGCCGTTCGCCGGACAGCATGGTGCTGACCACCGTCTGGCGCGACAGGATGTCTTCGCGTACGGCGATGTAGATATGTGCCATGGAGAACCACACCATGACCCACATCGCCAGCCGATGAAACACGTGCAGATCCAGCGTATTGCCGAACAGCATGGTTACCCAGCCGAACAGGAGATACTGCCAGCTATCGTGGCCCGTGACCTCGGCGTACATGGCGAAACCGGTGAGGATAATGATTGCACCGGGGATGACGAACATGGTCAGCATGGCGACGTTGGCCAGCGGATTAAGCCCGACGTAGCGCAACGGCCCACCCAGCAGCAGGTTCCACTGAATCTGGCGCAGGAAGCCATCGAACCAGACTTTGCGCCAGATAGCCGGCAGGAAAAGCTGATGGGATATCCCGCCTTCGGCGAACACCAGCCACAAACGCATGATTGCGAGCAGCGCGAAGGTGTAGCCGAATGCCAGGTGTAAAAGCCTGATCCAGCCCATCACGTACAGGCTCGATGTGTCGCCGATCGCCGATGGCGGTGGTATGCCGATGAAATAACCGGTTATCGCCAGCACCACCACCGATAAAGCATTCAGCCAGTGCCAGATGCGAATGCCCGGCCCGTAAACCATCACCGCCGGCAACAAGCCTTTTTCGGGCATTCTGTGATAAGGGATGAACTTGGGCATCGCTTAGCCTTACAGTATTTTTGCTTCGGTCAGCAATTCGCCGTCCGGGCCGATGACATGGGTGGCGCAAGCCAGGCAGGGGTCGAAACTGTGGATCACGCGCAGAATTTCCAGCGGCTTGGCCGGATTGGCCATCGGTACGCCGAGCAGCGATGCTTCATAGGGGCCGATGTTGCCGGCGGAGTCACGCGGGCTGGCATTCCAGGTGGTGGGGACGACGCACTGGTAATTGTCGATTTTCCCTTCCTTGATCCTGATCCAGTGCCCCAGCGCGCCGCGTGGCGCTTCGCCGTAGCCAACGCCCTTGGTTTCAGCGGGCCAGGTCTTGGGCTCCCATTTCTCGGTATTGGCAGTGGCGGTGTTGCCGGCTTTGATGTTTGCCTGCAACAGGGCGATTTCTGCCTTGAGTTTTTCCGCCGCCCACAGGCCTTCCAGGCCACGCGCCGCCGTGCGCCCCATGGTCGAGAACAATGCCGTCAGCGGCAAATCGAGTTTTTTCAGGGTGCCGTCGACCAATTCCTTGACCCGCTTGTCGCCGGCAGCGTAGGCAATCACCATCCGCGCCAGCGGCCCGACTTCCATGGCGTTGCCCTTCCAGCGGGGCGCCTTGATGTAGCTGTATTTGTCGTTTTCGTCGATCGATTCGATGCGCTCGCCGTTCTTGCCGCCAACGGATTTTGGTCCGAGGCGGAAAGTCATGTCGGTCTTTCCTTCCCAGGGGTGCAATCCTGCTTTTTCGTCGGGATAGCTGTACCAGGAATGCTCGACGAATTCGTGGATCTGGCTCGGGTCCCTGAGATCCACTTCGTGCAAGTGTGTCAGGTCGCCGTTCAGGATTGCGCCGCGCGGCAACATCAGGCTGCGGTTGGAATCGTCATTGGCCAGCGAAGGAAATTCGCCATAGGAGAGCAGATTGCGGCTGGCCAGTCCGCCGCCCAGTTTGAACCAGTCCTTGTAGTAGGAGGCGATGGCCAGCAGGTCAGGAATATAGACCTGCGAAATGAAGGTCAGCGTGCGTTCGGCGATATCCGCCACCAGGTTGAGGCGCTCGACGTTGACCGCGCCGGTTGCGCCGGCGCCATGCACGTTGATGGCCGAGGGCACGCCGCCGACCAGCCACATCGGGTGGGGGTTCTTGCCGCCGAATACCGCTTGGATCTTGACGATTTCGCGCTGGAAATTGAGCGCCTCGATATAGTGTGCGACCGCCATCAGGTTGGCTTCCGGCGGCAGCTTGTAAGCCGAATGCCCCCAGTAGCCGTTGCGGAACGGACCCAGTTGGCCGGAGCCGACCATCTGCTTGATTTTTTTCTGGACGTCGCTGAAATAACCGGGGGAAGAGTTGGGCCACGACGAGATCGATTGTGCCAGTTCGGACGTCGCCTTGGGCGAGGCTGACAGGGCCGAAACCACGTCCACCCAGTCAAGGGCGTGGAGATGGTAAAAATGCACCAGATGGTCATGCACATAAAGGGCCAGGTGCATGATGTTGCGGATGGTGTTGGCGTTCGCCGGAATGGCAATGCCCAGCGCATCTTCCACTGCGCGTACCGAGGCGAGGGCATGCACCCCGGTGCAAACCCCGCAGATGCGCTGGACAAAAGCCCATGCGTCGCGCGGGTCGCGTCCCTTGAGAATCGGCTCCAGGCCACGCCACATGGTGCCGACGGAAACCGCATTGCGAATGACGTTGTTGCCATCGACGTTGACCTCGATGCGCAGATGCCCTTCGATACGGGTGACCGGGTCAATGGCGATGCGGCGCCCGGAATTGTCGAGAGTGAAGCCGTTGGGTGTGATGATCTGACTCATGATTATTTTTGGTTTCCTGGTGTTTCAGGTGCGTCCTCGATAGGGGTGTCTTTCAAGCTCTTGCCGGTCAGGATGCGTTTGACCAGCGTTGCGCCGGTTTGGATAGCAATGGCGCTGCCGAGAACGGCAGCGCCCGCCACGGCGATCTTGTCGGCGTTGGATTCCACGCCCCATTGCTGCATGTCCGGCAGGCGCTCGTAGAATGGCCCGCGATCGAAGTATCCCTCCTCCGAACAGCCGATGCAGCCATGGCCGGATTTGATCGGAAAGCTGGTGCCTTCGTTCCAGCCCATGGAAGCGCAAGCGTTGTAGGTGGTCGGACCGCGGCAGCCCATTTTGTACAGGCACCAGCCTTGACGAGCGCCGTCGTCATCCCACTTTTCGACGAACTGACCGGCGTCGAAATGGGCGCGGCGGTAGCATTTGTCGTGGACGCGCTGGGAATAGAACATCTTGGGGCGCAGTTGGTTGTCGAGTTCGGGTAGCCGGTCGTAGGTCAGGATGTAGGACAGCACCCCGGTCATTACCTCGGCAATGGGCGGACAGCCGGGTACGTTGATCACCGGCACGTGGCTGACCAGCTTATGAACCGGCGTTGCCTTGGTGGGGTTGGGGCGCGCCGCCTGCACGCAGCCGGAGGAAGCGCAGGTACCCCAGGCGATGATGGCTTTGGCGTGTTTCGCGGCCTCGTCGAACTGCTGGCGGAAAGGTCGTCCGCCAACGATGCAGCACATGCCGTCGTTGGCGAGGGGAATATTGCCCTCGATGGCGAGGATGTACTCGCCCCGGTAATCCCGAATGATATCGTGGACGATTTCCTCCGCCTGGTCGCCCGCTGCCGCCATAATGACATCGTCGTAATCGAGCGAAATCATGCTGGTGATGATCTCGCTGGCCTGCGGATGGCCGGAACGCAGGAAGCTCTCGGAGCAGCAGGTGCATTCCAGGCCGTGCAACCACAGCACCGGAATGCGCGGCTTGGTCTCCATCGCGTGTGCTACCGTCATGGCTCCTGCGGGTCCCAGCCCCAGCGTGGTCGCCGTGACGGCGCAAAACCCCAGGAACTCGCGGCGGGAGACGCCGCGTTGGCGGATTACGTCATAAAAAGTTTCATGTTTCGACATGGGGTTTTCTCGATTTTTATCGGCCTAATTTTGGATTTATTTTTTTCTAAATTTGGGTGTTACGCCAATACATCAAAAATTTAGGGTGGCTATAATATCGCAATGTCACAGGAAGAATTTTCCGCCAAATTCCCTCGCGGTTGTTGCCATATTCTGCCAATTGATTCGCAGTTCACGCCAAAATTATTTTTCGGGTCATCGCGGCCACTGCCTTGCATGGGCAAGATCAGATGGACGGGGCGCTCGCCAAAAAAAGGTGCCAGCGGTTCGCTTCGTTGCGTAGCTATGCGAGTTCATTGCCCTACCGTTCGTTGATATACCAGCGGTGTGGTGCCTGTCCATTTCTTGAAAGACCGATGAAACGTTGTCACGCTTGAGAAGCCGATCTGCACAGCGATGGCTTCGACCGTTTTCTTGTTCTCAATCAGCAATTGCATGGCGACATCTCGTCGCAGCCTATCCTTGATTTGCAGAAAGTTCGTGCCTTCTTCCTTAAGCCGCCTGCCCAAGGTGCGCATTGATTGGTTTAGTGCTTGCGCAATGGTCTGCAGGTCGATGTCCTCGTCCAATCGACACTCAAGATATTGGCGAACCTGATCGCTCACCCGGTTCAGCGCATCCAGTTTGCGATTGGCTTCTTGCAGTGCCAGGGTGCGCTCTTTGAGCAACATCTCTAGCTCGTGATTGTGTTCGTACAAGCCCTTGATCGGATAAACTTCGCCTTCCCGAACCAGGTAATACGGAACGGAGATGCCGCTGTGGGCAATCTTCCAGTCTTCGTCTTCCAGCCGGAAAACCAGCGTCAACCGCACCGCCTCACGCGACAGCACTTGCTCGGGAATGGGCAGGTGAATGTGGAAGAGCGCGGTGGCGACCACGACTTCCTCGCTCAGATCTTGCATCACAAGGTTCAGCATTTCAATGCGGACATGGCCGGTTACTTGCGCGAAGTCCTGCCGGGTGATTTTCACCCACTCGTCCCTGTCCTTGACAAGAAAACCGCCTCCACCCGTGTAGCCGCTGAAATTTTCGCTGAAGTGCGCTGTCAGGCGGTCATCGCGCGACGCGTACATCTTGATGTATTCGTCGAACAGTGAACGGATTAGGCGCTGGCGTGTCGGTCGCATGGAGTCTCAATTGATGTGGCGGATTTCGTGTTGTTATTGTGCCTGTCAGAGCTTATGATTCGAGCCGTGCCATATCGCTGACGGGGGTTGTTCATCGCCTGTTTTTGGCATGATATGCCATATGACATAAGCTTGTGAAGGCTTATTCGGCGAGCTGATTTTTGTCAGCTTATTTGTTATGTTGATCGGGGTTGCAAATGCATGAAATGTCGCTTGCCGATGGCGTACTCCGGCTGATCGAGGATAGTGCCAAGGCCAATAATTTTTCCCGGGTGAAGACGGTGTGGCTGGAAATCGGCGAGCTGGCCGGGGTGGAGGCAGAGGCGATGCGCTTCTGTTTCGACGCAGTGATGAAAGGCACCTTGGCGGACGGCGCCCGCCTGGAAATTGTCACCACCGAAGGCAAGGGACGGTGTTTTTCCTGTGGCAAAACGGTAGCGATCCAGCTACGCTATGACCCTTGCCCGCTGTGCGGCGGCTGTCCGGTGGAGCCGACAGGCGGCATGGAAATGCGGGTAAAGGAACTGGAAGTCGAATGAACAGGGAGAACCGATCATGTGCGTAACTTGCGGCTGCGGCGACGGCGAAACGAAAATCGAGGGCGAAGCGCATGTCCATACCTACACGCCGGTTCATGAGCATGGCCACGGCAGCCTGATCTCGGGACATGCTCATTCGCATGCTCACGACACACGCATGGTGCAGGTCGAGCAGGATATCCTCGCCAAGAACAATCAATATGCAACGGCCAACCGCCGCCGTTTCGCCGAGCATGGTATCTTCGCCCTCAACCTGGTATCCAGCCCCGGCTCCGGCAAGACTACGCTGCTCACCCGCACCATCGAGCGGTTCAAGGGCAAGCGCCATATCGCGGTGATCGAGGGCGACCAGCAGACCAGCCTCGACGCCGACCGCATCCGCGCTACCGGCGCGCCTGCCGTGCAGGTCAATACCGGCAAGGGCTGCCATCTCGATGCGCACATGGTCGGCCACGCCCTGGAAAAATTGGCATTGCCGGACGACAGCCTGCTGCTAATCGAGAATGTCGGCAACCTGGTGTGTCCGGCGGCTTTCGACTTGGGCGAGGCGCACAAGGTGGCGATCCTGTCGGTGACCGAAGGCGAGGACAAGCCGCTCAAATACCCCGACATGTTTGCTGCCGCTGGCGTGATGTTGCTCAATAAAATCGACCTGTTGCCCTATCTGGATTTCAACGTGCCGCTGTGCATCGAATATGCGCGCCGCGTTAACCCGTATATCAGCGTCATCCTCACTTCCGCGACGACAGGCGAGGGCATGGACGAATGGCTGGAGTGGCTGGAT
Source organism: Betaproteobacteria bacterium (assembly GCA_021373185.1). GTDB lineage: Bacteria > Pseudomonadota > Gammaproteobacteria > Burkholderiales > Sulfuricellaceae > Sulfuricella. The sequence goes on along the minus strand of JAJFTF010000024.1, from coordinate 317 downwards.
GCAGGGATGAAGCAGGCGTTCGCACAGAAAGCCAATGAGGTGGAGACCTTGAAGCGACGGCTTGCCGAACTGGAGACCGCGCTGGCTGCCAAAGGCTAAGGGCAAGAATGGCTGCGGCACGCATCCGCGTTCGCGGGCAGGTTCAGGGCGTCGGTTTTCGCCCGTTTGTTTATCGTCTGGCGCTGGAACTGGGCCTGAGCGGCTGGGTGCTCAACGATGCGGACGGCGTCGAAATCGAGGCGCAGGGCAGCGAGTCCGCTCTGGATGCATTGCTGTCCCGGCTGAAAAACGAAGCGCCGGATTTGGCGCGGGTGGAT